>NZ_JBIGLT010000009.1:0-283812 GCF_043658315.1 Variovorax sp. VaC1 | reverse complement strand
AGCACCGTCAACTTTCGAGGACTTTTTTCTCAACCCGCATGCAGATCAATCCCTAAGGACCTCACCACCTGCACATCACATCGCTGCAATATCTGTCGAGCCCACGAGTATATGCCACTTTTCGGGCCGCGCAAGACTTCTCTCAACAGAATCGTCTTCAAGGCCTCCTTATATAGAAGCGCGCGCCTAGCCCTTGCTTATCCCTGTCTTGTGCCCCCTCCGATAATCCGTGCCACATGGCACTCATCACACTCCTCGACGCACAACTCGCGTTCGGTCACGTCCCGCTGCTCGATCATGCGGACTTCTCTCTTCTCGAATCGGAACGCATCGGCCTGATCGGCCGCAACGGCGCTGGCAAGTCGTCCATGCTCAAGATCCTGGGCGGTCTTGAAAAGACGGACGATGGCACCCTTCAGCTCCAGCAGAACCTCCGGGTGGCCTACGTGGCCCAGGAGCCGGCACTGGATATGGATGCGGACGTCTTCACAGCAGCCAGCCAGGGCCTGGGGCCCGTCATTGCCATTCGCGATCTCTATCTGTCTGGTGCGGATGGCCTGGACCTCGACGCCCTCCAGTCCCAGATCGAAGCCTTCGACGCCTGGAACTGGGAGCAGCGCGTCGAAGAAACGCTGCATCGCCTCCACCTCGACCGCAACGCCCGCGTCGGCTCCCTCTCTGGCGGTACCCGCAAGCGTGTCGCCCTGGCCCAAGCCCTGGTGGCCGCCCCGGACGTCCTTCTATTGGACGAGCCCACCAACCACCTGGACCTGGACTCCATCGAGTGGCTCGAACAACTGCTGATCGACTTCAAGGGCAGCGTCGTCACCATCACCCATGACCGCAGCTTCCTGAACCGCGTCGCCACCCGCATCGTGGAGCTGGACCGGGGCAAGCTGAGTTCCTACCCCGGCAATTTCGAGCAGTACCTTGTACAGAAGGAAGAGCAGCTCGCCCAGGAAGCCGTGATCAGTGCCAAGGCCGACAAGCTGCTGGCCCAGGAAGAAATCTGGATCCGCAAGGGCGTCGAGGCCCGCCGCACCCGCAGCCAGAGCCGCATCACCCGCCTGCAGGAACTGCGCGCCAGCCGCGCCTCCCGTCGGGAAGTGCAAGGCAGCGTCAATATGGACGTGGCCTCCGGCCAGTCCAGCGGCAAGATCGTGGCTGAACTCACCGAGGCCACCAAGTCCTTCGGCGAGAAGACCGTCATCCGCAACTTCACCGGCACCATCCTGCGCGGCGACAAGGTCGGCCTGCTCGGCCCCAACGGCGCTGGCAAGACCACCCTGCTCAAGCTGATCCTGGGCGAGCTCGAACCCGACAGCGGCAAGATCCGCCGCGGCACCAACCTGCAGGTGGCGTATTTCGACCAGATGCGCGACAAGCTCGACCTCGACGCCACGCTCGAAGACTTCATCAGCCCCGGCAGCGAGTGGATCGAGATCGGCAGCCAGCGCAAGCACGTCAAGAGCTACCTGTCCGACTTCCTGTTCTCCCCCGCGCGCGCCAACTCCCCCGTGCGCTCGCTCAGCGGCGGCGAGCGCAACCGCCTGCTGCTCGCCCGCCTGTTCGCCCGCCCCGCCAACGTGCTGGTGCTCGACGAGCCGACCAACGACCTGGATATCGACACCCTGGAACTGCTCGAAAACCTGCTGCAGGACTACGACGGCACCGTGTTCCTCGTGAGCCACGACCGGACTTTCCTCGACAACGTGGTCACCAGCACCATCGCCTTCGAGGGCAACGGCCACTGGCGCGAGTACGAAGGCAGCGTGCAGGACTGGCTGACCCAGTCCAAGCGGGCCCGCGAGATCGCCGAGCAGCGCCAGGCCGCCGCGCCCGCCGCAGCACCAGCCCCCGCGCCTGCAGCGCCCAGCGCCGAACCCGCCGCCCGCGCAAACGCGCCCCGCAAGAAGCTCTCATATAAAGAGCAGCGCGAACTGGACGGCCTCCCCGCCCAGATCGAAGCCCTCGAAACCGAGCAGAAGCGCATCACCGAGATGCTCGAACTCGACGGCGGCGCCATCTACGCCAGCGACGCCTCGCGCGCCACCGAGCTGGCCGAGCGCCACGCCAAGATCGACGACGAACTGCTCGCCGCCCTCGAACGGCAGGAAGAACTGAGCACCGCGCGTTAACGCCCGCCCCGGTCGTCCGCCCGTCCGACGCGCGGCGGGCGCCGACTAGGCTATACATGCGGCTCATCCCTCCAAGCTCCGGGAAAGCTGCATGCCCTCATTCCACGCGTTCTTTCGCCGCACCGCCGCCCTTCTCGCGATCGCGATCCTGGGCGCCTGCGCGCAACTGCCGCAGAACGTCGACCGCCCGGTTTCCACCGCGCTGGCCTCGCCCGACGGCACCGCCCTGGCCACGCTGGTCCAGGAGCGCCGGCAGGCCGACAAGGCGCGCTACGAATCCGGCTTCCTGCTGCTCGGCGGACCGCAAGCCGCCTACGGCAGCCGGCTCGCACTGATCGAGAACGCGCAGAAAACGCTCGACCTGCAGTACTACGCCATCCACGCCGACGCCAGCACCGGCCGGCTGGTGCGCAGCCTGCGGACCGCCGCCGAGCGCGGCGTGCGCGTGCGTGTGCTGCTCGACGACTTCCACAGCACCGGCCGCGACGCGCTGGTGCTCGGCCTGGCCTTCATCCCGAACATCGAGATGCGGCTGTTCAATCCGCTGGCGGGTTCGCGCGACTCCACCTTCAGCCGCCTCTTCAATTCGATCGGCGACGCCTCGCGCATCCAGCAGCGCATGCACAACAAGCTGTTCCTGGCCGACAACGTGCTCGGCGTCGCCGGCGGCCGCAACCTGGGCGACGCCTACTTCGGCAACGCGACCACCGGCAACTTCATCGACGTGGACGTGCTGGCGGCCGGCCCGATCGTGCAGGACCTCTCGCGCAGCTTCGACAGCTACTGGAACAACGAACGCGCCTACCCCGTGCAGTCGCTGGTCACGCGCGAGGAGCTGCAAGAAATTCGCGAAGACGCGAAGAAGGCCGACCAGGAACTGGCCGACGAAGCCGCCCGGCTGCAAGCCTCGGAAGGAACGCCCGCGCAGCCCGGCGGCGAGCCTCCGCCCGACGTGCCGCCCACCGCGGCGCAGCGCTCGCGCGCCTGGGACGAAAAGGCGCTCGACCTGCGCACCGCCCAGTTCGTCTGGGCGCCCGCCGTGATGCTGGCCGACAAGCCCGGCAAGATCGCGGCCGACTCGGGCCCCGAGGCAGCAAAGGCCCCCGGCCTCGTGGTCAGCCGCCCGGACGACAAGGCCGCCGCCTCACGCGGGGCTGCGGCGCTCACGGCGGCATCGACCCTCGCGGCCAACGGCGACACCGTGGTCGAAGGCCTGCTGCAGCTCATCGGCCAGGCGCGCTCCGACCTCTTGATCATCTCGCCCTACTTCGTGCCGGGCCGGGACATGACGCAGGCCTTCGCCGCCGCCCGCGCCAAGGGCGTGCGCATCCGGGTGCTGACCAACTCGCTGGCCTCGAACGACGCGCCGGCCGCCCACGTCGGCTACGCGCGCCACCGCGAGGAACTGCTGAAGATGGGCCTCGAACTCTACGAACTGCGCAGCGAGCAGGCCAGCTTCGGCACCGTCTTCGGCGGATCGAGCGGTGGCGGCAGCAACGCCACGGGCGAATCGCGCGCGATGCTGCACTCCAAGGTGCTCGTGCTCGACAACCGGTTGCTGGTGGTCGGCTCGATGAACCTCGATCTGCGCTCGCAACTGCAGAACACCGAGATCGCGCTGCTCATCCGCAGCGACGAACTCTCGCAACTGGCCTCGGCGCAGATCGAACGCGGCCTGCGCGAGCGGACCTGGCACGTCGAGCTGGTGAACGGCTCGCTGATCTGGCGCGCGCCCCAAGGCAGCGGCCTGAAGGACACGACCACCGAGCCCGACACCGGCGCCGGGCTGCGGCTGATGCTCAAGCTCTTCGGGCCGCTGGCACCAGACCAGTTGCTTTGACCGTGCTCAGTGCTTGTGCTGATGCATTGAGCCGGCCGCATCGGCGCCTTCGGGCGCACCCACCGGCAGCGTCACGTCGAGCGCGGTCTTCACGCCCTTGGCGTCTTCGAATTTGAGCGTCATCGGCACGGTCGCGCCCTTCGCCAGCGCGCCCTTCAGGTCCATCATCATCACGTGATAGCCACCCGGCTTGAGCTCGACGGTCTGGCCCGCGGGCAGGTCGAGGCCGCCGGTCAGCTCGCGCATCTTCATGGTGTCGCCTTCCATCTTCATCTCGTGCACTTCGGCGATGCCGGCGGCCGGGGTGGAAATGCTCACCAGCTTCGTGCCGGTGGGCGCGGTCAGCTTCATGAAGGCGCCGGTGCCGCTCTGGCCCGGCACCGACTGGCGCACCCAGCCGTCGCGCACGTCGACCGTGGCCACGCCCTGCGCCACCACCTCGACCTTGGCGGCCGGGCTCTTCAAGCCGGCGGTCGAGTTGCCCGATGCGGGCACCTCGGCCCAGTCGACGCTGCCCACGTCGCAGGTCTGCAGCACCTTGAACCACAGCGGGCCCGGCGTGCCTGGCACCTTGCCGCGCAGCACGAACTCGGCGCGCTCGCTGCCGGGCAGCGCGTTCTGCGCCGTCTCGGCAGTCCAGCGCACCTCGCCGTCGCCCTTGCCTTTTTGCACGTCGAGCTTCCAGCCCTTGCGTTCCTGGGCGTCGCTCAGCACGAAGCCCTTGGGCAGGCGCACGGCCAGCCCGGTGGTGGCCTTGGCGCCTTCGCAGGCGTGGCCGACGCGGAAGGCCGCGTTGTAGTCGCTGCCGACCGTGGCACCGCCCGGCGGCAAGGTGACGTGAGCGGATGCGGCCGTGACGCCTGCCAGCATGGCGTATGCCGCGGCGGTTCTGAGAGCGATGCGCGGATGGATCATGGAAAGCTCCTTGAAGAATCGGGTGAGTGAAGAAGAAAAAAACAGGAAAAGCAGGAAGACGAGAAAAGCTCAAAGGTCGAACTTGAGTTCGGCCACGTAGGTGCGCTGCGGGTACGGGTGGAAGGCCCAGTACTTGTTGTTGTTCAGGTTGTCGATGCCCACGGCCGCGCTCCACTGCCGGTCGATCCGGTAGCGTATGCGCGCGTCGACCACGAAGAACTTCGAGAAGCCCATGTACGCGGCGCCATTGGGGTCGCTGTTGTCGAGCGTGCCGTACTGCTTGCCGCTGTAGCGCGCGCCGACGGTGTAGCTCCAGTTGGCGTCGGGCCGGTAGGTGGCGAGCAGCGCGGCGCGCACCTTGGGCACGCGCGGCTGCTGCTGGCCGACGCTGGCCGGAAAGCCGCTGTTGGCGGTGATCTTCGAGTTGGCCAGCGTGAGGCTGCCGCTCAGGTCGAGCCCCTGGATGCCGACATCGACCGCGTTCAGCGCCACCTCGAGCCCGCGCGTGCGGATGGCGTCGACGTTCTGCACCGTGCTCACCAGGTTGGTCAGCGCCTGGGTGTAGAGCGCGTCCTTCGTGTTTTCGAAGAACAGCGTGGTGCGCAGCACGCCGTCGAGCCCCCAGCCCTTGAGGTCGCGCTCGGCGCTCAGCTCGGTGGTCCACGAGCGCTCGGGGCGCAGGTTCGGGTTGGTGTTGACGATCTGGTTGCCGCTGATCGAGCCCTGGTACAGCTCGCTCACCGTCGGCATGCGCACCGCGCGGCCGGTCGATGCCTTGAAGAGCCAGGCCGGCGTGGCCTGCCACGCGATGGCGGCCTTGGGCGAGTCGTAGCTGTTCTTGCGCGGCGTGAAGTTCAGCAGCGATGTCGCATTGCCGAGCTGGCCGCCGTAGGCCTCCCAGCGCTCGTGGCGCAGGCCCAGCGTGGTCTTCCAGTCGGGGGCGAAGCGCCAGGTGTCCTGCACATAGAGCGACTGCAGCCGCGTGTTGCCGTTGAACGCCGAGAACGGCGACACCATCGGGCCGCCGATCCAGTCGAGCGTGTTGCCGACGCTGGTGCGCAACCGCGCCGTGTCCTGCTGGAAGCCGAAGTCGACCACGTGCGCGCCCACGCCTTCGGCCGAACCGGTGGGCCGCCAGGTGCCGGCCGCCTTGAAGGTGTTCCAGCCTGAGCCGCCCATGTCGGTGGTGCGGCCCGGACCGCCGTTGAAGGCGCCGGGCAGCGGCGTGGTCGGCGTGCGCGAGGTGTCGCTCGAGTAGTCGAACAGGCTCGCGGCCACTTCCCAGTCGAACACGCCGCCCGTGTGGCTCTTCACCGAGAGGCCATGCATGTAGTGCGTGAGCGCGGTCTCGGTCGGCGCCAGCGCGGCGCTCGGCGTGTCGAGGTTGTAGCTGCGCCCGCCGATGTTCACCAACCCGCCGTACACCGGCTGCCCGAGGGCGTTGCGCAGGTAGGTGTCGACGCTGCCGTGCGTGGTGTTGTTCCAGGCGCCCAGCGTGTAGGTGGCGCGCACGGTCGGCGAGAAGTCGTACGCCACCTTGAGCTTGGCCTGCTCCTGCGTGGTGTCGTAGATAGTGGCGCCGCCCACCAGCCACCACGGCTGGTTCGACGGATTCAGCCCGAGCACCGCGCCTGTCACCGGCGTGCCGGCACTGCCAACCGTGCCGGCGCTCACGAGGCGGTTGCCGAACACCAGCGCCTGCCCCTTGCTCTGGGTGCGCGAGGCACTGAGCCACCACGACCAGTCGCCGCTGCGGCTGCCCAGCGACAGGTCGAGCTGCTGGCCGGCGGGCGACGAATGGCTGTTGTACAGGTCGAAGTTCGACGCAAAGCCGCTGAGCTTGACGTGCGCCTCGAACTGCGTGGGCATGCGCGTCACGTAGTCGACCACCGCGCCCACCGAGTTGCCCGGGTACGCGGCCGAGAACGGCCCGTAGAGCACGTCGACCCGTTCGATTTCTTCCGGCGACACCATGCCCCAGCGCGGCGCGTAGGTGGCACCGTTGCCCAGCGGGTTCGACAGCATGATGCCGTCGGCATAGACCATCGAGCGCGCGCTATTGCCCGTGCCCGAGGCGCGGGTGGCGAGCACCGCATGGTTGAAGTCGCCGATGTAGCGCTTGCGCACGACCAGGCTCGGCAGGTACTTGAGCGCGTCTTCGCTGTCGGTGGCGTTGACGGTTTCCACGATCTGGTCGTGCGTCACGCCTTCGATGGTGGTCGGTATCTGCGCCGGCAGCGAGGTCGGACGGCCGCCGCTCACGGTCACGGTGCTCAGGGCGCGGCCGCTGCCGCCGGCTTCAGGCGGGTCGGCCGCCTGCTGCTGCTGTGCCAACGCGGGCGCGCCCAGGGGAAATGCCAAGGCGATCGCCAGGGCGCGGGAATGTTTTTTCACTGGAAACCTGCTCCACGAACTTCAAGCCAAACGGGCCGCAAGCGACCGTTGGCCGACCGCATGCAGCGATGGTTTTGAAAGTCAGGAGAAGGTCGGGGGCCCGCGCGCCGGCAGCGGTGCGGCAGTGGCCGCGGCAAGGCGCGCGGCGGGAATCGGCTGGACCACGCGGCCCAGCGGCAAGGGAAGATCGAAAGAAGCGACCGCCACGACCGGCGGCGGTGCGCCGGTCAACGCGCACAACGGGCAGTCCATGTGCGAGGCGCCCATCTCGCGCGCGCCGTCGTCGGTATGCACCACCACCTTGATGGAGCCTGCGCCGGCGCACACCAGCTCCATGGCCTGCGGGTGCACCAACGGAGACGCCACCGCCACGCCCAGCGACAGCACGAACCACAACAGCACCCAGCGGCCGATCTGGCCGAGGAGGCGGGTGGGGTGGCGCAGCGCGTGCATGGCGGTCGCGATTATCTGCGCACTTTGACCTTGGCGGCCGTTGTGTGCGCGGCCGGGCGGGCGCTGGCCGCACCGCGTGGCGCGGCCTTGGCCGGTGCTTTGGCCCCGCCCTTCTGGGCCGGGGCGGCCTTCGTCGACTTGGCGCCCTTGCCGCCCTTGGCAACGGCTGCACCCTTCTGGCCCCGCTGGCCCTTGACGGCCTTGCCGCCGCGCGCGGACCTCGGGCCCGGCGACGGCGCCGCCAGCGCCGGCATCGGCTGCGCCGTCTGCGCCTGCGCGTCGGTCAGCACCGGCGTCACGGTGAAGCCGCGCGCGGCCATCAGCGTGGGCAGGCCCTGCGGGCCGATCATGTGCAGCGCACCGACGGCGGCGAACACGCTCTTGCCACCCGCATGCAGCCGCTCGATGCCGTCGGCCAGGCCGGGGTTGCGGTCGTCCAGCAGGCGCTTCATGAGGCGCTGCTCGGCCGGCGTGTTCAGGCAGTCGCACCACTCGGCGTAGCGGGTGAGCCTGGCCGCGTCGCTGCGCGCCCAGACGTCGGCCAGCTCCTTCATCTGCCCGCGCAGCTTGCCCGATTCGAGCTCGTCGAGCGCCGCATCGACCTGCTCGGCCTCTTCTGCTTCGGTCCCGCCGGTCAGCACCTTCAACTGCTCCGCCGCACTTTCGAGCGCGACGATGGGCTTGTTGCTGTTGCGCGCGGAAACCGCCAGCGTCTCGTCGACGCCGAACTCCGGATACAGCCCGTCGGCGCGCGCCACCAGCCCGGCCAGCGCCGTCACCTGCAGGATCGGCGGCAACTTCGACAACGTGCCCGGTGGCACGCAGGCCTCGCTCGTCTGGCGCTCCAGCCGGCGTGCGCGCTCGCCGCTGAGCACGCGCGCGAGCAGGTCGGGGTCGGCCGGCTGCGACATGGTCTTTGCCGTGGCCTCGTCGCGCGAGTCCAGCTCCAGCGCGAGCGTGTCGCTCTGCGCCAGCGCCTTCTGGATGGTCGGGCCGGGGCGCACCCAGTCGCCACGGCCGATATGGATGGTTCCGTACAGCCAGGAGATGCGGCCGTCTTTTTCGATGCGCCACAGCATGCCGCGGTCGATGCCGTTGCGCAGGCCCATGCCGGGCTTTTCGAGGCTGGCGATGGCCGAGGGCGGGCAGGCGGCGTGGGCCGCGAATGTAAAGACGCAGCAGGCGCCGGCCAGCAACTGGCGTGGCAGGCGGGACAGGCGCGGCGCGTTCTGCACGAGGCGCGTCGGCGCCGTGAAATCAAGGCCGCGCAACCACGCCTGCATGTCGATGCCGCGCATCCGCGCGGCGAGGCTTCGGAGTATCCGCAAGGCTTGCTCCAAGATGAAAGAAAGTCCGGCATTCTCACAGCACCGCTGCCCATAATCCGAAACCATGCAGAGCATCTTCCATCTTGCCTTCCACGTTCGCGATCTGGACGGCGCCCGCCGGTTCTATGGCGGCGTCCTCGGTTGCGCCGAGGGCCGCAGCACCGACACCTGGGTCGATTTCGACTTTTTCGGCCACCAGATCTCCCTTCACCTCGGCGAGCCCTTCGCCACCGCGCGCACCGGCCGCGTCGGCGACGTGATGGTGCCGATGCCGCACTTCGGCCTCGCGCTGGCCCTGCCCGACTGGCAGGCGCTGGCCGGACGCCTCGAAGCCGCCCACACCGACTTCGTGCTGAAGCCCCAGGTGCGCTTCGAAGGCCAGCCCGGTGAGCAGTGGACGATGTTCTTCTGCGACCCCTTCGGCAATCCGATCGAGGTCAAGGGCTTCCGGTCGCTCGACACGCTCTACGATAAGTGAGCCAGCGCCGGGCCGCCCCAATCAGGCTCGCGGCCCCCTCGAGGCGCCGCGATGGCCCGACATGCCGGGCATGGAGGCGCGCATGAGCTACACCTTCGCATCGGCCACGGTCTTGCTGCTGCTCATCACCGATCCGCTGGGCAACATCCCCATCTTTGCCAATGCCCTGAAAGGCGTGGCGCCCGAGCGCCGCACCCGCGTGATCGTGCGCGAAGTGCTGATCGCCTTCGCGCTGCTGCTGGGCTTCATGTTCGTGGGCGACGGCTTCCTGCGGGTGATGGGGCTGTCGGGCCTGTCGCTGCAGATCGCCGGCGGCGTGGTGATGTTCCTGATCGCGTTGCGCATGATCTTTCCGCCCGAGCACGGCGCCGCGCCTTCCGCCACGCCGGCCGAAGAACCGCTGATCGTGCCGCTCGCCGTGCCCGCGCTGGCCGGCCCCTCGGCGCTGGCCACCGTGATGCTGCTGGTGTCGCAGGCGCCCGAGCGGCGGCTCGAATGGATCGCCGCGCTCAGCGTCACCATGGCGGTGTGCGCCGTGGTGCTGGTGCTGGCCGAACGCATCCAGCGGCTGGTCGGCGAACGGCTGGTGCAGGCCTTCGAGCGGCTCATGGGCCTGATCCTGGTGGCCGTGTCGGTCGAGATGATGATCCGCGGCGTCAAGCTGCTGGCCGCCGAAATGGGAAGGTAGTTCGCGCCATGCCCGTCCTTGCTGCTTTTCCGCGCCTGCTCCGGATCGGCCTTGCCGCACTCGTCCCCCTGCTCTGCGCCACGGCGGTCCATGCGCAGCAGGACTGCGAGTTCAACGGCCGCAGCGTCAACCCCGACAACGGCGCCAGCCTCGCGGGCAAGACCGGCCTGCTGCGCTGCAAGGACCGCGCAAGCGGCGAACTGCAGCGCGAAGCGCAGGTGCAGAACGGCGTGACCATGGGCCTCGTGCGCATCTACGAAAAGGGCCGGCTTGCGAAGGAGCACACGCTCAACGCCAAGGGCAACATGCAGGGCCGCGCCCGCGAGTTCTCGCCCACCGGCCGCGTGCTGCGCGACGCCACCTACGACGACGGCCAGGAGCGCGGGCTGGTGCGCAGCTACTACCCCACCGGCCAGTTGCGGCGCGCGATCTTCTACCCGGACACCGGCAGCGAGCGCGCCTCGGTCGAGTTCACCGAGCGCGGCCAGATGTCGGCCCTGCGCTGCGCCGACGCGCCAACGCTGGCACCCGTGGCCGACGACGCCAAGCTGTGCGGCTTCATGGGCACCCCGTCGCAGGTCGAGTTGTTCGACACGCGCGGCACGCTGCGCTCGCGGCTGTCGTTCCTGGCGGGCAAGCGGGTGCGCACGCAGAACCTCTACGACAACGGCAAGACCGCGCTGCTCGACGAAACCACCGGCAGCCAGCGCACCGAACAGAACTTCTCGTCCGAAGGCATCAAGCGCCGCGAGACGGTGTACCTGCTGGTCGAGCGCGCCACGATCCGCCAGCGCGAACAGGCCTTCTCCGAAAGAGGCACGCTGATGCGCGACCAGCGCTGGAACACCTCGGGCGAGCCGATGGCCGACGACAGCTACTACCTGAACGGCCAGCCGAGCAGCAAGGCGGTGTACAGCGGCAACGGCGACACGCGCACGGTCGAGGTCACGGAGTTCCACGACAACGGCCAGCGCGCCGCGCAGGGCAGCTACCAGGTCACCAGCCGCGGCCGGCAGATCCCTATCGGCACCCACCAGCGCTTCAGCGAAAAGGGCACGCTGCTGGCCGAGTCGAGCTTCGACGCCAAGGGCCGCGTGACGCGCGAGCGCGCCTGGGACGACAACGGCGACCTGCAGCGCGACGACGAAGTCTTCGAGGACGGCTCCCGAAAAGCGTTCACCCGGTAGGGTGAACGCCACGCCGGGCCGCCGGGCGCATCAGTCCAGCTTGATGCCGGCCTGCTTGATGATCGGGCCCCAGCGCTTCGACTCGGCGCGCGACAGCGCGGCGAACTGCGCCGGCGTGCCGGGCATCGCTTCCATGCCGAAGTCTTCGAAGCGCTTTTGCACGGTCGGCGTGCCGAAGGCCTTGTTCAGGTCGCCGTTGAGCTTGTTGACCACGGCGGGCGACAGGCCGGCCGGGCCCAGCAGCCCCTGGAACGCGAACACCTCGGTGTTGGGCACGCCCACTTCGGCCAGCGTCGGCACGTTGGGCAGCAGCTTGCTGCGCGCGCCCGAGCCGATGGCCAGCACGCGCACCTTGTTGCTCTGCATGATCGACAGGCCCGAAGCCAGGTCCAGGAACATGCAGGGCACCTGGCCGCCCATCACGTCGGCCATGGCGGGCGCCGCGCCACGGTACGGAATGTGGGTGATGAAGGTGCCGGTGCGGACCTTGAACATTTCCATCGCCAGGTGATGCGGCGAACCGTTGCCCGGCGAGGCGTAGTTGACCTTGCCCGGATTGGCCTTCACGTAGGCCAGGAACTCCTTGAAGTTCTTCGCCGGAAACTCCGGATGCACCACCAGCGCGAGCGGGAACTTGCCGATGGTGCCGATGTAGGTGAAGTCCTTTTCGGGGTTGAAGGGCAGCTTGCTGAACAGGTACTCGTTGAAGGCCAGCACCGCGTTGTCGGCCGAAAGAATCGTGTAGCCGTCGGGCTTGCTCTTGGCCACGATGTCGGCGCCGATGTTGGTCGAGGCGCCGGGGCGGTTGTCGACCACGATCTGCTGGCCCAGCGTCTGGCGCATGGATTCGGCCAGCACGCGCGCGATCACGTCGGTGCCGCCGCCCGCGGGGTACGGCACGACCCAGCGGATGAGCTGCGCGGGGTAGTCCTGTGCCTGGGCGAAGGGCGTGGCGGCCACGGCGGCGCCGGATGCGAGCGTGGCGAGAAGGGTACGGCGATCCATGGATCAGTCTCCAGTCGTTTGTAGTTCGGAAAATCAGAAAGCGGACAGCGATGGTACGGGCAGTGCGCGCAGTGCGTCGGCCAGCGCATCGCGGCAGCGCGCCTCGTCGCCGACCTGCTCGAACAGCAGCAGCGCGAGCCGCGCAAGAAAGAGCGATTCGCGCTCGGCACCCGCCTCGCTGATGGCGCGTGCGCATTCGGCGTACAGCCGGTCGCGGGCGTCGGGATTGAGCGATGTGGGGGTCGTCATGCGGAAAGCTCCTGTGAAGCGGTGGCGGCGCGTGCCAGCGCAGGTTGCAAGGCTCCGGCCGGCAGGCGGTGCCAGCGCGCGGCCACGTGGCCATCGGGGCGCAGCAGGTACACCGCGCCATCGCCCGCGCCCAGCGCATCGAAGACGGCGGGCGACGCCTGCGCATCGGCGCCATCGACGCCCAGGCCCGCGATGGTGCGAACCGCGAAGGGCAACGCGCCCTGCTTCGCCCGCGTGATGTCGGCGGCGGGCGGCGAGGCCAGCTCGGGCCGCAGCACCAGCAGCGTGAAGACCGGCGCGATCCAGTCGGTGAGATGGCCTTGCGCAAGCTGCTGCTCCGCCATCACCTCGCCCGGCAGCGGGCCGGCCGGCAACGCGTCGCCTTCGCTCGACAGGGCGGACTCCGCATAGCGCACCGCCTGCGTCTGGCGCGGGTTGATCAGTTGCGCAATGCCGCGGTGCGCTTCGGACAACGACAGCGCCGCCTCGCGCAGCAGGTCGAAGCCGCGCGACGGCGGCGACATGAACTCGGTGCTGCGCATCGCGTTCTCGGCGTTCACATGGAAGGCCGCGATGCGCTCCTGCGAGTACGAATCGAGCAGTGCCGCATCCGACACGCCGCGCGCCACCAGCGCCAGCTTCCATGCGAGGTTGTCCGCATCGTCGAAGCCCGAGTTGAGCCCGCGCACGCCGAAGATCGGCATCGCATGCGCCGCATTGCCCGCGAACACGACACGGCCGTGGCGGTAGCTGTCGAGCGTCATCGCGCCGGCGCGGTAGACCGAGGTCCACACCGTCTTCCACGGCAGATGGCCTTCGCCGATGGCGTCGAGGTGGCGTTGCACGAACTCGGCCACGGCCGGCGGCTGCAGCGCCTCTTCGGTGCTCTGGCCGGGGCGCAGCTGGTAGTCGATGCGCCAGATGTCGTCGGGCTGGCGGTGCATCAGCACGGTGGAGCCGGGGTTCCACGGCGGGTCGAACCACGCGCGGCGCTCGGTCGGATGGTCGCTGTGCAGCTCGATGTCGATGATCACGTAGCGGCCTTCGTAGCCCGTGCCTTCGAGCGCGAGCCCCAGCGCCTTGCGCACGAAGCTCTGGCCGCCGTCGCAGGCCGCGAGCCATTGGCCGTGCAGGCGGTAGCTGCCTTCGGCATTGCGCACGTCGAGCGTCACGCCGTCGTCGCCTTGCGCCAGGCCGGTGAGCTCGGTGCCCCAGCGGATATCGATGAGGCCCGGCGTCGCCTCGTTGCGGCGAAAGATTTCTTCGAGCAGGTAGTGCTCGGCGTAGTACTGCTCCAGGTTGATCATCGGCGGCAGTTTTTGCTGCGCGTCGTGCGGCATCTCGAAGCGGAACACCTCGGCCGTCTTGTAGAAGCTGCGCCCGCCGGTCCACGGCAGGCCCTTGGCCATGAAGGCCGGCAGCACGCCGAGCCGCGACATGATTTCAAGGCTGCGCCGCGAGATGCAGGCCGCGCGGCTGCCCACGCACACCGTATCGTCGGCCTCGAGGATCACGCAGCGCACGCCGTGGTTGGCCAGCCCCAGCGCGAGCGCCATGCCGACCGGCCCGCCGCCGGCGATCACGACCGGATGGCGGCCGGGCTCGATGCCGCCTTCTTCGAGCGGCGGTGTCCAGGGCTTGTAGCGCGTGTAGTGGAAGGCGCCGACCGAGGGCGGCAGTTCGGTGGTGTGCGCTGGCGGTGGCACGGGGCCGCTCGCGGCATCGGCGACAGCGGCAACGGTGGGGTTCGTCATGCAACGGGATTGTCCCGATGCGCCACGGTCTTCATCGTCATAACTTCGTACGAGGTACTTACCCTGACCCTTCGCTTTCTTGACGCATGAGACGCTGGCGCATCCACCCCACCACCGACGCCGCGCTGGCCGCTGCCGTGGTCGGCGATGTGCTGGCCGGCATCGGCACGCCGCACCTGGCCACGAGCTACCTGGCGGCCATGCACCGCGTGATGGCCGCAACGTTCTGCACCGTGTTCGTGGTCGACGCCACCGGCCGCATCGAGGCGGTGTCGGCCGCCAGCAGCTACGGCAGCACGGCCGAGCGCACCACCGAGCGCTACGTGGCGCAGCGCTTCGACCTGCTCGACCCCAACATGATCTGGCTGGCGGCCCGCAAGCTGCCCCGGCGCGCGCAGCTGTGGCTGGGCCACCAGCGCGCCGACGAGGTGGCCGACCCGGCCTACCGCGCCGCCTGCTATGGCGACGTCGGCATCCGCGAACGTGCCTCGGTGCTGCTGCTCACGCCCACCGGCCAGCGCGTGGCGGTGAGCTTCTACCGCAGCCTGGCGCAGCCCGAGTTCGGCGAGAGCGACTTCACGCTGATCGAGGCGCACGCCACGCTGCTGGCCGACGCCACGATGGCCCACGGCCGCAGCGCGGTCGTCGCGCGGGAAGCGAAAGCGCCGGCCCTGGCCTCGCGCCTTTTGACGCTGAGCCTGCGCGAACGCGAAGTCATCGGCCACCTGATGGCCGGCAAGACGGCGAAAGAAGCGGCGCGCGAGATCGGCGTCGAGCTGACCACCGTGCGCACCCACCAGTACCGCGCGTTCAGGCGGCTCGGCATACGCACGCAGAAAGAGCTGCTGCGCGGCGCCCAGCCGGGCTGAAACGCCGGGCTCAGTCTTCGGCGGCTTCCTCCGCCTCGGCGGCCGGCTTGACCAGCGACACGGGCGCCTCTTTCGGGCGGCCGCCGGTGGACACGATCTCCTGGTCGATTGCACCGAACAGCGAGCGGCCGTCCAGGCCCTTCATCTCGATGCGGATGGTGTCGCCGAACTTCATGAAGTCGGTGTAGGGCTGGCCGGTCTGGATGGTCTCGATGCAGCGCTTTTCGGCAATGCACGAGTAGCCCTTGGGCCAGTCCATCTGGCCGTCTTTCTTCTCGACGCCCTTGTTGCTCACGGTACCGCTGCCGACGATGCTGCCGGCGCGCACGTTGCGCGTCTTGGCGATGTGGGCGATGAGCTGGCCGAAGTGGAAGGTCATTTCGGGGCCGGCGTCGCACAGGCCGACCTTGCGGCCGTTCCAGCTGCTTTGCAGCGCCAGGTGCACGCGGCCGTCCTGCCAGGCCTCGCCGATCTCGTCGAGCGTGACGGCCACGGGGCTGAAGGCGGTGGCGGGCTTGCTCTGGAAGAAGCCGAAGCCCTTGGCCAGCTCGGCCGGGATCAGGTTGCGCAGGCTCACGTCGTTGGCCAGCATCACGAGGCGGATGCCGTCCAGCGCCTGGTCGGGCGTGGCGCCCATCTTCACGTCGCCGGTGATGACGGCGATCTCGGCCTCGAAGTCGATGCCCATGGCTTCGCTGGGCACGATCACGTCGTCGGTCGGGCCGAGGAAGTCGTCGCTGCCGCCCTGGTACATCAGCGGGTCGGTGTAGAAGCTCTCGGGCACTTCGGCGTTGCGCGCCTTGCGCACCAGCTCGACGTGGTTGATGTAGGCCGATCCATCGGCCCACTGGTAGGCGCGCGGCAGCGGGGCCATGCACAGCGAAGGGTCGAAGGGGAAGGCGTGGCGCGCGCGGCCGGTGTTGACGGCGTCGTACAGGTCCTGCAGCTGCGGGCTCATGAAGCCCCAGTCGTCCAGCACCTGCTGCATGCGGCTCGCGATGCCGGTGGCGTAGTGGGCGAGCGTGAGGTCGCGCGAGACAACGACGAGCTGGCCGTCGCGCGAGCCGTCCTTCAGGGTGGCGAGTTTCATGATGCGGAGCGTGAAGCGGTGCGTGGCGCGGAAGCGGCGCGAAGGCAGATCGCGATGCCGCTCCCACTTAAACTGGTTGAACGGGCGGCAGTGTACCGAGATGGTCTTCGTGAACCTCGGCACCCGGCCCCCACTCCACACACTGATGTCGACGCTCGTCGCCCCCACTTCGCTGCCTCCTGGCCTGCCTGGTCGTCCGTCCTGGCGGGTGCTGGCCGGGCTGACGCTGGCGGTGGCGCTGGTCCACGTGCTGGTGCTCGGGCTGGCGCCGACGACGGCCATGGGTCCGGAGCCGTCGCCGCTGGCGAACAAGTTCATCACCCGCACCATCGTGATTGCGCCGCCGGCCTCGGACAAGCCCGCGGCGCCGGCCGCCACCGCGCCGGTCGAAGCCAAGCCGCCGGCGGCAGTGAAGCCGAGGCGGCCCCGCGCGCCGTCGGTGCCCCGGCCGAAGCCGGTGCCGCCGCCCGAGGCGACCACGTCGGAACCGGACATTCCGACGACTCCGCCCCCGGAAACGCCCGACCTGACTGCACAAGCCGCTACCGATTCAGGAGCAAAACCGCCGGAAGCCGCCGCCAGCGCCCCCGCTGGTGCAGCAGCAGCGGCTGCGGGCGGCACCGGGGACAGTCCCCCGGGCGCCACGGCCGGTGCCGCCAACCCTGCGTCCGGCAACATCGTCGGCACCCAGTCGCTGCGCATACCGGGTTCGGTCACGCTCGATTTCACGGCCACCGGGCAGGACGGCGCCTCGCCGATGCAAGGCGTGTTCGGCGAGTTGGTCTGGCTGCAGGACGGCAGCCGCTACGACGCGCGGCTGACGCTCAAGCTGCTGTTCAGCACCATCCGTAGCCAGCACAGCACCGGCCGGATCGGCCCCTCGGGCATCGAGCCGGAGCGCTACTCCGAGAGCCGCAAGGCCGAGGTGGCCTCGCATTTCGTGCGCGACCAGGGGCAGGTGATCTTCAGCAACAACGCGCCCCCCGTGCCGCTGCTGGCGGGCGCGCAAGACCGGCTCAGCGTGATGATGCAGCTGGGCGGCCTGCTGGCCGGCGACCCGGGCCGCTACCCGGCGGGCAGCAAGATTTCGGTCCAGACGGTGGGGCCGCGCGATGCCGGCGTGTGGGTCTTCGTGGTCGGCGAAGAAGAAAAGCTCAGCCTGCCGGCCGGCGAATACACGGCCCGCAAGCTCACCCGCAGCCCCCGGCAGGAATTCGACAGCAAGCTGGAGCTTTGGCTGGCCCCGGGGTACGGCTACCTGCCGGTGCGGATCAAGCAGACCGAGCCCAACGGCAACTTCGCTGACGCCCAATTGCGCAAATCCCTACCCGAAGGGCTGGCGAATTGAGGCAAAAAGCTCATAAACCAGTTCCCGGAAGAGGCCTTACGACAACTGTTCTTGAAACTGGCGCGTTGATTGCTATCTAACCCTCATGAACGCCATCGACATCCTCACAGGGCCCGCCATGAACATGCTTTACGACTCGGAGTCCTTCGTCGTCGTGCACGTGCAGCCAAATGAAGGCGACGAGCCCGCGAAGCCCAATGTGCCGGCCTTGGAGCGCCACGGCTTCGAGATCGTGGACAAGCGCTCGGGCAAAGAGGTCTACCTCGACGGCTCCTGGGCCGAACTGTTCCAGCAGCAGATCGCCGCCTGGCAGCTCAACACGCCCACGCAGGAAGAAGTCGAGGACACGCTCGAAGGCTATGCCGAGCTGGCCCACACGCCGGTGCTGGTGCACTGAGCCGGCCCCGGCCGCTCGATCAGGCAAGCAGCAAAGCGCCCCACGGGGCGCTTTTTCTTTGGGCGCCGGAAAACGCCAGGGCACGGACACCGAAAAGCGCGATTGGATGGCACGACGAGCAGGCGCCGAGGGCATAGGATGGCGCGATGCCTTTCCTTCGACACTGGCCCGCGCGGGCCTCCCGACTCCTGTTCCCGATGCTTGCCGCCACCGCCTTCACGGGTTGCGCGGCGCTTTCCAGCGGCTCGACCGCGACACCCACACCCGGCGCCGATGCACCCGTCGCGCGCCGCATCGCCGCCCTGCTGCCGGCCGACGCCCTCCTGCTGGGCGAGCAGCACGATGCCCCAGAGCACCATGCGATGGAACGCGAAGCCGTGCAGGCGCTGGCCGAGCGCGGCCAGCTCGCCGCGCTGGCGCTGGAGATGGCCGAGGAAGGTCGCGGCACCGCCCACGTGGCCGCCAGCGCGAGCGAGGCCCAGGTGCAGGCCGCCCTCGACTGGAACGACAAGGCCTGGCCCTGGGCCAGCTACGGCCCCGCCGTGATGGCCGCCGTGCGCGCCGGCGTGCCCGTGATCGGCGCCAACCTGCAGCGCGCGCACATGAAGGACGCGATGGCCGACGTGTCGCTCGATGCGCAACTCAGCCGCGAGGCCTACGCCGCCCAGCAGAGCGCCGTGCGCGAGGGCCACTGCAAGATGCTCCCCGAATCGCAGATCGTCCCGATGACGCGCATCCAGGTCGGCCGCGACCGCGCGATGGCGCAGGCCATCGTCAAGGCCCGGCAGCCGGGCAAGACGGTGCTGCTGATCGCCGGTGCCGGCCACGTGGTGCGCACGCTCGGCGTGCCGCAGCACCTGCCGGACGACGTCAAGACCGTCACGGTGCGCATGCTGGCCGCGCCTTCCCTTGCCAACGTGGTGGCGGGCGAATACGACAGCATCTGGCAGACGCCGCCGCTGCCTGAAAAAGACTACTGCGCCGAGCTCAAGCGGCCGAATCGACCGAGCTGAGCTGGCGCAGCAGAGAAGCAAGCAGACAGGAACACAAGAAAAAAACAAGCCGGCTGCGGGCCCACGCCCGGCAGCCGGCCCTTGCGCTTTCTTTCCTCAGCGGCTGGCGATCGACGAGACCGCCGAGTTGCCCGTCGCCGACGCGGTGATCTGGTTGCCCGTCGTGCGCAGCGTGCTGTTGCCCACGCCACCCGACACACCCACGCCGAAGGTCACGTTGGTCACGCTCGCGGTGACCGCGCCGGTGTTGACCTGGTAGTTGCCGACCGCCGCGCTCGGCGCACCGGTGTTCAGCGCCGTCTGGGTCACGCGGTTGGTCGCGCTGTTGCCGTAGGCCTGCGCGGCCAGCGTGTTGCCCGTCACCCCGACCGTGCTGCCGGTGGTGCCCGGCAGGCTGGTCGCGTTCAGCGCCACCTGGTAGCTCGTGCCGACGCTCGAAGCCGTCACCGCGCCCGCGTTGTTCTGGCTGTTCAGGATGGCGGCGCTGGCCCCCGCGTTGAGCGCCAGCGGCGATGCGACCAGGCTGGCCGAGCCGGTGGCGGCGGCCGGGCCGTAGCCACTGCCGGCGCTCGACGTCAGCACGTTGGTGGCCGCATTGCCGCGTGCCAGCGCGGAGGTGGTGTTGCCGTCCAGGCTCACGCTGCTGCCGTTGAGCGGCGCCGCGCCCGACAGCCCCACGGTCGCGACCGTGCTGGCCGTTGCCGTCACGCCGGCCGTGCTGCCCTGCGTGTTGACGATGCCCACGCTGGCGCCCTGCACCGCATCGCTGGCCACCGACGCCGTGTTGGTGGCGCGGTTGGCCGCAGCCTCGGCCACGGTGCTGTTGCCCGAGATCGTGAGCGCGCCGCTGGCCAGGCCCGCGGTGCCCGGCACGAGGCGGTCGTCATTGGACAGCGAGGTGCTGGCCGTGCTGCTGACCGTCGACGCGGCGCTCTGGCGGTTCGACAGCAGGTGGTCGCCGGTGGCCACCACGTTGTCGGCACTGCCGGTTTCGCTCAGCGAGACCGCGCCCGTCGCACCCGGCGGCGTGGTGTTGGTCGCGCCGACGGCCAGCGTGTTGGTCACGTCGTTCATCACGCCGAGCGCCGTGTTGCTGTTGCCCGAGAGCCGGATCGACGATCCGCTGGAGGCCACCGGCGCGAACAGCGTCGATGCCGACGAGGCCGTCACCGCGGCCGTGCCCGACTGCGTCGATTGCAGCGCCGTGCGTGCCGGCACATTGGCGCCCGCCACGCTCACGCTGTTGAGCGCGGTGTTGCCCACGGCCCGTGCGCTCTGGCTGTTGTTCGAGACGCTCAGGGTCGCGTTCTCGATGGTCGACAGCGCTGCCGTGTGGATGCCCACGCTGCCCGTCACGGTGGACGACACCGCGCCGGTGCCCGTCTGCACGTTCGCCAGCGCATGGTCGGCCGTCACGAGCACGGCCGAGGCCGGTCCGGTGGCCACCGTCGCCGGTGCGGGGATGCCGCTGCTGGCCGTGCTGCCCTTGACGTCGATGCTGTTCGTTGCCGCGTTGCCGGTGGCCGCGCCGCCGACGCTGTTGTTGTCCAGCGTGACGCTGCTGTTCTTCAGCGCGGTGCTGCCCGTCAGCGTGAGCTCGGCCACGCTCTTGGCATTGCCGGTCACCGCTGCGCTGCTGTCCTGTGCGTTCAGCACCGCCGTCTTGGCCGCCTGCGTGGCACCGCCCGACAGCGACACCGCATTGGTCGCGCGGTTGGCCGTCGCTTCGGCGGCGGTGGTATTGCCCGTGATCGCGAACGCGCTGTTGACCACGCCCGTGCTGTTGACCGGCGCCACCGCGCGGTCTTCGTTGTAGAGCGCGGTGTCGGCGGTGCTGGTGGCCGAGGTCGTGGCCGACTGGCGATTCACGATCACCTGGTCGCCCACGGCGCCGGAAAGGCCGGGCACCAGCCCCTGCACCGCAACCGCCGGAATCGCCGAGCCCCCGCTCGTGCCGCCGACCACGGCGACCTTGTTGGCCACGTCGTTGACGACGCTCAGCGCCGAGTTGCTGTTGTTGGCGATGCGCACCGACGAATCCGACACCGACGCGGGCGCAAAGGCCTGCGTGAACGAGCGCGACTCCACCGCCGCAAGGCTCGCCTGCCCCGACTGCAGCGCGGAGCGCGCCGACACATCGGTGGCCGTCAGCGCGATGCTGTTGGTGGCCGTGTTGGCCACCGCCTTGGCGCTCTGCGTGTTGCCCGACACGCTCAGCGTCGCGCCCGAGATCACCGCGCCGGGCGCCGTGTCCACGCCGAAGGCCGCCGCCACCTTGGAAGAGATCGGCGCCGTGCCCGTCACCAGCTGGATGTTTGACAGCGCATGGTCGGCCACCGTGAGGGCCGTGCCCGGGACGCTGCCCGCGCCGCCCACCGGCAGGCCGTCGCCCACCGCGATGACGTTGCCCTTGACGGCAATGCCGTTGGTGGCCGCGTTGCCCGTGGCCGAGCCACCCACCGCGTTGCCGTCGACGGCAACCTGCGAGTTCGTGACGTTGCCGCCCAGCACCACCTGCACGCCGTCCTTGAGGCCGAGCGACGGGCCTTCCTGTCCGGTCAGCGAAGTGACCGACGCACTGGAAAGCTGCAGGTTCTGCACCGCGGTCGTGGTCGAGACGCCGACCGCGTCGATGCTCACGCCGTTGACCGCGCTGTTGCTGGTCGCGCCGGCCATGCTCGTGTTGTCGCTGGCCACCACCTTGGAGCCGCTGACGGCGCCGTCGATGCTGGTGCGCACCGTGGCCCCGCCACTGCGCTGCGCCGACACCGTGCCCTGGCCCGACTGCGCGTTCTGCACGCTGAATGCGGCATTGGTGCTCAGCACCCCGCCCACCAGCGTCGCGCCGGCAATCGTGGGGCCGGCGGTGTCGATGTTGTTGCCCGTCACCTTCACCGTGTTGCCGGTGGCGCGGCTGCCGTACGCGAGCGCTTCCGCCGTGTTGTCCGAACTCGACACCGAGGCCTTGTCCACCACCCCCGTGATCGCGGTCCGCACCGCCGTGCCGCCGGCGGCAATCGCCGAGATGACCGTGTTCTTGCCCGCCACGGCCTGCGTGCTGGTGACGTTGGCCACCGAGGCGCCCGCACCGTTCACGTTGTTCACGGCCAGCGCCAGGCCGCTGGCCGCGTCGTTGCCGTAGGCGGCCGCAACGAAGGCGTTGCGGTCGTTCGCCACGCTGCCCGACGTGAGGCCACCGTTGACGTTGACCGACAGCGTGTTGGGGCCGGTCGCGGAGGCATTGACGCCGGCCTGCACCGACTGGTCGTTCAGGATGCCGTAGGCCGCGCGCACGGTCGGCTGCGTTGCCGCCGCGTTGTCGAACGGCAGGCCGCTCGCGACATTCACCGTGACGGTCGAGGCGGCGCCAGCGCCGGGTGCCGCGGCCAGGTTGCCGGCGTTCACGCCCAGCGTGTTCGAGGCCGAGTTGCCGTAGCCGATGGCGCGCTGCAGGTTGTCGGTGAGCGCCACCGAGCCGCCCGACACGTCGCCGTTCACCGTGACCCGCGCTTCCGGATTGAACAGGCCCGCGCCCACGAAGGAGGCGTTGTCGCCCATCTGCACGCTCGCGATGCCCGCGCCGGTGCCCACCGAGTTGCCGTTCAGCGTGAGCGTGTTGGTGGCGCCGTTGCCGAGTGCCACGGCCTCCTGCCGGTTGCTGGCCAGCGCCAGGGTGCTGTTGGCAACGGGCGCGCCGCCACCGTTGGCCGTCAGCAGGATCTGCGAGCCGGGCGTGAGGCCGAAGGTGCCGTTGATGGCGCCGACCGAGCCGCCGTAGTTGCCCTGCAGGTTGGTCAGCGTGGCCCCGCCGGCGGCCGAGACACGCCCGTCGGAACTGGTGCCGCCGGTCAGCACGACGCCCGCGTTGCCCAGTGCCAGCGTGTTCGCATCGAGCAACAGGCTCTGGCTGATCTGGTTGCCCTGCGCGGTGGCGGCCGCACGGTTGTTCGAGACCGAGACCGAACTGCCGTTGGTCTGGCCCGCGCCCGGCAGCGCCTCGCCGGTCTGCGCCGCGATGACGGACGGATTCAGGAAGGCCGTGGCGTTCGCCCCCACGTTCGCCTGCTGGTTGGCCACCGCGCTGGTGCCGCTGAACGACGCCGCGTTCTGACTGCTGGCGATGGCGCTCGACGCCGTGTTGCCCGTGGCCGCCGCCGTGATGCTGTTGCCCGCGAGCGTGACGCTGCCGCCGTTGATCGACTGCACGCCCGCCCGGATCTGCGCACCCGTCGTCTCGCTGAGGGTATCGACGCCCAGGTTGCCCTGGCTGTTGGTGATGACCAGGTCGGCGTTGACGTTGCTGGTCACGCCGCCGCCGGCGTGGGTGCTGTTGTTGGCGGCCGTCGCGGGGGTGCCGTTGCCGGCCACGCTCACGCCGTCGATCGCGATGCGGTTGCCCGCCGTGCCGGCCGCGGCGCCGAGCGCCTCGTTGCCGGTGGCCGCGCTGGCGATCGAATTGCCCTGCACCGACAGCGAGCCCCGCAGCACGTTGGAGCCGCCCGGCGCGGCGCTGACGACGCCCGAGATCGTCGAGCCGGTGTTGGTCGCGCTGTGCGTCGCCGCAAGAATGCCGTTGCCGTTCACCTGCAGGTTCGACACCACCGCCGAGCCCGCGAACGACGGCGCGCCGCCCGCCAGGATCTCGGCCGCGTTCGATGCGCTGTTTCCCTTCAGCACCGCGGAGATCGAGTTGCGCTCCAGGGCTGCCGCCGTGGTCAGCGCGATGCCCGTGTTCGTCGTCAGCTGCAGGTCGATCATGTTGCCCTGCACCAGCGCGCTCGAACTCTTGCCGGTGGCCGACTGCAGCGTCGTCACCACCAGGTTGCCCTTCGCGTCGAACAGCGGTGCGCCCGCCGGGTAGGTCAGCACCGAGGTGCCGGTGACCGGTGCCGCGCTGGCCGAGGCCGTGCCCGACACCTTCGAGCTGCCGCTGTTGAGCGTGGTCGCGGCCGAGATCGTGTTGTCCGCATTGACCACGCTGCCGGTCTGCAAAGTGCTGGATTCGAGCACCAGCTTGCTGTTGGAGACCGTGCTGGAGATCACGCCGGTGTTGGTCGACACGCCGAGCGAGGCCGCGTCGCTCACGGGCGTGGCCGGCAGCGTGCCGATGGTGTTCGAGAAGGCGTCGCCGGTGGCGGAGGCCCCGATCAGGTTGCCGGTGGTGCCGACGCTCACCGGGTTCGGATTGATCGGCGTACCGGTGGCCGTGGTGCCGCCGGTGACGTTGTTGATCGTCGCGGTGACGTTGCCGGAATTCGGCTGGCCCGTGTTCTGCACCGCGGCGCCGTTGGCCGTGCCGTTGTAGGCCGGGCCGACCGCCGTGACCGAGGTCTCGGCCGCGTGCGCCCCACCGGTGGCGATCAATGCCATCGCCACGGCCGCGCCGATGCTGCTGAGGCTGAACATGGGCGCGCTTGCGGCCCGGCTTTGGATCTTGCGTGCTTTCATGGCGTGACTCCTCGGATGTTGGAAACGGTCGGGTCGGGTCTGGGTCGGAAAACGAATGCGCGATGTGCGCGGAACAGGGGGCTCAGTCGCCCTTCACGGCGCTGTCGGAAGAAGAGGCCGGCGCGGCCCCGCTGACCACCGGGCTGCCGATGCGCAGCTTGGCGATCTCCTGCAGGCCGGGGCCGTCGCGATGGATCGACGTGTCGGCCGCATCGGGCCGCCACGTGAGGCTGATGGCGCCCGGAGCCACGCCGCGGTTGGCCAGTGCCGAGGTGACGGCAGCGATGCGCTGGTCGGTCAGTTCGTCGCGCTTGCGGGCGTCCCAGTTCTCGGTGTCGCGCGCCACCAGCACGATGTCGGTCGCGCCCTTCTTCGCGGCGCCCGCGATCTGGTCGATCAGCGCGAGCGTGCTGCCGCCGAGCGTGGTCGCGCCGAAGTCGAAAGGCACCTGCGTGGCCGTGCCGGTCAGGCGCGCACCGCCGGGGCCCGCGGCGTTGACGGCCACGCCGCCCTGCACCACCGGCGAGGCGACGGCCCCGCCGCCCACCGCGGCACCGCCCGGGTTGTCGACCTTGCGCAGGTCGGCGGCGGGCACCAGCGGGATCTGCTCGCCGCCGCCGGGGCGCATCGTCATGCAAGGCCGGTGGTCGACCTGCGTGACGGCGGCCATGAGCCGCACCACGCCTTCTTCGAGCGCGGCGCGCACGCCCATCTGCACCGGCTCCTGGCCCTTCGCGCCGATGTCCACGTCGTACAGCTTGCTGCCGAAGAAGCGGAACACGTTCAGCCCGACCTCGTAGCCGTTGAACTGCTTGGTCAGGCTCACCGTGCGCACCACCATCAGCGACTTGGTGTCGACGATGCGCAGGTCCACGCTCACCGACTGGCTGAAGGTGCGCGCCTTCACACCGACCTGGTTCACCGCGAACTCGGCGCCGCCGGAGTTGATGTTGTAGTTCAGCTCGGTGATGCCGCCGACGATGAAGTAGTCGGACTTGTTGATGGTGCCGCCGAAGTACGGCATCCACGGCACGGTCTGTCCGCCGTTGGGGCCACCGAGCTGGTGCGTGCGGCCGTCGCCGAGCTGGCGGCGGTCGGCATAGGCCAGCTCGCGCTCGGCGATCACCGGGTCGAAGCGTTCGGCAATGCTCACCGCGCCGCCCAGCTTGCCGAGCGCCGAATAGACCATCAGCGCGCCGCCCTGCGTGATGGCGTTACCTTCGTTGATGCTGTACTTGCCGGTGTAGTCCTTCACGTCGCCCACGCCGATGACGATGGGCGGGCGCCGCGTGGCCGCGATGTGGTCGGCGTAGCAGGCGAGCACCGCCTCCATCGGCGTCACGTTGTCGCGCACCGAGGGGCCGAGCACGACCGGTGCCTCGCTGGGTGCAAAGCGCTGCTGCGGCGCCGAAACGCAACCGGCCAGCGCGAGCGTTGCAGCGGCAACGAGCGAGAGGGTTTGTGTGATGTGCATGGCGCGTGCCCCGTTCAATTGAGCACGCCGAATGCGCACGCCGAGCTGCCGCCCACACTGGCGGTCTGCGCGCCGGTGTTGCCCTGGTTCGAGTTCAGTGCCTGCGTGGCCGCGCCCTGCACCTGCGTGCTGGTGCCGCCCACGATGGCCGAGCCCACCGCGCCGGCGTTGGCCTGCGACGTGCCCACCGTGGCGCCGCCGAGCGTGCCCACCGCCGTGCGGCTGTCGTTGCCCGAGGCATCCGAACGGGCACCGGCATTCGATGGCGAATTGGCGACCGTGCTGTTGTTGCCGTCATTGCCGGTGGAGCTGGCCGAGACGCTGCAGTTGTACTGGCGGCCGATGGTCGTGTTGTAGACCGGCGCCGCGTAGTAGCCGCTCTTCTGCTTGCGGATCATGTCCTGAATGGCCGCCTGGTTGACCTTGTCGGTGCTCGACTGGAACTGCCATGCGGCGTTTTCGCCGACGTTGTTGGCCAGCGCCGGCGGCGCGGCGCATGCGGCCGCCAGCAACAGGAAGACCATCGGCCGCGCATGGCGCAGGCGGAGGCGACCGGGCACGCCGGTGCCGGTGGGATGAAGTACGCGTTGCATGACAGCTCCTCTCGGAAAGCGCACTCGCAGAATTCATGAGTGCTACGTTTCGCGAGGCGATGCTAGGCATTGCATGCATGCGCAGGTATCCCGAGAACCGGTAGAAATTTCCGGTGCCTGAAGGAGCGCGATGCGGTGCGCGGACCGGCGATGCGCGGTCCACGCAGATGAAGGAGGCACGGGTCGCGAGCGACTTGTGCGCAGCGGCGTTTCAGCCGCCGCGCATGTCGCTCGCCTGGCTCAGGCGTGCTTCTTGATCGAATCCGCCAGCGTGTTGACCAGCGTGTCGATGTGCGACTTCTCCACGATGTACGGCGGTGCGATCACCAGCACGTCACCCGCGGGCCGCACCAGCGCGCCCTTGTGGAAGCAGTCCAGGAAGATGTCGTAGGCGCGCTTGCCCGGCGTGCCGGCGATGGGTGCCAGCTCGACCGCCGCGGCCAGGCCGAGGCTGCGGATGCTGACCACGTTGGGCAGGCCCTTGAAGGTGCTGTGGAAGGCATCGCCGAGCACCTTGCCCATTTCGCCCGCGCGGGTGAACAGGTTCTCTTGCTTGAAGAGGTCGAGCGTGGCGATGGCCGCCGCGCAGGCCACCGGATGGCCCGAGTAGGTGTAGCCGTGGAAGAACTCGACCACGTGCTCGGGCGCGTCGGTCTTCATCATCGCGTCATAGAGCTTGTCGCGGCAGATCACGCCGCCCAGCGGAATCACGCCGTTGGTCACGCACTTGGCGAAGTTCAGCATGTCGGGCACCACGCCGAAATAGTCCGACGCGAAGTTGGTGCCCATGCGGCCGAAGCCGGTGATGACCTCGTCGAAGATCAAGAGGATGCCGTGCTTGTCGCAAATTTCGCGCAAGCGCTTGAGGTAGCCCTTGGGCGGCAGGTACCAGCCGGCCGAACCGGCCACCGGCTCCACGATGATCGCGGCCACGTTGCTCGGATCGTGCAGCGGCAGGATGCGCGTTTCGAGCTCGACCAGCGGGTCTTCGGCCCACACCGGTTCCTCGTTGTGGATGTAGGCATGGTTCACCGGATCGTGGATGAAGCGCATGTGGTCCACGCGCGGCAGGAAGGCCGAGCCGAACACCTTGCGGTTGCCCGGAATGCCGCCCACCGACATGCCGCCGAAGCCCACGCCGTGGTAGCCCTTCTCGCGGCCGATGAACACATTGCGATGGCCTTCGCCGCGCGCGCGGTGGTAGGCCAGCGCCACCTTCATCGAGGTGTCGGCGGCCTCGCTGCCGGAGTTGCAGAACAGCACCTTGTTGAGGTCGCCGGGCGCGAGCGAGGCGATCATCTCGGCCGCCTTGAAGGCGCGGTCGTTGCTGACCTGGAAGGCGGTGGCGTAGTCGAGCGTGTCGAGCTGCTTCTTGATCGCCTCGTTGATGGGCTTGCGGTTGTGGCCCGCGCCGACGCACCACAGCGACGAGATGCCGTCGATCACCTTCTTGCCGTCATGGGTGGTGAACTCCATGCCGTCGGCCGCCACGAAGACGCGCGGGTCTTTCCTGAAATGGCGGTTGGGGGTGAAGGGCAACCACTGGTTGTCCATGTTGAAGTCCTGGAAGGCCATGTGCGTCTCCTGCGGTTATATCAACGAGGGAAAATCGCGATTCTGGCACCCCTGCCACAATTACGCCCCTGGACATGGATCACCCCCAGGCTTGCCCACTGCGTGTGGCCTCCCACCCCCTCGCCGGGGGCGATACCAGCGGCCCGGCAAAGCCGGTTCCGCGGTATCCCTGGAAAAGACATGCGGCATTGCCGCCTGTCGAGTGACCGAGTAACTGAACTGATATGACGACAAACACGCCGGCCTACATCCTGAACCTCTCCTGCCCCGACCGTACGGGCATCGTGCACGCCGTCTCGGGCTTCCTGCTCGAGCGGGGCGCCAACATCGAGGAGGCGGCCCAGTACAACGACCACGACACGGGTCTTTTCTTCATGCGGGTGCGCTTTGCCTGCGGCGACCACAGCGAGACCGCGCTGCGCGAGGAACTGAAGGGCTTTGCCGCCGGGTTCGGCATGAACCTGCAGCTGCACGCCGCTGCCGAGCCGATGAAGACGGTGATCCTGGTCAGCAAGGAAGGCCACTGCCTGAACGACCTGCTGTTCCGCTGGAAGAGCGGCCTGCTGTCGATCGACGTGCGCGCCATCATCTCGAACCACCGCGACTTCTACCAGCTGGCGGCGAGCTACAACGTGCCCTTCCACCACCTGCCGATGACCGCCGCGACCAAGCCGCAGGTCGAGGCCAGGCAGCTGGAAATCATCGAGGCCGAAGGCGCCGAGCTGGTGGTGCTCGCGCGCTACATGCAGATCCTGAGCAACGACCTGTGCCGCAACCTGGCCGGCCGCGCGATCAACATCCACCACTCGTTCCTGCCCAGCTTCAAGGGCGCCAAGCCCTACTACCAGGCGCATGACCGCGGCGTGAAGCTGATCGGCGCCACCGCCCACTACGTGACGGCCGACCTCGACGAAGGCCCGATCATCGAGCAGGACGTGGCCCGCGCCGACCACACCGACACCGTCGAAGACCTCACGGCCCGCGGCCGCGACACCGAGAGCCAGGTGCTGGCCCGCGCGGTGAAGTGGCACAGCGAGCACCGCGTGCTGCTGAACGGCCACCGCACCGTCGTCTTCCGTTAATCCTGCTCAGTTCCGATAGGGGTTGTTGGGGCGGCGGTCGTAGCGGTCGGGCACGCCGTCGCCGTCACGGTCCCAACGGCCCGCGCTGTACACCCAGCGGCCGCCATCCTGGCGCCACACCGGCGGACGGTAGGCATAGCCCGGACGCGCACGCACCCAGACACCGCCGACCCACACATGGCGCCCACCGCGCCACTCGTAGTGGCCCGGCGCCCACACGAAGCCGCGCCGCGGCGGCGGCACGCGCTCGAAGCGCGGCGGTGGCGGCGCCACCTGGATGTTGATGATGGGCTGCGCCTGCGCGGCCGTGGGAACGGTCAATGCGCCCACGGACAGCAGCGAGGCAGCGCCGACGGAAAGAGCCAATGCGAGTTTTTTCATGAAGTACGCCCCATGAGCTGTTGGAGGAGCCTTCATGCTGACGGGGCCGTGTGAAGCGGCTGTAAGCGGCGCGCGAAATCTTGTGTAGAGCTGTGTCGCGCCTCAACCGTCGGATCGCACCAAATCGCGCGACCTGCCGCTTCGGCAAGCGCTCACTCACCCAACCTTTGCACATCGATCGCCGCAGCCATCGCGGCGCGGCCGGCCTTGCCCGGATGCAGATGGTCGCCGCTGTCGTACTTCGGGTCCATGGCTTGCGGGTCCGTGGGGCTGCGCAGGGCGGCATCGAAATCGACCACGCCATCCACATCCAGCCGCCCGCGAATCCAGCGGTTGACCTCGTCGCGCATGGCCTCGGTGTCCTTGGCCCAGTACACGCCGTTCTTGAAGGGCGGCACGGTGCCGATCAGCACCTTCACGCCCTTGGCGCGGGCCTGCGCGATGAGCTGCGCGAGCCCGGCGGTGATGCGCTGGGCCGTCGGCATCTCGCCGGGCGGCATGACGAGGCCGGCCTTGCTGATGAGCGCCTTGCGGCCGATGTCGTTGGTGCCGAGCAGCACGATCACGTGCGTCACGCCACTTTGCCCCAACGCGTCGCGCGCAAAGCGCGACAGGCCGCTGGGCCCCGAGCCATCGAGCAGCAACCGGTTGCCGCCGATGCCCGCGTTGAGCACCGACACCGCCTTGGGCGCCCGGGGGCTGTCGCGCAGCCGCGTGGCCAGCAGGTCGGGGTAGGCGCCCTCGCCGGCCTCGCCACCGCCGGCCGTGATCGAGTCGCCGAAGGCGACCACGGTCAGCGCCGGCTCGCGGCTCCACACGTCCAGGCCCGTCACGATGTGATTGATCGCCATCGGTGTCGCGGCTTCCAGCTTGGGCTTCAGCACGCTGTTGCCCGCCACCACCCAGCTCGTCCGCAGGTCTTGCACGCTGATGGTCGCGAAGGGCGTGAGCTGGTCCAGGAAGGTGCTCACCACCACGTCCTGCCCGGCCTCGACCTTCAGATCGATGCCATCGCTCCAGGCCTCGGCACCGGGTGGCACGGTGACGTCGACACGGCCGCTGAAGCGCAGCTCGCGCAACGAGGCCGGCGAAGCCGAACTCGCACCGGTGCCGAGCCCCACGCTCGCGGCCGCGATGTGCATCGGCGCCTTGCCGAAGACGTTCGAAAAGCGGATGCGCACGCGCTCGCCATCCAGCGTGGGCCGCACCAGCTGGCGCAGTGTCTGGCCGCGAAAGGCCTGCATGCCGGCCACGCCGAGCGACGCGGCGGCGGCAGCGTTGACCGCCACTTCCTGGAAGTCGTAGGGCGCCACCGCCCAGCTCCCCACCCAGTGGGCCTGGGTCCGGGCCTGGGCTTCAGCGGGTGGACGCGGCTTGCCGGCAACCGGCTGCACCTGTGCCTGCGCTTGCGCACCCACCACGAACGCCACGAGAAGAATCCCGAGTACCCCTTGCATCGCGGTCATCCCGCGAACGCGAGCCAGCCAGCGTGAAATCTGTTCCATGCGCGCAAAGCGGTCCAGTTTAAGGAGCCCCCTTGCCCCCGTGGGTTACGAGGTCTAGCGCAGGGTTACCAGGTGTCCACGTAGGGCGAGACGGGCTGCGCCACGCGCGTGGCCGAATTCAGCCCGCGCACCAGCCACGCGCGCGTCTCGGCGGGGTCGATCACCGCGTCGATCTCCAGCGTCTGCGCCATGTGGATCGCCTCGCCGTTGGCGTACTGCTGCGCCACGAGCTTCTTGAACAGCGCATCGCGCTCGGCGCCTTCGGGCACCGCCGCCAGCTCCTTGCGAAAGCCCAGCCGCACCGCGCCTTCGAGGCCCATCGCACCGAACTCGCCGGTGGGCCATGCCACCGTGAACACCGGCGCGTCGAAGCCGCCCGCCGTCATCGCCTGCGCGCCCAGGCCGTAGCCCTTGCGCAGCACCACCGCGAAGAAAGGCACGCGCAGGTGCGACGCCACCATGAACATGCGGCACACGTGGCGCACCTGCGCCTGTGCCTCGACCTCGGGGCCGACCATGAAGCCCGGCGTGTCGCACAGCGACACCAGCGGCAGCCCGTGCGCGTTGCACAGCTGCATGAAGCGCGCGGACTTGTCGGCCGCCTCCACGTCGATCGCACCGCCCAGGTGGTGCGGGTTGTTCGCCATCAGGCCGACCGGCTTGCCCTCGATGCGCGCGAGCGCGGTAACGATGCCGGCGCCGAAGCCCGCGCGCAACTCGAGCAGCGAGCCGGTATCGACCACGCCGCGCATGGCCGCGCGCACGTCGTACACGCGCAGGCGGTTCTCGGGCACCACGTGGCGCAACGTGCGCTGGTCGGCGCATTGCCAGTCGGTGGTCGCGCCCTGGAAGTACGACAGATACTGCTTGGCGGCCGCAACGGCCGCGGCCTCGTCGTCCACCAGGATGTCGATCACGCCATTGCGCGACTGCACGCTGCTCGGCCCGATCTGCTCGGGCGCGAAGGTGCCCAGGCCACCGCCTTCGATCATCGCGGGGCCGCTCATGCCGATGTTGCTGCCCTTGGTCGCGATGATCACGTCGGCGCAGCCCAGCAGCGCCGCATTGCCCGCGAAGCAGCGGCCATGCACGATGCCGACCACCGGCACCTTGCCCGACAGCGCCGCGAACTGGCTGAAGGTGTGGTTGTTCAGGCCCGCCACGATCGGCATGTCGGTGTCGCCCGGCCGGCCGCCGCCGCCTTCGGCGAACAGCACCACCGGCAGCTTCAGTTGATGCGCCACCGCCAGCAGGCGATCGGTCTTGTGGTGGTTGCGCATGCCCTGCGTGCCGGCCAGCACGGTGTAGTCGTAGGCCAGCACGGCGCAGCGCGATGCCTCGGGGCCGAACTGTTTTGCGTTGACGCTGCCCAGGCCCGTGACCATGCCGTCGGCCGGCGTGTTGGCGATCAGGTCTTCGAGCGTGCGGCGGCGTGTCTGCGCGGCAATGGCGAGCGCGCCGTATTCGATGAAGTTGCCGGGGTCGCCGTCGGTGTCGCACAGGTCGGCGATGTTCTCGCGCGCGGTGCGGCCGCCCTGCGCATGGCGCTTGTCGACGGCCGCCTTGCGGTTGATGTCGAGCGTGGGCGCGTGGCGGTCGATCACCTTCTGCAGGTCGGGGCGAACCGCATCGAGATCGTGCTCGGCGCGCGCCTCGGCCTCGACGGCCTGCGCATCGACGGCCTCCAGCCGCACCAGCGACTGGCCTTCGACGAGGTAGTCGCCGGGCGCGGCCAGCAGCGCGACCACGCGGCCGGCCACCGGTGCGTGCAGCAGGTGTTCCATCTTCATGGCTTCGAGCACGCCGAGCTGCGCACCGGCGGGCAGCACGTCGCCCACGGCGACTTCGAACTGCACGAGCTTCGCAGGCATCGGGGCCTTGACCGTGAGCTCGTCGGCGTCGTCGTCCACGACGGCCGAAGCGCCTTCCGCAGCAACCACGGGCACGCCCTTCTTCGCATGCTTTTCCAGCGAAGCCGCAGCCGCGAGCAGATCGCCCAGGTGCGCCTCCACGAAGCGCGTGTGCACCGCCTGCGTGGCGAACTCGGGCCGCGCCGCAATCGCACGCAGCAGCGACAGGTTGGTGGCGATGCCGCCGATGTGGCATTCGTCCAGCGCGCGCAACGAGCGCCGCAGCGCATCCGCGAAACGCGGCGAAGGCGATTGCACGATGAGCTTGGCCAGCAGCGTGTCGTAGTGCGGCGAAGGCGCCAGGCCCGCATAGCCGTGCGTATCGACGCGCACGCCGGGGCCCGCAGGCAGGTCGAAGCGCGCAAGCGTGCCACTCGAAGGCCGCGCATTGCCCTGCGCGTCGAGCGTCTCGGCGTTGATGCGCCACTGGATCGCAAAGCCGCGTTGCGGTGCCGTGCGATCGGCTTCCACACCCAATGCGCCCAAACGCTCGCCCGCCGCCACCGCGATCTGCAGTTGCACCAGGTCCAGCCCCGTGACGGCCTCGGTCACCGTGTGCTCCACCTGCAGGCGCGGATTGGCCTCGATGAAGACAAAGGGCAAGCTCGAAGATTCCGCATCGACCAGAAATTCAAACGTGCCCAGGCCGCGATAGCCCACCGTTTTTGCCATGCGCAGCGCGGCCTGCGTCACCTGCGCGCGCAAGGCCTCGGGCAGCGACGGGCTCGGTGCGATTTCCACCAGCTTCTGAAAGCGCCGCTGCAGGGTGCATTCGCGCTCGCCGAGGCTGGCCACGGACTGGCCGTCGCCCAGCACCTGCACCTCGATGTGCCGCGCGTTGCGCATCAGGCGCTCGACATACACGCCGTCGATGCCGAAGGCGGCCTTGGCTTCGGACATGCAGCGTGCATGCGCTTCGGGCAACTCCTCGGCCTTGAGCACCGCGCGCATGCCGCGCCCGCCGCCGCCGCCGATGGCCTTCACCATCACGCCCGCGCCCTGCGCATGCTGTTCGGTAAAGAAGGCCTGCGCCTGCGCGAGCGTGACCGCGCCGGTGCTGCCGGGCATCACCGGCACGTCGCATTGCGTGGCCAGTGCGCGTGCACGCGCCTTGTCGCCGAACAGGCCGAGTTGCTCAGGCGTCGGGCCGATGAAGACCAGCCCCGCATCGGCGCAGGCCTGTGCGAAATCGGCGCGCTCGCTCAGGAAGCCGTAGCCGGGGTGCACCGCATCGCAACCCTGCGCGCGTGCCACGGCGATCAGCGCGGCGATGTCGAGGTAGGCCGAAGGCCCGGTCGCATCGAGCGCCACGGCCACGTCGGCCAGTTGCACATGCAGTGCCGCCGCATCGTCGCGCGCATGCACCGCCACGCTGGCGATGCCGAGGTCGCGCAGTGCGCGCACCAGCCGGACCGCGATCTCGCCGCGGTTGGCAATCAGAACTTTGGAGAACAGCAAACGAAACCTCTCAGGTGGGGTCTTTGAGCAGGCGACGCAGCACCTTGCCGGCGCCGGTGGTCGGCAATGCATCGATGAAACTCACGGCGCGCGGCGCCTTGTAGCTGGCCATGTTGTCGCGGGCCCAGGCCACGAGCGCATCGGCGTCGAGCGCGGCGCCGGGCTTGCGCACGATGAAGGCCTTCACGACCTCGCCTTTTTCCGCATCGGGCTGCGCGATCACCGCCGCCTGCGCCACGGCGGGGTGCTTGATGAGGATGGTCTCGACCTCTTCAGGGAACACGCTGTAGCCCGAGACCTTGATCATTTCCTTGAAGCGGCCGATGAAGGTGAGATACCCGTCGGCATCGATCTTGCCCATGTCGCCGGTGTGCACCCAGCCATTGCGCAACGTGGCGGCCGTGGCTTCGGGCTTGTTCCAGTAGCCCTTGAAGGTGCCGGGGCTGGTGAGCACGATCTCGCCGACTTCGCCGGTGGGCATGTCTGCGCCCGTGTCGGCATCGACGATGCGGATCGTCACGCCCGGCACCGGAATGCCCTGCGTGCCCCAGCGCGGCGCGTGGTGCGGCGTGTAGGTGTCGCAGGTGTGGGTTTCGCTCAGGCCGTAGGCGGCCTCGAAGGACGTGCAGTTGCGCGCGTGCGAACGCCATTGCGCGGCCAGCGGCTCGGTGAAGGTGATGCCGAAGCTGGTCACCGGGTTCATCTTCAGGCTGTCCAGGTCGAAGCTTGCGATGTCGGGCACCTGCATGCACGCGACGTTCATCGGCGCGATGCTGTACCACCAGCTCACCTTGTAGGCCGCGATGGCCTGCAGCACGGCGCGCGGATCGAAGCGGTGCAGCAGCACCGAGGCGGCGCCGCTGAGCACCGGCACGTTGACGCCCATCAGCATGCCGGCGATGTGATACAGCGGCGCGATGGACAGCAGCACGTCGCCCGGCCCCACGCCGTTGCAGTCGGCGGCGGCGCGCGTCTTGAAGAGCGCGTTGCCATAGCTCAGCATCGCGCCCTTGGGCAGGCCGGTGGTGCCCGAGGTGTAGGTCATGAGCGCCACGTCGTCCAGGTCGATGGCCACGGGCTGCGGCTTGGCGTCGGTGCGCATGACGGCCAGGAAGTCTTCGCAGCCTTCAGGCACGCTGCGCGTGGCTTTCTGCTCGGCGGCCAGTTCGGCCGGCAGGTCGAGCGAGGCTGGCGTGGGCAACAGGTCGGCGTAGTGCACCACGAACACATGCGCCAGGGCGCTTTCGGCCTGCACCTTGCGCACCACCGGCAGCAGCGGTGCGGCCGCGACGATCACGCGCGCCTTCAGGTCGTTGACCTGGTACGAGAGCTCGTGCTCCTTGTTGAGCGGACCGCTCGGGCACACGATCGCGCCGATCTTCTGGATGCCGAAGTGCGCGACCAGGTACTGCGGGCAGTTGTTGAGAAAGAGCACCACCGGCTCGCCCTTCTTCACGCCGATGACCTGCAGGCGGGCCGCGAAGGCGTCGCTGGCGCGGTCGAGTTCGGCCCAGCTCATCGCATGGCCGTACCAGATGCAGGTGGGGCTGTCGCCACGCTCGCGCGCATGGGTGCGCAGGTACTCGTGCAGGGGCTGCTGGGGGCGGTCGGGCAATGTCTCCATGGCGTCACTTTCTCAGGGTTATCGATAGCCGCCTGCGCATGGCGGGCGCTTGCCAATGCCGCATGGTGCACGAACAATCCTACCCATGGGTATAACTTCCGCGACACGGCACAAACCCTCTGGGGACGACGAAACCACGACGCAGCCGCACCTGCCCCAGGGCACGGGGCGCCAGCGCGCGGCCACGCAGGGCACCGACCTGCAGCGCGAGCGCATCCTGCAGGCGGCAGCGCAGCTCTTCGCGGCGCAGGGCTACGCCAACACCACGATGGCGCAGATCGTGCGCGCGCTGGGCGTGACCAAGCCCTTCGTGTACTACTACTTCCGCGACAAGCAGGAGATCTTCGAGACGCTCTCCTGGCGCCCCGCGGTCGACTGCTTCACCGCGCTCGACTTCGCGGCCACCGATCCGCGCCGCGCCAGCGAGAAGGTGATCGACGGCATCGAGCGGCTGATCCGCGCGACCATCACGCACCACCCGGTGGCCTTCTTTCCGTACCGCGAGCCGCAGGTGTACCGCCCCGAATACATTGCGGCGCAAAAGAAGCTCGCGCATCACTTCTACGACCTGCTGTGCCCGCTGCTCGAAGAAGCACGGCGCGATGGCGACCTCGACTTTGCCGAAACCAAGATCACCGCACTTGCGGCCTGCAGCCTGCCGGGCTTCCTGTACAGCTGGTATCGCCCGGGCGGGCGCCTCTCGATCGACGAGGTGGTGGCCGAACTCACGAAGCTGGCCGGCCGCGTGATCGGGCTGCAAGCGAAGAACTGACCGACAACCATCCCCGGAGACAAACCATGAAGTTCAACCGTGCGCCCTTGGCGCGGATCGCCCTTGCCTGCCTGCTGGCCACCGCCGGCGCCGCCCACGCGCAGCAGCAACAGACCTACAAGATCGCCTACATCGATCCGCTCTCCGGCCCCTTTGCCAACGTCGGCGAGCTGATGCTGATGCACACGCAGTACGCCGTCGACGACATCAACGCCAAGGGCGGCGTGCTCGGCGGCACCAAGCTGCAGCTGCTGCAGTTCGACAGCAAGCTCTCGGCGCAGGAAAGCCAGAGCGCATTGCAGGCGGCCATCGACCAGGGCGCCAAGGCCATCGTGACGGGCGGCTCGGGCTCGTCGGTGGTCACGGCACTGGTGCAATCGGTCGCGCGCTGGAACCAGCGCAACCCGGGCAAGGAGCTGATCGTGCTGAACCACTCCTCCATCGACCCCGAGATGACCGGCAAGGCCTGCAGCTTCTGGCACTTCCAGACCGAGGCCAACACGGCGATGAAGATGAAGGCGCTGGCCAACTACATCAAGAAGACGCCGGACGTGAAGAAGGTCTACCTGCTCAACCAGGACTACGCACACGGCAAGCAGTGGGCCAGCTACGGCAAGCAGCTGGTGGGCCTGGCGCGGCCCGACATCCAGTTCGTTGGCGAGGCGCTGCACCCCATCGGCCGCGTGAAAGACTTCGCGCCCTACGTGGCGAACATCCGCCAGAGCGGGGCCGACTCGGTCATCACCGGCAACTGGGGGCAGGACATGACGCTGCTGCTGAAGGCCGCAGGCGACGCGGGCTACAACCTGCGCTACTTCAACCACAGCGCGGGCTCGGTGCCGGGCACGGTCACGGCGGTGTCGCAGGCGAAGACGGGGCAGCTCACGTGGGTGGCCGAATGGCACCCGGGCGAGGCCGACACACCGAAGGTGGACGCGCTGGCCAAGGCCTACAAGGCCAAGACCGGCAAGGACTTCCTGGCACCGCGCATCGACATGACGCCGCGCCTGCTGGCCGCTGCCATCAACAAGGCGGGTTCGACCGATACGGTGAAGGTGGCGCACGCGCTCGAAGACCTGAGCTTCGACTCGGTGGTCGGGCCGGTGCGCATGCGCGCCGAAGACCATCAACTGCTGTTGCCGCAGGTGGTCAACACCATCGCGCCGGTGGACGGCAAGACGGTGAAGACGGGCTGGGAAGGCACGAACTACGGCTTTCGCACCGATGCGGTCTACACGGGCAACGAACTGGCACAGGGCACCGACTGCAAGATGGTCCGGCCCTGAGGCCAGGCGACCGCACGGGGCGGGCGTGACAAGTCACACGGCCTCGTCGCGCAGCTTCGCCTTATGGATCTTGCCGGCCGGCGTCAGCGGCAATTGCTCGCGCAGCACGATCTGCCGGGGCATCTTGTAGTCGGCGATGCGCCCGTCGCAATGCGCGAGCAGCGCGTCCACCGAGAGGCTGATGCCCTCCCTGGGCACGACGAAGTAGCGGCCGACCTCGCCCAGCACCGGGTCGGGCACGCCGATGCCGGCCACCATCAGAACGCCCGGATGGCTCGCGATCAATGCCTCGACCTCGGCCGGGTAGACGTTGAAGCCGCCCTGGATGTACATGTCCTTCATGCGGCCCTTGAGCGTGATGAAGCCCCGGGCGTCCACCATCCCGAGATCGCCCGTGTGCAGCCATCCGTCGGCGAAGGCACCGCTCGCCTCGGCCGCGCCGATGTAGCCGCGCACCACGCCCAGGCCGCGAAAGCACAGCTCGCCGATCTCGCCATGCGGCAGCACGGCACCGCCGGGGGCAAGCACCTTTACCTCCACGCCCTGCAAGGGCTGGCCGATGGCCTGCATGAGGTCGTCGTCGGCGCAGTCCGCGGGCGACATCACCAGCGCGCCCGACGACTCGGACAGCCCGTAGAGGTTCATGACCGTCGCCGCCGGCATGCGCGCCTTCAGTTGCCCGAGCAAGGTGGCGTCGGCGTTCGAGCCGCCGGTGACGATGAGCCGCACGCTGTCCAGGTCGACCGATGCCGACGACGGATGCATCAGCAGCAGCGTCAGCATGGTCGGCACGCCCACCAGCAAGGCGGGCGGATGGCGCCGGATCATGTCGAGCACGGTCTGCGCCTTGAAGGTGCCGACCAGTTCGCAACTGCCCCCGGCCAGCAGCTGCGCCAGCACGCCGCAGGTGATGCCGCCCACATGGTTGAGCGGATTGCCCAGCTGCAGCAGCTCGCCGGGCCGCACGCCCGTGTGCTGCGACTGTCCCCATGCCGAGGCCAGCATGCTGGCGTGCGTGAGCGCGCAGCCCTTGGGCCGACCCGTGGTGCCGGAGGTGTAGATCACCATCGCGAGGTCGTCCGCCTGCACCTGGGCGGACGCATCGTCGAGCAGCGGACGCTGCACCGGCATGGCCGCCATTTCGGCGAAGCGCGCGCCATCGAATGTCACCACCTGGCGCAGCGCCGGCAATTGCGGCGCCAGGCGTTCGAACATCGCCGCGCAATCGAAGTCGTCCACCTGCTCGACCGTGAACACCGCCTGGCAGGCACTGTCGGCCAGCATGAACGCGAGTTCGCTGTCGCGGTAGCGTGGGCTCAGCGCCACCACGGCCACGCCGATGCGTGCCGCCGCAAAGAACAGCTGCAGCCATTCGATCCGGTTCGGCGACAGCAGCGCGATGCGCCCGCCCCGGCGCAGGCCCATGTCCAGCAGGGCAACGGCGAGGTGTTCGCTGGCCTGCGCGGCCTGGCCGAAGCTGAACCCGCGTTCGCCGTCGATGTAGGCCGTGACCTGGGGATGCCGCCGCGCGGCGCGATCCAGCGCTTCGAAGAGTTTCAGGTCGTTCTCGGGTCCGGCAAAAGACATGGCGTGGCGGGATGAAAGCAAGGGGTGGGCGCAGCGTAGGCCGTGGCCCCGGCGTTGGCTTGCGTCAACAGGCTGGCGGTGCCGAAGGACCGCAGGAGCTAAGGGAATCCCCGCCCTGCCCGCCCCCCGTGCCATCGGGATACTCCGGTTGTTACACCACGGACATCCGAAGCGGGTCCATTCCAAAGGCACAACAACCCATGGCAGGCAAAAACTCGCTCCACCCGATCCCGCATCCGGCGAAGAAACCCTTCGTCGGGAACCTGCTGTCGATCGGCTCCGACTCTCCCGTGCTCGACATGTGGAAGATCGCGCAAGACCTCGGTGGCATCTACTGGCTCGACATGCCGGGCATGCCGGTGATCGTGGTGTCGTCGCCCGCGCTGGTCGACGAACTCTGCGAAGAAGCACGCTTCGACAAAAGTACACGCGGTGCATTGCGGCGGCTGCGTGCCGCGTCGCACGGGCTCTTCACTTCAGACACGCATGAAGAGACCTGGTCGAAGCCGCACAACATCCTGCTGGCCAACTTCAGCCAGCGTGCGATGCAGGCCTACCACCCGATGATGCTGGACATCGCGAGCCAGCTGGTCACCAAGTGGGAGCGCCTGAACTTCGACGAAGAGGTGGACGTGGTGCGCGACATGACCGCGCTCACGCTCGACACCATCGGCCTGTGCGGCTTCGGCTACCGCTTCAACTCGTTCTACCGCGAGGGCTTCCATCCTTTTGTCGATGCGATGGTGCGCACGCTGGAGACGGTGCAGAACCGGCGTGGCCTGCCGCTCGAAGAGCTGATGCTGAAGAAGGAGCTGGCGCAGCAGCGCAAGGACATCCGCTTCATGCACAAGATGGTGGAAGACATCATCGAGGAGCGGCGTGCCAGCGGCGCCGACATCGCCACCAAGCCCGACCTGCTGAGCTACATGATCGCGGGCGTGGACAAGAAGAGCGGCGAGAAGCTCGACGACAAGATGATCCGCGACGAGTGCATCGAATTCCTCATCGCGGGGCACGAGACCACCAGCGGCCTGCTGTCCTTTGCCACCTACTTCCTGCTGAAGAACCCCGAGGCGCTGGCCAAGGCGCAGGCCGAGGTCGACAGCGTGTTCGGCCCCGACACCACGCAGAAGCCCACCTATGCGCAGGTCAATCGACTGCAGTACGTGATGCAGGTGCTGAAGGAGGCGCTGCGCCTGTACCCGACGGCGCCGGCCATTGCGATGCGCGCGAAGGAAGACACGACCATCGGTGGCCAGTACACGATCAAGAAGAAGAACATGGTCATCATGCATGCGCTGGCGCTGCACCGTGACAAGGGCATCTGGGGCGAGGACGCCGACGAATTCAACCCCGACCACTTCAGCCGCGAGGCCGAGCGCGAGCGGCCGGTGAATGCCTTCAAGCCCTTCGGCAACGGGCAGCGCGCGTGCATCGGGCGGCAGTTCGCACTGCAGGAGGCAGTGCTCACGCTGGGCATGATCCTGCAGCGCTTCAACCTCGTGGACCACACGAACTACAAGCTGAAGATCAAGGAAGCGCTGACGATCAAGCCCGAGGGCTTCAAGATCAAGGCGCTGCTGCGCGACCCGGCCACGCGCCCGCGCGGCCACATGGCCGATGCGGTGGCCGCGCCCGCCCAGCCCACGCAGCCGGCCGCGCGCAAGCCGCAGGCGGCACGCCACGGCACCTCGCTGCTGGTGCTGCAGGGCTCCAATCTCGGCACGGCCGAAGACCTGGCGCGGCAACTGGCCGAGGCCGGCGAGATGCGCGGCTTCTCGACCCAATTGGCATCGCTCGACGACTACGCCGAGCGCCTGCCGGCCAACGGCGCGGTGGCGATCGTCTGCGCCTCGTACAACGGCGTGGCGCCCGACAACGCGGCCGAGTTCCACCGCTGGCTCGACAAGGCCGACGATTCGCTCAACGGCGTGCGCTTCAGCGTCTTCGGCTGCGGCAACACCGACTGGGTCGCCACCTACCAGGCCGTGCCGCGCCGCATCGACGAACGGCTCGAGGCATTGGGCGCCGACCGCGTGCATCCACGCGGCGAAGGCGATGCGCGCGAGGACATGGACGGCGCTTTTCAAGACTGGAGCGACGCGCTCTGGCCCGAGCTGGTGAAGGCCTTCGGCATCAAGACCGGTGCCGACACACCCGTGCAGAGCGAGCCGCTCTACACGCTCGAAGAACTGCCGCCACCGCAGAAGAACGCGCTGGTCGATGCGCTCGGCGCGGTGGCGTTGCGCGTCATCGAGAACCGCGAGCTGCAAAGCGGCGGCGGTGGCAACGGCGAGGCCGGGCGCTCCACGCGCCACGTCGAGCTGACGTTGCCCGAAGGCGTGATCTACCGCGCCGGCGACCACCTGAGCGTGGTGCCGCGCAACAGCCCCGCGCAGGTCGAACGCGCGATGGCGCGCTTTGGTTTCGACCGCTCGGCCCATGTGCGGCTGCATGCCGGTGCGGGGCGCAAGGCGGCGCTGCCGGTGGACCAGGTGATTGCCGTCGACCGCCTGCTGGGCGACTACGTCGAGCTGCAGGACGTGGCCACGCGCAAGCAGATCGCCACGCTCGCGGCCTACACCGAGTGCCCCTTCACCAAGCCGAAGCTGGTGGCGCTGTCGGGCAGCGACGAAGCCTCGCAGGCCGCGTACAAGGCCGAGGTGCTGCACAAGCGCAAGTCGCTGCTCGAACTGCTGGAAGAACACCGCGCCTGCCAGGTGCCGTTCGCGGTGTTCCTCGAAATGCTGTCGCCGCTCTCGCCGCGCTACTACTCGATCTCGTCGTCGCCGACGATGACGCCCGGCCGCTGCAGCGTCACGGTGGGCGTGGTGAGCGCGCCGGCGCTGTCGGGCAACGGCACCTTCGAGGGCGTGTGTTCCAACTACCTGGCGCGCGCCGAGGCGGGAGACACGGTGCACGGCGTGATCCGCGAGACCACGGCCGAAGGCTTCCGGCTGCCGGAGGACAAGGGCCGCCCGCTCATCATGGTCGGGCCCGGCACGGGCCTCGCGCCGTTTCGCGGCTTCCTGCAGGAGCGGGCCGCGCAGGTCGAGGCGGGCGAAGCGCTGGGCGATGCCCTGCTCTTCTTTGGCTGCAGGCATCCGGCGCAGGACTTCATCTACGCCGAAGAGCTGAAGGCCTGGGCCCATCGCGGCGTGATGAAGCTGCACACCGCGTTCTCGCGTTCGGGCGAGCGCAAGGTCTACGTGCAGGACCTGATCCGCGAGCAAGCGGCGCATGTCTGGAAGCTGCTCGAAGCGGGTGCCGTGGTCTACGTGTGCGGCGACGGTTCGCGCATGGAACCCGACGTGCGGCGCACGCTGAGCGACCTGGCGCGCGAGCACGGGCACGACAGCACGGCATGGATGGACAAGATGATTGCGGACCAGCGCTATGTGCTGGACGTGTGGGCCGGAAGCTGACAGGAAGCCCGTGGGGCCTCAGGCCTCCAGTGCTGACATATGACCCTCGAGGGCGCCAAGGAGTCGACCACGGGCATCTGCGCCTCGCGGTTGCAATGAGCCCACTACGCCACAAGTGATGTAACTCATAGTCACGCGGTCCCATCGGATGATTTGAGCGACAGCAACCTATCGTGTTACTGGCGTTTCAGGCTCGGATTGCTACGATTTGCTTCGTCAGTCAGAACATCTGGGAGATCTCATGCCAATAGGCACCACGCAGCTTGCGCGTGTTCTCACCGCTTCCTCGTCTGCGATGCCTGTGTTCGGCAACGAACCGGCACTGGAGCCCATCGCGATTGAAGGCGATGAAAGCCTGAGCAGCCTTTTTCGCTATACCCTGACCCTCGCCACCCCCGAGCAGCAGGGCTACAACGAGCGTCAGGCGGCCAATGTCGCCGTCAAGCAGTTGATCGGCGAGGCTCTCACCACGCACGTTGTTCTCGATGGCAGGCCCGGCGAAGGCCCACAGCAGCGCCACATCTCGGGGCTGGTCACACGCGTGCGCTTCCTGCGCTTGGAAAATCGCCGCGCGTTGTACGAAGCTGTCGTCGAGCCTTGGCTCACCCTGGCAACACGCACGAGCGACTACCGCATCTTCCAGAACGAGGACGTGTTGGGCATTACCAAGACGGTTCTCGGCAAATACGGGTTGCCCTACGAGATCCGGGCCACACGGAACTATCCGGCCCGTGAGTTCCAGGTCCAGTACGGGGAGACCGATTACGACTTCATTGCGCGGCTGCTGCACGAGTGGGGCCTGTACTACTACTTCGTGCACGAAGAGAGCAGCCACAAGCTGGTCATCGTGGACGATATGGCTTCTCACGAGCCCTTCGCGCATGCGGGCTATCAAACCATTCCTTTCCATGCCGCCGACGCAACCGTGCGCGAGGAACGCTGTGACCGCTTCAATGCGCATGAGGAATTGCAAAGCGGCCGCTGGGTCACCGACGACTTCGACTTCAAGCGTCCGAAGGCCGAGTTGCAGCAGGTCAGTGCCATGCCGCGCAAGACCGCGCAAAACACGTGGGAACACTACAGGTGGCCAGGCGACTACATCGTCGAATCCGAAGGCGAGCAATTGGTGCGCACGCGCATGGAAGAGACCGGCAGCCAGGGCGAACGCGCCGTCGGCTCCGGCAACCTGCGTGCAGTGGTTCCTGGCTGTCTGCTCACGCTGGAGCGCCATCCCCAGAACGAAGCGAATCGGCAGTACCTCGTGACGCACACGCACCTGCGACTGCAGGACGTGGGCGATGCGAGCTCGCAGCAGGAGTTCGAATGCCGGGTGGACTTCGAGGTCATCCCGACGAGCAAGGTTTTTCGTGCGCCAGTGCCACCGGTGCCCAGACCGCGCACCACAGGGCCTCAAACTGCCATCGTCACCGGCCCGGCGGGCCGCGAGATCTGGACCGACGAATACGGCCGTGTGAAACTCAGCTTTCATTGGAACCGCTATTGCACCAAGGACGAAAACAGCTCGTGCTGGATTCGCGTTTCTTCGCCTTGGGCTGGCACCAATTTCGGCGGCATCCAGATTCCGCGCATCGGCCAGGAGGTGATCGTCGACTTCGAGAACGGCGACCCCGATCGTCCTATCGTGACTGGCCGGGTCTACAACGCCGACAACATGCCCCCATGGACGTTGCCGACCAACGCAACGCAAAGCGGCCTGCTTACCCGTAGCTCCGAAGGAGGCAACGACACCAACGCCAACGCCTTGCGCTTTGAGGACAGGAAGGGCCAGGAACAGATATGGCTGCATGCCGAGCGAAACCAGGACATAGAGGTCGAGCATGACGAGACCCATTCGGTGGGCCGCGACCGCAACAAGAAGGTGGGCCGCAACCAGATAGCCACGATCGGCATGACCTACATGCACAACGTGGGCCTGGCCAAGATGGTGAACATCGGGCTGGCCTACTCCTTCAACGTCGGCATGCTGCGCAACACCGTCGTCGGAATGATGGACAACACCATGGTCGGCAAGACCCAGACCACCAAGGTCGGCGAGAAGTACCTGCTGTCCGTGGGCGGAGACAAGGGCAGCCACATCGAGATGGACGGCAAGACCATCTCTTTGCGGGTGGGCGCATCGGTGGTGCAGCTCAAGGCCGACGGCTCGATCGCTGTCACAGGCAAGAAGATCAACATCACGGCCCAGGGCGACGACGTGACCGTCAACGGCGAGCACATCTGGCTCAACCCCAAGGGCGGTGGCGCCGCTCTGCAACCCAACGCGGTTCCGACCCCACCGCCGGCTGAACCGCCGGGCAGTCCGCTGGCGAGCCTGGGTGCACTGATGGATGGCAACCCCGCCGACCTGCTTGGCAAGGCGGGACAGCTCGCCTCGATCGCGCAGCAGGTGACCGGGGTAGGCGAAGCTGCAGGCCATGCGACACAAGTCCTCGGCACTGTCTCAGCCGCAGTCTCCGCCGGAGTCGGGATGCTGGCAGCGGACAAGGGCAACGCCCATGGCTGAGCCCGCGCCGCCGATCCCCGCACCGCGCCTTGGGCAACTGCGCAACGACACCCCCTTTCCACACTTCCAGTTCGACAAGATGGGTAAAGGGCGGCGCTTCCACGACGTCGTGGTGGTGTGCGCGAGCTTCGTGCTCGCGCCCGGCGGGCTCGAACCGGCGGTGCTTCACCGTGGTCCGGTCTTCGCCGACGAGCCCTGGGACGCCGCGCGCGCCGCGCTGTCGAGCTTGCGCATGGCAACCGACGTGCTGCTGCTCAAGCCCGGCACCGATGTCTATGTGACGGGCACCGCACACGCCCTCGACTGGACACCGCTGCGCGAATGGCACGCGGAACTGCAGGTGCACCGGCAGCACGCGCCGCTGCTGCACAAGGTGCTGCGCCTGACCGGGCCGCGCCACTGGGACTGGCAACCGGCTGCGGCACAGCGCAGCCTGTCCGATCCAGAGCCCACGCTTGCTGTGCCGCTGCGCTACGAGCTCGCCTACGGCGGGTGGGGATTCGACCGGGGTGACGCCCCGTCGGCCCCCCCTCGCACCCATCCGGCCAACCCCTGTGGAACTGGATGGTTCGGCAGTGCAGCCCGCGAGGATCATCCCGGAGCACGCCATGCGGCCGGACAGCCGTTTTCCGGGCCGCAGATCGAACGCGCCGACGCACCGCTGCAGCACGCAAACCACGAGGACGCGCAGCCAGCTGGCTTCGGGCCCGTCGCGCGCTTCTGGCAGCCGCGCGTCGCGCTGGCGGGAACTTACGACGACGCCTGGCGCGAACGCTACGCAGGACAGCCCTACATGGACTACGCCGACGATTTCGACGAGCGTTTCTTCCAGTACGCCCCCGCTGACCAAGTCGTGGCCGGTGGCCTGCGGGGAGACGAATCCCTGCGCATGAGCGGCTTCTTCGCTTCGGCGCCGCACATCGAGGTTCAGCTTCCGAACTTGTGGATCGAGGCGCTGTGTAGGAACGGCGACGGAGCCGAGCGCAGCGAAGCCATGAAGCTTGACACCGTGCACATCGACCTCGACGAGATGCTGGTGCACCTGACCTGGCGGCTCACACTCGACCAGGCGCTGGACACAATAGCGGTGGACCTTTTCGACCGTCCGATTGCAGAGGCTCCCGCAGGGAGTCGCATACCCCAGGGAGTGCCTGCATGAGCGCCGAGAAACACATCGCGGACGCGGAGTCCCGCTTCATGGTGGTCAACGTGGCGCCGGACTTCTGCATTGTCGGCAACCAGATCGTTCCCTTCGACATCGTGTCGATCCTTCCGCCCGAGAAGGCGGCCTACTCGCACACGGTGTTCGCGCGCAGCGAGAAGGTGCTGATGGTCGACAGCATCGTTCAGGGCGTGGCGGGCAACGCGGGCAGCGGTGTGCGCTCGGGGGTCTCGCTCGGCGCGGGCAACGTGAAGATCATCTCTGGCTCGCAGACGGTCTTCGTCGAGAGCCGCGCCGTGGCCCGCCATGGCGACTTGTGCGAGATGAACGGAGCGGCTTGATGAGCTCGACCCCCGACGACAAAAAAACGCTGGGACAAGCGCTGTCCACATCTTCCTCGTCGTCGCCCTCTTTCTCCTTCTCGCCGTCTTCCTTCAACAGCAACGGCACGCTCGGCAGGGTGCTGACCTTCGAGGTGCCCAAGGGACCGATGGTGCGGCGTCGGCCCGGCATCTGCAGCGAGCGGTACGAGCGGGAAAAGGCCGACTTCGAAAAGATACCGTGGTACGAGCGGATGTGGATCGGCACCGATCGCGACGTGCGTCTGGAGCCTACGGATGCACTGCAGGCTGCGAAGACATTTCAGCAGGCATGCGAAAAGATGCCGGATGAAATACCCAAGTCGGCGCTGGACGACAAGCTCCAGCAACTGAACGACCACGACACCGGCAAGAACCCCTTACCGCCCGAACAATCCCTGGAACTCAAGAGAAGGGTTTCCTTCCTGCAGGACGTCTATACACCGGGGCCACGCTGGGAGAGCGGGCTCTCCGGCAGCGAAAGTGCCTGGTTGAGCGCCCAGAATCTGCGCTTCGGCAACTCGCTGGGTATCGCCTTGCTGGGTCCGATCTTCGGTGCCCCTGGCGCAGCGACGCGTGTACTCGGAGGAAGCGAGGAGCACGTGGCAATGGCCAATCAAGTCGGTGCAACCGCATTCGACATGTTCACTGCGCACATGGCTCTCGGTGGAAAGAAGAGTGCCCCCGAGCCTCTGCCAAGACCCGTGGAGAACGCTCGCGGCGCCCCTCTCGAACCGGTCGGCCGGCCCGTTGGAGGAAAGTCTTCGACACAGAATCCGCCACCGGAGCCCCCGGCACAGGGCACTGTAGTTCGACGCCTCCCGCCGCCCCCTCCACCACCGCCAAAGCCTGCGATTCAGTACGACAAGAAGCAACTACAGGCCAAATACAAACATGCCAAAGACTTCGGCGTGAACGATCCTTGGGGCAAGAATGCAGCCGCAAACTATCAGTCAGCCTTGGAAGCGCACGTGCAGGATCCGGGAACACAGATGATCAACGGAACGTATCGTGGCGACACTGTCATCCACTACCTCAATCCCTCCACGGGCTTGAATGTCATGACGGATACTTCTCACAACTTTCTTTCCGGGTGGCGGCTCAACCCGGCCCAGATCAACAACGTCCAAACACGAGGCAGCCTGTGACGAACGACAAGTACGACTTCGACAAGGAAGTGAACATCACTCTGTCTCAAGCCAAGATGGCCATCCTGATGGAAATTTGTACAAAGATTGCCCAGTTTGGCCTCGCCCCGGAAGAAGAGCATGTCTTGAGAGAGATCGAATCCGCAGCCGAGTCAGAAATCGATTTCATCTTCGACCCGGACTACAAATCGATGATGGAGAGCATCAGGAGGAAGCTCAGAGCCGAGCTTGACCTTTAGGGCATAGTCACTCGGTTGCGCCTTCCAGATCTGACGAGGACCGAGAGGCAACCTTCTTCAGCCCTCGCGATCCGGGTCCGGATAGACCAGCGGCCCCAGCAACCCGCGATTGAAGGGCTTCCACTGCCCTTCGGGCTGTGCCAGCCGATCGGCCACCGCATACAGCACGGCAGGATGCCCACCCAGCCCCAGGTGGCTGGCCAGCACTTCGATGTTCTCCGACTGCGGCCCGGTCTTCTCGATGCTGCAGCGCCAGGCGACAACGCCATCGGTGCGGCTGAAGATCGACGTGGTCGGCACCGGCGGCGTGGGCTGCACGAACTTCATGCGGCGCGGGTCGTGCGAGCTCTGGCCGCTCACGCCTTCGTACACGCGCCAGGCATTGGTGGCGCGCGGGCTGCCCGAGAACGGGCTGCCCAGCGTGATGACGTTGCGGATCATCGGCGCATAGGACGACGCCAGCAGCCGCGCATAGACACCGCCCAGGCTCCAGCCGATCACGCTGACCTTCTGGCCGCTCTGCTCGTACAAGGTCTTCAGCAGCTCGACCATGCCGTCCTCGACGCCCTCGCGCGGGCCGAAGTTGCGGCCCTGGCCCCAGCCGTGCGCGTCGTAGCCACGGCTGCTCAGGTAGCGGCGCAGCAGCAGGGTCGATCCATCGCCGGCCACCAGGCCGGGCAGCACGAGCACGGGGTGTCCGTCGCCGCGCGGCGTGAGCTGCAGCAGCGGCCACATGGCGATGCCGGCGCCGGTTTCCCAGAGGGCGCGGGCCTCGGCCAGCAGGAGCAGGCGCGAGGGCGGCGCGATGTGGTCGTGGGTGGCGGTGGTCATGATGGATGTTTCCTTTTTGGTTTTTATCTTCTTCAAGACGAACTTGAGGCTGCTGGAGCCAATGCCCCGTCGGACAACAGCGACATTTATCCGAGGTATTTGCCCCTCAGGTAATCAAGGTAAGCCCTCGATTCGCTCGAAACATACGGAGAAACCAGCGTGAGTGTGTAGAAAGCCGCCAATCCGGGGTCGGCCTGCGCCAGCGCATCGCGCCCCGGCACGAGCCGCTCGAACGACAGCCAGCAGGTGGTGGTGAAGACCATCTGCAGCGCCAGGATGCGGGCCTGCTCGGCGCTGGTCTCGATCACGCCCGAGGCCACCAGCCCTTCGCACAGCGCCTGGGCCGCGAGCAGGTTTTGCGCGGTGAGCGCCTGCGCGCGCTGCCCGAGCGCCGGGTATTCGCTGGCCAGGAAGGCCATGTCGCGGTAGATGAAGCGGTATTCGTCGATGGCCTCGAAGCGCAGATGCAGCGCGAGCCAGAGGTCGTCGATGGCGGCGATGGAGGCCGACGAGCCATTGAGCGCTTCCATGCGCTGCTCGAAGCGCCGGAACAGCCATTCGACGATGAGCTGCTTGGCCTTGAAGTGGTAGTGCAGATTGCCCGGGCTCATGCCGAGCTCGGCTGCGATCTTGTGGGTCGACACGGCGGCGAGGCCTTCCGCATTGAACAGCGCAAGGCTGGTCTGCAGGATGCGATCGCGCGTGGTGTTGGAACTGGCCACAACCGGCGGGCTTGTGCTGCGGGCGGTTCAGCGCTTGCCGCTGTTGCTGCTGCGGCCACGCGGGCCGGCGGCGGGCTTCTCCAGCTTTGCGAGGCGTTCGCGCAGTTGCGCGACCTCGTCGCGCAGCGCTTGCACCTCCTGCACGCTGGGCATGCCCAGGCGCTGCATGGCGGTGGCGACGCGCTGGTCGAACACGTCCTCGAACTTGCGGATGCCGAAACTGTCGAGACCGGGAAAGCCCCGCGTGAGCGCCGCCTTGGCGCCGGCGCCGAGGGTGGCGTCGACCTTGCCATGCCCGATGCCGAGCAGGCCTTCGATCACGTTGGCCTGTCGCTTGGCGACGTCGTTGCGCACGTTGTCCAGTGCCTTGAGGCCGGCCCGCAGCAGGCCTTCGGCCTTGCCGGGCGCTTCGGCTTTTTTGGCAGCGGGCGCCGCCTTGCGGGGCGCTGCTTTCTTCTTCGCGGCAGGGGTCTTCCTGGCAGGCGCCGCCTTCTTCTTCAACTTTGCAGTTTCGTCAGGAAGGGTCGCCATGCAGTGCTCCAGATACCGGAAAAAAGGAAAAGGGCGCCATCAGGCGCCCCGGGGTCAGGCTGCCTTGCGGGCAGCAGCGCGGCGAACCGGCTTCTTGGCCACGGCGGCCTTGGCCTTGACGGTGCGCACCGGCTTGGCTTCTTCGGTGCCGCTCACGCGGGCTTCGATCTGCTTGGTGCCGGCGACGATGCGGTCGGCGATCTGCACCGAGACGGTGGCGATCGGCTGGTGAATGGCGCTCAGGGTGTTGATGACCGAGGTGGCCACCGGCGATTCGACGCGGGCCACGCGGCCGGCCACGGTTTCGATGCCGCTGGTGGTGCCGGCGGCAACGCGGTCCATCACGTTCACGATGCGGCTGGTGTCGATGTCCAGGCGGTTGGCCAGGAAACCATTGATCTTTTCCTGCGCGCCGATCAGGTTGGCCTTGACCTGCTCGCTCACCAGCGGAATCTGGCGGTTGCCCAGGAAGTTGCTGTAGCGCGAAGCGGCGCCGCCGAGCAGGCGATGCACGCCGGTGCGGTAGGCGCCGACGAGGGTCTTGCCCGCGTCGTTGTACTGGCCGACGACGTGGATGGCTGCGGAAGCGATGGTGGTTTGCGTGGACATGGTGATTTCCTTGAAGTTGATGGGCTCGTTCGCGGTGAATCGCGATGGGCCCATCTTCTTCCGCGGGGCCTAGGCCTGGAAAACTAGAACGGTTGGAAATCTAGTCCAACTGCCCCAATTTTTGCCAGGCCGGGCCAGCCGATCATGCCGCAGCAGCCCTGGGCGCCCCGGCGCGCTTGGCCGGTGCGGCAGCCTTGCGGGCCACGGGCTTGGGCGCGGCCTTCTTCGCCACGGTCTTGATGGCTGTCTTGGCCGCGGTCTTTGCGGGCGCCTTCCGGGCCACGGCCTTGACCGGCGCGGCGGCCTTGCGGCTGGCGCTCACGGGAGCCTTCTTGCGCGCGGCGGGCTTCTTTGCAGCGGGCGCGGCCTTGGCAGCTGCGGCTGGCGCGGGTTCGTCGGCGGGCGCTAGGGCTGCCGCCTTCGCTGGCGCGGCAGTGGCCCCCGCGGCGGCCGGATGCTTGTGCGTGAGGTCCATCAGCAGCTTGTGCTCGGCCAGCATGTAGTCGCCGATCTCGGTGATGTCGGGCACGGCGCGGCGGCAGGCGATCAGGCCGTAGTCCATGCGGCCGTTGTAGCTCTGCACCGTCACGTTCAGGGCCGTGCCGTGGCTGGCGATCGACACCGGGTAGTAGCAGGTGACCAGCGCCCCCGCGAAGTACATCGGAAACGGCGCGCCCGCCACGTTGGAGATGGCCACGTTGGCCGCCGGCGGCAGCAGGTTGACGATGCCCGAGCGCCCCACCATCGAGGCGATGCCCGACACCAGCCAGGGCGCGGCGAAGGTCGGGAAGTCGTCGAGGATCACGGCCTTGAAGCGGTTCATCGTCGACTTCGAACTGGTCGACGAGGCGTTGATGGCCTTCAGCCGCTGGATCGGGTCGGTGATGTCGGTCGCCAGGCTCACGAGGATCATGCTGGCCTGGTTGTTGGCCGTCTGGTCGCCCGCTTCGCGCAGGCTCACCGGCACGCCGGCCACCAGCGGCTTGGCAGGCAGCTCGTTGTTGTCGGCCAGGTAGTGGCGCAGCGCACCGGCCACGGTGGCCATGACCACGTCGTTGAGCGACACGCCGAAATGCTTGGCGATGTACTTGGTCTCGGCCAGCGAGATGGTGCGGCCGGCAAAGGTGCGCTGGTTGGTGATCGACACATTGAGCGAGGTGCGCGGCGCGAAGAGGTTGAACTTCTTCGGCGCGGCGGCGGCGTCTTTCTCGGCCGCCTTCTCGTCGGGCCTGGCCAGGCCGCCGAGCGCGCGCGCAATGGCGGGCGCCATCTTGAAGAGCTTCACGTACTGCTGCGCGGTGTTGCGCAGCGCGGCGGTGGCAAGCTCGGCCATGCCCAGCTGGTAGCCGCTCGCACGTGGGCGCGAGCGCGGCGGCTTCACCACGCGGCCCGTGGGCTCCAGGTCGAAGATGGCCTTGCCGACTTCCACGCCGGCCTGCCCGTCGATGCCCGCGTGGTGCACCTTGGTATAGAGCGCCACCTGCCCGCTCTTCAGGCCATCGATGATGAAGAACTCCCACATCGGCCGGCTGCGGTCGATGAGCGTGGAATGCAGCCGCGCCACGTACTGCTGCAACTGCCGGTTGGTTCCGGGCTTGGGCAGCGTGATGTGGCGCACGTGGTAGTCGAGGTCGATGTCGTCGTCCTCCACCCACACCGGGTTGGTCATGTCGAAGGGCATCAGCGCGAGCTTGCGCGTGAACACGTCGGCCAGGTGGATGCGGCTGGCCATGAACTTCTTGGCGTCTTCGTAGAAGTCGCCCTTGTAGCCCTTGGGCAAGTCCAGCACGTTGAGCGAGCCCACGTGCATCGGCATCTCGGGGGTCTCCAGGTGCAGGAAGGTGGCATCAAGACCGCTCAGGTGTTTCATGTGTTGTGTCTCCTTGGTGGGGCATGCGCCGATTGGCAGGATACCGTGCACATCGCGTTTAGGGGCCTCGCCTTCTTCAGTGTTTCCACCGGGGGGAAGGCACCGGCGGGACAGGGGTTTGCCCCAAGTAATGCCAAAGTGCCCGTGGTGCGTTGGCACAAACAAAGGGTGCCAACAAACCGGTCTGCGGCATGGGCCCGAACAAAGGCTCACAGACCTTTCTTTCACGGGGGCTTCGTACACTGGCCCCATGACACAAAGCCTTCCTCCGCAGCAGCAACCGCAACCACAGCCGCAAGACGACGCACACCTCTGGCTCGAAGACATCGACGGCGATGCGCAACTGGCCTGGGCCCGGCAGGAGAACGCGAAGACCGTGCAGGCCCACGCGCAGTCGCCCGCGTTCAAGGCGCTCGAGCAGGGCATCCTCGAGGTGCTCGACTCCGACGAGCGCATTCCCATGGTCCGCAAGATCGGCCCGGGCTACTACAACTTCTGGCGCGACAAGGCCCATCCGAAGGGCCTCTGGCGCCGCACCACGCTGGCCGAGTACCGCAAGCCGCAGCCCGCATGGGAGACCGTGCTCGACCTCGACGCGCTGGCCGCGGCCGACGGCGAGAACTGGGTGTGGCACGGCGCCGACTGCCTCGACCCCGACTACAAGCGCTGCCTGATCTCGCTGTCGCGCGGCGGCGCCGATGCCGACGTGGTGCGCGAGTTCGATCTTGAGGCCAAGCAGTTCGTCGAAGGCGGCTTCACGCTGCCCGAGGCCAAGAACCACGTGGGCTGGAAAGACATCGACCACCTCTACGTGGCCACCGACTTCGGCCCCGGCTCGATGACCAGCTCCAGCTACCCGCGCATCGTGAAGGAATGGAAGCGCGGCACGCCGCTGGCCAGCGCCGTCACGGTGTACGAAGGCGCGCACGAGGACATGTCGGTCAGTGCCTACCGCGACAACACGCCCGGCTTCGAGCGCGACTTCGTGTCGCGCCAGATCGACTTCTATGAAAGCGAGACCTGGCTGCGCCACGCCGACGGGCAACTCGTCAAGATCGACGTGCCCGACGACTCCAACATGGAGGTCACGCGCGAGTGGATGCTGATCGAGCCGCGCGAAGACTGGGCCGTGGGCGGCACGACCTACGTCTCGGGCTCGCTGCTGGCCACGAAGTTCGACGACTTCATGGCGGGCAAGCGCGAGATCACGGTGCTGTTCGAGCCCGACGACACCACCGCGCTCGACGGCCATTCGTGGACGCGCCACCACCTGATCCTGAACGTGATGCACGACGTGGTGAACCGCCTCGAAGTGCTCACGCCCCCCGCCGGCGGCACCGGCGCGTGGACGCGCGAAAGCCTGGGCGGCGCGCCCGCGCTCTCGACCATCGACGCCGGCGGCATCGACGAGGACGAGAACGACGACTACTTCCTGACGGTGAGCGGCTTCCTGCAGCCGACCACGCTCTACATCGGCACCATCGGCCAGGGCGAGCCCCAGGTGCTGAAAGACAGCCCCGCCTTCTTCGATGCCTCGCGCTACCGGGTGAGCCAGCATTTCACGGCCTCGAAAGACGGCACGCGCGTGCCCTACTTCGAGATCGCCGCCAAAGACCTGGTCGCCAACGGCAAGAACCCGACGCTGCAATACGCCTACGGCGGCTTCGAGATTTCGCTGCAACCCAGCTACAGCGGCAGCATCGGCCGCGCATGGCTCGACCAGGGCGGCGTGTACGTCATCGCCAACATCCGTGGCGGCGGCGAATACGGCCCGCGCTGGCACCAGGCGGCACTGCAAGAGAACCGGCTGCGCACCTGCGAAGACTTCGCGGCCGTGTCCGAAGACCTGTTCGCGCGCCACATCACCTCGCCTGCGCACCTGGGCGCGATGGGCGGCAGCAACGGCGGCCTGCTGATGGGCAACATGCTCACGCTGTACCCGCAGCTCTACGGCGCCATCGTGAGCGAGGTGGCGCTGCTCGACATGAAGCGCTACACGCACCTGTCGGCCGGCGCTTCATGGATCGCCGAGTACGGCGACCCGGACCAGCCCGAAGAGTGGGCCTGGATCAAGGCCTTCTCGCCCTACGAGAACGCGAAGCCGGGCCAGGCGTATCCGCCCGCCCTCTTCACCACCTCGACGCGCGACGACCGCGTGGGCCCGGTGCACGCGCGCAAGATGCACGCGAAGATGGTCGGGCTCGGCCACGACAGCAGCTTCTACGAAAACATGGAAGGCGGCCACAGCGCGGCGGCGGACAACAAGGAGTCGGCCTTCATGGATGCGCTGGGCTACGCGTACCTGTGGCATCACATCCGGTAGACCCTTAAGGCGGCAAAGCGATAGAGTGGCCCGGCCTACTTCATGAAGACCGGCTCCACGACCTGCCCGCTGCCGTAGCCGTCGTCGTCTTCATAGCGCTGGTAGCGGCGGCGCTCCTGCCGGTCCAGCCGCTCGCGCAGCTCCCCGCAGGTCATGGGGCGGCCGGTGCTGTAGCGGCCGTCCTGGCAGGGGTCGACGGGCCGGCGCCCGGGGTCGTCGAAGCGATGGCGGCGCGCCCACGCTTCGTCGCGGTCCAGCTGCCGAAGGACTTCGGCGCAATCCATGGGCCGGCCCTGGCTGTAGCGGCCATCGCGGCAAGGGTCGTAGGTGGGGGGCTCGCGGTCGAAGACCGACACCACTTCGGCCATCGCCGCGGAGGCGAACCACAACGCCGCCGCCAGGACGATGACCTCCAGAAGCTCGACCGTATAGAAGCTGCGCATGCTGTCTGTTCTCCGCGCCCGGCGGGCGTCGTTCGTTGGCAATGCGGCGGATCTTGTTCCACGAACATGGTGTGAACATGACGTCGGCATCCGGTCGGCAGGGGTCGATGGACGCAATACTGATGCAATGCGGCCTGCCTAAAGTGCGGCACGCCGGGGCTCCGGCGACGCAGCTCTTTTGTTTGGAAGGACATGCACGGTGCGCATCCTGCTGGTGGAAGACGAACCCGAAATGGCGTCGGTGCTGCGCATTGCGCTGCACAAGCGCGGCATCCTCGTGGACCATGCCGACACGCTGGCCAGCGGCGCGCGCCATGTCGACGCCACGCCCTACAACGCGCTGGTGCTCGACCGCCGGCTGCCCGACGGCGACGGCCTGGCACTGGTGTCGGAGCTGCGCGCCGCGGGCAACCCCGTGCCGGTGCTCATGCTCACGGCCCGCGATGCGCTGGACGACCGCGTGGCCGGGCTCGATGCGGGCGCCGACGACTACCTCGGCAAGCCCTTCGCGGTCGAAGAGCTGCTGGCCCGCATCCGCGCCCTGCTCCGAAGGCCGGCCGCCACGCAGGCTGACGCGCTGCAGATCGCGGCGTTGTCTTTCGACTTCACGCATTGCGAAGCCAGCGTCGCCGGGCAGCGGATGGAACTGCCGCGCCGCGAACTGCTGGCGCTCGAAGCGCTGGTGCGGCGCGCCGGCCGCACCGTGCTGCGCGCTGCACTGGAGCGCGCGGTGTTCGGCTTCGACGCGGAGATCCAGTCGAACGCCCTCGAAACGCACGTGTCGCGCCTGCGCAAGAAGCTCGCGGACAGCAGCGCCGGCATCGAGATCTGCAGCATCCGCGGCGTCGGCTACCTGTTGCGGCCGCTGCCATGACGCCACCGGCACCGCCCACGCTCAAGCGCCGGCTGATCCGCCAGCTGGTGCTCCTGCAGGTGGCCATTCAATTGGTGGTGATCGGCGCGCTGGTGGCATCGGGGCATCTGGTCAACTTCAGCTCGCCCGAGAACACCATCGAGATCCTGCAGGAGGCCGTGGCGCGCGATGCGGGCGGCACGCTTTCCATGCGGCCGACGCAACGCCTGATTGCGCTGCGCAAGACCGTGCCGCATCTCTGGTTCTCGATCCGCGACCACCAGGGCCGCCAGGTGGTGGAAGGCCAGATACCGCCCGAGTTCGCGCGCATCGGCGACACGCTGGACGCGGTGCGCCAGGCACGGCTGGGCTGGAACGCGGGCGACCCGCCACGGCAGGCCGCGCGCATGCGCTGGGTCGACTCCGCGGCGGGCGACGTTCAGATCCTGACCGGGCCGGACAGCCCCGTCACCTGGCGCAACCTGGGCCTTGCGCTGTTGCTGCTGGTGGTCGAGCTGGTGTTGCCGATCATGGCGATCACCGTCACGGCAACGCTGCTGGCCACGCACTTCGTGGTGAAGCGGACCTTGACCGGGCTGAACGCGGCAGCGGCACGCGCGGGCCAGATCGACGCCGACCAGCGCGGCGTGCGCCTGCCGCTGTCCGATGTGCCGGGCGAGGTGGCCACGCTGGTGGGCGCCTTCAACGATGCGCTGCAGCGGCTCGACGACGGGCACGCACGCCACGAGCGTTTTCTGGCCGACGCCGCGCACGAGCTGCGCACGCCGCTGGCCATCCTGAACACCCGGCTCGAGAACCTGCCGGACAGCGCCGAGAAGCACCGCCTGCTGGCCGATGCCGCGCGCCTGTCGGTGCTCGCGGGCCAACTGCTGGACCTGCAGCGCATGAAGGGCCATGCCGGCCGGCTGCAGCGCATCGACCTGGTGGAGATGGCACGCGACGTGGTTGCCGAGATGGCGCCGCTGGCGCTGGCCGCGGGCTACGAGATTTCGCTTGAAGCACAGGCGGCATCCGTCGAAGCGGAAGGCGACCGCGATGCGCTGGCGCGCGCGCTGACCAACCTCGTGCAAAACGCCATCGACCACGCGGGCGGCCATGGCAGCGTGGTGGTGCGGGTCGATGCCGCAGGCCATGTCGACGTGATCGACGACGGGCCGGGCATTCCGCAGGCGCAGCGCGCGGATGTCTTCAAGCCCTTCTACCGTGCGCATGCCACCGGGCCCGGTGCCGGACTCGGGCTGAGCCTGGTGCGGGAGATCGTGCGCCAGCACGGCGGCGATGTCTCTCTGCACGACGGCCCCCAGGGCGGTGCACTGTTCCGCATGCGCCTGCCGCTGGCTGGTGCAGGCCGCCCCACTTCTCTTCACCCCTGAGAGCACCCGAATGAAAACACCGGCTGGCAACGACCGGCGGCCGCGGCTGCGCGCCGCGCTGTCATGGATGCTGTGGCCCGCCCTGTACGGGCTGGGCCTGTTCGGCGCGGGGATGGCCTTCGCAAGCCATGCGCCGCTGCTGTGGTTCAACCTCGTGTACCTGTCGCTGGCGCTGGTGATCGCGGTGTTCGAGCGCTGGATGCCGCACGAGCCGCGCTGGCTCGCGGACGACGGTGAGACGCCCTGCAACCTGGCCCACACCCTGCTCACCAAGGGCTCGGCACAGATCGCGGCGGCGCTGGCGGCGAGCTTTCCGATGGCCGTGGCGGCGGTCGCGCAGCCCGCGCTGCGCGTCTCGCTCGGTGTGTGGCCCACGCACTGGCCGCTGGTGGCGCAGGTGGTGCTGGCGCTGGTGATCGCCGAGCTTGGCCTCTATGTGGCGCACCGGTCGGCACACGAGTTGCCGCTGCTGTGGCGCTTTCATGCGCTGCATCACAGCGTGCGACGGCTGTGGGTGCTGAACACCGGGCGCTTTCACGTGATCGACAGCGCCTTCAAGGCCGCGCTCGGCCAGATACCGCTGTACCTGCTCGGCGCGCCATTCACGGTGTTCGCGTGGGTCGGCGCGGTGACCGCCGTGACCGGCCTGTTGACCCATTGCAACATCGAGCTGCGCACCGGCTGGCTCGACCGCGTCTTCAGCACGCCCGCGCTGCATCGCTGGCACCACTCGAAGGTGCTGGCGGAAGGCAACCGCAACTACGGCGAGAACATCGTGCTGTGGGACCTGCTGTTCGGCACCTACCTGCGGCCCGAGCGCCGGCCGCCGGCGGACATCGGCATCGACGGCCATGTCGCGACGCGCTTTTGGGCGCAGCTGCTGCAGCCGCTGACGGCCACGGGCGTGCGGCAGATCATGGGCATGCCGCCGGTTCATCGGCACAATCGGCCATCCCGTTCCCCGCAGGCGGGGGACTCCACCGGCAGCACCTGAGAGCCCGCCCATGAACACCACCCTCGAACTGATTGGCGCGCCGACCGACATCGGCGCCAGCGTGCGCGGCGCCGGCATGGGGCCCGACGCCCTGCGCGTGGCGGGCCTGCCGGAAGCGTTGGCCCGGCAGGGCTTCGAGATCATCGACCGCGGCAACCTCGCGGGCCCGGCCACGCCGTGGGCCCCGCCGGCGAACGGGCTGCGCCACCTCGACGAAGTGATCGCCTGGAACCGCTCGGTCTATGCGGCGGTCGATGCGGCGCTGGGCGCCGGCAACGTGCCGCTGATGATGGGCGGCGACCACTGCCTGGCCATCGGCTCCATCAGCGCGGTGGCATGGCACGCACGCAAGCGCGGCAAGAAGCTGCGCGTGCTGTGGCTCGATGCGCACTCCGATGTCAACACCGAAACCACCAGCCCCAGCGGCAACCTGCACGGCATGCCGGTGTCGTGCCTGCTGGGCCACGGGCCCGCCGTGCTCACGGGCTGGAGCGGCGAGCGCGCGGCGCTGGAGCACGATGCCATCCGCTTCATCGGCATCCGCAGCGTGGACAGCGACGAGAAGGAAGCCATTCGCACGCTGGGCCTGAGCGTGTTCGACATGCGCCACATCGACGAGCACGGCATGCGCACCACCATGATCGAGGCGCTGCAGGACGTGGACGAAGACACGCACCTGCACGTGAGCTTCGACCTGGATTGCCTCGACCCCGGCATCGCGCCCGGCGTGGGCACCGGCGTGCGCGGCGGCCCGACCTATCGCGAGATGCAGCTGTGCATGGAGATGATTTCCGACACCGGGCGGCTCTGCTCGCTCGACGTGGTCGAGCTCAACCCGGCGCTGGATGTGCGCAACCAGACGGCCGAAGTGGCGGTCGAGCTGATCGAAAGCCTGTTCGGCAAATCGACGCTGGTGCGCTGAAGGCTCAGGCAGCGATGCAGCGTTGCATGCGCTGCAGGTCGTCGTGCAGGAGGCACAGGGGCGCGGCCAGCAGTGCATTCGAGGCGGTGGCGCCCGCCCGTTGCAGATGGCCCTGGTGCCGCGTGGCCACGCGGTCGAGTACCGAGAGGTCTGCCGTGCCCTTGCCCTGCAAGGCATTCGCCATGCTGGCCACCGCGGCGCTCGCGGCCTCCGAGGCTTCGTGCCAGACCGGATCGGCGCCTGGGTCCGGCACGCGGCGGAACAGACGGTCCAGCACGACCGCATCCTGGAAGATCCGCGCCGCGAGCCGCGCCTTGTTGCGGTAGGCACGCGATTCGCCGGCCGTGGCAGCGCGTCGCCACCATCGCGCCTCCAGGTCCGCGCTGCCGGCCAGGATCGTCAGCCGCACCAGTGCCGCACGGATGGCGGCGTTGGCGCGCTCGGTCTCGGCTTCGGCGGGCCGGGCCGCACCTGCCAGCGCGGCGGTGCGCCGTGCAATGCCATGCAGCAACGCCGCGCAGCCTTCGTCGAAGCGCGGGCCCGCGTGGTACTCGGACGCCACGGTCGAGATCGCCAGCGCCACACCGACGCCAATGCCGATCTGCACCATGCGCAGCAACGCCACCTGCAATGCCGAATGGCCCGGAATGCCGCCGGCCGACAGGATGATCAACGCCGCCACGGGCGCGCTGCGCAAGCCCGGCGCGGCGGCACTGGCGAAAGCCAGAAGAATGACGACGCCCAGCGTGGTCGGCAGCACCGGCGCACCGTGGTGCTGCAGATAAACGCCCGCGATGCCGCACAGTGCGCCGATGGCGGTGCCGCGCACGCGGTCCCAGCCGGCGTCCAGCGTCGAGCCGGCGCTGGGGCGCATGACGATCAGCACGCTCATCACCGCCCAGAAGCTTTCGGGCAGATGCAGGGCCATGGACACCAGCCATGCGACAGCCACGGCGATGGCCAGCTGCACGCCGGGGCGCCATCGGCCATGGCGCCAGAAACCGGTCATGCGTTGCAGAGCGGGTGCGGTGGTGCCGGTGGTGCTCATGAGGACGAAGCGGTGGACGCTCGGTCGCCGAGCGCGGCGGTAAGGCCGTCGAGCAGTTCGCAAGCTTGCAGCAGCAAGGCGCGCTGGTCGGCGTCCAGCGTGGCGCCGATCGCATCGGCCAAGGCCGCCTCGCGCGAACGCATCAACGCCTTGAGCCGCCGCGTGCCGTCGGCCGTGAGCGACAGCATCCATTGGCGCCCGTCGGTGGGATGCGGCGCGCGTTCGATCCAGCCCTCGGTCTCCAGCTCGGCCAGCAGGCGTGTCAGCGACTGGAGCTTGACCCGCTCATGCGCCGCCAGCGTGGTGGGCGAGCAAGGCCCGCGCCGGTACAACTGGCCGAGCACGCTGAGCTTGGCAATGCTCGGGCCCTCGGGCGTGGCGCTGCCACTGCGCAGCTGGCGCGCCAGTTCCGCGACCGAATTGCGAAGGCGCGAGGCGCATTGCGCCGGGTTGGGTGATGTTGAAGCCACGCCCAGATCATAAGACGTGTCTTGGTATCTGGTGACCGGATTTTCAGCCGCGGTTCGGCGATGAGTTCACGGGGAAGGTGGTGGCGGGTGCCGCGGCGGGCGCGGTGGCCGGCGATGACGCGGCCGGCGTTTCCGCTTCGACGGGCGCTTCGGCCTCGCCCTCCGGGCCTTCGAGGAACCGGTCGAGCAGCGCGAAGAAGCGGTCGTAGAAGCGCTCGTCGGTCAGGGTTTCGCTGGCCACCTTCACCATCGCGTCGTCGCTGCCCGAGAACGGCAGCGAGAGCGATCCGATGGCGCCGACGCCCAGGCTCGCCGAGTTGTTGACCTTCTTGATGCCGTAGCGGTCTTGCAGCGCGGTCGCGAAGGCCACGGTGCTTTGCTGCTTGCTGGCCTTGCCGCCTTCGCGCGCGCAGACCACGCGGAACTCGACCTCGACATGCACCTCGGCCGCCGGCTGGAAGCTCTTGCGCCCGGTCACGAGGTCGGCGTTGGCAGCCGTGATCATGTAGCCCTGGCTCAGCAACGCGCGGCGCGCGGCCTCGCAGGTCTGGGCCTCGGTCGCTTCGTAGTTGCGCGTGTGGGTGGTGGTGGAGCCGAACTCCTCCGGCTCGTAGTTCACGCGGCGCGAACTGCTGCCGCAACCGGCAAGCACGAGGGCGGACACCAGCCCCAGCAGGAGTGCCGGGGCGCGAAGGGAAGAAAAAGTCATGGGTTGCATGGTCGGCATGGAGCGGCGGCGAATGCTAACCGGCGCCTGTGCCGGCACAGGCTTCGAGCGCGGCCAGATGCCGGCGTTCCCTGCCGCCCGAAATTCTCAGGACCAGAGCAGCACGTGATGGGCCCGTGCCCGGGTCGCCGCGATCAGCCGCGCATTGGGCGCGTCGGTGCTGGCGACCCAGTCGCGCGCGGCCTCGGCGCTGCGGCCGAACTGCTGGTGGCGCTGCACCAGGCGCTGCTCGCGCACGGCGTCGTCGATGTCCACGTACCAGACCTCGTCGAGCATCGCCGCCGCGCCGGCCCACGGGCCGACGTCGTGCAGCAGGTAGTTGCCTTCGGTGATGACGAGCTGGGTCGACGGCAGCACGGCGATGGCGCCGGCAATCGGCTCCTCGATCTCGCGGCGGAATTCGGGGGCGTAGACGATGTCGCCGTCGGGGCGCTGCTCGCGCAGACGCTGCAGCAGCGCCACGTAGCCGGCACTGTCGAAAGTGTCGGGAGCGCCCTTGCGGTCGGCGCGGCCGAGCCGTTGCAGCTCGACATTGGCCAGGTGGAAGCCGTCCATGGGCACGACCTGCGCGCGGTCGGCGCCCACTGCATGCAGCAGCGCAAGCGCCAGCGTGGACTTGCCGGCGCCCGGCGCACCGACCAGCCCCAGCAGCTTGCGCTGCCCGCTGGCCATGAGGGCCTGCAGACGGGCAAGGCCGTCGGCAGGAACGGGAGGAAGCTTCTGCAAGGGGATGGAACTCATCCCTCGAGCGTAGCGTCCCCGCGCGTCAAAAAAACATCAGCCCGTCCGACTCCTTGCCGAGCCAGAAAGGCGACTGGAACATTGGCCAAAGGCATCGTCGACGAGGAATCCGCCGAGCATCGTCAACGCGTGCGGCGGCCGGGGCTTCGCCGCTATTTCCGGATCGCGCGGAACGTCAGGCTGATGCGTTCCCCCACGCCTTCAGCCTTGGGAATTGCGTGCAACCAGTCCTGCTGGACAGCGTCCGACATGTAGAGCAACGAACCATGGGGCAGCGGGTATTCGAAGCGCAGGCTGCTGTCGGTCTTGCGGCGATACGCAATGGACCGCGTGGCTCCGACCGACACGATGGCGACACCGGTGCCGGGCACCAGTGCCGCGATGTCGTCGGAGTGGAAACCCATCGACGATGCCCCGTCGGGATAGAGATTCAGAAGGCAATTGTCCGGACGAAAACCAAGCTCGGCTTCGATCCTGACGCACAGGATTTCCAGCTCGGCCGGCATCGGCACTGCTTTGTAGGCAATCTGCGAATAGTCGTAGGGCACGCCGAAGCTGGCGGTCTTGCGTGCACGCATGCGCTCGTCCCACGTCACCGCGGCGCCGAGCCATTCGAGAAGGGCATCGGGCGACGCGACGAACGCGGGATCGAGGTGAATCGGCGGGCCACTCATGGGCCCGCAGGATACAAGGACCGGCGCCTTGCGATCAGGGGTACAGGCCGCGTTCCTGGCGCGCCATCAGGATGCGCTCGCAAGCCACCGCATACGTCGCCGTGCGCAGCGTGATCTTGTGCTTGTCCGCCGTGTCCCAGATCTGGTTGAGCGCGTTCATCATGATGCGGTCCAGGCGCACGTTGATCTCGTCCTCGTCCCAGAAGAAGGACGAGAAGTCCTGGACCCATTCGAAGTAGCTCACCGTCACGCCGCCGGCGTTGCAGATCACGTCGGGCACGACCAGCACGCCGCGCTCGGCGAGGATGTCGTCGGCCTGCGGCACGGTGGGGCCGTTGGCACCTTCGAGCACCAGCTTGGCGGTGGTTTTTTGCGCGCGCTCGGCGGTGATCTGGCCTTCGAGGGCGGCCGGGATCAGGATGTCGCAGGCGACGTTCCAGAAGTCTTCGTTCGGCACGATGTCGCCGCCGGACTTGAAGGCGACCACGCCTTCCTTGTTGGCCACCGGGATCAGCTTGGCCAGGTCGAGGCCGTTGGTGTTGACGATGGTGCCGGTGTGGTCTTGCACGGCGACGATCTTGGCGCCCGCCTCGGCGAACAGTTCGGCCGCGACCGAGCCCACGTTGCCGAAGCCCTGCACGGCGATGCGCGCACCGCGCAGGTCCATGCCCAGGCGACGCGCGGCTTCGCGGCCGGTGACGAACACGCCGCGGCCGGTGGCCTTGACGCGGCCCAGCGAGCCACCCAGGTGCAGCGGCTTGCCGGTGACGACGCCGGTGGCGGTGCCGCCGACGTTCATCGAGTAGGTGTCCATCATCCACGCCATGATCTGGCCGTTGGTGTTGACGTCGGGCGCGGGGATGTCGGTGTGCGGGCCGATGATGATGCCGATCTCGCTGGTGTAGCGGCGGGTGATCTTTTCAAGCTCCTGCAGCGAGAGCTTCTTGGGGTCGACGCGGATGCCGCCCTTGGCGCCACCGTAGGGCAGGTTGACGGCGGCGGTCTTGATGGTCATCCAGGCCGACAGGGCCATCACTTCTTCGAGCGTGACGTCGGGGTGGAAGCGCACGCCGCCCTTGCCCGGGCCGCGGCTCATGTTGTGCTGCACGCGGTAGCCCTCGAAGTGGGCGATGGTGCCGTCGTCCATTTCGATGGGCACGTCGACGATCAGTGCGCGCTTGGGGCGCTTCAGGGTTTCGACCCAGCGGGCCAGCGGGCCGAGGTACGGCACGACACGGTCGACCTGGGAGAGGTACGTTCCCCACGGGCTGTTGGCGGTGGGGGAGACGAAGGAGAGTTTTTCACTCATGAGAGATCCCTTGGTTTGGAAAGGTGGCCGCAACGATAGACCTCTCGCGCCCGTCGCGCCATGGCTTATGCGCGTCGCGCTGACGGTTATGCAAGAGAGGTTGGACGGGCACGGATGCGGCGGTGCAGCACGCCTTCATGACGCCAGCATTGCGCCGATGTAATCGCGCCGTTCGGCTGTTGACGCCCTGGCTTCCTAGATTGGTCCGGCATGACGGCCCGAGCCGGCATGGCCGGCGCCATCGGGCGCGGGCAACCAACCCAAGGAGATCTTCGACATGCTGCAACGCAAACTTTTTGCATCGCTCGCCGCCGTGGCGGCTTCCGCTGCCGCGCTGGCGCCCCTGGCCGCTTCGGCGGCCGGCGAATACCACTTCGCCCCGACCGAGGCCGGCGTGACGCGCCACCCCGACCATCTGCGCCAGGAGCCGTCGCGCGACAAGGTGGTTGCCGAGCTGGAGACGGCACAGAAGCAACCCGCCTGGAACATCGTGAGCCGCGGCGCGCCCTGGCCCACGCCGCGCACCGGCCAGCCCGCCACGCGCGAGGCCGTGGAGGCGGAGACCCTCAAGGCCATGCGCGCGGGAACGATCCCATCGGGCGAACGGTAGGCAAGGGCATGTCCGGCGGGCCCTGTTTTCCGGGCACGCGCCGGACATGCGCAGATGACGAAACTGTCATCAACGGGTTATCGATCGGGTGGATGCGTTTTTTAGAGTTGGTCTCACCAACCACCACTACCAAGGATCTAGGAATGAAGCAGCTGTCCACCACCCGCCTCCTGAGCACCGCCACCGTCGCAGCCCTGCTGGGCCTGATGGCGGCACCGAGCTTTGCAGGCAACTACGCCGAAGGCGATCCGCGTCCCGTGTCGATGAACTCATCGACGACGCGCGCCGCCGTGGCATCCGACGCACAACAGTGGCTGAAGACCGCGCCCACGCAGGGCTACACCGACGGCATCTCGCAGCAAGCCGCTGTGGTGTCGGCCAACACCCGCGCCGCCGTGGCGGCCGACACGCGCCTGTGGATGCAGTCGGGCCTTGCGGCCAAGCAGAACACCGAATCGGGCACCGATGCATCGCGGCCGGGCTACCGCCAGGCCGCCGCCGAGTACGCGCGCCTGCGTGCCAGCCCGGCCTACGGCGCGCTGGTCGACCAGTTGAAGAACCAGCAGGCAGCGGCCGCCGCGCAGAACACGGTTCGCTGAGTGCGCCACGCGAAGGAAATGCGCCGGCCAGCCGGCAAAGGGTAGGCCGACGGCATTTCCTTGGTTCTATCTCCTATGGCTTGAGCCCATAGGCCGCATCTTCTGCAATGAATCGATGCGCGAGCCGGATAATCCTCCGATGCTCGACCTGGACCGCATCGATCTCCGCCTGCTGAAGATTCTTCAGGAGGATGGCCGCATCACCAACCTGAAGCTGGCCGAAGCGGTGGCGCTTTCGCCCACCGCCGTGCTGGCGCGCGTGCAGCGGCTGACGCGCGACGGGTTCATCCAGGGCTACGAGGCACGCCTCGATCCGCACAAGCTGGGCCGCGGCTTCACCGTGTTCGTCGAGGTGCTGCTCGACCGCACCACGCCCAATGTGTTCGACCAGTTCAAGGCCGCGGTGCAGGTGCGCGACGAGATCATGGAATGCCACATGGTTGCCGGCGGCTTCGACTACCTGCTCAAGACCCGCATGGCCGACATGGCCGCCTACCGCGAGTTCGCGGGCACGGTGCTGTGGCAACTGCCCGGTGTGCGCGAGACGCGGACCTATGCGGTGATGGAAGAAGTGAAGAACAGCGCGCGCCTGCCGCTGGGCGTGTGAGCGCGACCGCGCGCAAAACCCGAGCGGCCCGGGCAACCTAGGCAGGCTTGCGCGCCCTGCCCCCGAAGATCGCGGTGCCCACGCGCACCATCGTGCTGCCCGCGCTGATCGCGGCTTCGAGGTCGGCGCTCATGCCAAGAGAAAGTGTGTCGAGTTCGATGCCCGCGTCGCGGATCGACTGGTACACCGCATGCGCGCGCAGGCACAACGCGCGCTGTGCTTCGAAGCCGTCGGCCGGTTCGGGGATCGCCATGAGCCCGCGCAGCCGCAGCTGTGGCAAAGCAGCCACAGCGCGTGCAAGCGCCAATGCCTCGTCGGGCGTCACGCCGGACTTGTTGGCACCGCCGTCCACATTAACCTGAAGGCATACATTGAGCGGCGGCAGATGCGCCGGCCGCTGCGCCGACAAACGCTCGGCAATCTTGAGCCGATCGATGCTGTGCACCCAGTCGAAGTGCTCCGCCACGGGCCGCGTCTTGTTGCTTTGCAGAGGGCCGATGCAGTGCCACTCGAGGGAGGCGCGCAGATCGGCGAGGGCCTCGATCTTGTCGAGCCCTTCCTGTACATAGTTCTCGCCGAAGGCCGACTGGCCCGCCGCGTGGGCTTCGCGCACCGCGTCCGGCCCGAAGGTCTTGGACACCGCCAGCAGCCGGACCCCGGCCGGGTCGCGGCCAACGGTGTTGCACGCCTGCGTGATCCGGTTCTTTACTTGCTGGAGGTCGTCGCCAATCATCGTCATAATCGTCCAAAATCGTATCAAAACGTCACCAGATCCGAGCCGAGGAACCCCGTGGACATTACCCAATTGCTGGCGTTCAGCGTCAAGAACAAAGCCTCCGACCTCCACCTGTCGGCCGGCTTGCCCCCCATGATCCGCGTCAACGGCGACGTGCGCCGCATCAACGTCGATGCGCTCGACCACAAGGGCGTGCACGCGATGGTGTACGACATCATGAGCGACACGCACCGCAAGCACTACGAAGAGTTCCTGGAGGTCGACTTCTCGTTCGAGATCGACGGCCTCGCACGCTTCCGCGTGAACGCCTTCAACCAGGCGCGCGGTGCGGCCGCGGTGTTCCGGACCATTCCTTCGAAGATCCTCACGCTCGAGCAGCTGAACGCGCCGAAGATTTTCGGCGAACTGGCGCTCAAGCCGCGCGGCCTGGTGCTGGTGACGGGCCCCACGGGTTCGGGCAAGTCGACCACGCTGGCGGCGATGGTCAACTACCTCAACGAAAACGAGTACGGCCACATCCTCACGGTGGAAGACCCGATCGAGTTCGTGCACGAGTCGAAGAAGTGCCTGATCAACCAGCGCGAAGTGGGCCCGATGACGCTGTCGTTCTCGAACGCGCTGCGCTCTGCCCTGCGCGAAGACCCCGACGCCATTCTTGTGGGCGAGCTGCGCGACCTCGAAACCATTCGCCTCGCGATGACCGCGGCCGAAACGGGCCACCTGGTGTTCGGCACGCTGCACACCTCGTCTGCTGCCAAGACCATCGACCGGATCATCGACGTGTTCCCCGGTGAAGAAAAGGAAATGATCCGCGCGATGCTTTCCGAGTCGCTGCAGGCGGTGATCTCGCAGACGCTGTGCAAGACCAAGGACGGCCAGGGTCGCGTGGCGGCGCACGAGATCATGCTGGGCACGCCGGCCATCCGCAATTTGATCCGCGAGGCCAAGGTGGCGCAGATGTACTCCACCATCCAGACCGGCCAGGGCTCGGGCATGCAGACGCTCGACCAGAACCTGACGGACCTGGTGCGCCGCAATACGATCTCTGCCGCCGAAGCACGCGGCAAGGCCAAGATCCCCGAGAATTTCCCCGGCTGATCCAGCCACCCGGAGCACGACATCATGGAACGCGATCAAGCCAGCCAGTTCATCAACGACCTGCTCAAGCTCATGGTGAGCCGCAATGGCAGCGACCTGTTCATCACCGCCGACTTCCCGCCGGCCATCAAGGTCGACGGAAAGGTCACCAAGGTGTCGCAGCAGGCACTGGGCTCGCAGCACACGCTGGCGCTGACGCGCTCGGTCATGAACGATCGCCAGACGGCCGAGTTCGAGCGCACCAAGGAGTGCAACTTCGCGATCTCGCCGACCGGCATCGGCCGCTTCCGCGTGAATGCGTTCGTGCAGCAAGGCAAGGTCGGCATGGTGCTGCGGACCATTCCCGCGAAGCTGCCGACCATCGACGGCCTGGGCATGCCGCAGGTGCTGAAAGACGTGTCGATGACCAAGCGCGGCCTGTGCATCCTGGTGGGTGCCACGGGCTCGGGCAAGTCGACCACGCTGGCCGCGATGATCGACTGGCGCAACGAAAACTCCTTCGGCCACATCGTCACGGTGGAAGACCCGGTCGAGTTCGTGCACCCGCACAAGAACTGCGTGGTGACGCAGCGCGAAGTGGGCATCGACACCGACAGCTGGGAGGCGGCGCTCAAGAACACGCTGCGCCAGGCGCCCGACGTGATCCTGATGGGCGAAATCCGCGACCGCGAAACGATGGAGCACGCGGTGGCCTTTGCCGAAACCGGCCACCTGTGCATGGCCACGCTGCACGCCAACAGCGCCAACCAGGCACTCGACCGGATCATCAACTTCTTCCCCGAAGAGCGCCGCGCACAGCTGCTGATGGACCTGTCGCTGAACCTGCGCTCGCTGATCTCGCAACGGCTGGTGCCCACCGAAGACGGCCAGGGCCGCGTGGCGGCGGTCGAGGTGCTGCTGAACACGCCGCTGATCTCGGACCTGATCTTCAAGGGCGAAGTGGGCGAGATCAAGGAGATCATGAAGAAGAGCCGCAACCTGGGCATGCAGACCTTCGACCAGGCGCTGTTCGACCTGTTCGAGAGCCACTCGATCACCTTCGAGGACGCGCTGCGCAATGCCGACTCGGCCAACGACCTGCGGCTGCAGATCAAGCTCAACAGCCAGCGCGCGCGCAGCACCGACCTGGCGGCGGGCACGGAGCACTTCGCGATCGTCTGACCGGACCGGGCCGGCGCGGTTGATTGCGCCGCGCTAGTCGATCTGCCGCTGCCACGCGGCGAAGACGCCGGCCACCAGCGCAATCACCGCCATCGCGGTGAACCCGTCGAGCGAGGCCATGAAGGTGGCCTGCTGTTCGAGCGTGCGCCACAGCGTGCCCAGCGCCATCGCATGCGCCTCGCCCGCCGAATGCCCCGCTGCCGCAAAGCCATGGGTGAGCGATTCCAGCGCCTGCATGAAGCTGGCATTCGCAGGGTTGGCCGATTCGCTCAGCCGCACCTCGTGCAACGCCAACCGGTGCTGCTGCAATGCGATCACGCTCGATGTCGCGAATGAAATCGCGAGCTGCCGCACCAGATTCTTGAGCCGGTAGCCGTGCGCGAACTCTTCGGCCGCGAAGGGGCGAAACGTGAGGTTGGCCACCGGCAGCACGACGAACAGCATCAGCAGCCCGCGCAGCAGCAGCGGCCCCAGCAAGGCTTCACGGCCCACCTGCGGCGTGACCCGCGACAGCCACCACGCCGCCAGCGCCGCAATGCCGAAGCCCGTGACGATGAGCCACTTCTTGCGCGTGAGCAGCGCCGAATAGCGCAGGTAGACGAACACCAGCAGCCCCGTCGCCAGCGATGCCGCGCCCGTGAAGTAGCCGGTGTTGCCGACGGTGAAACCAAGGCCGCCTTCCATCAGCCGGGGCAGCAGGTAGCTGAAGCCCGTCGACAGGTAGTAGTAGACGACGTACAGCGCCAGCCCGACCCGGAAGGACGCGTTGCGCAACGCATGCAGCCGCACCAGCGGCGCCGGGTGCTGCCACTGCTGGTAGCCGAACCACGCGAGCCCCACCACGCCCACGATCGTCAGGCCGATCAGCGCGGGCGAGCCGGTGAAAAGCTCGAAGTGCGAGCGCGTCAGCACCACTTGCAGCGCGGCCTGCGCGAGCGCGAACACGAGGTAGGCGACGTAGTGCGGCTCGGTGCGCTCGTGCGGCTCGACGTCGCCGATGTCGGGCAGCGTCCAGAGCACCAGCAGGCCGATCAGCGCCGCGGCCGGCGCGGTGCTCGCGAACAGCCAGCGCCAGTCGAAGTTGGTCACGAGAAAGGCGCCCACGATCGGCGCCAGCGCACCGCCGAAGACGATCAGCACCATGAAGGCCTTCAGCGCCTTGGCACGGCGCGCCGGTGGAATGCCGATCTGGATCAGGATGCGGCAGGCACCCAGCATCGGCCCGACGAAGTAGCCCTGCACCGCGCGCGCCAAGGTCAGCTGCGTGGAGCTGTCGCACAGCGCCGCACCCACGCCACCGGCCGCAAAGGCGAACATGCAGATCGCCAGGTAGCGCCGGTAGCCCAGCCGCTCGACCCACGCATGCTGGTGCAGGATGCCGAGCACGGCGCCCAGCGCGTACGCGCTCGAGGCCCACACCAGTTCGTCGGGCGAGGCGTTGACGCCGCCGGCGATGTAGCTCGCGAAGAAGGCGAACAGGGCGTTGTCGAAATAGTCGATGGCCGTGACGAGGCCGATGGCCCAGGGCAGCAGCGCGATCGCGACGCCGCTGCCGCGCGAAGGCCATGCCAGGGCCGGGGAGGTCATTCGAAAGCCTTCGCGCCCTGTACGGCGGCACGATCGTTTTCGGGCGGCCTTGCGGTGCTCATGGCGCCGGCCGCTCCTGGCGCCGGCTTTCGAGCGCCTCTTCGACCGGCTCGCCGGCCAGGCGGCGCTCGACGTAGTCGAGGTCGCGCCGCAACTGCGCCTGCAGCGCGCCCGCCTCCTTGAGCTCGCGGCGCACCTGGGCCACGCGCGCGTCGAGCGTTTCCAGTTGCCCGGTCAGCGTTTCGCGCAGTGTCTTGAGCGAAGCGTTGGACAACCGTGGCCGGCCGCCCTCGGCCGGCGCCTCCATCGGCTGCTGCAGCATCGCGGTGATGGCGGTGAGCGAGAAACCCAGCGAACGCATGCGCAGCACGCGCGCCAGCTTGTCGAGATCGGCCTGCTCGTACAGGCGGTAACCGCCCTCGCTGCGCACCGGCACCACGATGCCCAGTTCTTCGTAGTACTTGAGCGTGCGCGGCGTGACGTCGAGCCGCGCGGCGGCATCGCGCACGGTGATGGTCTTGGCGGGGTTCGGCTCGGTCATGACGGGGTGATTCTACCCAAACCTGCACGTTCACGTACATGTTTGGCGCATCCCATCGCTCGCGGAATGGCTTTAAGCTCCTGCCCCATGAGCAGCATCAACACCCGAACCTACGAATCCATCCCCGCGCAGACAGTGGCCTTTCTCGGCCTCGGCGTCATGGGCGGGCCCATGGCCGGCCACCTGGCCAAGGCCGGCCACAGCGTGACGGTCTACAACCGCACGCCCGCCAAGGCGCAGGCCTGGGCTGCCGAATTCGGTGCGCCCGGCCGCCATGCCCCGACGCCGCGCGAAGCGGCCGCCGGCGCCAGCATCGTGTTCTGCTGCGTCGGCAACGACGACGACCTGCGCTCGGTGGTGCTGGGCGACGACGGCGCCTTCGCCGGCATGGCGAAGGGCGCGGTGTTCGTCGACCACACGACGGCATCGGCCGACGTGGCGCGCGAACTGTCGAAGGCAGCGCAGGCGCTGGGCCTGCACTTCATCGATGCGCCAGTGTCGGGCGGACAGGCCGGTGCGCAGAACGGCGCACTGACCGTGATGTGCGGCGGTGAAGCCGCCGTGTTCGAGCGCATCAAGCCAGTGGCCATGGCGTTCTCGCGCGCGGTCACGCTGCTGGGCGAGAGCGGCGCCGGCCAGCTCGCAAAGATGGTGAACCAGATCGCCATCGCGGGGCTGGTGCAGGGCCTGTCGGAAGCCATCGCCTTCGGCCAGCGCGCCGGGCTCGACATGGAAGCGGTGCTGGGCGTCATCAGCAAGGGCGCCGCACAGAGCTGGCAGATGGAAAACCGCGGCAAGACGATGATCGAAGGCAAGTTCGACTATGGCTTTGCGGTCGACTGGATGCGCAAGGACCTGGGCCTGGTGCTGGACGAAGCCAAGCGCAACGGTGCGCGCGTGCCGGTGACGGCGCTGGTCGACCAGTTCTATGCCGACGTGCAGCAGGCCGGCGGCCAGCGCTGGGACACCTCCAGCCTCATCACCCGATTGAAATAGGCTCGTTCCCAGGCTTCGCGCACTTCGTGTCGCTGAGCCTTCCTCCTGCCGGGGGCAACACCTGAGGCCCGGCGAAGCCGGTTCCTCGGTGTCTCACGAAGGGGCCGGGCTGCGCCGGCCGTTGCTTCATTGCTGCTGGATCAGCGCACGGGCGTGGTTGTCGCACCGCCTGCGGGCTGCGTCGAAGTTCCGCCCGACGGCAGCGGCGCCATCGGCGGGAGCGGAACGCGCGACGATGACGACGAGGCCGGAATGGTCTGCGGCGGCGCGGGCGTGGCCGGGACCGACGATGTCACCGGTGCGCCGGTGCCACCTGCCTGGGACTGGCTGGCAAGGTCTGCCTCGCTCACGATCTCGACGACGCGCACCACCTTCACGACACCGGCCACGCCACGCGTGATTTCGGTCGCGCGATCGGTCTCGCGGCGGGTGGCGATGCCCATCAGGTAGACCACGCCGCGTTCGGTCACGACCTTGAACGAGTTGGCGAAGATGTCCTTGGCATCGAGCAGCGAGGCCTTGACCTTGCCGGTGACGTAGAGGTCGTTCGAGCGGTCCTGGAAGGTGCTCGGGGTGCCGATGGTGAGTTCGTTGACCACCGAGCGCACGTTGTCCACGCGCAGCACCGCCTCTTCGACCTTGCGCCGGTCGGCGTCATTGCCCACCGCGCCGGTCAGCAGCACCTGGCGGTTGTAGCTGGTGACGCTCACGTACATCTGGTCGTTGGCCATGTCGCGCACGCGGGCAGCGGCGCGCAGCTCGATGCCCTGGTCGTCGAGCTGGGCACCCGAGCTGCGGCGATCGGTCGCCAGCAGGCCCACGCCCACCGCGGCACCGCCCACCACGAGCGGAACGCAGGCGGAAAGACCGGCGACCAGTGCGGCACCCATGGTGAGTGCAATGGCGAAACGCTGGATCGGTGTCGTCGTCATGGTCATGAGGAAATTTCCTGTTCTCCGAGTAACTGGGCGTCCACACCGTCGCACAGGCAATGCAGCGCGAGCAGGTGGACTTCGTGGATGCGCGCCGCACGCTCGTGCGGGACGCTGATCTGGACATCGGTTTCGCGCAGCGCGCGGCCGATGACGCCGCCGGTGCCGCTGCTGCCCGCGCCCGGTGCCGAAGGTGGGCCCGAGACCGCGTTGCCCAGCAGGGCGACCACGGTCATGTCGCGTTCGTGCGCGGCCATCACGGCGGCGAGCACCGCGGCGGATTGGCCGCTCGCGCTCAGTGCCAGCAGCACGTCGCCGGCCTGGCCGAGCGCGCGCACCTGGCGGGCGAAGCGGTCGGCATCGATGGCATTGGCGCTGTCGGCATTGGGGTCGGTCGTGTCGCCGGGCAGCGCGATGGCGCCCAGCTCGGGGCGCTCGCGTTCGAAGCGACCGACGAACTGCGCGGCGAACTGCGCCGCCAGCAGACCCGACACACCCGCACCGCAGGCCAGCACCTTGCCACCGCTGGTCACGCAGGCCAGGATGGCCTGCATGGCCTGGGAGATGGGTTTGCTGAGGACCGGTCCGGTCTGGTATTTGAGGTCGGCACTGTCGATGAAGTGCTGCTGAATACGTTGCTCGAGCATGTGGCGGGATGATAACTGGGGGTTGTGAAACAAGACGTGTGAGTTGTGGAGCCTTCAGCAAGGCTTCAGTTCCCGCGCGATGCGGGTCAGCCGGCGTCGAACGCGGCCTGCAACCAGATGATTTTCTCCTCGACCAGCACCACGTCGAAACGGCACGGTGGCACCGTGCGCAACTGGTTCAGGTAGTGCCGCGCGGCGAACACGATGCGCCGCTGCTTCAGCCCGGTGATGCTGCCGCCCGCGCCGCCATGCGCGCCCGTGCTGCGCTGGCGGACCTCGACGAACACCAGCGTGCCACCACTGGGGCCACGCGGATCGCGCATGATCAGGTCGATCTCGCCGCCGCCTCGTCCGGGCGTTCGATAATTGCGCGCAACCAGCACCAGGCCGGCGTTGTTCAGATGGTCGAGCGCAGCGTCTTCCGCCGCATCGCCGCGATGCTTCGTTGTGATGGTCTTCATGCTCCCTGCCGTCTTCTTGTTTGTATTTCCGGAGAAACCCATTGGCTTCACTCGCACCCGCCTCTTTCGGCGCCGCCCTCGCGGCCGCGCATGACGCCGCGGGTGCGCAGCATTATCCGCAGGCCACGCTCTACGTGGTCGCCACGCCCATCGGCAACCTGGCCGACATCACGCTGCGCGCGCTGCATGTGCTGCAACTGGTGGACGTGATCGCCTGCGAGGACACGCGCCACACGCAGAGCCTGCTGCGCGCCTACGGCATCGACCGGCCGGGCGCCCGGCTGCTGGCCGTGCACCAGCACAACGAGGCCGAGGCGGCGCAGACCGTGGTCGCGCGGCTCGCGCAGGGCGAGCGCATCGCCTACGTCAGCGACGCCGGCACACCCGGCGTGAGCGACCCCGGCGCCCGGCTGGCTGCTGCCGTGCGCGCGGCGGGGCAGCGCGTGCTGCCGCTGCCGGGCGCGAGCAGCGTCACCACGCTGATCAGCGCCGCCGGTCTCGTGGCCGATGGCGGCGACGGCGGCAACGCAAGCAGCGCCTTCGTCTTCGCCGGCTTCCTGCCGAGCAAGGCAGGCGAACGCGACACGGCCATGCAGTCGCTGTCGCAGGAACCGCGCGCCGTCGTGTTGCTGGAAGCCCCGCACCGCATCGAAAGCCTGGCACGCGCGCTCGCCACGCTGGGCGAGCGCCGCATCACCGTGGGCCGCGAACTCACCAAGCAGTTCGAGGAGATCGCGACCGTGGCGGCCAGCGCCCTGCCCGACTGGTTCGCGGCCGACCGCGACCGCACGCGCGGCGAATTCGCGCTGGTGCTGCATCCGGTGGCGGTGTCGGGCGATGGCGGTGCGGAGGGCGAACGCGTGCTGCGTCTGTTGCTGGCCGAGCTGCCTGTGAAGACCGCGGTGCGGCTCGCAGCGGAGATCAGCGGATCGCCGCGCAATGCGCTCTACGAAACCGCACTGCGCATCCGCAACGATGCGCAGGACGCGGACGGTGAATAACCCGCGCTACGACGTTCCATCGGATTCCGACAGGAACCCCGGCGGCACGGACTCCGTCAGCCACACCCCGTTCTCCGCACAATGAAACGCATGGCCCAGCGCATGCATGCGGCCCGCGTCGACCCGCAGCACATGCGCCTTGCCATGGCGCTGCCCCACCTGCACGGCGGTGGCCTCGTCGGCCGACAGGTGCACGTGCTGGCGCGTGCCCGGCAGCAAACCGTGTGCGCGGATGGACGCGAGAAAGCGCGTCGCCGTGCCATGAAAGAGCCATGCCGGAGGCGCCACCGACTCGAAGCCGCGCCTGACCTGCGGCGTGGAATGGCCTTGCAGGGCGCGAATGCGCAGCCCATCCGCCGACAGCTCGTAGCGCTTCTTCGCGCCTGAGATTGCCGCAAGCGCAACCGCCGGCCGCGTCAGGCCGCGCCCGTTGGCGACGGCGCCCGCAACCAGCGCATCGATGTCGGCCCAGCCTTCCGCATCGAGCCGCAGGCCGATGGATTCGGGTGCATGCCGCAGCACATAGGCGATGAACTTGCTGGCGTCCTCGGGGGTCATGGCGCTTTTCTTCCGGCCGGTCGAAGAGCGGCCTGCCAATGGTCGCCTTCCGCGATCAGGGCGTCCATGAGCCGTTGCACATGCGGTGTCGGCGCCCTGTCGGCCGCGTGGAACACGTGGTACTCAAGCGGCGGATAGCCATGCAACGGAATTGCCACCAGCCCCTTGGGCATGCGGCAACATGCGTTGACCACCGTCAGACCGAAGCCCAGTTGGGCGAAGCGCAGCATCAGCTCCCAGCCGTTGGCCTCGAGCGAAGGCTGCCAGGGCACCGACTCGGCCTGCAGCAGCCGTCCGAGCAGCTCGCGGTGCGGCTTGCCGGCCGGCGGCACGATCAGTTGCGCCCCTTTCAGATCCCGCAGGCGCACCGACTTGCGCGAAGCCAGTGCATGCGCACGCGGCACGACCAGCACCTGCCCCACGACCGTCAACCGCACGGCATGCAGATCGGCAGGCACCGTGCCGAGCGGCGCGATGCCCAGTTGCGCCTGACCGGCGCGCACCGCCTGGATCGACTCGTCCCGGTTGCGCGTGAGCAGTTGCAGGTGCGGCGATGCACCGGGGCCCGAGAACTGCGACAGCGCCTTGCCCAGCAGGTAGAGGTAGGCGCCCTCGCCCGCCGCCAGCGTGACGGCCGGGCTGTCGCTGCCCGCGGCGATTCCCTTGACGAAGCTGCGGTTCAGCGCGAGCAGCTCCCGCGCGTGCCGGGCAACCTGCTCGCCCGTGGGCGTGAGTTCGAGCGCACTGCCCACCCGCAGGTAAAGCCGGGCATCGAGCTGCTCCGAGAGCTTGCGCACCTTGGCATGCAGCGCAGGCTGGCTGATGTGCAGCAGGCGCGCCGACTCGCTGAAGTTCAGCGTGTCGGCAAACACGGCAAACGACTGCAGCGCATCGAGGTTGGTGCGGGGGATGTCCATCTATCCATTTTATGGATAGCACTTCCAATATCAGTAGTTCCTGGTGATGGGCTTCATTTCTACGATCCGCCTGCTCAAACACACAAGGAACAAGAAATGAAGAACACCCCACACATTCCCCGCCTCGGCATCGACATCGGCCGTGTGCTGATCGCCGCCGAAGGTGCCAACGGCGCGGACACCGCTTTCATCGGAGGCTCGCTGAACGACGCACTGAATACGCCACCCTACGAAGGCATGTTCGACGCCGTGGCCCCGCTGGTGAAGAAGTTCGAAGGCCGCGTCTGGCTGGTCTCGAAATGCGGACCGAGCGTGCAGGCCAAGAGCCGTGCGTGGCTGCTGCACCATCGCTTCTTCGAGCGGACGGGCATGGCACCGGGCAACCTGCGCTTCTGCCTCCAACGGCCCCAGAAGGCCGACCATTGCCGCGAGCTGGGCATCACGCATTTCATCGACGACCGCGCCGACGTGCTGCATCACCTGAAGGGCATCGTGCCGAACCGCTATCTGTTCGGCCCGCAACGCAAGCCGGTGATGGACACGAACCTCGTGCTGCTGCCGGCCTGGAAGGACGCGGCGGCACTCGTCAACTGAGGGCCGAGGCCGTGGTGCTAGCCATCCAGCTCCGCATACCGCCTGAAGATCCCGTCTTCATTGAACGCGATGCGGCGCGGGCTTTGCAGATAGTCGTGTACCCGCTGGCGGCGCTTGATGTTGGCGTGCAATTTTTCGACCGTCGGCGTCGCGATCAACGCCCTTGCCGTGGCCTTCGGAAATGCGTAGTGCAGCCCGTCCACCAGTTGGAACAGCGAAAGATCGGCATAGGTCAGCGTGTCGCCGACCAGATGCAGGTCGCCCGCGGGATTGCGCTGCAGCACCTGCTCGAACCAGTTCAGGAACTTTGGAATGCGCTCTTCGCGAAAGGCCCGCGCGCGCTGCACGGCGGCATCGCGCTGGTCTTCGTAATAGGCACCGGTCGAGATGGGGTGGTGCGTATCGTGCGCCTCGGCCACAGCATCGGCGATGGTGAGCTGCAGTTGATGGGTCCACAGCCCGTCGGACTCGCCGACGCCCGACAGGCCGAGCCGCGGCCCGAGGTACAGCAGGATCGCGGCGGTCTGTCCCACCACGATGTCGCCATCGACGAGGAACGGCGGCGCGAAAGCGGGACGCGCGTTGTTGGGATCGCCGAGACGGCGGCCCAATGCCGATTCGCCTCCGCCGCCGGACGCGGGCAGGCGCGCGACATCGACATAGTCGGCACCGGCCGCTTCGAGCGCGAGACGCACGAATTCACCGCGGCCCTGGATGGTGGGCCAGTAATGGAGTTGGTATGGCATGCGGCCATGGTGTCAGGGTCGGCAAGCCCCCGCAACCCGTCTGGCCGCAGCGTCGACTTTCGACTACGCGGCGAGATCCGCAGGCGTCTTGCCGCTTTCGAGCGCCGCCTTGAACCATGCGGGACGCGGGCCACGGCCGCCCCAGACGTTGCCCTGGTCATCCTTGAAGCGGGGCGCGGCGGCGGATTTTGCGGCAGCCTTCTTCGCACCCTTGCGCCTGGCCACGGGCGCGGCCGATGCCTTGGAGGCCCGGGCCTTGCGCGTGCTCACGCCCAGCTCTTCGGCCGTGAAGCCGTACACCGCGATGGCTTCCTTGATGCGGGCCAGCACACCGGCTGCTTCTTTCTTTCTCAGCGTGTCTGCTTCTTTTTGGAGTTGGGCGATCTGCTTTTGCACCTGAAGATAGGTCTTGGTCATTGCTTGCGTCGTTGTTGGGGGAAGCCAGCGGTGCTTATACACAGATCGGACACACAGCCGGTCATCTTTGGCAATCGTGTTCACATTGTTACCAACCTGACGATGCGGCGGCAAGCGGCGCCCAGCAACCCTTCAACGCAGCGCCATGCCGGCCAACACCGCGAGCAGCAACGCCAGATAGACCCATGTGTGCACGCGGTCCGGAATACGACCGATCAGCGGCGCGGCGACGCGAATGCCCACCAGCGAGCCCACGACCAGGGCGCCGAACGCGGGCACGTCCACATAGCCGACATGCCACCCTTGCAGCGATGAAGTCGAGCGCCATGCCAACGCCATGTAGGTCGCGGTGCCGGCCAGCGCGATCGGCAGCGACAGCGGGTTCGCCATGGCTGTCGCGCGCGTCATGTCGATACCGCGCCGGCGCATCAGCGGCACGGTCATGACGCTGCCGCCCACCCCGAGGAACGCGGCGATGAGGCCGATGACGACGCTGCCGAACGCGGTACCGGCGCGCGACGGCGGACGTATCGCATCCGGCGCGGCGCGCGTGAGAAAGCCGGGGCGCAGCAGGCAGTCGAGGATCGTCGCGCCCAGGTAGGCGACGAACGCCCAGCGCACGAACTCGCCATCGGCCGAGACAGCAGCCGCTGCCCCCACGACGGCGCCGAGGCCGATGAAGCCCAGCAGCGGCCGGACCTGCGTCCAGTCGAGCGTGCCGGCACGCTGGTGCCGCCGGGTCGCGAGCAGCGCGCCAACGATCATCACGCAGGTCGAGGTCGCGACCGCGATGTGCATGGCCGACCGGCCAATGTCGCTGTCCGCGCCATGGGCCGCGATCAGTGCCCGATAAAGCAAGGGAACCACCACGAAGCCGCCACCGAAACCGAACAGCACGGTGGTGACGCCCGCCAGGCAACCAAAGCCGGCGAGCACGAGATAGATCAGCACGAAGCGCCTCCTGAAGACAGACATTGAAGAAGGCCTTTACGATAGATTCGTACCGCGTGGCTTGCTTGCGCAGCTGGGCCAATAATGTTTTCATTTCGGCCAACCGATTCCTGCCCGCCATGCGCAACATTCCGCTCGACTCCGTGGACGCCATCGACCGGCCGGTGCTGGCCATCGGCACCGACTACCCGCCGAACACGCTGCTGCACACGCACAGCCACCGGCGCGCGCAGTTCCTGTATGGCGCGACGGGCGTGATGGAAGTCGGCACCGACGACGGTGCGTGGGTCGTGCCGCCGCAGCGGGGCGTGTGGATTCCGGCCGGCAAGCCGCACCGTGTGCGCATGATGGGCGTGAGCACGCGCAGCCTCTACATCGAACCGCGCGCGGTGCCGCGCAAGGGCGACCAGTGCGAGGTGCTGAGCGTGTCGCCCCTGCTGCGGCAGTTGCTGATGGAGGCGATCGAACTGCCGGCCGCCTACGAGCGACAGGGGCGCGACGGCACCTTGATGCGGCTCGTGCTGCACGAGGTGGCGCGCGCGCAAGCCCTGCCGTTGCATGTGCCGCTGCCCCGCGACCCGGCCCTGGCCAGGCTCTGCGTTGCGTTTCTTCACCAGCCCGACATCCACGCCACGCCGGCGATGTGGGCCGGGCAGTTGAACGTGAGCGAACGCACCTTCAGCCGCCGCTTCAGCCTTGAGACCGGCATGGCCTTCGGCAAGTGGCGCCAGCGCGCCTGCGTGCTGGTCGCGCTATCGCGGCTTGCCGAAGGACAGGCGGTGACCGTGGTCGCGCTGGACCTGGGCTACGACAGTCCGGGTGCGTTCTCGACGATGTTTCGCAAGACGCTGGGCCGGTCACCCTCGCACTTCGTCATGTCCTGAGACGCTTGAGGAAAGCAAGAGCGCGGCGAGCCGGCGGGCCCGCTCACCAGAATTTCCACCAGGCGCGCTTGGCCTCGCGCAACGCGAGCGGGCGGGTGTCGAGGTCGGCGGCCTGGGTGGGGATGATCGAGTCCCCCGTGCGCCGCCGCAATTCGGTTTCAAAGGCATGTGCAATGCCGCGCGCCTGCTTCTCGCCGCGCAAGGCCCGGCGACGCCATTCGGCGGCATGCGCTGCGAGGCTGGCCTCGTCCAGATCAGTCAACTCCGTCATGGGTGGGGAAAGAAAAAAACCGGAAGCCTTTGAGAGCTTCCGGTTTGGTATGTGGTCCCGCCGCCAGGAATCGAACCTGGATCTCAGCCTTCGGAGGGCCGAATTCTATCCGTTGAAATACAGCGAGAGAGGGGTCCGGCAAGCACCGGAGCCACGCATTATCGCCTATCAGGCGACGGTCGTTTCGGCGTCGTCCGCGACCGCGATGTGGAGCGACGTCCGGACGAAGCCCAACCCTTCGAAATAGACGCGCAGCGAGTGCCTTCCCATCGGCACGAGGTCGAAGGCCTCGGGGTCGAGCAGCCAGTTCTGGATGAGCCCGCTGATGAGTGCATGCAGGCCCTGCGCGGCCGCATAGCTGGGCACGGGCAGGCGGATGCGATTGCGGCGCGCGGCCAGCTACAGGGCTTTTTCGAAGTCGGCCACGCAGGCATTGCGCGCATCGAGATGGCGCTGCTGCACCGAGGCCATGTCGTGCGTGTACTCGACCTTGTGGGTCGCCACGTCGAACACGCGGCGCACCTGCGGGTCGGTGGTCATGAGGGTCAGGGCGTGGATCATGCCCTCCTCGATCTCGGCCAGCGGGTCGTCGGCGGTGGCGGCCGCGGTGGATGCGCAGATGGCCTTCGGCCCTGCTTCGAGCGGCAGGATGACCCGCTCCATCATCGCGTTGAACAGGTCGGCCTTGTCCTTGAAGTGCCAGTAAATGGCACCACGCGTCGCGCCCGCCTGCTGCGCGATCTGCTGCAGCGAGGTCTGCGAAACACCTTGCGCCTGAAACAGCAGCTCCGCGGCATCGAGCAATCGATGCCGCGTGGCCAATGCTTCTTCCTTCGTACGACGTGCCACCAAGTCTCCTGTTTTGTAAAGACAACGCCCCTTCCGCATCGTGGGGCCATTGAGCGTTGTCACTATACATCCATGAATGTATGTAGACTACCGGGCTTCCCCGATGGCCCGGCTACTTATGCTGGCTTCCCGTTCGCACCGCGAACGCGCCATCTCCCGTCTTCGCTTCAAAGGAATCGCATGCCTCTCCTGCATGTTTCGCGTCAATCGTCCTTTTCGCCGCGTCTCGCGACCGTGGCCGCCGTCGTTCTGCTGGTCCTCGCGGGCTGCGGCAAGAGCGACGCGCCAGCCGGCCCCGGCGGTGGTGGCGGTGGCGCTCATCCAGCGCCCGAGGTGGGCGTGGTGGTGGCTGCGCCGACCGATGTCGGCCTCGTGACCGAACTGCCGGGCCGCCTCGAGGCTTCGCGCATCGCCCAGGTTCGCGCCCGCGCCTCGGGCATCCTGCTCAAGCGCGAATTCCGCGAAGGCAGCGACGTGAAGGCCGGCCAGCTGCTGTTCCGCATCGACCCGGCACCGCTGGTGGCCGCTTCGCAGAACGCCCAGGCCACGCTGGCCCGCGCCGAAGCCAACGCCGTGCAGGCCAAGGCCCTGGCCGATCGCTACAAGCCGCTGGTCGAAGCCAATGCCGTGAGCAAGCAGGAATACGCCACCGCCGTGGCTTCCTACAAGACGGCCGAAGCCGACGTGGCCGCCGGCCGCGCTGCCGTGCAGACCGCCAAGATCAACCTCGGCTACGCCGACGTGACCTCGCCCATCGCGGGCCGCATCGGCCGCGCCCTCGTGACCGAAGGCGCGCTGGTCGGCCAGAGCGACGCCACCGAGCTGGCCGTGGTGCAGCAGATCAACCCGCTGTACGTGAACTTCACGCAGTCGGCCTCCGACGCCATGAAGCTGCGCCGCGCAGTGGCCGCCGGCCAGTACAAGCGCGCGAGCGGCGAAGAGGCCGCCACCATCCGCGTGGTGCTGGAAGACGGCACCGACTACCCGCTCGAAGGCAAGCTGCTGTTCTCCGACCTCACGGTCGACTCCACCACTGGCCAGGTCACGCTGCGCGCCGAAGTGCCCAACCCCAAGGGCGAGCTGCTGCCGGGCCTCTACGTTCGCGTGAAGCTCGAACAGGCGCAGGCCACCAATGCGATCACGCTGCCGCAGCAAGCCGTCACGCGCACCCAGCAGGGCGACACCGTGTCGGTGGTCGACAAGGACGGCAAGATCAGCAAGCGCACCGTGAAGATCAGCGCCGCCAAGGACAACCAGTGGGTGGTGCTCGATGGCCTGAAGGCCGGCGAACAGGTGATGGTCGACGGCTTCCAGAAGCTGCAGATGATGCCGCCCGGAACGCCCGTGAAGGCCGTGCCGTGGACCAAGCCGAACCCGGCTGCCGCGGCCCAACCCACGACATCGGCTGCTCCGGCAGCCCCGGCGGCAGCCGCCGCCGCGAAGCCGGCTGCTGAGCCGGCACCGGCCACGGCCGAGAAGAAGTAATCAGGAGCGCGCCCGCATGGCCAAATTTTTTATCGACCGCCCGATCTTTGCGTGGGTGATCGCACTGTTCATCCTGGTGATGGGCGGTGTGGCAATCACCCAGCTGCCGATCTCGCAGTACCCGCCGGTGGCACCGCCCGCCATCGTGATCAACGTCGCCTACCCCGGCGCCTCGGCCCAGACGCTCGAGGACAGCGTGCTGTCCGTCATCGAGCGTGAAATGAACGGCTCGCCGGGCCTGATCTACATGGAATCGGTGGCCCAGGCCGACGGCACCGGCTCCATCACGATCAGCTTCGAGGCCGGCACCAACGACGACCTCGCACAGGTGGACGTGCAGAACCGGCTGTCGCGCGCAACGCCGCGCCTGCCGGCCGCCGTGACGCAGCAGGGTGTGCGCGTGGACAAGTCGCGCAACAACTTCCTGATGTTCGTGATGCTGTCTTCGGACAACCCGAATTTCGACCCGGTGGCGCTCGGCGACTACGCGGCACGCAACGTCGTGCCCGAGTTGCAGCGCGTCGTCGGCGTGGGCCAGGCCCAGCTGTTCGGCTCCGAAAACGCGATGCGCATCTGGATCGACCCGGCCAAGCTGCAGGGCTTCAACCTGTCGCCGACCGACGTCAACAACGCGATCCGCGCCCAGAACGCGCAGGTGTCGTCCGGCACCATCGGCGACCTGCCGAACATTCCCGGCCAGGCCATCGCGGCCACCGTGGTCGTGAACGGCCAGCTCGCCAACGTCGACCAGTTCAAGGACATCGTCCTGCGCGCCAACACCGACGGCTCGACCGTGCGGCTGAAAGACGTCGCGCGCGTCGAACTCGGCGGCCAGTCGTATGCCACCTCGGCGCGCCTGAACGGCGTGCCGGCGGTCGGTGTCGGTATCCAGCCCACGCCCAACGGCAACGCGCTGCAGTCGGCCAAGGCGATCCGCGCCAAGATGGCCGAACTCGAGCGCTACTTCCCGCAAGGCGTGAAATGGGCCATTCCGTACGACAGCTCGCGCTTCGTGCAGATCTCGATCTCCGAAGTGGTCAAGACGCTGCTGGAAGCCGTGGCGCTGGTGTTCGTGGTGATGTTCCTGTTCCTGCAGAACTGGCGCTACACGATCATCCCGACCATCGTGGTGCCGATCGCGCTGCTCGGTACCTTTGCCACCCTGCTTGCATTGGGCTTCTCGATCAACGTGCTGACCATGTTCGGCATGGTGCTGGTGATCGGTATCGTGGTGGACGATGCCATCGTGGTGGTCGAGAACGTCGAGCGCATCATGAGCGAAGAGGGGCTGTCGCCGCTCGAAGCCACGCGCAAGGCCATGCGGCAGATTTCCGGCGCCATCATCGGCGTGACGGTGGTGCTGATCTCGGTGTTCGTGCCGCTCGCGTTCTTCGCGGGTTCGACCGGCAACATCTACCGCCAGTTCTCGGCGGTGATGGTGGCCTCGATCGCCTTCTCGGCCTTCATGGCGCTGTCGCTCACGCCGGCGCTGTGCGCCACGCTGCTCAAGCCCGTTGAAGCCGGCCACCACCACGAGAAGACCGGCTTCTTCGGCTGGTTCAACCGCGGTTTCGCGCGCACGGCCAAGGGCTATGAAGGCATGGTCGCGCGCATCCTGCGCCGCGCCGCACGCTACCTGGTGATCTACGTCGCGATCATCGGCGCGGTGGTGTTCACCTACACCCGCCTGCCGAGTTCGTTCCTGCCGGAAGAAGACCAGGGCAACATCATCGTCAACGTGCAGTTGCCGCCGGGTGCGACGCAAGAGCGCGCGCTGTCGGTCATGCAGCAGGTCGAAGGCTTCATCATGAAGCAGCCTGAAGTGCAGAGCATCGTGGGCGTGATGGGCTTCAGCTTCTCGGGCCAGGGCCAGAACGCCGGCCTCGCCTTCGTGACGCTGAAGGACTGGTCGGAGCGCAAGGACCCGGCCCACTCGGCCAGCGCGCTCGCCGGCCGTGCCTTCGGTGCGCTCTCGGGCATCCGCGACGCCTTCATCTACCCGCTGAGCCCGCCGCCCATTCCTGAACTGGGCAATGCCAGCGGCTTCAGCTTCCGCCTGCAAGACCGCTCGGGCGCGGGCCACGAGGCACTGATCAACGCACGCAACCAGCTGCTGGGCATGGCTTCGCAGAGCAAGGTGCTCGCGCAGGTTCGCCCCGACGGCCTGGAAGACGCGCCGCAGCTGCAGATCGACATCGACCGCGACAAGGCCAACGCCCTGGGCGTGAGCTTCGACGCGATCAATGCCACGCTGTCGACCGGCCTGGGTTCGAGCTACATCAACGACTTCCCGAACCGCGGCCGCCTGCAGCGCGTGGTGGTGCAGGCCGATGCGCCGGCCCGCATGCAGCCCGACGACCTGCTCAAGCTGAACGCCAGCAACACGCAGGGCCAGCCGGTGCCGCTGTCGGCCTTTGCCACCACCAAGTGGGTGACGGGCGCGACGCAGACCGTGCGCTACAACGGCTACCCCGCGATCCGCATCAGCGGCGACGCAGCCCCGGGCTTCAGCACGGGTGCCGCGATGGCCGAGATGGAAAAGCTCGCCGCGCAGCTGCCGCAAGGCTTCGGCTTCGAGTGGACCGGCCAGTCGCGTGAAGAAAAGCTCGCGGGCTCGCAGGCCATCGTGCTGTACGGCTTCGCGATCCTGGCGGTGTTCCTCTGCCTGGCCGCGCTGTACGAGAGCTGGTCGATCCCGCTGTCGGTGATTCTGGTGGTGCCGCTCGGCGTGCTGGGCGTGCTGGTGGCGACGATGCTGCGCGCCTATTCGAACGACGTGTACTTCCAGGTGGGGCTGATCACCATCATCGGCCTCTCCGCGAAGAACGCGATTCTGATCATCGAGTTCGCGAAGGACCTGCAGGCGCAAGGCAAGGGCATCATCGAATCGGCCCTGGCCGCCGCCCACCTGCGTTTCCGCCCGATCATCATGACCTCGCTGGCCTTCGGCCTGGGCGTGGTGCCGCTGGTGATCGCCTCGGGTGCCGGCTCGGCCAGCCAGCGTGCCATCGGCACCGGCGTGTTGGGCGGCATGGTGACGGGCACGGCGCTCGCGGTGATCTTCGTGCCGGTGTTCTTCGTGGTCGTGCGTACCTTGTTCAAGGGCAGCGCGCGCCAGCACGAAGCCGACAAGCGGCATGCGGAAGCCGCCGGCATCACGGAAGAGAAAGCACATGACTAAGAAACTGATTCCCACAGCCCTGGCCGCCGCGATGCTGCTGGCCGGCTGCTCGCTGATTCCGACCTACGAGCGCCCCGCCGCGCCGGTGCCGACCACCTACCCGGGTGACCCGGCGCAACCGGCCGGCCAGGCTTCGGCCTCGCTGCCCTGGCAGGACTTCTTTGCCGACCCGCGGCTGGCGGGCCTGATCCAGACCGCGCTCGCCAACAACCGCGACCTGCGCGTGTCGGTGCTCAACATCGAGCAGGCGCGCGCGCAGTTCCAGATCGAGCGCTCCAACCTCTTCCCGGCCCTGGGCCTGACGGGCAACGGCTCGCGGTCGAGCCCCAACTCGCTGCAAGGCGTCGACGGCATGGGCAGCGTGGCATCGCAGTACAGCGTCAACTTCGGCTTCACGGCCTGGGAGCTGGACTTCTTCGGCCGCATCCGCGCGCTGAAAGACCAGGCGCTGTCGCAATACCTGGCCACCGAAGAAACGCGCAAGGCCGTGCAGATCAGCCTGATCGCATCGGTCGCCAATGGCTGGCTCACGCTGCTGGCCGACGACGAGTTGCTCGAGCTCACGCGCCAGACGATGGTCACGCGCGACGAGTCGGTGCGCCTGACCAAGATGCGCTTCGACAACGGCGTGTCGTCGGAACTCGACTTCCAGGCCGCGAACTCGCTCGCTGAAACGGCACGCGCAGCCTATGCGCAGCAACAGCGCGCCCGCCTGCAGGACGAGAACGCGCTGGCACTGCTGCTGGGCGCACCGGTGCCGCCCGAAGCCACGGCAGGCGGCGCCAAGGGCCTGGACGGCATCAAGCCGATGCCCGACGTGCCCGCCGGCCTGCCTTCGGACCTGCTGGCCGAGCGGCCGGACATCCGCGCGGCAGAGCAGCAGCTGATTGCGGCCAACGCCAACATTGGCGCGGCGCGCGCGAACTTCTTCCCGCGCGTCTCGCTGACCAGCGGCATCGGCACCGCCAGCACCGAGTTCTCGGGCCTGTTCGACCGTGGCTCCAAGGCCTGGTCCTTCGCGCCGACGGTCACGCTGCCGATCTTCGATGCGGGCCGCAACTTCGCCACGCTCAACTCGGCGAAGGCCGGACGCGAGATCGCCGTGGCGCAGTACGAGAAGTCGGTACAGACCGCCTTCCGTGAAGTGGCCGATGCGCTCGCGGGCCGCGCCACGCTGGGCGAGCAGGTGCGCGCGCAGCGTGCGCAGGCCGATGCCGAAGCCGTGCGCTTCAAGCTCTCCGACCTGCGCTATCGCAACGGCATCGCCAGCGCGCTCGACCTGCTCGACGCACAGCGCTCGCTGTTCACGGCGCAGCAATCGGCGGTCAACGTGCGCCTGCTGCAGCTGCAGAACCAGGTCACGCTGTACAAGACGCTGGGTGGCGGCTGGGCCACACGCGACAAGGGTTGAGACGCCTCGGCATCCGATATCGGGAGGCCAATTGCCCGCTGGGGCAAGGGGCCTCTCTATAATCGCCGGTTGGTTAGAGACAAGCCCCCCGACGAGCCCCCGATTTTGAGGACGCCATGAGCGCAGACCCGCATAACCAGGCCACAGAAGAAGCCCATACCGGGCCGATCAAGAACCCGAAGCAGCTGCTGCTGGCGGTATTTTTCTCCTTCATTGCCCCGATCCTGATCATCGTGGGTCTTGTCTCCTACGTGGTCTCGGGCACCAAGCCCGCCGGCACCGCGGAAGGTGACAACATGGCGCTCTACGGGGTGACCAAGGAAGCACGCGACCGCGAAGTGGCCGAGCGCCTCAAGAAGGTCGGCGCCATCGAGATCCGCGACGCCAACCGCCCGCTCGCGACCGGCGAGGCCGTCTTCAAGGCCCAGTGCGTCACCTGCCACGGCGCGCCCGGCATTCCCGGCGCACCGCACCTGAGCGATGCCGCGGCCTGGGGCCCACGCATCGGCCAGGGCTACGCCACCCTCCTCGAACACGCCCTGAAGGGCAAGGGCGCCATGCCCGCCCAGGGCGGCGGCGACTTCGAAGACCTCGAAGTGGGCCGTGCCGTGGTCTACATGGCGAACGCCGGCGGCGCCAAGTTCCCGGTGCCGGATCGCCCGGCTGCCGCGACACCCGCCGAAGGTGCGTCGGATGCAGCGCCCGCGACCCCGACCGCCGCAGCGGCGCCTGCCGCCAGCGCGCCCGCAGCCAACTGAGCGCGATCGCTCCAATCAAAAAGCCGGCCCAGCGCCGGCTTTTTTATTGGTCACGTCGAACCGCGAGCTATTGTTTTGATAGCGACACGGCGGCAGCATGATGCGCCGCCGGACTCAGCACATGCCCGAAGCGGCCGGGCAGTTCGCTGGCCTGCACCGCTTCCGGCGTCCAGAGGCCCCGCTCGATGGCTTCGGCCGCGATGCCCACGTCCTGCGTGTGAACCAGCCCGAGACCGATCGGCGCAACCAGATAGAGCAGGCCTTCCTCGTCGAGCAGGCAGGCGGACACCTCGGCCACCTGGCCCGAATGGGCCGTGACCGTGAAGCCACCGCCCTCCTCGGCCACGCGCCACACCAGCGGTGCGGCCTCCAACTCCACATAGACACGCTGCGGCCCGTTCTGGAAGAACCACTGCCCTTCGTCGTCGTGCTCGTAGTTGCGGTGAATGAAGTCGATCAGCTTGTCGTGCCGCAGCATCGAGCCCTTGGCCACGCGGAACGGGCCCTGGGCCTGGGTGCGGTCGTCGCGCATGTACCAGTTGCCGCGCGCATCGAGGCCGAGCCAGCCGTAGCAGTCGGGCACGTTGGGCCATTTGGCGAGTGCTTGTTTGACGATGTCGTCCATGGCGTCATTCTCCCGCCGGTTGCGCGCTCGGGCCGTCAGCCAATGCGCCGCCATGCACCTGCAGCCAGGAACCGACCCGCTCCGGCATGCCGCGCACATGTCCTGGCGGCAGCCCCATCGGAAAGCCCACGTGCCCGCCATGCGCGGGCTGCCACAGCGTGACATGCGCACCGACCTCGCCGGGGCGCGGCAGGCTGCTTGCGGGAATGAACGGATCGTTGCGGGCGTTCACCACCAGCGCGGGCACGCGGATGCGATTCAGGTGCGGCTTGGCCGAGCCCCGGGCCCAGTAGTCGTCGGCATCGCGAAAGCCATGCAACGGCGCGGTGAAGACATCGTCGAAGGCGTAGAGGTCGCGTGCGGCGAGCAGCCGGTCGCGATCGAACAGCCCCGGAAACTGCGCCAGCTTGGCCAGCGCCTTGGGCTTCATCGTCGCAAGGAACATCCGCGTGTAGACCAGCCGGTTGAAACCCCGCCCGATGGCATCGCCACCCGCCGCGAGGTCGAGCGGCGCGCACACCGAGGCCACCGCGCTCACCACGCCGGCCGCCGTGTCGCCGGCTTCGCAGGCCCAGCGCATCAGCGCATTGCCGCCGAGCGACACGCCCGCCGCCAGCACCGGGCCGCCGCCGCGCTGCGCGTGCCGTTCGCGCATGCGCGCCAGGATCCAGCCGATTTCTTCGAAATCACCCGAGTGGTAAGCGCGCGGTGCCAGGTTCATCTCGCCGCTGCAGCCGCGGAAGTGCGGCACCGCGAATGCCATGCCGCGCGACGCGGCGAAGTCTGCAAAAGCCTCGGCGTAGTGGCTGCGCGAAGAACCTTCGAGGCCATGGAACAGCACCAGCAGCGGCGCCTTCGATGCCGATGCGGGCGCATCGACGAAATCGACGTCGACGAAATCGCCATCGGGCGCGGTCCAGCGCTCGCGGCGATAGACCGGCGCCGGCCCGTCGAAGCGCCTTGCATACAGCGCCGGCCAGATGGTCTGCAGGTTGCCGCCGGGCAGCCAGCGCGGCGCCATGTAATCCATCGCCGACTGGGGCGACGAGGAAGTGGAGGGGGAAGAAGAAAGAACGGCGGAAGACATCAATGCAGGGTCTGGGGCGGATCGTTCGCGTCGTCGGGCTCGCGCGCGCTGCCGGGGCTTGCATGGTGCGCCACCAGCCGCCAGCCCTGCGCGGTCTTGTGATAGACGTTGGTGGCCAGCACGAAGGCGTGGCGCGGGCCTTCGGCCGTGAGCACCTCGATGCGCTCCAGCACGTTGTGCACCGCGCTCGCCAAAGACTCGATCTTGCGCACCCGCGCCGGCGTGGCGTGGATCGCGCCATTGCCGAACATCTGCTCGAAGGCCGCGCGGATCGCCACGGCCCCCACGAGGCGCGGACCGCCGGGGTGCACGCAGAACACCTCGTCTTCGTCGGCCCAGCAGGCCATCAACGCATCGATGTCGCCGCGTTGCAGCGCTTCGTAGAAGGCGGCTTCGACGTCATCGGCAGTGCCGCCGATGGCCGCGGCGGCGCGGAGTGGTGTCTTGGGCATGGCGTGATTTTGCCGCGCCGTCCGTGACGCCGGCACTGCACCGCTTTGGTCCGGTCCGCACCGCGCCGTCGCAGCGCTTTCGATTCGCTCGCTCCGTTTTGGACCATTTGGTCAAAACAAAATGGAGAAATCGAGTTAACCCATTGATTTGAAATGACTTATTGAATTGGCACGGCACATGCAAGGAGCTTCGCAACCCGCAACAGGAGCCCTTTCATGAACGTCGGCATCTTCATTCCCATCGGCAACAACGGCTGGCTGCTTTCCGAAAACGCACCGCAGTACAAGCCCAGTTTCGAGCTCAACAAAGAGATCACGCTGAAGGCCGAGCGCTACGGCGTCGACTTCGCGCTGTCGATGATCAAGCTGCGCGGCTTCGGCGGAAAAACAGAGTTCTGGGACCACAACCTCGAGTCCTTCACGCTCATGGCCGGCCTGGCCGCCGTCACCAGCAGGATCAAGCTCTTCGCCACGGCCGCCTCGCTGGTGATGCCGCCGGCCATCGTCGCGCGCATGGGCTCGACCATCGACTCGATCTCCAACGGCCGCTTCGGCCTGAACCTCGTCACCGGCTGGCAGCGGCCCGAGTACTCGCAGATGGGCATGTGGCCCGGCGACCAGTTCTTCAGCACGCGCTACCAGTACCTGTCCGAATACATCCAGGTGCTGCGCGACCTCTGGGGCACCGGCCAGTCGGACTTCAAGGGCGAGCACTTCCAGATGGACGACTGCCGCCTGAGCCCGCAGCCACAGGCCGACATGAAGGTGATCTGCGCCGGCCAAAGCGACGCGGGCATGGACTTCTCCGCGAAGTACGCCGACTACAACTTCTGCTTCGGCAAGGGCGTGAACACGCCGAAGGCCTTTGCGCCCGCCGCCGAAAAGCTCATCGAAGCCACGCGCAAGACCGGTCGCCACGTCACGACCTACGTGCTGATGATGGTGATCGCCGACGAAACCGACGAGGCCGCGCGCGCCAAGTGGGAGCACTACAAGGCCGGCGCCGACCACGAGGCCATCGCATGGCTGGGCCAGCAAGGCGCGGCCGACACCAAGTCGGGTGCGGACACCAACGTGCGCCAGATGGCCGACCCGACCTCGGCCGTGAACATCAACATGGGCACGCTCGTCGGCTCCTATGAAACCGTTGCGCGCCTGCTCGACGAAGTGGCCGAGGTGCCCGGCACCGAAGGCGTGTTGCTGACCTTCGACGACTTCGTGCAAGGCGTCGAAGCCTTCGGCGAGCGCATCCAGCCGCTGATGAAGAGCCGTGCACACGTGCAAAGCCCCGTGCCGTCGCAGGCCGAGCCCGAGCGCCTTGCAGCCTGAAGAGGAGACGCGCATGACCACGCCCAAGAACACCACCCTCACCTCGACCACGCCCGTCGGCGCACCGCGCGTGCCCGGCGCCCCCGCCCCGCTGGTGCTGCCCGCGCGGCCCGAGCCGCTCGCGCTGCACGCCACCGATTCCGCGCTCATCGTGGTCGACATGCAGAACGCCTACGCATCGATCGGCGGCTATGTCGATTCGGCCGGCTTCGACATCTCGGGTGCGCAAGGCACCATCGCCAACATCGCGCGCAGCATCGCGGCGGCACGCGCGGCCGGCATGCTCATCGTGTTCCTGCAGAACGGCTGGGACGCGGCGTATGTCGAAGCGGGCGGCCCCGGCTCGCCCAACTGGCACAAGTCGAACGCGCTCAAGACCATGCGCGCCAAGCCCGAGTTGCAGGGCAAGTTCCTCGCCAAGGGCGGCTGGGACTACGAACTCATCGACCCGATGAAGCCGCAGCCCGGCGACATCGTCGTGCCCAAGACGCGCTACAGCGGCTTCTTCAACAGCACGCTCGACAGCACGCTGCGCGCGCGCGGCATCCGCCACCTCGTGTTCACCGGCATCGCGACCAACGTGTGCGTCGAATCCACATTGCGCGATGCCTTTCACCTCGAATATTTCGCCGTGATGCTCGAAGACGCGACGCACGAACTCGGCGGCCCCGCGATCCAGAAGGCCTCGGTCTACAACGTCGAGACCTTTTTCGGATGGGTCTCCACGGTGGACCAGTTCTGCGCCACTTTCGCGCCCGAAGCCGTACCCCAACCCGCAGCGGCCGAAGCGGCCATCGCCTGATTCACTTCAAGGAGTTTCCGAATGCCCAAGCAAGCCATCATCCCGCCCGGCACCGGCGTGCCGCTCGCCCCTTACGTCCCCGGCACGCTCGCCGACGGCGTGCTCTATGTATCGGGCACCCTGCCCTTCGACAAGGACAACAACGTGGTCCATGTCGGCGATGCCGCCGCGCAGGCGCGCCACGTGCTCACCACCATCCAGGGCGTGGTCGAAGCCGCCGGCGGCACCATGGACGACGTGACCTTCAACCAGATCATGCTCAAGGACTGGGCCGACTACGCGAAGATCAATGCGGTGTACGCCGACTTCTTTTCCGGCACCAAGCCCGCGCGCTACTGCATCCAGTGCGGCCTCGTGAAGCCCGATGCGCTGATCGAGATCGCCTCGATCGCCCACATCGGAAACAAGGCCTGAACGCGATGAGCGCGCTGCACTGCGAGGTGCACGGGCCGTCCGATGCGGCGGCCACCGTGCTGCTGTCGTCCGGCCTCGGCGGCTCGGCCGGGTTCTGGCAGCCGCAGCTCGGAGCGCTGGTCGACGCGGGCTACCGCGTGGTTGCGTACGACCAGCGCGGCACGGGCCGCAGCCCCGCCGCATTGCCCGAGGCCTATGCGATTGCCGACATGGCGCGCGACGTGATCGACATGCTCGACGCCACGAACACCGCGCAGTGCCACTTCGCCGGCCATGCGCTCGGTGGACTCGTCGGCCTGCAGCTTGCGCTCGACGCGCCCGAGCGCATTGCCAGCCTGGTGCTCATCAACGCATGGTCGAAGCCCAACCCGCATTCGGCGCGCTGCTTCGATGCGCGGCTCACGCTGCTGGGTACCAGCGGCCCGCGTGCCTACGTGGAAGCGCAGCCGATCTTTCTCTACCCCGCCGCATGGTGCGCCGAGCATGCACAGCGCGTGGCCGATGAAGTCGATCACGCCTTCGCGCATTTCCCCGGCGAGGCCAACATGCGCGCGCGCATCGCCGCATTGCGCGCCTTCGACATCGACGCACGCCTTGCCGACATCGCCGCCCCCACGCTGGTCGCCGCCGCCAAGGACGACGTGCTCGTGCCCTGGACCTGCTCGCAGCGCCTGGCCGATGGCCTGCGCGACGTGACGCTCGACTTCATGCCACACGGCGGCCATGCGCACAGCGTGACCGAGGCCGATGCCTTCAACCGCAGCCTGCTCGACTTTCTCTCGCGGGTGAGCGCACCCACTCAATCCACAGTCCCCGCATGACCACCACATCCACACTCGACGACGCGGCCCTGTCGCTTCTTTTCACCGGCGCGCGCAGCCACAACGGCTGGACCGATGAACCGGTGTCCGACGCACAACTGCAGCAGGTCTACGCACTCGCCAGCCTCGGCCCGACCTCGGCCAACTGCTCGCCCGCGCGCTTCGTCTTCGTGCGAACGCCCGAAGGCAAGCAGCGCCTGGCGCCCGCGCTGTCGAAGGGCAACCTCGACAAGACCATGAACGCGCCGGTCACGGTGATCGCCGCATGGGACCGCAAGTTCTACGACAAGCTGCCCACGCTGTTCCCGCATGCCGACGCGCGCAGCTGGTTCACCGGCAGCCCCGAGGCCGCGCACGAGACGGCCTTTCGCAATGCCAGCCTGCAGGCCGGCTACCTGCTGCTCGCAGCGCGCGCCGTGGGCCTCGACGCCGGCCCGATGTCGGGCTTCGACAAGGCGAAGGTCGATGCCGCCTTCTTCGAGGGCACCGACTGGAGCGCCAACTTCCTCATCAACCTCGGCCACGGCGACGTGTCGAAGGTGTTCGGCCGCCTGCCGCGGCTGCCCTTCGACGAAGCCTGCCTGCTGGCCTGAAAAAGTCACCCCATGCTCAACGCGATGGCCTCCCACTCCCCCGCATCGAACCTGACCGGACTGCCGCCCGGCTTGCCCAAGGCCGACTACCGCAATGCGATGGCGCGGCTGGGCGCGGCGGTCAACATCATCACCACCGACGGCCCCGCGGGCCGCGCCGGCTTCACGGCCTCGGCCGTGTGCAGCGTGACCGACGAGCCGCCGATGCTGCTGGTGTGCCTGAACCGCTCGGCCTCGGTGTACCCCGCCTTCAAGGCCAATGGCGTGCTGTGCGTGAACGTGCTGTCCGCCGGGCACCAGACGCTGTCAGCGCTGTTCGGCGGCAAGACGCCGATGGACGAACGCTTCGCGGCCGGCAACTGGAGCAGCAAGACCACCGGCTCGCCGATGCTCGACGATGCGGCCGTGTCCTTCGACTGCCGCGTGCTGCATGCCACGCATGCGGGCACGCACGATGTGCTGTTCTGCGAAGCGGTGGCCATTGCCATCGGTGGGGCAGCGCAGGGGTTGATCTATTTCGATCGCCGCTATCACGAGATCGCGGTGCCGCCGCAGCACTGATCCTTCCTGGGTCATCCGCAAGCGATGTCTTTTGCATTGCTCCTTCCCCCTCTGGGGGAAGGCTGGGATGGGGGCAGGCAGAGCGCCCAATAGGTACGCCGCTTGCCCTCACCCCAACCCTCCCCCGGAAGGGGAGGGAGCAAGACCTAGCGTGGCGCGATGCCCTGAAGAACGATGCGCTGAACGTTCTCTACCGTCTGCTCGAAGAACGCCGCATCGTCCAGCGTGTGCCCCGTCAGCGCCTGAACCTGCACACCGAAATCCGCGTAGTGCTGCGTGACCGCCCACAGCGCGAAGATCAGGTGATGCGGATCGACCGGCGCCAGCTTGCCGGCTTCGATCCACGCCTTGATGACTTCCGACTTTCGCTCGACCAGCGTGTGCAGTTCGCGATCGAGTTCATCCCGCAACAGCGGCGCACCCTGGATCATTTCAAGACAGAACAAGCGTGACGCATCCGGCCGGTCGCGCGATACCACCAGCTTGCGCCGGATGTAGTCGCCGATGGCCTCGGCCGGGTCTTGCTCCGCGCTGAAGCCACGCAGCGGTTCGAGCCACAGCGCGAGCAGATCGCGCAGCACGTTGACGTACAGCTCTTCCTTGTTCGCGAAGTAATAAAGCAGGTTGCTCTTCGACACGTCGGCGCGCGCCGCCACCTGGTCGATCGAGGTGCCATGCAATCCGAAGCGCGAGAACAGCCCCAGCGCAGCACCGAGGATCGCACTGCGCTTGTCCTCGATCTGGCGCAGCCGCCGGTTCACGGCCGACGCGCTGCGCACGGCGGGCTTCGCACGCTTGCGCGCCGGCTTGTCGGTGGTGGTCTTGCTGCTGGCTGCGGCCAGCGCCTTGGTCTTCGGCATCTTCCCTCGCTTCTTCTGGATTCCGGATTCGTTCGTTCACTCGCCTGCGAAGAGCGGGCTTGCACGGGCCATACCTGCAAGCCCCCATCGCGACGGCGCACCACTGTAAGGCCACGGTGCATCGCCCTGCGCCGCAACGGCCTGCAGGCCTTGCGCCGCGCACCATGCTGACGCGGCAAAAGCGATTTGTCCATTTGGTCCAACTGGCACAGACGTTGCATGGAGCACGGGTACACACGCCACGCACAAGGAACGTCCCATGACCCTTCTGTCTGTCCCCATCATCGATCTCGCGCCCTACTTCTCCGGCAGCCCCGAAGGCAAGTCGGAGGTTGCGAGAAAGGTCGACGAAGCCTGCCGCAGCATCGGCTTCCTGGTCATCACCAATCACGGCATTTCCACGGAGCTGATCTCGCGCGTGTCGACACTGTCGCGCCGGTTCTTCGACATGCCGCTGGGCGAGAAGCGCAAGGTCGATCGTCCGCGCGAAGACGCGGTGCGCGGCTACAGCGCGGTCGGCGAAGAGGGCCTGTCGTACAGCCTCGAAGAAGCCGCACCGGGCGACCTGAAAGAGTCGTTCTCCGTCGGCCCGTCGAACGTGCCCGACGACGACTACCACCGCGGCCCTGCAGCGGGTCCGCACTTCGAGCCCAACAGCTGGCCGCCCATCGACGGGTTCCGCGAAGCCTACGAAGGCTACTTCGAGGCCATGAGCGATCTCTCGCGCTCGCTGATGCGCATCTTCGCGCTCGGCCTTTCGCTGCCCGAGACCTTCTTCGACGACAAGATCGACAGGCACATCAGCATGTTCCGCGTGCTGAGCTATCCGCCGCAGCGCGAGCAACCGCTGCCCGGCCAGCTGCGCGCAGGCGCGCACAGCGACTACGGCAGCCTCACCATCGTGCTGCCCGACGACAAGGGCCTGCAGGTGTTCAACAAGGCCGGCCAATGGGTCGATGTGCCGCAGGTCGAAGGCGGCCTGGTCGTCAACATCGCCGACCTGATGATGCAGTGGACCAACGACCAGTGGGTGTCGACGCTGCACCGCGTGATCAACCCGCCGTTCGAGGTGGCGAGCACCAACCGCAGGCAGTCGCTGGTGTTCTTTCACCAGCCCAACTACGACGCGATGGTCGAGTGCCTTCCAAGTTGTCTCGCACCCGGCGAGCAGCCCAAGTACGCGCCCATTTCTTCCGGCGATCACCTCACCTCGAAGTTCGTCAAGCAGACGACCTTCGGCGGCACCAAGGTCGCGGCTTAGCCCTCAGGACTGTCAAGACCGGCATGGCCCACCTCTCCTACGTCAACGTCTTCGCCAAAGACGTGGTCGCGCTCAGCGGCTTCTACCAGCGCGTCTTCGGCTTCCCCGAGATCGAGGCGATCCGCTCGCCCATCTTTCGAGGGCTCGACACCGGCAAGTCGAGCCTGGGCTTCAACGCACTCGACGCCTACGAGCTGCTGCACCTTTCCGAGTTCTCCGACACACGCGGCGTGAAGTTCCTTCTGAACATCGACGTCGACAGCCAGGCCCACGTCGACCGCATGGTCCCCGTTGCGCTCGAAGCAGGCGCCACGCTCATCAAGCCGCCTTACGTCACTTACTACAACTGGTACCAGTCCGTGCTGCTCGACCCCGAAGGCAATGTGTTCCGCATCAACTTCATGATGTGACGCGCGCGGCGACTCCCACTTCTCTTCGTCTGTCCTTCCCCTGCTTCCCATGAAAGGTTGCTCCATGCTGCGCACACACCCCACCGGCTTTCTTGGCCTTGCACTGACGCTCGCAGCCGGCGGCGCGTGCTTCATCACGCCGCCCGCGATGGCGGCCGACGGCTTCACCCTCAAGGACAAGCCCAAGATCGCGATGCTCTATTTCGGCCCGAAGAACGACGGCGGCTGGACGCAGGCTTTCGACGAAGCCCGCGTGAAGATCGAAAAGGAAATCGGCCAGAAGATCCAGTTCGTCGAGAACGTGCCCGAAGACGCATCGGCTATCAAGCCAGCGGCCGAGAAGTTCATCCAGCGCGGCGCCAACATCGTGATCGGCACGGCCTTCGGTTATTCCGACAGCTTCAAGGACCTGGCCGCCAAGTACCCCGACGTGGCCTTCCTCAACGGCTCGGGCACCACCAACGGCAGCAACCTCGAATCGTTCTACGGCCGCACCTACGAGAGCCAGTACCTGTGCGGCATGGCGGCCGGCGCGGCATCGAAGACGGGCAAGCTCGGCTTCGTCGCGGCCAACCCCTTCGGCGTGGTGAACTGGACCATCAATGCCTTCGCGCTCGGTGCGCAGAAGATGAACCCCAACGCCACCGTCAACGTGATCTACACCGGCGCGTGGAACGACCCCATCAAGGAACGCGCAGCAGCCGCCGCGCTGATCGACCAGGGCGCCGACGTGATCGGCCAGCACGTCGACAGCCCGACGCCGCAGATCGTGGCGCAGGAGCGCGGCGTGTACGGCACCGGCCACCACCGCGACCTGCGCCAGTTCGCGCCCAAGGCCACGCTGTGCTCGTCGGTGTGGGTGTGGGACCGCTTTCTCACGCCCGAACTGAAGAAGGTCATGGCCGGCAACTGGAAGCCCGCCCCCTACGGCGCCTTCATCGAGATGAAGGACGGCGGCACCGACATCGCGGGCTTCGGCCCCGCCGTGCCCAAGGACAAGGCCGCACAGATCACGGCGGAGCGCGAGGCGATCCTCAAGGGCAAGCAGATCTACGCCGGCCCGCTGGCCGACCGCGACGGCAAGGAGCGCGTGGCCAAGGGCGCGGTGCTGTCGGACGCCGACCTCTGGAAGATGGACTGGTTCGTCAAGGGCGTGGTCACGCAGAAGTAAGCAGCCAGCCGAAAGCACCATGCCCAACGCGCTCGAACTCACCGGCATCCGCAAGTCCTTCGACGGCTTCGCGGCATTGACCGACGCCCACTTCGCCGCGCGCTGGGGCGAGGTGCACGCCCTGCTCGGCGAGAACGGCGCGGGCAAGTCGTCGCTGATGAACATCGCGGCCGGGCTCTATGCGCCGGAGGCGGGGCAACTGCTGGTGGACGACAACGCGGTGCGCTTCACCGGGCCGCGCGATGCGGCGCGGCATCGCATCGGCATGGTCCACCAGCATTTCAAGCTGGTTCGGCCGTTCACGGTGGCGCAGAACATCCTGCTCACCGCGCCGCCGCCGGCCGAGTTCCAGAGCCACGGCGAGCGGCTGCGCGAGATCGAACGCGACATCCGCAACAAGGCCTCGGAGCTGGGCTTCGAGATCGATCCGGCCAAGCGCATCGACGCCCTCTCCATCGCCGAACAGCAGCGCGTGGAAATCCTCAAGGTGCTGCTGGCGGGCGCGCGCATCCTGATCCTCGACGAGCCCACGGCCGTGCTGACCGACCAGGAAGCCGCGCGCCTGCTGCAGACCGTGCAGGGGCTGGCGCGCGCGGGTGCTGCCGTGGTCCTGGTCACGCACAAGATGGCCGACGTGAAGACCTATGCCGACCGCGTGACGGTGATGCGCGGTGGACGCACGGTGGCCACGCTGGAGCCGGGTGCGACGTCAGTGACCGAACTCGTGAAGCTGACCGTGGGCGAGTCCATTTCGGCATCGGGCTATCAGCCCGCGAAGGTGGCACGCGGCCCGGTGCGCCTCACGGTGCGCGGGCTGCGCTCGCCCGCTTCGCCGCAAGGACGGCGCGTGCTCGACGGTGTCGACCTCGAACTGCACGCGGGCGAAATCTATGGCCTTGCCGGTGTGGGCGGCAATGGCCAGGGCGAACTGGCCGGCGCCATCATGGGACTGCCGAGCGAAGCGACCGAGGGGGAGATCCGGCTCGAAGGGCATGGCGATCTCAAGGCGATGCCCGCATCAGCGCGGCGCGGGCTCGGCATTGCCGCGATTCCGGCCGACCGCTACGGGCTCGCGCTCGCGGGCGGCCTCTCGGTGGCCGAGAACTACGCTATCGGCCGCGTGCACAGCGGGCGCTATGGCCCGGTGTGGCATCTGCGCCGTGGCCGCATCCAGAGCGACACGCAAGAGGCCGTGCGCGCCTTCGACGTGCAAGGCGTGCGCTCGGTGGCGCAGAAGGCCGCGCTGCTGTCGGGTGGCAATGCGCAGAAGCTGGTGCTGGCGCGCGAGTTCGGCAAGTCGCCGACGCTGGTACTGGCGCACAGCCCCAGCCGCGGGCTCGACGTGCGCGCGAGCGCCGAGGTGCATGCGCGGCTGCGCGCCGCGCGCGACGGTGGCGCTGCGGTGCTGCTCATCAGCGAAGACCTCGACGAAGTGCTGCAGCTGGCCGATCGCGTGGGCGTGATGACGCGTGGCCGCATCGCAGGCGAGTTCGCGCAACCGGCCGACCGCCAGGCCATCGGACAGGCGATGGTGGACCATGGCTGACGCATCGCTGGCCGCCGACATGGCACACCCTTCCCCATCAAAGCCGGCAACGCATCAAGGCGCACGAACGGCACAACCGCTCGCCGGCCGCCGCTACGCGCTGGAAATCCGCCAGCACATGGCATGGCGCTGGCAGGCGCTGATCCTCGCGGCGGCGCTGGGAGTCGGCTTCGTGATCTCCGCCGCGATCCTCGTGGCCGCCGGTGTGCCGGCCGATGAACTCGCCAACGAGTTCGTGGTGCAGACCTTTCTCGACGGCCAGAACTTTCGCGCCGTGCTGTTCCAGGCCGCGCCGATGATCCTGGTCGGCTTGGCGGGCTCCATCGCGTTCCGCGCGCGCTTCTGGAACCTGGGCCTGGAAGGCCAGATGGTCTGGGGCGCCATCGGCGCGACCGCCATCTCGATGTGGCAGATCGGCCCCGAGAACCTGCGCCTTCCGCTGATGTTCGTGGCGGCCGTGGGCTGCGGCCTGCTTTGGGTGCTGGGGCCCGCGTGGCTCAAGCTGAAGCTGGGCGTGAACGAGATCATCTCGACGCTGATGCTCAACTACATGGCGGCCAACTTCCTGCTGCATCTGGTCTATGGCAGCTGGAAGGACCCGAAGGACAACTTTCCGTACTCGCCGCAGTTCCGCGCCTTCGAGCGGCTGCCCGAACTGGGCGCCGGCGTGGGCAGCGCGATCCTGCTCGCGGGCATCGTGGCGCTGCTGGCGTGGTGGCTGGTGGGCGTGAGCCGCGCGGGGCTGTACCTGCGCTTTGTCGATGCCAACCCGCGCGTGGCGCATGCCAACGGCGTGCCAGTGCGCCGCACCATCTATGGCGCGGTGCTGCTGTCGGGTGCAATGGCTGGTCTCGCGGGCTTCGCGGTGGCGGCGGGGCAGGAAGGGCGGCTCACGCAGGCCTTCTACCAGGGCTATGGCTTCTCGGGCATCCTCATTGCCTTCCTTGCGCGCAACAACCCATTGGCGGCCACCGTGGTGGCACTGCTGGTGGCGGCGCTGTTCGTCACCGGGCGCAGCCTGCAGGTGTTCTACCAGGTGCCGTTCTCGATGGTGCAGCTGATACAGGCCGTGATCGTGGTGTGCGTGGCATCGAGCGACTTCTTCATGCGCCACCGGCTGCGCCGCGTGGGCGGGGAGGCAGCGGCATGAGCGGCGGTGTCATCCTCAACTGGCTCGCGAGCACGCCCGACTTCGCGGTGCCTTATGCACTGGCGGCGCTCGGTCTCATCATCTGCGAGCGCGCGGGCGTGCTCTCGCTCGGCGCCGAAGGGTTGATGCTGGTCGGCGCACTGGCCGGCATCGGCGCGCAACTGGCGCTCGGCCAGCCGGCGGTGTCGCTGGTGCTGGCGATGCTCGCGGCCAGCCTCGTCTCGGTGCTGTTCGCGATCATGGTGATCTGGCTGCGCGTGAACCAGGTGATCGCCGGGCTCGCGCTGGTGTTCTTCTGCCAGGGGCTCACTGCGCTGGTCGGCTCGATGGCCGACTGGACCAACCACACCACCGAAGGCATCGGCACGATGGCGCTGTGGCCGTTGTCGCTGCTGCCGGGCGTGGGCAGGTTGTTCGAGCAGAACGCGATGGTGTGGCTCACGCTGCCGATCTTCGGCGCGGTGGCGTGGTTCTTCACGCGCACCTCCACCGGCCTGCGGCTGCGCGCCGTGGGCGAGAACCCGCAGGCGGCCGACGCGGCCGGCATCCGCGTCGCGGCATGGCGTTTTGCGGCCGTGCTCGCGGGCTCGGCATTGGTGGGGCTGGCGGGTGCGTACATCTCGGTGGTCAGCACCAAGCTGTGGATCGCAGGCATGACCGGCGGGCGCGGCTGGATCGCGGTGGGCCTCGTGATCTTCGCGCGCTGGTCGCCGTGGAAAGCACTGGTCGGTGCATTGCTGTTCGGTTGCATCGAGGCGCTCATTCCGCAACTGGCGGCGGCCGGCGTGCAGTTGCCGCAGTACTTCGTGATGATGACGCCCTACGTTGTGACGCTGGGCGTGATGGTCTGGGTCGCGCTCTCGCGGCGCGGTGCCGACGAAGAGCCCGGCGCGCTGGGCCAACCTTATGTGCGGGAGGAGCGGCGATGAAGGCCTGGGTCTATGGCGAAGAACGCGCGCTCGACGACGCGCAGTTTGCCGACTACCTCGATCCGGCCACCACCGCAGTGCTGTCGATCGACATGCATCGCGGCCATCTGGACGACGACCCCGATTGCCCCTGCCCCGCGCCGCGCGCACGGGACGTGGTGGCGCCCATCGACAGCTTCCATGACGAAGCACGCGCACTGGGCGTGCGCATCGTGCACATCAAGTCGGTGCTGCGGCCCGGTGGCGTGGACGACACCCAAGGCATTCCGGCCGCCTGGCGCCGCACCTTCCCGCTGCATGTGGGCGCGATCCCGAACGCCGATGCGCACGCCCTCGAAGGCTCGCGCTGGACCGAATGGGTCACGCGCGTGGAGCCCGGCGACATGCGCGTGGAAAACAAGCGCCGGCTGTCGGCCTTCTACCCGACCGACCTCGACTTTCTGCTGCGCAACCAGCGCATCCAGACCGTGGTGCTCGATGGCGGCTTTACCGACTGCTGCGTGCTCAACACCGCCTTCGATGCCAACAACCACAACTACCGCGTGATCGTGTTGCGCGACCTGGTGCGCGGCACCGATGCGCATCTGGAAGGCGCGGCGCTGGCGATGGTGTCGCTGCACCTCGGGCTGGTGCTCGATTCGGCGGAGTTGCTGCGCCAGTGGCGCGGCTGAGAAACTAACCCGGCAAACCCAGCCAGCGCTGCGCGACCGCTTGCATCTCGCCGCCCTGCGAGGCCTGCCACACCAGTTCGGGCGCCGCCACGTGCACGCCTTCGGGCGCGATGCGCAAGGCCAAGTCGAGCAGCTCGGCCACCTTCGACGCGCGCACCGGCTGCTCGCTGCTCGGCACCATGAAGCGCACGACGGACAGCATCCACGCGGCCAGCCGCTCGGCCGGGTTCGCGAACTTCGCATTCGCCGGCTTGCGCGCCGAGCGCACGAGGATCACGCGTTCGAAGCCGTTCGCCACCACCGCCTGTTCGTCCAGGCTCGCGAGCCCGCGCTTGAGCGCCTCGGGCAGCCGGCCCTGGTCGTGCGGCTGCACGATGGCCAGCGTGCGCACGCCGCAGGCACGCAGCCAGCGCGAGAGTTCCGGCAGGTCGGACGGCGCGGGCACCCACAGCGCGCGCTCGCGCTCGTGGTACATGCGCGGCGGGTCGAAGGCGATGACCGCCGTGTCGGCCGAGGTCAGCGGCCATTGCGCGATCGGCAGGCCGGGGCTCAGGTAGGTCTCGACGCCACGCAGCCCGTCGCGGATCGGCTCGCGTGCCAGCACGCGGGCATGGGCGAAGCGGTGGCTGCCCGCCAGCCGGCGCAGCAACTCCTGGCCCAGGGCGCCGGTCGCACCGGCAATGAGCAGCGTGCCGTCGGTGGTTGCGGCGACGGGCGGCGGCGCGCGGTTCGCTGCCTGCAGGGCCTGTAGAGGATCGAGGGACATAGAGCCATCTATGCTAACTTCCGGCTCTTCTAGCGGAGGTAATGCAAATGATGATGAAGCGCTGGCTCTTGATTCTCGTGGCGGTCGTGTCCCTGAGCGGCTGCGGCTACAACCAGTTCCAGGCACTTGACGAGGCCAGCAAATCGGCCTGGAGCGAGGTGCTCAACCAGTACCAGCGGCGCGCCGACCTCGTGCCCAACATCGTCGCCACCGTGAAGGGCGAGGCCAGCTTCGAGCAGGACACGCTCACCAAGGTGATCGAGGCGCGTGCCAAGGCCACCTCGATCCAGGTGACGCCCGAGACGCTCAACAACCCCGAGGCTTTTCAGAAATTCCAGCAGGCGCAGGGCGAGCTCTCGTCGGCACTGTCGCGGCTGATGGCGGTGTCGGAACGCTACCCCGACCTGAAGGCCAACCAGGCCTTCCGCGATCTGCGCGTGACGCTCGAAGGCACCGAGAACCGCATCACCGTGGCGCGCAACCGCTACATCGAAAGCGTGCAGGAGTACAACGTGCTCGCGCGCAGCTTCCCGACCAACATCACGGCCAAGATCTTCAGCTACGCACCGAAGCCCAACTTCTCGGTGCAGAACGAGGCGCAGATTTCCACGCCGCCCACGGTCGATTTCAGCGCACCGAAGAAGTAAGCCGCGCCCGATGGCCATGGCTGCTGCACTGCTGATGCTCCGTCGCGCGCTGGCCGCGGTCTTCCTGACAGTCATCGCCTGGGCCAGCCTGCCGGCGCTGGCGCAACAACAGGGCCTGGTGCCGGTGCCCGCGCTCACGGCGCGGGTGATCGACCAGACCGGCACGCTCGACGGCGCACAGCGCAACGGCCTCGAAACCAAGCTCGCCGCGTTCGAGCAGCGCAAGGGTTCGCAGATCGTGGTGCTGATGGTGCCGACGACGCAGCCCGAAGACATCGCCAGCTTCACCCAGCGCGTGGGCGACGCCTGGAAGATCGGCCGCAAGGGCGTGGGCGACGGCCTGCTGGTGGTGGTGGCGAAGAACGACCGCCAGATGCGCATCGCAACCGCCAAGACCCTCGAAGGCGCGGTGCCCGACCTGGCGGCGGTGCGCATCATCGATGAAGAGATGAAGCCGCGCTTTCGCAACAACGACTTTGCGGGCGGGCTGAATGCGGCGGTGGACCGGCTCATCGGACTCGTCGATGGCGAGCCGCTGCCAGAGCCTTCGCGCGACACGGGCAATGCCGGCAGCGGCAACGGCGGCTTCGACTGGGAAAACCTCGCCATCTTCCTGTTCGTCGGCGTCTTCGTCGGCGCGCCCATCGTGCGCGCGGTGCTGGGCCAGAAACTGGGCGCGCTCGTCATGGGCGGCGGCATCGGCGTGGTGGCCTTCTTTCTCACGACCAGCCTGGTCATCGCGGCGATTGCCGGGCTGATCGCGCTGGTGGCCTCTTTCGTCGTCGGCACCGGCAGGCTTGGTGGCGGTGGTGGTGGCTGGGGCGGTGGCGGCGGCGGAGGTTGGGGCGGCGGCCGAGGTGGCGGCGGGGGCGGTTTCAGCTCCGGCGGCGGTGGCAATTTCGGCGGCGGCGGTGCCTCCGGAGGTTGGTGAACATGGCAAGCGACGCAACGCTGTTTTCAAAGCTCGGCCGCATCTGGCGCCATCGCTGGATCGACGAGGCCGCCGTTCGCCATGCGCTGCCGGCCGATGCGCTGCAACGCCTCGGGGGCCGCGTGGCCGCGAGCGAGCGCCGGCACAGCGGCGAGATCCGCCTGTGCATCGAAGCCGGCCTGCCGATGTCGTACCTGTGGCGCCATGCACCCGCGCGGGAACGCGCCGTGATGCTGTTCGGCAAGCTGCGCGTGTGGGACACGGCACACAACAACGGCGTGCTGATCTACCTGCTGCTGGCCGAACACGCGATCGAGATCGTGGCGGACCGTGGCATCCACGCGCGCGTGGGTGAGGCCGAATGGGCCGCGATGACGCAGCGCATGGGCGCGGCGTTTCGCGAGGGGCGCTTCGAGGATGGGCTCACGCAGGCGCTGGAAGAGATTTCAGCCCTGCTGGTCGAGCACTTTCCGCTGGGCGAGAACGACGTCAACGTGAACGAATTGCCCGACGAGCCCGTGGTGCTCTGAGCCTTGTCTTGTGTCTTTCTCCCTCCCCTTCCGGGGGAGGGTCGGGGTGGGGGCAAGCGGCGTAGCCATCGGGCGTTCTGCCTGCCCCCATCCCAGCCTTCCCCCAGAGGGGGAAGGGGCAAGAGTCAATCGGCCACCGGCAGCGCCCACACGGTCGAACCACCCACCGCATAGAAACGCCGTCCCGGCGCCGACGCCATCACCAATCCCCCCGTGAATTCGCCAAAGGCCGGCAGCACGGCCTGCCGCGCATCGCTCACGAAGCAAGGCAGGCGCATGCTGTCATGCCCGCGCCCGTAGAGCTTGCAAGCCGGATGCAGATGCCCCGCGAGCACGAAATGCGTCGCATGCGATTGCGGATGGTGGCAACAGGCAAAGGGCCCCAGCAGAAAAGGCTCGTCGACCACGTTGATGTCCAGCGTCTCCGGCGGATCGCCCGCGCGGCTGTCGTGGTTGCCGCGCACCAGCGTCATCGCGATGCCCGCATGCCGCGCGCGCCAGTCTTCCACGGTGGCGAGCACGGTGCGCGCCTGCGCCGCGTGCAGGAAGTCGCCCAGGAACACGAGGCGCTGCGGCACATGCCGCGCGATCAGCGCGTCGAGCCGAGACAGGTTCTCCAGCGTGGTGCCGCCCGGCACCGGCTGGCCCAGCGCCCGGTAGGTGGCTGCCTTGCCCAGATGCAGGTCGGCCACGAACAGCACGCGCGCGCCGGGCCACCAGAGCGCGCGCTCGGGCAGCAGCTGCAGCAGCTCGCCAGCCCAATGGACCGGGAGCAGCGACGCGGAAGATTGCGGGGAAGTCACGGGCTGGCAGTGTCGCAAAAGGCGCAGGTGCTGGCGACCGGCTTGCAATTGGCCCCGGTGGCCCCCAGTTCTTGCGCATGACCGAATCGCCCCCGCTGCACATCGTCTGCCCGCACTGCCACACGACCAACCGCGTGCGCGCGGCGCAACTGGGCAGCGCGCCCGACTGCGGCAGTTGCCACCGCCCGCTGTTCGTCGGCCACTCGACCGCGCTGCCGGACGAAGCCACCTTCGACCGCCACATCGCGCGCAACGAGATCCCGGTGCTGGTCGATTTCTGGGCACCCTGGTGCGGCCCCTGCCGCCAGATGGCGTCGGGCTACGAACAGGCCGCGGCCCAGCTCGAACCGCATGTGCGGCTGGCCAAGGTCGACACCGAGGCCGTGCCGGCGCTCGGCGCGCGCTTCGACATCCGCAGCATCCCGACGCTGGCGCTGTTCCGTGGTGGCCGCGAGGTGGCACGGCAAGCCGGCGCGATGGGCGCGGCGGACATCGTGCGGTGGGTGAAGGCGCACGGCGCCGGCTGACAAGGCGCGAATCAACCTGCTGCGCGCCCCGATCTCGCACCTGCGGTCCTCACCGTACAGAAGTACGGCTCCGGTCCTCGATGCAAGCTCGGCGCGCTCGCTACGGTTTCTTCACGCCTTGTCGGCCACGCTTCATAGCGGCGGCAGCGGCCTCGAAGGCCGCCGCCGCTCGCGCCGGGTGCCCGATGACTTCGCCGGCTTTCCCGGCCCTTCCTGCCCGAAGGCCAGCGTGCCTTTCACGCGCTCCACCCCTCCGGCAGTGACCACGCCGCCCGCCGCCTTCTCCAGTTGCTCGACCATGCGCGCGATGCGGTCGGCCACGTTCTCGTTCGACAGCTTCTCGCGGAACAGCTCGACCATCAGCGGAAACGAAAACGGCGTCGGCCGCGCGAGCGGCTTCAGCACCAGTTGCTGCGTGGCCATGCGCGAAAGGCTCGCGCGCAGGCGCCCGATCTCCAGCTCCTGCGCCAGCAGCTCCTGCTCGGCCTGCTGCAGCAGCCTGTTGTCCGGGTCGTACTTGCGAAACACCTCCCAGAACAGCGAAGACGACGCCTGCAGCTGCTTGCTGCTTCGCTTCTCGCCCGGATAGCCCTGGAAGATCAGCCCCGACACGCGGGCGATCTCGCGAAAGCGCCGCTGCGCGAGTTCGCCCGCATTGAGCGAGGCCAGCACTTCGTGCAGCAACACCGCATGGGCTTCGTCGCCCTCGCCTTCTGGCAAACGCAGCACCTGCGGCAGCAGCGTGGGCCAGTCGACCTCGGTCGCGCTCAGCAGCTCGAAGCCATAGTCATTGACCGCGATCGAGAAGGTGCGCGCCTCGTGCTGCGCGATGCGCCAGGCCAGCAAGCTCGCCAGACCCAGATGCACATGCCGACCCGCGAACGGATACAGGAACAGGTGCGAGCCCTCGCGCGTGCTCAGCGTTTCGGCCAGTAGCGTCTGCGGCGTCGGCAGCGCCGACCACTGCTGCTGGATTTCAAGCAACGGCCGCACGCATTGCAGCTCGGGCGAGTCGTACCGGCCTTCGCCGGCCAGCGCGAGCTGCTGCACCACCGCATCGGCCAGCGTGTTCGACAGCGGCATGCGCCCGCCGCCCCAGCGCGGCACCGCCGGCCGCTTGCCGGAGGTGCGCCGCACCCAGGCCGTCATGTCGTGGATGCGCACGAGTTCGAGCAGCCGGCCGCCGAACAGAAAGCAGTCGCCGGGCTTCATGCGCGCGACAAAGCTCTCTTCGACATTGCCGATCTTCGAGCCGCCGAGGTACTGCACCGACATGCTGGCATCGCTCACGATGGTGCCGATGTTCATGCGATGCCGCCGCGCGAGCCGCGCATCGGGCACGCGCCACGCGCCGTCCGCGTCGGGCACGGCGCGCTTGTAGTCGGGGTAGGCCGCAAGCGACGGGCCGCCCTGCGACACGAAGTCGAGGCACCACTGCCAGCTCTCGCGCGAAAGGCCTTCATAGGCCGCCGTGCCGCGCACTTCGTCGTACAGCGCGTCGGGCACGAAACCGCCGCCAAGCGCCACCGTCACGAGGTGCTGCACCAGCACGTCGAGCGGCTGATCAGGCGAATGGCGCGCCTCGATGTGGCCCGCCGCGATGGCCGTGCGCGCGGCCGAGCCTTCGACCATCTCGATGCTGTGCGTGGGCACGAGCGTGATGCGCGACGGCCGCCCCGGCGCATGGCCCGAACGGCCCGCGCGCTGCAGCAGCCGCGCCACGCCCTTGGGCGAGCCGATCTGCAGCACGCGCTCGACCGGCAAAAAGTCGACGCCGAGGTCCAGGCTCGATGTGCAGACCACTGCCTTGAGTTCGCCACTCTTCAGACCCAGCTCGACCCATTCGCGCACCTCGCGGTCGAGCGAGCCATGGTGCAGCGCGATAAGGCCCGCCCACTCGGGCCGCGCCTCCAGCATGGCCTGATACCAGATCTCGGCTTGCGAGCGCGTGTTGGTGAAGACCAGCGTGGTCTTGCTCGCGGCGATCTCCCCGAGCACCTGCGGCAGCATCGTGAGACCCAAGTGGCCGCCCCACGGAAAGCGCTCGGCAAGGCCCGGGAGCAACGAATCGATGACCAGTTTCTTGGGCACCTGGCCCTGCACGAGCACGCCATCTTCATGGCCCAGCAGTGCGTGCATCGCCTCCTGCAGGTTGCCGAGCGTGGCCGACATGCCCCAGATCGCGAGATCGGCATTCCAGCGCTTGAGCCGCGCCAGCGCGAGCTGCACCTGCACGCCGCGCTTGTTGCCGAGCAGCTCATGCCATTCATCGACTACGGCCATCTGCACATGGCCGAGCACCTCGCGTGCATCGGCGCGGGCGAGCAGCAGCGAGAGGCTTTCGGGGGTGGTGACGAGCACTGTGGGCAGCCGCGTGTTCTGTGCGCTGCGTTCGGCTGATGAGGTGTCGCCGCTGCGGGCGCCGGCGCTCCACGGGTGCACGTCGGCGCCGAGGGCTTCGAGTGGCTGCTGCAGTGCGCGCAAGGTGTCGGCAGCCAGGGCGCGCATGGGCGTGAGCCAGAGCACTGTGAGCGGCATCGGTGTCAGGCTGGGAGCACTCGGCTTGCGGGCTCTGGAGAAAGTCAGCAATGCGCCCAACCACACCGCATAGGTTTTGCCCGCGCCGGTGGTGGCATGCAGTAGGCCAGATTTACCTTCACCGATGGCCTTCCATACTTCACGTTGAAAGTGAAAGGGCTTCCAGTGTCGCGATCGAAACCAAGCAGAAACTGAGAACGGCATGGTCAAGCACTGTAAAGTTTGCTGTTTACTACTCAGCGCAATTCACTTCACGGCCGCTTGATTTTTCGCACGGCCAAAGAGTTAAATCACCACACTCAAGGAAAGCAAATGCCACGTCAAACCACCGCCATTCAAATATTTGTAGCTTCACCGGGCGACGTGGCTAATGAGCGAGATATTCTTGAATCCGTTATTACTCAATTAAATTTAATTTGGAGTCAAAGTCTCGGAATCACATTTGAACTCGTCAAATGGGAAACCAATGTTCACCCCTCGTTTTCAAGCGACCCACAAGCCGCCATAAATGAACAAATTGGCGCTTATGATGTCTTCATTGGAATTTTCTGGGGACGCTTAGGTACGCCAACCCCGCGGGCAGACTCCGGGACCATCGAAGAGTTCGATCAAGCATACGCGCGATGGAAGCAAACAAAATCACCAGAAATCATGCTCTATTTCAAAGATGCGCCAATAGCACCTTCGAAAATTGACACGCAACAACTTCTGCGAGTTCAGCAGTTCAAGAAATCGCTCTCTGATAAAGGTGGTCTGTACTTCGAATTCGAGGATGAGGCTGGTTTCGAATCTTCCTTGAGAGGCCATCTTTCAGCGATTGCTCAGAAATTTTCGACGCAAACGCAATTAAGCAATTCACTTTCAATCGATTCATCATTGCCCATTTCGAGCCTTCTTCCCGAAGATGACTTTGGATACATTGACTATTTGGAGATTTACGATAGCAAACTATCGGAAATGACCCAAGCGCTCGACACGATAAATGAAGCAACAGAGCGTGTAGGAGAACAACTAAGCCAACGGACTGACGAATTAAAAACGCAGATCGTAAATGCCGGATCTGCTCGGCGCTTTATTAAGCGATCGGCAGATGACATGAGTAGTTATGCCGACACACTCAACAGTCGAATTAGTGTAATTTCAGCGTCGCGCAAAATTGCGTTTGACGCATTAACCAACGCACTTGCCTTAAGGGCTGACTTCGAAAAATCCGAGTCCGACGTCAATGATCTTTCGGCGTTAAGGCAAACATTGCAATCTTTAGTTGAGACTTCAAATTTTGCAAAATCAGGTATGCGAGGCATGAGAGAATCCGCAGACGCCCTCCCGCGCATTAGCAAAGATATAAATCTAGCAAAGCGTTCCATGGTCTCAAAGTTGGATTTATTTATGCTTGAAATAGAAAGCATACAGTCCACCGTCATCAACATCGTGGATGCGATTGATCGAATTTTAGGCACTGGAGCAAAAGAATAGGGCGCTCATCCTTTGGTTATAAAAATCAAATTCTTTTCAAAGCAGTTATAAATTAACTCAACTGCGTCCGGTCAGTGAAAGGCTCTGCAGGCAATAGCGCGACCAATGTCTCCAAGGCATCCGCCTCATCCACCGGCTTGTCCTCCCGCCACCGCAGCATGCGCGGAAAGCGCACCGCGATGCCGCTCTTGTGCCGCGTGCTGCGCGCGATGCCTTCGAAACCCAGCTCGAACACCAGCGTCGGTTTCACGCTTTTCACCGGCCCGAAGCTCTCGATGGTGGTCTTGCGGATGATCGCGTCCACGCGTGCCATCTCGGAATCGGTCAGGCCCGAGTAGGCCTTGGCGAAGGGAACGAGCTTGCGATCTTCCTGCCCGGGCGGGCCGTCCCACACAGCGAAGGTGTAGTCGCTGAAAAGGCTCGCCCTGCGGCCATGGCCGCGCTGGGCGTAGATCAGCACCGCGTCGATGCTCAGCGGATCGATCTTCCACTTCCACCACACGCCCACGTCCTTGGTGCGGCCCACGCCGTACTGCGCGTCGCGGCGCTTGAGCATCATCCCTTCGACGCCCATCGTGCGCGCGGCTTCGCGCTGATGTGCGAGGTCTGCCCAGCCGGTGCCGGTGAGCATCGGGCTCGGCAACAACGAAGGGTGCCGCATGCGCGTGACCAGTTCATCGAGCAGCACGCGCCGCTGCGACTGCGGCTGCGCGCGCAGGTCGCGCCCTTCCCATTCGAGGATGTCGTAGGCCAGCAGCACCACCGGGATGTCGCGCAGCAACTTGGCGCCGAGCGTCTTGCGGCCGATGCGCTTCTGCAGCTCGGCGAAGGGCTGCACCTTGCCTTCGCTTGCGTCCTCCGGCGAGTTCTCGTCGCTGCGCCACACGACGATCTCGCCGTCGAGCACCGTGCCGTCGGGCAGCGCCTCGCCGAGCACGGCGAGTTCGGGGAAGCGCTCGGTCACCAGCTCTTCGCCACGCGACCACACCCACACGACACCTGCGCGCTTGACCAGTTGCGCGCGGATGCCGTCCCACTTCCACTCGACGATCCAGTCGGCCGACGACCCCAGCACCGCATCGAACTGTTCGAGCGGAATGTTGAAGGGGTGCGCGAGAAAGAACGGATAGGGCTGCCCGCTGGTCTTCTGCACCTGCTCGGCGCCCGACTCCGGCGCGATGAGCGCGCTGTAGTCATCGGGCCGCGGCCGCGCACCGATGTGCGTGTAGCCCATGAGCCGTTGCGCGACACGCTTGGCGTCAACGCCGCCGATGGCCGCGAGCGCCTGCGTCACCTGCAGCTTCGACACGCCCACGCGAAAAGCGCCGGTGATGAGCTTGAAGTACACCAGCCGCTCTTCGGCCGCGAGCTGTTGCCACTGCACGCGCAGCCGTTCGGCAAGCAGGTCGGGCGATGTCTTCGCGGCATCGCGCAGGGGCAGCAAGTGCTGCTCGACCCAACCGGCAAGCCCGAGATCGTGCGTTTCACTCGGTGGCGGCAACAGCAATGCGATGGTCTCGGCAAGGTCGCCGACGGCGTCGTAGCTTTCGTCGAACAGCCATTCGGGCAGGCCAGCCGCCTCCTGCGCGAGCAGGCGCAGCAGCTTGGTGGGCACGAGCTGGCGCGGCTTGCCGCCGGCCAGGAAATAGACGGCCCACGCGGCATCGGCCGGCGTGGCATCGCGCAGGTAGCGCTGCAGCGCCGCCTGCTTGGCAAGGCTCGACGTGCTCGCGTCGAGATCGCGATAAAGCGCGGCGAAGTCCTTCATGGCTTCGCTCCTTCCCCCTCCGGGGGAAGGCTGGGATGGGGGCTCTCGGCATCTCCATCGAGCGCCGCCGGCCCCCTCCCCAACCCTCCGGGGGCGGGAGTTTCCTGGTCGTCTTCATCGCCGTACTCGGTCTTGAAGCCCTGTGCATCGAGCCCGTTCTCAGTGAGCCATCGCACCATCACCTGCACGCTGCCATGCGTGACGAACACGCGCTCGGCACCAGTGCCTGCAATGGCTTGCTGAAGGCCGGGCCAGTCGGCATGGTCGGACATCACGAAGCCGCGGTCCACGCCGCGTCGGCGGCGCGTGCCGCGCAGCTGCATCCAGCCGCTCGCGAAGGCATCGGCGTAGTTGCCGAAGCGCTTCATCCACGGCGTGCCTTGCGCGGAAGGCGGTGCGAGCACCAGCGCGCGCTTGAGCCGCGCCGCATCGACACCCGGATCGGTCACGCGCAAGGTCCCGGGCAATGCCACGCCGGCCGCGCGGTAGACCGCATTGAGCGGCTCCACAGCACCATGCACGACGATGGGCCCGATGCTGGCGTCCACGCCATGCAGGATGCGCTGCGCCTTGCCGAAGGCATAGCAGAACAGCACCGACGCACGGCCCGCCTCGGCATTCGCGCGCCACCAGCCATCGATCTCGGCGAACAGCACGGCCTGCGTGGGCCAGCGGTAGATCGGCAGGCCGAAGGTCGACTCGGTGATGAAGGTGTCGCAAGGCACGGGCTCGAAGGGCGTGCAGGTGCCGTCGGGCTCGGTCTTGTAGTCGCCCGAGGCCACCCACACGCGGCCGCCGTGCTCGAGCCGCACCTGCGCCGAGCCCAGCACATGGCCGGCCGGATGCAGCGACACGCGCACGCCGTGGTGCTCGATGGTTTCGCCGTAAGGCAGCGTCTGCAGGTTGATGTCGGCACCGAGCCGCGTGCGCAAGGTGCCGGCGCTGTCGGTATGGGCCAGGTAGTGCGTGTGGCCGGCGCGGGCGTGGTCGGAATGCGCATGCGTGATGACGGCGCGCGCCACCGGCCGCCACGGGTCGATATAGAAATCGCCGGGCGGGCAGTACAGGCCCTCGGGCCGTGCAATGACGAGGTCTTCCTTGGCGGACATGGCACGCCATCGTAGGCGGTGCCGTCTTTTCTCGCCGCCGAACGCCGGCCGCAAAGCGCTGTGGGCCAGCGCCTACCTGTGCCTAACCGCAACGGCCTGTGCGGGCTCGCTTACTTCTTGCGGGCCGCCATGGCGTCGAGCATGTTCATCTTGGTGCCATTGGGCATCACCATGTCGCCGGGCCGCTGGTCGGCCTTGCAGGGGCCGATCCATTTCGCTTCCATGGTGGTGCTGCTTTCCGAGCGGCCCATCAGCGGCGGGTTGTAGCTGGCCTTGCGGTCCATGCGGTAGGCGGAATTGAAGTCGCCGCTGATCACGGTGTGCGTGGTGGCGGTGGTGGCGCCGATCTTGCAGACCGAATCGATGGTGATCTGGTTGCCGCTCTGGGCGCGCACGTCTTGCGAGCAGGCGTCCTTGCCGAGCGCCTGCGCCATGCCCTGGCCGCGCTCCTGCATGGCCTTGTCGCTGGCCGCATCGATGCACTGCTGCATGGTGGCGGCAAGGGTCTTGCCGCTGGCATCGCCCGAATGGATCTCCCACAGGCCGGGCTTGCGGGCGGGCATGTCGAGCGCGAACGCGGGGCCTGCAAGGGCACCACCGATGGCGGCGCACAACGCGAGGGCAGGCAAACGAATCTTCATGGTGGACTCTCCCCATCGGGATGGCTGCGAAGCCGGCTTTGTACAGGGCTTGCCGCAGCGGCGGAATATCGCGATCGGCCTACGCCGCCTGGCCCGCATGCGAGCGCGTGGCCGCGCCCTGCCGCGATGTAATACCGAGTGCCACACCCAGCGCCAGTCCACCGAGCACGTCGATCAGCACGTGCTGGCGAACGGCCATCGTCGAATACACGATACCCACGGCCCACGCAGCATTGAACAGGTGCAGCCATGCCGGCGCGCCGGCATCGCGCAGCTGCCGCGCCAGCGCGATGCAGGTGAACACCGCGAACGACACGTGCAGCGACGGAAAGGCATTGCCAGCCGCGTCGACGGTCTTGAGGAAGTGCAGCGAGCTGCCCGGCGTAGCGTCGATGGTGAAGTTCGGGATCGCCGTGGGCATGAACCAGAACACGGCCAGCGCAAAGACCGTCATCGCCGCGCAGCCGAACGAAAAGCCCAGCAGCTCGCGCATGTTCTTTGCCAGCAGCACGGGCAATGCGATGTAGCCCCAGAGCGAGAGGTAAACCGGCAATGCCGCCGGCCAGAATGCGATCAGCCGGTCGAAGCCCGTGAGCGGCAACACCCAGGCCTGGCCCGCGTTCTTCATGATCCAGAAGTACAGCGGGAAGAAACCGAGCGTGGAGACGGTATAGCCGACCAGCTTCAGCGGAAACAGCGTGATGCAGCGCAGCCACAGGGCCCGCAGCCATCGCGCCGAGGAAGGGGAAGAAAAAGGCCCGCTGGAAGAAGGAAGGGTCATGGATGCCTGCGGTCATGCGAAGCGGCCTCGCGGGTGCGAGGCCGGCACGCTACCAGGGCGTCCACTTTAATTCGCTTTTCGACGAGGCCACCGTGCGCTCGATGAAGCGCACGCCGCGCGCGCCGTCTTCCACGCGCGGATAGTCCGCCGCCAGCGGATCGGCCGCATGGCCCGCAAGCCGCGCGCGAATGTCGGCCGCCACGCCCGCATAGACATTCGCAAAAGCCTCGATGAAACCCTCGGGGTGGCCGGCGGGCAGGCGGCTGGCGCGCTGCGCGGCTTCGCACAGCCAGGGCGCGCCGCGCGTCAGGATGCGCTTGGGCCCATCGTGCGGCAGGTGCACCAGCTGGCTCGGCTGCTCCTGGTGCCATTCGAGCGTGCCCAGCGTGCCCGAGACGCGCAGGCGCAGGTCGTTCTCCAGGCCGGTGCTGATCTGCGAGGCGACCAGCACACCGCGTGCGCCGCCCTTGAAGCGCAGCAGCAGGCTGCCGTCGTCGTCGAGCATGCGGCCGGGCACGAGCGAGCTGAGGTCGGCGCACAGGCTTTCGATCTGCAGGCCGGTGACGCTGGCCACGAGGTTCTCGGCATGCGAGCCGATGTCGCCGATGGCGCCGGCCGCGCCGCTGCGCGCGGGGTCGGTGCGCCAGTCGGCCTGCTTGTTGGTGCCGCCTTCGACATGGCTGGCGAGCCACCCCTGGTTGTATTCGACGACGACCTTGCGGACCTCGCCGATCTGGCCCGAGCGCACCATCTCGCGCGCCTGCCGCACCATCGGGTAGCCGGTGTAGTTGTAGGTGACGCCGAACACCGTGCCCTGCTTCGCCACGGTGGCGACCAGCGCATCGGCCTGCTCGCGCGTGTGCACCAGCGGCTTGTCGCACACCACGTGGAAGCCGGCTTCGGCAAAGGCCTGCGCCACCGGAAAGTGCACGTGGTTGGGCGTGACGATCGAGACGAAGTCGATGCGTTCGCTGGCGGGGCGCTTGAGTTCGTCGGCCAGCAGCGAAGGCCAGTCTGCATGGTTGCGGTCGTCGGCCAGGCCCAGGTCGCGGCCCGAGGCGCGCGCCTTGTCGGGGCTCGACGACAGCGCGCCGGCCACGAGTTCGATCTGGCCGTCGAGTGCCATGGCCTTGCGGTGCACGGCGCCGATGAAGGCATCGCGGCCACCGCCGACCATGGCGTAGCGCAGCTTGCGAAGAGGTGTGTCGGTCATCAATGTGCGGCCGCTGCGAACGGGTCGTAGCTGCCGAAGCTCCAGACGTTGCCCTCGGGGTCGCGGGCATCGTAGCCACGGCCCGGGTAGCCATCGTTGTCCTTGGGGTCGGTGAGTATTTCCGCGCCTGCCGCACGGGCCTGCGCGCAGTGCGCGTCGGGGTCGTCGATGACGGCGCAGACGCACATGGTGATGCAGCCCGCATCGGCGGCCGTCTTCCAGCGGTACTTGTCCGTCACAGGGCCAGGGCGGTCGGAGCCGAGCATGACCATCTGGCCGTTCATCACCAGTTCCGCGTGGTGAATGACCGAGGGATCGCTCTCGTCGGCGTACACAGCCTTGCGCTCGAAGCCGAAGGCCTTGCAGAGGAATTCGATGGCGGCCGGCGCATTCTTGTAGCGCAGGCAGGGAATCAACGCGTGGTGCACAGGCATTTCAATCTCCTCGGGTGTTCCTGGTAACTGCTCCCTCTCCCGGGGGAGAGGAAGCAACACGCCCTCAGAACGGCGAGTTGGGGTGGTAGAAGTCTTTCGCGTTTTCCTTGGTGATGAGCACCGAGGGAATGATCGTCGTCGCCGGCAGCTTCTCGCCCTTCAGGCGCGCTTCAGCCGTGAGCTTGATCGCGTCGTAGATGAACTTGGGCGAGTAGCTCACGTCGGCGCCGATGCGCGGGTCCTTGCCGTCCATGATGGTCTTGACCATGTCCTTCGCGCCGGCGCCGCCGAACACGATCTTGATGTCGTCGCGCTTGGCCTGCGCGATGGCCTTGAGCACGCCCACGGCCATGTCGTCGTCGGCGGCCCAGATGGCATCGATCTGCTTGAAGCGCGTGAGGTAGTCCTGCGTGACCTTGAAGGCGTCGTCGCGGTTCCAGTTGGCGTACTTGGCATCGAGCAGCTTGATGTCGGGGCTGCCCTTGAGCACGGCGTTGAAGGCGTCCATGCGTTCGTTGTCCAGCGTGGTCGCAATGCCGCGCAGCGCCACCACGTTGCCCTTGCCGCCCAGCGTCTTCACGATGTACTCGGCGGGGATCTTGCCGAAGGCGGTGTTGTCGCCGGCCACGTACGCATCTTGTGCGCTGGTGTCGGTCAGGCCCCGGTCGACCACGGTGACGTACGCGCCCTTGGCCTTGACCTGCGCGACCGGCTTGGTCAGCGCGGCGGATTCAAACGGGAACACGACCAGTGCGTTGATCTTGGTGACCGTCGACAGGTCTTGCAGCTGGTTGGCCTGCTCGGGCGCATTGGCTGCGGTCTTGATCGTGATCTTCAGGTCCTTGTGTTCTTTCTCCAGGTCCTTCTTCGCCTGGTTGGCCCAGTAGTTGATGCCGCCCATGAAGCTGTGCGTGGCCGCGGGAATCGAAACGCCGAGGTTGACCTTGTCCGCGGCAAGCGCCGGCAGGCTGGCGAACGCTGCGGCGGCAACGGCCGTGAGTGCGATACAACGTGTGAAGCTTGTCATGCTGGATGTCTCCTTGTGGTTGATGGAACGAACGAACGTACGAGCGGGAAAAACTCTATCGGCGTCCACGCTGGAGGAACGCGACGATGATGATCACGAAGCCCTGCACCGCGGCGTTCAGGTACACGCTGATGATGCTGGTGAGGTTCAGGATGTTGCTGATGACCGAAAGCAGGATCGCCCCCACCACCGTGCCGGTGATGCTGCCCGCGCCGCCCTTGAGTGCGGTGCCGCCGACGATCACCGCCGCGATGGCTTCCAGCTCCCACAGCAGGCCGGTGGTCGGCGATGCGGAGCCCAGGCGCGGCACGTACAGCAGCGTCGCGATGCCCACGCACACGCCGAGCAGCACGTAGGTCATGATCTTCACGCGGTCGACGTCCACCGCCGCATAGCGCGCCACCTGCTCGTTCGAGCCGATGGCCTGTACATAGCGCCCGTAGGCCGTGCGGTTCAAGATGACGCCGCCGATGATCGCGACGATCACGAACACCCACACCGGCACCGGAATGCCCGCAAGGCTTGCGTAGTACACCGGGGCATAGAGGTCCGACAGGTCGTTGTCGAGCGTGAGCGCGCCACCATCGGCGAAGTACGTGAGGTACGCGCGAAAGATGCCGAGCGTGCCCAGCGTCACGATGAAAGGCTCGATGCGGCCCTTGGTAATGAGCAGGCCGTGCGCCAGCCCGAACACCGCGCCGAGCACGATGGCCAGCACCGCGCCCATCACCACCGCCAGCAGCGGCGAGCCCGAAGCCGGGCCGGCCCAGTTGATGAACATGATGACGCTGCCCGCGATGAGCGCAGCCATCGAGCCCACCGACAGGTCGATGCCGCCCGAGATGATCACGAAGCACATGCCCACCGCGATGATGCCGATGAAGGCGGTGCGCGTGAGCACGTTCATCGCGTTGTCGAGCGTGGCGAAGTCGCTGTTGAGCAGCGTGCCCGCGATGCACAGCAGCACGAGGCCGATGACCGGGCCGAGGCCATGCAGGCGCTCGGTCCAGCGCGGCCCGGCCTCGCTGCGGTGCTGCTGCTGTTGCTGCTGCGCGGCTTCAGGCGGCGGCGTGGGTGTCTGCTGTTCCGGTGGCATGAGCGATGAGCTCCTCTTCTGTGAGATGGTCCGCATCGAGCGTGGCGACGAGCTTGCCGGCGCGCATCACCGCGACGCGGTGGCACAGGCCGATCAGTTCCATCAGCTCGGACGAGACGACGATCACCGCGAGCCCTTCGCGGGCCAGTCGCTGGATCAGGAAATAGATGTCGCGCTTGGCGCCCACGTCGACACCGCGCGTGGGCTCGTCGAGCACCACCACCTTCGGCCGTGGCTGCAGCACCTTGGCGAGTGCGAGCTTCTGCTGGTTGCCACCCGAGAGCGACGAAGCCCTGACGTCGAGCGAGCCGGTGCGGATGCCGTAGTCCTTCACCGCCTCGGCCAGCGCGCCGCGCTCGGCATCGGGCTTCAGCCAGGGCTGCGCGTAGCGTTCGAGCGCCATCAGCGTGAGGTTCTGGCGCAAGCCGAAGTTGACGTGCAGGCCCTTGCCCTTGCGGTCTTCGCTGAGGTAGGTAAGGCCATGTTTCGCTGCATCGCGCGGGTTGCGCCAGCCTTTGCCGTTCGGCACGGGCTGGCCGAGCATTTCGACGCTGCCGCTCGCGGGACGCAGGCCGAGCAGGCCTTCGAAGAGTTCGGTGCGGCCCGCGCCGACAAGGCCCGCGAAGCCGAGGATTTCGCCGGGGCGCACCTCGAAGCTCGTGTCCTGTGCCCAGCCGGGCACGTTGAAATTGCGCACGCGCATTGCGGGTGCATCGGCCGCGATCACTACATCGCGCGGCGGATAAAGGTCGGCCAATTCACGGCCCACCATGAGGTTCGCCATCTGCTGGCGCGTGACGTCGGGCGTGGGCGCGCGCGCGACGAAGCGGCCGTCGCGCATCACGATCACTTCGTCGGTCACCTGCTCCACTTCGTCGAGCTTGTGCGAGATGTAGACGATGGTCACGCCATCGGCGCGCAACTGGGCGATGAGCTTGAACAGGCGTTCGGTCTCGCCGGGCGTGAGCGTCGCGGTGGGCTCGTCCATGATGAGCAAACGCGCACGACGTGCGATGGCCTTCGCGATCTCGACGAGCTGCTTCTCCGCGACGATGAGCTTGCGCACCTTGGTGCGCGGGTCGACCTGCAGGCCGACGGCGGCAAGGGCCGTGGCGGCGTCGCGCTCCATCGAGGCGTCGTCGAGCAGCCAGCCCTTCTTCTTTTCGTGGCCGAGAAAGATGTTCTGCGCCACGCTCAGGTCTTCGGCGAGGTTGAACTCCTGGTGGATCAACACGATGCCCAGCGCCTCCGCATCGCGCGAACTCGTGAACCGCTGGGGCTGGCCGTTGATGCGCAGCGTGCCGCCGGTCAGTTGTTCGTAGCCCGCGAGGATCTTCATCAGCGTGGACTTGCCCGCGCCGTTCTCGCCGAGCAGGCCGTACACACGGCCGGGCGCGAGTGCAAAGCTCACGCCGTGCAGCACCTGCACCGGGCCGAAGGCCTTCACCACCGCGTCGAACTCGACGGCGACGCTGCCCTTGGTGTTGTTGTTATCCACACTCATGGCGCCACTCCGCGCACCTTGAGGGTTTCGTGCATCGCGAGCACGCCGGCGCCGACGAATCCGCCCTGCATGCCCAGCGGCGTGTACTGGATCTCGAGGTGCCGCGTCGACAGCGCAAGCGAGCGCTGGTACACGCTCTGGCGCACCGCCGCGAGAAACAGCGGCCCGATGCGCGTGATGCCGCCGCCGATGAACACATGCGACGGATTGAAGAAGTTCACCACCGACGCGAGCATCTGGCCGATGAGGCTGCCGGCGTGCTGGATGATGCCGTTGGCGGCCGTGTCGCCGCCACGGCTGGCCTGGCCCACGTCGATCGCGTCGATGCGCCCGTGCACGCGCAAGCATTCGGCCAGCGTCGCGCTTTCGCCGGCCTCGGCAGCCTGCACGGCCATGCGCGTGATCGCGGGGCCGGCCGCCATCGCCTCGACACAACCGAGGTTGCCGCAATGACAGCGCGGGCCTTCCTGGTCGACACAGATGTGACCGACGTCGCCGGCCGAGCCGGCGGCACCGCGGTACACCTCGCCGTGGCAGACGATGCCGCAGCCGATGCCAGTGCCGATCTTGATGACGAGGAAGTTGTTGAGCGAGCGCTTGAGGCGCCAGAGCTCGCCCAGCGCCATGAGGTTCACGTCGTTGTCGACGAAGACCGGCGCCGCATAGTCTTCGCGCAGGTAGTCGCGGATCGAGAAGCCATCCCAGGCCGGCATCAGCGGCGGGTTCACGAGCTGGCCGATCTCGAAGTTGACCGGGCCGGGCACGCCGATGCCGATGCCCAGAACGTTCTTGGCACTGCAGCCGCAGCGGGCCAGCAGTTCGCGCATGAGGACGCGCACGCGCGCCAGCACGACGGTCGGGCCTTCGCGCACGTCGGCGGGTTCGTCGTGTTGCGCGAGCACGGTGAGGTCGGGGCGCAGCACGGCCACGTCGAGGCTGGTGGCACCGATGTCGATGCCGACGAGCACGCCAAGGCCGGCGTGGAGCTGCAGGTTTTCGGGGCGGCGCCCGCCGGAGGAACGTTGCAGGCCCGCTTCAGCCAGCAGGCCCTGCTCGACGAGCCCGGCGATCAGCCCGTTGGCCTTGCTCTTGGAAAAGCCGAGCTGCTCGGCCATGGCATGGCGCGAACCGCCGGCCGACCAGAAGGTCGTTTCCAGCAACCGCATTTCGTCGGTCGTGATGCCGCTCCAGGGTGCCACGCGTTTGTCTCCGGTGTTCTTGCCTTCTTTTGCCGCCTCGGCCTGCGGCCTTGGGCGAAGGCGAATACTAGGGGCCGGGCTTCAGCCGGGCAAGGCTGAACTTCGACCAAATTCAGATCGAAGATGGCGTACTCGATGTGGCCTGAAGGCAGACGCAAAAAAGCCGCCCGGAGGCGGCTTTTTGATAGCAAGAGCCGATGAGCTCTTACTTCTTCTGGCGGTACTTGCGCAGTGCCGCGATCTGGGCGGCCATCACGGCCAGTTCCGATTGCGCCATCGCGATGTCGATGTCGCTTTTCGCGTTCTTCAGCGCTTCCTCGGCGGCAGCCTTGGCCTGGTTGGCCTTTTCGTCGTCGAGGTCCTTGCCACGGATCGCGGTGTCGGACAGCACGGTGACGGCGTTGGGCTGCACTTCGAGAATGCCACCGGCCACGAAGACGAATTCTTCGCCGCCGTCGGCCGTTTCGATGCGCACGGCACCCGGGCGGATGCGCGTGATCAGCGGGGTGTGGCGCGGATAGATGCCGAGCTCACCAGCTTCACCGGGCAGCGCGACGAACTTGGCCTCGCCCGAGAAGATCGACTCTTCCGCGCTGACCACGTCGACGTGAATGGTGTTTGCCATCTGAGTTCCCATGCCGCCTTAAGCGACCTTCTTGGCTTTTTCGAACGCTTCGTCGATGGTGCCCACCATGTAGAACGCTTGTTCCGGCAGGTGGTCGGCTTCGCCGTTCACGATCATCTTGAAACCACGGATGGTTTCGGCCAGCGGCACGTACTTGCCGGGCGAGCCCGTGAACACTTCAGCCACGTGGAACGGCTGCGACAGGAAACGCTGGATCTTGCGGGCGCGGGCCACGGCGAGCTTGTCGTCGGGAGCCAGTTCGTCCATGCCCAGAATCGCGATGATGTCGCGCAGTTCCTTGTAGCGCTGCAGCGTGCCTTGCACGGCGCGGGCCACGTTGTAGTGCTCTTCGCCGACCACGTTCGGGTCGAGCTGGCGCGAGGTCGAGTCCAGCGGGTCCACGGCGGGGTAGATACCGAGCGAAGCGATGTCACGCGACAGCACCACGGTCGAGTCCAAGTGGGCGAAGGTGGTTGCGGGCGACGGGTCGGTCAAGTCGTCGGCAGGGACGTACACGGCCTGGATCGAGGTGATCGAGCCGACCTTGGTCGACGTGATCCGCTCTTGCAGACGGCCCATTTCTTCGGCCAGCGTCGGCTGGTAGCCCACGGCGGAAGGCATACGGCCCAGCAGAGCCGACACTTCGGTACCGGCCAGCGTGTAGCGGTAGATGTTGTCCACGAAGAACAGAACGTCACGGCCTTCGTCGCGGAACGACTCGGCGATGGTCAGGCCGGTCAGCGCCACGCGCAGACGGTTGCCCGGGGGTTCGTTCATCTGGCCGTAGACCATGGCGACCTTCGAGTCCTCGAGCTTCTCGAGGTTCACGACGCCGGAGTCGGCCATCTCGTGATAGAAGTCGTTGCCTTCGCGGGTACGTTCACCCACACCGGCGAACACCGACAGACCCGAGTGAGCCTTGGCGATGTTGTTGATGAGTTCCATCATGTTCACGGTCTTGCCCACGCCGGCGCCACCGAACAGGCCCACCTTGCCGCCCTTGGCGAACGGGCACACCAGGTCGATCACCTTGATGCCGGTTTCGAGCAGGTCTTGCGACGGCGACAGTTCGTCGTAGGCGGGCGCCTTGCGGTGGATCGAAGCGGTGACTTCCTGGCCGACGGGGCCGCGTTCGTCGATGGGCGAACCCAGCACGTCCATGATGCGGCCCAGCGTGGCCTTGCCGACCGGCACGGTGATGGGGGCGCCGGTGTTCTTGACGATGATGCCGCGGCGCAGGCCGTCGGACGAGCCGAGTGCAATCGTGCGCACCACGCCGTCGCCGAGCTGCTGCTGGACTTCGAGGGTCAGCGCGCTGCCTTCGAACTTCAGTGCGTCGTAAACCTTCGGCATCTGGTCACGCGGGAACTCCACGTCGACCACGGCGCCGATACATTGGACAATTTTTCCTTCAGCCATGACGTTTCCTTCTGGATGGATCTCTAAATAATTGCGACAGGTTCTTGCAGAAGCGTCCTGGTGCCAGTACGGGCCGCTTTTGCAAGAATGCCGGACGGGCCGGCACCCTTGGAATGGTTCAGATCAGCACTTCATTGCCGTGGCTTGCGCGGCGAAGGCGTCCGAGGCGGCCTTGCAGGCTTGGCCCAGGGCATCCTTGTTGGTGCCCATTGCAGCCCAGCTGGCCTTGGTCTGATCGAGGCTCGACTTCATCGCGTCGGCGGCTGCACCGCTTTGCGCAGCCACGCAGGCCGTGACCTTCGCCAGGTAGTCGTTGCACTCTTGCGGCAGGTCGGCGGCCGATGCCGTCGGGGCTGCTGCTGCGGGTGCTGCCGCTGCGGGTTCCGGTGCTGCGGGTGCAGGAGCCGGCGCAGGTGCTGCGGCGGGAGCTGGAGCAGGCGCTGGCGCGTCTTCCTTTTTGGAGCAGGCAGTCAGAGCGGCGGCAATGGCCACCAGAGCAAGAATTTTCTTCATTTGCGCAGAGTCCCCTAAAAGAAGGCCTTGGATTACCAGGCACGCAGAGCGTGCCCGATCAGCAATGTGGCCCGTTGCATTGCCTCAATCAGACGCCGGCAGCCGCAGCCGCGCCGGACACGATTTCGGACAGTTCCTTCGTGATGCCGGCCTGGCGGGTCTTGTTGTAGACCAGCTTCAGTTCGTCGATCACGTTGCCCGCGTTGTCGGTGGCGGCCTTCATGGCCACCATGCGCGCGGAATGCTCGGAAGCCATGTTCTCGGCCACGGCCTGGTACACCAGCGATTCCACGTAGCGCACCAGCAGTTCGTCGATCACGCTTTGCGCGTCGGGCTCGTAGATGTAGTCCCACGAGTGATGACCCGACTCGACCTGCAGCGTCTCGGCCTTCAGCGGCAACAGTTGTTCCACCATCGGCTCTTGCTTGATGGTGTTGATGAACTTCGTGTAGCACAGGTACACCGCCGACAGCTTGCCCTCGGCATAAGCGTCGAGCAGCGTCTTGACGGGCCCGATGAGCTTGTCGAGATGCGGCGTGTCGCCCAGGTGCGTCACATGGGCCACCACGCGGGCGCCGATGCGGTTCAGGAAACCCAGGCCCTTGCTGCCGATGGCCACCGACTCGACCACATTGCCCGCTGCCTGCGCTTCGCGCAGCTTGCCGGTGACGGCACGCAGCAGGTTGGTGTTCAAGCCGCCGCACAGGCCCTTGTCGCTGGTCACGATGATGAAACCGACGCCCTTGGCATCGGTCGTCTTCATGAACGCGTGGGTGTACTCCGGATTCGCCTTGCCGAGATTCGCCGCGATGTTGCGGATCTTTTCGCTGTAGGGGCGAGCGGCGCGCATGCGTTCCTGCGCCTTGCGCATCTTGGAAACCGAGACCATTTCCATGGCCTTGGTGATCTTCTTGGTGTTTTCCACCGATTTGATCTTGCCGCGGATTTCCTTACCAGCTGCCATGAGAGCTCCTTCTTGCGTCGATCAAGGCGTCGATCAGGCGAACGACTTCTTGAACGAAGTGGCGGCGGCCAGCAGTTCGGCTTCCGCGTCCTGGCAGACCTTCTTGAAAGCCTTCTTCTCGTCGCTGTCGTCGGCCTTGGCAGGCTTGACGTCCCACTTGGCGCCGTTCTTTTCCATCGTGGCCAGCAGAGGTGCGTGGCTCGACTTGAGGAACTGGTGGAAGCCGTGTTCGAACGAGAGAACCTTCTTGACGTCGATGTCGTCCATGAAGCCCTTGTTCACCGCGAACAGCGTGGCGCTCATCAGCGAGATGGGCAGCGGGCTGTACTGGGTCTGCTTGAGCAGTTCGGTCACGCGGGCACCGCGGTCGAGCTGCTTGCGGGTGGCTTCGTCGAGGTCCGAGGCGAACTGGGCGAAGGCCGCGAGTTCGCGGTACTGGGCCAGGTCGGTACGGATACCGCCCGACTGGTTCTTCACCAGGTTGGTCTGGGCCGACGAACCCACTCGCGACACCGAGATACCGGCGTTGATGGCGGGACGGATACCGGCGTTGAACAGGTTGGTTTCCAGGAAGATCTGGCCGTCGGTGATCGAGATCACGTTGGTCGGAACGAAGGCGGACACGTCGCCGGCTTGCGTTTCGATGATCGGCAGCGCGGTCAGCGAACCGGTCTTGCCCTTGACTTCACCCTTGGTGAAGGCTTCGACGTAGTCGGCGTTCACGCGGGCTGCGCGTTCGAGCAGGCGGCTGTGGAGATAGAACACGTCGCCGGGGTAGGCTTCGCGGCCTGGCGGGCGACGCAGCAGCAGCGAGACCTGGCGGTAAGCCACGGCTTGCTTGGACAGGTCGTCATAGACGATCAGCGCGTCCTGGCCGCGATCGCGGAAGTATTCGCCCATCGTGCACCCCGAGTAGGCCGACACGTACTGCATGGCCGCCGATTCGGAGGCCGATGCTGCCACCACGATGGTGTAGTCCATCGCGCCGGCTTGTTCGAGAGCGCGCACCACGTTCTTGATCGACGAAGCCTTCTGGCCGATCGCAACGTAGACGCAGGTCATGTTCTGACCCTTCTGGTTGATGATCGCGTCGATCGCCACTGCCGTCTTGCCGGTCTGGCGGTCGCCGATGATCAGCTCGCGCTGGCCACGGCCGACGGGCACCATCGAGTCGACGGACTTCAGGCCGGTCTGCATCGGCTGGTCAACGGACTTCCGTGCAATCACGCCCGGAGCGACCTTTTCGATCACGTCGGTCATCTTGGCGTTGATCGGACCCTTGCCGTCGATCGGCTGGCCCAGCGCATTCACCACGCGGCCGATGAGTTCGGGGCCGACCGGCACTTCCAGAATGCGGCCCGTGCACTTGACGGTGTCGCCTTCGGAGATGTGCTCGTACTCGCCCAGAATCACGGCGCCGACCGAGTCGCGCTCGAGGTTCAGCGCCAGGCCGAACGACGGCGTGCCGTCAGCGCTCGGCGGGAACTCGAGCATTTCGCCCTGCATCGCGTCGGACAGGCCGTGCACGCGCACGATGCCGTCGGTCACCGAGACCACGGTGCCCTCGTTGCGGATGTTGGCGCTGACCCCAAGGCCCTCGATGCGGCTCTTGATCAGTTCGGAAATTTCTGCGGGATTGAGTTGCATGACTCTTTCCTTCTTTCTTTGAGGCTACAAGTAGAGGGCTGGAAACCGATCAGGCCGCCAGCGCAACTTTCATTTGTTCAAGGCGCGCTTTGACGGAGGTGTCGAGCACCTCGTCGCCGACCACCACGCGGATGCCACCGATCAGTTCCGGCTCTTGCTGGACCGTGACCTGGAGCTTGCGACCGAAACGCTTTTCGAGCGCAGCGGCCACGTTGGCCAGGGCTGCGGCGTCGATCGGGAAGGCGCTGTAGACCACGGCGTCGGACGAGCCGCTCTTCGCGTTGGCCAGTGCCCGGAACTGCTTCGCAATTTCCGGCAGCACCGAAAAACGCCCGTTTTCGAGCAGCGCACTCAGGAAGTTCTGAGCGGGAGCAGCCAGCGGCGCACCGAATGCACCGGCGACCACGCCGAGAACCTGTTCGGCCGTGGCCTTGGGGTTGTCGGCGAACTGCTGGAGCTCTGGATTGGCCGCGATGGCGGCAACCTTTTCGAGCCAGGCGCTGGTACCGGCGACGTCAGACGACGAAGCCTTGAAAAGCGCCTCGGCGTAGGGGCGTGCAATGGTGGCGAGTTCTGCCATGGCTTCGATCAGAGTTCGGTCTGCAGACGGGCGAGCAAATCGGCGTGGACGCCTGCATTCACTTCCTTGCGCAGAATCTGCTCTGCGCCCTTGACGGCCAGTGCGGCAACCTGCTCGCGCAGGGCTTCACGGGCCTTCAGTGCCTGCTGGTCGGCTTCGACGCGGGCAGCTGCAACGATCTTGTTGCCTTCTTCGGTCGCGCGGGCCTTGGCCTCTTCAACGATGGCCTGGGCGCGACGTTCGGCGTCGGCAAGACGTTGTGCGGACTCGTTGCGTGCCTGGCCGAGTTCGGCTTCCACGCGCTTGTTGGCGGCGGACAGCTCGGACTTGGCCTTGTCGGCGGCAGCGAGGCCTTCGGCGATCTTCGCAGCGCGGTCGTCCAGCGCCTTCGCGATCGGCGGCCACACGAACTTCATCGTGAACCCGACCAGGATCAGGAACACGATCATCTGAACGATCAGGGTACCGGTAATGCTCACTTTTCACCCTCTCTTTGGGATTGAATGCGAAGCCATTCCGCAGAAGGGAACGACGACACGGGTCCGACGAGAAAGACTTACTTCGGCAGGTTGGCGATTTGAGCCAGGAACGGGTTGGCCGTTGCGAACCACAGTGCGATACCGGTGCCGATAATGAAAGCGGCGTCGATCAGACCAGCCAGCAGGAACATCTTGGTTTGGAGTTCGCCCATGAGTTCAGGCTGACGTGCGGCCGACTCGAGGTACTTGCTGCCCATGATGCCGATGCCGATACATGCGCCCACAGCGCCCAGACCGATGATCAGGCCGGCGGCCAGTGCAACAAAGCTAATAACTTCCATGATGACTCCTAGAGGACTTTGGTTGAAGAGAAAACGAGAAACAAAAACGAAACTGGGTGGGTGATCGATCGATCAGCGCGATCAGTGGTGATCGTGAGCCTGGCCGATGTAGACCAGCGTCAGCATCATGAACACGAAGGCTTGCAGCGTGATGATCAGGATGTGGAAGATGGCCCAGGCCGTGCCCGCGATGATGTGGCCGATGGCCAGGCCGATGCCGGTGGCCGACATGGACCAGGCACCGCCCATCAAGGCGATCAGCAGGAAGATCAGTTCGCCAGCGTACATGTTGCCGAACAACCGCATGCCGTGCGAAACGGTCTTTGCGATGAATTCGATCATCTGCATGGCGAAGTTGAACGGGTACAGCGCCCAGTGGTTGCCGAAGGGTGCGGTGAACAGCTCGTGGATCCAGCCGCCAGCGCCCTTGATCTTGATGTTGTAGTAGATGCAGATCAGCAGCACGGCCACCGACATGCCCATCGTCACCGAGAGGTCGGCGGTAGGCACGACACGCAGATAGGCGTGGTGCGGGTCTTCGCCTGCGATGTGGAAGATCTTGGCCCAGATCGCCGGGAACAAATCGACCGGAAACAGGTCCATTGCGTTCAGCAGGAAGATCCAGACGAAGATGGTGAGTGCCAACGGAGCGACAAACTTGCGGCTTGTGGCGTTGTGGACGATGCCCTTGGCTTGCTGGTCGACCATTTCAACCAGCAGCTCGACGGCGGCCTGGAAGCGACCTGGAACGCCCGACGTGGCCTTGCGCGCAGCAAGCCAGAGGAGCCAGCAACCCAGGATGCCCAGGGAGATGGAGAAAAACAGCGAATCGAAGTTGAAGACCGAAAGATCGGCCACACCTGCAGGCTTGGAGCTTTGCAGATGCGTCAAGTGGTGAACGATGTATTCACCAGCGGTCTGACCTTGTTCCGCAGCGTTTTCAGCAGCCATTCCGTTACTCGTCTCTATGTTTCCGGCGCTTGGGCGTGAGCATCACCGCCAACCAAGCCGCCTTCATTGTCACCACCAAGCCGACCAGCATTGCAGGCCAGCTCAGCGCCGTTATCAGCCTTGGCGCAGCGATGAGCATCGCCACGGACAAGGCCATCTTGACCATTTCCCAGAGGAAGAAGCCAAACACCGCAGTGCCCGGATTCAGGGAAGAAAACCGACCGGTCAGACCGCGCGCGAATACCGCCGATGGAATGACCACCGCGATCGCACCGTAAGCGGCGGACCAACCCAGATTTTGCCTCCCCGTCAGCCCCCAGATAGCCAAAGCCACCACCAGACCGACAACCAACTGACCCGCGACCACCCGCCACGGGGAGATCGAAGGATTCTTCGCTCGCAGTTCACGCGCCTCATCGGCGGTCAACGGCTTGAATTCTGCGTCGAGGTCTTCAGCGACCCCCGTGTCTTCTTGTCGGGCGATTGTTTTCATTTCGAATGAAGCCCGGATGACGACCCAGAATTTCTACAAAGCCATTGATTATAAGTAAAAACCCAACCCATCCCGACACCTGACGTGGCGCGCATGCAAATCAGTCGCCGCATTCCCTGACGCGAGCCCGACCCGACGCGCACAACCATAATTCCGCCATGCACCCTATCACCGACGCCCTGCCCGCCACGCTTTGTTACCTCGATGGCAAATACACCGCCCTGCGCGACGCAAAGATCAGCGTGCTCGACCGAGGCTTCATTTTCGGCGATGGCGTCTACGAAGTGGTCCCCGTCTACGGCGGCCAGCCCTTCTGCTTCGAGGAGCACATGGCCCGTCTCGATCGCTCGCTGGCCGAGCTTCAGATCACCAACCCGCTCTCGCTCGAGCAATGGCGCGAGATCGCGATGCGCCTGACCGCACCGGGCGGCGACGCGCCGCAGTCCGTGTACTTTCAGATTACCCGAGGTGTTGCACCGCGCGATCATTCGATGGTTCGCGGCCTGCGCCCGACCGTGTTCGTGATGGTCAACCCGCTGCCGCCCATCTCCGATGCGGTGCGCGCCAAGGGCGTGGCCTGCGTCACCGCCGACGACTTCCGCTGGCAGAAGGCCCACATCAAGAGCACCAGCCTGCTGGGCGCCGTGCTTGCGCGGCAGATCAGCGTCGAAGCCGGCGCGACCGAGACCATCATGTTCCGCGACGAATGGCTCAGCGAGGCCTCGTCGAGCAATGTCTGGATCGTGAAGGACGGCATCCTCATCGGCCCGCCGAAAGACAACCTCGTGCTGACCGGCATCCGCTACGGCCTGCTCGAGCGCCTGTGCCAGGAGCACGGCATTCCCTTCACGTTGCGGCGCGTCTCGCGCGAGGAAGTGTTCGCGGCCGACGAGCTGCTGATCTCCTCGGCCACCAAAGAGGTCTTGCCCGTCGTGACGCTCGACGGCAAGGCTATTGGCAATGGCCATCCCGGCCCTATCTATGACAGCTTGTATGCGGCCTATCAACAGGCCAAGCAGCGCAACGCACAGAAGCAAGGAGCCCCGGCATGACCGACAGCACGACCACCACCGAGACCACCTCGATCCCCGACCCGCGCAAGGAGTCGCTGATCGAGTACCCGTCGCAGTTCCCGATCAAGGTCATGGGCGCCAAGACCGACGGCCTTGTGCACGCGATCACGCAGATCGCCGAGCGCTTCGACCCGACCTTCGACGCCACCACGGTCGAGTTGCGCGACAGCAAGGCGGGCAACTACCTCGGCGTGACCATCACCGTGACGGCCACCAGCCGCGAGCAGCTCGACGACCTGTATCGCGCACTGTCGTCGCACCCCGCGGTCAAGGTCGTGCTTTGACCCTGCGCTGGCGACGCGTGGCGACGGCGCTGTGCGCCAGCAGCTTCGTGGCCGCCTGCTCGACCGCGTCGAACCCCTACTACGACGCGAGCCGCAAGCACCATCGGCCCGATGGCTTCCAGGACAACTACATCGAATTCCAGCCGAAGAATTTCTTCACCGACGTGTTGCTGGGCTGGCAATTGCCGTCGTGGTTCAAGGGCCTGCCGCCCGCACCCAGCGCACCGCCGCCGGTGGTGGCACCCGACCTCGCCTTCCTGCAGGCCAACACCGGCGCGCAGACCCGCCCCGCCGCCACCTTCATCGGCCACGCCACCGTGCTGATTCAGGTGCCGACGGCAACAGGTGGCCTCAACGTTCTGACCGACCCGGTGTTCGGCGAGCGCGCCTCTCCCGTGTCCTTCGCCGGCCCGAAGCGCTTCCAGCCGCCCGGGGTGGCCTTGAAAGACCTGCCCCGCATCGACGTCGTGCTGATCAGCCACAACCACTACGACCACCTCGACGAAGGTAGCGTGAGGGCGCTCAACGCGCAGGCTGGCGGGCTGCCGCTCTTCGTGGTGCCGCTGGGCATCGCGCCTTGGCTCGCGGAGCGCGGCATTTCCAACGCGGTCGAGCTCGATTGGTGGGACAGCATCACGCTGCCGGCCGCGCCCTCGCCGCAAGCCGCGCAGGTGCGCGTCCAGCGCAACGGCGCGGGCATCGCGACCGACACGCCCGATGCGGTGCAGGTGTTTCTCACGCCGGCGCAGCACTGGAGCGCACGCGGCCTCGGCGACCGGATGAAGACGCTGTGGGGCGGCTTTGCGCTGCTGTCGCCGAAGATGCACGTCTTCTTCTCCGGCGACACCGGCTACTCCAAGGATTTCGCCGACATCCAGGCCCGCCTTGCGCCGCGCCAGGGGCCCGCACAAGGCGGCGGCTTCGACCTTGCGCTGCTGCCCGTCGGTGCTTATGAGCCGCGCTGGTTCATGAAGGACCAGCACGTCAACCCCGAGGAAAGCGTGCGCATCCACCGCGACCTGCAGGCCAAGCGCAGCCTCGGCGTGCACTGGGCCACCTTTTCGCTGACCGACGAGGCGCTCGACCAGCCGCCCAAAGACCTCGCTATCGCGCGCAAGGCACAAGGCGTGGCGGACGATGCCTTCTTCACCCTCGCCATCGGCGAGACACGCCAACTGCCCGCGCGGCAGGCCACGCCATGAACAGCACCACCGCCGTCGACATCGAGGTCCGCTGGAGCGGTCGCGTCGACTACGCCGAGACCTTCGCAGCGATGAAGCAATTCACGCTGGAGCGCACGCCCGACACCCCCGATGCGCTATGGATTTGCGAGCATGCACCCGTATTCACGCAAGGTATTGCAGGCAAGCAGGACCACATCCTGAACCCCGGCGACATCCCCGTGGTGCAGACCGACCGCGGCGGCCAGGTCACCTTCCATGGCCCCGGCCAAGTGGTGGCCTACCCGCTGATCGACCTGCGGCGCGCGGGCTACTACGTCAAGGAATACGTCTTTCGCATCGAAGAATCGGTGCTGCGCACGCTGGCCCACTTCGGCGTGACCGGCCACCGCGTGGCGAGCGCGCCGGGCATCTACGTACGGCTCGACGACCCGTTCTCGCACGCCGCCCTCACCGGCCCGCTGCCTGCGGGCGACCCGTTTCGCGGCCTCGGCAAGATCGCCGCACTGGGCATCAAGGTGAGCCGCCATGCCACCTACCACGGCGTGGCGCTCAATGTCGGCATGGACCTCGAACCCTTCTCGCGCATCAACCCTTGCGGCTATGCGGGGCTGCAGACGGTCGACCTTTCTACAATCGGCATCCAAACCACATGGGAAGAAGCCGCCCGGGTCCTGAGCCAGAAGCTCACCACCTACCTGGCGCCCTGACACTCCAATGAGCACCACCGAAGTCGTCCGCGACGCCCAGAGCGCCGAAACCTACAACCCCCTGGCCAAGCAAAAAGCGGCGGCCAAGCTTTCGCGCATCCCCGTCAAGGTGGTCCAGACCGGCGAAGTACTCAAGAAGCCCGACTGGATCCGCGTGAAGGCCGGCAGCCCCACCACGCGCTTCTACGAGATCAAGCAGATCCTGCGCGAAAGCAACCTGCACACGGTTTGCGAAGAAGCCTCGTGCCCGAACATCGGTGAATGCTTCGGCAACGGCACGGCCACCTTCATGATCATGGGCGACAAGTGCACGCGCCGCTGCCCGTTCTGCGACGTGGGCCACGGCCGCCCCGACCCGCTCGACAAGGACGAGCCGCTGAATCTTGCCAAGACCATCGCCAAGCTGCGCCTGAAGTACGTGGTGATCACCAGCGTCGACCGCGACGACCTGCGCGATGGCGGCAGCCAGCATTTCGTCGATTGCATTGCCAACATCCGCGAGCTGTCGCCGATGACGCAGATCGAGATCCTCGTGCCCGACTTCCGCGGCCGCGACGACCGCGCGCTGGAAATCCTGAAGGCTGCGCCGCCGGACGTGATGAACCACAACCTGGAAACCGCGCCACGTCTTTACAAAGAAGCGCGCCCCGGCAGCGACTACCAGTTCAGCCTGAACCTGCTCAAGAAGTTCAAGGCGCTGCACCCGAACGTGCCGACCAAGAGCGGCATCATGGTCGGCCTGGGCGAAACCGACGAAGAGATCCTGCAGGTCATGCGCGACATGCGCGCCCACGACATCGACATGCTGACCATCGGCCAGTACCTGTCGCCGTCGGGCTCGCACCTGCCGGTGCGCCGCTACGTGCATCCCGACACCTTCAAGATGTTCGAGGAAGAGGCCTACAAGATGGGCTTCAGCCACGCGGCCGTGGGCGCGATGGTGCGTTCGAGCTACCACGCCGACCAGCAGGCACACGCCGCCGGCGTCTGACCGCATCGAAGAAAGGCCCCGTCGAGGGCCTTTTTTTCATCCGGGGGAAGAAACAGATGCCCACCGTCCTGACGACGCTCGCAACAAGGCCCGTGAAGGGCCTGGTCGAGAACCACGCGGCCTATGCTCGCCAGCATGGCTACGCACACCACGTGGTCGACAGCACCCACGTGTGGGGCCCGCGCCAACCGGTCTTTCACCGCTATCACGCCATCTACCAACACCTCGCGCAGACCGAAGAAGGCGGCCTGCTGCTGGTGCTCGACCAGTTCGCGGTCGTCTATTGGCCGCATCTGCTGGAGCCCAACTTCGACGGCACGGACGTGCTGGCCTGCGCGCAGGCTGGCGACGACACGCTCTGCAACACGAGCATGCTGCTGCTGCGCAACACGCCGGCGATGCGCGAGCAGATGCGCCAGCTTGTCGATCGCTTCTCCCATTGGACGATGCACATCCTGGAAGACAGCGAACAGCCCGAGAACGCGCTGGTCGTGCCTCTTTTCGCGCCCCGCCCCTGCAGCATTCCCCTGCCCAACGGGCTCTACCCGAACGTGCAGGCCAACTGGCCCGGGGGCAGCTACTACGAATCGATCCACACGGTACGGCCGCTGGTGGCCAACGACGCCCCCGCGTGGCGGCGCGTCGAAGGCCGCTGGATGCCTCCGGCCGACTACGACTTCAGGGGTGTGCAGAACCTGGTCGAGGAAGCCGCTGCACTGGCGCGCGGCGAGCGCCCGCCTTTTCTTGCACTGTCCGAAACCGCTCTTCCACCCCAAGACGAACTGCACCTGAACCCCGATGCGCGCATCGCCTTCGTCAGCATCTACACCGCGAACATCGCAAGCTACGGCCGCATCCACGAAGAGAGCTTTGTGCGCTATTGCCTGCGGCATGGCTACGGTTATCACCTCTACCGCAAGGTGCCCGATTTCGCCGGCGAGCTGACCGGCTCATGGGCCAAGCCGCACCTGATGCGCCGCCACCTCGCGGCGCATGAGTTCCTGCTCTGGGTCGATGCCGACATCCTGGTGTTCGACCCGTCCCGCCCGATGGAGCCGCTGGTCGCGGACCGCCAGGCGCTGGTGGCCAACGACCACACGGCATGGAACATGAATTCGAGCGTTGTCGGCGTGCGCAACACCGCCGAGGGGCATGCGCTGGTGGAAGAGGTCTGCCAGCAGATCGAGGCCGCGCCCGATCGCTCGTCGGTCCACGTCAATGGCGGCGACCAGACCTACTTCGCGAATGTATTCAGGGCCCGGGGCCTGATCACCGAGGCCCAGGTGGTGGACACGCTGTCGCTGGACGCGCCCGCGATCTACGCGAGCGCCGACCACAGCCATTTCGTGCATTTCCCCACGCAACAGACGGCGCAGCGCGCGGCGTCGATGCATTTCTGGAACCAGCAGAGCCTGGAACGCGACGCCCGTCAGGACGCCGCGCCCTGACGAAGCAAGCCCCGCCCACGGCAGGCGGCTGCCGTGCGCGCCTCGTCGCTCACCCGCGGGTGGCGTTCTCTTTCATCTTCGCCAGCGCGATGGCGATGGCCGCACCGCCCAGCGTCTTGATCAGCCCCGAGTGCTGCGCATAGAACTGGCTGACTCCGTCGATCACGCCCGCGTGCTGCTCTTCGGCATGCGCGGCGATTTCGGTCACTTGCGCGGGCGACAGCTGCGATGCCTGGTCGGGCGTGATCTGCGTCTGCCCCGGCTGCAGCATGCGTCCGAGCACGCCGCCCGCCAGCCCCGATGCAGCGGCTGGCCCGAGCGTGGCCAGGATCTGGTTGAGCACGCCCGCTTGTTGCGTGGGCGAAGACTGGCCGAAGAGCTTGCCGACCATGTCACCGAACGGCGGCGTCTGGTCGGACCGCATGGCCGCGGCGAGCCCCGCACCGATCTCGTCGGTGGATGCGTGTTGCGTGACCTGGTCGATGTGCGCATCGGCGTTGTTGCCGCCGATGGCCTGCTGGAGGATGTCGAGTAGACCCATGTGAAGCTCCTTGCGTGAGTGTCGAAGTGGCCCGGCCCGGATTTACTTGGTCACCAGGTGCCAGACCCCGAGCAGCACGGCGGCGCCGATCACAGAGGCAATGAAGCCGGCGCCCCCGCCGGCGGCATAAAGCCCCAGCGCCTGTCCAGCATAGGTTGCAACCAGCGAGCCGGCAATGCCGAGCACCACGGTCAGGATGAAGCCCATCGAGTTGTTGCCCGGCAGGATGGCGCGGGCCAGCAGCCCCGCAATGAAGCCGATCAGAATCGTCCAGATGATGTGCACAGAAAAACTCCCCGTTTGTTCGGCACCGAAGGGCTCTCCGGCGCCACGCCATATCCCGGCGCGTCGCGATCGTGGACCTGCCATCCTGAGCGCCAACTGACGGCGCCCTGCCTGTCCCCGTCGCCAAAGTGCTGGCAGCCGGCGGGTTGTTCGCTATCCTGCCGGCTGGTCAAACGGAAGGATTGATTTTGCAAACGCACCCCGCCATTCAAGCGGCGATGGAGCGCCCGTTCGGCGCCATCGCCGACCTGGTTCGCCTCCACGCCCAGCAAACCCCCGACCGCCCCGCGCTCGCGGACACGGCCCACACCCTGGACTACCGCGCGCTCGACGCCCTGATGGACCGCGTTGCCGCCAGCCTGCAGCGCGACGGGCTCAAGGCCGGCGACGCCATCGCGATCTGCGCGGCCTCGTCCGTGAACTACGCGGCCGTGTTCCTGGGCGCACTGCGCGCGGGCGTCGCGGTGGCACCGCTGGCCCCCGGCTCCACGCCTTCGAGCCTGGCCCGCATGATCGAGGATGCCGACGCGCGCATCCTCTTCACCGACGCATCGGCGGCCGACGTGGTCGGCCCCGCGAAGGAAGGCGGCATTCCGCGCGTGGCGCTCGACAATTCCGCCGCGGGGCGCGGCCTCGATGCCTGGCTCGCACCGGCCGGCGCGCAGCCGGCAGCGGTCGAGGTGCAACCCTCGTGGGCCTTCAACATCATCTATTCGTCGGGCACCACCGGCGAGCCCAAGGGCATCGTGCAGGGCCACGGCATGCGCTGGGCCCACGTCCAGCGCGGCGCGAAGTACGAATACAGCCCCGACACCGTCACGCTGCTGTCGACGCCGCTGTACTCCAACACCACGCTGGTGGTGTTCTTCCCGACCATTGCCTTCGGCGGCTGCGTGCTGCTGATGTCCAAGTTCGACGCACTTGGTTACCTCAAGCTGGCCGAGCAGCGCCGCGTGACGCACACCATGCTCGTGCCGGTGCAGTACCAGCGCCTGATGGCGCACCCTGACTTCGACGCGCACGATCTCTCGTCGTACCGCTACAAGTTCAGCACCAGCGCGCCCTTCAACGCCGCGCTCAAGGCCGACGTGCTCAAGCGCTGGCCCGGCGGGCTGATCGAGTTCTACGGCATGACCGAAGGCGGCGGCACCTGCATCCTCGAGGCGCACCTGCACCCGACCAAGCTGCACACCGTGGGCCAGGCGGCCGAGGGCAGCGACATCCGCCTGATCGACGAAGAAGGCAACGAGCTCCCCCGCAACAACACCGAAGCGGCCGGCGAGGTCGTGGGCCATTCGGCCGGCATGATGACCGGCTACCACCGCCAGCCCGAAAAGACGCGCGAGGCCGAATGGTTCGACGCCACCGGCAAGCGCTTCATCCGCACCGGCGACGTGGGCCGCTTCGATGCCGACGGCTTCCTCACGCTGTTCGACCGCAAGAAGGACATGATCATCAGCGGCGGCTTCAATATCTACCCGAGCGACCTCGAAGCCGTGCTGCGCGGCCATGCGGCCGTGGCCGACGTGGCCGTGGTCGGCGTGCCGTCCGAGCAATGGGGCGAGACGCCGATGGCCTTCGTGGTGCGCCGCGCCGGTGACGCCACCACCGAAGACGCCCTGCTGCAATGGACCAACGCCCAGCTCGGCAAGACGCAGCGGCTGGCGCGCCTGCACTTCATCGACGAGCTGCCGCGCAGCGCGATCGGCAAGGTGCTCAAGCGCGAGCTGCGTGACCTTGTCGGCCGCTGAGACGTCGGCATCGCCGCCCTCCGAACAGGGCGGTGGCGGCAACGGCCTGCTGTGGGTGCTGGTCGCGGTCGCCGTGCTGTTCGCCTTCCTGCGCCCGCGTGCGCCGATGGACTGGCTCAAGCTGGTCGACTGGCAGACCGTGGGCGCGCTCGCAGGGCTGCTCGCCATCACGCAGGGCGTGGAAAAGAGCGGCATGCTGCAGGCCACCGCGCAGCGCCTGCTGGCACGCACCACCAACCAGCGCAGCCTGGCGCTGCTTCTAACCGCCAGCGCGGCGCTGCTCTCCGCGCTGGTGACCAACGACGTGAGCCTGTTCCTGCTGGTGCCGCTCACGCGCGTGCTCGCCAGCCAGGCGCACCTGCCGCTCGCGCGGCTCGTGGTGCTGGAGGCGCTGGCCGTCAATGCGGGGTCGGCGCTCACGCCCATCGGCAATCCGCAAAACCTTTACCTGTGGCACCGCTCGGGCGAAGGCTTCTTCGCCTTCATGGGCATGATGGGGCCGACCGTGGCCGTCATGCTGTTCTGGCTGTTCGTCGCGACATGGCTGCTGGTGCCGCGCACGCCGATCGCGCTTAAGCCCGAGACCGAAGCCGCGCCGGTGCAGCCGCGCATGCTGGCGCTGGCGGGCGTGCTGTTCATCGGCTTCGTGATCGCGCTCGACAGGCATTGGCTGCTGGCCGGCCTGGGCGTGGTGTTCGGCGTGTTCCTGGTGTCGTACCCGCGCGTGCTGCGCGGCATCGACTGGGCGCTGCTCGCGATCATCGCGCTGATGTTCGTCGACCTGCGGCAGCTGGCCGAGCTGCCCGCCATTGCCGCGCTGCTGGGCCAGTGGCCCATTGCCGAAGGCTGGCGTGCCTACCTGGCGGCCATCGTCACCTCGCAGTTCATCAGCAACGTGCCGGCGGCGATCCTGCTGGACCGCTATGTGCACGATTTGCCCGCGCTCGCGGCGGGCGTGAGCGTGGGGGGCTTCGGCTGCGTGCTGGGCTCGCTGGCCAACCTGATCGCCCTGCGGCTCGCGAAGCTGCCGAACGGCCTGCGCGAATTCCACCGCATCAGCATTCCTTTTCTGATCGTGTGCGCGGCCTCGGCACTCCTGTTGCGGCTCGGATGACAAGCCGGGGTGCGCGGGAAGACAATCGCTCCTGCCCACGCGCCTTGCTTGCCTCCATGCACACGCCCGCCACCCACACCCTTGCGCTGCGCGACTACGGCAGTTCGCGCGGCAGCCACGCGCACGATCACTTCCAGGTGCTGATCGGCATCGACGGCGTGCTGGAGATCGAGGTCGAAGGCCGCGGGGCCGGTATCGGTGCCGGCGAAGCGCAGGTGGTCGCCCCCGGCGACCGGCACGACTTCGAGGCGCGCGGCCACGGCAGCGTGTGCCTCGTGCTCGACACGCCGCATCCGCTGTGGGCCCGGTGTGTCGAGCGGGCGCCCGACCATGCCCCTCAGTTGCACGCGCTTGCTCGCTACCTTGCGCATTGCATGAAACAGCCAGCGCACGCCGCCCTGGCGCTGCAGCACGGCCCCGCGCTGTTGCTCGAGGCCTGGGGGCCTGCGCCACCGCCCTCGGACACACGCCGCCGTCGCATCGACTGGCCCGCGCTTGCGGCATGGGCCCGTGTGCGATGGCATGAACCGCTGACCGTTGCCGACCTGGCCGATGTGGCCTGCCTGAGCCCCAGCCAGTTCGCACAGCGCTGCCGCGACGAGCAGGGTATGAGCGCGATGCATTGGTTGCGCACGCTGCGGCTGGCGCATGCGCGCGAGCTTCGGCTGGAAGGCATGGGCGTGGCCGAGACGGCGCGCCGTACGGGTTATCGCTCGCCTTCGGCGCTCACCGCCGCATTGCGCCGCTGAAGATCCCCCGTGTTTCTCCCTCCCCTTCCGGGGAGGGCCGGGGTGGGGGCACGGCGGCGTCCACTGAAACGCGGCGCCTGATCGAAGGCCTGCCCCCATCCCAGCCTTCCCCCGGAAGGGGAAGGAGCAAGACCATCGATGCGCGACGACGAACCGGCGTTGCGCGACGACCGCTCGGCGTAGCCTCGCCCGTCATGTCGTCCACGCTCTACGCCCTGCTCGCCATCGCGCTCTGGGCCACGCTCGCCTCGCTCGGCACCGCGCTCTCGCACCTGCCGCCGTTTCTGCTGACCGGGCTCGCCCTGATCATCGGCAGCGTGCCGAGCTGGCCGCTGGCGCTGCGCGACCGCGCCGCGTGGAAGGTGCCGCCACGCACGCTGGCGCTGGGCATCTACGGGCTCTTCGGCTTTCACTTCCTGCTGTTCATCGCACTGCGGCACGCGCCGCCGGTCGAGGCCAATCTCGTCAACTACCTGTGGCCGCTGCTCATGGTGGTGCTGGCGCCCGTGCTGCTGCCAGGCGTGTCGCTGCGGCCGCTGCATGTGGTGGCAGCGCTGCTGGGGTTCGCGGGCGCGGCCATCGCGATCCTGGGTGCGCGCGGCGGCGCGGCCTCGGCGCTGTCGGATACAGCCGCCGGGTACTGGGGCTTCCTGCCGGCGCTGGGCTCGGCCTTCATCTGGGCCAGCTATTCGCTGTGGACACAGCGCGTGCCGGCGTTCCCGACCTCGGCCATCGGGCTCTTCGGGCTGGTCTCGGGCGCGCTGTCGCTGGGCTGCCACGCACTGCTCGAACAGTCCATCGCGCTGTCCGCGAAAGACTGGCTGCTGATCGCACTGTGCGGCCTCGGCCCGCTGGGCGCAGCCTTCTTCGTCTGGGACATGGCGCTCAAGCGCGGCGACGCGCGGCAGATCGGCATCCTGAGCTACATCACGCCGCTGGCCTCGACCGCGCTGCTGCTCACAGTGACCGGGCGCCCGCTGACGGGGACCATCGTGCTGGCCGCGGCGCTCATCATCTCGGCCGCGGTCATGGGCACGCGCGCCCGCTGAATCGCCCGTGTCCGACGGGCTGCGCCCGTTTTTGTGGCTAGAGTGGAGGCTCAGGAAAAAAAGGAGCCTCCACCCATGGATCACAAGAACAAGAACGATGACTTCGAGATCACGCCCAAGCTGGTGTTCGACCTGAACCTGGCGCTGTATCTCGACCTGGTGGCCGCACTCGAGGGCGCTGGCGCCATCACCTACCGCCAGATGGCCGCCCGGGTGCTCAACATCAGCATGGACGCGCGCGCCGACGGCGAAGCCGGCCTGTCGACGGTGCTGGAAGGCGTCGCCAAGGGCTTCGCCGGCCAGAGCGACGGCCTGTCGATCGAACTGCTGAAGGCGGCCCGGGGCCTGCGTGAAGACGAGGCCATGGGCGACATTCCGATGCGGCCGGACCTAGGCTGAGCACGCCCTCCAGCCGGCGTGGCGCCTCAAAAAAACAGCGCCACGCCAAGAACCGCACGCTGTCGTTTTTCCCTCGGGATGTACAACACCAACGCGGGCCACGGCACGCCGCCAGGGCCTGCGTTCTCGTTCACATCACAGGGAGAAAATCCAATGCGTACATTGAAAGCCATGGCCTTGGCCATTGGTTCCAGCCTTTGCATGATTCCGGGGGCCTGGGCCGCCAACTCGCTGCAGATCGTCTGCGCGTCCGACCAGGGCGGCGAGTGCTATGCCAGCTTCGCCTACGACACGACCGCCTACAACTTCGGGCGCGACGCGCGTTTCGAATGGGAAGGCAGGAACATCGCCATGACACCGCTGGTCGGAGGACGCGTCAAGGTCGCGTGCTTCGGCGATGAAAAGATCAGCAAGATGGACGGCTTCAAGGGAGGCTCCTTGACGGTGCGCGTGCTCGGTCCGACGGACAACTCCGAATACCCGAAGGCCAGCGCGACCGTCCCGATCTGCTATCGCTGGTCGACACCTTGACCCCACGGCCATTGCGCCGGGCAGCGACTGCTACTTGTAGTCGATCGTGAAGTTCGCAGTGCCGTTGGCGCGCCCCGGCGTCACGGCATTGCCGGTCTGGAAATAACGCGCGGTGAACGGCAGCACGTAGTCGCCGTCCTTCGACGGCCCCACGAACGCGGCCTCGCCATACTTGACCGGCACCTTCTTGTCGTCGATCACCTGGATGCCCACACCGGTGGCGACACCCTGACCGTCCTGCGTGAGGCGCAGGACACCATCGTCGCCGCCCGGATCCTTGGTCGCATCCATGCGCAGATACACCTGATTCGCCATGCCCACGCCCGCCTTGCAGTTGAGCTTGATATTGAAGTTGCGCTCGGCCGCCGTGCTGCCCTTGCCCTTGAAGGCGCTTTGCGGAACCTTGCCGAACTGCACGGAGATGTTGCGCGAGCCCACATCCACCGTGCAGGATGGCGTGATGATGGTGATCGCATTGGCGCTCAGGAACGTGGTCAGCACCGACCTCGGATCGCTGTTGCTGTAGTACTGCGTGTAAGTGCCTTGGGCCAGCGGTCCGCTGCCAGTGGTAGCCGCGGTCTTGTACACCTCGACCCTGAAGGCCGCGGCCGGATCGAATGGACCGAAGCTCCCCGTCAGATCGTGCGGGTAGTAGTTCTTGCTGGTCGAGGAAATGGTGCGCAAGAGCCGGATGCCGATTCCTTGAACATTGGTGGAGTACATCTTTGGCAGGCCAGGGAAGTTCATGTCCTGCCCTTGCAGCATGACGCCATGCACCGTGTCCGAAGTCGCGCAGATCCACGGCTGGTTGCTTCCGCCGCTGTTGGTGAGCGGGAAATCCCTCTCGCCGAGTTTCTGGCCCACGACGGCGTCATTGGGCACGAGGATCGTCCCCATGACCATGTCGATGACCTTCTCCTTGTAGTTCGGGTTCATCTTGCAGCCGGTATCCGCCGCCCAGGCACCCTGTGCCCCAAACCACAGCACGGCGGCCGGGACCGCGAAGCGCGCGAGCCTCCTGCCCGCCGACGCGTTGCTCTGCTTCATTCGGATCCTTTGGATTTCAAGCCGACCACGACATCCGAGGCGCACTGCCCGGACAACTCGCGGATCGGCGGCGGGTTCTTTTCGTCGGGCAGGCTGTAGGGCACGACGCACTGGTCGGCCGCGCCCCGGCCCCATCGCACGGTCAGGCGGCCGCTGCTGGCCGCGCCGGTGACGAAGGCCTGTCCATCGGGACCGACGATGCCGACCTCCTGGCCCGCCTCGTTCTCGATCTTCGAACCCAGCGGCAGCGCCCGGCCCTTCGCGTCGGTCAACGCCATCAGCAGTCGGAAACCGACCGAGGTCTCGAACTTCGCGACCACCACGGCGCCGCGCGTGGGCACCACGTCCAGGGCCGCGTTCTTCACTTCCACGGTGTCGCCGAGATCGCCGGTGCGGATCGCGACGCGGTTCAGCCGGTAGGGCGTCATGCTGGGAATGACCGCGTTGCCCGCCGCGTCGGTCGCCACGCCGGGCCGCGACTCGATGCCCACGCCCTGGGCCTTCGGCGCCTGCACCAGCGTCAGGGTCTCGCCGAGCGGCTGCGACATCGTGATGCCGCCGCCATGGAACAACAGGCCACCGGCCATGCCCACAGTGCTCTGGCCATAGCCGCGGCCCTGCGAATGCCCCAGATCCAGGCGGCCCACCGACCCCAGGTAGCTGGCGCTCGCGCTGCCGCTGCTGCCGCCGCCCTGGTTGGTGTCGCTGGCCGTCACGTTGTAGGTCAGGCGGCTGTCCTCGAGGGCCGAACCGTAAACGCTGGCCTGCTGGCTCATGCGGCCGGTGCTGTCGCGATTGAGCGCGTATTGCGCGCTCGCGCGTGTGTCGCCCAGCGGGATGCTCAACGTGAACATGAGCTGGCGCACCGGCGGCCGGTTCAGGCTGGTGGTGTAGTTGTAGTTGATGCTGTAGCCGAACTGCTTGTAGTTGCCCGAATAGCCCACCTGCACCAGCCGGTCCTTGGCGCTCGTGCCCCAATAGCTCTGCTGGCGCGCCGACGCGAACACGCTGCCCCAGTCCTTGATCTGCTGCGACAGCTCGAAGCGCACTTCGTTGCGGCGGCTGTTGAAAGACTCGAAGGGCTGCAGGTCCTGCATCTGCACCGCTTCCGCGAAGGTGCGGTAGCCGCTGGTCGAATAGCGGTAGCCGGCCACACGGAAGTTGGTGCCCGAGTCCATGAAGGCCTTCGAGTAGAGAAAGCGCACCGACTGGCCGTCGTAGGTCTTCGCGCCCTGCAGCGGGGTGCGGTCGGTGGTGCGCGCGGTCGACAGGTCGATCGACACCGCGCCGAAGTCCTTCATGTTCTTGCCCACGCCGATCAGCATCGACTGGTAGATGCTCGACAGCAGCAGGCCGCCATAGGCCGAGATCTCGCCGCCCAGGCCACGCGCCAGGGTCGCCTGCAGGAAGGCGGGCTGGGACTGCCGGCGCCATTCGCCAGTCGTGGCGACGTCGAGGTAGTTGTTGCGGTACTTGCCCGCGGTGGCCGAATAGCGCCAGGTGCCTTCGCGCAGCAGCGTGGGCACGGCCGAGAAGGCCTGCGTGTATTTGGTCTCGCGGCCGTCGGCCTCGGTGATGGTGACCTCGATATCGCCGCTCGACGCGGTGGGATAGAGGTCGTCGAGCACGAACGCGCCCGGTGCCACGAAGGTGCTGTAGATCACGTAGCCGTTCTGGCGCACCGTGACGCGCGCGTTGGTCCGCGCGATGCCGCGGATCGTGGGCGCGTAGCCCTGCTGGCTGTCGGGCAGCATCGCATCGTCGGACGACAGCTGCACGCCGCGGAAGGGCACGCTGTCGAAGAAGTTGCCCGGCGTGCTGCCGTCGCCGATCAGCAATTGGCCATTGATTGAGGCGATGTCGCGCTGCGCATAGCTGTTGACGGCCTGCCAGCGGCTCTCTCCGTCGATGCCGCGGTTGTAGGTCGAGAAATGGCGAAAGCGCCAATCGCCGTAGTTGAAGCCCGCGCGCAGGCCGGCGAACAAGGTGTTGCGCTGCGGCGTCTTGCTGCGATCGGCGAAGGGGTTGCCGTCGAACACGTTCTGCGGCGGCGCGAAGGGATTCACGTCGTTGCGGTACTTGTCGCCGCTGTAGCGCGCGAAGTTGAGCTGGTAGTCGAGCATGCCGGCGGTGATGCCCCGGTCCCATTTCTCGGGCCCCACGGCGCCGCGCGCCGAGCGCTTGAGCGCGGCCTGCGGGATGCTGACGAACAGGCGCTGCTTGCCGGCGTCGTAGCTGTAGGTGGCCTCGGGGATGGTCGCACCCAGATCGATGCAGGCATCGTCTGCGGCACTCGCCAGCGCGGGAAACACCGCCACGTTGACGCCCCAGTCGTCGAGCATGCCGCGCGTGAGGCATGGCTGCGCATCGTTCTTGCCGTCCTTCTCGACGAAGCGGATCTGCGCCTGCCCCGCGCCGCGCTCGTTGAGCGAAACGTCCACCGTGTACTGGCCCGCGAGCACGCGGTTGCCGAAGGCAAAAAGCGAAAGATCCGCCAGCGGCTGGTCGCCGCCGATGTTGAGGAATTCCTCGTTGAAGCTGGAGCCGGCCACCTGCTGCTTCTGCTGCGGTTGCGGCTGCGGCTGCGCATGGCCGGGCGCGCCGAGTGCGCACAGCAGCGCCGCGCCCAGCGTCAACCGGAACGGCGCGCGCAGGACAGGTGAACGACTGCTGTGCATGGAGTCCGCCGATTGCGCCTCAGCGCTTTGCCGCATCCGCGGGCGCCGGGACCAGCTCGGGCTTCACGGCCACGGGCTCGGCACCCGCCGGCACCTGCACGCGCTCTTCGGGCGTCTCGCCGCCGTAGTCATTGAGGGTCGTGAAGTTGACCTGGATCGCCTGCGGCGTCTTCACCGCGCTCAACGGATAGGTCGTCTCGCCGAGCGGCGGCACCATGTCGGCATTGATCAGTTGCTGGCCGCCGTTGATGTTCAGGGCCGTGAAGGTCACGTGGTAGGCCGTGGGATTGGCGACCCTGAGCACGACACCCAGCCCGTCGGCACCGGCGCTCACCGCCCACTTGAGCTGCGCGCGCGATTCGTCGGACTTGCCCACGAGTTTCGAAGGCCGGTAGAACAGCTTGATGCGGCTGCGCACCGCGATCTGCAGCACGTTCTCTTCGTTCGACTTCTCGGGAATCTCCTTGACGTTGAGCCAGAACACCGACTCGCGGTCGGCCGGCAGCTCGCCGGCCACGCGCATGATGCGCAGGATGTTCTCCATGCCGGGGTCGAGCCGCGACAGCGGCGGCGTGACGAGCAACGGGGTCTTGTTCTTGCCTTCGCCCGCGTCGATCCAGGTCTGGACCACGTAGGGCGAGGTGCCGGTGTTCTTCACCGGAATGGAAGCTTCGCGGTCCTTCTCGCCGAGGATCACGCGGGTGCCGCCGAGCATCACGCCCGCGCCGGCCGGCCACTGGAGGCCCAGCATCAGCAGGATGGCGAAGGCCCAGCGGAAGCGATGGTTGCTGCACATGGAAAGGAAGTCCTTGGGGCCGGCACGGCGCATGAAGCGCGGGCCGGCACGGCGACGCCTGTCGAGGCATCGTCGAAAAAAGAGGCGAAAAAAGAAGAGCCGGCGCCGGCCGGGACCCGAGGTCCGGGCGAGCGCCGGGAATGGCCTCACGGTCCGCCCCGAAGCGGCGGGCGCTTCGGCGGACCGTGCAGACCTCGGGCGCCGCTTACTTGTAGGCGACCGTGAACTGCGCGACCGCGTTGGCCGGACCGACCGTGACGGCGGTCTTGGTCGACACGTACGTCGCCTGGAACTTCAGCGAGTTGTCGCCCAGACCCAGAACGTACTGGCTCGACTCCGAACCCAGCGGAATCTTGGTGCCGGCGGAGTCGCCGAGTTCGATGCCCACGCCCGAAGCCGCGCCCACACCGACCTGGCCGGCATTGGCCACGCGCAGGACCGTGGCGTCGTCGCCATCGGCCGTGCCCGAGAAGGTCACGGTCGCGCCCTTGGCGGTGGCGCCGCAGCCCAGCAGGTCGATGGTGAACTTGGCGGGCGTGGCCTTCTTGCCGACGGTTCCGGTGAACACGGGCGGCGTGGCGGTGCTGAGGGTGCCGAAGACGTTGCGCGAAACCTTGCCGAGCGGCACGGTCATGTTCTGGCTGTTGGGCGAGATCGAGCAAGGCGCATCGACGATCTCACCGGTGAAGTTGATCGTGCCGTCGGCGGCGAAGGCGCCTTGCGACAGGACACCGGCCGCGACCACCGCGGCCAGCTTGAAGAAAACTGCTTTCTGCATTTACATTCCCTGATGATTGATATAACCAAATTGCTACCCGCTTATGCAAGGCAGGCCGCAGTCTAGTTATCTAAAGACGGGAGAAGAAGTGCAGTTGGCGTCAGTTCACCATGGTTAACATTGCAATCACATTGTTTGTGAAATAGGCACGCCTACTAACAAACTGACACCATTAGTCTGCGACCTGCAACACCAGCTTTCCGAAGTTCTGCCCGGCAAACAGCTTGTTGAGCGATTCGGGGAAGGTCTCCAGGCCCTGAACGACGTCTTCCTTGCTCTTCATGCGCCCATCTTTCAGGTAGCCGGCCAGCTCGGCGATGGCCACGGGGTAGCGGTCGGCGTAGTCGAACACCACGATGCCTTCCATGCGCGCACGGTTCACCAAGAGGCTCAGGTAGTTGCGCGGACCGGCGGCCGGCATGCTGTTGGCGTTGTTGTACTGGCTGATGGCGCCGCAGATGATGATGCGGGCCTTGCGCGCCAGCTTGGCCAGCACGTGGTCGAGGATCTCGCCGCCGACGTTGTCGAAATAGATGTCCACGCCCTTGGGGCAATGTTCCTTCAGGCCCGCGCGCACCGCGCCTTCGCCGGCCTTGTAGTCGATGCAGGCGTCGAAGCCCAGCTCCTTGACCACCCATTCGCACTTGGCCGCGCCGCCCGCGATGCCGATCACGCGGCAGCCCTTGATCTTGGCAAGCTGGCCCACCGTCTGGCCGACCGCGCCGGCCGCGCCCGACACCACCACCGTTTCACCCGGCTTGGGCTGGCCCACGTCCATCAGGCCGAAGTAGCCGGTCATGCCCGGCATGCCCAGCACGTTGAGCCACTGGCCGATGGTGCCGACGGTCAGGTCGACCTTCACCAGCCCGTTGCGCTTGACCTGGTCCTGCGGGATGAGAACGTATTCCTGCACGCCGAGCGTGCCGTAGACCGTGTCGCCAACCGCGAACTGCGGGTTCTTCGACGCGATGACGCGGCCGATGCCGCCGGCGCGCATCACTTCGTCGATGCCCACGGGCGGGATGTAGCTCTTGGCGTCGTTGAGCCAACCACGCATGGCGGGGTCGAGCGACAGCGACAGCGTCTGGACCAGCACGCCGCCCTCGTCCGGCTGGCCGACGGGCTCGGTGGTGAAGCGCCAGTGCTCGCGCGTGGCAGTGCCCTCGGGGCGTTTGGCGAGGCGGACCTGATGGTTGGTGAGGGGGCTGCTCATGGTGTCTCCTTGGTTGACGCTGGCACGGAGGCGCATCGTAGCCGTGCGCTCCACGCCGGCTGGTAGCGCAGGCGACAGCGCGCCCAACCGGGCAACCCCTCGCCCGACCTAAGGCAACCGGATGGTGATCTGCAGCCCTGGATGCGCATTGCGCACCGTCAGCTCGCCGCCATGCGCTTCGGCGATCAGCCGGCACAGGTACATGCCGAGGCCGACGCCACCGGTGGCGCGCGCACGGGCGCCGTCGGTCCGGTAGAAGGGCTCGGTCAGGCGTTCGAGCTGCGCCTCGTCGACGCCGGGGCCGTGGTCGCGCACCTCGATCTCGACGCCCTGCTTGTTGCCATCGACCACGGCGCGCAGCGACACGCAGGGCGGCCGGGGCGCGCCGGCGCTGTAGCGCAGGGCGTTGTCCAGCAGGTTGCGCACCAGCAGCCGCACGCGCATGCGGTCGACGGCGTGCGGCGGCAGGCCTTCGGCCAGGTCGAGGTGCACGTCCTGTGCATCCGGCATCTCGGCCACCGCTTCGCGAATCAGCACCGCCAGGTCGACCGGCTCGCGCTGCAACGCCACGTGCGGGCTCGCGAGGCGCTCGCTCTCGAGCAGGTCGCTGATCAGGTCGCGCATCTCGTTCAGGTCGCGCAGCAGCGCCTCGCGCTCGGCCTCGCCTTCGGGCGTGGCGGGCAGCAGCTCGGCGTTGAGCCGGGCGCGCGTGAGCGGCGAGCGCAGCTCGTGGCTCAGCGCCAGCAGCAACCCGCGCTTGGCATCGAGCATGGCCTGGATGTCATCGGCCATGGTGTTGATGCGCTGCGCAAGATCGCCAAGGTCGTCGTTGCGGCGGATCGGAATGGGCTGCGTGAACTCGCCGCGGCCGAAGCGCTGCGCGCCTTCGCGGATGTCGATCAGCGGCCGCAGCAGGCGGCTCACGAAGGCATAGGCCAACACCACCAGCAGCAACAGCACGCAGAGCGTGGCCCAGCCCGCGGTGCGCGGCGCGAATTGCCAGAGCCTCGGCGCCCAGCCGAAGATGACGCGATGGCCATCGGCCGTGGGGCGGATGAACCACTTGTCGCTTCTCGTGTCCTCGTCGGGGTCGCGCATCCAGCCACCGGGGCTGTGCAGCCCTTCCGGGTTCGAGTCCCAGTTGACCACGGGGCCGACGATGCGGATGGTGATCGGCAACCGGTTCACCAGCGCCTGCGCGCGCGCCACGTCGGGCGGCGTGCCGAGCTCGGCGACGAGTCGGTCGGTGTAGTCCACCAGCATCGGCTGCGCGGCCTCGGCCCAACCGGTGGAGAAAGACTTCTTCATGCCCCCCACGAACACCGCCGCCATCACCAGCGCCAGCATCACGAACATCATCACCAGCCGCATGCGCAGCGAGCGGCGCCAGCGGCGCTTGCCCTGCACCTTCTCGTGCCACTGCGCGTGCCATTGCTTGCGCATCTCTTCGCGGCGGCATGCCAGCTCGCGCCATGCCTGGCGGTGGTCCCGGCGACGAAAGTTCATGCGGGTTCGCTGCGTGCCACGGCCAGCGCATAGCCGGCATTGCGCAGCGTCTTGATGCAATCCAGCGGCTCCAGCTTCTTGCGCAGGCGGCTCACCACGATGTCGACCGCGCGCGTGTACAGCTCGGCCTCGTGGCCGCGCAGGCGGTTCAGGATGTCGTCGCGGCTGAACACCTTGCCGGGCTCGGCCGCCAGCAGCGCGAGCAGCTCGAACTCGGTGCCGGTGAGCTCGACGCGCTCGCCGTGGCGCAGCACCTGGCGCCGGTCGAGGTCGATCGACAGGCCGTCGAACACACGGTGCTGCGTGCCGTTGGCCGCAGGCGGCGTGCTGCGTTGCCGCCGCAGGATGGTCTGCACGCGCGCCACCAGTTCGCGCGGCTCGAAGGGCTTGGGCACGTAGTCGTCGGCACCGAGCTCGAGGCCGACCACGCGGTCCATCACTTCGCCGCGCGCGGTGAGCATCACGATGGGAATGTCGCTTTCCTTGCGGATCTCGCGGCACAGCTCGAAGCCGTCCATCTCGGGCAGCATCACGTCGAGGATCGCGGCGTCGTAGTGGCCCGCGCGCAGCTTGGCAAGGCCATCGCTGGGCCGCACTGCGCTTTCGAGCGTGCAGCCGAAGCGTGCGAAGTAGGTGGTCAGCGGCGCGGCGAGGTGTTCGTCGTCGTCGATCAGCAGGATGCGCGGCATGGCGGGATTGTGCCTTCTGGCCAAGAATTGGCGGATGACTTCGCTGACCATCAGACCTGCCGGCATCGCACCGCCAGGGTCAGGCCCGTCGCCAGCAGCGCGAGCAACAGCGCGTGATAGATCACATCGGGCACCGTGCGCGGACCGATGCCCACGACGATGGTGACCAGGCCGACGAGTGTGCCCAGCAATGCAAAGCCCTGGCCGATGATCGCGGCCGGGCGCGCGTGCGAGGGGCGCAGCCAGGTCTCGACCGAGGCGAGCACCAGCACGACCGCGATCACCGCCTCGGCCGTGCGGGCGTGCGCGTGCGCAAAGCCCGGCACGAGCCGGCCGGCGTGCACCGTCGATGCAATGCCGAGCGTGAGCGCCTCGGTCAGCATCCATGCGCGCGCGACCGACGGGCGCATGGCGTGTGCCACGCCGCTCACCATGGATCGGCCCGGCCGATGCGGCCGAGGTGCGTGAGGTTGAAGCCCGCGGCGTACTTGAGCCCGTAGCCGAGCGTGCGGTCGAGCCCGATGTGGGCGCACCAGATCAGTCCGCCGGCCACGGCCCACGGCATCGCCGCGAGCACGCCGAGCGCCAGCAGAAGCACCGGGCCGACGTATGAGTGCGCGGCGTTGTAGAGCGCCGCGCCCACGCGCGGCCCCGCGAGATAGCCCAGCATCGACAGGTCGGGCACGAACAGCCAGAGCGCGAACGCACCCCAGCCCGCGCCGAACTGCGCATAGGCGGCCAGCGCCACGCCCAGCACGACGGCCCCTTCGAGCCGCAACAGCGTGCGAACGCCGCCGGCCGTCACACCCGCCGCGTCATTGGACGCCGCGGCGTGGGACACCCAGGGCGCCGGCGATGCGGCAGCGCGCCGTACCGCGAGCCCGAAGGCCGACATGGCCTCAGCCATGACGGCTCCAGCGTCGGCCGCCGCGCTCCATGAAGTCGCGCACCTTCTGTTGTTGCGCGGCGTTCAGGTTGTCGAAGAAGTCGGCGGCGGCGGCAATGACCTCGGGACTGCCCGTGCGCACGACGGCGGTCTTCTCGTCGATGAGCCGCGAGGCGCCGGCCTGGTCGAGCTTGTTGCCGGCGAACAGCGCCTTGAACTGCGAACGCGGGTCGCCCGAGCCGCCCGCGCCGCGCAGAGCCTCGCGCTGCGCCTGCAGCTTCTCGGCCAGCACGGTGAGCTTCTGCTTTTGCGACGCATCGAGTTCGAGCTTGCTGCCCACGCGTTCGACCATCTTCGCGCGGAAGTCGGCGCTGTCGCCGCCGCCCCAACCGTGGCGTTGGCCGGCACAGCCGGCGATGCTGCCAGCCACCATCGCGGCGCCGGCGAAACCGAAGAGAGTGCGTTTGATCCAGTGCTTCATATCAAGTCCTTGGTGTTGTCTTGTGAGGAGGAAGCTCGATAGTGCTTTGGGCACCGGGCCAAGTCCTCTCGCCGGCGTATCGGCGTGTTTCGTTTGATTGCGACGGATGCGGTGCGAGCAACAAGCCGGTGCCGCTTACATGCGGCTGCTCTTGGCGTTGGCGGCTGCCGCGCGTGCGTCGACGGGGTTCTGCATGGTCGAGATGACCTGGCTGTTCACGCGCGAACTGGCCGACACGTTCTGGTCGGGCGCGGCGGCGGTGCGCACGGCTTCGGCGACGACGCGTGCGCGGTCGGTCGACACGGCCATGGTTTCAGCGCCGCGCGAGCCGCGCACGACGTTCTGGTCCGGTGCCGAGGCAGTGCGCACGGCTTCGGCGCTGACTTCGACACGGCTCTTGGCCGACACGAGCGGCTGCACGCCCTCGTAGTTCTCGGCCTTGGCGCCGGCAGCGGCGAGCATGGCGAACGAGCCGACGGCAACGATCTGGGTGAAGGAAAGAGATTTCATGACACAGGCCTTTCAGGGGTTGAAGAGGAAGGCCTGATCGTGCTTGCGGGGCCACCGCAAGTCCTTTCGTCGCAGTTTCGGCGTGTTTCGTTTTATTGCAGCGCTATTGCTTTCGCAGTAGTTGCAGCAACGCGGCCAGCGCCACGCAGGGCACGAGCAATGCCCAGAAGCCGGCATGCGCATAGCCCAGTCCGCCGCCGAGCGAACCCACCGCGAAGGCAGCCACCGGTGGCCATGCCTTGTGCACGCGCGCCGATGCGCCGGCCATGCCAGGTGCACGCGTCGCGATGTCGACGAGGTCCATCACGAGTTGCGTGACGTTGCCCGTCATCACGGTGCTGGGCGTCAGCTTCGAGAACACGCTGCGCGCGGCGGTGTTCTGGATCGACATCGCCAGCACACCCATCAGCCCGACCGCGATGGCCGGCACGCCGTTGCCGCTGACGAAGGGGCCGGCCCACACACCAGCGCCCATGAAGGCCAGCAGGCAGATCAACTGCGTGCCCAGCAGCGGCACTGTGGTGTCGAGCCCTCGCCGTTCGCGCGACAGCTGGAACAGCCGCGTGGCCGCCACGCCCAGCACGAAGGCCGGCAACGCCAGCAACTTGCCGACCACGCCCGAATGCCCGCTGCCGGCCATGGCTGCACCAATCAAGACGAAGTTGCCCGTGACGTGCGCGGTGAACAGCCCGAACAATGCGACGAAGCCGAGCGTGTCGACAAAGCCGGCGGTGAACGCCAGCAGCATGCCGTGCCATGCGCTCTCGGGCGCGGTGCCGGCGGCGGGTGCTGCGGTGCTGGTAGCGGTAGTAGCGGCAGGTGTGGCCTGGGTCATTGGCGCGGTGTCCTTCTGCAGTGTGTCGGCCGGTGCAGCCGCGTTGCCGATGGCGCGCCGCCGACCCGGTCAGCCCGCGAGCGCGACGCCGGGGTCGTCGGAGTCGAGCACGCTCTTCGCCCAGGCTTCGAGCTTGCCGGTATCGGCCCGCAGCACCTCCTGCTTGACCGCGAGGATGCGCGAGGGGTGCATCGAGAAGCTGCGCAGCCCCAGGCCCAGCAGCAGGCGCGTGAAGGCCACGTCGCCCGCCATCTCGCCGCACACCGACACGCCCTTGCCCTGGCGCCGGCACTCGGCAATGGTGTCGGCCACCAGCTTCAGCACGGCGGGGTGCGCAGGGTCGTACAGGTGCGCCACCGACTCGTCGGCCCGGTCGATCGCCAGCGTGTACTGGATCAGGTCGTTGGTGCCGATGGAAAGAAAGTCGAAGTGCTTGAGGAAGATGCGCAGCGTGAGCGCGGCGGCCGGAATCTCGATCATGGCGCCGAGCTTCACGTGGCCGTACACCGCGCCGCGGTTGTCGAGTTCGGCACGCGCGAAGTCGATCAGCGAGAGGGTCTGGCGGATCTCGCTCGCGTGCGCGAGCATCGGGATCAGCAGGTGGATCTCGCCGTGCGCCGCCGCACGCAGGATGGCGCGCAACTGCGTGAGGAACATGGCGGGGTCGGCCAGACTCCAGCGGATGGCGCGCAGGCCGAGCGCGGGGTTCAGGTGTTCCTGCTTGTTGGCCGACTTGCTGTCCAGCGGCTTGTCGGCACCCACGTCGATGGTGCGGATGGTGACGGGCATGCCCTGCATGCCCTCGACCGCGCGCTTGTAGGCCTGGTACTGCTCTTCTTCGTCGGGCAGGCGGGTCTGGCGCGCCGACGACTCGCGGCCCATGAAAAGGAATTCGCTGCGGAACAGGCCCACGCCCACCGCGCCGGCCTTGACGGCGCCCACGGTGTCTTCGGGCATCTCGATGTTGGCGAGCAGCTCGACACGCTGGCCGTCGAGCGTGACAGCCGGCTTGTGGCGCAGGCGCGCGAGGCGGCCGCGTTCGAGGTCGCCCTGGCGCTGCTTGAAACCGTACTCGGCGAGGATGATCGGCGAGGGGTCGATGATCATCACGCCGGCGTCGCCGTCGATGATGACCCAGTCGTCCTGGCGTACCAACTGGCTCGCGGTGCGCGCGCCGACGATGGCCGGGATGTCCATGCTGCGCGCCACGATGGCGGTGTGCGAGGTGCGCCCGCCCACGTCGGTCACGAAACCAGCGAACACGCTCTTCTTGAACTGCAGCATGTCGGCCGGCGACAGGTCATGCGCGATCAGCACCAGCGGCACGTCGATGCCGTCGCCCGCGGTGGGGTCGTCGTCTTCGTCGGTGGCGGCGGCGCGCTTGCGGCGCGGCGGGCTCGGCGCGAGCACGGCGGCCGTGCCCTTCATGCGGTGCAGGATGCGCTCGACCACCTGTTCGAGGTCGGCCTTGCGCTCGCGCAGGTACGCGTCTTCCATCTCATCGAACTGCCGCGCGATGATCTCGAGCTGCGTGGTCAGCGCCCATTCGGCGTTGTAGAGCCGCTCGCTGATCCAGTGCTTGACGCCGCCGCTCAGGGCCTCGTCCTGCAGCAGCATCTGGTGCACTTCGAGCAAGGCGGCCAGCTCGTGCGGCGCGTCGTTCGGGCCCATCTGCGCGACGCTGCTCTGCAGCTTGATGAGCTCGTCGGCGACGGCGTTGCGCGCGGTGCGCACACGGTCGATTTCGGTGTCGATCTCTTCGGGCTTGATGAAGTAGTGCGCCACATCGATGCGGCTGGACACCACCAGCACCGCACGCCCGATGGCAATGCCACGGGCAACAGGGAGGCCGTGGACTGCGAATGTCATGGGGTGGCCCTTATTCGCCTTCGCCGAACTTGTCGTCCATGAGCTGGACGATGGCGCTCATCGCTTCTTCTTCCTGCGGGCCATTGGTCTCGAGCTCGACGGTGGAGCCGAGCCCGGCGGCCAGCATCATGACGCCCATGATGCTCTTGGCGTTGATGCGGCGGTCACCGCGAGAGAGCCACACCTCGCAGGGAAAGCTGCCTGCGAGCTTGGTCAGCTTGGCCGATGCGCGTGCGTGCAGGCCCAGCTTATTGCTGATGGTCACGGATTTCTTGATCACAGTGCTTTCTTTTTGCCTGGTTCTGGGGAGCCGCCACGGCGACCTGCATGACACCCGCGGTGCCGCCGGCGATGGCGCGCTGCACGAGCGTGTCGAGCGGCTCGTGCCGGTAGGTGACGGCGCGCAGCAGCATCGGCAGGTTGACACCCGCCACCAGCCGCGAACGCACGCCGTCCACCAGTTTCTGCGCGACGTTGCAAGGCGTGGCACCGAACACGTCGGCCAGCACCAGCACCTGCGAGCGCGGCGCATGCAGTTGCTGCGCGAGCGTGATGCGCGCGGCGGCCAGGGTTTCTTCGGGCGACACGTTGGGCAGCACGTCGAGCGCGATGACGGCCTGCTCGCAGTCGGGAAACACATGCAGCGCGCACTGCCGCAGCGCCTGCGCGAACGGTGAGTGGGCGATGATGAGGATGCTGTTCATGCGGAGCGAGGGACGACGCGTCGATTATGCGGGGGCGCCCCATGGAAGTAGATACAGGACACAACGCAGCAGCCCCGAAAAATGGACACTGCGGCACGAAACGTGGCTGCGGTGAGGGGTCGGGAGCCGCTGAAAAGACCGGTCTGCGGGTGCACGCCCCTGCCGCGGGACTTGCTATCAAAATCAAAGCAAGACCGACCACCCCGGTACGCAAGCGAGCCGATACCCGCCACTTGTAGTCGGCGCCTCTTTCGCTGGCCGGCAAGCAGGCCAACGCTCATGGGAGGTGCAGGCCCTCGAAGAAGGTCTTGGCCGTTTCCGGCGAAGACGGCTTGCCCAGCACGGTGGCCTGGTAGAGCGCCACGGTGCCGTCTTTCTGCGACTGGGCGAACCAGAGCACCTGGACCGGCGCGGCCCCTTGCTGCGACGGTTGGGCGTCAAGGCGCAGTGGCGCGGGCACGGCCGTCGCGCGCTGCACGGTCGCAGGCGCCTCGGCCACCTGCGCTTCGGCCAACTGGCTGCGCGTCGCGGTGCGCCAGGCGTTGAGCCAGGCCTCGGCCTGCACGGGGCTGTTGGCGGCCGCATGGGCGATGGCGAAGGTCACGCCGCCGGCTTCGCAACCAGTCATGTCGACCTGCACGGATTCGGCGCCCAGCGGCAGGGCGCGGTTCGCGCGATCGGCCTTGCAGGGCAGCAGCGCGACGAGGCCGGATTCGGCGACCGGCACCTCGCGCCAGTTGAAGGTCGGGCTGCAGGCGGCAAGCAGGGCCGCTGCGCTCAGCGCAAGCCAGGAAGGAAGAACGGGCGAGGGCATGGGGCAGCGATTATCGAGCCGCCCGGGGGCCGCCGGGGCGCCCGCCAGCACGATCCGGCGAGCGGAACTAAAATCGCGCCGCCCTTCTCTCTTCGCTGCCATGAAAAAATACATTGCTGCTGCCGCCGTCGCTCTTGCATTGGCCGTCGGCGTGGGCGTGTACCTGGGCTCCGGCAGCACGGCGGCCCCGGCCTCGACCTTCGTGCTGCTCGACGGCACCCAGAAGAGCACCGCCGACCTGAAGGGCAAGGTCACGCTGGTTAACTTCTGGGCCACCAGCTGCGTGACCTGTGTCGGCGAGATGCCGAAGGTCATTGCCACCTACGACAAGTACAAGTCGCAGGGCTACGACACGCTGGCGGTGGCCATGAGCTACGACCCGCCGAGCTATGTCGTCAACTTCGCCGAAACGCGCAAGCTGCCGTTCAAGGTGGCCATCGACAACACCGGCAGCGTGGCCCAGGCCTGGGGCGACGTGAAGCTCACGCCCACCACTTACCTGGTCAACAAGCGCGGCGAGATCGTGAAGCGCTATGTGGGCGAGCCCGACTTTGTCGAGCTGCACAAGCTGATCGAGAAATTGCTGGCCGAAGCCTGATCGCTTCGTTCCCCAACAAAAAGGCGCTCCAGGGAGCGCCTTTTGCTTTTCTGCCGCAGTGCCTTACTGGTTGCGGAAGCTGTCGTGGCATGCCTTGCAGCTTGCGCCGGTCGGACCGAACTGGGCCTTGAGCGCGTCGATGTTGCCGGCCTTGGCGGCAACCACCAGCTTGCCGGTTTCCTCGATCAGCTTCTGCTGGCGTTCCTTGAACTTCGCGTCTTCCTTCCAGACTTCGGGCTTGGCCTTGCCGCCCTCGGTACCGGGGCCGAAACCTGCCCAAGGCAACTTGGCCATGTCGGCCACCACCTCGGCATTGGCGGCGGCAGCCGCGGCGTCATAAGGCACGCGGCCGTTGGCCATGGCGCCCAGGCGACCGAAGTGCTGGCTCATCACGAACAGCGCGCTCTGGCGGTACTTGATGGCGTCCTCGGGTTTGGCGAACTGTGCCGCGGCGGGCAGAGCCGTCGCAGCGCAGGCAGCGGCCAGGGCAAGCGAAGCGAATCGATTCATCGTGGAGCCTTCCTCATTCATATGTGTGTGGGGGAAACGCCGTCGAACGCGGCGCTGCTGCGGAGTGTAGAGGCAGCCCATGTCGCACGCATAGCAACAACCCGAAGCGAAGCGGGGCCCGGACTTTGCTAATCTGCGCCTTCCGCAGCATCGCGCCCCGCGCCTTTTTCGATGACCGATTCTTCCGTGGCCGCCCTCCACGCGCGCGCCCCCAGCGAAGCCCGCACACGTGTCTGGGACTTGCCCACGCGCCTGTTTCACTGGGCACTGGCCGTGGCCGTGATCGGCCTGATCGGCACGGGGCTGAGCGGCGTCATGGAATGGCACTTCCGCCTAGGCTACACGGTGCTTGCCCTGCTGTTGTTCCGCCTGCTCTGGGGCTTCGTGGGCGGGCGCTGGTCGCGCTTTGCCTCGTTCTTCTACGGGCCGGGGTCCGTCGTCGCCTACCTGCGCGGGCGGGCGCATCCGGACCACCTGATCGGGCACACGCCGCTGGGGGCGCTTTCGGTGTTCGCCGTGCTGGCCATCCTCATGCTGCAGGTCGCGACCGGGCTGATGGCCGATGATGAGATTTCAGCTTCGGGCCCGCTCACGCGCTTCGTATCGGGCGGCGTGGTGAGCCTGGCGACGAGCTGGCACAAGGCGCAGGGCAAGTGGATCGTGATTGCGCTCGTCAGCCTGCATGTGCTGGCCGTGCTGTTCTATGTGCTGTTCAAGCGGCATCGGCTGGTGCGGCCGATGGTGACGGGCGACAAGCAGGTTTCCGCCGCGAACGGCAACGTCGCGGCCAGTCGCGACGATGCGGCATCGCGTTGCCTGGCGCTGGTGCTGTTCGCGCTGTGTGCGGGCGTGGCATTCTGGGTGGCGTCGTTGCGCGTATGAGCTCTTCTGTTTCACGCCCCTTGCCGCTGGCGGACATGCCGGCCGTCGTCCTGCTCGTACCCGAAGCGGCGAACGAGATCGACGCCGTGCGCGCCATCTTTCGCGACTACGCGGCATCGTTGAACATCGACCTCGACTTCCAGGATTTCGACGGCGAGCTCGCCGAGCTGCCTGGCGAATATGCCGAACCCCGCGGAAATCTTCTGCTGGCGCTCGTCGATCCGGCCAACGTCAAGGAAGACGCCGGGCGCCAGGCTCCGACGCTGCAGCGCGCCAACGGCACGCTGGCCCACATCGCCGGCTGCTGCGCGCTGCGCCCCCTCGACAACGTGGACTACGCGAACGCAGCCGAGATGAAGCGCCTGTACGTGCGCCCCGGCTTTCGCGGACTGGGCCTGGGCCGCCAATTGGCCGAGGCCACGCTCGATGCCGCGCGCAGTGCGGGCTACGCCTGTGTGCTGCTCGACACGCTCGACGACATGGAATCGGCGCGGGCACTCTACGAAGACCTGGGCTTCGCGGAAGTGCCGCCCTACTATCACAACCCCGTTGCCGGGGCCCACTACCTCAAAGTGGATCTTTGAGTGATTGCCGCCGCTCAGCCGCGGGCTTGCGCCAGCAGCGTGTCGGCGTCGCTGACTTCGAACTTGCCCGGCGCCTCGACGTTGAGCGTCGCGACCTTGCCGTCCTTCACGAGCATCGAATAGCGGTTGCTGCGAAGGCCCATGCCGCGGCCCGTCAGGTCCAGCGTGAGGCCCGTGGCCTTGGCGAAATCGGCACTGCCGTCTGCCAGCATGCGGACCTTGGCGCCGGTCTTCTGGTCACGTGCCCAGGCGCCCATCACGAAGGCGTCGTTCACGCTCACGCACCAGATCTCGTCCACGCCGGCAGCCTTGAAGTCATCGAAGTGCTGCACATAGCCCGGCACGTGCTTGGCCGAGCAGGTGGGGGTGAAGGCGCCCGGCAGTGCGAACAGCGCGATCGTCTTGCCGGCCGAAGCCTTGGTCACGTCCACGGCGTTCGGGCCAATGCTACAGCCTTCGCCCTCGACTTCTGAATATTCCTGCAGCGTGGCCGAAGGAAGGGTGTCGCCGACTTTGATCATTGAATAAGCTCCAGAAAAAGAAAAACGGCCCACATTGTGGGCCGTTTCCGGTTGAGTCGTGTGACTCGAAGATCAGACCAGCACGGCCTTCTCGACCAAGCGGGTCACAACCCAGTTCTTGGTCTTCGAGATCGGACGGCTTTCCGTGATCTCGATGGTGTCGCCCAGCTTGTACTCGCCCTTTTCGTCATGGGCGTGGTACTTGCTCGTCTTGGCCACGATCTTGCCGTAGAGCTCGTGCTTCACACGGCGCTCGACCAGCACGGTCACGGTCTTGGCACGCTTGTCGCTGACCACCTTGCCGATCAAGGTGCGCTTGAGGGATTTTTTAGCTTCCGTCATGTTCACTCCTTACTTGGCGGCTTGGGTTTCTTGCTGCTTCTGAGCAAGAATGGTCTTGGCGCGCGCGATGTCGCGACGCGTCACGCGCAGCGTCGAGGTGTTCGACAGCTGTTGCGTGGCTTTCTGCATGCGCAGACCGAAATGGGCCTTCTGCAGTTCCTTGACTTCGGCTTGCAGGCCTGCGACGTCCTTCGTGCGCAGGGTTGCGGCCTTGGTCACCTTGGCCGGAGCCGCGGTTTCTTTTTTCTTACGTGTTGCCATGGATGTTCTCCTCTCAGGCGCCGAGCTGGCGAGCGACGAACGTCGTGCGCAGCGGAAGCTTGGCGGCGGCCAGGCGGAACGCTTCGCGGGCGAGTTCTTCGGGCACGCCGACGATCTCGAACACGATCTTGCCAGGCTGGATTTCAGCGACGTAGTACTCGGGGTTGCCCTTACCGTTACCCATCCGCACTTCAGCGGGCTTGGTAGAGATTGGCTTGTCCGGGAACACGCGGATCCAGATACGGCCACCGCGCTTCACGTGACGTGAAATTGCGCGACGAGCGGCTTCGATCTGGCGCGCCGTGAGGCGACCGCGGTCGGTGCATTTGAGACCGAAGTCACCGAAGGCAACCGAGTTACCCCGGGTTGCGATGCCGGTGTTGCGGCCCTTTTGTTCCTTGCGGAACTTTCTGCGTGCAGGTTGCAGCATGTTTTGTTACTCCGTGAGGACTGCCCCAGGCGCTTGCGCGCCCGGGAAAGACCGATTACTCGGTCTTGGCACCGTCAGCTGCTGCAGCTGGCGCGGCTTTGCGGACGCGCTTAACGGCGGGTTTCGAGTCTGCACCCGGTGCAGCGGGAGCTGCGCCAGTGGCTTCTGCGGGCTTGTCGCTGCCATCGGCCGGCGCGGTGTTGCCACCGATCGGGCCACGGCCACCGGCACGGGGGCCAGGACCGCGACGGTCGCCACCCGGACGGTCGCCAGGGCGACCATCACGGCGGGGACCACGCGGGCGGCGCTCTTCGTCCGGACGCGGCGTTTCGACGGCCGGCAGGTCGTTACGACCCAGCGTGTCGCCCTTGTAGACCCAGACCTTGACGCCGATGACGCCGTACGTAGTCTTGGCTTCCGAGGTGCCGTAGTCGATGTCGGCGCGCAGGGTGTGAAGCGGCACGCGACCTTCGCGGTACCACTCGCAACGAGCGATTTCAATGCCGTTCAGGCGGCCCGACGACATGATCTTGATGCCCAGGGCACCCAGACGCATGGCGTTCTGCATCGCGCGCTTCATGGCGCGGCGGAACATGATCCGCTTTTCGAGCTGCTGCGTGATGCTGTCGGCGATCAGCTGGGCATCGATTTCGGGCTTGCGCACTTCTTCGATGTTGACAGCGACCGGCACGCCGAGCTGCTTGCCCAGTTCGCGCTTGAGGTTCTCGATGTCTTCGCCCTTCTTGCCGATCACGACGCCCGGACGTGCCGAGTAGATCGTGATGCGTGCGTTCTTGGCGGGACGCTCGATCATGACGCGCGACACCGAAGCGTTCTTCAGCTTCTTCTTCAGGTATTCGCGAACCTTGATGTCTTCGGCCAGCATGCCCGCGAAATCGCGGTCGCTTGCGTACCAACGGCTGGACCAGTTACGGGTGACCGCAAGGCGGAACCCGGTTGGGTGGATTTTCTGTCCCATATTTCTTCCAGGCCTTCTTAGTTGCCAACCGTCACGTACACATGGCACGTGGGCTTGCTGATGCGATTGCCGCGACCCTTGGCCCGCGCGGTGAAGCGCTTGAGCGTTGCACCTTGCTCGACGTAGATGGTCTTGACCTTCAGCTCGTCGATGTCGGCACCGTCGTTGTGCTCGGCGTTGGCGATTGCCGACTCCAGCACCTTCTTGATGATCACAGCGGCCTTTTTCTGCGTGAACTGCAGAACGTTGAGCGCTTGATCGACCTTCTTGCCGCGGATCAGGTCCGCGACCAGACGGCCCTTGTCGACCGACAGGCGGACACCGCGGAGGACTGCACGTGTTTCAGACATGGTCGTTCCTTACTTCTTCTGGACTTTTTTGTCCGCGGGGTGCCCCTTGAACGTGCGCGTGAGCGCAAATTCGCCGAGCTTGTGGCCGACCATCTGGTCGGTGATGTACACAGGCACGTGTTGCTTGCCGTTGTGCACAGCGATGGTCAGACCGATGAACTCGGGCAGAACCATCGAGCGGCGCGACCAGGTCTTGATCGGCTTCTTGTCCTTGGTCGTCACGGCCTTGTCGGCCTTGGCCACGAGGTGGTGGTCGACGAAAGGACCCTTTTTGAGAGAGCGAGTCATTGGCTATCCCTTACTTCTTGCGACGCGACACGATGAAGACCTGCGTGCGCTTGTTGTTACGGGTGCGATAGCCCTTGGTCAGATTGCCCCATGGGTCGACAGGATGGCGGCCTTCGCCAGTCTTGCCTTCGCCGCCACCGTGCGGGTGGTCGACCGGGTTCATCACAACGCCGCGGACGGTCGGGCGGATGCCCTTCCAGCGCTTGGCGCCTGCCTTGCCGAGTTGGCGCAGGCTGTGCTCTTCGTTGGCCACTTCGCCGATGGTTGCGCGGCATTCGATGTGGATGCGACGCACCTCACCCGAACGCATGCGAACCTGGGCGTAGACGCCTTCGCGAGCCAGCAGCGTGGCCGACGTACCGGCCGAACGTGCGATCTGCGCGCCCTTGCCGGGCTGCAGTTCGATGCAGTGGATCGTCGAGCCGACCGGGATGTTGCGGATCGGCAGGGTGTTGCCGGCGCGGATCGGGGCTTCGGCGCCCGACAGCAGCGTTGCACCAGCTTCAAGACCGCGCGGGGCGATGATGTAGCGGCGCTCGCCGTCGGCGTAGCAGACCAGAGCGATGTGGGCGGTACGGTTCGGGTCGTATTCGATACGCTCGACCTTGGCCGGGATGCCGTCCTTGTTGCGCACGAAGTCGACAACGCGGTAGTGGTGCTTAGAACCACCGCCACGATGACGGATCGTGATGTGACCGTTGTTGTTACGGCCGGCCTTCTGGAACTGGGGTTCCAGCAGGGCTGCGTGAGGAGCACCCTTGTGCAGGTGGTCACGCGAAATCTTCACCGCGCCGCGTTGGCCCGGCGAAGTGGGTTTCATCTTGATGACGGCCATGATTAAGCGCCTTCCCCGACGAGGTTGAGCTCTTGACCGGGCTTGAGCGTCACATAGGCCTTGCGAACGTTGTCGCGGCGGCCGATGGACTTGCCAAAGCGCTTGGTCTTGCCCTTGGTGTTGAGCACCGACACGCCCTGGACTTCGACCTTGAACATCAGTTCGACAGCGGCCTTGATCTCGGGCTTGGTGGCGTCTTGCAGCACCTTGAAAGTGACAGCGTTCGACTTCTCGCCGACCATCGTGGCCTTTTCGGACACGATCGGGGCGACCAGCACCGCCATCAGGCGGCCTTCTTCGAACGTACGTTCAGCGGCGGTAGGGTTCACGCGGCTCATGCGAACATCTCCTTGAGCTTGTCGACGGCACCCTTGGTGACCAGCACCTTCTTGTAGTGAACCAGCGACACCGGATCGGCGTAACGGGGTTCGACCACGAGAACGTTCACCAGATTGCGCGAGGCAAGGTACAGGTTTTCGTCGACTTCTTCGGCGATCACGAGCACGGACTCGAGATTCATTGCCTTGAAACGGGCTGCCAGCGGCTTCGTCTTGGGCGAATCCACGGTCAGCGAATCCACCACGGCCAGACGGCCTTCGCGAGCGAGCTGCGAGAAGATGGCGGCCATGCCGGCGCGGTACATCTTCTTGTTGATCTTCTGCGAGAAGTTTTCGTCAGGCATGTTCGGGAAGATGCGGCCACCCCCGCGCCACAGCGGCGACGAGGTCATACCGGCACGGGCGCGGCCCGTTCCCTTTTGCTTGAAAGGCTTCTTGGTCGAGTGCTTGACCTGCTCGCGGTCCTTCTGGGCGCGCGTGCCTTGGCGGGCGTTGGCCTGGAATGCAACGACGATCTGGTGAACCAGGTCTTCGTTGTAGTCACGGCCGAACACGGTCTCGGGGGCGTCGTACTTCGACGCGGCCTGGCCTTGTTCGTTCAGGAGTTCGAGTTGCATTACTTCGCTCCTTCAGCCGCTTGCGGCTTGGCCTTGATGGCGGGACGCACGGTGACGAAGCCACCCTTCGAACCCGGGATCGCGCCCTTGATGAGCAACAGTTGACGTGCTTCGTCGATGCGGAAGACGTCGAGGTTTTGCGTCGTGCGGGTGACGTCGCCGAGGTGGCCCGTCATGCGCTTGCCGGGGAACACGCGACCGGGGTCTTGTGCCATACCGATCGAGCCGGGAACGTTGTGCGAACGGCTGTTACCGTGCGACGCGCGTTGCGAGCTCATGTTGTGACGCTTGATCGTGCCAGCGTAGCCCTTACCGATGGAAGTGCCTTGCACGTCCACCTTCTGGCCCACGGAAAACACGCTCGCAGCAGCAATCACGCCGCCAGCCTTGTGCTGACCTGCGGTTTCTGCGGTAACGCGGAATTCCTGGATGATTTCGCCAGCTTCGACACCTGCCTTGGCAAGGTGGCCGGCTTCGGGCTTGGTCACGCGCGATGCTTTGCGCGAACCGAACGTCACCTGCAGGGCGACGTAGCCATCGGTCTCTTGGGACTTGATCTGGGTCACACGGTTGTTGGACACATCCACCACCGTGACAGGAACTGCGTCCCCGTCATCGGTGAAGAGACGCATCATCCCCACCTTGCGGCCCAGCAACCCGAGGGAGTTGCTCAGACTCATTTGTTTTCTCCAAAAATGGAAACTCCCTTCGCCGCTGCCACTTCAATTGGCGACAGCGTTTGGCTGGCTTCCCAGCCTGCGAAAGAAGGTTGATAAATCTCTGCCCGAACAACACCCATGCGGACGCAACAAGGGCAGAGCCAAAGATTATAGCCCGGCATGCGGGCAAGGCGCAAGGGGCGTGCTCAGGCCAGATTTCCGGGGCTTCCGGACCCGGTTTTTCCCTTATTTGGCGGGCATCGAGATGATGTTGTCCCCGTCCGGTGTCGACTTGAGGTCGCCGCTCGACTTCAAGGCGGGTGTCACACCGCCGGTCTGAATGGGGATGGAAATGGCGCTTGTAGCGTCGCCCTGCTGAATGAATACATTCAGGTAAGCAAGGCCGTTACCCTGGCTCACCACCGAGACGGTTGCACTCGTGCGCTTGCCCGCGGGCAGCGTCAAGGTGCTGGCGCCCGAGAGCGTGAGACCAGCGTCGGCGGCAAGACGAACCGTCGCACCGTCGGGGTTGCTCACGCCGTCGAACTGCAGAACGACAGATGTCGCCTTGCCGACCTGCGGTGTGCCTTCGACCTGATATCGCAATGTGACACCGGAGTCATTGGGCTTGCGGGCTGCGACCGTCATGGGCGCTGCGCGATGCGCCGCCACGGACTGCTTGGCGCTACGCGAGACCGGTGGCGGCACGCCGTCGGCCAGGGCGGGCAGGCACAGCGCACCCAGGGACAGGCACGCCACAGTGAGTATCGAGTTTGAGCGGATGGTCATGGCACCCTTCCTTATTGAATGGTGACGTTGAAACACACCGAAGGCCCCGAGTTGGCGGAGTCGGACACCGCCAGAACGTAATCACCGACCCCGAGGCTGACCTTGCTGCCCGATCGGGGGACCAATCCGCCGCGGTAAATGTCGAACTGAGGGACGGCGCCAGTCGGCCCACCGCCGACAGCGAACTGGTAGTCACGATTCGCTGGCGCCGTGAATCGAAGGTACGCAAAACTTCCCAGCTTGTTGTCGGTACCCGCCACGTTCGAGACGCAGGCCTTCGTCACCACCGGCACGGTCATTGCCGCCCCGTACATCGGCAGCACGCCCGGGACTGTCGGTTGCCCACCGGCGTTCGCTTCCTGGTCGCCGTAAGGATCGTTGGCTGCGGCACTGATGCTCTGGGCCGTCAGCAGACCAGCCAGCGCCGACCTGCTGTCCGACGCCACGACGCTGAATGCCGAAGTGAACGGGTGAATCGACGTGACGGCGGCCCCGCTTCGGAAGGGCAAGCTCGTCATGGTGTTGTGGATCGGCCCAAAACCAACCTGCTGGTTGAGGTTCCAGAAAATCGACTGGATCGAGGCCTCCCGATACCAGCCCGGATTGCTCGAAGGTCCGGTCGTGAGATCCATGCTGCCGCCATTGGCCTGCTTGGGGCCCTTTGAATCCACATAGTTGCGCCGATTGAGCGCAATACCCGACCAGGCATTGCCCCAGCCCTCGGAAAACGCCAGGCGCCGGTCGACACGATCGTCCCCCGAGTGATCGCCGCCCGGCGAGTCATCGCGGCTGAAGGAGGACTGGTAGTAGTGGCCCCATTCGTGTGCGATCACCGGCGCATCGAATTCATCGGTATCGACGTCTTCCTTGCCCAGCACGTAGATCTCGCGCCCGGTGCTTCGATTGATAAAGAAAGTGGTACCGATCTGGCCTGCCGCCACGCTGCCGCCCGCCGGCGCATTGTTGGGGCTCCAGAACACGCGCAGCGGCGGAAATGCCGAAGCCGGCGCGACAGACAGCACCTTCTGCATGGCGGTGTAGACCGTGTCGAGAATGGCGAACGGCGCTGCCACCCGCTGTGTTGCGTACTTCGAGCCATCCCAGCCGGTGCTGGCGCGAAGATCGCGCGTCAAGGCGACCGCACCCGACGAGAACGCCGACGATTGCATGGAATAAAGGCCGTTTGCCTGGGTGTTGTCTCGCACGCTCACATCCCAGCTCGGCCCCGGGGCGGCACGGGTCAGTTGAGCCCGTACGCGCACGAAAAGGGTTGTGTTCGCCGGCACCGTCAGGGTGTAGGCGCCGCTGTCGTCGGTGGTCGCCGTGGCCAGTTGCGCGGAAGAAGTGGCATCGACCGCTTCGACCATCGCGCCACGCACCGGCTTGGCCGAAATGTTGGCGTACACCAGAGCCCCGTTCGGATTCGGGACGGACTCATAGGTGGCGGTGCCGCTCAGGGTCACCGAAGCCGCCGCCACGGGCGGAAGAATGGGAAACCCGCCACCGCCTCCCCCGCCTCCACCACCACAGCCAGCAAGCAGTGCCGTCGCAAGACATGCGACTCCGAATGCAAAAGAAAACTTGTGACTCATAGTGTGTGCTGCCCTCGTTTCAGCCCCGGCCGAGATGCTGAAAAAGGCCGGTGCGCGAGGATGCCACAGCCGCCCCCAAAAGAACAAAGCCCGCCTGCATTTCTGCAGGCGGGCTTTGTCAAAACGCGACGCGAAGCTGAATTACTGCAGCTTGATCTCGACGTCCACGCCAGCCGGCAGGTCGAGCTTCATCAGCGCGTCCACGGTCTTGTCGGTCGGGTCGACGATGTCCATCAGGCGCTGGTGCGTGCGGATTTCCAGCTGGTCGCGCGACGTCTTGTTGACGTGCGGCGAACGCAGGATGTCGAAACGCTTCATGCGGGTCGGCAGGGGCACGGGGCCCTTGACGATCGCGCCGGTACGCTTGGCGGTGTCAACGATTTCGGCTGCCGACTGGTCGATCAGCTTGTAGTCGAAGGCCTTCAGGCGGATGCGGATTTTTTGCTTGGTTGCCATGGTGATTCCTTTGCGTCCGGCTTAGATGTCGAGGATCTTGGCCACGACGCCCGAACCCACGGTACGGCCGCCTTCACGGATGGCGAAGCGCAGGCCTTCTTCCATCGCGATCGGGTTGATCAGCTTCACGGTGATGCTGACGTTGTCGCCAGGCATGACCATTTCCTTGTCCTTGGGCAGCTCGATCGCGCCGGTCACGTCCGTCGTGCGGAAGTAGAACTGCGGACGGTAGTTGTTGAAGAACGGCGTGTGACGGCCACCTTCGTCCTTGGACAGCACGTACACCTCGGCGGTGAAGTGCGTGTGCGGCTTGATCGAGCCGGGCTTGCACAGCACTTGGCCGCGCTCGACTTCTTCGCGCTTGGTGCCGCGCAGCAGCACGCCGACGTTGTCGCCAGCCTGACCTTGGTCCAGCAGCTTGCGGAACATTTCCACGCCGGTGCAGGTGGTCTTGACGGTCGGGCGGATGCCGACGATCTCGATTTCTTCACCGACCTTGATCACGCCACGCTCGACGGCGCCAGTCACCACAGTACCGCGACCCGAGATCGAGAACACGTCTTCGACGGGCATCAGGAACGTGCCGTCCACGGCGCGCTCAGGCGTCGGGATGTACGTGTCCAGCGCTTCGGCCAGCTTCATGATGGCTTCTTCGCCCAGCTTGCCCTTGTCGCCTTCCAGGGCGAGCTTGGCCGAGCCGTGGATGATGGGGGTGTCGTCGCCAGGGAACTCGTACTTGTCGAGCAGCTCGCGCACTTCCATTTCGACCAGCTCGAGCAGCTCGGCGTCGTCGACCATGTCGCACTTGTTCAGGAAAACGATGATGTAGCCCACGCCCACCTGGCGAGCCAGCAGGATGTGTTCACGGGTCTGGGGCATTGGGCCGTCAGCAGCCGAGCACACCAGGATCGCGCCGTCCATCTGGGCGGCGCCGGTGATCATGTTTTTCACATAGTCGGCGTGGCCAGGGCAGTCCACGTGAGCGTAGTGGCGGTTGGCCGTTTCGTACTCGACGTGTGCGGTGTTGATCGTGATGCCGCGAGCCTTTTCTTCGGGCGCTGCGTCGATCTGGTCGTAAGCCTTGGCTTCGCCGCCGAACTTGGCCGACAGAACGGTTGCGATCGCAGCCGTCAGCGTCGTCTTGCCGTGGTCAACGTGACCGATCGTGCCCACGTTCACGTGCGGCTTGGTGCGGGTGAATTTACCTTTTGCCATTTTTCAATCCTTGAAAGAGCATGTCCCGTGTATTGGTTTTATGTCTGCACCCGATTGCTGGTTCGCCTCGCACGGGAACGTGGCGGCACCGAATCGCAGACAACGAGGGCCACGCACCGCGTGGCCCTGCATTCTTCAAAAACTTACTTGGCGCGAGCAGCCACGATGGCTTCAGCAACGTTGCGCGGAGCTTCAGCGTAGTGCTTGAACTCCATCGTGTACGTGGCGCGGCCTTGCGACATCGAGCGCAGCGTGGTCGAGTAGCCGAACATTTCCGACAGCGGCACTTCGGCCTTGATGGCCTTGCCGCCACCGACCATGTCGTCCATGCCTTGCACCATGCCACGGCGTGAGGACAGGTCGCCCATCACGTTGCCGGCGTAGTCTTCAGGCGTTTCGACTTCCACGGCCATCATCGGCTCGAGGATCACGGGGTTGGCCTTGCGGGCACCTTCCTTGAAGCCGAAGATCGCGGCCATCTTGAACGCCATTTCGTTCGAGTCCACGTCGTGATACGAACCGAAGTGCAGCGTGACCTTGACGTCCACGACGGGGTAGCCCGCCAGCACGCCTTGCGTCAGCGCTTCCACAACGCCCTTTTCCACCGCGGGGATGTATTCGCGAGGAACCACACCGCCCTTGATGGCGTCGACGAACTCGAAGCCCTTGCCGGCTTCCTGCGGCTCGAGCTTCAGGATGACGTGACCGTACTGGCCCTTGCCGCCCGACTGGCGAACGAACTTGCCTTCGGCCTCTTCGACGGTCTTGCGGATCGTTTCGCGGTAAGCCACTTGCGGCTTGCCCACGTTCGCTTCCACGCCGAATTCGCGCTTCATGCGGTCCACGATGATTTCAAGGTGGAGCTCGCCCATGCCGGCGATGATGGTCTGACCCGATTCTTCGTCGGTCTTCACGCGGAACGAAGGATCTTCCTGAGCCAGGCGTTGCAGGGCGATGCCCATCTTTTCCTGGTCGGCCTTGGTCTTGGGCTCGACGGCCTGCGAGATCACCGATTCCGGGAACACCATGCGCTCGAGCGTCACGATGGCCGTCGGATCGCACAGGGTTTCGCCCGTGGTCACTTCCTTCAGGCCCACGCAGGCGGCGATGTCGCCGGCGCGGATTTCGTTCACTTCTTCGCGGTTGTTGGCGTGCATCTGCACGATACGGCCGATACGCTCTTTCTTGCCGCGCACCGGGTTGTAGACGCTGTCGCCCTTCGTCAGCACGCCCGAATAGACGCGCACGAAAGTCAACTGGCCCACGAACGGGTCGGTCATCAGCTTGAATGCCAGGGCCGAGAACTTCTCGTTGTCGTCAGCCTTGCGCACGACAGGCGCTTCGTCTTCGTCCAGGCCGGCAACCGGAGGAATGTCCAGCGGCGACGGCATGTATTCGACGACGGCGTCGAGCATGGCCTGCACGCCCTTGTTCTTGAAGGCCGAGCCGCACAGCATCGGCTGGATTTCGCCGGCGATGGTGCGCTGGCGGATGGCCTTCTTGATTTCTTCCTCGGACAGCTCGCCGCCTTCGAGGTACTTGTTCATCAGCTCTTCGCTCGCTTCGGCAGCGGCTTCCACGAGCTTTTCGCGGTATTCGTTGCAGACGGCGGTCAGGTTGGCGGGGATCTCGCCGTACTGGAAGGTGACGCCCTTGTCTTCGTCCCAGATGATCGCCTTCATCTTCACGAGGTCGACGATGCCCTGGAAGTGCTCTTCGGCACCGATCGGGATCTGGATCACGACGGGGTTGGCCTTCAGGCGGTCCACCATCATCTGGCGCACGCGCAGGAAGTCAGCGCCGGTACGGTCCATCTTGTTGACGAACGCGAGGCGGGGCACCTTGTACTTGTTGGCCTGGCGCCAGACGGTTTCCGACTGGGGCTGCACGCCGCCGACGGCGTCGTACACCATGACGGCGCCGTCCAGCACGCGCATCGAGCGCTCGACTTCAATGGTGAAGTCCACGTGGCCGGGGGTGTCGATGATGTTGATGCGGTGTTCGTCGAACTTGCCGGCCATGCCCTTCCAGAAGCAGGTCGTGGCGGCGGAGGTGATCGTGATACCGCGCTCTTGCTCTTGCTCCATCCAGTCCATCGTGGCGGCGCCGTCGTGCACTTCACCGATCTTGTGGTTCACACCGGTGTAGAACAGGATACGTTCGGTCGTCGTGGTCTTACCAGCGTCGATGTGCGCGGAGATGCCGATGTTGCGGTAGCGCTCGATGGGGGTCTTGCGGGACATGATTTACTTTCGGGTTGAAATGCGTTGAGCGCTGGGCCCCGAGCACGGGCACAACGCCCGACACTCGACACCCAACGCCCAAGCGAAGTTTGATTTTTAGAAGCGGAAGTGGCTGAACGCCCGGTTGGCTTCTGCCATGCGGTGCACTTCGTCGCGCTTCTTCATGGCACCGCCACGGCCTTCCGTGGCTTCCATCAGTTCGTTGGCCAGACGCAGGGCCATCGACTTTTCACCGCGCTTGCGGGCAGCTTCCTTGATCCAGCGCATCGACAGGGCGAGGCGGCGGACGGGACGGACTTCGACCGGCACTTGATAGTTCGCACCGCCAACGCGGCGCGACTTCACTTCGACCATCGGCTTCACGTTGTTGATGGCAACGGTGAACGCTTCGAGGGGGTCCTTGTCCGGGTTCTTCTTTTCGATGAAGTCGAGAGCACCGTAAATGATGCGCTCGGCAACAGCCTTCTTGCCGCCTTCCATGATCACGTTCATGAACTTCGACAGCTCGACATTGCCGTACTTGGGATCCGGCAGGATTTCACGTTTGGGGACTTCGCGACGACGTGGCATTTTTTTAACCTCTTTGCTTCAGTTGGCACCGTTTCCGGTACCGCGAGAGCCAGCTGGAACTCTCACTTACTCGACCCGATATTGGGTCACTTCGTTCGACAAGCCCGCCAAGGCCATCGAACACCGTTTGTTTCTTGACGACAGGAAGGCTTAAGCCTTCTTGGGACGCTTCGCGCCGTACTTGGAACGCGACTGCTTGCGGTCTTTCACGCCTTGCAGGTCGAGCGAACCGCGCACGATGTGGTAGCGAACACCGGGCAAGTCCTTGACACGACCGCCGCGAACCAGCACGACGCTGTGTTCTTGCAGGTTGTGGCCTTCGCCGCCGATGTAGGAAATGACTTCGAAGCCATTGGTCAGACGGACCTTGGCAACTTTACGAAGCGCCGAGTTGGGCTTCTTGGGCGTCGTGGTGTAGACGCGGGTGCAGACACCGCGACGTTGCGGCGAGTTCTGCATGGCAGGGCTCTTCGAATTGATCTTTTCGACCGTTCGACCCTGACGCACCAGTTGATTGATGGTTGGCATGAATGAATAAGTCCCAAAACAGCCCGGCTTTGGCTATTAACCGCCCCTGTCGTGACGCAGGAGCAACCGGGAGATGACGAAAACGTGAAACCCTTCGGAAATTTCCGAAAAGCCCACGAGTATAGCAAACGAGCCTGAAATGGCAAAGTCGGCGGCCTTCGGCAGGGGCCGAAGGCCGGTTCGAGGGCCCTGTCGCGCTGCCTGCGTTATTTGATCCAGAGCCGGACGGCGTCCCAGGCGCGACCCAGAACGCCGGCCTGCTCGACCGCTTCCAGCGCAACCAAGGGCACATCCGCCACCGGCTGGTCGTCCAGGGTGACCTTGAGCGAGCCCACGGGCTGGTACTTGGTGAACGGCGCCACCAGCGGATCGGGGCGCGACACCTGCGTCTTGATCTTGCTGCCGCTGCCGGCAGGCACGGCCACCACGATCGCTTCGGGGCGGCCCAGCTTCAGCACGTTGGCCTTGCCCTTCCAGACGGCCGGCGTGGCCACCGGCTGGCCGGCGTCGAACACGCGGACGGCGTCATAAGCCGTGTAGCCCCAGTTCAACAGCTTCTGGGATTCGTTGGCGCGCGCCGTGTCGCTCGAAGTACCCAGCACGATCGACAGCAGGCGGCGGCCGCCGGTCAGGTTGGGAAAGTCGCGCTTGGCGGTCGCGATCATGCAGTAGCCGGCTGCATCGGTGTGGCCGGTCTTCAGGCCGTCGACGGTCGGGTCGCGAAACAGCAGCAGATTGCGGTTGGTGTCGTTGGTCGACGGCGTGCCGGGGTAGCGGTACTTCTTGATCGCGTAGTACTTGGCTTCCTCGGGGAAGTCGCGCACCAGGCGCGTCGCCAGGATGCTCAGGTCGCGCGCCGTGGTCGTGTGGCCGGGCGCCGTGAGGCCTTCGGGATTCTTGTAGGTCGTGTTCTTCATGCCCAGCGCCTTGGCTTGGGCGTTCATGAGTTCGACGAAGTGCTCCACCGTGCCGCCCACGCCTTCGGCCAGGGCCACCGTGGCGTCGTTGCCCGACTGCACGATCAGGCCCTTGATGAGGTCTTCGACCGGCACCTGCATCTTGGGGTCGATGAACATGCGCGAGCCCGGCATCTTCCAGGCGCGCGGGCTGACGGGGAAGGTCTGGGTCAGCGTGATCTTCTTGGCACGCAGCGCGTCGAACACGACGTACGCCGACATCAGCTTGGTCAGCGAGGCCGGCTCGACGGGGCTGTCGATGTCCTTCTGCGCCAGGATCTGGTTGGCGGTCACGTCGAGCAGCAGGTAGCTGCGTGCAGCCACTTCGGGCGGTGCCGGCATCTGCGCGGCGGTGATCAAGCTGACGGATGCAAAGGCGGCAAAGACCAGCGCGCGAAGCGCGCCTACAAAACGATTCATGGGGAGTTTGGAGAGAGACGAAGACAAGGCCACAAGGCCTTCAGGCGATGCCCGCGCGGAGATGGCGGACAACCAGCCCCTTGAGCAGCGGCAATTGTCCGTGAAAGAAATGACCGCCCCCTGGGACGACTGTGACAGGAAGTGACTGTGGCCGCGCCCAGTCCATCACCGCGGACAGCGGCACGGTGTCGTCGGCTTCGCCGTGAACCACCAGCGCGCGCTCGTGCGCCTCGACGGGCAGCGCGGCCACGGTGTTGCGCGCGGCGGCGGTTCCCACCAGCACGATCTGCCGGAGGTCACGCTCGGCCCAGAGCTTTGCAACAGCGCCGCTCGCAACGAAAGCGCCAAAGGAAAAACCGGCGATCGCCAGCGGACCTTCGGAGGCCAGCTGGCCGACGACATTCAGCATGTCTTCCAGCTCGCCGCGCCCTTCGTCGTGCACGCCTTCGCTGGCGCCCACGCCGCGGAAGTTGAAGCGCACCGAGGTCCAGCCGCTGGCGACAAAGGCACGCGCCAGGGTCTGCACGACCTTGTTGTCCATCGTGCCGCCGAACAGCGGATGGGGATGGGCGATCACCGCGATGCCGCGCGAAGCGTCGGCCGGCAGATCGCGCTGCACCTCGATGACGCCGGCGGCGCCCTGGAGGCTGATCTTTTCGGTCTGGGAGTTCATGGCACTGTCAGAGTGATGGCCGCCGGGCGGGCCGGCGTCGTGCCCGGTACGAGCACGGGGTCTTGGGGAAAGTTCAGCGACCGACGTCGGCAGGCAGCACGAGCCGCTCGACGACCTGGCCGTTCTTCAGGTGCGACTCGACGATCTCGTCGATGTCGTCGGCATCGACGAAGGTGTACCAGACGGCTTCGGGGTACACCACCGCCACCGGGCCACCCGCGCAGCGGTCGAGGCAGCCGGCCTTGTTGACGCGCACCTTGCCGGGCCCGGCAAGCCCTGCCTCCTTGACCTTCGCCTTGCAGCGATCGAAACCCTCCTGTGCGTTGTGCAAGGCACAGGAGTCTTCGCCATTCTTGCGCTCGTTGAGGCAAAAGAAGATGTGGCGGCCGTAGTAGCCGGACGGCGCGGCAGAGGTAGGACTGGGCATCGGACCGATTTTAGTGACGGCCCTCTCAGCCCGCCGTGACGACGCCGGGCCGCCCCCGGCGCGACAGGGCCGCTACCACGTACGCCAGCACGGCGAAGGGCCAGGCCCACCCCAGCCATTGCGCCAGCCCGTGGAACCGGATGAAGCGCCCCTGCTCCCACGTGGCCAGCGTCTGCGCGAAGTACGCGCTCTCGGGCGCCTGGTTCAACAGGCTCAACTGCAGCACGAGCCCCACCAGCAGCAAGGCCGCACACAAGCGACGCGGCGCGAACAGCAGCAGCACGCCAGCAAAGAGCGCGGCCACCATGCCGACCTGAACCGGCAGGTCCAGCCATGCCCACGCATGCGTGGGCCCATAGCTCAATGCAGCCGACAGCGCCGAGGCCGCGATGCCCGCAAGCAAGGTCAGCGGCAGCAGAATGGCCCGCTGCACGACCGAGCGCGCCACCAGATACCCCAGCAGGCACGGCACCAATGCGCCGAGCATCACGCACAGCAACTCCACCGCCGGCACCAGCGGCTCGAGCTCGAATTGGCGCAGCGGCAGCCAGTCGATGAAAGGCGTATCGAGCAGCCATTCGGAAATCGCCGTTTCGAGCCGCTCGAACACCTGCCCCAACCCGAAGGTGACAGCCGCGGGAAACAGCAGCGCAAAGGGCCAGAGTGCGAGCAACACCAGCGCGCCACGCGCGTCTTCGACGAACCACTGCGATCGCGCGCGACTCCAGTGCGCGATCGCGCCCAGCCGTTCCAGCGCCGCGGCCAGCACGGCGCCGAGGATCGTGCCGGCCGTGTTGAGCCCCAGGTCGACGTTGGACGGAATGCGCGCGGGCAGGTAGCTCTGCAGCGTCTCCATGGCAAAGGCGATCGCGGCGCCGGCCACCGTGGCACGCAGCACCGCGCGCCATACGCTGGCACTGCGGCGCGTGCGCAGCACCGTCAGGGCGCACAGGAAGCCGAAGGGCACGTAGCCCACGACATTGATCGCCAGGTCGAAGCCAGTCCAGTACTTGGGCCAGGGCGCCGCCAGATAGGCCCAGGGCGCGATGCCCTGGTCGCGCCAGTCGGCAAAGGGATACAGGCTGGCGTAGACGATCAGCGCCGCATAGGCGAGCGCCAGGGGGAGCGCGGCGGACTTGTGCGAACTCTCCACCGTAGGCACCGGGCTCAGAACGGCTTGACGACCACCAGGATCACGATGCCCAGCAGCAGCAGCACGGGCAGTTCGTTGAACCAGCGGTACCAGCGATCACTGCGCCGGTTGCCGCCCGCCGCGAAGCGCCGCAGCAGCACGGCGCAGCCGTGGTGATAGCCGATCGCCACCAGCACCAGCGCCAACTTGGCGTGCATCCAGCCATTGCCCGGGCCGCGCCCGATGCCGTAGCCCAGCCACAGCCAGAGTCCGAAACCCAGGGCCGGAACCGACAGGAAAGTGGTGAACCGCAGCAGCTTGCGCGCCATCAGCAACAGGCGCTCGCGCTCGGCCACCGACTCGGGCGGAACCATCGCAAGATTGACAAAAATCCGTGGGAGGTAGAACAACCCCGCGAACCAGCTTGCAATGAAAACAATATGGAAAGATTTGACCCAGAGCATGGCGGCAGTTTAGTAGTGCGCCCTGCCATTGCCCTCTGATTCGAGGCGGTTCAGAAAGGCTTCGGGCAAAAAAAAAGCCCGACGTCTTCACGTCGGGCTGGGAAGCCCTTTTGCTGTCACACATCAAGGCACCCGCTCAGGGAGGAAAAGCGGGGAGCGGCAAGCCGCCCGCTTCAGAATTTAACAAAGACGAAACAAGGTTTCAAGCGACTGAGGCACTTTCTTTGACATTTAAAGTAAAAAATCTAAAGCTTTTGTTCTACTATTTTCCGTAGTTGTCAGACAACCTGACTGCCGCAGCGCGGTACTGCGAAATGTTGCTTCAGGCACAATTTTGGATATATGACGTCATCACTTTCCCCCCTGGCGATGTTCCCCGCCGGTCGGCCGCACCGCCTGCGCCGCGATGCCTTCACCCGCAACCTGGTGCGCGAAAACACGTTGACGGTCAATGACCTCATCTACCCGGTGTTTGTGCAGGAAGGCGAGAAGCGGCGCGATGCCGTGCCGTCCATGCCCGGCGTCGACCGCCTGAGCCTCGACCTGTTGCTGCCTGTGGCAGAGCAATGCGTGACGGCGGGCATCCCCGTGATGGCGTTGTTTCCCGTGATCGACGCCAGCCTCAAGACACCTTCCGGCGACGAAGCCTTCAACCCCGATGGCCTGATTCCCCGCGTGGTGGCCGCGCTCAAGGCGCGCTTCCCCGAGCTGGGCGTGATGACGGACGTCGCGCTGGACCCCTACACCAGCCACGGCCAGGACGGCCTGCTCGACGACAGCGGCTACATCCTCAACGAGCCGACTGTCGAAGTGCTCGTGAAGCAGGCACTTGCGCAGTCGCAAGCCGGCGTGGACATCGTGGCACCCAGCGACATGATGGACGGCCGCATCGGCGCCATCCGCACCGCGCTCGAAGCGCGCGGCGACATCCACACGCGCATCATGGCCTACAGCGCCAAGTACGCGAGCGCCTTCTACGGCCCCTTCCGCGATGCCGTGGGCTCCGCATCGACACTGGGCAAGGCCAACAAGAAGGTCTACCAGATGGACCCGGGCAACAGCGACGAAGCGCTGCGCGAAGTCGCGCTCGACATCGCCGAAGGCGCCGACATGGTGATGGTGAAGCCCGGCATGCCCTACCTGGACATCGTGCGCCGCGTGAAGGACGAGTTCCATGTGCCGACCTTCGCCTACCAGGTGAGCGGCGAGTACGCGATGCTCAAGGCGGCCGCCCAGAACGGCTGGCTCGACCACGACGCCGTGGTGTTCGAAAGCCTGCTGGCCTTCAAGCGCGCAGGCGCCGATGGCGTGCTCACCTATTTCGCGCTCGACGCGGCCCGCCTGCTGCAAAAACAGTAGCGGCATGCGGCCGTCGGACGCCCGCTTCCGGGCGTTCCGATGCACAAGAAGAACCAACGGGGCGACGTCATGCGCATCTTCGAAATCAACCGTTCGCAAGCCTGCGAGCACCAGGCGCTGGCGCCGTTGGCCGTGCCGGGTGCGTGCGGTGCCGGCGGCTACCTCTGGATATCGCTCACGCGCGAGGAGTTTCGCGCCTCGCTGCCCGAGGTCCAGCAGATCCTGCAGACCCTTTGCCTGACCCAACTGGTCGACCTGCACGTGGCCGACCTGCTCAACGACCAGTTGCCTTCGCACTACGACTACACCTCGCAATACGACGTGCTGGTGTTCCGCCGCCTCGCGACCGCGCAGGGCCAGGCGGCGCTCGGCAACGGCAAGGGAAACGGCAACGAGACGCCGATGACGCCCACCCCGCCGCAGCCTCGCAGCGGCCCGCCCGTGCTGCGCCGTGTCGACACCCGCCCGGTCGGTTTCGCAGTGTTCGACCGCGTGCTGCTGTCGGTGCACCCCGAGGACGGCGCGGTGCGCGATGCCTTCGCCACGCGGCTTCTGGCGGCCGGCTCGCCCGACGATCGCGGCGCGCCGGCGCTGGACGTGCGCGCCACCTCGGCCCGGCTGCCGACCAGCCCGTCCGACCTGATGCTGCGCGTCGTCAATCAGATCGTCGACGCCTACCTCGACCTGCGTCGGGAACTCACGAAGCAGCTCGACCACTGGCAGACCGAGCTGATCGACCCGCGCAGCCGCTTCACCAATTGGGGCGCGCTGATGGGGGCGCGCCAGTCGCTGCATCACCTGGACGAAATCTGCGAAGACCAGCGCGCCGCCATCCAGGACTGGATCGATTCGCTCGAAACACTGCCCATGCCCAAGGGCGAGACCGAGCAGCGCGAGCGCGAACTCATCATGATCCGCAGCCGCGACGTGCTCGAGCACATCGAGCGCGTGGTGCACCACGTGCACCGGCTCGAGCAGAACGCCGAGACGGCCGTGCAGATGCACTTCAGCGTCCAGGGCCACCGTGCCAACGACATCATGCGGGTGCTGACGGTGCTGACCGCCGTGTTCCTGCCGCTCAACCTGATCGCCGGCATCTTCGGCATGAACTTCGAGTTCATTCCGTTGGTGCACAAGGCCGATGGCTTCTGGATCGCGATGACATCGATGCTGGTCATCGCGGTGCTGCTGGTTCTGATCTTCTGGCGCAAGCGCTATCTCGCGCGCACGCGCTGACGCTCGCTCATTCATCGCGCCCAAAGAAAAAGGGCCCCGCTTGCGCGGGGCCCTTTTTGCATTTCAGCCGCCCCGAGGGGCAACGTCAATTACTTGGCGACAGCGCCCGAACCTTGTTGGGCCTGGACACGTGCGTCAGCGGGGTTGGCCATGGTCGAGATGACCTTGCTGTTGACGCGCGAGCCCGAGCTCACGTTCTGGTCGGGAGCGTAGGCGGTGCGAACGGCTTCAGCTGCGACGATGGCGCGGTCTTGCGACACGGCAACCGTTTCAGCGCCGCGCGAACCGCGCACGACGTTCTGGTTCGGAGCCGACGCGGCGCGCACGGCTTCGGCGTTGACTTCGTCGCGGCTCTTGGTCGAGACGGCGGCGTTCACGCCTTGGTACGTTTCAGCTTGAGCGCCGGTGGCGGCAAGCAGGGTCAGAGCGGCAGCAGCGAGGATTTGCGAGGTCTTCATGGTCAGTTCTCCTGATGTGTTCGTCGGATGGTTTTTCCACCAGGCTTGCACGTTCGTTTACGTTTGCTTGCCTGTGCGGCGAGTTTCCGGGCGAATCGCACAGCCAGAACGCTCGGTTCAGAGACACCGTGTTTCCTCTATTGAAACAATGCTGACATCAAGGCATGCAAGCAATAAAAAGCCGGGCCGATTTGCATCGGCCCGGCCTCTGAAAATCGCTTGCTTTCGGCCTATGGCCGCGCCGTTCGGAATTGCGGCGGGACCTCGCTGTTGGCAAAGGCGCGGCGGTCCAGGTTCTGGTTCGGCGCGTGCGCGGTCGCCACCGCTTCTGCGCGAACCGACGCCCGATCGCGCGAGCTGGGCCGCGAGACCGGCGGCGCCTCGACCACGTCGCCATAAACGTTCCCGTCGCGCGCCGCCGCTGCGGCCTCACTTGCCACTTCGGTCCGACTGGTGGCCGCCTTGAGCGGCTGCACGGGCTCGTAGCCTTCGGCATGGACGACGCCCGCGACGGCCAGCATCGACAGGGCGACAGCGGCAATGGTCTTCGAGGTCTTCATTTCTGTTCCTTCCGGTGTTTCAGCGGGCCTTCGAACGCGGGGCGAAGCCGCAAGATCGATGCAGGCTGGCTGAAACGGCGGCCTGTAACCGAAGTGTCGCCCAATCCCGTTAGGAAAAACCCGGGAGAATCGAACCATCGCGTTCCCAAAACGGAAACAATGGGCTCTTTGACATGGACAGTCTCGATCTGATCAGAACCTTCCGGGAAGTCGCCTCCCATGGCAGCTTTTCCCAGGCGGCCAAGAAACTCGACATGTCGAAAGCCACGGTCAGCAAGTATGTGGCCGAGCTCGAAACCCGCTTCGGCGTGCGTCTTCTCAACCGCTCCACGCGTTCCGTGAGCCTCACCGACGCTGGGCAGCTGCTGCTCGAACGCAGCACGCCCGTGCTCGAAATGGTGGAGCTCACGCAGGCCGCCCTGCAGGAGCGCGCCAGCCAGCCCGGCGGCCGGCTGCGCATTTCGGCCCCGCACGGCATGGGCAACGGCGAGTTTCCCAATCTGCTCGCCGACTTCATGCGCTACTACCCCGACGTGAGCATCAGCCTGCAGCTGACCAATCGCACGGTCGACCTGGCGGAAGAAGGCATCGACGTCGACATCCGCAGCGGCCCCGTCGAAGACGCGAACCTGATCGTGCGCAAGCTGCGCCCCATGAGCATGGTGGTCTGCGCCTCGCCGGTCTACTGGAAAAAGCACGGCAAGCCCGAGCATCCGCGCGACCTGGCCGGCCACGAGGCGCTCACGCATTCGCTGCTGGGCGCGCAGCCGGTGTGGCGTTTCGACGATGGCGGGCAGCCGCTCGACGTGCCGGTCAAGAGCCGCATGGACTGCACCGAGGGCGCGCCGCTGATCCGGGTCGCCATGCACGGCTTCGGCGTGATCTACCTGCCGTCGCTCCTGGTGCAGTCGCACATCGACCATGGCGAACTGGTGCCGGTGCTGCAGGACTACGCGCGCAAGGACATGTGGCTGTCGGCCGCGTACCTCCAGCGGCGCCACAACAGCGCGGCGCTGCGTGCGCTGCTCGACTTTCTGCAGACCCGCGTGGGCAACGGCACGGGCGCCCGCAAGCCCTGAACGAAAAAGCCCGGCACCGATGGCCGGGCTTCGTGTCTGGCGGGACGGCCTTGCGCGCGTCAGCCGAGGTGCTTGGCGAAGAACGCCAGCGTGCGCTCGCGCGCCAGCTTGGCCGCCTCGGCGTTGTACGAACCACGCTGGTCGCAATTGAAGCCATGGCCCACGGGGTACACATGCACTTCCACCTCGGGATGCGCCTTCTTGAAGGTCTCGATGGTGTCCAGCGGAATCCAGTGGTCCTGGTTGCCGAAGTGCGCGAGCACCGGCACCTTGGGCTGGCGTGCCGTTTCTTCCGGCGAGGTCATGCCGCCGCCGTAGTACGGCGCCGCCGCGGCCAGGCCCGGCAACAGGCTCGCCGCGCGCCAGACCAGCAGGCCGCCCCAGCAATAGCCGACGATGCCGACCTTGCCCGCCTTCGAGGCATAGGCAATCGCGGCTTCGATGTCCTGCAGCACGCCGGGTGCGGGCAGTGCCTCGACCGCGGTCTTCAGGCCGAAGCCGTTCTTCATGTCGTCCTCGCTGTAGCCCAGCTCGACGCCTTGCTCCACGCGATGAAAGGTCGCCGGCGCCACCGCCAGGTAACCCTCGGCCGCATAGCCGTCGGCCACCGCGCGGATGTGCGAGTTCACGCCGAAGATTTCCTGGACCACCACCACGGCGCCGCGCGGCTTGCCCGCGGGTTCTGCCACGTAGGCGGGAAAGCTGAACCCGTCCTTGGCGGTGAGATCGATGAATTGGCCCATGGTTGTCTTGCTCCTTGATGGCAAATGAGTGAATAGATGGATAGATGCGCAGGTGAATGCCGTGGCTACGGGCGCAGCGCCCGTTCGACGAAGTCGAGGCGATCCTGCCCCCAGAATATTTCACCGTCGATCACGTAGCTCGGCGCGCCGAACACCTGGATGTCGATGGCTTCCTGCGTGTAGGCCTCGTAGCGTTCCTGCACCGCCTGGCTCTGCGATTGCTCGGCGCGCTTGGCCGGCAGCCCGCACTCCACGACCAGCGCTTCGAGCAGGTTCGGATCGCCGATGTTCCGCTCCTGCACCCACACCGCCGCGAACACCGCCGCGCTCATGCGCATCGCGGCCTGCGTGCCGTCGTTGATGTCGACCGCGATGATCAGCCGGGCCGCGTCGTCGCTCGCCACCGGAAAGAACTTCGGCTTGGGGTTCAGCGGCAACCCGAGATGGCGCGAGAAGCGCGCCAGATCGACCAGCCGGTAGGCCTGGCGCTGCGGCGCCCGCTTGCCCAGCGGCAGCCCGCCGGACACCGGGAACACGCTGCCCATGTCGATGGGCCGCACGCGCACCGTGGCGCCCGCCGCCGCGGCAATCGCCTCGAAGCGGCTGTGGCCCAGATAGGTCCACGGGCTCTGGGGCGCAAAGTAGTAGTCGATCGTCTTGCTGGTGGTGTGCATTCGGTAACCTCCGTGCCGCGCACCGCGGTGCGCGCTTGCCTGGACGGCCCCGCGCAGTGCCCGTGCGCCGGCCCTCGATGATGTAATCCAAGCCGACGGTTTTAACTGACACGCAGTTTCTCTGCAGGAGGTAGGTTTTGGACCAAGTGCTCTTGATCACGGGTGGCGGGCGCGGCATCGGCGCCGCCACTGCATTGCTGGCGGCAAAGCGCGGTTACGCGGTGGCCGTCAACTACGCCAGCAACTCGCTGGCGGCCGACGAAGTGGTGCGCACCATCCGCGCGGGCGGCGGCACGGCCATCGCGGTGCAGGCCGACGTCGGCGACGAAGCGCAAGTGCTCGCGATGTTCGCCAAGGTCGACGCCAAGCTCGGCCGACTCACCGCGCTGGTCAACAACGCGGGCGTGGTCGACGTGACGGCCCGGGTCGACGAAATGAGCACGGCGCGGCTGGAGCGCATGTTCCGCATCAACGTGATCGGCAGCTTCGTCTGCGCGCGCGAAGCCGTGCGCCGCATGAGCACCAAACACGGCGGCGCGGGCGGCGCCATCGTCAATGTCTCCAGCGGCGCCGCGCGGATCGGCTCGCCCGGCCAGTACGTCGACTACGCGGCCAGCAAGGCCGCCATCGACACCTTCACCATCGGCCTGGCCAAAGAGGTGGCCGACGAAGGCATCCGCGTGAACGCAGTGCGCCCCGGCGTGATCGACACCGACATCCACGCCTCGGGCGGCCTGCCCGACCGCGCCGCCGCGCTCGGCCCGCAGGTACCCATGAAGCGCGCCGGCACCGCCGACGAGATCGCGGGCGCCATCCTCTGGCTGCTTTCGGCCGAGGCCAGCTACACCACCATGGCTCTGCTCGACGTCACCGGAGGAAGGTAGCCATGAGCACCTCGATGGACCTGATCAAGCCGCTGGTCACGCTGGTGGCCATCGTCAACCCACTGGCCATCGTGCCCTTCTTCATCCACTACACGCAGGACTACTCCGACGCCCAGCGGCGCCACACGGTGCGCATGTCGGCCTTCAGCGCCTTCGTCGTCATTGCGGTCAGCGCGCTGATCGGGCTGCAGCTGCTGTCTTTCTTCGGCATCTCGATCGCCAGCTTCCAGGTCGGCGGCGGCCTGCTGCTGTTGATGAGCTCGATCTCGATGCTGAATGCGCAACCTGCCGAAAGCAAGACCAACGTCGAGGAACTGCGCGCCACCGAAGTGAAGGCGTCGATGGGCGCCTCCATCGCGGTGGTGCCGCTCACGATTCCGCTGCTCACCGGGCCGGCCGCCATCTCCACCGTGGTGATCTACGCCGACAAGGCGCAGCACCTCTGGGAGCTGGCGGTGCTGGTCGGCTACGGCGTCGTGGTCGCGCTGGCCACGGCCCTTGCGTTCTCGCTCGCCCACCCGATCGCGCGCGTGCTCGGCAAGACCGGCATCAACATCATGACGCGGCTGATGGGGTTGATCCTTGCGGCGCTCGCGGTCGAAGTGATGGCCGATGGGCTCGGCAAGCTGTTCCCCGTCCTCTCGCGCATCACATGACAAGGGCATGACATGAAGAAGTTCTTCTTTTTCTCCTTCGCATCCCGCGCCCCGCTGGCGTCCGGCGCGCTGCTCGCGGTGCTGGCCATTGCAGGCTGCGCATCGCCCAAGCCCCAGGAGCAAAAAGATGGCGACGGCGGACGCTTCCTGCGCTACAGCTCGTCGCAGACCTGGGTCGAGCCCACCGCGCAGGAGCGCAGCACCTTCGAGCGCGAACGCGACCACATCGTGCAGCGCAGCTCGCTCGCGACCGCGCTGCGCGCAAGCCAGGGCTCGCTCGAAGCGCTGGGCTATGCGCGCGTGGAAGCCGACCCCGACTTCAACCTCATCCAGGGCGTGCACAACGAACTGCTGGTCAGCAAGGAACGCGAAACCCTGCGTGCCGTGCTGAAGTCGAGGATGGGCCTGCCCGGAAGACCCGACCACCAGACGACCGAAGCCTTCGTCGCGCTGCGGCCGGGCCGGGCGCCCGGCGAGGTCGTGGTCCGCGCACGTTTCAGGACCACGGTCTGGGATAGCAATGGCGATTCGCGCTCCATGCTCGTGACCGACGCACCGCCCTACCAGGCGTTCTTCGCCAAGCTCGACAACGCGCTGGGCGTCGTGAGCAAGTAGGCGGCAATCCGCCGCCCTGGCTCAGGCCAGCATCTTCTCGATGATCTTCCAGTGCGCGGGCTCGACCGGCGTGATCGACAGCCGGTTGCCCTTGCGCAGCACGATCAGCTCGGCCAGCTCGGGCTTGGCGCGCAGCTCGGGCAAGGCCAGCAGGCGGGTCTTGCGCACCGCCTGCACATCCACCAGCAGCCAGCGCGGATCGTCCTTCTTCGCGCCCGCGTCGTAGTACGGCGACTTCGGATCGAACTGCGTCGGATCGGGCTTGATGGCCGAGGCCACCCGCGCGATGCCGGCAATGCCCGGCTCCGGGCAGCTCGAGTGATAGAACAGCACCCCGTCGCCGACCTTCATGCCGTCGCGCATGAAGTTGCGCGCCTGGTAATTGCGCACGCCGGTCCACGCCACGGTGGCATCGGGCGCGGCGAGCGCGTCGTCGATCGAGACCTCGTCGGGTTCGGATTTCATCAACCAGTACTGGGGCATGGCGGGCACTCTCGCGATGGGTTTCGCGACGAAATATAGCCGCCCTCCCCGGTGCTGGCGAGCACCCCTTACGGCGTCACGTAGTCAGAGACCACCACCCACTTGCCGTCCTTGATCTGCGAGAGGCGCGACTGGTCGTTGCCCAGGCGCTTGGTCGCGGTGTACGTGCTCTTCGGGCTGCCGAACATGTCGGGCTCGAAGGTGATGCTGTCCATCGCCTTGATGAAGCTGTCGGTCGTGAGGTTCGGCCCGGCCTTCTGCGCCGCCTTGATGAACGAGTCGATGATCACGTAGCCGTACACCGAGAACACGGTCGGGTCTTCGTTGAACTTGGTCTTGTACTTGTTGGCCCAGAAGCGCAGCGGTTGCGACTGCTCGTCGGTGTAGGGGTTCTGCACCGTCATCGTGGCGTAGACGCCGTCCATCGCCTTGCCGCCCAACTTGTGGATCAGGTCGGTGTACGCCGCGCTCGAGCCCAGGAAGGTCGGGTTGAAGCCCGTCTTGCGCGCCTCGCCTACCGTGCCGATGGTCTCGCGGATGATGGTGCCGAGCACCACGAGGTCGCAATTGGCCGCCTTCATCTTCGCGACCTGCGAGCTGAAGTCGGTGGCACCGCGCTTGAACGATGTCTTCTCGGCCAGCTCCATGCCCGCGGCCTTCAGGCCCGCTTCGGCGCCGCGCTGCACCTCGAGCCCGAACTCGTCGTCCTGGTAGATGGTGCAGACCTTCTTGGCGCCCTTGTCCTTGATCATCTTCGGCAGGGCCAGCCGGATCTGGTCGTAGTAGGTGGCGGCGAACGAATACTTCAGCCGGTTCAGCGGCTCGTACATCTCGCGCGCCGCCGTGATCGGCATGTAGTTGATGACGTTCTTGTCGAACTGCACCGGCATCGCCGCCATGTTCTGCGCCGTGCCGATGTGGCCGGCCATGATGAAGATCTTTTCCTGGTTCACCAGCTTCTGCGCCGCCAGCACCGCCTTCTTCGGGTCGTAGCCCGAGTCTTCGACGAAGAGCTTGAGCTTGCGCCCGTTGATGTTGCCCTGCTCGTTGAGTTCGTCCACCCGCAGCTGCATGCCGTTGCGCGCCTGCTTGCCGAAGCCCGCAAGCGGGCCCGACAGATCCTGGATGGTGCCGATGCGGATCTCGTCCTTGGTCACGCCCTGTTGCTGCTGCGCGGACGCGAGCGTGGCGACCAGGCCCAGCACGGCCAGCGCCGTCAGTGTCTTGAGCTTCATGCGGTTGTCTCCTCGGGTTGACGAAAAAAACGGATCTGCAATCTCTCTGCGCACAGGTCAGCGGTACATGGCCTCGATGCGCTCCGCGTACTTGGTCTGCACCAGCTTGCGCTTGAGCTTCATCGTCGGCGTGAGCTCTTCGTCCTCGGCGCTGAGCTGCGTCTCGAGCAGAAAGAACTTCTTGATCTGCTCGACACGCGCGAACTTGGCGTTGACGCGGTCGATCTCGCCCTGGATCAGGTCCTGCACTTCGCGCGTGCGCGTCAGGCTCTCGTAGTTGCTGAACGGCACGTCGTTGTCCTGCGCAAACTTCTCGACGTTCTCCTGGTCGATCATGACGATCACCGTGAGGTAGGGCTTCGCATCGCCGATCACCACCGCATCGGTGATGTAGAGGCTGAACTTGAGCTCGTTCTCCAGCTCGCTCGGCGTCACGTTCTTCCCACCTGCCGTGATGATGATGTCTTTCATCCGGTCGGTGATGCGGAAATACCCGTCCTCGTCCATCACGCCCACGTCGCCCGTGTGCAGCCAGCCGTCGGCGTCGATGGTCTCGGCGGTCTTCTCGGGCAGGTTCAGATAACCCATGAAGACATTGGGGCCACGCACCAGAATTTCGCCGGTGCCGGGTTCGATGCGCACTTCGTTGTAGCCCGTGGCCGGCCCGATGGAGCCCGGCTTGATGCGCGTCGCCGGCACGGCCGTCGAGGCGCCGCACGACTCCGTCATGCCCCACACCTCCAGCATCGGCACGCCGAGCGCCAGGTACCACTTGACCAGCTCGGGCGAGATCGGCGCCGCGCCCGTCACGAGAAACCGCGCACGGTGAATGCCGATGAGCTTGCGCGCGTTGTCCAGCGCCAGCAGCCGCGCAAGCCTGAACTTGAGCCTGAGCCCCGCGCCGACAGGTTCGCCCGCCAGCACCTTCGCCGCGATGGCTTCGCCCACGCCGATGCTCCACTTGTAGGCGGCCTGCTGCAGCGGGCCCGCCTCCTTCAGCGCGATCATCACGCCCGAGTAGAACTTCTCCCACACGCGCGGCACGGCCGTGAACACGGTGGGCGCAATCTCGCGCACGTTCTCCGGCACCGTCTCGGGGTTCTCCACGAAGTTGAGGATCGAGCCGGTGTACATCGCGAAGTACTCGCCGCCCATGCGTTCGGCGATGTGGCACAGCGGCAGGAAGCACATGCGCTCGTCCTTCTCGTCCTGCGCGATGAGCGTGTTGTAGCCGCGCGCGGTGTACACCAGCCCCGCATGGCTGTGCATGGCGCCCTTGGGCTTGCCGGTGGTGCCCGAGGTGTAGACGAGGATGGCCAGGTCTTCGGGCCGGCAGGCGGCCACGCTGCGCTCGACGGCCTGCGGGTCGCCCGCAAGGTGCATGCGGCCGAGCACGCGCAGCGCCTCCAGGCTCATGACGCCGGGGTCGTCGAGGTCGCGCAGGCCTTCCATGTCGAACACGATCACGCGGCGCAGGCCCGGCAGGCCGTCGCGCACCTCGAGCGCCTTGTCCAGCTGCTCGTCGTCTTCCACGAAGAGGATGGTGGTGCGCGAGTCTTCGCACAGGTAGTGCACCTGCGAAGCCGCGTCGGTCGGGTAGATGCCGTTCGACACGCCGCCGCAACTGAGCACGGCCAGGTCGGCCAGCACCCATTCGATGACCGTGTTCGAGAGGATCGATGCGCACTCGCCCCGCGCGAAGCCGATCGCCTGGAGACCGGCCGCGATCTCGCGCACCGCGTCGGCGGTCTGGTGCCAGCTCCAGCTGCGCCAGATGCCCAGCTCTTTCTGCCGCATCCAGACGGTGTCGCCGCGCTGCTTCACGGCGTTCCAGAACATGGTGGAAATGGTGTCGCCGGGCACGACGACGTCGAGCCGGGGTTCGAAGGTGTTGAGCTCCCAGAGTCCTTGCATGGCGGCTACCTCCAGGTCTTCTTCTTTTTCCAGCGCCGCTCGCCGCGCACGCCGTCGTCTTTCACGCCGAGGTAGAACTCCTTGATGTCTTCCTTTTCGCGCAGGCGTTCGCAGGAGTCTTCCATCACGATGCGGCCGTTCTCGAGCACGTAGCCGTGGTCCGCGGCATTGAGCGCCATGTTGGCGTTCTGCTCGACCAGCAGGATCGTCGTGCCACGCTCGCGGTTGATGCGCACGACGATCTCGAAGATCTCCTTCGTCAGCTTGGGGCTCAGGCCAAGGCTGGGTTCGTCCAGAAGAATGAGATGCGGTGCCGCCATGATCGCGCGCGAGATCGCCAGCATCTGCTGCTGGCCGCCCGATAGCAGGCCGGCGTCCTGCGTGGCGCGTTCACGCAGGATGGGGAAGTAGCTGTAGACAGTCTCCATGTCGCGCGCCACGCCGTCGCGGTCCTTGCGTGTGTAGGCGCCCATCAGCAGGTTGTCCTTCACCGACAGCAGCGGGAACACTTCGCGCCCTTCGGGCACATGGCTCAGCCCCTGCTGGACGATGTAGGCCGGGTCCTTGGCCGTGATGTCCTTGCCCTGGAATTCGATGCTGCCCTTGCGCGGATCGATGATCCCCGAAATGGTCTTGAGGATCGTGGTCTTGCCCGCACCGTTCGAGCCCAACACCGTCGCAATTTCGCCCTGCCGAACTTTCAGACTGACGCCCCGGATGGCCTTGATGGGCCCGTAGGCGCTTTCCACATTGAGCAACTGGAGTACGACATCGCTCATACCGGCGCTCCTACGTTCAGGGAGCAACGCCGAGCCCCACAAACACGCACAGGACAAAAACCCCACGACCAAGCCCGGTGTGCGGTGCGGGGTGGGCGCCCCCTCTGCGCCGCCGAGGAGCGCAACGTTGCGCGGATCAGGGCTCGCAGCTGTTTGAGCGCAGCGAGTTCTGCGAGACCCCGCGAAACGCGAGCACCGCAGGGCAGCCGCGAAGCGGCCGGCGCAGCGGGGGCGCCCGCACCGTGCCGCATGCCGGGCGCTCCCAAAGAGGCAACGAACAAGGCCGTCACACCGCCACCCTCCTCAAACTGCTGACGTCATCCACAGTCCCAAGATAAGCCTCGATCACACGTGCATCCGCCTGTACTTCACGCGGTGTTCCGGTAGCCAAAACCTCGCCCTGATTCATGGCAAGGACGCGGTCCGACACCTTCGAGACCAGAGACATGTCGTGCTCGACCATCAACACCGATACGCCCAGCTCATGCTGGATGTCCTGAATCCAGAACGCCATGTCCGCCGTCTCTTCGACATTGAGACCGGACGACGGCTCGTCGAGCAGCAGCAGCTTGGGCTCGGTGCACAGCGCGCGCGCCAGCTCCACCACCTTGCGCACGCCATAGGGCAGCCCCGCCACCATCGAGTCGCGGTGGTGCTGCAGGTCCAGCAGCTCGATCACCTGCTCCGCCTTCTCGCGCGCCGCGATCTCCGCGCGCCGCGTGGCGGGCGTGAAGAACACCTCGCTCCAGAAGCCCGTCTGCCGGTGCGTGTGCCGGCCGATCAGCAGGTTGTGCAGCACCGTCGCATGCTCGAAGAGTTCGATGTTCTGGAAGGTGCGCGCAATGCCCAGCGCGGCAATCGCATGCGGCGCCTGCTGCGTCAGCGCAATCGGGCTTCCCGCTTCGCCGTGCCACGTGATCTCGCCGGTGGTCGGCGTGTAGATGCGGCTGATGAGGTTGAACACCGTCGTCTTGCCCGCGCCGTTCGGGCCGATCAGGGTGAAGACCTCGCCGCGCCGCACGTCGAAGCTCACCTTGTTGACCGCGAGCACGCCGCCGAAGCGCACGCTCAATTCCTTCGCGGAAAGGAGGATGTCGTTGCTGCTGCTCATCTCAGGCGGTCCGACTTGGTGAACGACTTCTGCCGCTTGAACAGGCCCTTGCGATAGAACGGAAAGAGCTGCAGCCAGGTGCGGATCTTCAGCCAGCGGCCATACAGCCCCAACGGCTCGAACAGCACGAACGCGATCAGCACCAGCCCGTACACCAGCCCCTGCAGGCCCGGTGCCTGGCCGACCACCTCCGGCAGCCAGTCCTTGCCCATCGAGATCAGCTGCGGCATCGCGATCAGGAAGATCGCGCCGAGGAACGCGCCATGCACCGACCCCAGCCCGCCGATCACCACCATCAGCAGCAGGTCGATCGACTGCAGGATGCTGAACTGGTCGGGCGAGATGAAGCTCAGCTTGTGCGCGTACAACGCACCGCCCAAACCTGCGAGCGCCGCCGAGATCGCGAACGACATCGTCTTGTAGCGCGCGAGATGGATGCCCATGCTCTGCGCCGAGATCTCCGAATCGCGGATCGCGACGAAGGCGCGCCCCGTCGGCGAGCGCAGCAGGTTCAGGATGCCCAGCGTGGCCAGCACCGCCACCACCAGGCACAGAAAGTAGAAGCCGTCGCCCGAACCCAGCGACCAGCCGAAGAGCTGCGGCGACTTCACGTGCAGCCCCGCGTTGCCGCCCGTCACGCTCTCCCAGCGCGCAAAGACCTCTTCGACGATGAAGCCGAAGGACAGCGTCGCGATGCCGAGGTAAATGCCCTTCACGCGCAGCGCCGGCAACGCGACCACCACGCCCACAGCCGCAGACAGCGCCGCGGCCGCGACCAGCGCCAGCGGGAACGGCACGCCCAGGTTCGTCAACACGCCTTGCGTGTACGCCCCCGCCCCCAGAAAGGCCGCATGCCCGATAGAGAACTGCCCCGTGAAACCGGCCAGCAGCATCAGCCCCAAACCGACGATGCCGTAGATCAGCACGAAGGTCAGCTGCGCCAGCCAGTATTCGTCGATGACCCACGGCGCCGCGATGAGAAACGCAATGAGCAGGCTGTACCAGAGCACATGGCCGCCGTGCCTTGCAAGGCGGATGTCCTGGTCGTAGCTGGTCTTGAAGATGAAGCGCATGGGATGTTCAGACCTTCTTGCGCAGCTTCTCGCCGAACAGACCGTTGGGCTTGATCATGAGCATCAGCAGCACCACGATGTACGGCGCCGTGTCCTTGAAACCATCGGGCAGATAGAAGCCCGCGAACGACTCGACGATGCCGATGACGAGCCCCCCGACGATCGCGCCCGGCAGGCTGCCGAAGCCACCGACCACCGCGGCAGGAAAGGCCTTGAGCCCGATGAAGCCCATGTTCGCGTGCACGAAGGTGATGGGCGCGAGCAGCATGCCGGCAATGGCCGCGACGGCCGCCGCCAGCCCCCACACCAGCCCGTTGAGCCGCTTCACCGGGATTCCCATGTAGTAGGCCGCGAGCTGGTTCTGCGACGAGGCCTGCATCGCGATACCGAGCTTGTTGTAGCGGAACATCGCGAACAGCAGCGCGCAAAGAACGGCCGTGGCGATGATGATCGCCAGCTGCTCGAGGTTGACCACCAGCTCGCCCAGTTTCCATATCTGGTCCTTGTAAGGCACGGCCAGCGTGTGGGTCTCGGTGCCGATGCCCGGCACCATCGTGATGATGCCGCGCGCTACATACGCAATGCCGATGGTGAGCATCACGATCGAGAACTGCGGCTGCCCCAGGATCGGGCGGATCACCACCAGCTCCAGCAGCACGCCGAAGGCCGCCATCGCCACCACCGCGAGGATGGCCGCGAGCCAGAACGGCATGCCGAAGAGCGACATGCCCGCGAACGCGCCGAAGGCACCGAGCATCATCAGGTCGCCCTGCGCAAAGCTCACCGTTTCGGTGGCCTTGTAGATCAGCACGAAGCCCAGTGCGATCAGGCCGTAGATGCAACCTTGTGCAATGCCCGACAGCAGGAGTTGGAGGATCTGCATGGGGCCCCTGCGCGCTTACTGCCGGAAGCCACCGGCCGCGTCGTGCAGCGCGAGGCGGCGCGAGCCGGCCACGATGTCGCTGGGCTTGAGGCCGTAGACCTGGCGGATCGAATGGCTGAAGTGCGTCGAATCGGGGTAGCCGGTGTCCAGCGCGATGTCGGTCAGCGTGGCGCTCTGGTGCACGTAGCGCAGCAGGCTGCGCGCGCGCTTCCACGCCCTGAAGGCGCGGAACGCCATTCCGGTTTCTTGCTTGAACAGGTGCAGGAAGCGCGAGAACGAGAGGTTCACCGAGGCCGCGCAGTCTTCGGCCGAGGTGGGTGCAGCCGGGTCGGCGTTGATGGCGTCGATGACCTTGCGGATGCGCGCATCGAGCACGCGCGGTGCAAGCGCCTGGCCGAAGAACACCGTGTCGAAATCGAACCCGTCGAAGCTCAGCATGCGGCCCGACGCGGCGAGCAGTTGCGCATGGGCATCGCGCACGCGCTGTGCGAACTCGGGTGCATCGACCGGCCCGCAGTGCTGCATGAAGGCGGGCATGCGCCCGGGGTCGACCGATTCGGATTCGATCAGCAGGTTGAAGATCAGCGGACACGCGCTCTCGACATGGTGCGGCACGTGCGGCGGCACCACGATCAGTTCGCCCGATTGCCATGCCCCGCCACCGATGCGGATGCGGTTCGGCGGCGCACCGGTGGGCGACACGTACACGCCGTGGCCACCCATGGTGCGCTCGGCGGCCGCGCCGAGCAGCCCGGCGTAGAACACGCGCTGCGGCACCAGCCACATCAGGCGCTCGCCCTGCCGTGCGTCGCCGCTGTGAGGCGGCGCCGTCCTTGTTCGCTGCATGGTGTTTGTCTCCTGCATCGTTCAACTGCCAACCGGGGGGTGGCGTCGCGTTCGCTGGATCGTAGCGGCGCGAGCCGGCTGCGCGGCACCCATTTGCGCGGGGACTTTCCCTAGGCCAATGCGAAGGCGCGCCGCAACTCCGCGGCGCAAAGCGCGACCGCCGTGTTGGCCTCGTCGAGCACCTTGCCCATGGGCACGAAGCCATGGATCTGCCGCTCGAAGCAGACGTACATCGCGCGGTTGCCGGCGGCGGTCAGCGCCTCTGCGTAGGCCAGCCCTTCGTCGCGCAGCGGGTCGTAGCCGGCGGTGATCACCAGCGCCGGCGGCAGCTTCGACAGGTCGGGGTGCAGCAGCGGCGAAGCGCGCCAGTCGAGGTCGTGCTTCGGGTCGGTGATGTAGTGGTCGTGGAAGTACTTGATGGTGTCGCTGGTCAGCAGATAGCCCTGCCCGTTGCTCTGGTGCGAGGGGTGCACGCGGCGCATGTCGGTGGCCGGGTAGATGAGCAGTTGGAAGGCGATGGGCAGGTCGCCCGCATCGCGTGCGGCGATCGACACCACGGCCGCGAGGTTGCCGCCGGCGCTGTCGCCGCCCACGGCGAGGCGGCTCGCATCGAGCCCCAGCGTCGCGGCCTCGCGGCGCACCCAGCGGGTGGCGGCGAGCACGTCGTCGAAGGCAGCGGGAAAGCGGTGCTCGGGCCCCATGCGGTAGTCGACCGCAACCACCGCGCAGCCGGCACCGTTGGCCAGCTCGCGGCACAGCACGTCGTGCGTGTCGAGGTCGCCGATGACCCAACCGCCGCCGTGGTAGTACACCAGCACCGGCAGCGGACCTGCGCCCGAGCCGAGCGGCCGGTACAGGCGCACCGGGATGGTGCCGTGCGGGCCGTCCGCCGCGAGGTCGCGCACTTCGGCGACTTCAGCGGGCAGCGGCTGCGTGGCGGTGCGCCGCTCGCGGTAGAAGGTCCGCGCATCGGCGGGCGACAGGGTGTGCGTCGGCGGGATGCCGCGCGCCTCGATGAAGTCGAGCAAGGCGCGCGCCTGGGGATGCAGCATGGTGTCTCCGGTGGATCGAGCGAACGCCCAGTGTGGAGTGCATCGCGCATGCGCGGTATCCGCATGCACCCGCATCCACCGGCGTTCTGGCAGGAGCCCGCACCATGCACGCGCCTGTGCGGCGCGGCTTGCGAAAACTGGCTACGGCTGTCGCTTGCGTCCCGACACTCGGGGACTCAGGCTTTGCGCGGCTTCACGCGCGAAGCCGCTTCTTTGGCGAGCTTGCGGGCGGTGTCGGTGTCGGCCGCGTGCACCAGCGCCACGCCCATGCGGCGCTTGACGAAGCTCTCGGGCTTGCCGAACAGGCGGATGTCGCTGCCGGGCACCTGCAGCGCCTCGGCCACGCCGTCGAAGGCGATGCCGGTGGCATCGACGCCGCCGTAGATCACCGCGCTGGCGCCAGGGCTCTTGAGCGAGGTGTCGACCGGCAGGCCGAGGATGGCGCGGGCGTGCAGCTCGAACTCGTTCTGCCACTGCGTGGCCATGGTGACCATGCCGGTGTCGTGCGGGCGCGGGCTGACTTCGCTGAACCAGACTTCGTCGCCCTTCACGAACAGCTCGACGCCGAACAGGCCCTGCCCGCCCAGGTCGGCCGTGACGGCCTGCGCGATCTGCTGCGCCTTCTGCAGCGCGGCCGGTGCCATGGGATGCGGCTGCCAGCTTTCCACATAGTCGCCGCTCACCTGCACGTGGCCGATGGGGTCGCAGAACTTCGTTTCCACCGCGCCGGCCGCATCCTTGGCGCGCACGGTGAGCAGCGTGATCTCGTAGTCGAAGTCGATGAAGCCCTCGACGATCACGCGACCATGGCTCACGCGGCCACCGGCCATGGCGTAGTCCCAGGCCTTCTGCACGTCGGCGGGGCCGTCGATCTTGCTCTGGCCCTTGCCGGAGCTGCTCATCACCGGCTTGACGATGCAGGGGTAGCCGATGCCTTCGTCGATGGCGGCCTGCAGCTCGGCCAGCGAGTCGCAGAACTTGTACGGGCTGGTCGGCACGCCCAGCGTTTCGGCGGCCAGGCGGCGGATGCCTTCGCGGTCCATGGTCAGGCGGGCGGCGCGCGCCGTGGGAATGACGCGCACCACGCCCGCGTCTTCGAGCTGCTGCAGCATCGGCGTGGCGATGGCCTCGATCTCGGGCACCACCAGCGTGGGCTTCTCGGCCTCGATGAGCGCCTTGAGCGCCTCGGGGTCGCTCATGGTGATGGTGCGCGCGTGGTGGGCCACCTGCTGGCCGGGGGCGTTCTCGTAGCGGTCGACCGCGATGGTCTCCACGCCCAGGCGCTGCAGGGCGATCAGCACCTCCTTGCCGAGCTCACCGGAGCCGAGCAGCATCACGCGGGTGGCGGAGGGGGAAAGGGGGGTGCCGAGGGTGGTCATGATCGAAGTCGAAAAAGGGGAAGAAAAAGCAACCGTCGCACTGTAAGCCACCCGTGTCGCACGCGGCAACGGCGCCCCGGCGGGGCTGATTCACAATCGATGTCCTGCCGCGGTGGCGGCCTTGCACGCCACCCGCTCCCCGCATTCTTTTTTTGTTTTCTCTCAAGGAGTTTTCTCATGGCTATCCAGACCGTCGGCATCATCGGAGCCGGAACAATGGGCAACGGCATCGCGCAAGCCTGCGCGGTGGCCGGCGTGAAAGTGGTGATGGTCGACATCGCCCAGGCGGCCGTCGACAAGGGCCTGGCCACGGTGTCGGGCAGCCTCGACCGCCTGATCAAGAAAGAAAAGCTCACGGCCGAGCAGAAGACCGCCGCGCTGGCGCTCATCAAGGGCTCGACCAACTACGACGACCTGAAGAGCGCGCAACTGGTCATCGAAGCAGCCACCGAGAACCACGCGCTCAAGCTCAAGATCCTCAAGCAGGTCGACGACATGCTGGCGCCCGAAGTCATCATTGCATCGAACACCTCGTCGATCTCGATCACGCAGCTGGCGGCCGCCACCTCGCGCCCCGACCGCTTCATCGGCATGCACTTCTTCAACCCGGTGCCGATGATGGCGCTGGTGGAACTGATCCGCGGCTACCTCACGAGCGACGCCACGCACGACGCGGTGAAGGCACTGGCCGAGACGCTGGGCAAGTCGCCGATCACGGTGAAGAACGCGCCGGGCTTCGTGGTCAACCGCATCCTGGTGCCGATGATCAACGAGGCTTTCTTCGTGCTGTCCGAAGGCATCGCCACAGCCGAAGACATCGATGCTGGCATGAAGCTGGGCTGCAACCAGCCCATCGGCCCGCTGGCACTGGCCGACATGATCGGCCTGGATGTGTGCCTGGCCGTGATGGAGGTGTACCTGGAGCAGTTCGGCGATTCGAAGTACCGCCCCTGCCCGTTGCTGAAGGAAATGGTGGCCGCCGGCCAACTCGGTCGCAAGACGGGCCGCGGCGTCTACACGTACTGAGCCGCAGCGCCATCGCAACAACAACACGGAGACAAGACCGATGACTGCGACCCCGACCACCCCACCGGCAGAAGGCTGCATCGACACCCAGGTGCTCGACCATGTGCTGCTGATCGGCATCAACCGCCCGGCCAAGCGCAACGGCTGGACGCCGCCGATGTTCAAGCAGCTGGCCGAGGCCTACACCCGCCTCGATGACGACCCGAACCTGCGCGTGGGCGTGCTGCATGCCTTCGGCGACCACTTCACGGCGGGCCTGGACCTGCCGGCGGTCACCGAATACATGAAGCGCGGCGAGAAGGCGATTCCCGCCGGGCTGGTGGAGCCGCACGACTTCGGCCTGCCAGGCTACCGCCGCCGCACCAAGCCGATGGTGGTGGCCGTCAAGGGCATCTGCTTCACGGTCGGCATCGAGCTCATGCTGGGCGCGGACATCGTGGTGGCGTCCGACAACTGCCGCTTCTCGCAGATGGAAGTGCAGCGCGGCATCATGGCCACGGGCGGCGCCACGCTGCGCATGGCCGAGCGCGCGGGCGTGGGCAACGCGATGCTGCATCTGCTGACGGCCGACGAGTTCGACAGCGCCGAGGCGTACCGCCTGAACTTCGTGCAGAAGGTGGTGCCGGCCGGGCAGGAGCTGGACGCGGCACTGGCCATTGCGCAGCGCATCGCGGCGCAGGCACCGCTGGCAGTGGTGGCCACGCGGCTCAACGTCATCAAGGCCGTCGAGCAGGGGCCGCTCGCGGCCGTGTCGGAGTTCATCGCCACACAGAAGCGGCTGTCGAACAGCGAAGACGCGGCCGAAGGCGTGCGCTCTTTCGTCGAGCGCCGTCCCGCGCGCTTCAGCGGCCGTTGATGCCGATGCCGATGAACACCCCCCAAAAAACCACCATGACTTTTTTGCACGCACGGCGCTTGCCGCCGCCTTCACCCTGCTTGCCGTGAACACCTCCAACGCCCAGACGCCCGCGCCCGCCGCGCTGCCCGACCCCGTGGCCACCTCGGTCGAGGCCATGGGCTGGATGAAGGGCTTTCCGCCCGCACCCGACAAGCTGATCACCTTCGACAACCCGGCGGGCGGCGTGTTTCCGCGCACGCGCTGGAGCTTCTCGCACACCCGCGAGACGGTGCCCACCGCCAACGTGTGGCGCGGCCCCGGCGCGGCCAGCCCGCTGCCATCGGCCGCACCGCGCTTCGACATCGAGAAGGTCACGTTCAAGCCGCTGGGAAGCACGGGCGACGCAACGATGAACTTCGCCCAGATGATCTCGGGCACCTACACCGACGGCATCCTGGTGATGCACCGCGGCAAGGTGCTCTACGAGAAGTACTTCGGCGCGCTGTCGCCCGAGCGGCCGCACTTCGCGATGTCGGTCACCAAGTCCTTCGTGGGCACGCTGGCGGCCATCCTCGCGGACGAAGGCAAGCTGGACCCGGCCGCACCGGTCACCAAGTACCTGCCCGAGATGAAGGACACGGCGTACGGCGACGCCACCGTGCGCCAGGTGATGGACATGACGGTCGGCGTGCACTACTCCGAAAACTACGCCGACCCGAAGGCCGAGATCTGGGACTACGCGCGCGCCGGCGGCATGCTCACCCAAGGCCAGAACTACACCGGCCCGAAGTCGTTCTACGAATTCCTCGTCACGCTGAAGAAGGAAGGCGAGCACGGCGATGGCTTCGCCTACAAGACCGTCAACGCCGAGGTGCTCGCGTGGATCGTGCGCCGCGCGAGCGGCCAGTCGCTGGCCGACCTGCTGAGCGAGAAGATCTGGCGCCGCATCGGCGCCGAGCAGGACGCCTACTTCATGGTCGACCGCATCGGCACCGAGTCGGGCGGCGGCGGCCTGAACACCGTGCTGCGCGACCTGGCGCGCTTCGGCGAGACCATGCGCAACGACGGGCGCGCGTCCAACGGGCAGCAGGCGATTCCGAAGGCGGTGGTGGAAGACATCCGACGCGGCGGCGACCCGGCCAAGTTCGTCAAGGCGGGCTATGCGCTGCTGCCGGGCTGGTCGTACCGCGACATGTGGTGGGTCACGAACAACCCGCACGGCGCCTACATGGCGCGCGGCATCCATGGCCAGAGCATCTATGTGGACCCGAAGGCCGAAATGGTGATCGTGCGCTATGCCTCGCACCCGATCGCGGCCAACGGCGGCAACGACCCGCTGACCTTGCCTGCGTTCCAGGCGATGGCCGAGGCGTTGATGCGCTGATGCGTCCCCGGGCCTTCGGGCTCAGGGCTTGGCCCGCTCGCGGGCGATCACCAGCAGTCCGTCCATGATGAGGCTCTCGACCAGCTCGAAGTGCCCGTTCATGACGGGCGCCATCTTCCAGCCCGCGCCGCCGGTCATGTAGCAGGCCGGCTCGGCGCCGCAGTGCTGGCGCACGTGCTGCACCATGCGCTCAACCGCACCGGCAATGGCGTAGGTGCCGCCGCTGGTCAGCGCATCGCTGGTGTTGGTGGGAAATTCGCGCACCTCGCCGGTGGGCACGTGCAGGCCCGCCGTGCCCGACTCCAATGCGCGCAGCATGATGCCGTGGCCCGGCAGGATGAGGCCGCCAAGAAACTTGCCGCTGGCATCGATCGCCTCGACGGTGACGGCCGTGCCGATCAGCACCACCACCATCGGCCGCGCCGGCCCTTGCGCGAGCATGCGGTGGCGCGCGCCGATCATCGCCACGAAGCGGTCAGCGCCCAGGCGCGTCGGATGGTCGTAGCCGTTCACGATGCCGGCCTCGCCCGCGCTCGACACCACCCAGCGCGGCGTGCAGTCGAAGCGCTCGACGATCTGGTCTTCGGCGCGGCGCCGCAGGGTGTCGCCGGCCACCACGCAGCCCAGCATGGAGCCGGGCGCGGGCAGGTCGGCCCACGGGCCATCGGCGAGCCGTTCGATGTGATCGAGAAATTCCGCACCCTGCGCCTGCAACGTGGCGCCGGGATGGGCTCCGTCGTAGAGCGCCCATTTGAGGCGGGTGTTGCCGATGTCGATTGCGAGGAAGGGGGATGCCATGCGCCGGATTATTGCGACTTTGTTGTTATTCCTGCTGGCACGTCTTTGACACACGCGGCATGGGCCTACGCCGGCCCACCGCGCTCGGCCACTACATTCGCAAATTCCATCCACCACGGCACAAGGAGAAAACCATGGGATTGCTGAGTTTCATCAAGGAAGCCGGTGAAAAACTGTTTGGCGGATCGTCGGCGCAGGCCGCCACGCCGGACACGGACGCGAACGCGGCGGCCGCAGCCGCCATCAAGACCTACATCGAAACGCAGAACCTCGGGCTCACCGGCCTTGAGGTGACCTACGTTGCAAGCACCGGCGTGGTCACGCTCGCGGGCCAGGCGCCCTCGCAGGAAGCCAGCGAAAAGGCTTCGCTGGCGGCGGGCAACGTGGCCAACGTGACGAGCGTGGACAACAACCTCGTCGCACCCGCCGCGCCGCCCGCGCAGTACCACGACGTGGTGAGGGGCGACACGCTGTCCGCCATCTCCAAGAAGTACTACGGCGATGCCAACAAGTACAACGCGATCTTCGAGGCGAACAAGCCGATGCTGACGAGCCCGGACAAGATCTATCCGGGGCAGAAGCTGCGGATTCCGCCGTTGAACTGAGCTTCTTTCCGTCCTTCCAAGAAAGCCCGCAGCATGCTGTGGGCTTTTTTGTTTTTACCGGCGGTCCTTATCGTGTTTGCACTCAGACGAATACCGGCCGCTCCCCGCAAGGGTCCGCCGCGCCCCATCAGGCAGCACCGGTTAAGCTGCGCCCGGCGTAAGAATGCGTTAACGACTTAGTAGATGAACCCCCAAGCCCTCTCGTCCTTTATTTGGTCTGTCGCGGATCTGCTGCGCGGCGACTACAAGCGATCCGAATACGGCCGCGTGATCCTGCCCTTCACCGTGCTGCGCAGACTGGATTGCGTCCTTGAAGCGACCAAGACTGCGGTCCTGAAAGAACTCGCCGCCAAGACAACAGCGGGCCTGAACCCCGAGCCTTTCCTGCTGCGCAAGACCGGCGAACGCTTCTACAACACCTCTGCACTGGACCTCGTGAAGTTGCTGGGCGATCAGGACAACATCCGCAAGAACCTGAGCGACTACGTCCATGCCTTTTCGCCCGCAACACGCGACATCTTCGAGCGCTTCGACTTCTACACCCAGATCGAGCGACTGGCCAAAGCTGACTTGCTTTACCTCGTCACCGAGAAATTCGCCAACATCGACCTGCATCCCGAAGTGGTGGACAACGCCAGCATGGGCACGGTGTTCGAGGAGCTGATACGCAAGTTTGCCGAAGACTCCAACGAGACAGCCGGGGAACACTTCACGCCGCGCGAAGTCATCCGCCTGATGGTGAACCTGCTGTTCATCAACGACGACGAGGTGCTCACGCCCGGCACCGCCGTCGTTCGCACCATCTATGACCCGACCGCCGGCACCGGAGGCATGCTCTCGATCGCCGACGAGCACTTGCAGGAGCACAACCCGCAGGCACGACTGACCATGTACGGCCAGGAACTCAACGACGAGTCCTACGCCATCTGCAAGGCAGACATGCTCATCAAGAATCAGGATGTGACCAACATCGTCGCTGGCAACACGCTCAGCGATGACGGCCATGGCGGCCGCAAGTTCGACTACATGCTCTCGAACCCGCCTTTCGGCGTGGAGTGGAAGAAGGTCGAGAAGGCCGTGCGCCAGGAGCACGAGAACAAGGGCTTCGACGGCCGCTTCGGTCCCGGCCTGCCACGCGTGAGCGACGGCTCCATGCTCTTCTTGATGCACCTGTTGTCGAAGATGCGTCCCGCCAAGGACGGCGGCAGCCGCTTCAGCATCGTGCTCAATGGCTCACCGTTGTTCACCGGTGGCGCCGGTAGCGGCGAGAGCGAGATCCGTCGCCACGTACTGGAGAACGATCTGGTGGAGGCCATCGTCGGCCTGCCCACCGACATGTTCTACAACACGGGCATCGCCACCTACGTCTGGATTCTTTCCAACAAGAAGCAAGCCGAGCGCAAGGATCGTGTGCAGCTTATCGACGCCAGCGGCTTCTGGCAGAAGATGCGCAAGAGCCTGGGCTCCAAGCGCAAGGAGATGAGCGACGCGCATATCGCCACCGTCACGCGCCTATTCGGCGAATTCGCCGAGGCCGAGTTGGTCACGGTGTTCGACGCTGCCGGCCAGGTGCAAGGTGAGCCGCAACTCGTGACTGGCACCGACAACACGCCCGCAATGCCTGAGGGCGGCAAACTCAAGCGCGTGCCCATCTCGCGCATCTTCAGGAACAAGGACTTCGGCTACACAACCGTCACCGTTGAGCGTCCGCTGAAGGACGAGACCGGCAAGCCGGTACTCGGCGTGAAAGGCAAGCAGAAGGGGAAGCCCCAATCCGATAGCGGGCTGCGCGATACCGAGAACGTGCCACTGGCCGAAGACATTCAAGCCTATTTTGAGCGCGAGGTGTTGCCCCACGCGCCCGATGCCTGGATTGACGAGGAAAAGAGCAAGGTCGGCTACGAGATTCCGTTCAATCGCCACTTCTACGTCTTCGAGCCGCCGCGCAGCCTGCACGCCATCGACGAAGAGCTGAAGACCGTCTCGGCCAACATCATGAAGATGCTGGAGGAGTTGGCGGAATGAGTTTGCCCAGATATCCCCATTACAAGGACAGCGATAGCTGGTTGGAACAAGTACCGTCCGACTGGGACGTAGCGCGGCTCATGCGAGTTGCTAGCGTCAACGACGGCGTCCTGCCTGAATCCACTGAGCCTAGCTTTGAGCTTGAGTACGTCGACATTGGCAGCGTGAGTCTTGACCGAGGAGTTGAACGCACTGAACGTATGGCCTTTTCAGATGCGCCATCGCGTGCGCGCCGCTTGGTCGAAGATGGTGACATCTTGGTATCGACCGTCCGGACCTACCTGAAGGCCATCGCGCCAGTTGCGAATCCGCCAGAGAACTTGGTCGTTTCGACAGGTTTCGCTGTGGTTCGACCACACTCCAGACTGGCTTCTGGATATGCCAAGTACGCTTTGCAAGCGACTGGTTTTGTTGACGAAGTAATCAGCCGCTCGACCGGCGTGAGCTATCCGGCAATCAATGCGTCGGACTTGGTCCGCATCTGCGTTCCCATTCCGCCGCCTGTTGATCAAACCACTATCGCGGTCTTCCTCGATCGCGAAACCGCCAAGATCGATGCACTGATTGCCGAGCAGGAAAAGCTCATCACCCTGCTAGCCGAAAAGCGCCAAGCCACCATCTCCCATGCTGTTACCCGCGGCCTCAGTCCCAACGCCCCGATTAAGGATTCCGGCGTGACGTGGCTGGGGAAGGTGCCAGCGAATTGGGAAGCGCTGGCACTAAAACACCTTTGCGAATTACTGAAAGATGGAACGCACTTGCCTCCGGCGCGTGTTGAAGAAGGCGTACCACTCCTTAGCGTTCGGAATATCGACGAAAGCGTGTTTGGTTTTCGAGAGGACGATTCAAGGATTTCAGCTGACGACTATGCGGAATTGTGTAGAGCATTCGTCCCTCAGGCCGGCGATGTACTCATGGCAACCGTTGGCGCAACGCTTGGCAAGGTCGCAATCGTCCCTGATGGGCTGGGCCGATTTCATATTCAGCGAAGCCTCGCGATCTTCCGCACCAGGGCCGCGCTCTTGCCACAGTGGCTCTTCTATTGCATCAGCAGCGACGCCTTCCAAAGACAACTTTGGGAGCGCGTCGGTTTTTCCGCCCAACCCGGCATCTACCTCGGAACCATTCAAAGCTTCAAGATGCCGGTACCAGACACCGAAGAGCAGCGAGCGATTTGCGCGTTCCTTGATGCTGAAGTCGCAAGACTAGACCAGTTAAAGCAAGACTCCGAACGAGGCGTTTCACTTCTAAAAGAACGCCGCAGCGCCCTTATCGCCGCCGCCGTCACCGGCCAGATCGACGTGCGAGGCGCCATCGCCGCAGAAGCAATCCCATGAGCAGTGCCAGCCCCAAGACCATCCAGATTTTTCTGCCAAGCGGAGAACCCACGGGCATTCGCGTCGCAGAGATCACGACTCGCATCGTTCAACTGATCGAGGTGCCACGCAAGCGCCTGCCCGAGTTCTTCAAGATGACCGAGAGCACACAGGTCGGCGTGTATTACCTCGTCGCGGTGCCCGAGGACGGCAGCGCGCCGCAGGTCTACATCGGCCAGACGAGCGATTTGCGCGCACGCCTGGCCGAGCACGACAACAAGAAGGATTTCTGGGAACGGGTGCTGGTGCTGGTGTCGCGCACGCATTCGCTGACGCCGACGCATGCGCTGTTCCTGGAATGGCTCAGCATAGACACCGCGCGCAAGGTGGGCCGCTACAGTGACCTGAACGCCAACGCGGGCAGCCGTCCGCACACGCTCGCGCCGCTGGAGGCCGAGTGCCGCGAGATGTTCGAAACCGCCCAGACTTTGCTGACGACACTGGGCCACCCCTTGTTCGTTCCGCTCCCCCAGCCCGATGGACCTACGGTCGAGGCGGAGCTTTTCCACTGCAAATCGGGCGGCGTGGACGGGCGAGGGCTCTTCACGAATGAAGGCTTCGTGGTGCTGGCCGGCTCGGTAGGGCGCCGGCAAAACATGCCGTCGATCCACGGCACGAGTGACGAGCGCTTTCGCGAAAGGCTCATCAGTGAGGGCGTGATGAAGATCGACGGTAACACCGTCGTGTTCACCCGCGATCACCTGTTCCGCTCCCCCAGCACGGCGGCAGTGGCGCTGCTCGGCCGCACGGCGAATGGCTGGATGACATGGAAAGACCAGGCCGGTCGAACCCTTGATGCGGTCAAGCGACAAGCCATCGGCGCCTGAGCAGCTGCTTGCCAGGCGAGCGCACCGCATCTGATGCTGCGCAAGGCTTGCCGAACGTCGCCTTATTGGCAACAATCGTCGCCCAATGAGCAACGACTCCTCCCTGATGGACCTGCTGTTCCCCACCGCGCGGCAGCGCGCGCTGGCGGTGCTGCTGCTGCAGCCGCAGTCGGCCTTCCATCTGCGGGAGCTTGCGCGCCTGACCGACAGCCATGCCGGCACGCTGGCGCGAGAGGTGGACAAGCTGGCGCGCACCGGGCTGCTGGTGCGCAGCGAACAGGGCAACCAGGTGCGCTACAACGCCAACACCCGCCATCCTCTGTTCGACGATCTGGCGGCCATGTTCCGCAAGACGCACGGCGTGGTGCCCGCCGTGCGCGAAGCGCTGGCGCCGCTGGATGCGCAGATCCGGTTGGCACTGGTGTTTGGCTCGGTGGCACGCGGCACGCCCTCGCCGGGCAGCGATGTCGACCTGCTGGTGCTGGGCAGCGTGGACTTCATGACGCTGGCGCAGGCGGTGTTTCCTCTGCATGCGGCACTGGGCCGCGAGGTGAACACGGTGCTCTACACGCCCGAGGAATTTGCGCAACGCGCGCGCAGTGGCGATGCATTCTCGCGCGACATACTGGCCAAACCAAAATTGCTTGTGAAGGGGGGAGCCGATGAGCTTGCAGAACTTGCTGGCGATCGGGCGGCTGCAGGCCCACCAGCCTGATGCCGCGGGCATCGCCAAGTTGCTTCAGGCGGCACGGCGAAATCTGGCTGACGCGCACATTGCGCAAGTCAGCACCGACAACCGATTCGACGCGGCCTACAAATGCATCATGCAATGCGCGATGCTGGCTCTATGGGCCAACGGCTACCGCACGTCCACCAGCCAACCCGGTCACCACCAGACGGCCATCCAAAGCCTGGGCCTGACGCTGGGTGTGGCGCAGCCGCAGATCATCGTGCTCGATGCGCTGCGTCGGCAGCGCAATGTGAGCGACTATGAAGGTGACCCGGTTTCCACCGCCACGCTGCAGGCCTGCATCGAGCAAGCCGCGCAATTGCTGGCCAGTGCCGAAAACTGGCTCCAAGCCCATCGACCCGATCTCCTGACCTCGCCATGAATCTGCACCAGGAACACCACTTCGAGCGTGAAATCTGCGCTCACTTGGCCGCCAACGGTTGGCTGTATGCCGAAGGGGATGCCGCGCAGTTCGATCGCGCCCATGGGCTGTTTCTGCCCGACCTGCTGGCCTGGGTGGAGACCACGCAAACCGACAGTTGGCAGCGCCTTTCCAGGACACATGGCTCCGCGCTGCCCCAGGTGCTGGCCGAGCGCGTGCGCAAGAGCATGAGCGAGCGGGGCACGCTGGACGTGCTGCGCAGAGGCGTGGAAATGCTTGGACTCAGGGAGCCCCTGGAACTGGCCCAGTTCAAGCCTGCCCTGGCGATCAACCCGAACATCCAGGCGAAGTACGCAGCCAATCGGCTGCGCGTGGTGCAGCAGGTTTGCCACTCGCCCAACAACCCGAAGGACGAGCTGGACCTGGTGCTGTTCCTCAATGGCATCGCCGTGGCCACGGTGGAGCTGAAGAGCAACTTCACGCAGAACGTTCAGGATGCCGTGGACCAATACCGCTTCGACCGGTATCCGCAGCCCAAGGGTGGCGTGCTGGAGCCGCTGCTGGGTTTCCCGGGCGGTGCACTGGTGCACTTCGCGGTCAGCCAGTCCGAAGTGATGATGACGACCCGGCTGGCCGGGCCGGCAACGACCTTCCTGCCCTTCAACCGCGGCAATGCGGGCGGCGCCGGCAACGCCCCCAATCCAGAGGGGTTTGCTACTGCCTATCTGTGGGAAGAGGTGTGGGCTCGCGAAAGCTGGCTGGACATCCTGCACCGCTACCTCATCTGCAAACGCGATGACAAAAAGCAGCCGCAGGCGGTCATCTTCCCCCGCTATCACCAGCTCGACGCCACGCGCAGTCTGGTAGCGGATGTGTTCGACAAGGGGCCGGGCGAGCGCTACCTCATTCAGCATTCGGCCGGCTCGGGCAAGACCAACTCGATTGCGTGGACGGCGCACTTTCTGGCCGATCTGCACAACGCGCAACATCAAAAGCTGTTCGACAGCGTGCTGGTGGTCAGCGACCGCACTGTGCTGGACGCGCAGTTGCAAGAGGCCATCTTCGACTTCGAGCGCACCACCGGTGTGGTGGCCAGCATCACCAACGAGCACGGCAGCAAGAGCGCGCAGCTCGGCCAGGCGCTGAAAGACGGCAAGAAAACCATCGTCTGCACCATCCAGACCTTTCCTTTTGCCTTGCAGGAAGTGCAGAAACTGGCCGCTACCGAGGGCAAGCGCTTCGCGGTGATTGCCGACGAGGCACACAGCTCGCAGACTGGCGAGGCAGCGGCCAAGCTCAAGCAACTGCTGTCGGCGCAGGAATGGGCCGAGTTGCAGGATGGCGGCGAAGTGGATACCGAAGCGCTGCTGGCTGCACAGATGGAAGCGCGCGCTGGCGGGAGCGGCAATGGAAGCCTCACCTACGTGGCATTCACTGCGACGCCAAAGGCCAAGACGCTGGAGCTTTTCGGGCGCAAAGGGCCAAACGGGCTGCCACAGCCATTCCACGTCTATTCGATGCGCCAGGCCATCGAAGAGGGCTTCATCCTCGATGTGCTGAAAAATTACACCAGCTACAAGCTCGCATTCAAGCTGGCCCACGACGGACAGGAGTGGGACGACAAACAGGTTGAGCGCAACACAGCGATGAAGGGCCTGATGCAGTGGGTACGACTGCACCCCTACAACATCGCCAGCAAGGTTCAGATCGTCGTCGAGCACTACCGCGAGAACGTGCAGCCGCTGCTGGAAGGCCGGGCCAAGGCCATGGTGGTCGTCGGCAGCCGCAAGGAAGCCGTGCGTTGGCAGAAAGCCATCCGCGCCTACATCACCAGGCAGAACTATCCGTTGGGCGTGCTGGTGGCCTTTTCAGGTGAGGTGAACGACCCTGAGAGCTTTCCCGATGCCGTCACCGAGACCCATGACACGCTGAACCCGGGCTTGCGCGGACGCGACATCCGTGAAGTGTTCAAGGGGCAGGACTACCACCTGCTGTTGGTGGCCAACAAGTTCCAGACCGGTTTCGATCAGCCGCTGCTGTGCGGCATGTACGTGGACAAGATGCTGGGCGGCATCCAGGCCGTGCAAACGCTCTCACGCCTGAACCGTGCCTACCCCGGCAAGGACACGACCTATGTGCTGGACTTCGTCAACGAGCCGGCGGAAATCCTCACGGCCTTCAAGACCTACTACGAGACCGCTGAGCTGGAAACGGTGACCGACCCGCATCAGGTTTACGACCTGCGCGCCAAGCTGGACGCCACGGGCTACTACGATGAGTACGAGGTGGACCGCGTGGCCAAGGTGGACCTGGACCCGAACGGCACGCAGAAGCAGCTCGACGCCGCCATCGCGCCCGTGGCCGACCGCCTGCTCAAGCGCTACAAGGCCACGCAGCAAGATCTGGCGGCAGCCGAGGAGAAGCACGACCACAAGGCCGCTCAAACAGCCAAGGACCAGTTGGACGCGCTGCTGCTGTTCAAGAATGACATGGGTGCCTATGTGCGCCTGTATGCCTTCCTTAGCCAGATCTTCGACTACGGCAACACCGACATCGAAAAGCGCTTTCTCTTTTACAAGCGACTCGTCCCATTGCTGGACTTCGGCCGCGAACGCGACACCGTGGACCTGTCCAAGGTGGTGCTGACTCACCACACACTGAAGAGTCGAGGCAAGCAGCCGATGGGGCTGAATGCGGATGGCACCTACAAGTTGGCCCCCATGGATGCGGTGGGCACGGGCCGTGTCCAGGAGAAAGAGGCGGTCTACCTGGTCGAGATCATCGAGAAGGTGAACGGCCTCTTTCAAGGTGAGCTGACCGATGACGACCAGCTCGTGTACATCAACGGCGTGCTGAAGGGCAAGCTACTGGAGAACGAGACCCTGGTCCAACAGGCGGCCAGCAACAGCAAGGAGCAGTTCGCAAACTCGCCGGACCTGGGCAAGGCCCTCATGGACGCGATCATCGACGCCTTCGAGGCACACCAGGCCATGAGTTCCCAGGCCTTGGGCTCGGAGCGTGTCCGCGATGGGCTGAAAGACATACTGCTTGGCCCCGCACAGCTGTACGAGGCATTGCGAGCACGCTCAGGCAGCGGAGACACAAGGCCTTCGGCCTTTTAGCGGACGCGAGTTCAGTTCTGCTTCCAGGGCAGCCCGCGCTTGCGCCAGCCGCCAAGCAGCCCGCGATGGCCGTCCGCATCCGGGTTCCCCTCGAAGCCTTCGAGGATGTTGTAGGCCACCAGACCCAGTTCGGTCGCACGCTTGGCAGCAGCAATCGAACGCACGCCGCTGCGGCACAGCAGCACGAGCTTCTTGCCGCCCTCGCCTGCGGCGCGCACGCCGTCATCGAAGGCGGGGTTCAGCGCCATGCCGGGCCACTGCTTCCACGCCAGCGGCACGGCGCCCGGCACGAAGCCGACCCACTCGCGCTCGGCGTCGGTGCGCACGTCGACCATCACGGCCTCGCCGCTTGCCAGCCACTGTGCAGCCTGCTCGGGCGTGACGTCGCCCGCGTAGCCTTTGTCTTCAGTCGTTGCGTTCATCTTTTTTGCGTCCTTCAATCAATAGGATGGGGCCAGCGCTGTGGCCACCGTTGTCTTGCGCGACATCCGCCGGATGGCGGAATTTTTCACCGGTTCGTGAAACCCTGTTTGTCGTGATGCCCGCTGTGGCTGCCGCAGTATCTGCTGGGGAGAGTGCCCGGTCAGCGCCGCCGCTCCACATACGGCCGCGCCTGCAGCAGCACGATCCTGTCGCCCACCGTCGCCCATTCGATGTCCTGATCGACCGCGTTGAAGGTGCGCTTCACTGCCGCACCCACATTGGCGAGCCGCACCACCAGTTCATCGGTCAGCACGTTGCGGCCGGCTTCCACTGGCACTTCCTTCACGCCGCCATCCTTGTCGAGCTGCAGCGAAGTCTCTTCGGCCGAGCGGCTCAGCACCTGGATGGCCTTCGACCAGCTCGAATACATCACCTGCTCCGCCACGCGCTTGCCTTCGACCACGCGGATGCCGATGCCGCGCTTGGCCGAGATGTAGGTCACATGCGGATGCCCCGCGTCGAAGGGGTCGCGGGTGATCATCACGCCGGCGTTGGTCGAGTCGATGGCGGTCTGCACGAAGACGCCCATCAGCACCGACTCGGCGCCGAAGCCCGCGGCGCTGCGCGCCTCCCAGGCCTCGGGGTTGAACACGGAGGCCCAGACCTTCTTCACCGCGACCTCGAGTGCGTCGCCGGTCTTGACGTTGGGCATGGTGGTGTAGAGCCCCGCGCCGCTGAAGCTGGGCAGGTCTTCGGAGTTGGACGAGCTGCGCACGAACACACCGCCGCCGCCCAGCTGTGCCTGCCATGCGGCCCGCCATGCCGCCGCGGTGGCTGCATCGACCGGCCATTGCACGATCTCGTCGCGCAGTTGCGCCAGTGCCTTCTGCCGCAGCTGCGGGTCGCTCGCGAAGCCGGGTTGCTGCTGCATGCGTGCGATGCGATCGGCCAGGCCGTTGCTGCGCATGAAGCGGTCGTAGTGCGCGAAGGGAATGCAGAAGCCGTCGGGCACGGATGTGCCGGGAATGTGCGCAGCCTGCATGGCGCCGAGGTTCGCGGCCTTGGTGCCGCATTGCGCGCTGTTGCGCGCGCGCAGCGAGGCGAGCGGCAGCAGGCGGGTTTCGCGCAGGTCGGGCTTGATGGCTTTCGCGCCGCCGGGCGTGGCGCCGGTGGATGCGGTGCGCACGGCGCGCGGCGGCAGCGCGGCGATTTCTTCGGGCGTGAGACGGCGCACCTGGTAGCCGGAGGCCGCGACCTTGAGCGCAACCCACTGGCCCGCGTGTTCCTTCAGCACAGTCGCGGCATCGCGCACGTAGGCGTTGGGAATGCCCCAGCCCTTGGCGAGCAGGTTGACATGCGACAGCGCGGTCGATGGCCGCTCGGTCAGCACGCCCGCCACGGGCGGCAGGCCGATCGGCACCTGGCGCAGCACGGCGATGTCGTCGGGCAGCAGCGCGTTCAGTGCATTCGCGCTCGCGGCTTCGTCCACGATGCGCACGCGGCCGGTGGCGGTGCCGAGGTTCATCGGCATGTAGGGCTGCTCGCGGATCAGCGCCTCCTGGCTCACGTAGTCGAGCCCGGTTTCCTTCGCGACGCGCTCGTGCAGCGTGGAGTTGGTCTTGAACTTCACGGGGCCGAAGAAGCTGGCCTTGATCTGCGCATCGGCCTGCCGCAGCAGCGGCGCGGTGAGCCGGTCGCCTTCCCAGAACTCATAGGTGAAGGTGCCGATGTTCTGCTGCCAGCTCAGCGTGCCGAACAAAAAGCGCCGGTCAGGCACAAGGTAGTTGCGGTCGATCTCGCGCTTGATGGTGTTGGGCGTGAGCCGGGTGTCGCGCAGAAAGCGCACATGCAGCTGGTAGCGCGGCGTGTCGATGTAGTACATGCGCGCCGGCTTGGCCTGCCGGTCGATCACGAACAGCACGTGGGCCAGTTGCATCGGCGTGCCGGCGTCGTAGACGCGCGCCAGCGTGTCGAAGTCGCCCTGGCTGCGCAGCGCGGGCAGCGACGACGGCACGGCCGGTCGTGGCACCAGTTGCGCGGCGGGGCCTTCGGGCTGGGGCTGGTTCTGCTGCTGGTAGTAAGACGGCTTGCGCGCGAGCTGGGCGCTGGCGGGTGCGGCAGCCATTGCGCAAAGCGCCAGGACTGAAACCCGGCCCAGCGCCTTCATCGCTCCTGCATTGCCTCGATCTTGTGCCTTGCCCGCTGGATGCGCGGTGCGGTCATTCTTCATGGGGAGTCCCTCATTGCCGACGAGCGCGGATTCTCGCTCGCGGCAGATGCTTGGTTCTCCCTTGCGCTGTCAGCCTCGCGACGCAGCCTCCGACGACTGGCCGCACTGGCCGCAGAACTTCGCGCCGGCCTGCATCGTGGTGCCGCACTTGACGCATGCGGCCGGCAGCATCGACGTGCCGCATTGCTGGCAGAAGCGCGCGCCGGGCGCGTTGGCCGCGCGGCAGGCCGGGCATGCGATGGCACCACCGCCACCGCCGTTGTTCGGTGGCGGCGCGCCGTTTCCGTAGCCGCCGTAGCCACCGGAGGAACCGTGATGGCCGCCACCGCCGCCATGCCGTCCGCCGCCGTGTCCACCGAAAAGTCTTTCCAACATGCCCATGTGCTTCTCCCGTTCTTGCTGATGAAGGACTGCGGCAACGTCGCCGGTGGCGATGGATTCCCGCAGGGCCTGACGCAAGTGGAATCCCTGAAGCAGCTTCAGGGTCAAGCACGTGCTTTCAATAGCCCTTGGGGAGTGCGGCTTACTGCGCAAGCCCCGCCCGGAGCGCTGCCTTCGGGCGGCCGCTAGAGTCGGCGCTCAAGGAGCTTTTCATGCGCACATTCGACTTCGATCTTTTCGTCATCGGCGGCGGCAGCGGCGGCGTTCGCGCCGCGCGCATGGCGGCGCAGACCGGCGCCCGCGTGGGCTTGGCCGAGGCTGCCGAGCTGGGCGGCACCTGCGTCAACGTGGGCTGCATCCCGAAGAAGCTCTACAGCTATGCGGCGGGCTATGCCGAATCCTTCGAGGAAGCGGCGGGCTATGGCTGGACGCTTCCCGAAGCCCCGCGCTTCGACTGGGCGCACCTGAAGACGCAGCGCGCCAAAGAGATCACGCGGCTCAACGGCATCTATGCCTCGCTGCTGAAGAACTCGGGCGTCACGCTGATCACCGGGTGGGCGCAGCTGGTCGATGGCCACACGGTCGAGATCGGCGGCCAGCGCCACACCGCGCGCCACCTGCTGGTGGCCACCGGCGGCACGCCCTTCGTGCCCGACATTCCGGGCCGCGAGCACATCGTGACCTCCGACGCGATGTTCGACCTCGACCCGTTCCCTAAGCGCCTGCTGGTGGTGGGCGGCGGCTACATCGCCTGCGAATTCGCATCGATCTTCAACGGCCTCGGCGCCCAGGTGACGCAGCTGCATCGCCGCGCGCACCTGCTCACCGGCTTCGACGACGACGTGCGCCACTTTCTCGCGAAGGAGATGGACAAGGCGGGTGTCGACCTGCGGCTCAACTGCGAGGCCTCGTCGATTTCGCGTGGCCCGCACGGGCTGACCGTCACGCTCGGGCGCGGCCAGCAGATCGAGGCCGACACGGTGCTCTTCGCCACCGGCCGCGTGCCGAACACCCAGGGCCTGGGCCTCGAAGCAGCAGGCGTGAAGCTCGACGACAAGGGCGCGATTGCCGTCGATGCGCACTACCGCACCTCGGTGCCGTCGATCTACGCGGTGGGCGATGTGTCGACCCGCGTGCAGCTCACGCCGGTGGCACTGGCCGAAGCGATGGTGGTGGTCGACGAACTCTTCGGCAAGGGCAAGCGCCACCTCGACTACGAGTTCATTCCGACGGCCGTTTTCACCCACCCGAACATCGGCACCTGTGGCTACAGCGAGATCGATGCGCGCGCGAAGTTCGGCGAGGTGACGGTGTTCTCCAGCGAGTTCAAGTCGCTGCGCCACACGCTCTCGGGCCGCAGCGAGCGCACCTTCATGAAGCTGGTGGTGGACAAGAAAAGCGACCGCGTGGTCGGCCTGCACATGGTGGGCGCGGACGCGGGCGAGGTGGTGCAGGGCTTTGCGGTGGCGATGCGAGCGGGCGCGACGAAGGCCATCTTCGACAGCACCATCGGCATCCACCCCACGGCGGCCGAAGAGTTCGTGACGATGCGCGAACCGATGCCCGGCTAGGCGCGCACCTTCTGCTGCTTGCCTTCAAGCAGCTTCACCATCACGAACAACACGCGATTGGCCGGCGTGGGCACGCCGAGCGCTTCGCCGCGCCGCACGACCAGTCCGTTGAGGTGATCGATCTCGCTGGGCTTGCCGCGTGCGAGGTCTTGCGCGGTCGATGAGTATTGCGAAGGCATCGACTGCGCGATGCCGCGCACGGCGGCGTCGGTGTCGCCCGGAATGACGACGCCCTCGGCCTTGGCCACGGCGATGCATTCAGCCACCACGTCGCGGATCACGTCGGTCACGCCGACGCCTTGCGCCAGTTCGCCATAGGGCAGCTGCGAGACCGCCGACAGCGCGTTGTAGGCGCAGTTGAGGATCAGCTTGGCCCAGAGCGAGCCGCGCACGTTGTCCGAAATCTGCGTGGGCACGCCGGCCGCGATCAGGTGCTGCGCCACCTGCTCGCTGGCGCGCGAGGGCGCGATCACCAGTTCGCCGCGGCCGTGATGCCTGACATGGCCAGGGCCGGCCATCTCGGTCGCCACATAGACCACGGCGGCGGCCACTTCATTCGACGGCAGCACGGCGCGCACGCGGGCGTCGTTGTCGACACCGTTCTGCAGCGTGAGCACCAATGCGTCGGCCGACAGGTGCGGCGCGATCTGCGCCGCGGCCGATTCGGTGTCGGTGGACTTCACGCAGAACAGCACGAGATCGGCGCCCTGCACCGCACTGACCTCGGTGCTCGCGCCGAGCCGCACGTGTTCGTCGAACGCCTTCGTCTCCAGCCGCAGGCCATGCGCCCGAACGGCTTCGACATGCGAAGGCCGCCCGATCAGCACCACCTCGTGGCCCGCGCGCGCCAGCATGGCGCCGTAGTAGCAGCCGACCGCGCCGGCACCCATCACTGCGACTTTCATCGATTCACTTCCTTGGTTGTTCCTCTGCGGTTGCAGAGGTTAGCGAAGACACGCACTTCATGCCTTTCATGCGTCATGCTTCCGCCCCGCGCGACGCCACGCCCTCTTCGAGCAGCCATTCGCGAAACGCCGCGAAGGCGGGCAGGTCGAGGCGGTCGGGCCGGTAGCAGAGGTAGTGGCCCTGGTTCACGCTCACCGGCGTGCCGCAGGGGCTCAGCAGCGAGCCTTCGGCAAGCTCTTCCTGCACCAGCAGCTTGGGCACGAGCCCGATGCCCAGCCCGTTGAGCGCCGCCTGGATCAGCGCCGAATACTGCGCAAAGCGCGGGCCGGCCACGGTCTGCACCTCGGGCACGCCGTGCTGCGCGGCCCATTGCCGCCAGGCCGTGGGCGCGCCTTCGTGATGCAGCAGCGTGTGGCCCACCACGTCGGCCGGCTGCACGATGCGGTGGCGCCCCTCGACCAGCGAGCGCGCCACGATCAGCACGAACTCGCGCCCCGCGATGTATTCGGACACCACGCCCGGCCAGCCGTCGGGGCCGTAGCGGATCGCCGCATCGACACCGGCCGGAATGCCGTCGCTCGGCTCCAGGTGCCGGCTGAAGCTCAGCATCACGTGGCGGCTCTTCTGGCTGAAGGCCGGCAGGCGCGGAATGAGCCATTTGGTGAGGAAGGTGGGCACGCTCGCCAGCGTGAGCAGGCCGGCACCGGCATCGCCCGAGCGCGCCTCGAAGGTCGCGGTCTCGATGGCGCGCAGGCCGCCCGAAATCTTCTGCCAGTACACGCGCCCTTGCGGCGTGAGCTGCACGCCGCGGCCGTTCTTCTGCAGCAGCTCGCGGCCGAGGAAAGCTTCGAGCCCCGCGATCTGCTTGCTGACCGCGCTCACGGTGATGCACAGGGCACCGGCAGCAAGGGTGATGCTCTCGTGGCGCGCCACCGCGTCGAAGGCCAGCAGCTCCTGGATGGTGGGGCAGTCACGCTTCATGCATGGCTCCGGTTGATGAAACCTCGGTGAAAAACATTTTCCAATTGCTCAAGCGTCGTCATCCAACTTTCACCCATAGGTACTCATCGGCTTCCTAGAATTCGGGGAACGCTGCGGCACGCCTGGCGCAGACAGTAGCGCATCCGGAAAGTATGCCGGGTGTCCATGACACTGGAGACAACCTTGGTTCGCGGCATCTCGCTCATCTACGGCCTGTACCTGCTGCTGCCCATCGCCCTGCTGCTGGTCGGCAGCGTGGGCGGCAACTGGACCAACACGCTGCTGCCCACGGGCATCACGGGCCAGTGGTATGTCGACCTCTGGCTCGACCCGTCTTTCCGCAAGGCCTTCGTCAACAGCCTGGTGGTGGCCATGTCGGCCTGCGCGATCAACACCGTGCTGGCGCTGCCGCTGGCCTATGCGCTGTACCACGGCGCGCGGCGCGGCGGCAGCCTGGCGGCGCGCATCGTGAGCGCCACACCGGTGGCCGTGCCGCCGATCACCATGGCCTTCGGCTACATGATCGTGTTCAACACCGACCTGGCACCCTGGCTGGGCTCGATGCCGCTGCTGATCGCGGCGCACGCGATCCTGACGCTGCCCTACCTCACGAACACGCTGCTGGCCGACCTGCGCCACCTCGACCTGGGCCGGCTCGAACAGGCGGCCGCCACGCTCGGTGCCTCGGGCTGGCAGCAGTTCACCGGCATCGTGCTGCCGAGCCTGCGCCAGAGCCTGATCAGCGGGCTGGTGATGGTGGCCGCCATTTCGGTGGGCGAGTTCGGCGTGTCGAACCTGCTCACGAGCTTCCAGAACCGCACCTATCCGGTGGTGCTGCTGCAGGCCTTCTATGGCGCAACGGGCTTTGCCTGCGCGGCCACGGTGATCCTGCTGGTGCTGGCGAGCGCGTCGGCCCTTCTTTCTTCTTCCCTCGTGAAGCAACGCGCGTAATCCGCCATGAGCCTCCTTCTCGACAACGTCAGCTACAACTACCCCGGCAGCACGCACGGCCTGCACGACGTGTCGCTCGACGTGCGCACCGGCGAACTGGTGGCGGTGATCGGGCCGAGCGGCTCGGGCAAGTCGACGCTGCTGAAGCTGGTGTCGGGCCTGGAGACGGGCCACACCGGCCGCATCGCGCTCGACGGCGTGGAGATGTCGCGCACGCCGGTGCACCAGCGCCACATCGGCATGGTGTTCCAGAGCTATGCGCTGTTTCCGCACCTGAGCGTGCTGGACAACGTGGCCTACGGCCTGAAGCTGCGCAAGGTCGATACGGCCGCGCGGCGCCAGCGTGCGCAAGAGCTGCTCGACATCGTGGGGCTGGGCGACTACGCGCAGCGCGCCATCGCGCAGCTCTCGGGCGGCCAGCAGCAGCGCGTGGCCCTGGCACGTGCGCTGGCCATCGACCCGCGTGCGCTGCTGCTCGACGAGCCGCTGTCGGCGCTCGACGCCAGCGTGCGCGGCCACCTGCGAGACCAGATCCGTTCGATCCAGCAACGCTTCAATGCCACCACGCTGCTGGTCACGCACGACCAGGAAGAAGCGCTGGTGATGGCCGACCGCGTGGCCATGCTCAAGGACGGCCGGCTGCTGCAGATCGCCACGCCGCGCGAGATCTACGAAAACCCCGCGAGCCGCGCGGTGGCCGAGTTCGTCGGGCTCTCGACCATCCTGCCGGGCAAGGTGTCGTCGCCGGGCCGGCTCGACATGGGCTTTGCCGAACTCTTCGCCGACACCGGCAGCCGCACCTTCGGCACGCCGGTGCATGTGCTGGTGCGTCCCGAGCACATCCAGCCCGATCCGGCGCCCGACAGCGCAAACCGCCTGCCCGGCCGCACGGGCGCGCAGCGCTACCTGGGCGCGCTCACACGCTACGACTTCGAAGTGGCCGGCGCCGGCAAGCCCTTTCTTGCCGAATCGCCCGCGCCGGCCGCCGAGGCCATCGGCATTGCGCCCGAACACATCCGCCTGCTCGACCACTGAGCCCACCGCCTTCACTACCGACCCATTCCATCGAGGAGCCACCATGCAACGCAGACATCTGATCCAGGCCGCCGGCGCATTGCCCGTGCTGTCATTGGCCACGCTCGCGGCCCGCACCGCCTTCGCCTTCGACGGCCCCGAGCTGTATGCGGGCGAGAAGGCGCTGTACGCCGAAGCGCAAAAGGAAGGCCTGTGCGTGTCCTTCGACACCGGCCCCGAATGGGCCAACTGGAAGTCGCTGTTCGCCACCTTCAAGAAGCGCTACCCCGAGATCGAGCTGACCTACAACGACATCGGCTCGGCCGCCACCGTGGTGTCGCTCGAAAAAACCAAGCGCCGCCCGCAGGCCGACACCGCCTACTACTTCGCCGCCTCGGCCGTCGATGCCGCGAAGAAGGACGTGGTCGCGCCCTTCAAGCCCGTCAACTTCGACAAGCTGCCGCCGGTGTTCCGCGAGGCCGAGGGCCGCTGGTTCACCATCCACACGCTCAACATCGCCTTCCTGATCAACAAGAAGCTGGTGAAGAACGTGCCGACCGGCTGGGCCGACCTGCTCAAGCCCGAGTTCAAGAGCACGGTGGTGTACCTCGATCCGCGCTCCACCGGCATCGGCCAGGTGCTGACCTTTGCCGCGGCCTATGCCAACGGCGGCAGCGTCGACAACGTGCAGCCCGGCACCGACTACCTGGGCAAGCTGCACGCGGCCGGCAACGTGCTGCGCGTGGAAGGCACCACGCCGTATGCCAAGTTCCTGAAGGGCGAGATCCCGGTGTGGATCAGCTACGAGAACGACGGCCTGAAGGCCAAGCACGTCGACGGCATGGGCGACGCGGTGGAAGTGGTGATTCCGAAGGAAGCCAGCGTGGCCGCGCCCTACGCCATCAGCCTCGTGAAGAACGGCCCGAACCCGAACGCCGGCAAGCTGTGGCTCAACTTCATCATGAGCGAGGCGGGCCAGTCGCTGTTCGCACAGGGCTTCGTGCGGCCGGCCGTGCCGGGCACGCCGCTGTCGGCCGACATTGCCGCCAAGATGCCGGCCGCGCCGCAGATCAAGCCGCTCGACGTGGTGAAAGCGTCGGAGCGCAAGGCCGAGGTCGACAAGCTCTGGGCGCAAGCCGCGCTGGGCAAGTAAGAAGGCCCGAAGGAACGTGATGCGACGCTTTGGCGCCTGGCCCGCATGGGCCTTCATGGCGCTGTTCTTCGCGGTGCCGCTGGCGGCGCTGCTGCCCGAGGCCTTCGGCGAGGGCGGCAGCGCCTTCGGGCGGCTGTTCGGCAACCCGCTGTTCCTGGGCGCGCTGCGCAACACGCTGGGCCTGGGCCTGGCGGCGGGCGCGATCTCGGCGCTGGTGGGCACCTGCATCGCCATCGAGCTGGCGCGCCAGCCCGAAGGCCGGCGCCAATGGATGATGACCTTGCTGGGCCTGCCGCTGGCCTTCTCGGGGCTGGTGATTGCCTACGGCTTCATCCTGGCGTTCGGACGCGCGGGCTTCGTGACGCAGCTGCTCGCGGGGCTGGGTGCGGACCCGGCCGTCATCGGGAGCTGGATCTACAGCGTGTCGGGCCTGGGCTTTGCCTATGCCTACTACCTGATCCCGCGCGTGGCGCTGTCGCTGTACCCGGTGTTCGCCAACCTCGACCTGCGCCCGGCGCAGGCGGCGCGCACGCTGGGGGCGTCGAAGGCGCGCGCCTTCTGGGACACGGTGGTGCCCGAGGTGATGCCCTCGGTGCTGTCGAACGCCTGCATGGTGGCCGCGATTGCGATGGGCACGTATGGCACGGCGCTGGCGCTGGTGGGCACGCAGCTGAACATCCTGCCGCTGATGCTGCTCGCGCAGGTGGGCGACGGCGGTTCCGATTTCGCGGTGGCAGCGGCCTTGTCGCTGGTGCTGATGGTGGTGTGTGTGATCGTGATGGGAGTGGGCGATGTCGTTACGCGAAGGCGCGAGCGCGGTGCTGTCGGCGCCGGTCACTGAGGCGCTGACGCGCCTGGCGCAAAAGCAATGGGGCCCGGCGCGGCATCGCCAGCCGGTGGCCATGATCGGCCCCGGCGACGGCGGCCCGGCCGAATGCGAGGCCGCGTACGCAGTGGCGCATGCGCTGGCCGGTGCGGGCATGGCGGTGATCTGCGGCGGGCGCGGCGGCGTGATGGCCGCGGCCTCGCGCGGCGCCACCGAGGCCGGCGGCATCGCCGTGGGCATCCTGCCCGAGGACGACGACCGCAACGCCAACGAATGGCTCAGCGTGGCCATCCCCACCGGCATGGGCGAGATACGCAATGCCATCGTGGCGCGCAGCGGCGTTTGCCTGATCGCCATCGGCGGCAACATGGGCACGCTGTCTGAAATGGCGCTGGGCCTGAAGTGGGGCAAGCCGGTGTTCGTGATGCATGGCGACATCGAGCTGCCGGGCGCGGTGCAGGCCACCGACGTGAACGACATGCTCGCCAAGGTGCTGGCCTGCCTGCTGGCTTGACCCGGGCCTGAACCCCGGGGCCTGAACCGCCGCCGCGCGGTCAGGCAGCAGCCACGACCGCATTGCACAATGCCGGCATGCCCTACATGCCCACCTTCGTCGCCCCCGCCCGCTTCACCGATGCCGCCGCCGCCCTCGAACAGGTCAAGGCCATCTACCAGGGCGGGCTTGCCCACCTGCGCGAGTCGATGCTGCGCTTTGTCGCCGGCGAGGCGCTGCCCGGCCGGGTGCGCGCCTGCTACCCCTTCGTGCGGGTGCACACGCACACGGTTTCGCGCCACACGCCGCCGGCCAATGCGGGTCTGAGCTACGGCTTCGTGGCCGGGCCGGGCCGCTACGAGACCACGCTGACGCGGCCCGACCTGTTCTCGCGCTACTACCTCGACCAGTTCCGCCTGCTGCTCGAAAACCACCAGGTCGAGCTGGAGGTGGGCACCAGCACGCAGCCCATTCCGATCCACTTCTCGTTTGCCGAGAACGACCACATCGAAGGCACCATGAGCGCCGAGCGCCGCGCCCTCATGCGCGACGTGTTCGACCTGCCCGACCTGGGCGTGATGGACGACGGCATTGCCAACGGCACCTTCGAGGCCCGCGACGGCGAAGCGCAGCCGCTGTCGCTGTTCACGGCCGCGCGCGTCGACTACTCGCTGCACCGCCTGCGCCACTACACCGGCACCGCGCCCGAGTGGTTCCAGAACTTCGTGCTGTTCACCAACTACCAGTTCTACATCGACGAGTTCGTGCGCCTGGGCCACGAGGCCATGGCCGACGAGAACAGCGAGTACGTGGCCTTCATCGAGCCCGGCAACGTGGTCACGCGCCGGCGCGGCCTGGCGGCAAGCGCCAGCACCAGCTACGCCCACCTGCTCGATGGCAGCCAGGGCACCGCACCGCCGCGCCTGCCGCAGATGCCCGCCTACCACCTGGTGCGCGAAGACTGCAGCGGCACCACCATGGTCAACATCGGCGTCGGCCCGGCCAATGCCAAGACCATCACCGACCACATCGCCGTGCTGCGCCCGCACGCCTGGATGATGCTGGGCCACTGCGCCGGCCTGCGCAACACGCAACAACTGGGCGACTACGTGCTGGCCCATGCCTACGTGCGCGAAGACCACGTGCTCGACGAAGAACTGCCGCTGTGGGTGCCTATTCCCGCGCTGTCCGAGATCCAGCTCGCGCTCGAAAAAGCCGTGGCCGACATCACGCGCTACGAAGGCCCCGACCTCAAGAAGATCATGCGCACCGGCACCGTGGCGAGCACCGACAACCGCAACTGGGAGCTGCTGCCCGGCAACCAGCCGCAGCGCCGCTTCAGCCAGAGCCGCGCGGTGGCGCTGGACATGGAAAGCGCGACCATCGCGGCCAACGGCTTCCGTTTTCGCGTGCCCTACGGCACCCTGCTGTGCGTGAGCGACAAGCCGCTGCACGGCGAGATCAAGCTGCCCGGCATGGCCAATCACTTCTACCGCGAGCGCGTCGAACAGCACCTGCGCATCGGCATGCGGGCCATCGACATCCTGCGCGAAGAAGGCTCGACACGGCTGCACAGCCGCAAACTTCGCAGCTTTGCCGAAGTGGCGTTCCAGTAAGAAACGTGTTCCCGGCCGGCGGGCGTCCATCGGGGTTTGTCCCTGCCCGCCTGCGGGAACGATTCGCATATTTCGCGGACATCATTCAGTTTCCCCACAGACAACCGGAAACAAGATGCCCCAGTCGACGTCCGCACCTCTCTCCCGCCGCAGTTTCTCGGCATGGATCGCGGCATCGGCCGCCGCTGCCGGCGCGGGGCACGCCGCGCTGTGGCCCGGTGCCGCCAGGGCAGCCGACGCACCGCTGAGCAGCAAGCTTCGCATCGTCATTCCCGCCAACGAAGGCGGCGGCTGGGACCAGACCGGCCGCGCACTCGGCGCCGCCCTGCTGGCTTCTGGCGCGGTGGGCAACGTGGTGTACGAGAACATCGGCGGCAAGGGCGGCACCATCGGCCTGGCCAAGTACGTCGAGAAATACGATGCCGACCCCGAAGCCCTGCTCGTGAGCGGCATGGTGATGGTCGGCGCGGTGGCGCTGCAGAAGCCAGCCGTGACCATGGCCCAGGTCTCGCCCGTGGCGCGCCTGACCAGCGACTACGAAGTGGTGGCGGTCAAGGCCGACTCGCCCATCAAGACCCCCAAGGACCTGATCGCGCAACTGCGCGCCGATGCCGCCAACACGGTCATCGCGGGCGGCTCGGCCGGCGGTGTCGACCACATGTACGCCGGCATGCTGGCGCGCGTGGCGGGCGCCTCTTCAACCCTGGCCTACCAGGCGCATCCGGGCGGCGCGCAGGTGGTCGAGGCGCTCGAAACCGGCAAGGCGGCGGCCGGCATCTCGGGCTACAGCGAGTTCAGCGACAGCCTGGCCAGCGGCAGGCTGCGCGCCATCGGCGTGTCGTCGAAGCAGCCGTTCCAGGGCATCACCTCGGTGCGCGAACAAGGCGTCGATGCCGACCTTGCCAACTGGCGCGGCGTGATGACCGGCAAGAAGGTGCCGCCCTACCGCAAGGCCGTGCTGCTCGACGCGGTGCGCCGCGCCACCACGCACGACCTGTGGGTGAAGACCATCAAGCGCAACAACTGGGACCCGTACTGGATGGCGGGCAAGGACTTCGAGAGCTTCCTCGAACTCGACACGGCCATGGCCGGCCCGCTGATCTATCTGCTCAAGCTGAAGGCCTGAGCGCCCTTCTTCCGGTTCTCCTGGTTCAAGCAAACAGCTCGGGCATTTCGCGCTGAGCCTTCGGCGTCAGCGCGAGCGCACGGCCATCCAGCTCCTGCCGCACCCAACCGCGGCGCAGCGACAGCTGCAGCCACGCCGCACCGAGCGCGCCGCCCAGGTGCGGGCGGCGCTCGCTCCAGTCCAGGCAGGCACAGGCGAAGCGACGCCGCGAGCGACGCACCGCATCGACCTCGACGCCCAGGCTCTCCAGCGCGATCGCACCTTCGGCCGTGAGCTCATAAGAACCGCTCTGCAGGCCGCTGAGCCAGCCTTGCGCATGCAGCCGGTCGTGCAGCGCCACGCCCGCCGTGCCGGCCATGTGGTCGTAGCAGGTGCGCGCGCTGCGCAGGCGGCTGGGCGTGTTGGGCTTGAACTCGGCGGCGCGCGGTGCGCCGGCCACCACCATCAGGCTTTCGAGCGCGGCCGCGACGTCGTCGTTGGCCAGCCTGAAATAGCGGTGCTTGCCCTGCACCAGCAGCTCGACCAGCCGCTCTTCCTTCAGCCGCGCGAGGTGCGCGCTCGCGGTGGAGGCCGCGACCTCGGCCACCGTGGCCAGCTCGGTGGCGGTGCGCGCGTGGCCGTCCATCAGGCAGTTCAGCATGCGGGCACGCGCCGGCTCGGCGATGGCACCGGCCAGGCGGGCCAGATGGAAGTCCGCATTCGATGAAGAAGGGGATGAGGTGTTCGTTTCCATGTCCTCATGGTAGAGCGCCGGCGCATCCGACACTTCGTTCACGGACGAAGTGTGGCGGCCGCTTCGATCGCACACTGCGGCCATGAACACATCAAGCCCCACCTCCACCGGCCTGCCCGTCGACCCGGTCGCGGCCGCCACGCACGCCGACCCTTATCCCTACTACGCCAGCCTTCGCGACGGGCCGCCGCTGGTGTGGAACGAAAGGCTTCGCCTGTGGGTTGCGAGCCGCGCCGAGGTCGTCGAGCAGGTGCTGGGCGCGCACGGCGCGCTGCGGGTGCGGCCGGTCTCCGAACCGGTGCCGCGCGCCATCGTCGGCAGCGCGGCCGGCGAAGTGTTCGGCCACCTGGTGCGCATGAACGAAGGCCCGGCGCATCAGGCCCACCGGCCCGCGCTGCAACGCGCGCTGGCCGGGCTCGACCTGAACGCCGTGCACGCGGCCGCATCGCAAGTGGCGCAACGTGTGCCAGTGCAGCCATTGCCCGACACGATCTTTTCCATGCCCCTGCAAGCGGTCGCGCACCTGCTCGGCTTTGCCGACGAGATGCTGCCGCAGGTGGACCGCTGGATGCGCGACTTCGTCGCCTGCCTGTCGCCGCTGTCGACCGCGGAACAGTTGCAGGCCGCCAACGCGGCCGCGTCCGAACTGCTGACGCGCTTCGAAGCGCTGGCCACGGGCGCGGCACCGCGCCAGGGCACGCTGCTCGCCGCTGTGCTGGCGGAAAGCGCGGCGAGCGCACCGCTGTCGCGCTCGCTGCTGGCCAACCTCGTGGGCCTGCTCTCGCAGACCTGCGACGCCACGGCGGGCCTGCTGGGCAACAGCCTCATCGCGGTGATGCGCGAACCCTCGCTGCGCCCGGCCCTGCGCACACGCGATGGCCTGCAAGCCATCGTGGAAGAAACCGCGAGGTACGACCCTTCGGCGCAGAACACGCGACGCTTCGTGGCGGAGCCGATCACGCTCGCGGGAACGCCACTGGCCGTGGGCGACACGGTGCTGGTGCTGCTGGCCTCGGCCAACCGCGACCCGGCGTTCAACCCCGACCCTGACCTCTTCATGCTTGTGCGCGTGCGGCGCCGCATGCTCGGCTTTGGCCACGGCATGCACGCCTGCCCGGGACAGGCGCTGGCCTGCACGCTGGCGGCGGCGGGCCTCGATACGCTGCTACGCCGCACGCCCGACCTAGAAGCGCAACGCGCGCGCGGCTGGCACTACCGGCCGACGGCCGCGCGCATTCCCGTCTTTCACTGACGGGCGTGGCGCTTGCTCAGGCGTGCGTGGACGCCCAGCGGCCGGTGCGCGCCAGATGCGGCGACAACTCCGCGTCGCCCCAACGCAGCGGCAGCGCCAACGGCCGGCGCAGCGCGTGCTGGACGTGAAAGCGCATCAGTCGCTCGGCGCCCTCGAAGGCCGCGACCTCGGGGCCGCCCCACACGATCTCGGCGGTGACCGCCACGTGCAGCAACTCGCCGTTGTCGAAGTCGATGAACAGCAGGCCCGCGCGCGGATGCGCCGCGAGGTTGCCCAGCGTGTTGAAGAAGCGGTTGCCGTTGAAGTCCGGCACGGTGAGCACGTTGTCGCCATCGATGCGCACGAAGCCCGGCAGGCCACCGCGATGCGACACGTCGACACCGTGCGAGCTGGCATCGGCGTCGTCTCCCGCCGCCACATCGTGCGGATACGCGGTCGCGATGAACAGCGTGTCGGCGCTGCCGATCAGGCGATGGGCCGCCAGATCCAACGTATCGAGCCACTGCACTGGCGCCGCATCGCCGCGCGCCGCCACGAACACCGGCTCACGCGCCTGGATGTACCGGGGGCAATTGCCGAAGCTCTGCTGCACCTGGACCATGAAGCCCGTGGCATCGAGCGCCTCGACCGTGCCGTTCATGCGGTTGCGCCGCCGCGTGTGCGGCTCGATGCCGAGCAGGCCCAGCGTGGCGCCCTGCACCAGCTGGCCGGCCAGCGGATCGCCCGCCATGGGCAGCGCATCGACACGCAGGTGCGTCGGATCGGGCGAATGCGCGAAGCCGGCGGGCGCCGCCAACACGCTGGCCCAGGGCTGCAGGTTCGCATCGAGGCTGCCGACCACGAGGAAGGGCAACTGCGCGAAGAAGGTGCGGTGCTGGTCCGGCATGTAGTCGCGGATCACGCGCGGACCCGCCACCTCCATCTGCTCGCGCGAACCCACCAGTGTTTGCAACGCGCGCTCGCCGGCATGGAACGGCGCGGCGATCATGCGACCGCCGCAAGCCCGATAGGCGTACGCGCCATCGGCACGAAGCCGGCTAGCGCTTCCACACGCGCCAGCCAGTCGCGCACATGCGGATAGGCGTCGAGTGACACGCTGCCTTCGGGCGCATGCGCCACATAGGCGTAGTTCGCGATGTCGGCCAACGTGGCGGTGGCGCCGGCGAGGAAGGGCTGTTGCTGCAGGTGCGACTCCATCACTGCGAGCAATGCGTGCGACCGCGTCACCATCTCCGCGGGGTCGGTGTCCAGGCCGAACAACGCCAGGATGCGCGCCGCCGCCGGGCCATATGCCAGCGGGCCGGCCGCCACCGAGAACCAGCGCTGCACGCGCGCCGCGCCCACTGCATCGCGCGGCATCCAACGTGCGGGATCGGGTGCGTAGCGTTCGTTGAGGTAGACGAGGATTGCGTTGGAATCGGCCAGCGTGAGTTCACCGTCCTCGATCACCGGCACCTGCCCGAAAGGGTTGCGCGCCAGGAACTCCGGCGTGCGATGGTCGCGCTTGCGCAGGTCGAGTTCGACGATCTCGAACGGCAGCCCGAGCATCGTGAGAAAGAGCCGCACGCGATGCACATGGCCCGAGAGCCTGGTGCCGTAGAGCTTGATGGGTTGCGTCGGGCGGGTGGCGGTTGTTGTGGTGTTCATGCGCGAATCCTGTGAGCCAGTGAATGACGGGGCCTGCACCGGATTCTTCTCTCTTGCGCGTCATGAATGAATAGCCATTTCTGTATTTGACTGCTGCGTTTTCCGGTTTAATCGCGCCATGGATCGATTCAAGGCCATGCAGACCTTCGTGCAGATTGCCGAGCAAGGCAGCCTCACGCGCGCCGCCGAGGTGCTCGGCACCTCGCTGCCCGCGGTGGTGCGTTCGCTCGCCGCGCTCGAAGCGCACCTGGGCGTGCGCCTTTTTCACCGCACCACGCGCCGCCTGTCGCTCACCGAAGAGGGCCGCCACTACCTGCCCAGCGCGCGCGACGTGCTGCTGGCCGCCGACACCGCCGACCTGGCGCTGAAGACCGAGGCGCACGAACTGGCGGGGCAGCTCACCATCACGGCGCCGGTGCTGTTCGGGCACATGTACGTGGCGCCCGCCATCACGCGCTTCATGCAACGCCACGAGAAGGTGCGCTGCAGCGTGAGGCTGTACGACCGCACGGTGAACCTGCTCGAAGAAGGCATCGACGTCGGCATCCGCATCGGTGCGCTGGAAGACTCCTCGCTGGTGGCGCAAACGCTCGGCACCATCCGCCGCGTGGTGGTGGCAAGCCCCGCTTACCTTGCGCAGCACGGCACGCCGAGGCACCCGAGCGACCTGGCCGGTGCGCCCTGCGTGCGCGGCCGCATCGATGCGCCGCCGCAATGGACCTTTCACCAGGGCGGCAAGACCTTCCGCGTGACGCCGAGCAGCCGGCTGGAGTTCAACCACCTCGCGCCCGCCATCGAGGCGTGCGCCGCCGGCATGGGCTTCGGCACCTTCTTCTCGTACCAGGTGCTGCAGATGGTGGCGCAAGGCCGGCTGAAGCTGGTGCTCGAAGACTACGAACCGCCGCCGAAGCCGGTGAACGTGATCTATCCGAACGCGCGGCTGCTGCCGGCGCGCACGCGGGCCTTCATCGACTGGATGAAGGCGGAGTTCTGCGGGCTCAGGCTCTGAAGCTCGACGGCCTGCGATGCATCGCCGATCGGGTCGGGTACAGCGCCAGCATCGTCTTCACAGCGCGGCCACCGGTGGTGGCAAGGGCTTGCCCTCGCACAAGAGCGCTGCATCGCTCGCCATGCGTCGCACGGCTTCTTCGAGGCCGAGGTTCAGCACCGACATGAACTCACCATTGCCGTTGACCCAGTTGGTGCCGGTGCCCATGCCGTGGTACTGGCGCAAAGCGGATTCGCCGCCGGGCAAGCGGTAGCTGACCTGCAGCACCACATGCGAGACGAGGTTCAGGTCGGTGGACCACGCATGCGCCAGGCGCAATGCCACCTCGGCCGTGACCTGCGGTGTGCCGACAGGTGCGGCAGGCGGTGCACCGAGCACGGTCTGGAAACCGTAGCGGCTCATCGACTGCAGCGCGCCGCGCGTCCACGCCACGCCATCGCCGCTTCGCAGCGACTGCACCGACCTCGGCGTGGCATGGACCGTGGGCATCATCAGGGTGAGGTTGCCCGCGTTCGCCTTGTTGCTGCGCGTGTCTTCGATCCTGGGCAGATAGAGCGTGCAGCTGCGCGCGAGCTGCTGCGGCTGCGACATGACCGGCGAGCCGTCGGCGCGTTCGGCGGGCACCGGCGAGGGCTCGAACACCATGCCGAGCGGTTCCTCTTCGGTCAGTGCATGCGCAAGGCCGGGCAGAAAACAGAAGACTGAGAGCGCGGCAACGGCCACGCGATGGCATCGGTTGTTCATGGGGCGGTGCTCCGCAGCGAGTACATGGCGCCGTCCTGGTCGCGGAACACGACGCGGCCCGCCTGGTCGTCGAAGCCCTGGCCGGCCAGCGTGACCCAGGAGCCGTTGACGTTGAAGCGCGACGTCTTCACTGCACCCGAGCGCGCGCCGGCGATGTCCATGCCGACGAGGTGCAGGGTCTGCGTCATCGAGTCGCGCATGACCGAGCGGAGCACCTGCCCGTCGTTGGCCGCGAGGCGCCGGATGACGGTGGCGCGCGTGCCGCCACCAATGGGCGTCTGGAAGATGGCGGAGGCGCGGTACGAAGGCTCCTTGTTGCCGCCCTGCCAGAGGATGGCCGAGGTGCGCGTGGTGAACGCGCCGAGCCCCGGCTCGAGCGCGTACTGCAGCAACAGCACCATGTAGGCGGGGCCGGTCTTGGTGGCGGCGATGCGGGCGTCCTGCTCGGCCTTGAGCGGCATGGCCGCCAGCACCTGCGACGAGCGCACCTTCAGCGGAAACGCGCCCGGCTCGGCCAGCATCGCGTTGGCGGCAAGGCCGGCTTCGGCGCGGTAGTCGTAGTCGAGCAGCGGGCCGACGATGGCCTGCACCTCGGCGCTCATGTCTTTCTGGCGCGACTGCTGCACCGACGAATCGATCAGCGCGCCGATGAGCCCGCCGCCGGTGGCCGCGCTCAGGCCGGGCGCCTGCGCGGAGAACATGAAGCTTTCTTGCGCGACGACCACGCGCACGTCGACCTCCTGGACCGTGTGCCGGTCGGCGGCCGCCAGGGGGCGGTGAAAAGGCGCGCAGGCGCCGAGCAGCAATGGCACCGACAGCGCCAACAGGAAACGCAGCATCTTTTGGGCCTCCCCCCGGGAATTGCAATCCGGCGTCGATTGTGCCGTTGCCGCGAGCGCGGCCCGCGCCATGCCGCATGAAGTTGCCAGCAAGTCGGGCGGGTTGTCCATCGATTGAAGCGAGGGCACGCGCCATGCGCGTCTGGGTCAGAATCGCCGCGTGCCGCCATCCACCCCACCCCCCGCGCTCTTTCACGTCAGCCATCTGCACAAGCGGTATGGCGACACCACGGTCGTCGATGACCTGTCGTTCGAGATCGCGCCGGGCGAATGCCTGGGCGTGATCGGACCGAACGGCGCCGGCAAGACCACCACCATCCGCATGTGCCTGGGGCTCACCGCGCCCGACGGCGGCGACATCTCGGCGCTGGGCCTGCAGATGCCGCGCGATGCGCTGGCCATCAAGGCGCAGCTCGGCGTGGTCACGCAGTTCGACACGCTCGACCCCGACTTCAGCTGCGCCGAAAACCTCGTGGTGTATGGCCGCTACTTCGGCTTCAGCAAGGCGCAGGTGCGGGCACGCGTGCCGCAGCTGCTGGAGTTCGCGGCGCTCTCGCACAAGGCCGATGCGAAGCCGGGCGAACTGTCGGGCGGCATGCGCCGGCGCCTGTCGCTGGCGCGCGCGCTGGTCAACGACCCGAAGCTGCTGCTGCTCGACGAACCGACGACCGGCCTCGACCCGCAGGCGCGCCACCTGATGTGGGAGCGGCTGCAGGTGCTGCTGCAGCAGGGCAAGTCGATCTTGCTGACCACGCACTTCATGGACGAGGCCGAGCGCCTGTGCTCGCGCCTGCTGGTGCTCGACCACGGCCGCAAGATCGCCGAAGGCCGCCCACGCGACCTGATCGCCGAGCACCTGGAGCCCGATGTGGTCGAGGTGTACGGCAACGGCGCGCTGTCGCTGGCCGAGTCGCCCGAACTCAAGGCCATGGCCGCGCGCGTGGAAGTGAGCGGCGAGACCGTGTTCTTCTACACGCAGGACGCGCGGCGGCTGCTCGATGCATTGACGCAGCACAGCGGGCTGCGCACCTTTCATCGCCCGGCCAATCTCGAAGACCTTTTTCTCAAGCTCACCGGCCGGCAAATTCGCGAGGACGGCTAGACCATGAACACGACGACTTCAACAACAACGCCCGGCCTCACGAACGCCGCGCCGCCCTCGCCTTCGGTGTGGCGCGCGCCCGAGATCTCGCTGCGCTGGTGGCCGGTGTTCCTGCGCAACCTGCTGGTGTGGCGCAAGCTCGCGATACCGAGCCTGATCGGCAACATCGCCGAGCCGCTGATCTGGCTCGTGGCCTTCGGCTACGGCATGGGCGCGCTGGTGGGGCAGGTGTCGGTCGACGGCGTGAAGGTGCCGTACATCCTCTTCCTGGCCAGCGGCTCGATCTGCATGAGCGCGATGAACGCGGCGAGCTTCGAGGCGCTGTACTCGGCGTTCTCGCGCATGCACGTGCAAAAGACCTGGGACGGCATCATGAACGCGCCCGTGGGGCTGGACGACATCGTGCTGGCCGAGATGCTGTGGGCGGCGTTCAAGTCGATCTTCACGGTCACCGCGATCCTGTTCGTGATGCTCGGGCTGGGCATCAGCCACAGCCCCAAGCTGGTCGTCGCGTGGATGGTGCTGGTCGGCGCGGGCATCACCTTCTCGTCGATCGCGCTGATTTTCAATGCGCTGGCGAAGGGCTACGACTTCTTCACCTACTACTTCACGCTGTTCATGACGCCGATGATGTTTTTGAGCGGCGTGTTCTTTCCGCTCGAACAGCTGCCCTCGGCGGTCAGGGCGGTGGCGGCGTGGCTGCCGCTGACCAATGCGGTGGCGCTGGTGCGGCCGCTGTTCATGGACCAGTGGCCGGCCGACTGGTGGCTGCACGCGGCGGTGCTGGCGGTCTACGCGGTCGTCGCCTTCTGGATCGCGCTGGCGCTCACGCGCAAGCGGTTCCGGGGCTGAACGCCTTCAGCCACCGCCCTCAGGTTGCGGTCGGGCAAGCGCATGGGCCGCATCCAGAGGCCTGAGGGTCGGTGCGCTCATGTCCCCCTGATGCACGTCTGTTCTCGACGAACGCTCAGTTCCCTCGTGTACGTTGCAGCGCCATCCTGCGTGCCGACCTTGTTCAGGCTCACATAGCACCTGTCCGCTTGCCAGTGCATGCGGGCTTCGTAGTCGCCGCCGACCACCGGCTCGAAAGAGAAGGTCACCACACAGGTCTTGCTGTCCGCGCTGATCCCCAGCTTCATGGAGATGAGGTCGCGGCGGCCGGCGGGTATGAGCCGCTCGATGAACGTGCGGGGGTCGAGCTCGGCGCCCCCGGGAATGCCTAGCGGCTTGTCCTGCGCGCCCAGCCGCGCGATGCCGCCGAAGAAGCCAAGCTCCATCGGAGCCTCGCACCCGCCACTCGGATAGATCACTGTCTTGACGCCCTTCGACCATTCGGTCTGCTCGCTGAGGATGCGTAATCGCGCGACATCCTTGCCCTGGGGCGCCTGGTACGGAGCGGCGCAGGCGGCCAGCAGCAGGGCGAGGGCCACCGTCGAGAGGCGTCGCATGCGAGGGATTCCCGAGGCAGTGAAGAGCATCAGAGAACTGTTCATGGCTTTCAGTTGAAGGGCTGAGGAATGGTTCGCGCCGGCCGTGGACCACGGTTCACGCAGCTGGCACGGGAGTATGCCGAGCCTTGCCGCAACCGCAGCACCTTCAACTGACATCTCGCCCCGCCCAACGGGCAAAGCCGCCGCAGCGCTACCTGCCCGCGTCGGCTCCGCAGTTCTTCGTGCCGCTGTCGCCTTTCGGCAGCACGATGCCCCAGCGCATGCGCAGGCTGTTGCGCTCGTCGACGCCGGCCCACGGAATGTCCAGCGTGCCACGGCAGTTGGCGGCGGCCATGCGGGGTTCGAGCAGCATGCCTTCGGAGCGGAACTCCTGCGTGTCGAGGATCAGCACCATGCCGCCTTCGCGCTCGAGCACGCCGGGCGCGAGCCACGGCGAGTTGCGTTCGTCGCCGTCGATCAGCAGTTGCATCGACGGGTCCATCTTCAAGGCCACCGCACCCGCGAACCAGGTGTCGCCCACGAGCAGCTTGAACGGCCGCTCGCCGGCATGGTCGCGCCAGATGGCGCCCACGGCATCGGCAACTTCTTGCGCCGGCAGGTTGGCGCGCGTGATGTAGCCCAGGCGCTTGCTCAGCACGCCGTCGACCCAGCCCTGGCCGAGCGCGCCGGCGACATGAAGCGCCACCACGGTGGCGATCACGCCGCGCCAGCGACGACGGCTCCAGCGCTCCGCCTCGAGGCCGGGCATCACGGCCACGGCCCACAGCGCGGCCGGCAGGAAGAAGGTGGTGAGCCACGATGCAAGCAACGGGATCTTCAGCAAGATGGCTGCGGGAAACACCAGGCATGCGGGCCCCAGCGTGGCCCAGGCCAGGAAGCGTCGGTCGAACGCATTCAGCCCCGGCGGGGCGGCAACCGAAGGCGACGGCGCCGCCACCGAAGCGCGGGTGAACCAGGCCCAGCCGACCAGCAACAGCATGGGCGACAACCGAGCCACCTGCGTCACGAACACATGCACCAGCCGACGAAGGCCTTGCCCGTGCGCACCCGGCGCGTGAACCGAATGGCGTGCATAGGCGATCGTTCGCGTGGAGTGCTCCAGCACCCACCAGACGTGCGGCGCCATCAGCAGCGCCGCCACGCCGACCGCCACCAGGAGCCCGCGCCGCACCTGCGCGTCGCGCCACAGGCCCTGCCGGACGATGAAGGCCGCGCCGACCGCAAACTGCACCACCGCGCTGTACTTGGTGAGCATCGACAGCGCCGCGAAGACGCCGAGCCATGCCCAGTCGCGCAGCCTCGACGCCGCCGGCGCATGGAGCACACGCCACAGCATCCACCAGTAGCCGGCCAGCGGCAACAGCTGCACGGTGTTGTGGTTGTAGATGATCGCGCGCTGCACGTGATAGGCCACCAGCGAGCCGAGCAGCACGGCCAGCGCCGCGCGCGCCGGGTGGACCATCTCGAGCGACCAGCGCCAGACGAGGTAGAGCGCGCCCACGCCGCAGCCGACGCCGGCCGCGTAGGTCAGCCAGGCCTGCCGTCCGCCCAGGCGCACCAGCACGCCCATGATCCAGCTCGGCAACGGCGGATGCTTGTAGTAGCTCCACTCGAAGCTGCCGCCCCAGAACAGCTCTTCGACGTTGTCCCAGGGCGGGGTCGGATAGAAGTAGCCGATGGACAGGGTCCACAGCAGCAGCATCGCCCCCAGGGCCCACAGGATGTCGCGGTGCGAGGTGCGGGTGAAGGCCGGGGTGGTTCCCATTGGCTGAATCGGAAGGGGGCGCATACGAAGTCGGGGAGCCTTGCCAGAGGGAACGGACCGGGGAAGAGAGAAACAAAAGGCCTCTAGTGTGGCACGTCGTTTACCTTAACTTTACATTGCACGCAATTCAATTGCTCGCTACAATTCGCCTCATGCACCCCGCCTCAGCCTCCTCCGACGAAATGCTCAAGCTGGACAACCAGCTGTGTTTTGCCGTGTATTCCGCCTCGCTGGCCATGACCCGGCTCTACAAGCCGGTGCTGGAAAAGCTGCAGCTCACCTACCCGCAATACCTCGTGATGCTCGCCCTCTGGGAGCATGACGGCCCCACGGTTTCCGCGCTGGGCGAGCGCCTTTCGCTCGACTCCGGCACGCTCACGCCGCTGCTCAAGCGCCTCGAGGCCAACGGCTATGTGGCCCGTGTGCGCGACGTGGCCGACGAGCGCCGCGTGCACATCACCCTGACCGCCGTTGGCCGCAAGCTCAAGGCCCGCGCGGCCAACGTGCCCGAGTGCCTGATGGCGGCGGCCCAGTGCTCGGTGCCCGAACTCGTGGCCCTGACCCAGCAGATCCAGACCCTGCGCGACCGCATCAAGAAGGCGGCCTGACACGCAACCGGTTTCTTTATTTCTCCCCCGCTTCGATCCAGAAAAGAGAGAAGCTCTTTCACCCTCCTCCATCATCAAAGGAATCACCATGACCACCAAGCTCGACAAAGTGCTCTACACCGCAGAAGCCCACACCGTCGGCGGCCGTGACGGCGCTGGCAAGTCCAGCGACGGCGCCATCGACGTCAAGCTGAGCTCGCCCGGTTCCGGCAAGCCCGGCACCAACCCCGAACAACTGTTCGCGGTGGGTTACGCCGCCTGCTTCATCGGCGCCATGAAGGCCGTCGGCCCGAAGATCGGCGTGAAGGTGCCGGACGACGTCGCCATCGACTCCAGCGTTTCCCTTGGCCCGACGAACGGCGGCGCCGCCTACGGCATCGCCGTCAAGCTGGCGATCACGCTGCCCGGCCTCGATGCAGATGCCAAGCAGAAGCTGGTCGACACGGCTCACCAGGTCTGCCCGTACTCGAACGCCACGCGCGGCAACATCGACGTCGAACTGACGATCGCCTGAGCACCCTGCAGCAGCAACGAACAAGCGCCCCGGCCACAAGCCGGGGCGCTTTTTTCATGCCCGCGCTTGTCTCACGGGTGACGCCGGAACGGGCACCGCGATAGCGCCTTTCACCAAGCTTGGCTAATGTCGCGGCACGCCCCGAAACCCACACCTCACTCAACCCGTGGAGATCGACACCATGAGCACCACCAGCCTCCTGATCCGCAAAGACCAGCTCGCCACCACGCGCCTGCACACCGCCACCGACGAACCCTTGGCGGACGGCCAGGTGCGCGTGCGCGTCGACAGCTTTGCGCTCACCTCGAACAACATCACCTACGCCGCCTTCGGCGACGCGATGAGCTACTGGCAGTTCTTTCCGAGCGGCGAGGAAGGCTGGGGCACGATCCCCGTGTGGGGCTTCGCGAGCGTGGTGCAGTCGCTGCATCCGGGCGTGCCGGTGGGCGAGCGGCTCTACGGCTACTGGCCGATGGCCTCGGGCGCGGTGCTGAGCCCCGGCCGGCTGTCGCCCGAGCGCTTTACCGACGTGGCGCCGCACCGCGCCGAACTGCCGGCCGTCTACAACCAGTACTTCCGCTGCAACGCCGACCCGCTCTACACCGCCGATACGGAAGACACGCAGTCGCTGCTGCGCCCGCTGTTCATCACCTCGTGGCTGATCGACGACTTCATGGCCGACAACGACTTCTTCGGCGCCAACACCATGCTGCTGTCGAGCGCATCGAGCAAGACGGCCTACGGCACGGCCTTCCAGCTGCACCAGCGCAAGGGCATCGAGGTGATCGGCCTGACCTCGCCCGGCAACGTGGCCTTCTGCGAAAGCCTGGGCTGCTACGACCGCGTGGTGACCTACGACGCGCTCGACACCATCGCGGCCGACACGTCCTGCGTCTACGTGGACTTCGCCGGCAACGGCGAGCTGCGCAACGCGATCCATGCGCGCTTTGCCAACCTCAAGTTCAGCAGCTCCATCGGCGGCACGCACGTCGAGCAGTTGGCGTCGAAGGGCGCGGGCAAAGACCTGAGCGGCCCGCGCGCCACGCTGTTCTTTGCGCCCGCGCAGATCAAGAAGCGCACCACCGAGTGGGGCGCCGAAGAGTTCGGTCGGCGCATGGTGTCGGCCTGGCATCACTTCATCGCCGAAGCGACCGACGCGAAAGAACCCTGGCTGCGCGCCGAACACCACGCCGGCGGCGATGCGGTGCAGGCGGCCTACGCCCAGGTGCTAGCGGGCAAGGGCGACCCGCGCACGGGCCATATCCTTTCTCTTTACAAACAACCCGCCGGCCACTGACGCCCTTCGGGTCACAGTGGCGACAATCGCTGCATGACCCTTTCCCCTGCAGCGCCCGCGAACACCCATCCTTATGAGAGCCTCACGCCCGACGTGGTGCTCGACGCACTCGCGACGCTGGGCCTGCACGGCGACGGCCGGCTCACCGGCCTGAACTCCTACGAGAACCGGGTCTACCAGGTGTTCCTGGAAGACCGCAGCGCGGTGGTGGTCAAGTTCTACCGCCCCGAGCGCTGGAGCGAAGCCGAGATCCTCGAAGAGCACGGCTTCTCGCTCGAGCTGGCCGCCGCCGAAGTGCCGGCCGTGCCGCCGCTGGTTGTCGACGGCAAGACCCTGCACCACCACGCCGGCTTCGCGTTCAGCGTGAGCCCCTACCGCGGCGGCCGCGCGCCCGAGCTCGACAACTTCGAGGTGCTCGAATGGGTCGGCCGCTTCCTGGCGCGCATCCACACCGTGGGCAGCGCCAAGCCTTTCGAGGCCCGCCCCGCGCTCGACCTGCAGACCTTCGGCCTCGACTCGCGCGACTGGCTGCTGGAGAACGACAAGATCCCGCTCGACATGCAGCGCGACTGGGAAAAGGTATGCAACGAGGCGCTGGACATGGTCCGCGCGACCGCGCTTGCGCTGCAGCCGCCGGCCTCCGACTTCAACCCGCGCAAGCTGCGCCTGCATGGCGACGTGCACCCCGGCAACATCCTGTGGACGCCGACCGACCGGCCCGGCGGCGGCCCGCACTTCGTCGACCTCGACGACGCGCGCACCGGCTTCGCGGTGCAGGATTTGTGGATGCTGCTGTCCGGCGACCGCGCGCAACGCACCTCGCAGCTGTCGGGCCTGCTCGACGGCTACGAGCAGTTCCGCGAATTCGACCGCCGCGAGCTGGCACTGATCGAGCCGCTGCGCACGCTGCGGCTGATCCACTACAGCGCATGGCTGGCGCGGCGCTGGGAAGACCCGATCTTTCCGATCAACTTCCCGTGGTTCGGCTCGAGCGACTACTGGAAGGGGCAGATCCTCGTGCTGGAAGACCAGTGCGAGCAGATGGCCGAAGAGCCGCTCTACGCCTGAAGCCCGGCAGCGGCTGCGATGCTCTCGGCCACGCCCTGCAGCAGCCGCTCGACCAGCACGTTCGGCGGCCCCGTCCGCCACACCCCGTAAGCCTCCGACTGCGCCACCGCGCGGTCGAGCGGGCGGAACACCGCGCCGCGCAGGGCCGAGTGCCGCATCGCCTGCGGCACCAGCGCCACGCCCATACCCTGAGAAACCAAAGACACGACGGCGAGCCAATGGCGCACTTCATGCCGCACCTCAGGCAGGAAGCCTGCGTCCGCGCAGATCGACAGGATGCGCTCGTGATAGTCCGGTGAAGCCTCGCGCGAGAACAGCACGAAAGGCTGGTCGCGCAGGTCAGCCGGGGCCAGCACCTTCTTGCGGGCGAGCGAATGCCCCGCAGGCAGGCAGCACACGAAGGGCTCCGACAGCAGCAGGCGGTGCTGCAGCTCTGGCGGCACGCGGCGCGTGTGGGCAAAGCCCAGGTCGAGCCGGTCGTTCAGCAGCTCGGCGATCTGCACGCCGGAGTTGAGTTCGCTCAAGGTGATGCGCACCGCCGGGTGCGTGGCCTGGAAGGCGCGCAGCGCCTGCGGCAAGCCCCGGTAGAGCATGGCGCCGACGAAGCCGATGCGCAGCCGGCCGGCCGAACCGGTGGCCACGTCGCGCGCTTCGAGCGCGGCCTCTTCGGCCTGCAGCAGCACCCGCCGCGCCGAAATGCGCAGCGCCTCGCCCGCAGGGGTCAGGCGCACTTCCTTGCTGTTGCGCTCGAACAGCCGCGCGCCCACCGACTCTTCGAGCTGGCGGATCGCCACCGACAGCGGTGGCTGCGAAATCGACAGACGCCGCGCCGCCCGCCCGAAGTGCAGTTCTTCGGCGAGCACGGAGAAGTAGCGCAGGTGTCGCAGTTCCATGAATAGCCAAATCAAATCGAACAAGACCAATTCGATATTAGACACGGATCGTCGCGGCTTCAACAATGCGGCGAACCCAGGAGACAAACGCATGTCCGAGAACGCTGCCACCCGCACCGGTGTCGCGCCAGAAGCCGCGCACGCCCATCCGATTCCCGACCGCCACGGTCAGAACCTGTTCACCACCGACACCGAGCTGCACGCGCTGCTCGCGCTCTACCTGCCCGACGATCTGCGGCGCCATATGCAGCCGCACTTCGAGCGCCTGGGCGGCCTGGCGGGCGGCCTGCTCGACGAACTGGCCGGCACCGCCGACCGCAACCCGCCCACGCTGAAGCAGCGCACCCGCACCGGCCTGGACGAGCAGAAGGTCGTCAAGCATCCGGCCTATGTGGAGATGGAGCGCCTGGCACTCAGCGAATTCGGCCTGGCCGCGATCTCGCACCGCGACGAAACGCTGGGCTGGACCGGCAAGATGCCGCCGCTGGTCAAGTACGTGCTGACCTACCTGTTCGTGCAGGCCGAGTTCGGCCTGTGCTGCCCGGTCTCGATGACCGATTCGCTCACGCGCACGCTCAAGAAGTTCGGCAGCCCCGAGCTGGTCGCGCGCTTCCTGCCGCGCCTGACCTCGCTCGACTTCGACGAACTCGCGCAAGGCGCGATGTTCATGACCGAGCAGGCCGCAGGCTCCGACATCGCGGCCACCGCCACGATGGCGCGGGCCGAGTCCGATGGCAGCTGGCGCCTGAGCGGCGACAAGTGGTTCTGCTCCAACCCCGACGCCGATTTCGCGATGGTGCTCGCGCGCGCCGAAGACGGCGCTGCGGGCATGAAGGGCGTGTCGCTGTTCCTGCTGCCGCGCCGGCTGGAAGACGGCAGCCTCAACCACTACCGGATCATTCGCCTGAAGGACAAGCTGGGCACGCGCTCGATGGCCAGCGGCGAGATCCGGCTCGAAGGCGCGGTGGCGTACCTCGTCGGCGAAGCCGGCCGGGGCTTCGTGCAGATGGCCGACATGGTGAACAACTCGCGCCTGTCGAACGGCGTGCGCGCCGCCGGCCTGATGCGCCGCGCCGTGGCCGAGGCCGAGTACATCGCGTCGGAGCGCCGCGCCTTCGGCCGCACGCTCGATCAGATGCCGCTGATGCAGCGCCAGCTCGACAAGCTGCGCCTGCCGGCCGAGCAGGCGCGCACGATGGTGTGCCAGACCGCGCTGGCGCTGGCCCGCTCCGACGCCGGCGAGCCCGATGCCTATGCGCTGCTGCGCATCCTCACGCCGCTCATCAAGTTCCGCGCGTGCCGCGATGCACGCAAGGTGACGGGCGATGCGATGGAAGTGCGCGGCGGCTGTGGCTACATCGAGGAGTGGAGCGATCCGCGCCTCGTGCGCGACGCGCACCTGGGCTCGATCTGGGAAGGCACGAGCAACATCGTGGCGCTCGACGTGATCCGCGCCCTGAAGCGCGAAGGCTCGCTGCCGGTGCTGCGCGCGCACTGCGAAAAGCTGCTCGACGACGCGGCGCTCGCACCCGCCTTTGCGAAAGCGCTGCGCGATGCACTGGCACGCGCCGCCGCGCTGGCCGAGACCGCCGCGCGCGAAGGCGGCGACGTGCTGGCGCGCCAGGCCGCCTCGGCGCTGTACCACTGCACGAGCGCCATCGCGATGGCGTGGGAAGCCTCGCGCGGCGGCTCGGCCGCGCGCCTGCGCTGGGCGCAACTGGTGCTGCTGCATCGCGTGCTGCCGCGCGATCCGCTGGCACCCGATGCCATGCCCGCCGACTGGAACACGGCGGCCGCGCGCAACGCCCCGGTAGCGGCCTGAACTTTTCCCCCGACAAGAAACGGAGACATCCCTTGAAACGCCTCACCTTCCTGCTGGCCGCCTGCACCACGCTGCTGACCGTCGTGCCCGCTGCTCCCACTGCACAGGCCGCCGACGCCTTCCCCTCGAAGCCCATCACGCTGGTCGTGCCCTTCCCGCCCGGCGGCCCCACCGATGCGATGGCCCGCACGCTCGCTGCCGAGATGAAGGACCGCCTCGGCCAGCCGATGATCGTGGAGAACCGCGCGGGCGCCGGCGGCAACATCGGCGCCGAATACGTGGCGCGCGCCGAGGCCGACGGCCACACGCTGATGTTCGGCACCTCGGGCCCGCTGGCCATCAACAAGAGCCTGTACCGCAAGGTCAACTACGACCCGGTGAAGAGCTTCGCGCCGGTGATCCAGGTGGGCTACCTGCCGAACATCCTGGTCGTCAACCCCGCGCTGCCGGTGAAGAACGTGCCGGAGCTGGTGGCCTACGCCAAGGCCAACCCCGGCAAGCTCAGCTATGCCTCGTCGGGCAACGGCGCGTCATCGCACCTGGCGGGCGTGCTCTTCAACTCGGTGGCGGGCACCGACCTGCAGCACATCCCCTACAAGGGCACGGGCCCCGCGCTCAACGACCTGCTGGGCAACCAGGTCAGCATGACCTTCACCGACATCCTCACCGCGCTGCCCTACGTCAAGGCCGGCAAGCTGCGCGCACTGGGCGTGGCGACGCTCGCGCGTTCGCAGGCACTGCCCGACGTGCCCACCATTTCGGAGCAGGGCTACAAGGGCTACGACGTGAGCGTGTTCTTCGGCATCGTGGCCCCGGCCGGCACGCCCGCCGACCGCGTCGCCAAGCTCAACCATGCGTTCGCCGAAGTGCTGAACTCGCCCAAGGTGAAGCAGATGTTCGCGTCGCAGGGGCTGGAGGCCTCGGCCGACACGTCGCCGCAGAAGCTCGGCCAGTTCATCGTGGCCGAGTCGGCCAAGTGGAAGGACGTGGTGAAGAAGTCGGGCGCGCAGCTCGACTGATGCCGCCAGCGACTCGATTCGAACAACAAGGAGACAAGAAAAAATGAAACTGCTGTCACGCCTGGGCGCATTCCGCGCCGCCTCCCTGGCCACCATCGCGCTGATCGGCGTCACCACTGCCACCGTCGCCACAGCCCAGACCTATCCGCAGCGGCCGGTCACGCTGATCGTGCCGTACGCGGCCGGCGGCCCCACCGACCAGCACCTGCGCGCCGTCGCAGAAGAAGCGGGCAAGGCCCTGGGCCAGCCCGTCATCATCGAGAGCCGGCCCGGTGCCAGCGGCACCAACGGCGCGGCCGCGCTGGTGCGCGCGGCGCCCGACGGCTACACGCTGGCGGTGCTGCCCGCCTCGGTGTACCGCGAGCCGTACATCAACAAGGTGGCGTTCGACCCGAAGACCAGCTTCTCGTACGCGATCCTGCTGTCCGACTACACCTTCGGCCTGGCGGTCAAGGCCGACGCGCCCTGGAAGACCTGGAAGGACTTCGCGGCCGATGCCGCGCGCCGGCCCGGCAAGATCAACGTCGGTGCCACCGGCGCGGTGGGCACGCCGCGCATCGTGATGGACGAGGCCGGCGAAGCGGCCAGGCTGCAGTTCAACATGGTGCCGTTCAAAGGCGATGCCGAGGTGACCAACGCGATCCTTGGCGGCCACATCGACGCGGCGCCGCTGTCGGGCGTGGCCGTGCCCCACATCGACGCCGGCAAGATGCGCTACCTGGTGATGCTCACGCCGCACCGCGTGAAGCGCTACCCCGACGTGCCGACCCTGCGCGAGCAAGGCGTCGACGCGGTCATCGACTCGCCCTACGGCATCGCCGGCCCGGCCGGCATGGACCCGGCCCGCGTGAAGATCGTGCACGACGCCTTCAAGAAGGCGCTGGAGTCCGCACCCGGCCTGCGCGTGCTGGAGCAGCTGAACCAGCAGATCAACTACATGGGCCCCGACGACTACCGCAAGTACGCGCTCGCGGCCACGGCCCGCGAGAAAGATCGCGTGGCCCGCTTGCGCCAGCGCGGCCTGCTCGACTGAACCGACTGCCATCGCATGCCCGCCACCACCGCCCCCACCCCACCCGAGCCGCCGGGCATCCTGTTCGGCCTGCCGATGCCGATGGCGCGCGCCTTCGGGCTGCGCGGCGAAGCCATCGGCGACGACAGCGCGCGCATCCGCATGCCCTACGACGCGGACTACACCAACAGCCGCGCCGACGTGCACGGCGGTGCCATCGCGGTGCTGTTCGACTGCGTGCTGTCGTGCGCCGTGCGCGCCCATGCGCCCACGCAGTACGGCGTGGTCACCGTCGACATCACGGTGCATTTCGTCGCGCCCTGCAATGGCGACGTGATCGCCACCGCGTTCTGCGAGCGGCGTGGCCAGTCGCTGAGCTTCGCGCGCGGCGAAGCCCGCAACGAAAACGGCGAACTGCTGGCGCTGGCCACCGGCACCTTCAAGCTCGTGGCGCGCGCCTCTTCCACCTTTTCGACAGCTGACGCCTCCATCGCCCCCACCGCATGACCACCACTTCCACGCCTTCCACCGGCGCCCTTGCGGGCATCCGCGTGCTCGACATCTCGCGCATCCTCGGCGGCCCGTACTGCGGTCAGATCCTGGGCGACCACGGCGCCGACGTGCTCAAGGTCGAGCCGCCGCAGGGCGACGACACGCGCACCTGGGGCCCGCCCTTCAAGGAAGGCGTGGCCTCGTACTACCACGGCCTGAACCGCAACAAGCGCGTGCAGCACCTGGACTTCTCGACGGAAGAAGGCCGCGAGGCGCTGCTCGCCTTGGTGGCCGAAGCCGACGTGCTGATCGAGAACTTCAAGACCGGCACGATGGAGCGCTGGGGCATCGGCTACGAGACGCTGTCGCAGCGCTTTCCGCGCCTCGTGTGGTGCCGCGTGTCGGGCTTCGGCGCCGATGGCCCGCTGGGCGCGCTGCCGGGCTACGACGCGGCGGTGCAGGCCATGACCGGCATCATGAGCATCAACGGCGAGGCCGACGGCGGCCCGCTGCGCGTGGGCCTGCCTGTCGTCGACATGGTGACGGGGCTGAACGCGGTGATCGGCGTGCTGCTCGCGCTGCAGGAGCGCCAGCGCAGCGGGCGCGGGCAGTTCGTGGAAGCGGCGCTGTACGACAGCGGCCTGTCGCTGCTGCATCCGCATGCGGCCAACTGGTTCATGGACGGCACGGCGCCGCGCCGCACGGGCAACGCGCATCCCAACATCTACCCGTACGACGCGCTGGCCACCGGCACCGACCCGGTGTTCGTGGCGGTAGGCAACGACCGGCAGTTCGCGAGCCTGTGCCGCTGCATCGGCCTGCCCGACCTGGCCGACGATCCGCTCTACCGCACGGCCGGTGCGCGCTCGGTGCATCGCGACGGGCTCAAGCAGCGGCTCGAAGCGGCGATGGCCGTGTTCGACGGCCGCGAACTCGTCGAGCAGTTGATGGCGGCCGGCGTGCCCGCCGCGCCGGTGCTGCCGGTGGACGCCGCGCTGCAACACCCCCACACGCTGCACCGCGAGATGGTGGTCGAGATGGAAGGCGGCTACCGCGGCATCGGCGCGCCGGTGAAGCTGAGCCGCACGCCGGCCAGCTATCGCCATGTGCCGCTCACGCCGGGCAGTGCGTTCCTGCCCCAGGGTGAGGCGGCTGCTGCTTCAGCGAAAGACTGAGCGGCCCCTGCCGATGCCGTAGTACGCGATGCCGGCGGCTTCGACCTCTGCAGCGTCGTAAAGGTTGCGGCCGTCGAAGATCGCGGGCGCCTTCAACGCGTTCGCAATGCGTGCGAAGTCGGGCTGGCGGAACTCTGTCCATTCGGTCACCAGCGCGAGCGCATCGGCGCCCTGCAGCGCCTCGTCCGCAGACGCGCACCAGCGCACGTCGTCGCGCTCGCCGACGATGGCGCGCGCATTCGCCATCGCCGCCGGGTCGTAGACCTGCACGCGTGCGCCCGCGGCCCACAGCCGCTCCAGCAGCACGAGGCTGGGGGCGTCGCGCATGTCGTCGGTGTCGGGCTTGAAGGCCAGGCCCCAGAGGGCGATGGTCCTGTTCGCGATGCGGCCTTCGAAGTGGTGCGTCATCAGGTCGAACAGCCGCCCCTTCTGCTCGTGGTTGACGGCCTCGACCGCCGAGAGAATGCGCAGCGCATGGCCGTCGCGGTCGGCCACATGCCGCAGCGCCCGCACATCTTTGGCAAGGCACGAGCCGCCGTAGCCCGCGCCCGCCTGCAGAAAGTCGGGGCCGATGCGGCGATCGGCACCGATGCCGCGCCGCACCATCTCGATGTCGGCGCCCGCCTGTTCGGCCACGCGCGCCATCTCGTTCATGAAGCTGATGCGGGTCGCGAGCATCGCGTTGGCGGCGTACTTGGTGAGTTCGGCCGAGCGGCGGTCCATCACCAGCAGCTGCCGTTCCGGTTCGCGCACGAAGGGCGCATAAAGCCGGGTCAGCAGGTCGATGGCGGCCGGGTCCTGCGAGCCGATCACCACGCGGTCGGGCTGGCGGCCATCGCGCACGGCCGAGCCTTCGCGCAAGAACTCGGGGTTGACCGCCACCGCGATGCGATGCGCCGCACCGCGTTGCGAAAGTTCGCCCTGCAATGCCGCCTCGACCTGTTCGGCCGTTCCCACCGGCGCGGTGGATTTGCACACCACCAGCGCATCGCGGTCGCGGTGCCGGCCGATGCCGCGCGCCACCGCCATCACATGCCGCAGGTCGACGTCACCCTGCGCATCGGCCGGCGTGTTGACCACGATGAAGAGGACGTCGCCATGCAGGCTGGCCACGCGCTCGTCGGCCGTGAAATGCAGTCGCCCGGCAGCGATGCCGGCTGCCACCAGCGCCTCCAGACCGGGCTCGTGCAGCGGCATGAGGCCGCGCTGCAAGCCCTCGACGCGCGCCGCATCCGCGTCGGCGCACAGCACCTCGTGCCCCGCCTCGGCCAGGCAGGCGGCGAAGCTCAGGCCCACGTAGCCGGCGCCGAAGATGCTGACCTTCATGGCCGCCCCCGGTCGTTCTGGCACTGGTGGCGCGCACGGTTGTGCGATAAAAGCAGGATGCAAGCCTTCAAAACAATGTCCGGACAGGAAAATTCGATGATGCCCGATCAAGTTGCAGCGCGTTGCGCGCTGGTCCTGGAGACCAACAACCTGCGCGGCGGAGCGGATGCCGAGGCCAAGACGAGCACCAGCCTGCAACGCCTCGTCGCCCTGCTGGCAAGGCAGAAACTTCCGCTGACCGCCCTGGCGCAGGTGGTCGTCACGCACGACGGACTGAGCCCGGCCACCTGCGATGCGGTGAGCGCGCTCGCGGGCCGCCCGGTCGATTTCGTGCGCATCGACGCGGCCACCGGCTACTACGACGCCAAGAACGTCGGCTTCGCGGCCACCGACGCGACGCGCTGTGACCACGTGGTGTTCGCCGATGCCGATTGCCTGCCCGACGACGACTGGCTGCTGCAGATGCTGATGCCGCTCACGAAGCCCGATGCGCCCGCCGTGGTGGCCGGCCGCACCAGCTATGCGGCCAGCGTGGTCGGCACCGCGCTGACGACCATCGACTTCATGTACTTCCCCAACGCCGATCACGCGGGCGCCACGAGCAACTTCTACGCGAACAACGTGGTCTTCCGCCGCGACGTGTTCGAGCAGCACAGCTACCAGGCGCTCGACGGCGTGTACCGCGCGCACTGCCAGGTGCTGGGCATGCGATTGAAGGCGGCGGGCGTACCCATCCACTACGCGGCCGCGGCCCACACCGAACACCGCCTGCCCGACACGCGCGCCGAAGCGCTCAAGCTGCGCTGGATGCGCGGACAAGACACCTACTCGCTCACGCCGCACCTGCTGCGCAGCTACGTGTCGGCGCGCTGGCAGTGGCTCGCGAAGAGCGGCCCGATCGGGCCGTTGTGCGTGCTGTTCACGCGGCTGGGGTTCAGCATGCGTGCGCTCAATCATCAAGACCTGCCGCCGTTGCGCGGCCTGCGCTGGGTGGCGGGCGTGGCGCTGATCCTGGGTTTCTCGGCGGTCGACATGCTGGGCGCGTTCGCGCGCGGCATCGGCCTGCACACCACCGGGAAGACGAACGCCGACGCGCAGGCGCTTTCCTATCACCGGCCTTGATGGCCCTCTTCAAAAGAACAACAAACAAGCAAGACCATGCCAATCCGCTCTCTCTTTTCCGTGCGCCACGTCGCCCTGGGCCTCGCGCTCGCAGGCGCCTTCACCGTTGCCGACGCCGCCGACTTCACGGGCCGCGGCGTCTTCAACTTCAAGTCCGACAGCGGCTGCCCCTTCGGCCCGCTCGCCGCCGACGACGACTGCAACCGCCTCGCGCTGGACGATGCCGACACGCACGCCGTGCTCGACAGCGCCGCGCACACCATCCGCTTCACGAACACCCACAGCTATGGCGAAAAGACCATCGTGGGCGACGTGCTGCTGCAGGGCTCCGGCCAGACGCGCAGCGGCCAGCGCGTGCCGCTGACCTTCCACGCCCTGCTGAGCCGCTCGGGCACCGACTGGTCGGTGAGCAGCCATGCGCACACGCCCGTCGGCGACGAGTTCAGCGACATCCGCATCGACCCCTACCAGGTCGTCGTGAATGACGGCAACGCCGAGCGCGTCGTGCTCACGCCCGCGCAGATCGGCGAAGCGCTCGCCAAGCCCTCGCTCACCGCGCGCCTTGCCAACGTGCTGGTGCAGGTCGAAGACAACCGCACCGGCGGCGCGAAAGATGCAGACATCACCATCGGGCTGGGGCTGAGCAAGGCCTCGAAGTCGGTGGCGCGGGCGCGCTTCCACGCCCCGGCGGCCAAGGGCCACGAACTGGCGGAAGCCATGCGGCAAGGCAACTGGACGCTGGAGCTGCAGGCCCTGAGCGGCAAGATCCCGCGCCAGGTGGTGCAGCGCGACCTGTTCCTGTACGGGCTCGAATCGCAGTCGCTGCTGCAACCGCTGCTGCAGCGGGGCTTTCGCAAGAACGAGAAGCTGGTGCTCGGCGCCATCAACGGCAAGGGCTATGTGCGCTACGACGGCCAGCAGCGCGAGTTCGCGGGGGCCGATGCGGCCGCGCGCGCCTTCCTGCAGGACAGCTTCATCGGCCTCGTGCTGGGCTGGCAGCAACAACATCAGCAACCGCCGCAGGCCACCGCGGCCAAGGCCAATGGCCGCTGACACTTCGCTCGCACCGGCAGCCGGCTTCGACTGCCTCGATCCGCCAGTTCTGCGCGGCTGGCCGGCCCTGCAGGCCTGGCTGGTGCATCACGTCAAGCGCGCCGCGCTGCGCCAGCTGCATGCGAGCAATGCAGGAGAGATGCTGCTGCTGCGCTTCTACCTCGTCGGCGAAGAATCGTCCGAGCAGGCGCTGCAGCGCGAGCTGCGCATCAACCCGCCCGACTGGCTCGCACGTCAGCTCGACCAGCACCTGGCCGACGAGCAATTGCATGCGCGCCTTTTCGCCGAAGCCATCGTCGAACGCGGCGGCAACGCGCAGGCCGCCGCATCACCCGAAGAAGCGCCGCAGCCCGACTGGTTGAGTCGCCGCAAGCTGGCGCGCTGGCAGGGGTTGATCCGCCAGCATGCGCCGCACTTCGCGCAGGGCGGGCTGGTGCCGGCTTATGCCATCGGCTTGTCGGCGGAGCAGATGGCCTCGCGCATCCTGCAGCGGCACTGCGCGCTGATCGGGACGGGGCATGCACTGCATCCGCTGCTGTCGCGCGTGCTGGCCGATGAAGACCGCCACATCCGCCTGTGCAGCCACACGCTGCAGCGCTGCGTGGCGCCGCACGAGCAGGCGCGGCTGGCGCAGCTGATGCGCGAGGTGCGCGACACCGAGCGCGGCTTCGGCATCACCGGCGCGGTCGGCATGTTTCTCGCCGGCGTGGCTTTGCGACTGCGCCCCGGCGCGGCGCGCCCTGTGCACGCCTGAGTCGATGCCGCCGCGCATCGTCTACCTCGCGACCGCGGACGCGCGCGGCCACCTGATGCGCGCGCAGCTGCTCACGCACGCGCTGCGGGCTGCGGGCGTGCAGGTCCAGGTGCTCACCACCTCGGACGAAGGCGCGCGCTTCCTGGCCGGCTTCGGCATCGACGCGCCAGTGCTCTCGCGCCACTACGCAGTGCAGTTCGACCGCGAGCAGAACATGCTGCGCCGCGAGACCGATCGCAACGTCGCCCACTACATGTTCCGGCCCGAGCGCATGCTGCGCGACATCGTGCGGCTGCGCCGCTGGTTCCGCGACGCGGACCTCGTGGTGAACGACTCCTTTCATCCCGCGCTGCTGTTCATGGGCTGGATGCCCGGATGGCGACGCAAGGTGGTGCATGTGTACGGCGCCAGCCTGCGGCATGCGCTGCAGACCAATTTCAGCGGCCGCATGCCGGGCTTCATCGCGAAGGTGTTCGGCGGCATCGTGGCCTGGCAGATCGACCGCAGCCGGGCGCGCATCGAGCACGACTTCGCCTACGACGCGCCACGGCATGACGGGCACGGCGGCCACCGGCTCGCCACGCCGGTCGCGGTGGTGGCCAGCCATGGCACGCAAGAAGATGGCGCGGCGCGAAGGGCCGCCGTGTACCTCAACCCGCACTTCGAGGAACCCGCGCTCGCCGACGGGCTGGAACAAGGACTGGCCGCCGCGGGCCTGCCGGCACACCTTGTCGGCGAGGGCTATGCCCATCGGCCGCATTGGCATGCGCGCGACGAGCACTGGATCGAGACGGCCGCACGCAGCGCCTTCATCGTCTCGGCGCCGGGCATGGCCGCACTGTCGATCGCGGCGGTCTACCGCAAGCCCATCCTGCTGCTGCTGACCGACCAGCCGGAGCAGGCGATCAATGCGGGGCGCGCGACGCAGTTGGGCCTGGCGCACCGCGTGGTGGTGTGGCGCGGCGATGCGCCAAAGTTTGCGCGGGCGGTGACGGCGGCGGCTGGCGAATTGCTTGCCTTGCCGGAGAGCGCGACGGATGCTGCGGAAGGCAGGCAGGGTGCCATCGACAGGCTGCAGCCTTGGGTCGCGCTGCTGTCGACGCTGGCGACGCCAGCTACCCGCTGATCACCCCACGCGCCGAATCGACCAGCGCACGAAACACCCGCGCGATGGCGCGCACCGGCGACATCTCCAGCCACGGCTTCGACGCCGTGGCCCTCGGCGGTGCCGAGATCACGCCCCGGCCCATGCGCAGCGACACCTGCAGCCTGCGGATCGCGAAGCTCGGCCGGGCCGCCACCAGCCGGCGCGGCCCTCCTGTGGCCGTGGCGGCGTCCGCCACCACGAACTGCAGCACCAGGCATTTGCGGCCCGCGCTGGGCTGCACCTCGAAGACGAGGGTGCGCCGCCGCGCGCCGGTGGTGCGCTGCCCTGGCAGCACCACGCCGTCGAACATCGCGTGGACGCTGGTGGTCTTGGCGCTGCTGCGAAAGTCGATACGGACTTCAAGGCGGTGCGGCTGCTGGTGCGACGACGACGGCGCCAGCGTCGGCAGCGGAATCACGAGGCAGGCCAGCTCGCCCAGGCTGCGCACGCCCTCGTCGTGAAAGCCATGCCACCCGTGGCTGAGCCAACCGAGCGCGGGGCTGCCGGGGTGGAACATGTAGGGGCGGCCGAGCTGAAGCTCGGACACTTCGCCGAGCCCCAGGCTCTGGTCGTCGAAGCCCCAGCGCGCGCCGAACGCACGCTCGATGGCGGCGGCGGGCCAGGCGGCGGCGCCAGCAGGCACCGCGATGCGGCTTTCCGCATCGCCGCCCATGCAGGCATCGGCCACGAAATCCATCGCGCCCAGTTCGGCGCCGATGGCGATCCAGTCCGAGCAGGCGGCCGGCAATTGCCCGGCCGCGTTGCGGTCGGCCTCGATCAGCGCGTGCGCGGGCTTGCGGAAGTAGCGCGCCTCGGTCAGCACGCTCGACGACAGGCTGGCGACGAAGTGCACGTTCGACGCCGACAGCAGCGCGTAGGTGTTCTCGTGGGTCCATGCCACGTTGGGAATGGCGCGCGCGATCGGCGCGAGGTCGTGCAGCGCGGGCTCGTAGGGGTGCGGCTTGATGACCAGCAGGTCGACGCCTTGCGCCAGTTCGCGCAGCGGCGCGACGACGCTGGCCGGGTGCATGGTGCGCCCGCCGCTGACCAGCGACAGGTCCACCAGGCTCTGGCCGAAGAACAGGCCCACGCGCAGGCGCGGATCGAACAGCGAGGAAGCACCGCGCCGCGCGAAGTAGCCCTTGAGCACGGCCGCGTGGTTCCAGAACAGCTCTTCGTCCACGCGGCGGGCCCGCAGCGCGGCCTCGATGACGGGGTCGTTGGTGCGGGCGCAGAAGTGCAGGTGCTCGGTAAAGCGGCGCGGATCGATCTCGATGTCGAGGTAGCTCGCGCCGCTGCGGTGGATGCAGTGCTGCAGCGCCGGCGTGAGCCCCCAGCCGATCACGAGGCAGCCCGGATCGAACACCGGCATGCCGTCGCGCCCGGCCAGCGGCAGCAGGTCGGCCACGCAGGCACGCGCCCAGCCGGCGGCCGTGCAGGGCAGTTCGAGCCGGTCCATGAGCCGTGCGACATCGATGCGGCCGCCTTCCGACAGCGGCGCCACTTCGCGCATCGGCAGGCCCAGCCGGCCCAGCGCGGAGTCGAAGAAACCTCGGAGAAATCGCCGGTTTGCGACGTGGTACTGAAGCCCGTTGGCGGGCGAGCGGAAGAAGTCGTCCGCAAAAATAACGTGATTGAACCGGCGAGTTGTCATCGGTTTCGGGGGGAGTGGCGTGCCCTTTGCAAACCGTCCCGCCGACCTTTCCTGAGCGATGTGCCAATCTAGGCAGCGACTCTTAGCAAAGAATGAGGAAGGCGTGGAGGCCAAGCAAAGTTCGTGCAAAGGCGTTGTAAAGCGCCGCGATACACAGGCGCCGCAGGGGCCCGCGGGCCCTCAGTCGAGCGACAGATTCAGCTCGCGGATCAGCGGGTGCCAGCGGGCCGACTCGCCCTCCAGCAGCGCCGCGAACTGGGCGGGCGCGTCGCCCACGGGCTCGACGCCGAACTCGGCCAGCTTGCGCCGCACGACCGGGTTGTGGATGGCACTGGCCACCGACTCCTGCAGCTGCGCGACCACCTCGGGCGGCGTGCCGGCCGGCACCACCAGGCCCATGAGCGCGGCGGCCTCGACCTGCGGCATGCCCAGCTCGGCGAAGGTCGGCACGCCGGGCAGTTGCGCCAGGCGCGCCGGATGGGCCACCGCAAGCGCACGCAGCTTGCCGCTCTGGATGAAGCGGCGGGCCGCGGCCAGGTCGCACATCATCACCGGCAGCTGGCCGCCCGCCACGTCGGCCAGCGCGGGCGCGGCGCCCCGGTAGGGCACGTGCACCATCTCCAGCCGGGCCTGGCGCTCGAGCAGTTCCATCGCCAGGTGCTGCGGGCTGCCGGTGCCGGCCGAGGCAAAGCTGACCTTGCCGGGGAAGGCGCGCGCGTCTTCGATGAAGGCCCGCGCGTCCTTGACGCCGCTGGACGGCCCGACCAGCAGCACCATCGGCAACCGGCCCAGCAAGGTGACGGGGGCGAAGTCGCGCGAGGGGTTGTAGCTGAGGTTGCGGTACAGCGCGGGGTTGAAGACCAGCGTGCCGTTGTCGGCCGACAGCAGCGTGTAGCCATCGGCCGGGGCGCGTGCGACCTCGATGGCGCCGATGGCGGTGTTGCCGCCGGCGCGGTTCTCGATGATCACCTGCTGCCCCGCGTCGATGGCCAGCTGGGTGCCGATGGTGCGCGCGACGATGTCGGCGCCGGCACCGGCCGGGTACGGCACGATCCAGCGGATGGGCTTGGCGGGGTAGGCGCCCTGCGACTTCACTGCGCGAGGCAGCACCGTGGCCGCAAGGGCGGCCAGGGCCAGAAGGTGCAGCAGCAGCGGTCGGCGCGTCATGGGCGACTGTCTCCGAAGGAGATACCAGCCGCCATGTTAGGCCGGGTCGCGGGTTCGCGTGAAAGGCGCGCCGGTCAGGGCGCGACGGGGTTGCCGGGCGTGCCGAGGGCGCCGGCTTCGCGGACCGGGGCCGAGGCGGCGGCCACGGCCGGGGGGTGGTTCACCGCAGGCGCGACGGGCTCCGGCGGCGGGCGCGTGATCTTGACGAGCGGTGCCCGGGCCTGGGCCACGGTGCGTGTCGCCGGGGCGGCAGCGGCCGGCGCCTGGGCCGCGGGTGCGGCGATGGGCGTGAACGGATCGGCGGGCGTCGAATAGCGCACGGGCGCCGGTGCCGCCGGGGGCGGTACCAAACCCGCGGGCGCCACGGGCGCCGTGGATGCCACCGCACCGGCTGCGGCAGCACCACCACCGGCAGGCGCTGCAGGTGCAGCCTTCGGGTCATAGAGCACGGTGCCCTTGCTGACCCCCGCGGCCACCGGCCCCACGCCGACACCCACGCCGGCCGAGCCCGACACCTGCCCGCCGTTGTTCACGGCCACGCCCGCGCCGAGCGGGCCGAAGCCGGTGTTCAGGCCCATCGAAAAACTGCCGTCCTTCGTGGCGCCCAGGCCCAGCGAGAGCCCGGGAACCAGCGGAATGCCGATCTGGTAGTGGGAGCAGCCGCTCATCAGGAGCAGCACCAGCGCCGCCGGAATGGCGGCCGTCGCTGCACGGATGCGCGGCCGCGCCATCACACCAGCAGCGCGTTGACGCGCTTCACATAAGCGGCCGGGTCGGCCGGCAGCCCGCCTTCGGCGAGCAGCGCCTGGTCGAACAGGATGTTCGCAAGGTCGTCGAAATGCGCCGAGCCGTCGAGCTTCTTCACCAGCGGATGGTCGGCGTTGACTTCGAGCACCGGCTTCAGGTCGGGCGCCGGCTGGCCGGCCTGCTTGAGCATGCGCGCGAGCTGCGTGCTCATGCCGCCGTCCTGCACCACGAGGCAGGCGGGCGAATCGACAAGGCGCGTGGTCACGCGCACGTCGCCGGCCTTGTCCTTGAGTGCTTCCTTGAGCTTCTCGAGCATCGGCTTGAACGACTCGGCGGCTTCTTCGGCGGCCTTCTTCTCGGCCTCGTCCTGCAGCTTGCCCAGGTCGACCGCGCCCTTGGCCACGCTTTGCAGCGGCGTGCCGTCGAACTCGGTGAGGTAGTTGAGTGCCCACTCGTCGACGCGGTCGGTCATCAGCAGAACCTCGATGCCCTTCTTCTTGAAGACTTCGAGCTGCGGGCTGTTCTTGGCGGCGGCCAGCGTGTCGGCGGTGATGTAGTAGATCGCGTCCTGGCCGTCCTTCATGCGCGCCTTGTAATCGGCGAAGCTCACGGTCACGCCGTCGGTGGTGGACGAGGCGAAGCGCAGCAGCTTGGCGATGCGATCGCGGTTGCCCATGTCCTCGCCCAGGCCTTCCTTGAGCACCGCGCCGAACTCGGCGTAGAACTTGGCGTACTTGCCCGATTCATCGGCGGCCGCAGCGGCGGTTTCGGCGGCGGTGGGCGCGTTCTTGTCGACCACGTCCGTCACCGCTTCGGTCGGCTCGGGAGCCGGCACCGATTCGCCCGAACCCACGTCGGTCTTGCCCTCGGCGCTCTCGGGCGTGGTCTTCTGCTTCTTGGCCAGGTCTTCGAGCATGGAAAGCACGCGCTTGGTGCTGCCCTCGCGGATGGCCTTCACGTCGCGGCTTTCCTGCAGCAGCTCGCGGCTCACGTTCAGCGGCAGATCGGCCGAGTCGATCACGCCCTTCACGAAGCGCAGGTAGCTGGGCAGCAGGGCTTCGGCGTCGTCCATGATGAAGACGCGCTTGACGTACAGCTTGACGCCCGCGCTCTTGTCGCGGTTCCACAGATCGAACGGCGCCTTGGCCGGGATGTAGAGCAGTTGCGTGTACTCGGTGCTGCCTTCCACGCGGTTGTGGCTCCAGGCGAGCGGCGCCTCGTAGTCGTGGCTGATGCTCTTGTAGAACTCTTCGTACTGCTCGGGCGTGATGTCCTTCTTGGGGCGGCTCCACAGGGCGTTGGCCTTGTTGACGGTTTCCCACTCGCCGGTCTTCACCATGTCGCCGGGCTGGTCGTTCTCGCCTTCCTTCCACTCTTCCTTTTCCATCAGGATCGGGAGCGAGATGTGGTCGGAGTACTTGCCGACGATCTGCTTGAGCTTCCAGGCGTTGAGGTACTCGTCGGCATCGTCGCGCAGGTGCAGCGTGATGCTGGTGCCGCGCTCGGCACGCGTGATGTCGGCCACCTCGAAGTCGCCGGCGCCGCCGCTCACCCAGCGCACGCCCTGGTCGGCCGACAGGCCGGCACGGCGCGATTCGACGGTGATCTTGTCGGCCACGATAAAGCCCGAGTAGAAGCCCACGCCGAACTGGCCGATGAGCTGTGCGTCGGCCTTCTGGTCGCCGCTCAGCTTGCTCATGAAGTCCTTGGTACCGCTCTTGGCGATGGTGCCGAGGTTGTCGATGGCTTCCTGGCGCGACAGGCCGATGCCCTTGTCGGTGATGGTAATGGTGCGGGCGGCCTTGTCGAAGGTCAGGCGCACGTCGAGCTCGGGCTGGTCTTCGTACAGCGCGGGGTGGTCGAGCGCCTCGAAGCGCAGCTTGTCGCACGCGTCGGACGCGTTCGAGATCAGCTCGCGCAGGAAGATTTCCTTGTTCGAATAAAGCGCATGCGTGACGAGGTGCAACAGCTGCGCGACTTCAGCCTGGAAAGGGAGTTTGGTATTGGAAGAATCAGCCATGGAAGAAGAGATATCGGATCGAAAAAATTCTAAGCCGGCCGCGATGGTCGCAGGACGGCGCCGTGCCAACTTTCTCAGGTAGGGCCTTTGTCCGGCGAAACAACGGCACAAGGCAAGGCGAGAAGGAGATACGCGCCCCGAGAGGTTATCCACAGCCCCGGTGAGTCCGCTCCGTCGGCTGTAACACAAAAAGTAACCGTCGTTAACATTTATCAAATATCCTCGTCTCCGCAACCGAACAGGGCAGCAATGCTCAGGGAACCAGGGATGTCGTTTGATGATTCGAGTGACGCTGCCGACCGCGGTCGACCCCGCCAGAGCCATCTGGCGCCCGGCAGGTGCTCGGGCGTGGTTCTTCGGGTGCGTCGCCGTCCTGTGCTGGCCTGCGCCGGCATTTGCCCAGTCTCCCGCCGGGGCCACCGTGGCTGAGGCCCGCATCGAATCGATGGACCGCGCCCAGGCGGAGCAGGCCAGGCTGAAGGCGCTCATCGAGTCCGCCCCCAAGGCTTACGAAGACCGCTTCATGGACACGGGGACCGATCCGGCCGCCGCCGACGAGGCCGCACCGGAGGCCGAGCAGCCGCAGGGCTTTCGTTCCTGGCTGGTGGAAAGCCGCATCGGCTTCGGCGACGCGACCAGCACCGGCTACGCCCGCCAGCGCGCGACCGAGATCGGCCAGCGCTTCGAGTACCGCCGCGAAACGCTCAACTACGGCGAATTCGTGCTGCAGGCCGACGGCCGCCACCTGGGCGGCGACGGCATCCTGAACGGCAACAGCATCGGTTCGCTGGGCTATGCGCGCGAGCCGACCAGCGGCCGCTTCACGCTGCGCAACCTCGGTTTTCCGCTCACCACCCAGACCTTTGCCGACAGCGCGGTGGGCGACATCTACAGCGAGCTGACCGACGGCCTGAGCCGCAACTACCGCCTGTCGCTGGGCTCGTCCACGGTGCGCGGCGCGTCGACGCGGATCTTCAACACCGACACCGACCTGCGCGCAGGCTTCGGCCAGCGCGGCAACCTCGCGGGCGGCCCCTACCCCGGCTTCGAGAAGAGCCAGGGCACGCTCGGCTGGCTGGGCCTCACGCAACGCCTGGGCGACCCTTGGTTCGCCTCGGTGCAGGTGGACCAGGCACGCGACATTCCGGCGTACTACTACGACCCGCTCACGGCACAGGGCTACGGCCGCAAGGACGTCACGAGCTGGGCCACCTCGCTGGGCTACGGCCGCGAGGTGGTGAACGACGGCGACTTCAAGGCCCGCGCCACGCTGGTGGGCAGCCGCGCCAGCTCGCAGACGCCGGGCGTGGCCACAGGCAGCTCGCAGGGGTTGTTCGTGGAGGCCAGCGCACGCACCGGCGCCTACCGGCACGAGTTCGGCGTGTACACGGCACGGCCGAACCTGTACTTCGGCGACTACGCACTCACGACCGGCACGCGCGGCGCGTACTGGCGCATCGACCGCAGCGCGAGCCGCATGAACTGGGGCGCGTCGGTCGACGTCGAGCGCGCCGCGCCCAACGACAGCTTCAACCTCTTCGGCTACCGCCGCGGCAGCGCGAGCGGCAACTTCCAGTACCTGCTCGATCGCCACACCTCGTTCGGCGGCAGCCTGAGCGTGACACAGACGCGCTACGACAACGCGACGAACAGCCCGTCGACCCCACAAGGCCAGGGCAGCGGCACGCACAGCCTGTATGGCAACGCCTTCTATCAGACGCGCTTCTTCGACTGGCCGCGCAGCCGCTTCAGCCTTTCGGTGCGGCGCAACGAAGCCATCGTGCTGGGCGGCGGAACGGCGACGGGGCAGGAACTGCAGTGGGAGCAGGACTGGATCAGCGGCCGCTACGAAACCATGCGCCCCGAGCTGACCACCACCCTCGGCTACGCGCGCGACCAGAGCAGCGGCACGGTGCAGCACTACCCCACTGCCGGCGTGCAGTTCCGCTTCTGGCTGGCCAGCGGCTTCAGCGTGCTGGGCAACCTGCGCTACACCTCGCAGCACGGCGGCCTGTACACCAGCCGCGGACTGTCGGGCACGCTCAGCGCCGAGAAAGAACTGGCACCGGGCTGGCGCGCGGGCATCGCCGCCAACCTGAACCAGGCCCGCGCCACCACGCTGCCGACCTCGCTGAACACCCCGCAGCTCTTTCGCTCGAACGACAAGACGGTCTACATCTACCTGCGCTGGGAGGCCAGCGCGGGCTCGCCCTATCAGGCGGCCGGCGTTCGCGGCAACGGTGCCGGCGGCGGCAGCGTGGCCGGCCGCGTGTTCCTCGACGCCAACAACGACGGCGAGCCGCAGATCGGCGAAGGCGGCGCCGCCAACGTCGAAGTGCTGCTCGACGGCCGCTACCGCACCACGACCGACCGCGACGGCCGTTTCGAATTCCCGCTGGTGACGACCGGTCGCCACCAGCTCACCCTCACACCCGAGACCGTGCCGCTGCCCTGGGGCCCGGCGCGCGATGCGGGCGTGAGCGTCGAGGTTCCGCTGCGTGGCCAGGCCTTCACCATGATCCCCGTGATCAAGGTGGGGCAGTGACCACTTTTTTTGTCCACCGCCCCAAGCAAAGGAAATCGAGATGAGACTCCCCCCGCGACTGCTCACCGTGGCTGCCGCCGCAGCCCTGGCCCTGGCCTGCGGCGTTGCGCTGGCCGAGAGCCAGTATGGCTACACCACCACCCCAGCCACCCAGGTGACCGCGCAGGGCCACCTGAACCTGAGCGTGACGGTGCCCAAGCTGATCCTGTTGCGCGTCGGAACCCAGACCGGCACCGGCGACACGCTGAGCTGGACCGCGCCGCTGACGTGGGCCACGGCGCCCGCGATCACCGCCGCCAACAACCAGGCGGCCAACTGGGACGGCACCGCGCCGTCGCTGGGCACGGTGACCAACCCGGCGGCGGTGCCCGTGTCCGCCTGGACCAACAGCTCGGGCGGCGGATCGTTGAGCTACACGGCCGTGGCCTTCGCGGCGGGTGGACCGACGCTCGGCAACATCACGGTCGCGTCCGGCGCGGGCCTGACCCATCCGACCCCCGCGACATTGGCAACCGCCAGCACGGGTTCGACCGGCTTTGCCACCACCACGCTCGTCACCGGCACCTGGACCTTCTCGCTGACCGGCTCGGCCGTCACCTGGACGCCCGGCACCTACACGACGGTCATCACCTACACCGCGACCAGTGTCTGAAGCGCTGCGCGCCGTGGCGGCGGTCGCGCTCCTCGCCGGCATCGCGCCGCACGCGGAGGCGGTCTTCACCTATGCGGCCACCAGCCAGCCTTACGGCATCACGCTGCAGGTGGGCTCCGCCGTGGCCACCGACGAGGTGGTCTTCAACGCGAGCGGCCCCAACGCGGGCCTGACGATGGCCCCGGTCGCGGGCTCGAAGTCGATCACCATCAGCATCAGCCCGGCCCGACCGGCCATGGTGTTCGCGGAGACCCGGCCGGTCACGCTCACCGCCAACGTGCCGGCCGGGCTGGTCTGCACCACGACGACCTCCTGCGGCACCACCGTCATTCCCTTCAGCACGATCAGCTGGGTCTCGACCGATGCGACCTCGCCCAACGAGGGCGACATCCAGAATGGCACCTTCGCACCCGGCAACGCGACCCAGCCGCTCGCCAGCTTCAACGCGGCGACGACGACGCTTCTGGTGTTCAACGGCAACACCCGCTTCATGTCCAACACCCTGACGTTCCAGTACAGCAACGCCACGGTGTATCCGGCGGGCAGCTACAGCGGCACGGTGAGGTTCACGGCCACCATGCTGTGACGATGAAGCACGCCACCGCCCTTCGCGCGCACCGGCTGGTGGCAGCTGGCATGTTCGCGTGGCTCGCGGGCGTGCCGGGCATCGCCAGCGCGCTGGTCGAACGGCTCGACGACTCCAGCTCGCCGAGTTCGCAGGTGCGCGCTTCACTGGACGACGGCTCGCCGATCACGGCGCCGAGCGCCTCGTACTCGCCCATCGTGCGGGTCGCGTTCGGGCGCGTGCACTACCGGCTGGCCACCGCGCGCTACGTGGGCCGCCAGGCCCGCATCTACTACGTGTTGCCGATGGGCATTCCGGGCCTGCGCTCGCCGGCCGGCCTGCAGGTGAGCTGGCGCACCAACGGCCTGTTCGCCAGCGGCAGCGGCCGTCCGGGCGACCGGGTGCCGGTGTGGAGCGGCACGGTGCGCGATGCGTGGATCACCGAATCGCTCGACCTCACCTGGCAACTGGACACGCGCGAGCTGCGGCTGACACGCGGCATGCCCCTCGGCTTCGAGGCCTACTTCGAGATAGAGACACTGCCATGAGACTGCATTTCCCGACCTTCGCACGCCGCCTGCTGGCCGTTGCCCTCGCAACGACCTGCGCGGCCTCCACGGCATGGGCCGCCCCCTTCGAGGTCGCGATCATGCCTTCGCGCTTCGAGCTGTCGGCCAAGAGCGGCGTGCGCCTGGGCCAGTCGCTCGACATCCACAACGTGGGCAACACCGTCACCGAGGTGTCGGTGCGCACGCTCGACTGGAGCTATTCGGCCGAGGGGGAAATCGCCTACCTCGATCCGCTGCAGCCCGGCAGTTGCCGGCCGTGGGTGACGCTGGAACGCAAGACGGTCAAGGTGCCCGCGCGCGGCAAGGCCGGCTTCCGCTTCCAGATCGACCCGCCGGCCAATGCGCCGCGCGGCGAGTGCCGCTTCATGCTGGCGATCGAGGGCGTGGAGCCGGCCTACCAGGCCGCCATTGCGCAGGGCGGCGCCAGCCTGAGCCTTCCTGTCAGCGGACGCATCGCCGTGGCGGTGTACGTGCTGCTGAACGGCGCCGAGCCAAAGCTCGCATTGAGCCAGGTCGGCATGCGGGAAGTGCGCGGCCAGCGCACACCCTACGTGACGGTCAGCAACACCGGCGACGCACACGGCCGGCTCGAAGGCAGCCTCGACGCCACCGATGCAGCAGGCAAGACCTTCGAGATGGTGCCCGAGGGCACGCCCGTCATGCCGGGGCAGACACGCCTGATTTCGCTGCTGCCCAAAGGCGAAGCGGGCGGCAAGGCCGCCGCACCGCCGGCCTACCCCCTGAAGGCCAGCGGCACGCTCGACTGGGAGAAGGGCGGCTTCAAGGTGAACGCGGAGTTCCGCTGATGCACGCGGGCCGGCGGCCGCACCTGCAGGCCCCGTGCATGCGCGCCGGGGGCCTCCTCACGGCGCTGCTCCTGCCCTGCGCGGCACTGGCCGGCACGACCACCACCGCCGGCCTGGGCAACCCCGCGGCCGTCGATCTCAAGTTCACGGTCAACATCGACAAGTTCGTGTTCTTCCGGCTGGGCGATGGCGCCTGGCCCACGCTCAGCGGCACGGTCAACAGCGCGGCCTTCGTCCTCACGCCGTCGATCCCGGGCGGCCCCACCACGCCGGTCGTTGCCAACAACACGGCCGCCAACTGGAACGGCGGTGCGCCCACCTTCTCGGTCGCACCGTCCGCCGGCGTGACGTTGGCGGTCGAGGTGCGCAGCAATGGCGGACCGGTCAGCCTGCGCGCCGCCGCGACCTCGCCGCTGACCAACGGGACCGCCACGATTCCGATGTCCGAGATCACCATCACGTCGAGCAACAGCCTGCTGCCCGCGCCCGTGATCCCTGCCAGCGGCACCGGCAGCACCGTGACCGTCGCCACCACGGATGCCACCAATTTCGTGACCCAGAGCAGCGCGAACTGGACTTTCTTCTACGCCAACTCTGCGAACCGCCCTGCCGGCAACTACCAGGGCGTGGTGACTTTTACCGCCAGCTCACCCTGAATCTCCAGCAAGTCAGCTTCCGCTGGGATTGCCCCCCAAAGCTGCGCAGTTGCCCTTCAACACCTCAGGAGCTTTGCATGAACAAGAACCCCAGGAAGATGCTGTGGATCACCGCCTGCCTCGGGCTGGCCGCCTTTGCTGCCCAGGCGCAAGTACCGGCTGATGCGCCGGCCGGCACCACCGTGCAATGCAAGGACGGCAGCTATGCCTCGCCCGACACCAAGTCCGGCGCCTGCCGCGGCCACAAGGGCATCAAGACCTGGTTCGGCAAGGCCGCCGATGCGAAGGCCGCACCGGCAGCAGCCGCTGCTGCTGCTGCGCCCGCTGCCGCCGCCGCACCCGCCGTGGAAACCCAGTCGGCCAGCGTCGACAAGACCGGCGTGGCCCCGAGCACCGGCACCGCGACCAGGACGCCCGGCTCGCCCGACCTCACGAAGATGGCCGCGGCACCCGGCGGCGGCCCCGGCATGGTGTGGGCCAACGACACGACCAAGGTCTACCACTGCATGGGCGACCGCTACTACGGCAAGACCAAGAAGGGCGAGTACATGAGCGAAGCCGATGCCAAGGCCAAGGGCATGCACGCCTCGCACAACAAGGCCTGCTCATAAGCTCATAGGCTCGCCCCCAGGCTGCGCGCACTTCGTGTCGCGCACGCCTTCCCCCTGCCGGGGGCAACACCTGCGGCCCGGCAAAGCCGGTTCCGCGGTGTTTCACAAAATGAGCCTGGCGTCGGCTACTTCGGCTGCGACTCGACCTCGCGGGTCCAGCGGTCGATCAGGCGCTTGCGCTCGGCCGCCTTGCCGTACTTCTCGAAGTCGTACTTGATGAGCTTCACGTCGGCCATCGATGCGATGCGCGCATCGGGCTTGAAGGTCTTGTTGGCCGGCGTCTGGAGGCTGCCCACCTTCGCGCCGATGGACTGCCCCGCGGGGCTCATGAGCCAGTCGTAGTAGCGCTTCGCGTTCTCCTTGTTGCGCGCGCCCTTCACCAGCGCGATGCCGCCCACCTCGTAGCTCGTGCCTTCGCACGGCGCAGCCGTCTTCACCGGAAATTTGTCGAAGCGCCAGCGCTCGAAACCGAAGATGAAGCTCACGCCGATCGCCACCTCGCCCTTGGCCACGTTGGGCGCCTGTGCCTGGCCGCTGCGGGTGTAGCTGGTGACGTTGCGGTGCAGCTTCTTCAGGTAGTCGAAGGCCGCGTCCTCGCCCATCTGCTGCACGAGACCCGCGATGACGGTGTAGGCCGTGCCGCTGGAAGCCGGGTGCGAGATCTCGATCTCGCCCTTGTATTCGGGCTTGACGAGGTCGGCCCAGCACTTGGGTTCGTGCAGCTTCTTTTTCTTGAGCAGGTCGGTGTTGAAGCCGAAGCCGATCGCGCTGGTGTAGAAGCCGCCCACCATGTTTTGCGACAGCGCGTACTGCCGCACCGCCCATTCGTGCAGGTCGTTGATGTAGGCCGGCCGGTAGGCATCGAGCAGGCCCTGCTCGGCCGCCTGCAGGAACGGGTCGCCGGTGCCGCCCCACCAGATGTCGGTCTTGGGGTTGGCGGCCTCGGCACGCAGCTGCGCACCGATCTCGCCGGTGCCCTTGTGGGCCTGCAGCACCTTGATGCCGGTCTCGCGCGTGAAGGCCGTGGCGGCCGCCTCGCACCAGCCCGCGTCGGTGCTGCACAGCGCATTGACCGTGCCTTGCGCGGCGGCGTGCGGCGAAGAAAGCAGCATCGCGGTGCCCATCAGGCATGCGGCGATGGTTGCGGAAGGGCGAAGCGTGAAGGGGCGCATGCGTTGGTCTCCTGCGAATGGCTCGTTTGTTGTTGAAGGCAAGCCGCAGGATAGCGGCTGCCTCGCCGTTCAAGGCGCGACCTGCAGCAGCGGCGGCAGGTGCTCGGCCAGCCAGTCGATCACCACGCGCGTCTTGAAGGGCAGGTAGCGGCTGCGCGAGCGGATCACGTTCAGCTCGAAGCCGAAAGGCCTGGGCTCCTCGAACACGCGCACCAGCGTGCCGGCCGCGAGCGCATCGGCCGCCAGCCACGACGGCAGCCGCGCGAGCCCCAGGCCACCGATGGCCGCTTCGAGCAGCACTTCGGCGCTGTCGCAGCGCAGCCGCGAGGGCAGCGTCACTTCGACCGGCCGGCCCTGGGCATCATGAAAGCGCCACGCGGAGACTTGGCCGTCGCGGGCATAGAGCACCGCTTCGTGCGGCCCCTGCAGATCGCCGATGCCCCTGGGGTGGCCGCGCTGCTGCAGGTACGCCGGCGCGGCGCACAGCGCCATCCACTGCACACCGACCGGCCGTGCGACCAGGTCCATGCTGTCGGCCAGCTCGCCACTGCGGATCGCCAGATCGAGCCCCTCTTCGACCAGGTCCACGCGCCGGTCGTTGAACGCGAGTTCGAGCGACAACTGCGGATGTTGCCGCGCCAGCGCCAGCAGCAACGGGCCGACCTTGAGCCGGCCGAGCATCGCGGGCATGCTGATCCGCACGACGCCGGTCGCGGTGCTGCGCGCCACGTCGGTCAGCGCTTGCGCGGCATCGAGTTCGTCCAGCACGCGCCGGCAGCGCTCGTAGTAGCCGTGGCCTTCCTCGGTGAGGCTCTGGCTGCGCGTGGTGCGCAGAAACAGCCGCGTGTTCAGCCGCGCCTCGAGCCGCGCGATGCTCTTGGCGACCGCCGAGCGGGTGACATGCAGGCGCTGCGCCGCCAGCGCGAAGCTGCCGGCCTCGACCGCCGCGACGAACTCTTCGATGCCTTGGAGACGTTGTCCCATTGGATACTTTCAAGCACCAGTAAAGAGAAAATTATCCTCCACCGGATATCTAACATCCTCAATAGCATGGCGGCTCCCTGTCATTCGTGGAGCCTTTCAATGCAAGAACCCGACACCCTGCGCCGCTGGCAACTGCCCCGGCTGGGCCGCACCCACCTCGAGCAAGCCGAAGCGCCGATGCCCACGCCGGGCGCGGGCCAGATCCTGGTGAAGGTCGGTGCGGTTTCACTCAACTACCGCGACCTGCTGATGATTCGCGACGGCATGGGCATGCCGCTCGGCCTGCCCTTCACGCCCGGCTCCGACATGGCCGGCACTGTCGTGGCCGCCGGCCCCGGCGTGACCCGCTTCGCCGTGGGCGACCGCGTGGTCAACACCTTCTGGGGCGGCTGGATCGACAGCCACTGGCACGCCGACACCACGCTGCTGGGCGGCCCCGGCCCGGGCATGCTGGCGTCGCATGTGCTGATCGACGCGGCATGGGCGGTGGCCGCGCCCACCACCCTGAGCCTTTCGGAAGCGAGCACGCTGCCGTGCGCGGGCCTGACTGCATGGTTCGCACTGGCCGAGACCGGCGGGCTGCGCGCCGGCGAGACCGTGCTGATCCACGGCACCGGCGGTGTCGCGCTGTTCGGGCTGCAGCTCGCGCGGCTGCATGGCGCACAAGCCATCGTGGTGACGGGCAGCGAGGACAAGCGCGCGCAGACGCTCGCACTCGGGGCCACGCACGCGCTGCTGCGCGACAGCGACTGGCCGGCCGAAGTACGGCGCCTCACGGGCGGTCGCGGTGCCGACCATGTGCTCGAGCTGTCGAGCGGCCCCAACCTCGACCGTTCATTGCAGGCCACGAAGCAAGGCGGCCGCGTCTCGATCATCGGCATGCTCGGCGGCGACACGCTGAGCGCGTCGTTCTACGCCATGGTGCTCGGCCGCGTGACGGTGCAGGGCATCGGCGTCGGCCATCGGCGCGCGCTCGAAGACCTGGTGCGCGCCATCGACGTCAACGCGCTCAAGCCGGTGATCGCGGCGCAGTACGGTTTCGACGCATTGCCTGCGGCGCTCGATCACCTGGAACGCGGCGCCTTCGGAAAGATCATCATCACGCTCTGAGGTATTGAGGCCTTCCGTTCACATGCAACGCAGTTGCGGCACTGCACAAAAGCTGCGTTGTTCGTGAACAGGTTCCGTTCATCGCAACGACATGCTCGACTCTCTCCATTTCTCGTTTCAGAATCCGCCCGCGCCCGGCTTCGGCCGCGTGCGTTTTCTCAACTTCAGGATGGAGCGTTATGGAACACAGTACCTACAAAAAATGGTCTGCGGAGTTCATTGGTACTTTCTGGCTCACGCTCGGAGGCTGCGGAAGCGCAGTTCTGGCCGCGGCCTTTCCAGGTACCGGCATCGGCTTTCTGGGCGTCGCACTCGCCTTCGGTCTCACGGTGGTGACGGGTGCGTATGCACTCGGTCCGATCTCGGGCGGCCACTTCAATCCGGCGGTGTCGATCGGCCTTGCAGCCGCGGGCCGCTTCAAGGCTTCGGAGCTCGCGGGCTACATCGTGTCGCAGGTGCTGGGTGCCATCGCGGCCGCCGGCGTGCTCTACCTCATCGCCACCGGCAAGCCCGGTGCCGACATCGGCGGCTTCGCCACCAACGGCTATGGCGAACACTCGCCCGGCAAGTACGGCATGACGGCCGCATTGCTGTGCGAGGTCGTGATGACCGCGGTGTTCCTGATCGTGATCCTCGGCTCCACCGCCAAGCGCGCGGCAGGCGGCTTCGCGGGCCTGTCGATCGGCCTGTGCCTCACGTTGATCCACCTGATCTCGATCCCGGTGACCAACACGTCGGTGAACCCGGCACGCAGCACGGGCCCGGCCCTGTTCGGGCCATCCTATGCCGTGTCGGAACTCTGGCTGTTCTGGGTCGCGCCCATCGCGGGCGCGATCATCGGCGCGGTGATCTACCGCGCCCTGCTCAGCAACAACGACGACTGATGCCGTCGTTGTCGTGAGCCGCGGCGGAAGCTATGTGTCGATTGCTATCGACTCAGCTTCCGCTGCTCGACTTCACCAGCGGCAGTGAAGTCGATTGCCCGATCGGCTCCGTGCCGGTGGGGTGCGATGCCGCCCAGGCGCCGGCCTGGATGTCGGACACCGGCGTCGTCGAATTCATCGCGGGTGCAGAGGTCGACTGACCAACGGCTTCCGTGCCGCTCGGACGGGCGGCTGCCATGGCACCGGCTTGCACTTCCGGCTTTTCCGGTGAGTTCATCTGCAGCGGGTGGAAGTCCGAACCATCGGTGGTTTCGGCCGACGCATTGACCGCGCCCAGCGCTGCGAGCGCAGCAAAGGAACCAACGGCGAGAAGCTTGAAGGAATTGCGCATGGTGTGTTCTCCTGAGAGCAGGTTGTCTCCGGTCACGTGCCATCGCGCGAACTGCGCGTGGCAGGACCTGAATGCACTCTAGGCAGGCAGACTGAGATGAAGGTGAGCGAAGAGTTAAGCGCGGGTTAGCGTTGCGCTTAAAAATACCGCTTTGGTTTCATGCAAGCGCTGGTTCGCTGTTTCGCTGTTTCGCAGATCACTGCGCCATCGATGCGGGCAGATGCACACGTGCCATCAGGCCCCGGCTGTCGATGCGGTTGCGCAGCTCGATGCGCAGGCCGTGCCGTTCAGCCGCCGTGCGCGCGATCGCAAGCCCCAGCCCGCTGCCACCCGCCGCCGCGCCCGGCACGCGGAAGAAGCGATCGAACACGCGGCCCATCGCAGCCTGTGGAATGCCGGGGCCGTTGTCGAGCACATCGACCACCGCGTGCCCGTCGAAGGTGTGCAACCGCACGTCGACCACGCCACCTTCGGGCGCGTAGCGCAGCGCGTTGTCGATCAGGTTGTCGAACACGCTGCGCAGTTCGGCCGCCGGCGCGAACACCACCGCCGCCGTGGTGCCCTCGAAGCCCACGTCCACGCAGCGTGCATCGGCCAGCACCATGAGCTGGCTCACGCTCTCGCGCAGCAGCACCTCGATGTCGACACGCTCGCCGGCAGCGCCGCGCTGCGGCGCGTCCTGCCGCGAGAGATGCAGCAGCTGCTCGATCAGGTGCTGCGCGCGCGTCACGCCGGCTTCGAGCTGGTTGAAGCGCTCGGTGGCCTCGCCGGCCGGCACGTGCGAGCGCAGGTTCTCGATCTGCAAGCCGATGGCCGCCATCGGCGTGCGCAACTCATGCGCCGCGTCCTGCACGAAGCGCCGTTGCGTGGCGAAGGCACTGCGCACGCGCGACAGCAGGTTGTTGAAGGCCCCCACCAGCGGCGCGATCTCGTCGGGCACGCGCGCAAGCGACAACTCGGTGGGGCTGCGCTCGTCCTGCGACGCCACTTCGCGCGCGACCGCGCGCAGCGAGCGCGACGCGGCGGACACGATGAGCCACAGGATCAGCAACGCCACAGGCAACAGCAGCGCAATCGGCAAGCCTTCGAGCAAGGCGCGCCGCAGCGCGCGGCGGCGGCGATAGTCCTCGTTCTGCAGCACCTGCACGCGCGGCTGGTCGGCGCGCGGACCGGGCTCGGCGGTGAACACGCGCCAGCTCGATTGCGCGTGCGCACCCGCGCTCACGTCGCTGAAGCCGATGCCCGGCTGCAGCGGCACCGACAGCGCGGGCCATGAACTCGCGCGCAGCGTGGTGCCGTCGGCGCTCCATATCTGCACGATGAACGCGCCGCGCGAGAAGGCGGCCTCGCCGTCCATCTCGCGCGGCGTCTTGGGCTGATCGCTGCCCGTATACGACTCGGCCACCAGCCGCATCTGGTCATCCAGAGCGTTGTGGACCAGGTTGCCGTAGGCAAGAAAAGAAAACCACGCCGTGAGCACGGCCGCAAGCACGTGCAGCGTGATCAACCACAACAACAGTTGCGTGCGCAGCGAACGCGGCCGCCACCACCGGCCGTGGCCGCGCGTTGCACCGTTCATGCCGCCACGCGCCAACCCAGACCGCGCACGTTGCGGATCGCATCCGCACCGAGCTTGCGGCGCATGCCGTGGATCAGCACGTCGATGGCATTGCTCGTCACTTCCTCGCCCCAGCCGTAGATGCGGTTTTCAAGCTGCTCGCGCGAGAGGATGGCGCCGGGCCGCTCCAGCAGCGCATGCAGCAGCGCGAACTCGCGCGCGGTCAGTGCCTCGCGTGCGCCGTTCACCACCACCTCGCGCGTGGTGAGGTCCAGCTGCAGCGCGCCGCTGCCGACCAGCGAGTGCGCGGCGCCGTCGCGGCGACGCACGACGGCCCGCATGCGCGCGAGCAGCTCGCGGAATTCGAAGGGCTTGAGCAGGTAGTCGTCAGCGCCGAGGTCGAGGCTGTGGATGCGGTCGTCGACCCCGTCGCGCGCGGTCAGCACCAGCACCGGCGTGGCGTCGCCGCGTTCGCGGGCGCGCCGCAGCACCTCGGTGCCGTCCTGCTTGGGCAGGCCCAGGTCGAGCAGCACGCAGGTGTAGCCGCCGTCGCCGAGAGCGCTTTGCGCGAGCTCGCCGTCGCGCACCCAGTCGGCGGACCAGCCCGCGCCTTCGAGCGCCTGTTTCAGGCTGCGCCCGATCATTTCGTCGTCTTCCACCAAAAGCACGCGCATTGCAGCGACTCCTTCGGCCGCAAGGTAGCACGCGATCGGGATGACCGGAAGTGCTTGCGCCGTGGCGCAGCCTAGGGGCGAAGAATTAGGCGGGACTGACTTGGCCGCCGCACAGTGCAGCAGGTTCAGGGCATGCGAACGGCGTGCCGCTCGCTTTCATCGCCGTCGCCGTCAGCGGCGGCGAAAGCCAGCAGCCGCATTGCCTCTTCCTGCACGCCGAGCCGGTCCGCCTTCGACCAGCGCGTGAACGGCTCCAGCACCACGGTGGCGGTGTTCTTCGCCCGCTCGATCTTCCACACGCCCGCGACGAAGCCGTCGAGCAGCACCGTGCCGCGCACGATGCCGTTGATAGTGAACACGCGCGCGCGATGTGCCTCGCTCAGCACGCGGCTGCGATCGGCGTGCGAGAGCAGCAGGTTGTCCCATTCGGCGACAAGGCGCGGCGGCGCAGGCGTGTCGGGGTCGGGGCGCGGCGCGCGCGGCAGGTCGAACAACTCCTCGCCCTGCTCGCCCACGAACACGCGCAGCTGCGGCCGCAGGCGTTCGGCCACCGCCTTCCAGCCGGTCAGGCCCGACCATGCGCCCGCATCGGCCAGCGTGGCAGGGCCGAAGGCGGCGAGGTAGCGCAGCAGCAGGTCGTCCTGCGTGGCCGGAGCGATGTCGGCGGCAGATTCACCGAGCCAGTGCCCGATGGGCTGCAGCAGCGCGCTCTGGTGCGAGTTCCAGCTGCCGGCGGGCGGCAGGTGCACCAGCGGCACGTTGTTGCGGATCAGCGCGGCCAGCGATGCGGTTTCGCGCCCCTTCCAGCGTGCACCGAGCGCCTGCCCGAGTTCGGCGCTGGTGTGCGGGCGCTGGTCGAGCAGCGCACGGCCGGCCGCGACCACGGCCGCGCGATCGAGGCCGTCGAGCGCCCGCTTGTGATTGCCCAGCAGGCCGCGCTGATGCACGGGCTCCAGCAACGGGCGCCATGCCAGCGCGTCGGTCGCGGTCATCAGGTGCAGGGTCGAGCGCATCGCCGACATGCGCACGATGCGGCGCTTGCGCATGGCCTCGGTGAGTTGTTCGCGCTCGAAGCCTTCGAGCCGGCTCCAGAGGCCGATGTAGGGCGGGTTCGGTGCCTGCGCCTGCAACCCGGCCAGCCGCTCGACGGCTTGCACGGCCGTCAGCTTGCGCCGCGCCAGCAGCATCTGGCGCGCCAGCGTCGCGCGGTTGAGCGCGCGCAGGCTCAGCAGCGGGGCGTCGGCCATGCGCGTGCGAAGCCCTCGGTCAGTCAGAACTTTTCGTGCGGGCCGAGGTAACGCCACTGCCCCACCGGCAGGTTGCCCAGCATCACCTTGCCGATGCGCACGCGCTTCAGGCCCACCACCTTCAGGCCGACCAGCTCGCACATGCGGCGGATCTGGCGCTTCTTGCCTTCGGTGAGCACGAAGCGCAACTGCTCGGGGTTCTGCCATTCGACCCGCGCCGGCTTGAGCGCCTGGCCGTCGAGGCTCAGGCCATGCCGCAGCTTCGCAAGCATCGCCGGCGGAAAGACCGCCTGCACGTTCTGCGTGACCGGGTCGTCGTCGTCCATGCGAATGAGCTGCCCGGTGGGCGCCGGCTGGCCCAGGCCGTGGTAGGCCACGCGCACGAGGTATTCCTTTTCCATCACCGAGTCTTCGCCGATCAATTGGCGCGCGACGCGGCCGTCCTGCGTCATGACCAGCAGGCCGATGGAATCGATGTCGAGCCGGCCGCACGGCGCCAGGCCGCGCAGCTGCTGGGGGCTGAAGAAAAAGCGGGCGTTGTCGTCCGCCCAACGGTTCTGCGGGGTGAACAACACGACCGCGGGTTCATGGCCGTCCTCGGCCTGCCCGCTCACATAGCCGATGGGCTTGTTGATGAGGATGGTGACCTGGTTCGCCTGCTGGCCCTTGGCCGCCTTGTCGATCTCGATGCGGTCGGAGGGCGTGACCTTCACGCCCATCTCGGCCGGCTTGCCGTTCACCTTGACCCAGCCGTTGGCGATCCATTCGTCGGCTTCGCGGCGCGAACACATGTTGAGTTCGGCCATGCGCTTGTTGAGCCGCACCGGGCCATCGCTGGCCGCTTGCGGCGCGGGCGCGCGACGAAACGGCTGGCTGGATTCGGTCGGAGGGCGGGCCGGCAGGCGACGGGCCGGGCCGTTGGAGGGAGGAGACGCAGGCATGGCCGATTATCGATGAGGCCCGGTGACCGTCGCCAGAATGGCTTGATCGATCCCCGGCCCCGGTGCTATCCTGACCGCAAGCGCGAGTTGATCGCGCCCTTTTTGGGGGATTCCCAAGTGAGCACACGCAAGTACCAGTACGCCATCGTCATCGGGCGTTTCCAGCCCGTTCATTTCGGTCACCAACGACTCATCGAAGAGGCCTCTCGCGCCGCCGATCGGGTCATCGTGGTGGTCGGCTCCGCCCGCACACCGCGCAGCGTCAAGAACCCTTTCACCTTCGACGAACGCGAACGCATGGTGCGCGCCTGCCTGCGCAGCACCGACCAGATGCGCGTGAGCGTCGTCGGCGTGGGCGACTCGCCCTACAACGACCAGCTCTGGATCGCGTCGATCCAGTCGGCCGTCGAGCGCCTCATCCAGCAGGACGGCCATGCGCCCGCCAAGGCCAAGGTGGCGCTGGTGGGCCACCTGAAGGACGCATCGAGCTACTACCTCAAGCTGTTCCCGCACTGGGAGTTCGTGGCCCACCAGAACGTGGAGAGCCTGAACGCCACCGACGTGCGCAGCCTCTACTTCGACCCCGAGAACCGCGGCCAGCTCGCACGCGCCGACCTGCCCGACGGCACCGCCGCATTCCTCGAACAGTTCACGCACACCGGCGACTACGCCGAGCTTTGCGAAGAGCGCGCCTTTCTTGTCGACTACCGCGACAAGTACCGCTATGCGGGCAGCGACTTTCCGCCCATCTACACCACGGTCGATGCCATCGTGGTCGAGGCCGGCCACATCCTGCTGGTGCAGCGCAAGTTCCATCCTGGCAAAGGCACCTGGGCGTTGCCCGGCGGCTTCGTCGGCCAGCACGAGCGGCTGCAGGACGCGGCCGTCCGCGAGCTGAAGGAAGAAACCCGGCTGAAGGTGCCCGTGCCCGTGCTCAACGGCAGCATGAAGGCCAGCCATGTGTTCGATGCGCCCGACCGCTCGCAGCGCGGCCGCACGATCACGCACGGTTTCTTCTTCGAGCTGGCGCACAACCAGTGGACCGGTCTTTCGGACGTGCGCGCCGACGACGATGCCGCCGAGGTGCGCTGGGTGCCGATCGCAGAATTTCTCGACATGCAGGACCGCATCTACGAAGACCACTTCTTCATCGCGAATCATTTTTTGGGTGGCCTGGGCAAGAACTGAACGACCAGGCTTTGTCAGCAAGAACGGCACCCGGTTGACGGGTGCCACAGTGAAAGGAGCTTTCACATGAACCGCAACCTCACCTCCTCGCCCCTGGGCAACAACCTGCTGCTGCGCACCGACTCCTACAAGGTGTCGCACTGGATGCAATATCCGCCCGGCACGCAGACGGTGTACAGCTACATCGAATCGCGCGGCGGCATCTTCAGCCACTCGCTCTTCTTCGGCCTGCAGGCGTACCTGCGCGAGTACCTGCAGACGCCCGTCACGCTGGCCGATGTCGATGAAGCCGCCGCGCTGATGGCGGTGCACGGCGAGCCCTTCAACCGCGAAGGCTGGCTGCGCCTGATCGAGAAGCACGGCGGCCTGATGCCCGTGCGCATCCGCGCCGTGCCCGAAGGCAGCGTGCTGCCGGTGCACAACGTGCTGGCCACCATCGAGAACACCGACCCCGAGTTCTTCTGGGTCACGAGCTTTCTCGAAACCGAACTGCTGCGCGCCATCTGGTACCCGACCACGGTGGCCACGCTGTCGGCCGCCGCGCGCACCACGCTGCTGCGTTACCTCGAAGCGACCTGCGACGACCCGCAAGGTCAGATCGCCTTTCGGCTGCACGACTTCGGCGCGCGCGGTGTGTCGAGCCTCGAATCGGCGGCGCTCGGTGGCATGGCCCACCTGGTCAACTTCATGGGCACCGACACGCTGGCCGCGCTGGTGGCCGCGCGCCGCTACTACGACTGCGACGTGGCGGGTTTCTCGATTCCCGCGGCCGAGCACAGCACCATCACCGGCTGGGGCCGCGACCACGAGGCCGATGCGTACAGCAACATGGTCGAGCAGTTCGGCAAGCCCGGCGCGACCTTCGCGGTGGTGAGCGACAGCTACGACATCTTCAATGCCTGCGCGCGCATCTGGGGCAACGAGCTGAAGGCGAAGGTGGTGGGCTCGGGCGCGACGCTGGTGGTGCGGCCCGACTCGGGCGACCCGGCCGAAACCACGCTGAAGGTGGCGCAGATCCTGGCCGATCGCTTCGGCACCACGACCAATGCCAAGGGTTTTCGCGTGCTGAACAACGTGCGCATCATCCAGGGCGACGGCGTGACGCTCGATTCGCTGCGGCTGTGCCTGTCGAACTTCTTCCACAACGGGTTCTCGACCGAGAACATCTCCTTCGGCATGGGCGGCGGGCTGCTGCAGCAGGTGAACCGCGACACGATGCAATGGGCGATGAAGTGTTCGGCCATGCAGGTGAACGGCGAGTGGCGCGATGTCTACAAGTCGCCGGTGGGCGATGTGAGCAAGGCATCGAAGAAGGGTCGGCTCGCGCTCGTGCAGAACGCACGTGGCGAGGTGCAGACATTGCGCGAGGAAACGCTTGCAGCCGACCAGGTCGATCTGCTGCAGACGGTGTTCGAGAACGGGCGCATCGTGGCGAGCACGACTTTCGATGCGATTCGCGAGCGTGCGGCCGTTGGTGTCAATCAGTTCGTGACTTCGCGCGCTCCGCTCTGAGGTGTCTCTGGTCTTTCGCGGCGCTGCTGTTCGGGGCGCGTGCGGATGACACCGGGTACTCCCCTCCGCGAATGTCCCCCGCTTCGCTCCTCCTTTATTTCGCTGCGGGGAGCACCCGGGGCCATTCGCACGAGGGCACGCTGCTAGTGAATCGCTGATCAATAACTGCTCTGACAACGCCCGCGCCGGCGGCGTGGGCGCCGCCCTGAACAGCAGCGCCAAGAGCAACAACAGCGTTCAAGTCGAGGAGTTCATCACCCCGCAAGCAGCGACCTGGGCAGCCGCAGCCAGCACTGCCACACGGCATGGCCATAATCCGCGCAGACTGCCGAATCCATGACCAAACTCCTGATCCTCAGCGTAAGTGCCGGCAACGGACATGTGCGTGCAGCACAGGCGCTCGCCGCCACCGCCCAGACCCTCGCCCCGCCCTGCACGGCGGTCCACATCGACGCCATGGCCCATGTGGCCGGAGGCTTTCGCAAGGTCTACACCGACTGGTACATCCAGCTCGTGAACCGCGCGCCCGACCTCTGGTCGTACCTCCATCAGCGCACCGACGTCACGCCGCACCACGCGCCTTCGCAACGGCTGCGCCGCGGCATCGAGCGCCTGAGCACCGGCGCGCTGGTGCGCGAGATCCGCCGCGAGAAGCCCGACGCGGTGATCTGCACCCACTTCCTGCCGGCCGAGCTGCTGATGCGCGAGCGCAACCGGGGTCGCATCGACTACCCCGTGTGGCTGCAGATCACCGACTACGACCTGCACAACATGTGGCTGGTACCGGGCATGGCGGGCTACCTCGCGGCAACGGAAGAAGTGGCCTTCCGCCTGCGGGCGCGCGGCATTCCGCCGGAGCGCATCCACGTGACCGGCATCCCGGTGATGCCCGGCTTTTCCGAGCCCGACGTGCCGGCGCTCGCGCGCCACGCCTGCGCGACCGAACTCGGCCTCGACCCGTCGCGCCCCATCCTGCTGATGGCCTCGGGCGGCGCCGGCGTGGGCGACCTGCCCAGCATGGTCGAGCGCGTGCTCGGCCTGGGCGGGCAGGACGGCAACAAGGGCAACTTCCAGGTCATCGCCGTGGCGGGCCGCAACGTCGAGGCGCACGGCAAGCTCGAGGCGCTGGCCCGGCGCCATCCGGGCCGCGTGGTGGCCATCGGCTTCACCAACGAAATGCACAAGCTCATGGCCGCGGCCGACTTGGTGGTTACCAAGCCCGGCGGCCTCACGGTGTCCGAATGCCTGGCGCTCGGCAAGCCGATGCTGCTGATCTCGCCCATTCCGGGGCAGGAAGAACACAACGCCGGCTTCCTGATGGAAGAAGGCGCCGCATGGCTTGCCTACGACGCCATCGGCCTCGACTACAAGGTGGCGCGCCTGATGGCCGACCCCGCCAAGCTCGCACACATGGCCACGCGCAGCCGCGCGCTCGGCAAGCCGCAGGCCGCACGGGCCGTGCTGCAACACGTGCTGGGTGCCGGCGCGTGAGCGGCGAGGTCGAAAAGACGGGTGTGGGCCGCACGCTCGGCTACCTCGTCTGGGTGGTCGTGATGGCCTTCTTCTTTGCCAACGCAGAAATCCAGATCGAAGGCGGCGCGGGCTGGGCCACCTCGCTGCCCACATGGCGCATCGAGAACAGCATCTGGCTCGACATCTTCTGGGGCGGCCGCGCCATGACCGGCTACCACGCCTGGGTCTTCACCTTCATGGCGCTGGTGTTCTTCTCGCCGCTGGCCTTCAACGGGCGCTGGAAGCTGCGCGACTGGGGCCTTGCGCTCGCGGGCCTGATCGTGTTCTGGGTCTGCGAAGACTTCATGTGGTTCATGATCAACCCGGCCTTCGGCTGGGCCCGCTTCAACCCGGTCGATGCCTTCTGGCACAAGCACTGGCTGTGGGGCGCGCCGGTCGACTACTGGGGCGGCCTGGCGGTGGCGCTGCTGATCGTGGTGACCCGGCATTGGCGCCGAAAGAAGAAATGACCACACCGAAGATCGACGACCCGCGCCCCGGCCACTGGGCCGACCCGCTGGACGAACTGCGGGTCGAGAACCTGCACCGCATCACACCCACGCTGTACCGCAGCGCACAGCCCCGGCGCGCCAACATGGCCGCGCTGCAGTCGCTGGGCATCCGCACCGTGGTGAGCCTGCGCTCCTTCAACGACGACAAGAAGGTGTTTGCCGGCTCCGGCATCCGCCTCTTGCGCGTGCCGATCAACACCTGGTCCATCGACGATGCCAAGGTGCTGCGCGCATTGGTCGCCATTCGCGAGGCAGAAAAAACCGGCCCGGTGCTCATCCACTGCATGCACGGCGCCGACCGCACCGGCGTGGTGGCCGCCGTCTACCGCATGGCGGTGCAGGACTGGGACAAGGACAGCGCGCGCCACGAAATGCTGCGCGGCGGCTACGGCTACCACACGCTGTGGCGCAACATCCCGCGCTACATCGAGCGGCTCGACCCGCCGAAGATGCGCCACGCGCTGGCCCATGCCCAGGCCATTCCCATGGTGTCCTGAAGGCGCCTGCGGCTTTCGCACCCCGCTCCTATACTGGCCGCCCCGTGGCCACCGGCCATCTCCGAACGAACCTCTTCAAGGGCTACTTCCATGGCGCTGCAAATCCGCTCCCTCGTTCGCTCGAACGGCGAACTCGAACTCTCGCTGCACGACGAGTCGATCCCCGAACCGCAGGCCCACGAGGTGGTGATCCGCGTCGAGGCATCGCCGATGAACCCATCGGACCTGGCCCTGCTGTTCGGCGCCGCCGACATGAGCACTGCCAAGGCATCCGGCACGGCCGAGCGCCCCGTCGTTACCGCCACCGTGCCCGAACGCGCCCGCGCCTTCGTTGCCGGGCGCCTCGACCAGTCGATGCCGGTCGGCAATGAAGGCGCGGGCGTGGTCGTCAAGGCCGGTTCGTCGCCGGCCGCGCAGGCACTGCTCGGCAAGACCGTGGCCGCCATCGGCGGCGCGATGTACTCGCAGTACCGCGCGGTTGCCGTCGCGCAGTGCATGGAACTGCCGCCGGGCACGACGGCCGCCGAAGGCGCTTCGTGTTTTGTCAACCCGCTCACCTCGCTCAGCATGGTCGAGACGATGCGGCGAGAAGGCCACAAGGCGCTGGTGCACACCGCCGCCGCCTCCAACCTCGGCCAGATGCTCAACAAGATCTGCCAGAAGGACGGCATCGACCTCGTCAACATCGTGCGCAAGCCCGAACAGGAAGCGCTGCTGCGCGGCCTCGGCGCGAAGCACGTGTGCAACGCCACGTCGCCCACTTTCCTCGAAGACCTGACGCAGGCGCTGGTCGACACCGGCGCCACGCTGGCCTTCGACGCTACCGGCGGCGGCAAGCTCGCGGGCCAGATCCTCGGCTGCATGGAAGCGGCCATCAACCGCACCGCCAAGGAATACAGCCGCTACGGCTCGACCACCCACAAGCAGGTCTACATCTACGGCGGCCTCGACCGCAGCCCGACCGAGTTCGTGCGCAACTTCGGCATGGCATGGGGCATGGGCGGCTGGCTGCTGTTCCCGTTCCTCGGGAAGCTCGGCGATGAAGGCACGCAACGCCTGAAGGCACGCGTGGTGGCGGAACTGAAGACCACGTTCGCAAGCAAGTACACGCGGGAAGTCTCGCTGGTCGAGGCGCTGCAGCTCGATGCGATCGGGGTGTATGGCAAGCAGGCGACGGGGGAGAAGTTCCTGCTGAATCCGAACAAGGGCCTGACGGCCTGACATGAAAAAAGGGCGGCCCACAAGGACCGCCCTTTCAAGGCCATCAGCTCTTCACGAGCCCGGCCGTTTCACTCGCAGGCGCCACTGCATAGTGGTCGAACTGCATCGTGTACTGCGCGCGGCCCGAAGACAGCGCGCGCAGGTTGCCGATGTAGCCGAACATCTCCTTCAGCGGCACATGCGCATCGATGACGGCCGCATTGCCGCGCATCGACTGGCCGCGAATCGAACCACGGCGTCGGTGCAGATCACCGATGCAATCGCCCAGGTAGTCGGCCGGCGTGATGACCTCCACGGCCATCACCGGTTCGAGCACCTGGGGCCCCGCCCTGACAACCGCCTCACGGAATGCCGTGGCAGCCGCCAGCTCGAAAGCCATCGCGGACGAATCGCGCTCATGGTGGCTGCCGTCCACCAGCGTGGCCACGAAGTCCACGCACGGAAAACCGGCGGCCACGCCCGATTGCGCGGCTCGGCGGATGCCGGCCTCGACCGCGGGAATGAACTCGCGCGGAATGACGCCGCCCACCACCTGGCTCTCGAAAGCGATGCCTTCGCCGCGCGCTTGCGGCGCGAGACGAAGCGTCAGCGCCGCGAACTGACCGGGGCCGCCGGTCTGCTTCTTGTGCACATGGTGCACCTCCGTTTCTCTTGAAATCGTTTCACGGTAGGCGACCTGGGGCCGGCCCACCGACACGTCTATGCCGTACTTCGCGCGCAACTTCTCGATCGACACTTCGAGCTGCAACTCACCCATGCCCGAAAGAATCGTCTGGCCCGATTCGGCATCCTGTCGAAGCTGCAGGCTCGGGTCTTCCCGCAACATGGCCTGCAATGCCTTCGACAGCCCTTGCTGATCGGCCTGCGCCTTCGCTTCGATCGCGATGTGGATCACGGGCTCGGGCACGCTGATCTCTTCCAGATGAACCGGATGGTTCCGGTCACACAGGGTGTGGCCGGTCAGCGTGTCCTTCAGCCCGACGATGGCCGCGATGTCGCCGGCCACGAGTTCGTCGCGTTCGATGCGGTCGTCCGCATGCACTTCATACAGCCGTGCCGCGCGTTCGCTGCGACCCGTCGTGGCATTGAGCATCGTGTCGCCACGCCGCAACCTGCCGCTGTAGACGCGCACGAACACCATCGCGCCGTGGTCGTCGGTGACGACCTTGAATGCGAGGGCCGCGAACGGTGCCGCCGGATCGCACGCCATCTCTACTTCGCCGGGCTTCGGCAGCCAGTCCACGACGGCATCGAGCAGGGGCTCCACGCCGCGATTGCGGAACGCCGAACCGGCCAACACCGGTACGAACGCACCAGCCAGCACACCCTTGCGGATGCACGCGTGCAGCACGTCGGCCGTCGGCTCTTCGCCATTCAGATACGCGACCATTGCCGCTTCATCCTGTTCGACCGCAAGCTCCACGAGCCGCGCGCGATGGCGCTGCGCCAGAGCCAACGAATCGGCAGGAATCTCGGCCACGCGGTACGGCTGGCTGGCATCGTCCTTGTCCCAGACGAGTGCGCGCATGCCGACCAGATCGATCACGCCACGGAAGTCGCCTTCCGCGCCAATGGGCAACTGCACGGCCACGGCCTTCACGCCCAGGCGTTCTTCCATCATCGCGACCACGCGCAGGAAGTCGGCACCGAGCCGGTCGAGTTTGTTGACGAAAGCGATGCGCGGCACGCGGTACTTGTCCGCGAGGCGCCAGTTCGTTTCCGTCTGCGGCTCCACGCCGGCAACGCCGTCGAACACGACCACGGCACCGTCGAGCACACGCAGGGAACGGTTCACCTCGATGTTGAAGTCGATGTGGCCGGGCGTGTCGATCAGGTTGATCTGGGTCGCATTCCAGTGGACCGTGACAGCCGCACTGCTGATGGTGATGCCACGTGCGCGTTCCTGCGGATCGAAGTCCGTGCGGGTCGTTCCGCTGCTCACATCGCCGATGCGATGGCTGTCGCCGGCGTAGAACAGGATGCGTTCGGTGGTGGTGGTCTTGCCCGCGTCGACGTGGGCAATGATGCCGATGTTGCGGATGTTCCTGGGTTTCGGGTTCATGACGAATCTCTTTCTTTGAATCGAGGCGCGTCCTGCGCGCCTCGCATGCCTGGTTGGCTTTGCGCCAGCCCCAGGCGAGATTCGCCTTGGGGCTAGCGACGAACGGTGTCGTGCAATCTGTTGCTGCGGCCGGAGCCCGGGCGCACGGTGTCCACGCTCCGGCGGACGGAAATCGTGGCGATCAGCTTGTCGTAGGTACGCATGGTGTGAATGGAATGGGAACGCAGAAAAAACAAAACCCCGGAGGGACGAACCTGCCGGGGTTGGAGACCGGAAGGCGCAACGCCTTCCGAACGCGATCGAGGGCGATGTCAGTGGGTGGCGATGCTCGCCTCGATGGCCTGGATGAATTTCATGGTGGGGCGGATTGTGTTTGCAGGCAAGGCAGAAGGCAAGTTGTGCGTGAGCGCGATGTTGGCCGGACACCACGACTGCGCTCGATGCGCGACGGCGTCTATTCGAGTGCGAGCCGTCCGTCGCGCACCGTCACCCGCTTGGGTGCGGAGCCGAACTTGGGATGCTCTGACCAGGTGAGCGTCAGGTGTTGCGGATCGGTGCGGCTTTCCAGTTGCTTGCGCAGCGAGGCGCCGCTGGCGTCGTCGAGTTCTATCGATTCGAGGCAGCTTTGCAGGAGCAGCTTGTCGCGCTCGATCAGGTGCAGCGGTGGCTTCGCTATCTCGATGAGGCGAAGGATGTCTTCCGTGCCTGCGCCGCAGTAACCGGCACCACGGTTCTCTCGCGAAGGCTCCTGGGTCACGAGGTAGAAGTAGGTGTGGCCGTCTTGCTGGAAGGTTGCTGCACCGGCGACGAAGACATCATCCGACGTGGCAATGGCTCGCTTCAGCGCCGGGCTCCATTTCAGGTTCACTGAAGCGCCGGAGGCCAGCTTTACGCGCGGCGCAGGCGCGATGCGGAGCGTGGCGCCTTCGCCGATCTGTAGCGGCTGCGATGGCAGCGCCGCATGGATTGTCGCGCCGAGCAACGCCATCGATGCGCCAACAACCCAGGCCCTGCCGACGCGTTTCATCGTGGTGTTCATGCCGGCCGATTGTCGCTACGTAGCCACCGCGCCGAACAACAGTTGTGCACCCTCGTTCGATTGCTGGATGGCCTCGCGTGCGTAGTCGCGCATGGCCGCTTCGTATTCGGCGACTGCCGCCACTACGGAGGTGCGATTGGCAAATGCCGTACCCATCTTTTCGGCGAGCGTGGCGGCGTCGTGCAATGCGGTGTTCGCGCCCAGGCCACCAGCAGGGCTCATGACGTGGATCGCATCGCCGAGCACGGTCACGCCGTCTGTGGTCCAGGCGGGCGGCGCGGTCATGGTCCGGATCGGGAGCATGGCGACGTCGGAGGGCGCGGCCAGCTTGAAGAGGGCACGGAACCCTGGATGCCAATCGGCGGTGCGGGACAGCACGATGGCGTGTGCGCGGTTGCGCGGGTCTGACGGTGGCGCAGCAGCGTCGTCATCGGGGTTCAGACGGTCATTCGGGCCGATCATGGCCCAGTAGAGGTAGTCGCCGACTGGCTGAAGCGACGCCTCTCGCTTGAACTTCATCGGGTCGACGATGACCGCGAGGCGGTCGCCGAATGCGACGGAGGTTTTCGTGTGGAACAGCGGCGCGATGCGTGATGCGGTGTCGGCGCTGAAGAGGGTCTTGCCGTAGATGCAGGTCGATCCGGTGTCGAGCGGCACCACGTCAGGAAGGCGCATCGCGCGCACGGCGGAGTTGACGCCATCGGCGGCCACGAGAACATCTCCTTCGACCACGCTGCCATCCTCGAAGCGTGCGCGCAGCACACCGCCGCTGCGCTCGTAGCCGGTGAATGCGCGACCGAAATGGACGTGCGCTTCGATGCCGCTGAGCAGCACGCGGCGCATCGCGAGGCGGTCGGCGTTCACGTCTTCCACGCGGCCCACGGGAGCATCGTCGCCACCGGCGCGCTGCCATGATGCGACCCATCGTTCGCTCACGGGTTCGAGGTTCGGGCCGATGAGGTTGACGCCATTCACGGGGATTGCACAGGTCTCCTTGAAGCGCGTGTTCAACGCGGGTGGCAGGCAAACTTCGAGTGCTTGCTGGCCGGCCTGGTCGATCTTGATGCGGAAGCCTTGTGGCCGGCTGTCGGGTGCGGCGTCGCGCTCGTAGACGGCGAAGGACATGCCGCGTCGACGGAGTCCTTGTGCGAGGCACAGGCCGCCAAGGCCTGCGCCGATGATCACTATGTGCAAATCTGCTCTCCTGTTTTTTGTCCGGGCATTCGGACAGGGGACAGTGTTGAGCCAGGAGACTTGAAGACGGTAATGAGTGAGGGACTGAAAGTAATGAGATTGGGTCAGGAGGCTCCTTCAGTGTTATTTGGGGAGGCGCCCGGTACGCGGCACGGCGCGGTCAGCCCCGCTGTGCCGGCCCTTCGGGCTTCCCTGCGGTGCTCGCATTTCGCGGGGTCTCGCAGAACTCGCTTCGCTCAAACAGCTGCGAGCCCTGATCCGCGAAACGCTGCGCTCCTCGGCTGCCCAGAGGGGCTGACCGCGCCGCACCGCATACCGGGCTCAGGGGTTTAACAAGAACACTGCACTTCTTCGAGGCCGACTGCCCTCACCCCAACCCTCTCCCGGAGGGAGAGGGAGCAAGACAGGGAACGGACTCCGAAGAGGAGGGATCAACAACCGCTCTGACCACGGCGATGGGTGCTGTGCCCTTGGGTGGCCGTTGAGGCACCGCCGAGCAGCGGAGCGACGGGCGGATCAGGGCTCGCAGCTGTTTGAGCGAAGCGAGTTCTGCGAGACCCCGCCCGTCGTGAGCAGCGCAGGGAAGCCGCGAAGCGGCCGGTGACGTCGGCCGCCCAAGGGCACAGCGCCCATCGCCGCGCCCCCGATCGACACAGCCAACAACCAGCGGTCGGCGGTCGAAAAAACTAGACCACCAACCGATACCCCACAGCAGTCTCCGTCAACAGATGCCGAGGCTGCGCAGGGTCGGCCTCCAGCTTCTGCCGCAGATGCCCCATGTAGATCCGCAGATAGTGGCTCTGGTCCGTGTGCGATGGGCCCCACACCTCGCGCAGCAGTTGGCGTTGCGTCAACACGCGACCCGCGTTGGCGACCAGCACCGACAGCAGCCGGTACTCGGTCGGCGTCAAGTGCACCTCTTCACCGGCGCGGCGCACGATGCGCGCACCGCGATCGAACTCGATCTCACCGAAGCGGAACAGTGCTTCCGCAGGTTCATCACTGCCCCCACCCGCCGCTCGTGGGCGCCGCAGATTCGCTCGCACCCGCGCCAGCAATTCGCCGGTGCCGAAGGGCTTGGTCAGATAGTCGTCGGCGCCCGCATCGAGCGCCGCGATCTTGTCCGCTTCATCGGTGCGCGCGGACAGCACGATGATCGGCACGGCCGACCAGCCACGCACATCGCGGATCAGCGACACCCCATCGCCATCGGGCAGCCCGAGGTCGAGCACCAGCAGGTCGGGCTGGCGCGTTCCCGCTGCCGCAAGGCCATCGCGCAGCGTGCCGGCCTCGTGCACCAGCCAGCCTTCGGCCTCGAGCGCGCCGCGCACAAAACGGCGGATCTGCGGCTCGTCTTCGATCACGATGGCGGTGGGAGATGGCATGGCTTCAGAGTTGGGCTTCGGCCGGTTCGGGCGGCTCGCGGCGTGGCAGGGTGACCGTGAATTCTGCACCGCCATCGCGTGCATTGGCCGCGGTGATCTCACCACCGTGCGCGCTCACCACCGCCCTGCAGATCGCCAGGCCAAGCCCCACGCCCGGCGTGGCCGACTCGACCTCGCCGCGCGTGAACTTGTCGAACAGCTTCTGTTCATGACCAAGCAGCGCGGCGGGCAGGCCGGGGCCGTGGTCGCGCACCGTCAGCACCAGCGTGCCGGGCTCGGCGCGGGCGCCGACCACGATGGGTGGCGCGCCGTACTTGGTGGCGTTCTCGAGCAGGTTGACCAGCACGCGCTCGATCAGCACCGCATCGAACTCGACCAACGGCAGCTCGGGGTCGAGCGCCGTCTGCACCACCACGTTGCCCAGCGAGGTGCGCGCCGCGCGAATGGCCGAGCCCACCACTTCTTCCACCGATTGCCAATCGCGCCGCAGGTTCACCGCGCCGCCCGCGATGCCGCTTTCAAGACGCGCCATGTCGAGCAGGTTGTTGACCAGCGCATGCAGCTCGTGCGCCTGCGCGACGATGGCGCGCGCGGCGTCGGCATGTTCGGCGGGCGGCAGGGTCTGCAGCGATTCGGCCAGCGCGATCAGCGCGGTGAGCGGGGTGCGCACGTCGTGCGAGATCGCGCCGAGCAGCGCGTTGCGCAGCCGCTCCGATTCCATCTCGACCACCGCCTGCTGCGCCACCTCGACGTAGTGCACGCGCTCCAGCGCGATCGCGATCTGACGGGCCAGCGTGTCGAGCTGCTGTGCCTGTTCGGGAATCAGCAGCCAACGCGGCTGGGCCGGCGACAGCGCCAGCACGCCGCGCACGCGCATCGGCGCCTGCAGCGGCACGTAGTGCCAGGTCTGCGCCGCCAGCGTGGCGGTGGCCAGGCCGGCCGGCTGGCCGTGGCGGAAGGCCCAGTCGGCCACCTGCGGGTCGAAGCCCTCCGGCGGATCGATGGGCATCACGAGCTGGTCGGCCGCATCGGTGACCAGCACCAGCGCGTGGCCGCCGAAGTGGCCCCGCACCGCGGCGCCGCCCAGCGTGACGACCTGCGAGCTTTCCAGCGCGGCCGACAGCTCGCGCGTCAGCTCGAACAGCGAGCGTGCGCGCCGCTCGCGGCTGGTCGATACGCCGGCCGCAAAGCGCAGCCCGGCGGTGAGCTGGCCCACCAGCAGGCCGACGCCGAGCATGACCGCGAAGGTCAGCACGTACTGCACGTCGCTCACCGCGAACGACAGGCGCGGCGGCACGAAGAAATAGTCGAAGGCCGCCACGTTGAGCGATGCCGCCAGCGCCGACGGCCCGCGGCCGAAGCGCATCGCCACGCCCACCACGCCGAGCAGGAAGAGCATCACGATGTTCGACAGTTCGAGCACGCTGGCCAGCGGCGTGCAGACCAGCGTGAGCGCCACGCTGGTGGCGGCGGCCCATGCGTAGCCCGGCCAGTAGGTCGGCGCCTTCTCGTGATCGTCGCTGTCGATGCGCGCGCCTTCGAGCGGCGCACGCGACAGGCGGCGCGAGCTGTCGGCGCGCGCCACTTCCATGATGTCGAGCGCGGGCGCGCGCTGGCGCCGACGGGGCCGCTGCTGATCCCGGGCGTCGGCGCCCAGGGCGGCGATGCGGTGGCCACG
>NZ_JBIGLT010000018.1:0-1745 GCF_043658315.1 Variovorax sp. VaC1 | reverse complement strand
GCGCTATTCCGCCATTATGCGTCGACCATGTGCGACCACCCAAAAATATCGAATGTCGGATGAGGCCGGACGTCTGTGCAAAAGTATAAGCATTTTCGCATTTGGGAAAGGGGCGAAATTGGGGCACGAGATGTCGGAAGAATAATAGTAATAATAATTAAAGCCGCAAGCGGCGATGGCGGGCCCTCGCTCACCCTTGCCACCGTGGGGCCTGAGGCATGGCGGGGCTGTGGCGTGAAGCAGAAAGTGAGAAAAAACCTGGAAGGAGGCCAAAAATGCAATGTTTCGTTCATCCAGTAGGGGGCAGTCACAGGTAGTTACACATATGGTCTGGTGTGGTCTGGTGTGTTCAGGGCGGCCACTCATCAGTCATGTGAAGTTTGGAGTGAATTGGACAAAGCATGAAGGAGTTATGAGAGGTTGATGGTTCATCCACCAGGGGGCAGTAGAGTGTAACAAAACACAAGCGGTTGCGTTCAGGGTGGGACAGTGATTACACATGTGAAGTTTTGTGGAAATCGCACAATGATGATGTAAAATATGGCACTTCCTGTTTCCACTAGGGGGCGACACGAGTGAGATCGCCTATGAGCGAATGGAGACGTTGAGGTCGGCACCCTGGACCTGTGTACCAATTTTCATGATGATACGAGTTCAATAAAGCCATCAAAAAGCCAAACGTATTTTCATGGCGAGGAATTGATGGTCGCCGCGTCGCCACACGGACGCCATTACTCGTAGCTTCACAGTCTTCATAATGTAGCTTCACCAACTGGTTCTGAATGAAGTTGATGGGGCAAAGTATGTAATTTTAATGAATCTTAGTTAACTTCCTGTTACCACCGGGGGGCGCTATGAGTTACGTGGGAAGTTAATATATCGGGACGTTCAGGGCGGAGCCATCATCATGTCCAGCAAGTTTGAAGCTGATTGGATGAAGTATGTGGGCGTGAGAGCCACTCGTATGTACATGGCGAGCACGCCAAAGTTAGTTGAGCCCTGGCAGACACGCCCTTTGACCTACGGATGCGCAGAGCACAACTTAAGCTCAGCTAGGTCTGGAGATGTTGCGTACCTAATTTGAACTTGATCGGGCGAACGCTGTGGGAGGAGTTAATTTTAGGCGGGAAAAATCAAAACCAAAATGGCCGACTTCCTGTTGGGTTGAGGTCATGAGGTCAAGAGGCTTTTTTGCATATGTGGGTATAATACATATGTGTACCGAATTTTGTGAGCATAGGACAAAGTTAGCAAAATTCCCTATGGGCATTTTTGGACTTTGTAGGGGGCGCTATTCCGCCATTCTGCGTCGACCATGTGCGACCACCCAAAAATATCGAATTTCGGATGAGGCCGGACGTCCGTGCAAAAGTATAAGCATTTTCGCATTTGGGAAAGGGGCGAAATTGGGGCACGAAATGTCGGAAGAATAATAATAATAATAATAAACATTACAATTTCAATATAGCATTTTTCCCCGGGGGTCTTCCATACCACATGATTACTTGATTACTTGATTACTTTGGGGTCACTTGCACTTTGGGGTCACTTGCACGTTGGGGCATGAACGAATTTCAATAGGGCTTTCGCCAGGCGACTTGCAGTCGCCGCTCGGGCCCTAATAATAAGAGCAGTTCTACACTAACACAAGCAGATCCATCCATCCATCGTCTGCCACTTATCCGGGGCCGGGTCCCGGCAGCATTAGGCTAAGCAATGTTACCCAGACATCCTTCTCCCCAGCA
>NZ_JBIGLT010000031.1:0-706 GCF_043658315.1 Variovorax sp. VaC1 | reverse complement strand
GATGTACCTAAATGAGGGGAAAACAGGCACATCTAAAATAATGTTTTATTTGGGTTTACTTCCATTTTTGACAGTCGCTGTGGCCAGAAAATAATTTTTCAGGCGGGGAGTTCCGGTCCTCTGAAATGAGGCCAACGCGGAAGTAACTTAAAACTGCATTCTATCAAAAGGCCACCAGGGGGCGACCGTTTTGGTGTCAAAAGGACTTCCGTCTCTATACAAGTCAATGGAGAATTCACCAACTTCTCACTTGATTTCTAACCTCAGTAAACGTTTTCAAAATGTGTTTATGGTCTCAATCGCTAGTTTAAAGCCTTCTTCAATGCAGTATGATGTTCATTTGGGACATTTTGGCCTCCCTGATTTTATATGTGACGATAAAGCAGGGTATGCATTAGGGCGTGGCTACGTCGTGATTGACAGGTTGATTGGTTCACAGGTTCAGGAGGGCGCCTCATGCTCCTCCTGATGCCCATATAAGTAGAATCCCTGTTTTTATTTTTCCCAGCATGCACCTGAAATTTTCAAGATGGCGCTGCTCAGATCCGATACTATTGGCCTCCGAGCAGCAGTCCACAAACCAATGGGTGACGTCACGGATGTTACGTCCATTTCTTATATACAGTCTATGGTTTTACAGCTCATGAGCTCAACTGTGTGGATTTTGAGCTTTTGGAAGGTTGAAAGGTTTAATTTGTTGATATTT
>NZ_JBIGLT010000008.1:0-406722 GCF_043658315.1 Variovorax sp. VaC1 | reverse complement strand
CTGGTGGAGGTCAGGCTGCCGGCCGTGGCCGATGTCGCGCTGAGGCTGGTGGCAGTCACGCCGCCGGCGCTGACGGTGCCCGAAGTAATGCTGCTTGCAGACACAGTGCCCGCGCTGACGCTGCCTGCCGACACGGTACCTGCGGTGAGAGAGGTCGTGCTGATGCTGGTGGAGGTCAGGCTGCCGGCCGTGGCCGATGTCGCGCTGAGGCTGGTGGCAGTCACGCCGCCGGCGCTGACGGTACCCGAGGTAATGCTGCCTGCCGACACGGTACCTGCGGTGAGAGAGGTTGTGCTGATGCTGGTGGAGGTCAGGCTGCCGGCCGTGGCCGACGTTGCGCTGAGGCTGGTGGCGGTCACGCCGCCGGCGCTGACGGTGCCCGAGGTAATGCTGCTTGCCGACACGGTGCCCGCGCTGACGCTGCCTGCCGAGACGGTACCTGCGGTGAGAGAGGTTGTGCTGATGCTGGTGGAGGTCAGGCTGCCGGCCGTGGCCGATGTCGCGCTCAGGCTGGTGGTGGTCACGCGCGTTGCGGTGATGCTGCCCGCTGCCACCGTGCCGGAGGTAATGCTGCCCGAACTCAATGTATTGATCGTGCCATTGGTGGCGGTCACGTTGGTGGTGCTCACACTTGCGGAAGTCAGCGATGTAGTCAGCACGCCGCCGACTGCGTTCAGGGTGCCGCCGCCGTTGCCGTTGTTCTGAAAGTTGCCGACGTTGCCAGCATTGACTTCCTGTCCACCGATCGTGACCTGCGCGTTTGCCATCGGCAGAGTCATCACATATCCGGCACTGAGAAGCACCGAAGCGAGAAGTCGACCGACGCCCGGACGTTGAATGATGAAAGAGCGAACAGTGGAGCGCTTGGATGTAGTCATTTGGACCTTTTTCCTAGATGAATCAGTTGCCAGATCTGGTCTTCCAAGCGCCCTTGTCGCGTGGAAGCAGGGTTGGGTTTCATTGCGTTACCCAATGCAACTGATGCTAGGAATGGGGTGCCTTGCTGAACATCACCGGTATCCGTAGTTCTTGAGGTTCTCGATGCATTCGATGCGTCATCGAAAAAACGATGAGAGGCTCGCGAAGCCAACGTACATGCGGCTTCGCGGGCATCGAACAAAACATCGAACGAGCGCGCGACATGCAATGCGGCGCGTGCTTCGCGTGGCGCGGTGCTACGTAACACGCGCGGTAACCCGCCCGTAACAACGACGCGAAAACGGCCCTCCGAGGGCCCGTTCAGGACCGTGCGGCGAGGCCCTTTTTTCGCAATTTCTTCAACGAAATCAAAGTAGTACACGCAACTGCGTGGCTGTTTGGCCCGGCGCGTTCTCGTGTGGGCATCGTTCCTGCGACATCTGAAACGAAAGTCAACATTTCGAAGCTACCCATGGGTAGCCAAAGAGTCAGAGGGACGTCGCATGGTCAATTTGTTCTTGAGCATTGCCAATGCATCCGCGGGCATGGTCCGCCGGGCCATTGAGGGAGAGCGGTCATGGACATGAGCATCCATTGCGCCGCGCCGCAGCCGGCACTGTCGGCGTCGCAGTTGTATGGGGGAGTCTTCCATGCCGCGCTGATCGTTGCGGACGATCTCGCGGTGGCCGAACGGATGCGACGCATCCTTGCCGAGCTCGGGCCGCGTCGACGCATCGTGATCGCATCCAGCCGCGCCGAAGCCTGCAGCCTGCTGGCTTCGCTGCCTTACGACCTGGTGCTGGTCGACATGCGCCTGCCAAGCCGCGACGGTGTCTCGCTGCTGATGCACGTGCGCCAGGCCTATCCGCGCATCGAAAGCATCGGCATGTCGGCCACGGACGACCACGAACTGGTGAGTGCCGCGATCTCCGCCGGCGCCATCGGCTACCTGCTGACCGAAGCGGACGAGATCGAGCTTGCCTATCTGCTGCGCTCGATCGAGCGCGGCGGCGCGCCGATGGATTCGCGCATTGCACGGCGCATTCTTTCTTCGATCGCCGCGTCGGCGAAGGCGCGGACCATCGAGCCCATCCGCGTGCAGGCGCCGGCTGCCAATGCGCAGGCGGATGCAAAGACGCCGCAGGGCCTGCTGTCGCCACGCGAGCTCAAGGTGCTGCGTTTGATCGCGCAAGGCTGGAGCAACAGGCAGATCGCCGAAGCGGTCTATCTGTCGGTCAACACCATCGAGTTTCACGCCAAGAGCATCTACCGCAAGCTGTCCGTGAAGTCGCGGACGCAGGCGGTGCATGAGGCGATGCAGCACGGTCTTCTGAACTGAAGACCAGGGCGGCGACGGCTCTCGTCGCCGGTGCGCGACCGCGTCCTGCCGCACGGCCGGACGCAGGTCTGGCACATTGCGCCCGTTGAATTCTCCCCCACCGCCCCGCTACAATCGCGGGTTGACCCTGTTCAAGCCTAGGGTTGACCCTGCTCCAGCGAAGAAGACAAAGAGGATCCCCATGAGTGACATGACCTCCGGCTCGCCCCGGATCGACACAGGCAAACGGACGTGGTTGATCGCATCCAGCTGTGCCGGCGTAGTGGGCGGCGTGGCCACCGCCATCCCTTTCGTGAGCACATTTCAGCCCTCGGAGAAGGCCAAGGCCGCCGGCGCAGCGGTTGAAGTCGACATCTCGGCGCTCAAAGTCGGCGAGAAAATGACCGTCGAGTGGCGCGGCAAGCCGGTCTGGATCCTCAAGCGCACCCCCGAACAGGTCGCCGAACTCCCCAAGCTGGACGGCCAACTGGCCGATCCGCTGTCCAAGCGTCACCCCGACGAATTCACCCCCAAGTACGCGCAGAACGAGCACCGCTCGATCAAGCCCGAAGTGCTGGTCGTGGTCGGCATCTGCACCCACCTGGGCTGCTCGCCGAGCGACCGCTTCCAGGCCGGCCCGCAGCCCTCGCTGCCCGCCGACTGGGAAGGCGGCTTCCTCTGCCCCTGCCACGGCTCCACCTTCGACCTGGCCGGCCGCGTCTTCAAGAACAAGCCCGCGCCCGACAACCTCCCGGTGCCTCCGCACATGTACCTGTCTGATACCCGCCTGCTCATCGGCGAAGACAGCAAGAAGGCCTGAGGGAGTCGAAGAACATGGCTGAATTCCACGAAGTTTCCCCCAACGCCCCCGCCAGCGAAAAGCTGCTGAACTGGGTCGACAACCGTTTCCCGCTGAGCAAGCTCTGGAACGACCAGTGGGGCAAGTACTACGCACCGAAGAATTTCAACTTCTGGTACATCTTCGGTTCGCTGGCGATGCTGGTCCTGGTGATCCAGATCGTCACCGGCATCTTCCTGGTGATGCACTACAAGCCCGATGCGGCCCAAGCGTTCGCCTCGGTCGAGTACATCATGCGCGACGTGCCATGGGGCTGGCTGATCCGCTACATCCACTCGACGGGCGCCTCGGCGTTCTTCATCGTGGTGTACCTGCACATGTTCCGCGGCCTCATGTACGGCAGCTACCGCAAGCCGCGCGAGCTGATCTGGGTGTTCGGCTGTGCGATCTTCCTGTGCCTGATGGCCGAAGCCTTCATGGGCTACCTGCTGCCCTGGGGCCAGATGTCCTACTGGGGCGCACAGGTGATCGTGAACCTGTTCGCCGCCATCCCGTTCATCGGTCCTGACCTGGCCCTGCTGATCCGCGGCGACTACGTCGTGAGCGACGCCACGCTGAACCGCTTCTTCAGCTTCCACGTGATCGCCGTGCCGCTGGTGCTGCTCGGCCTCGTGGTGGCCCACCTGATCGCGCTGCACGAAGTGGGTTCGAACAACCCCGACGGCATCGAGATCAAGGCCAAGCGCGGCCCCGACGGCCATCCGCTCGACGGCATTCCGTCGCATCCGTACTACACGGTGCACGACATCTTCGGCGTGGTGGTGTTCCTCACGATCTTCTCGGCGGTGATCTTCTTCGCGCCCGAAGCCGGTGGGTACTTCCTCGAGTACAACAACTTCATTCCGGCCGACTCGCTGAAGACGCCGAACCACATCGCCCCGGTCTGGTATTTCACGCCGTTCTATTCGATGCTGCGCGCAACCACCGACGACATGGTCAACGTGTTCTCGCTGATCATCGCGGCCGCCGCCATCTGGAACTTCGTCAAGGGCAAGTCGGGCACGGCGCTCAAGGTTGCGATCGTGGTCGTGGCTGCCGTCGCGATCTTCCTGCTCAAGTCCTTCGACGCCAAGTTCTGGGGCGTGGTCATCATGGGCGGCTCGGTCATCATCCTGTTCTTCCTGCCGTGGCTCGACCACAGCGAAGTCAAGTCGATCCGCTACCGTCCGAGCTGGCACAAGTATGTGTATGGCCTCTTCGTCTTCTTCTTCCTGATCCTGGGCTACCTGGGCATCCAGCCGCCGGGCGTCTGGGGCGAACTGGCCATCGGTTCGTTCAAGCTGGACATCGCGCAGACCATCTCGCAGATCGGCACGCTGGTGTATTTCGGCTTCTTCCTGCTGATGCCCTGGTGGAGCCGCAAGGGCGAGTTCAAGACCGTGCCCGAGCGCGTGGTCTTCGCCGCCCATTGAGTAGCGCCAAGAGCTGAGAGAAACACGATGAAGAAAAGAATTTCCGGCTGGCTCGCGGTCCTGGGTCTCGCGTTGGGCCTGACCTTCTCCGCAACGGCATCCGCCGAGTCCGAAGGCATTGCCTGGGACAAGGCGAATCCCAAGACCAACGACGTGGTCGCCCTGCAAAACGGCGCCAAGCTGTTCGTCAACTACTGCCTGAACTGCCACTCGGCAGCCTTCATGCGCTACAACCGCCTGCAGGACATCGGCATCACCGAGCAGCAGATCAAGGACAACCTTCTGTTCACGACCGACAAGGTCGGCGAGACCATGAAGGCCAACATCGACCCGCGCCAGGCCAAGGACTGGTTCGGCACGACGCCACCCGACCTGACGCTGGTCGCGCGTTCGCGCGCCGGCCACGGCGGCACTGGCGCAGACTATCTCTACACGTATCTCCGCACGTATTACCGCGACGACACCAAGGCCACCGGCTGGAACAACCTCGCGTTCCCGAGCGTCGCCATGCCGAATCCCCTGTGGGAACTGCAGGGCGAACGCCGGCCGGTCTACACCAAGGTCGAACAGCACGGTCACGAAACCGAAGTGTTCAAGGGCTGGGAGCAAGTCACTCCCGGCACCCTGACACCCGTGCAGTACGACAATGCGGTGGGCGACCTGGTGAGCTACCTGCAATGGATGGCCGAGCCCGCACAGAACACTCGTATTCGCATCGGCGTCTGGGTGCTGCTGTTCCTGGCCATGTCCGTGGTTTTCGTGTGGCGACTGAACGCCTCGTACTGGAAAGACGTCAAGTAGTTCCGTCCACCCCGACCGGGCGCCTCGTGCATCCGGTCCCACAGAGTGGGTTGCCAACGCGACCCACTCTTTTTGATTTTTAGGAGTCTTTCGCCATGATGGTCTTGTATTCAGGAACGACCTGCCCGTTTTCCCACCGCTGCCGCTTCGTCTTGTTCGAAAAGGGCATGGACTTCGAGATCCGCGACGTCGATCTCTACAACAAGCCCGAAGACATCAGCGTGATGAACCCGTACGGCCAGGTGCCGATCCTGGTCGAGCGCGACCTGATTCTGTACGAGTCGAACATCATCAACGAGTACATCGACGAGCGCTTCCCGCATCCGCAGCTGATGCCCGGCGACCCGGTCGACCGCGCCCGCGTGCGCCTGTTCCTGCTCAACTTCGAGAAGGAACTCTTCGTGCACGTCTCGACGCTCGAGAACCGCACCGCCAAGGGCAACGACAAGGCGCTCGAAAAGGCCCGCTCGCACATCCGCGACCGCCTCACGCAGCTGGCCCCGGTGTTCCTCAAGAACAAGTACATGCTGGGCGACAACTTCTCGATGCTCGACGTGGCCATCGCGCCCCTGCTCTGGCGCCTCGACTACTACGGCATTGACCTCAGCAAGAACGCGGCTCCGCTTCTGAAGTACGCTGAGCGCATCTTCTCGCGTCCGGCCTACATCGAAGCGCTCACGCCCTCCGAAAAGGTCATGCGCAAGTAAATAGGCTCGCCCCCAGGCTTCGCGCACTTCGTGTCGCTTCGCCAACCCCCTTGCGGGGGCAACACCTGCGGCCCGGCGGAGCCGGTTCCGCGGTGTTGCGCGAAAAGTCCGGGTTGGCGATTGATTGCACGGCAGAAAATTTTCATGATCAACGCGCTCGAGTCGTCTTCCACCCGCCCGTACCTCATCCGGGCGCTGTACGAATGGTGCACCGACAACGGGTTCACGCCCTATGTCGCGGTGCAGGTCGACGACACCGTCCAGGTGCCGCGCGAATACGTGAAGAACGGTGAGATCGTGCTCAACATCAGCTTCGACGCGACCAGTTCGCTCAAGCTCGGCAATGATTTCATCGAGTTCAAGGCCCGTTTCGCGGGCAGCGCGCGTGAAATCAGCGTGCCGGTGGGGCGCGTGATCGCGATCTACGCGCGCGAGAACGGACAGGGCATGGCGTTTCCCGCGCCTGCGCCCGCCGCAGCGGACGCTGGCAACAACGGCGATGCGCAGCCCGCCGTGCCGGCACACACCGGACCGGCGCGCATGCCATTGCGCGATGCGTCGCGCGGCACCGAAGGCGATGCAGGCAAGATCGTCCATCTGGTGACGGGCGAGGACGCCGACGAGACGGTCGAGGCCAGCCCGGCTGACCCGGTCGACGAACCACCGCGCCCGCCGGTTGGCGGCGGTTCCAGGCCATCGCTCAAGCGCGTCAAGTAGACGCCAGCGCCGGTGCCCCGGGTGGGGCACCGTGGCGCGGCTAGAATCCCGCAGAGAAAAATACGCCGCTTTAGCTCAATTGGTAGAGCACCCGCCTTGTAAGCGGAAGGTCGTCAGTTCGATTCCGACAAGCGGCACCATCACACAGCCCTGGATCACTCAGGGCATCCAAATCCCCAGGATTTCCAGAAAATTCGGGGATTTTTCATTGAGCGCCACTTTTCAGTGAAGCCCACCGCATGCGCCAACCGAAGACAGCCCCGGACCACGATGTCTATCTGAAGACAAAGTATTTCCCCGCACTGGACGGGCTGCGGGCGTTGTCGGTTTTCCTCGTGTTCGCGATGCATTTCGGCGGCGAGATCGCGGGCTCGCGCGTCGGCTGGCTCGGTGTGTACGTTTTCTTCGTGCTCTCCGGCTACCTCATCACGACGCTGCTGCTGCGTGAATGGGACGCGACCGGCTTCGTGTCGCTGAAGGCTTTCTACATCCGCCGCAGTACGCGGCTGCTGCCGGCCTATTTCCTCGTGTACCTGATGATGATGGTCGTCAGTTACTTCCAGAGTGACACGGCCTGGGCCGAGATGAAGGCGGCAACGCCTTACTTCCTCACCTTCATGAACGAGTTCGCCGCGTCTTCGCCGTTCGGCCTCACGTGGTCATTGGGCGTGGAATGGAAGTACTACATGGTGTGGCCGCTGCTGCTCGTCATGTTCGGCCGCACCTCGGGCGCACGCTTTGCCGTTGCCATGGTCTGCCTCGGGGTGGCGCTGGTCATCATGCTCGGCCAGCTGCATCCGGTGTGGCTCACGCCCTGGGGCTATTTCGGATTGATCCTGGGCTCGCTCACCGCCTTGCTGCTGCACTCGCGTGCCGGGTACGAGCGGCTGCGTTGCCTGACTGGCAACAAGGCCGCATTCTTCCTCGCGTTCGTGCTGTTCGTCTGGTATCGCCGGGCCGACTGGATCGAGTCGCGCATCGGAATGCCGCTGATGGTGGCGGTGTTCTGCACGCTCGTGGCGCTGCTGATGCCCGCCCTGATCGCCAACAACACCTACGTCGCCCGCGTCATGGGATGGCGGCCGCTTGTCTTCATCGGCCAACGCTCGTATGCCATGTACCTGCTGCAGGTCATCGCGGCGCTGGTGGTGATCTTCGTTCTTCCGGGTACCACCGTCGGTCCGCTCCTGCTGTTCGGCAGCTTCGCCGTCGCGCTGGTTGCGGCCCATGTGCTCTACCAATGGTTCGAGCGACCGATCGCGCGTTGGGGCCATGGGTGGGCCGAAGCCGTCAAGGAAGGCGCTGGCGACACCCAGCCCGCACCGGGCGCGAAGCTCGGGTAGGCGCGGACAGCCGCTCGGCCCGGTGATCGGGCCTTGCTCAATGCGCAGCCGACTGCGCAACACCCTGCATCAACAGCCCCAGCATCGCCAGCTGCGCCACCAGCGCCGGCCGCTGCGCGGACCGCATGTTCTCCAGCACGGCGCCCAGCAAGCTCGCGCCATGCCCCAGCCCTGACTGCTTCAACCGCAGCACCTGCGCCTCGGCCCGCGACAACGCGCCGCCGCCCTGATGCCGCAGCCCCTGGCGCAGCCACAGCGCGAGCAGTTCGAGCGTGTCGGCAGCGAGTGCATTCAACGCCGGCGTTTCCTCCGCATCGCTCTGCAGGGCGAGCGGCTGCGGTGCCACTGCTTCGGCCTGCAGCACCACGGCGCGCTGTGCCGTCAGCAGGCTCAACGGCTGCATGACGGCGCGGCCGCCCTGCAGGTGCACCGTGCCCGCCACAGCGCGCAGAGCGCCCCATTCGCCCGCGAGTGCGCGCGCCAGCGCATCGACGGCACCGGGAGACACAGCGCGATGCGGCAGTGCCAGGTGCAGCAGTTCGGTGTCGCCACGCTCATCCGCGTCTTGTGTCTCGTCGGCCGCCGCCTGGCCCAGCCTCGCGTGCAGCACCTGCGCCGCCGCATCCCAGTGGCAGGACGCGACCTCCATGCGTTCGAAGGCGACCACGTGCAGTTGCCCCGACGCGCCGGCCGACGCGCCGCTCGCGGCCTGCCGCGGCCGCACGAAATCCGGTGGTGCGTCGCGCAGGTGCGCCACCAGCGCGGCGATGCTGTCTTGCCGCAGCGGTGCGACGAGGTCGTCCCACGACTTGGGCGACAGCGGCAGCACGCCGGTCTGGCGCGCACCCGCCGTGATGTCGACCAGCCCGTTGGCGCGCCGCGTCGCGGTCTTGGTGATGACCTGCCCACTCGCCAACTGCCGCAGCGGAAAGCCCGCGACGCGGCGCCCCAGCAGGTTGGGCGCGGTCCCGCCGGCGGCGATGTCCGCCGCCCGCGTCCACTGGCGCTCCAGCACCGTCACGTTCTGCGTGTCGGGGTCGGCAAAGAGAATGCTCGCGCCTTCGCCCGTTTCGTCGGACCAGAGTTCGGCACCGAGCGACACCAGCCGCAGGTGGTCGAGCGCGACTTCGCCCTTCACGCCGATGCCCAGTATCTGGCTGGCCAGCAGCGCGGGCCGCGTCTGCTGCGGGCGCTCGGCATGGGCGGCCGCCTGCAGCCGCGCCCACAGCTCGGCCAGCACGCGCACCAGCCGCAGGGGCTCGAAGCGGCTGCTGCGTGCCTGCTGCGCCTGCACCAGTTGCCAGAGTTCGTCGAGCGCGTCGTCGATCCAGTTCCAGGCCAGCGCGCGCGCCTGGTCGCGCACGGCCTCGAAGCGCGCCGCCAGGGCCATCAGTGGCTGGCTCGATCCGTCGAGCCAGAGCGACAGCAGCAGGGCGTCGATCTGCGCGCGCAGCGTTTGGGCGGCCGCGCCTTGCATCGGCTGTGGTGCGCTGCTGCCGGTGTCCGCGCCGTTCGAGGCCGGTGACTGCACTTCGACCATGACCTCGGCCGAGCCCGGCTGCAGCGCTCCCGCCTGCCGGAAGGCCCAGAGCGCGATCACCACGTGCGCGCAGCCGCTGCCTTGCTTGCAGTCGCAGCGTGCGTGCACGAGCGAGCTGCGCGAGAAGAAGCGCACGCTGCACATCGGCAGCCGCGCCACCGGCGGCGCATTGGCGCTGCGCCACGCCTGCACGCCGACCACAGGCCGTGCCAGGGCGAGCTTGTGCGCCTGTTCGAGCACGGAAGGCGCGAAGCTGGCCGCCAGCGCGGCATCGTCGAATTCGGCGGGGCTCCATGCGCCGCCGGGTTCCGCGGGCGCCTCGGCGTTGTCGTCGGTCGGCGTGGCCTCGGCCTGCTGCGTGGCCGCAGCCGAAGCCGCCTGCGCCTGATAAGCCAGCACCAGCATCACCCGGTGCCTGCACATGCCGCTGGCGGGGCAGCTGCATTGCGCGTCGCGCAGCGTGCGCCCGGTCGGCAGGCTGGTGCGCACGCCATCGTCGAAGTGGGCCTGGACCACGCCGTCCGCGCCGATCTCCAGCCGCGGCAGCAGGCCGGCCGCCACGTCTTTCTGCGCCCGCTTGACGAAGCCGGCGTTGGCCAGCGCCGTAAGCGCTTCGGGTGTGAGTTCGAGCAGGTCGGTGCGCAATCCGGGGGAAGTCATTGCGCTCATCCCTGCACCTTCTCGGCCAGCCAGCCCGCGAGCTGGCCCGGCGTCATCGCGCCGATCTGCGCGCCCTCGCGCACCAGCCGTGCGGCCATCTCGCGGTCGAAGGCCGGCTCGGCCTGCGCGTCGAGCGCGGCCAGCCCGAGCACCTTCGCACCCGACTCGACCAGCGCCTTCACGCGGCGCACCAGTTCGTGCTCGCTGCCGCCTTCATAAAAGTCGCTGACCAGCACCACGATGCTCTTGCGCGGATTGGCGATCAGCGACTGCGCATAGGCCACCGCCTTCGCGATGTCGGTACCGCCGCCCAGCTGCACCTTCATCAGCAGCTCGACCGGGTCCGACACATCGGAGGTCAGGTCGACCACCGCCGTATCGAAGGCCACCAGCCGCGTGCGCATGCCGGGCAGCTGCCACAGGCAGGCGGCCATCACCGCGCTGTGGATTACCGAGTCGACCATCGAGCCGCTCTGGTCGATCAGCAGGATGATGTCCCACGGCTCGGTGTGCCGCTTCGTGCGGCTGATGAACACCGGCCGTTCCACATAGAGCTTGCGGCGTTCCGGGTCGTAGCGATGCAGGTTGGCGGCCAGCGTCTGCTTGAAGTCGAAGTTGCGCGCGATCTTCATGCGCGAGCGGCGGCGCCGGTCGCGGCTGCCGCTGAAGGCCTGCCGCACTTCGGTGGCGAGCTTTTCCATGATGCGGCGAACCACCTCGGCCACGAGCTTGCGCGCGGCCGCGAGCACCTGCGGGTTCATCAGGTGCTTGGTGTGCAGCACCGCGCGCAGCAGCGATTCGGAAGGCTCGATGCGCTCCAGCACTTCAAGATTCGTGACCACCTCGTCGATGCCGTAGCGCTCGACCGCGTCCTGCTCCAGCCGCTCGATCACTTCCTTCGGAAAGAGCGTGTGAATGGTGTTGATCCAGTCGGGCGTGCTGAGCGCCGAGGGGCCGAGGCCCGCGCTGCGTTCGCCGCGGCTGGCGCGATCGCCGTCGCGGCCGTAGAGCCAGTCGAGTGCGGCGTCGGCGGCCTGCGCCTCGGCGCCAAGGCTGCCGCAGGACGCTTCGGCCGGGTCACCCAGCAGCAGGCGCCAGCGTTGCAGCGGATCGGGAATGTCCAGGCTCATGGGCGGGGGCTCCCGTCGAAATCCTTGTCGTCGTTGTCGAGCGTGACGCCCCAGGCCGCAAGGCGTGCGAGCACGGCGTCTTCGACCATGCGCGCCTGGGCCAGCGCTTCGGGCGCGACTTCGCCGGCGTGCGGTGCGGTGAGCGCGCGGCGCGACAGGTGCCTGGCGTCGTGCAGCGTCAGCACCTGTTCGGCCAGCAGGCCGCGCTCTTGTGGCGGCAGCCAGGAGAAGGCGGCGCGCAGGCTGGGCATGGCGCGCACGAAGTCGGCGTTGTCCAGCGCCTGCACCGTGCGGTCCATGCCGCGGACGAAGGCCGGCTCGGACGACAGCGTTTCGCGCGCCAGCGCCAGCAGGCCGGTGAGCGCATCGCCGAGCACCGGTGCGGACAGCGAATGCAGCAGCTGCATCGCCTCGTTCACGCCTGCGCCTGCATCGTCGTGTTGCTGCTGTGCACCTGCCGTGCGGCCCGCAAGGCTCAGCGTGGCGCCCAGCGCGGCGCCGCGGCTCACCGGCGCGGCGCTGGCGTCGGCGGCCTTGCGCTGCCAGACGGCGAGGGCGCGCGCCGGCTCCACGTCGAGCAGGGCCGGTGCATGTGCGTCGTGCGATGTGTCGGCCGCATGGGCCAGCACATCGGCCACGATCTGGCGCAATGCCAGATGGGCCTGCAGATGCGCCTGCATGTCGGCCGGCATGACGGCTGCGGGCGGCTCCAGCAGCCACAGCGCGCGGTCGAAGCCCGACTCGATCACCACGCGCAGCACCGGCGCATCGGCCATGCCCAGCATCTGGCCGTGGCGCAGCAGCGTGTGCAGCACCGACAGGGCCGGACCCAGCGCCTCGAAGCGCGGCTCGTTGGCGATGGCGCCCTGCAGCTCGCGCAGCAGCGAATCGCTCAGTGCCGAGAGCCCCGCCCACGCGGCCCGGTTGAGCCCATCGGCCAGCGGCCCGATGCGGCCCTGCGCCTGCCGCAGATCGTCTTCGAGCCGGGCACGCGCCGCGTCATGCAGGCTCGCACCCCAGGCGCCGGCCTCGATCAGCGCGGCTTGCTGCTCCAGCGGCTCGGACAGTGCCCAGATTTCGGTGCGTTCGCCCGACATGGCCAGCGCCGGCCCTTGCGTGCGGCGTACGCCGGGCAGCCGAAGGATCGACAGGCGATGCAGCACGCGGCTCTTCGCGCGGTCGGCGTCGGCCAGCAGGTCGATCTTGAGCTGGCCGCGCAGCACGATGCCGTGCGCCGCCAGCTCGGCCGCCACCGCCGCCACCAGCGGTGGCTGCGGCGTGCCGGGCGCGAGGCGGCCGACGGTGTCGCCGGCCAGCACGTCCATGGCCTGCACCAGCACCGGGTCAGTGCCGGGGCGGATCGCGCCGCGATAGGTCCAGGGCAGTGGCGCATCGAGCGCGTCTTTCACCAGCGCGCCGGCCAGCGCGTCGAGCCAGTCGGAGCGCAGCGGCTTCTCGTGGCCGCGCAGCCGCGCAAGGCCTTGCGCGCGCAGGTGCACGGCCATCAGGTCGGCGGTGGAGGCGGGCAGTTTCTTGTCGCGCAGCCGCTGCATCACATGCTGCAGCGCGCGGTGCGCGGCACCCTCGGGACCATGCTCCCAGACCCACTGGTAGTAGGCCGGGGAGGGCATGCCCGAGGCATAGCCGGCGAAGGCATCGAGGCGCTTGAAGGTGTAGGGCACGAGGTAGGAGCCGAAGCGCAGCGGCGCATCGGCTTTGGCATCGTGGCCTGCTTCATCGGAAGCTTCGAGTGATGGCGCGGGCGTTGCGGGCAGGTCGGCCGGCTGCCTCTGCCAGAGCCGCGCGAGCGCAGGCGCGTGGTAGCCGCCGCACACCACCAGCGCCTGCGTGCGGCCCGGCTCGGCCGGCTGCGCCATCGCCCAGGCGATCCAGCGCGCCATCATCTGTTCGCGCGCCTGGTTGCCCAGCGAGCCGGGGTCTTCGCCGCGCAGGTGCTCGAAGTAGGTGGCCAGGCGCCGCGCCAGCTCGGCCGCATCGCAGCCGTCTTCGAACAGGTGGTCCCACAGCGCGTCGCGGCCCTGCACCGAGAGCTTTTCGGTCAGCGCGCGTTCGTAGGCTTCGGCGCGCTCTTCATGCTGCGCATCGGCCACGTCGGCATAGCGGTTCTCCATGCGCGAGAAGGCGTCGTGCCACGCGGGCAGATCGATGAAGCGCACCTGCGCGCCTGTTTCGCGCGCCACCTGCAGCGCTTGCCACTCGGGCGAGTGCTCGGCAAAGGGCGACCACGAGCCGCGATGCGTTTCGTCGCCCGAGAGGTAGCTGTAGATCGCCACTGGCAACCGGTGCGGCAGGTACAGCTCGTCGAGCCGTTCGTTGAAATCGGCCGGCCCTTCGATCAGCACGTACGACGGGCGCAAGGTGCGGATGCGCTCGGCCACCAGCCGCGCGCAGGCGGGGCTGTGGTGGCGCACACCGACGATGTGGGGCTGTGTCATGGCCGCACGTTCAGGGAAGACGATGTCGCGCCTCGTAGTACGCACGCCAGTGCGCGCCGCTGCGCTTGGCGGCCTTCTGCTCGAAGTAGCGGCGCAGCTTTGCGCGGTCGTCCGCGTTGTCTTTCACCACCGTGCCCGCGATACAGTCGACGAGGTCGGCCGGCGAGCCTTCGCGCTGCTCGAGGAACCATGCGCGAACGCCCACCGCATGCGCCACGTTCACGGCCTCGGCGGTGGACATCACGGCCGTGAGCCGGTCCATCGCCGCATCGCCGCCATTGCTGTTGTTGCCGTTGCCGCCTTCCTTGGCCGGCGCGCCGCGCAGGTCGCGGAAGGTGGACACCAGCAGTTCCAGCACCGGTGCGGGAATGGTCTTCGGAATGCCGCTCTGTGCCAGCAGGCGCGTGGACGACTCCTGCACCAGCGCCAGTTCGCGGTCGAAGTCGAGGATGGGGAACACGGTTTCGAAATCGAAGCGGCGCTTGAGCGCCGCGCTCATTTCGTTCACGCCGCGGTCGCGTGTGTTGGCGGTGGCGATGATGTTGAAGCCCTCGCGCGCATAGAGCATGCCGTGCTCGCCCGACAACTCGGGCACCGCCATGACGCGGTCCGACAGCATGCCGAGCAGGCAGTCCTGCACCTCGAGCGGCGCGCGTGTGATTTCCTCGAAGCGCACCACCTGGCCTTTCTGCATGCCCAGGTACAGCGGCGCCGGCACCAGCGCGCGCGGGCTCGGGCCTTCGTTGATGAGCAGCGCGTAGTTCCAGCCGTACTTGATCTGGTCTTCGGTGATCGAGGCGCCGCCCTGGATGGTGAGCGTCGAAATGCCCGAGATGGCCGTGGCCAGCAGCTCCGACAGCATCGACTTCGCCGTGCCCGGCTCGCCCACCAGCATCAGCCCGCGGCCGGTGGCCAGCGTCACCAGCATGCGCTCGATGCTGGCCACGGGCGCGACGATCTTGGGTGCGATGTCGAGCGACGCATCGCCCAGGATGAAGGCGCGCGCGGCCTTCAGGCCCAGCGCCCAGCCGGGCGGACGCGGGTCTTTGTCCTGCGCCTGCAGCCGTGCGAGTTGCGCGGCGTACTGGATCTCGGCCGGCGGGCGCTGCAGTTGCGTTGGCGTTTGCGGCGCACCGGTGTCTTTGGAGCTTTTGCTGGATGTGGCCATGGTGGGTGCTGATGAAACTAGAGGAGCTTGTACTGGCCGGGCTTGCCGGTCTCGATGGTGATGTCCGAGCTTTCGTGCGAATAGGTGTGGGTGGCACGCAGCCGGATGCGCCCGTCCTGGAAGGTCTCGCGCCGGTTGCCGACGTCGATGACGTTCATGCCGTTCGACAGCTCCTTCACCAGCACGCGCGCCACCCGCCGTGGCGCGCCGCGTTCGCCGACCGCCAGCCATTCGATCCACAGCCGAGAGTGCACGTGTTCGACGCCCTGTTGGACGATCACGATGCGCAGCACGCCGCTGTCGCGGGCCGAGCGCCATTCGCCGCCGGCGGCCACGGTGTCGACCTGCGGCGGCACCTCGGGTGCCGCCACGCGGGCGGTCGCTGGAGCCATGGCCGCGAGCAACCCCGCAGCCAGCAGCCAGGGGCGCAGCCGCGCGACTGCGGCATTCATGCCCGCAGGCCTTCCATGTCGCGGATCAGTTCACTCGCGGAAATCGGATCGAGCAGGTTCAACGTTTCGGCGTCGCGCATGTCGCCCCAGCCCGAGGGCTTGCCGACCTGCACCTGGCCCAGCGTCTGCTCGGGGTACTCGTCCACCATGCCGACGATGATGCCGGGGTCGAGGCTCAGCTCGATCACGCGGTTCGTGCCCAGCGGCTTGCTGAAGTACCAGATGCAGCCCGCGTCCTGCGCCTGGCCGCGGCGCCAGCCCTTGTTGACCAGGCCCAGCACGCGGCCGGTGGGTACCTTCACGTCTTTCCAGCGTTCGAGCTTCAGGCTCTTCTTTTCTTCGTCGGTCAGGGTGTAGACATCGCGGCCGATCTGCGCGAAGGGCTGCAGCAGCTCGTAGTCGGCGAACACCTGGCCGAAGGCGCCGGCGTCGGCGGCCGACAGGTCCAGCGCATGCGGCACGCCGATGCGGATGTTCTCGCCTTCGGGAAGATCGAAGGCGTCGTCTTCGGCCGTGGTGTAGCTGCCGTCTTCCGCCACGCGGAAACACGCCTGCAGCGTGCCGCCGTAGTTGCCACCGCCTTCCACCACATACACGCCCCAGATCAGCCGCTGCACGATGTGGCGCACCAGCGGATGCTCGACCAGGAAGGTGCGGAACACCTCGGGCGTCCAGCGCCGGCGCGCGCACATCGCCACTTCGAGGCGCAGCAGCTGCTGGCTCGCGATGGTGCGCACGTCCTTCTTGAGCAGCTTGAAGCGCTCGACGGCCTCCTTGCCCAGTTCGGCGTCGTCGGTCTTCTTGGGCTTGGGCAGGTCGGGCAGCCGTGCGCCGTCGACACTGCCATTCGCACCGCCGGTGCTTTCGCGCACATAGGGCTTGAGCGCTTCGTCGAAGCCGACCTTGAAGGCGCGCGGGCCGAAGTCGAGCAGCATCGTGCCCTGCTCGTCGAGGCCGAGGTCGGGCGCGAGCCGGTCTTCGAGTTCCTCGGTGCTCAGGCCGCGCGCCTCGGCGATGGTGTCGATCTTTTCGCGCGCCTTGTCCTGCAGGCCCTTGAACTTGACCTTCTGCGCGATGCCGTTGAGCAGCATCAGCGCGACGTCGCTGCCGATGGTGGCCAGCACGTCCAGGCCGGTCACGGCGCGTGCATGCGCCGCTTCGCCGGGCCACGCGCGAATGAAGGGCGTGAGCTTGCGTGCCGTGTCGTCGTTGCCGAACAGGCCCAGCGCGGTGAGCGCCCAGCCTTCCTTGCTCGGGCCGCTGGCGTCGAGCCAGGCGCTGAACGCGTCCCACGCGAACTCGGCCAGCGAGTCGGCGTCGCAGGCTTCCTTGACCATGGCGATACCGCCGTAGATTTCCTCGTTGGTCGGAAAGGTCAGCATCTGACCGAGATGGTCGAGCGCCTCGTCGGGCAAGGCCTTGCCGTTCCTGAGCGTCGGCCGGCGCCAGCCGCGCGGCTGCCAGAACTCGGGCAGCTTGGCGCGCTTGGTGGGAAAGCGGTCGAGCGGGCTTTCGTCGAGCACAGCGCGCAGCGCCTGCACCACCTCGGGCTGGCCATAGCGGCCGGCCACGTCGAGCAGCAGGGCCTCGTGGCCGTTGGCTTGCAAGAGGCGCAGCGCCGAGCCCGCGCAGTCGCGTGCCTCGCCGGCCTTGCCCAGCGCCGGTGCGATCAGGCCGCAGGCCGCGTGCTCGGGAAACTTCAGCAGCCATTCGCGGCCGGTGGCTCGCAGGGTCTTGAGCTTGGCGAAGGCGCGCGCGGCCGGTGCCGCCAGTCCGGGCGCGCCGTAGTTGAGCGCATACGACAGGTTCTCGGTCGGCTTCGAGCGCACCATCGAGGTCAGCCCCGGCAGCACCGCCAGGCCGTGGGTGGCCAGCATCATCCCGATGTCGTCGCTTTCGGTCTCACCGGCCACCGCGTTCCAGAAGGGCACGCCGATGGCGGCCGGCAGCAGCGCGGCATAGCTCGAATTGAAGGTGAACCAGTAGTAGCGCTCCTTCTTGCGCTCGGCCACCATCGCGCGCCAGCTGTCGATCAGGGCGCCGGCATCGCCGGCCCGGATGGCGGCCGCGGCAGCCTCGCCGAGCGGGGCGATCGTCTTCTGCTTTTTCTTGTCGAAACCCAGCTCGTCGAGCAGCACCTCCACGTTCTGCCGTGCCGATGCATGGCGGTTCACCTGCCATGAGTTCAGGCGCAGCGCGGACTCGCGTTCGCCTTCGTTCCATTGCTCCACCGCGGGCAGTGGCAGCGGCTCCAGCACCAGCGTGCCGGCGGCCTTCTTCTGCACCTTGGCAAGCCATGGCGGCGCGGCCAGCACGGGCGGCAATTCATCGGCGCCGGCCACTTCGGCGGGACCGGACAGCAGCGCGAGCTGCTTGTCGATGACGGCTTGCGCGCCGGCGTCCAGCCAGGGCCGCAGCGCGGGCAGGGCGGCGCCGTGGGCGCGCAGCAGGCGCGTGAGGCTGGGCGTGACGAGGTTGGCGTCCTTGCCGCCAGCGGCCACCAGCCGCGACAGCGCGGCGATGGCGGCCATCGGCCAGCGGTCGACCGAGAGCGCAAGGCGCGCCAGCGCGCCCTTCGAATTGCTCGCCACGCGGGCCAGCGCCTGCACGGCCTCGGGGGTGCCGATGCAGGCGAGCGCATCGCCCGCGTCGTCGTTGGCGGCGCCGCGCTCCAGCACGGGCACGGCCTCGGTGCCGCGCTCCTGCACCAGCGTGCTGGTCATGTGGCTGTCGCCCCAGAAGCCGCTCGAATAGCTGAGCCGGACCTTGGCGGCCAGCGCGATGGCGGCCGGGTCGGTGGCCGTCAGCAGCAGCCAGTGCATGGTTTCGGGCGTGTCTTTTTCGGCCGCGAGCGAATGCACAAGCGCATTCGAGATCTCGGGGGCGTCGGGCAGCATCAGGGCCAGCGTGGACTGGCGGCTGGGGTGAATGCCGGGCAGCGCGGCTTCGATCCGGTCGCGGCAGTCTTGCCAGACATCGGGGGCAGCGCCGGCAAGGTGCGCGCGCAATGCCTGCTCGCCCTGTCCGAGCGGCCCGTGGTAGCTGTTGCCCATGGCGCGGTTCACCGCGCTGCCGAAGCTGCTGCGGCGGGCCTGGGCCTGCCGGTCGTAGTCGGTCTGCACCTGGATCTTCTGTGCAGCGAGCAGGAGGTCGATGGCGCCGGGCAGGCCGTATTGCGCCACCAGGTAGTTCGCCACCACCTCGCCGGGCTCGCTTTCCCCGTAGTAGCCGCCGGTGCTGAGTGCCAGCGCCAGCAGCACGGTGTCGGACTCGGCATCGGCCGGCGGCTCGGGCAGCGCCACGCGATCGAGCATGCGTTGCACCGCAGGCTGCAGGGCCGCATCGCTGTTGCCCACATCGACCTTCGGGTCGAGCTTGCGGCGCACCAGCAGCCAGGTGGCGGCCACGCTCGTGGCGGCGGCCGGCTTGGACGGGAAGCGGCGCGAGGGGAAGGCCTGGCGCAGCATCTCGGGCGAGAGCCGCACGGGCGTGCCGCCGGCCAGCCAGGGCGGTGTGTCGGCATCGACGGGCAGCTCCGCGACCGATGGCGCGGCAGGTGCCTGCGCAGCGGCCTGCGATGCGGCCGCACCGAGTTGCCTGGCGATCGCCTGCGCGTCCTTGGCGGGCGTGCAACTGGTGCCCCAGCCATCCAGCAGGCCCTCGGCCTTGAGCCGCTTGAACGCCAGCGCCGCGCCTTGCTCGCTCACGCCATGCTGGCGCTTGAGCGTGCCGGGGGACAAGGTGTCTGTGCTTGTGAGTTCGCCTGCTTCCATCTTGGCGCGGACCGCTTCGAACACGCGGTCGGCCTGGCTGTCGATGCTTTCGCTGGCGGGGGTTGCGGCTTCTTCTTGCGCAGGTGCGCTGGCGGTGTCGTCGCCGGCCGTTGCCGCAGGCTTCGCAGCTGCGGGTGCGCGTGCGGGCGTGGCTGCTTTTTCTTCGGCGGCGGTTTCGGTCTTTGGCTTGGCTTCGGTCTTGCCGATGGCCGCGTTGGCGGCCACGCCGACTTCGCTGTAGCCCTTGCCGGTTTTCTCGGCCACCAGCTTGGTCAGTTGTGCGGCTGCCTTGGTGGCGTCGGCGAAAGACTTGGTCTGGCTCTGGCCCGCGGTGCCGATGCGGCCCCATCGGATGTTGAGGTCGGTGTCGGCCTGTTCCACTTCCCAGAATTTGCTGGCGGTTCCTTCGATCAGTTCAAAACGGCGCATGGAAAAAACGTCCTCCTGTGAATCGACGATGCGCCCTGTCGGCGCTGCATGTGGCGAATGGATCGGCGCAACAGCGGTGCCTGGGCATGGGGCGTGAGGGCCCGCGCGATGCGTGCCGCCCGCGTGCCCCCGCACGCTGTGTCACCTTGCGAGGATAAAGGCCCGATGTGAAAGCCCGACCTGTCAAAAACGTGACAGCCGGGCCTTCGGTGGTGCGCAAGAAACGGGCGATGGGAGTGAAGGAAATCTCATGCCTGAATGATGCACGGCGCCCCGTGCGCCGAGGGGTACGAAAAATTCATTCATGAGGCCACCTCGTTCGCGAACGCATAGGCGGGGCCCATCCGTTGCTGCTCGCAATGGCGCAGCGCGCGTTCGGCCGCCTGCACGATGCTCTCGAGCGTGTCGCCATCGGCGGGGTGGCTGGCGATGCCGAAGTTCAGCTCGCCACCCGCGAGCAGCCGGCCGTCGTGCTCGACCGGCCGTGCGCCGGCGGTCAGCATGCGGATGGCCATTTCCGCGAGCTTCTGCCGCGCCGGGGTGCCGACGAGCAGGATCGCGAATTCGTCGCCGCCGAGCCGGGCCACCATGTCGTCCGCGCGCACCTGCTGGCGCAGGCGCCGGGCCATGGCCGCCAGCACGGCATCGCCGCCCGCGCGCCCGTGCCGTTCGTTCACGCGCCTGAAGCCGTTCAGGTCGGCCAGCATCAACGAGAAGGGGCGGCCCTCGCGCAGCCAGTCCTTGCCGCGGCTCTCGAAGCCGGCGCGGCTGGTGGCGCCGGTCAGCGCGTCGGTGCCCAGGTCTTCGACCTTGCGCTGCACGCGCGTTTCGAGCGCCTGCTCGGTCCGCAGGCGCACGCCCATGGCGGCCGCGAACACCAGCAGTTCCGCGATCACGGCGGCCTGCGCGAAATTCATCCGGCGGGGCGCCCAGGCCGGGTCGAGCCAGATCGACATCGGCGTGGCCGAGATGCCGCCGAGCAGCAGCACCATGCCGGCCAGGAACAGCGCCGACGGCCAGGGCAGGCGGCGCAGCGCCATCACCGCGCCGACGGCAAGAAGCACGGTCGAGGCCACCACCAGCGCCTGCACCACGCGCAGCGTCCACACGAGCTGCGTTTCGACCGCCGCGTAAAGCGCGGCGACTGCGAAGACCGCCAGCGTGGCCTGTGCAACCCGGTCGAGCCGGGGCGCGAAGTCCTTGAGCCGCAGCAACTGCCGGCCGAACTGCAGGCGGCAGACCGTCCACAACACCAGCGCCACCGCCGGCCAATGGGCGGACGACGCGGGCGGCGTGCGCAACGCGAGGCTGTTCAGGCCGGCAAAGGCGACCAGCGCGCAGGCGCAGGCCAGCGCGTAGTAGCTATGGACCGTCGCGCGAAACGCCAGCAGCAGGACGAGGCCGCACACCATGAGGCCTGCCAGCAGGCCGTAGCTCACGCCATCGATCATGGCCGCAGGCCGGTGGAAGGGAGGGGGACATGGCAGGAAGGCATCCGGGCGTCTCGAAGTTCTTCTTGTGGAATACGAAAGTAACCGATCGTATCTCCGAAGCCCGGATGCGGGTGTCCCCTGTGACCCCTATGTCGCCGGCCTGGGGCCCGGCTGAAAGGCTAGAACTCCGCGCCTTCGACCAGGAAGCGCAGGCGCCGCACGCCCTGCCACTCGTCCGCATCGAGCCGGAACGCCAGCTTGACCTTCGGCGGCAGCGGCTCGGTGTGGCTGAACCAGATCGCATCGATCGGCTGGCCCTGGTGCCTGAGCTTGAGCGCCAGGTGCTTCTCGCCCACCAGCCGTTGCGACACCACTTCGACTTCTTCGCTGAAGGTCGGCGGCGCGAAGCCCTGGCCCCACACCTCCTTGTGCAGCGTGTCGACGAGGTCGATGCGCATGTACTCGCGTGCGATGGGCCCGTCGGTTTCGATCTGGCGCGTGAGCGCGGCGGCGGCCAGCCATTCGCCGGCCACCTGCGCGAGCCCTTGCTCGAAGGTCTTGAAATGCTCGCGCGCCACGGTGCAGCCGGCCGCCATCGCATGCCCGCCGAAGCGCAGCAGCACGCCGGGGTGGCGCTTGGCGACGAGGTCGAGCGCGTCGCGCAGATGAAAGCCGGGGATCGAGCGGCCTGAGCCTTTCAGCTCCTGTTCCTTGCCCGGCGCGCCGCTGGCCGCGAACACGAAGGTCGGCCGGTGAAAGCGGTCCTTGATGCGCGAGGCCACGATGCCGACCACGCCTTCGTGGAAGTTCGCGTCGAACACGCTGATGGCCGGTGGTGGGGCTTCGATGCCTTCACCGTCGGCGGCAAAGAGCGATTCGGCCAGCAGCAGTGCCTGGTCGCGCATGCCGCCTTCGATGTCGCGCCGCTCGCGGTTGATGCCGTCGAGCATGCGCGCGAGTTCTTCGGCGCGGCCCGCGTCGTCGGTCAGCAGGCATTCGATGCCCAGCGTCATGTCGGCCAGCCGGCCGGCCGCGTTGATGCGCGGGCCGAGTGCAAAGCCGAAGTCGAAGGTGGTCGCGACCGAGGCGTTGCGGCCCGCGGCCTTGAAGAGCGCCGCCACGCCCGCAGGCATCGCGCCCGCGCGGATGCGGCGCAGGCCTTGCGCCACCAGCCGGCGGTTGTTGGCGTCGAGCTTCACCACGTCGGCGACGGTGCCGAGCGCGACCAGCGGCAGCAGCGCATCGAGCTTGGGCTGTGTCGCCACGTCGAACACGCCGCGCGCGCGCAACTCGGAGCGCAGCGCCAGCAGCACATAGAACATGACGCCGACACCGGCGATGCTCTTGCTCTCGAACTCGCAGCCCGGTTGGTTCGGGTTGACCAGCACGTCGGCCACCGGCAGCTCGGGGCCGGGCAAGTGGTGGTCGGTCACCAGCACCTGCAGGCCGCGTGCCTTGGCGGCAAAAACGCCCTCGACGCTGGCGATGCCGTTGTCGACGGTAATCAGCATGTCGGCGCCGCTGTCGGCCACGCGCTCGGCAATCGGCGGCGTGAGGCCGTAGCCATCGACCACGCGGTCGGGCACGAGGTAGCTCACGTTCTTCGCGCCCAGCAGGCGCAGGCCGCGCACGCCGACCGCGCAGGCGGTGGCGCCGTCGCAGTCGTAGTCGGCCACGATGCACAGGCGCTTGTCTTGCGCCATCGCGTCGGCCAGCAGCACAGCAGCTTCGCGCGTGCCGCGCAGCGTGTCGGGCGGTAGCAGGCGGACCAGGCCGTCGTCGAGTTCTTCCTTGGCGCGCACGCCGCGCGCCGCGAAAAGGCGCGCCAGCAGCGGATGCACGCCGGCCTGTTCCAGCGCCCAGACGGTGCGCGGCGGGATCTCACGGGCGACGATCTTCATAGCGACTCCAGCACGCTCGATGCGCGCGTGCGATCGAACAGGCTCTTGGCCCAGCGGGCCAGTCCGCGCTGCTGCACGGTGTAGCGCTGCGCCGCGCGGTCGCCGCAAAGTGTGAGGGTCACGTCGGCGCCGCGCGTGTAGTCGGTCAGCAGGTCGGCGATGGCACCGGCGTCCAGCGCCTGCCAGGCGGCGGCCCAGGCCGCGCCGTCGTCGCGCAGGGCGGCGACGCGCAGGGCATCGTTGACTTCGGGCGTGGCGGCGGGTCGCGCTGCCTCGTTCTTCAGCGCGCCGGTGCCGCTGAGCCAGAACGAGTTGATGGGCGGCACGCCGCGCGCGGCTCGGTCGTCGTTCACGCGTTGCGTGTAGAGCAGCATCTGCATCTCGTTCTGCAGGCGGCGCAGGGGGCGCGCCGAGTCGCCCAGCGGCGACCACTGCGAGATCGGGAAGCCCACCGCGCGGTCGATGGAGGCGGTGGCCAGCCCGTCGAAGATGGGCGCGCATGCGAGCCAGCGGCCCGGCGTGTCGGAGGGGTAGAGCGCAATGCCGTCTTCTTCGAAGAACGGGCCCGCGACAGCCAGCAGGGCCATCGATTCGGCGGCGTCGATCTCGATGGCGGACGGATCGCCCAGCGCCACGTCGTCGATGCCGACCTGCCAGTTGCACAGCGTCACGAGGCCCCAGCCTTCGTGGTCGCCGGGCGCGGCCAGGCCGGTTTTTCGGGCTTCGAGCGCGGCCCAGGGAATGCAGCCATCGGCGGCGGAGATGCCCAGTGCCGTTGCGAGCGCGCGTTCATGCGGAGGCGAGCGCGTGCTTTCGTCCTGCGAGTCGGTGTCGGCCAGGGTCAGTCGCAGCAACAGGGTTTCGAGGTTCGGCAGCCGCAGGGTGGGCAGCGCGGCGCGGCAAGCAGGGGAACCGCGGCCGGCAAAGGGGATCAACAAATGACGTGGGGGGTGTTCGGCCATCCCCTTATTGTCCGGGAAGCCCCAAGGGAATCCGGGATGCCACAATTCCGACCCTATGCGACTCCCCTATGAACTGCAGCTCGGCTGGCGCTACACGCGCGCAGGCCGGGCGACGCGGCGCAACGGCTTCATCTCCTTCATCTCCGGTGTCTCGATGCTCGGCATCGCGCTGGGCGTGGCGGCGCTGATCATTGTGCTCAGTGTGATGAACGGCTTCCAGAAAGAGGTGCGCGACCGCATGCTCGGCGTGGTGTCGCACATCGAGATCCTTTCGCGCGACGGCCAGGCGCTGCAGGACATCGACCAGATCATGGCGGCGGCGCGCAAGAACCCCGAGGTGGTCGGCGCGGCGCCCTTCATCAACACGCAGGCGCTGATCGCGCGCGGTGAAGACATGAAGGGCGCGATCATTCGCGGCATCGACCCCAAGCTCGAGCCCGAAGTCACCGACACCAACGGCATTGCCGCGGGCGGCACCTTCGACAAGCTGGTGCCGGGCCAGTTCGGCATCGTGCTGGGCATCGAGCTGGCGCGCTCGATGTTCGTGCAGCCGGGCGACCAGGTCACGCTGGTGGCACCGGGCGGGCAGGTCACGCCGGCCGGCGTGGTGCCCAGGCTCAAGCAGTTCACCGTGGTCGGCACCTTCGATTCGGGCCACTACGAGTACGACTCGGCGCTGGCCATGATCCACGAGGAAGACGCGGCCAAGGTGTTCCGCCTCGAAGGCCCGACCGGCATCCGCCTCAAGCTGAAAGACCTGAACGAGGCCCGCGACATCGCCGACCAGCTGGCCGTGACCTTGCCGGGCCAGTTCCTGATCCGCGACTGGACGCGCCAGAACAAGACCTGGTTCGCGGCCGTGCAGGTCGAGAAACGCATGATGTTCATCATCCTCACGCTGATCGTGGCGGTGGCGGCCTTCAACCTCGTCTCGACGCTGGTGATGACGGTGACCGACAAGCGCGCCGACATCGCCATCCTGCGCACGCTGGGCAGCTCGCCGCGCAGCATCATGGGCATTTTCGTGGTGCAGGGCGCGATGGTGGGCGTGATCGGCACCGGCATCGGCCTGCTGCTGGGGCTGGGCATCGCCTACAACATCGACGTGATCGTGCCCTTCCTCGAGCGGCTTTTCCACGCCAGCTTCTTGCCGAAGGACATCTACCTGATCAGCAAGATGCCGAGCGACCCGCAGCGCAGCGACATCATGCCGATTGCCATCATTTCCCTTGTCCTGTCGTTCCTGGCCACGCTGTACCCGAGCTGGCGCGCCAGCCGCGTGAACCCCGCCGAGGCCCTGCGCTATGAGTGACGTTGTATTGAAGGCCCGCGGCCTGACGAAGCGCTTCCACGAAGGCCGCCTCGACCTGACGGTGCTGCACGGTGTCGACCTCGACGTGCATGCCGGCGAAACGCTGGCCATCGTCGGCGCCTCGGGCTCCGGCAAGAGCACGCTGCTGCACCTGATGGGCGGGCTCGATGCGCCCACGTCCGGCAAGGTCGAACTGCTGGGCAAGGACATCGCGCATGCCGATGCCGCCGAGCAAGGGCGCCTGCGCAACCAGCACCTGGGCTTCGTCTACCAGTTCCATCATCTGCTGCCCGAGTTCAGCGCGCTCGACAACGTGGCGATGCCGCTGAAGATCCGCCGCGTGGAGCCGGCGCAGGCTGTGCAGTCGGCGACGAAGATTTTGTCGAGTGTGGGCTTGGCCGAGCGCTTGCACCATCGGCCGGCAGAGCTGTCGGGCGGCGAGCGCCAGCGCGTGGCGATCGCGCGGGCGCTGGTCACGCAGCCTGCCTGCGTGCTGGCCGACGAGCCCACGGGCAACCTCGACCGCAGCACTGCCGATACGGTATTCGCGCTGATGCTCGATCTGGCGCATCGACATGGCACCGCCTTTGTGATGGTCACGCATGACCAGGATCTGGCGAAGCGTTGCGATCGGGTGTTGCAACTCGTGGCCGGCCGGCTGGCCGGCTGATCACGTCTTTCTCCCTCCCCTTCCGGGGGAGGGCAGGGGTGGGGGCACGGCGGCCCCTTCGATGCCGCGCAGTCTTTGAGGCCGCGCGGCCCCCATCCCAACCTTCCCCCAGAGGGGAAAGGGGCTAATGCGAAGAGAAGGCTTCTTCTTCCGTCTGCCGCGCATCCAGCGGCAGTACGCACAACACCTTTCCACCCAGCGTCAGCACAAGGCCGATCCGTCCACCGATCTGCATGACCTGGCAGACCGCGCGCGGCGCACCACCGGCTGTGGCGGCCATCGAGGCCGACGCCCCGAAGGCCCGCGTGGGTGGTTGCCGCAGCATCGCGAACAGCAGCTTCGCATCGCAGTCGTGCAGCGCCTGCCGGTACACGTGAAAGTGCGCGTCCGATCCGGCGTCGTTGTCGCGCCCCTCGTCCGCGCGGCTCTCCTGCCGCAGCCGCAGCAGCGCACGATGCAGCTGCTGCCTGCAGGCCGACTCGGTCTTGCCGCTGGCCTCCGCGATCTCCTTGAAGCTGGCCTCGAAGACCTCGCGCAGCAGCACGGCGGCCGCATCCGCCGGCGACAGCCGCGTGGCCAACAGGCGCAGCGCCTGCGCCGTGGATTCGGCCAGTGCCGCGTCGTCCTGTGCCGAAGGCGCCTCGTGCGCGGTGCCTTGTGCCTCGGCGCCGGCATCCTGCAGCCAGGCCTGCATCCAGTTGCGCCGCCGCAGCCGGTCGATGGCCAGGTGCTGCATCACCGTGGTCAGCCAGGCTTGGGCCGCATCGAGTTCGCGGGCGTTGCCCTGGCCTGTTTCCAGTGCGCGCAGGTAGGTGTCCTGCACCACGTCTTCGGCCTCGGCCTTGCCGCCGAGCAGGCGCATGGCGGCACGAACCAGCCGGCCGCGATGCGCCGGGAATTGCGACAGATAGCGTTCATCGAGCATCGGCGCAGCTTGCCACAGCAGCGGCAATGTCACGAAACTGTGGGCTTGTTCGTCAAGACAGTTCAACCACAGGAGCTTTCTCCATGCAGCCCATGTTCTCAATGGAAACCGACGACGACACCAAGCCCGCGGCCACCGCCGAGCCGCGCAACTCCTACCTGGAGGAGAAGGCATTCAAATCGCGCACGCTCCTGATCTTCGGCACCATCACCGACGCCGTGGCCGCCGACGTGACGCGCCGGCTCATCGCGCTCGATGCGGACAACCAGCAACCCATCGACATCCTCGTGAGTTCGCCGGGCGGCCACCTGGAGTCGGGCGATGCCATCCACGACATCGTGCGCTTCATCAGCGCGCCGGTGAACATGATCGGCACCGGCTGGGTCGGCAGCGCAGCCACCCATCTGTTTTTGTCGGCACCGCGCGAGCGCCGCGTGTGTCTGCCCAACACCCGCTTCCTGATCCACCAGCCCAGCGGTGGCGCGGGCGGCCAGGCGACCGACATCGCCATCCAGGCGCAAGAGATCATCAAGGCCCGCCAGCGCATCGCGCACGAGATCGCGCGGGAAACCGGCAAGCCGATCGACGTGGTGCTGGCCGACATCGAGCGCGACCGCTGGCTGTCGGCCGACGAGGCGGTCGAATACGGGCTGGTCTCGCGCATCATCCAGCGCAAGACCGAGCTGCTGCAGGCCTGATCGATCAGGCCTTGGGCTTGTAAGCCACCACGTCGATCTCGACCTTCGCATCGACCATCAGCCGAGCCTCGGTGGTCGAGCGGGCGGGCTTGTTCTCGCCGAAGTAGCTCATGTAGATGCGGTTGAAGGCACCAAAGTCGCGCGCGTCCTGCAGCCAGACGGTGCTCTTGCACACGTCGTCGAGCGTGGCGCCGGCCAGGGCGAGCACGGTCTTGAGGTTTTCCATCACCTGGCGCGTCTGCGCCTCGATGCCGCCCACCACGATCTCGCCGTCCTTGTTGGCGGGCACCTGGCCCGACACATAGACGAAGTCGCCGGCGCGCACGGCCGGGGAGAAGGGGCGGACCTGGCGGTCGGAGGCAAGGGGCGGGGCGCCGAGGTATTCGAGAGGCATGAGGGGGCTCCTGAGGTTGTGAAGTGAACGATGGAAGGGGATGTGCGAGTATCCATCCAATCTGAAAATCTATTTCAGAAAAACCCTCTATCAAGGGTTAACACGGATGATTTGGCATGAATACTGCTTCAAAGTCCGGGCCGAAAAGAAAATTTCTTTCACAAACTTGCCCGCCCCCATGAAGGAGTTCCCCATGCCCCACGTCGGTCTTGTCCAGCGCCTGCCCCTGCTGTCGAAGCGCAGCCTGCTGGGCGCCTCCCTGCTCGCGATGCTCTGCGCCGCGCTGCCCCATCAGCAAGCGCATGCACAAGGCCCGCGCAACTTCGCCACGCTGGCGATGGTGGCCGAGCCGCAGACGCTCGACCCGATGGCATCGACCGCCGACCTGGTCGGAACCATCATGCAGCACGTGTACGAAACGCTCTACACCTTCGACGCCAAGTGGAACGTGGTGCCGATGCTGGCCGAGGGCATGCCGAAGATATCGGCCGACGGCAAGACCTACGCCATCACCCTGCGCAAGGGCGTGATGCTGCACAACGGCCGTGAACTCACGGCCGACGACGTGGTGGCCAGCCTGCAGCGCTGGATGGACCAGTCGCCGCGCGGCAAGGCCGTGGGCAAGGAAATCGACAGCCTCAAGGCCAAGGGCCCGCTGGCCGTCGACATCGTGCTGAAGGAACCTTACGCGCCGCTGCTGTCGCAACTGGCGCTGCCCAGCGGCATGGCGGCCATCATGGCGAAGGACTCGATCGCTTCGCCGCTCAAGGAATTCATCGGCACCGGCCCTTACAAGTTCAAGGAGCGCCGCCCCGACCAGTTCGTGCTGCTCACGCGCTTCGACAAGTACTCGGCGCGCAAGGAGCCGGCCAGCGGCTACGGCGGCAAGCGCGAGGCGGCCATCGAAGAGCTGCGCTTCGTGCCCGTGCCCAACGCCAGCACGCGCGTCGAAGGCGCATTGGCCGGCCAGTACGACTTTGCCGACCTGCTGCCGGTCGAAGCCCTGCCCCGCCTGGAGGCCGCGGGCGGCAAGACGCTGCCGATCATGACGCCGTCGTTCGGCTTCCCGTACCTCGTGCTCAACACCAAGGAAGGCGTGGCCGCCAACCCGGCCGTGCGCCAGGCGATCCAGACCGCCCTGGGCGAAGGCGAGATGCTCGCAGCCGGCTTCGGCGACACGCGCTTCTTCGTGGCCGAAGGCAATCACTTCCCCAAGGGCTCGCCGTTCTATTCGGCCTCGGGCGTCAACCAGTACAACCAGCGCAACGCCCCCAAGGCCAAGGAACTCGCAGCCAAGGCCGGCTACAAGGGCGAGCCGATCCGCGTGCTCACCAGCCGCCAGTACGACTTCCACTACAACATGGCCCTTTTGATGGCCGAGCAGCTCAAGCGCGCCGGCTTCAAGGTCGACCTCAACGTGGTCGACTGGGCCACGCTGGTGCAGCGCCGCAACGACTCCAAGCTGTGGGACGTCTACGTCACCCACTCGGGCCAGTTCCCCGAGCCGATGCTCTCGCCGCCGCAGCTCGGCGACGGTGCGCCCGGCTGGTGGGACACGCCCGCCAAGAAGGCGGCGCTGAATGCCTTCAACACCGAGAGCGATCCGGCCAAGCGCGGCGCGCTGTGGGGCAAGGTGCAGCAGGTCGTCTATGACGAAGTGCCCTACATCAACGTCGGCAAGTTCAACGGCCTCTCGGCCAAGAGCCCGGCGCTGGACAACTACACGCCCGCGACCTGGCCGTTCTTCTGGAACGCGAAGATCAAGTAAGGCACGGGGAACACAGCCATGCCATCGCGTCGCCAACTTTTGCAAGCCAGCGCACTGGCCTCCGGCCTCGGAGCCCTTGGCCTCACGGCCTCTACCGTTCAGGCCGCAACGTCCGGCCCGGTCTACGCCTATGTCGGCACCTACTCCGACGGCGGCAAGCCGTGGCGCGGCGGGCGCGGCCTGGGCGTGCACCAGTTCGTGCTCGACAGCGCCACCGGCGCGCTCAAGCCCATCCCCGGTGCGCCACCGGCCGTGGCGAGCACGGGCGAGGGTGCGAAGCTGCGCAACCCCGCCTCGCTCGCGCGCCATCCGAAGCTGCCGATGCTCTATGCGGCCAACGAGTTCGAGGCCGGCTCGGTCTCGGCCTTTCGCATCGGCGCGAACGGCGCACTCTCGTTCGTGTCCGAGACGCCCTGCGGCGGCAAGGACCCGGCCTACATCAGCGTGCACCCCGACGGCCGCTTTCTGTTCACGGCCAACTACGCGAGCGGCGACGTCAGCGTGATCGCCTTGCGCGCCGACGGCACGCCCGATGCCAGCGTTCCCGCCGTCGTCTACAAGGACGTCGAGGCCTGCGGTGCATCCACGCCGTGCAAGCCCGGCGCCGACGTGGTGCCTGAAGCCGCGCGCTCGCACGAAGGCTTTGCCACCAGCGACCACGACGGCCCGCACGCCCACATGGTGCATGCCGACCCGAAGGGCAACTTCGTGCTGGTGGCCGACCTGGGGCTCGATCGCGTCATCTCGTACCGCTTCGACCGCATCACCGGCGTGCTGAGCCAGCCGAGCACCGTGGCTGTGTCCGAAAGCTCGGGCGCGCGCCATTTCATCTTTCATCCGAACGGCAAGTGGTTCTACCTGGTGAATGAAGAGGCATCGACCATCGCCTTCATGCGCTATGACAACGCCACTGGCGTGCTCACGCTCGTGAGCGAAACCTCGGCGCTGCCGAAGGGCTTCAAGGGCACCAGCTACGCATCGGGCATCCGCATGCTGCCCGACGGCCAGCACTTCGTGTCGCTCAACCGCCTGCACGATTCGATCTCGCTCTTCAGGATCGATGCGCGCACCGGTGCGCCCACGCTGGTGCGCGAGGAATGGACGCGCGGCAACTACCCGCGCAGCTGCACGCTCGACCCGAGCGGCCGCTTCCTCTACGTGTGCCACAACAAGCAGGGCGACAACGTGACGGTCTTCCGCGTGCAGGGCGGCGACGTGAAGTTCACCGGCCAGTACGTGGCCGTGGGCAGCGCGGCAGCCATCGAGTTTTCGGCGTGATGAAAAAGTCTTTGCTTCGCTACATCGCCTCGCGGGCCGGCGGCATGCTCGTCGTGCTCGCCATCGTGGCGGTGCTCGTCTTCGTGCTCACGCGCGCGGCCTCGGGCGATCCGGTCTCGGTGCTGCTGGGCGACCAGGCCACCGCCGCCGACATCGCTCGCGTGCAGAAGGAATACGGCCTCGACAAGCCGCTGCCCGTGCAGTTCGGCTACTGGCTGCGCGAAGTGCTGCAGGGCAACCTGGGCACCTCGATCTTTCTGCAGCGCCCGGTCACGCAGGCGCTGTGGGAGCGCGCCGAGCCCACCACGCTGCTCGCGCTGATGGCCGTGGCCATCGCGGCGCTGATCGGCGTGCCTTGCGGCATCGTCTCGGCCGTGTTCCGTGGGCGCGTGGTCGACCAGCTCTTCACCGGCATCGCGATGCTGGGCGCCAGCATTCCGAGCTTCTGGCTCGGCATCGTGCTCATCCAGATCTTTGCCGTGTCCTTCGGCTGGTTCCCGGTGTCGGGCTACGGCGCGCCCGACGCGGCGCTGGCCGAGCGGCTGCATTCGCTGGTGCTGCCGGCGGCAGTGCTGGGCCTGTTGAACTCGGCGCTCATCATCCGCTTCACGCGCGCTTCGATGCTCGATGTGCTGGGCGAAGACTACGTGCGCACCGCACGCTCCAAGGGCCTGAGCGAAAGCGTCGTCGTGCTGAAGCACGCGCTGCGCAATGCGCTCGTGCCCATCGTCACGGTGATCGGCCTCACGGTCGCGCTGATGATCGGCGGCGCCGTCATCACCGAGACCGTGTTCGGCCTGCCCGGCGTGGGCAACCTCGTGGTGAGCGCGGTGCTGCGCCGCGACTATCCCGTCATTCAGGGCGCGCTGCTGGTGATCGCGGCGATCTACGTGCTGATCAATTTCTCCATCGACCTGCTGTACGCGGTGGTCGACCCGCGCGTGAAGGTCTGAAGAGAAACACCATGCAAATGCCAAGAATGCTCCGCCAGCTGATGCACCGTCGCATCGTGATGGTCTCCGCGCTGGTGCTGCTGGTCATCGCCATCCTGGCGATCGGCGCGCCGCTGTTCGCCTCGGCCGACCCCAACGACACGGCCGTGCTGCAGCGCCTGAAGGCGCCGAGTGCCGAGCACCTGCTGGGCACCGACGAACTCGGGCGCGACATGTACTCGCGCATCGTGCACGGCGCGCGCTACTCACTCGCCATCGCCGCGCTTACGGCATTGGGCTCGGTCATTGCCGGCACCGTGCTGGGCCTGATGGCCGGCTTCTTCCGTCGGCTCGACACGCCGTTGATGCGCGTGGTCGACGCGATGATGTCCTTCCCCGACATCCTGCTGGCCATCGCGCTGGTGGCGATCCTCGGGCCCTCGCTGGTCAACACCGTGCTGGCGCTGGTGCTGGTCTACACGCCACGCGTGGCGCGGGTGGTGCGGGCCTCGACGCTGGTGGTGCGCGAGCTGCTGTTCGTGGAAGCGGTGCGCGCACTGGGCGTGCGCACCTCGCGCATCTTGTGGCGGCACATCCTGCCGAACCTGATGTCGCCGATCCTCGTGCAGGTGTCGTTCATTTTTGCCTACGCCATCCTGGCCGAAGCGGGCCTGTCGTTCCTCGGTGTCGGCGTGCCGCCCGAGATCCCGACCTGGGGCACCATGGTCGCGGGCAGCCAGCAGTACGCGCACCAGGCCTTCTGGGTGGTGCTGTTCCCGGGGCTCGCGATCATCTTCACGGCACTGTCGCTGCAACTGCTGGGCGACGGCGTGCGCGACCTGCTCGACCCCAAGCTCAAGAAGACCTCGTGATGACGAACGCCTCCCACAACACACCGCGTCTCACGGTCAGCAACCTGAGTACCAGCTTCCCTACCGAAGACGGCCTCGTGCGTTCGGTGGCCGACGTGAGCTTCTCGATCCAGCCCGGCAAGACCACCGCGCTGGTGGGCGAGTCGGGCTCGGGCAAGTCGGTCACCAGCCTCACGCTGATGCGCCTGTTGCCCAAGACCGCGAACGCGCAGGTCAGCGGCACCGCGTCGTTCGTGACGCGCGAAGGCAAGTCGCTCGACCTGCTGCAGATCGGCGAACGCGAGATGCGCTCGCTGCGCGGCAACCAGTTGTCGATGATCTTCCAGGAGCCGATGACCAGCCTGAACCCGGTCTTCACCATCGGCGAGCAGATCGCCGAGAGCGTGCGGCTGCACAAGGGGCTGGACCGCAAGTCGGCGCTGGCCCATGCGCTGCGCATGCTGGAGCTGGTCGAGATACCGGCTGCCGCGCAACGCATCCACGAGTACCCGCACCAGCTCTCGGGCGGCATGCGCCAGCGCGTGATGATCGCGCTGGCCATGGCCTGCGACCCGACGCTGCTGATCGCCGACGAGCCCACCACCGCGCTCGACGTGACCATCCAGGCGCAGATCCTTGAACTCATGCGCCGGCTGCAGGCCGAGACGGGCATGAGCATCCTCTTCATCACCCACAACCTCGGCGTGGTCGCGCACCATGCAGACGACGTGGTGGTGCTGTATGCGGGCCGCGTGGTCGAGAGCGCGCCCGTGCGGCCGCTGTTCGCGCAGCCCGAGCATCCGTACACGCAGGGCCTGCTGGCCTGCCTGCCGGGCAAGGCGCGGTTGCCGGGGCAGCCCAAGCCCAAGCGCCTCTTCGCGATTCGCGGGCAGGTGTCGAGCCCGCTCGCGCCGCCGCCGGGCTGTGCCTTCGAGCCGCGTTGCGATCAGGCGCTGGCGGGTTGCAAGGATGCGATGCCGCCGCTGATCGACATCCGGCAAGACCGCCAGGCGCGCTGCATTCGCGTGCAGCCGGATCAATTGCTGGCGAGGGCCGCATGACCCGCGCATCGCTCCCGTCTTGCTCCTTCCCCTCCCGGGGGAAGGCTGGGATGGGGGCAAGCGGCGTTCGTTCGGCGCAGTGCTTCATCAAGTGCCGTCGTGCCCCCGCCCCAACTCTCCCCCGGAAGGGGAGGGAGCCAAACCCCAAAAGCCCACGACCAAATAGCCCACGATGACCACCGCAGCTCCCCTCATCGAAGTCCGCGGACTCAAGAAATACTTCGGCAGCAGCGACCGCCCCGTGCGCGCGGTCGACGATGTGTCGTTCGCCATCCAGCCCGGCGAAACGCTGGGCCTCGTCGGCGAATCCGGCTCGGGCAAGAGCACCATCGGCCGCACCGTGCTGCGGCTGCTCGAGCGCACCGAAGGGCAGGTGCTCTACCGGGGCGACGACATCGGGGCGCTCTCGGGCGAGCGCATGCGCAAGCTGCGCAGCAAGCTGCAGATCATCTTTCAGGACCCGTACGCCAGCCTCAACCCGAAGATGCGCATCAGCGCCATCCTGGGCGAGGCGCTGTCCACGCACGGCCTGCACAAGGGTGCGGCGGCACGCGACAAGCGCATCGCCGAGCTGCTCGAAACCGTCGGCCTGCGCGCCGAGCATGCGAGCCGCTTTCCGCACGAGTTCTCGGGCGGCCAGCGCCAGCGCATCGGCGTGGCGCGCGCACTGGCGGTCGAGCCCGAGTTCATCGTGGCTGACGAGCCGCTGTCGGCGCTCGACGTGTCGATCCAGTCGCAGGTCATCAACCTGCTGGCCGACCTGCGCGAGCGCCTGGGCCTGACCATGCTCTTCATCTCGCACGACCTCGACGTGGTCGAGTACCTGTGCGACCGCGTGGTGGTGCTCTACCTGGGCAAGGTGATGGAAGTGGCCACCACCGACGAGCTGTTCGCGCGCCCCTCGCACCCCTACACCCAGGCGCTGCTGGCCGCGAGCCCGAAGCCCGATCCCGAGATGGCCACCGAGCGCATCGCGCTCAAGGGCGACATTCCCAGCCCCATTTCGCCACCCTCGGGCTGCGTGTTTCGCACCCGCTGCCCGCATGCCATCGACATCTGCGCGCAGACTGTGCCCGCGCTCGAAGAAATTTCGGCGGGACACTATCGCGCCTGCCTCCGCAAAGACCTGCTCTCCAACATTGCCGCATGACCATGACCACCACCGACGCCGCCGCCAAGGACTTCCAGGACCCGCTGCTGGGCAGCAACTTCAAGGGCTACCCGCGCACCCAGCCGCCGCGCCGCCGCAGCGAGATCGGCCAGGCAGGCTGGAACGTGCTGGCCGGCGACCTGCCGCTGCCGCTGGCCATGCTCAAGCGCGAGGCGCTCGAACACAACCTGGCGTGGATGCAGGCGCGCGTGCGCGAATGGGGCATCGATCTCGCACCGCACGGCAAGACGACGATGTCGCCGCAACTCTTCCGGCGCCAGCTCGATGCGGGCGCCTGGGGCCTGACCTTCGCCACCGTCACGCAACTGGCCGTGGGCGTGGCCGCCGGTGCGCGCCGCGCGCTCATCGCCAACCAGGTGGTGAGCGACGAAGACCTGGCCGGCATCCAGATGCTGCTGCGCGCGCATGCCGACCTGCGCATCGTGTTCCTGGTCGATTCGCTCGCGCAACTGGCGCTGATCGAAGACTGGACCAAGCGCGAGCCCGCCAGCGTGCCCTTCGACGTGATGATCGAGATCGGTGTCGATGGCGGCCGCACCGGCTGCCGCACGCATGAGGAAGCCATCGCGCTCGCGACCCGGCTGCGCGCCAGCGACGCCGTCAAGCTCGTGGGCATCGAGACCTACGAAGGGCAGGGCGCCACCGGTGCCAGCGAACCCGACACGGCCTATGCCAACACGCTGATGGACCGCGTGGAAGCGGTGGCGCGCCACTGCGACACGAACAAGCTCTTCGAGACCGATGAGGTGCTGGTCTCGGCCGGCGGCTCGGCCATCTTCGACCTCGTGGCCGGGCGCTTGAAGCCTGCATTGGGTGCGCCGGTGCGCGGCCTGCTGCGCTCGGGCTGCTACGTCACGCACGACCACGGCTTCTACAAGCGCATGGTGAACGCGGTGGACGAGCGCCTGGGCTGCGGCTGCGGCGAGGGCCTGACACCGGCCATGGAAGTCTGGGCCACCGTGCAGTCGCGTCCCGAGCCCGGCCTGGCGATTCTTGCCGTGGGCAAGCGCGACATCTCCTTCGACCTGTCGATGCCCGTGCCGATCGCACGCGCGGCGCGTGGCGCGCTGCAAGCGCAGGCCGTGCCCGCCGGCTGGAAGATCACCGCGCTGAACGACCAGCACGCCTACCTGCGCTGGGATGCCACCGAAGAGGCGCAGGCCCCGGCCGTGGGCGACCGCGTTGGCCTCGGCATTTCGCACCCCTGCACCACCTTCGACAAATGGCACTGGATGCCTGTCGTCGAACAGGATTACCGCGTGAGCGACGCCGTCGCCATGCACTTCTGAACCCGGACCCGATGACTCCTTCACTGCTTCAGAAAATCGCGGAAACCCGCAGCGGCGCCCCGGCGACGCGGCGCGCGATTCTCGACCTGATCCTCGAAGACCCGGACCGCGTGCTCGAAGAAAGCTTCGAGCAACTGGCCGAGCGTTCGCGCAGTTCGGTGCCGACCATCATGCGCACCTGCCGCGACCTCGGCTTTGCCGGGCTGCGCGAGTTCAAGCTCGCGCTCGCGCAGGAACTGGCGCTGGGCGGCTCGCCCCTCCACCGCCGCGTCAACATCGAGGACGCGGCCGACGAAGTGGTCAGCAAGATCGCGCGCAGCGCGGCCGCCTCGGTCTCGGGCGTGCGCGGCCAGCTCGACATGCAGGTGCTCGACGGCGCCGTGGCGGCCATTGCCGCCGCGCCGCACGTGGACCTGTACGGCGCCGGCGCGACCTCGTGGTTCATGGCCAACGACCTGCAGGCGCGGCTGTTCCGCCTCGGCATTTCGGCCAACGCCTGGGCCGACTACCACCTGCAGCAGGTGGCCGGCGCGGCGCAGCGGCCCGGCGGCGTGGTCATTGCCATCTCGCACGTGGGCGGCATGCCTTCGCTGCTCGATGCGGTGGACATCGCGCGCGGGCAGGGCGCCAAGGTGGTCGCGCTCACGCGGCCCGGCACGGCGCTCGCGGCCAAGGCCGACTTTCTGCTGGGCCTCTCGGTGCCCGACGACGCGGTGATGCACGTGGGCATCGATGCCTATTTGACGCACCTCACCGCCATCGAAATCCTGACCGTGCTGGTGGCCCAGCGCCGTGGCGAGCCCGCGGTGCAGCGCCTGCAGCGCGCACGCGAAGCCTTCCAGCGCCACGGCATCGATGCCACCACGCATCCGCTGCAAAGCTGGGACGGCGGCGGCATCAACGAAGGAGGACGCGCATCGTGAGCGACCCCAACAAAGCCATCCTGCTCGAAGCCGGCCTCGTGGTCGACGGTTCGGGCGGCCCCTCGTGGCCCGGCGACGTGCTGCTGCAGGGCGACCGCATCCTTGCGCTGGGCGAAGGCCTGCGCGCGCGATTGCCCGAAGGGCTCGCGCTGGCCGACATCGAGATCGTCGATTGCCGCGGCAAGGTGATCGCGCCCGGTTTCATCGACGCCCACACGCACGACGATGCGATCGTGCTGCGCGATCCGCTCTGCCTGCCGAAGGTGTCGCAGGGCATCACGACGGTGGTGACGGGCAATTGCGGCATCTCGCTTGCGCCGTATCGCACGCCGCAGTCGAAGCCGCCGCTCACGCTGCTGGGCGCGGAATCTTTCAAACACGCGACCATGGCCGAGTACCGCGCGGCCGTCGATGCGACGCAGCCCGCGCTGAATGTGGCCGCGCTGGTCGGCCACACCACGCTGCGCTTTGCGACCATGGAAGCGCTCGAGCGGCCGGCGAGCAGCGATGAGCTGGCGCGCATGGAAGCGCTGCTCGACAGCTGCATGGCCGATGGCGCGCATGGCATGTCTTCGGGCCTGTTCTACGAAGAAGCCTTTGCCGCGCCGGCCGAGGAAGTGACGGCGCTCGCACGCGTCGTGGCGCGGCACGGCGGCGTGTACGCGACCCATCTGCGCAGCGAGATGCAGCAGATCATCGAAGCATTGCACGAGGCGGGCGACTCGGCCTTCAACGCCGGCGTGCCGCTCGTCATCTCGCACCACAAGTGCGCCGGCCCCGCCAACTGGGGCCGCACCAAGGAAACGCTGCCGCTCATCGAAGCCCTGGCCAGGCGCCAGAAGATCGCGATGGACGTGTACCCCTACGTGGCCGGCTCCACCGTGCTGCGCGAAGACCTGGTCGATGGCGTCATCGACGTGCTGCTGACCTGGTCCGACCCGCACCCCGAGATGACGGGCCGCCTGATCTCCGACATCGCGCGCGAGTGGGGCACCACCGAACAAGAGGCCTGCCTGCGCCTGAAGCCCGGCGGCGCCTGCTACTTCCAGATGCAGGAAGAAGACGTGGAACGCGTTATCGCGCACCCGTTCACCATGATCGGCAGCGACGGTCTGCCGCACGACCGCCATCCGCATCCACGCCTGTGGGGCGCGTTCCCGCGCGTGTTTGCGCGCTACTGGCGCCAGCGCAAGCTGTTCACGCTGGAGCAGGCGGTGCACAAGATGACCGGCATGACCGCGCGCAACCTGCGCATTGCCGACCGTGGCCTGCTGCGCGCGGGCAGCATGGCCGACGTGGTGGTGTTCGACCCCGAGACCATCGCCGACACCGCCACCTACGACAAGCCGCACGGCGTGAGCCTGGGCGTGGAGCACGTGTTCGTGAACGGCGTGCTGGCCTATCACGGCGGCGAGCCCGAAGCCCGCGTGCTTGCGCGCGCGGGGCGGATGCTTACGCGCGGGAGCTAGGCACTATCAACCGTTAGGCAAATACCAGGCACACCGGTGTCGGCACTTGCGCGACTTGCACCGGCTGGTCGAGCTTGCCGCTCGCGGGGTCGATGCGCAGGCGCAGGATGGTGTCGCCCTTCTGGCTGAGCGCGTAGAGGTGGCTGCCACCGGGCGCCATCGCCAGTGCGCGCGGAAAGCGCAGGCCCTCGTTCCAGTGCTGCAGCGGCGTCAGCGTGCCGCTGCTCGCATCGATGCGGAAGGCAGCAACGCTGTCGGCCATCGGGTGGTCCGATTTCAACCGGCGGTTGCTGGCGTAGAGGAATTGGCCCGAGGGGTGCATGACCAGCGCCGCCGCGTTCTTCTGGCCGCTGAAGCCATCGGGCACGGTCGCGATGCGCTGGCGCTGCTCTCCCACCTTGCCGCTTGCCGCGTCGTAGCCGAAGCAGGCCACCGTGGCGTCGAGTTCGCTCACGAGGTACAGGAAGCGTTGCGAAGGGTGAAGCGCAAGGTGGCGCGGGCCGCCGCCGGGCTGCGTGGCCGTGCGGCCGAGCAATGCGAGCCTGCCGTCGGCGAGCGTGAAGGCATTGATGCGGTCGCTGCCGAGATCGGTGGCGAGCAGGCGCTGGCCCGAGGCATCGAACAGCACCATGTGCGGATGCGGCGACTCCTGGCGCTCGGCATCGGGGCCGGAGCCGGTTTCCTTCTCGATGCCCGAAACCTTGCCGAGCTTGCCGTCCGCGTCGATCGGCAGCACGTTGTAGGCACCACCGCCATACAGGGCCACGGCCAGCGCGCGGCCGTCGGGCGACACGGCCAGGTGCGCCGGGATCACGCCCGACAGCGACAGCGGCTGGCGGTTGAGCAACGTCAGGCGGCCGCTGCGCTCGTCGATGGCATAGGCCTCGGCCGTGCCAGTGGGCAGGCCCTGGTAGGTGTCGATCTCGTTGATCGCGTACAGGAAGCGCTGGCTGGGGTGCACGGCAAGAAACGAAGGGTTCGCGCTGGCGACCGTTTGCACTTGCGTCCAGCCGCCGTCGTTGACGGCGAGCACGTAGATGCCCTTCGATGCCGGTCCGCCGGCCGTGCCGCCCGGCGCATCGCTGGTGTAGGTGCCGACGTAGGCAAAGCGCGGCGGCAGCGCATGCGTTGCGGCCGGGCTGTTGCGGCTTGCGGCGTCGGGTGTCTGCGCACCGGCGGGAACCAACGGCGTCAATGCGCCAAGGGCGGATGCGCCGCCGATCCACTGCATGACGGTGCGGCGATTCTTGCCGGGGTTGCTGGCGTTGTGGGTCATGGGATTCCTCTCGTCCTCTGGCTCAGGGCCGCACCGACATGGCGTGGTGAAAGATGTTGTTCGGGTCGTACCGGCGCTTCACTTTCTGCAGGAAGCCATAGAGCCCCCGGTCTCCGTAGTAGAGCTGCGACCAGAACGGGTAGGCCAGCATGTCGTTGTCGGGGTAGTTGATGTAGCAGCCTTCGTAGCGCTCGCCGGGGTAGGGCGTGCCGGCGTAGCGCTCGGGCACATCGGGCGTGCCGTACACGTCGCGGTAGAAGTCGCTGATCCAGCGCAGGTGGCCGGCGTCGTCGGCGGCGCTGCGCCAGTAGGTCTGGTATTGCAGCTTCATGATCGACGCGCGTTGCGGCACCGCCGTGTCGTTGATGCGCTCGGGCTTGTTGATGGCACCGCCGTACGAGTCCACCTGCACCAGCGACTGGCTCAGATCGACACCGGGCATGACGCGCGTCAGGTGCATGTAGATGCGCTGCGCCTCGCGGGCACTGAAGTTCTGCTTCATGTAGGACGACTTGTACTTGCCGCGCTGGTTGTCGCCCGAGCCGTTCAGGTACTGCGTGGCCGTGAGCCAGTCGTAGCGCGTCACGGTGTGCGGCTTGGAGCACAGCAACTGCCCCGCGTCGCGTTGCGGGGCCGGGCCCACGCCGGGCGCGCGGCCCTTGGCGGGCACCGGCGCGCAGGCCTTGAAGCGGTCGAGGAATTCATTGAGCACCGTCAGGTCGTTGCAGGTGCCGTCGGGGTTGCAGAACTGCGTGAGCATCACGATCTGGCCCGACGAGCGGTGCGTGAGCTTGAGCAGCGAGAACATGCCCCAGGTGTCTGGCGACTTGCCGCGCGTTGCCCAGTACTCGCCATAGGTGGTGAGCAATGCGGTGAAGCGCTCGGGCGTCATGGTGGCCCAGTCGAACGCGACCACCGCCAGTGCCACTTCGCGCGGCGCCTGCGGCAAGGTGTCGAACACATAGCTGGTGATCGCGCCGAAGTTGCCGCCGCCCGCGCCGCGGCAGGCGCGAAAGAGCTCGGGCTCGTGGCTCGCGTCCACGGTGCGCGGCACGACCTTGCCGCGGCTGTCGACCGTCAGGATGTCCACCGCGGAGAGCCAGTCGACCGTCAGGCCTTGCAGGCGCGACAAGAGGCCGTAGCCGCCGCCGCAGATGTGTCCGCCCGCGCCCACCGAGTAGCAGGAGCCGCCGGGCAGCGTGACGTTGCTGCGCTTGTACAGCTCGAGGTATTCGTTCCAGTTCTGCATGCCGGGGCCGATGCGGTAGCGCCCGTCGTTCCTGGCGGCATCGGTGCTGGCCTGGGTGAGCAGGCTCAGGTCGAGGATCGCGCCGTCGGGGTTGTTCGACACGAAGTCTTCATAGCAATGGCCGCCGCTGCGCAGCGTGGGCCGAAGGCCCGCATCGACGATGCGCTGCAACGCGGTGGCGGCATCGCCGGCGCTTTCGGCCAACTCGATGCGTGAGGCCGCATCCGATTCCGTCGCAGGCCATCGCAGGTTGAAGCCCTTTTTCAAGGTGTTGTAGCGGGCATCCTGGCGTGTCACGGTGATGGTCATGTGCACTTTCTGATGGACGTCTTGCGACGGTGGGAACCGGAGGAAGAGGGCACCTGTGGCGCCTCTGGCGGTGGATTGGCGGCGCGGGGCAGGGCGCGTTTTTCGCGGGAAAGGAGCCACCCGCGCGGAAGACCTGAAATGAAATGTTTTTTCTTAATCTCCTTGAATTTGGTCTGAAATCACGGAATTTCGCCAATATTGACGCAAATTCTGCAATTGTTGAAATGTATTTTCACGAAGGTGACGCGATGCCGATGACCTTCGATGCCGAGGTGCGCGGGCCCCCATCCATGGGCATGCGGCACCCGGCAAACCTAAAGTTCTCACGCTCGTGCGAAAAATCAGTCAAACTGCCGAACGCAGGGCGGAGGACACGGAGACAGGAGCGCAGATGGACAAGGACGCCGACGGTCTGGGCGCTGATTTCGAGCTGTGGCAACAGCTCACCGACGACTACGAAAAAGCGCTGGCCGCCCTGGCCCGCGGGGAGCCCGGTGCGCGCGACCTCGCCATGAAGCTCTCGCTGGCGCTGCGCCGGCTGCACCCCGAAACGCCCCGCCTCGGCAGCCCCGACTGAAGCACCTTCCTTGCAGGAAGAACGACCTCGAGCCTTGGCACAGATAGTGCGACGGTGCTGCGTCGGTTGCGAGGGAGGAGTTCATCAGCAGACGGGCAGGCCATCGAGCCGCAGCCCGCGGTAACGCACAACTCCCGGACATCCAGACACTCGCAGGAGCGCGATGGTCGTCATGCGAACGGCGCGCTCTCGTTGTGCATCGAGAGAGTCAGGGAGAGAAAAATGAATGTCAGATGCGCGAAGCGCATGCCGAAGGCGTGCGCGTTCTTTTTGGTGTGGGCCTTGTTGGGCGGATGTGGTGGCGGCGGAGGCGGGGGCGGCGCCCTGCCCATTGCCGTGATGCCCCCGGCACCTTCGCCTCCACCTGCCAGCGCGGCCGAAGCCGCAGCGCCACCCGCAGAGCCCGAACCGACGGCACCGGTCACGGTCATGCCGAACCCGACCGACCCTTCCGAGATCACCCGGTATTCGTCCACCGTGCCCTTCGGTGAAAAGGGCAGCTTCGTGGCTTCCGAGCAGGTGGTCTACCGGCTCGGCACCACCGCGGTGTCCGATGCGCTGAACAAGGACGTGATCTACACCGTGCCGCTGCGTGGCACGGTGAGATACCCGACAGGCGACGCCGCTGCGCCGGGCCTGTCGAAGGTGCGGGTCTCGCCATCGGGCGGCTTCCCGGTGATCGTGTTCCTGCATGGCATGCACGATGCGACGGAACTCAACAACGCCAAGGGCTACGACTACCTGCAGAAGAGCCTGGCCGAGCATGGCTACGTGGCGTTGTCCATCGATGCCGGAAAGATCAACGGGCTCAACAACAGCAACGCCTCCGACGCAGGTGCGTTGGCGCGCGGCCAGTTGCTGATGACCACGCTCGACCTGCTGCGCGCCGGCAATGCCACGGGCGTCTTCAATGGCATCGAGCTGGCGGGGCTCAAGGGCAAGCTGGACCTCGATCGCGTGGGCATCCTCGGGCACTCGCGTGGTGCGGAAGCGGTGGCCTATGCGGTGGAGCTGAACAAGCAGCGCATCGGCATCAGCTACGAGAACGTCGAGACGGCGCGCGAGCTTCGCATGGCCGTTGCATTGGCCATGGCCGAGCAGGCGGCGGCCCAGAAGCGCGTGGATGCGGCCACGGCGGCCTTCAACGCGGCAGCCGCGGAACTGGCGAAGGCAAAGAGCGCACTGGCCGCGTTGCCGGCGGACTCTCCTTCCATCGCGGCCTTCACCCAGACAGTGGCACAGCGCCAGGCCGAATCGCAGCAGGCAAAGGCAACGCTCGATGCCGAGAAGGCCGAACTGGACAAGGCCAGGATCAAGCTCAGGCAGGCTCAAGCGATCCCGCTGAAGAGCATCAACGCAGACAGCACGAAATGGCTGGAGCTGACGACCTCGCCGGATGCGCTTGCATCGTCCGGCATCGTGTTGCCGTCCAGCACCGAAGCGCCACACAAGCTCCGCGCGGTTTTCTCGTTGGCGCCGATCAATGCCAGGCAACTGTCGCGCGTGACCCATGTGCCGTTCGCGACCCTGTTGCCCACCTGCGATGGCGACGTCTACAACATGCCGGGCGCGCAGATCTTCGACGACAGCCGCTACACCGCGCAGGACGAGAGCGCACCGAAGTTCCAGGTGGTCGTGCGGGGCGCGAACCACAATTTCTACAACAGCTATTGGTCGGAGAGCGACGATTCGGCCGGGAGCGCGCCTCTCTATTGCCGCCAGCCCGGGCGGATCGAAACGCTGCGCCTGACTGCAACCGACCAGCGGCGCAATGGCGCCTTCCTGATCGAATCGTTCATGCGCTACTTCGTCGGCGACGAAGTCCAGTTCGCGCCTTACTGGAAAGGGCAGGCGCCCACACCCGTCGCGGGATGCCCTGTGGGCGAGGCCACTTGCGACGAACGCGTGGTGTTGACCATTCATCAGCCGGCGGCGCAGCGCAAGCTGCTCCAGGGCTTTCGCACTGCCGACAGCATGGCGAAGAACCCCAGCGGGTTGCCGACCGTGCTCGAGAAATTCAACCGGATGGTGCAATGCCAGTTTCTGGGAATCCGGGGCTCGCAGATCACACCGACAAGGCCTGTGGCATGCACCGATCCCGTGACCAACATCTCCGTTGCGTCCCTGTTCGGGGAAGGTGAGAAGTACAACTGGCGCAGCTACGACCCGAAGACCTTGCTGATCTGGTCGGTGACGGACCAGGCGCAACTGCAGTGGGATGCGCCCGGCCCGACCATGGCCGTCAACACCGGCGACCTTTCGGCCAAGGGCTTCGACACCCTCAGCTTCCGCGTCGCCGTCGCGGCGCCGGTCGGGCAGGAGGTCGAGGTCTCCATCATCGACACGCAGGACCGCACGGTGGCATTGAAGGGCAGCGATTTCAGCGACGCTCTCTATGGCGTTGCACGCAAGCCCAACGGCTCGATCCCCTTGGTCGATGCGCCGGAAGACGCGATCTACGCAGACACCGGCACCACGCGCCCGCTGCTGAACATGGTGGCCGTGCCGCTCAAGGCCTTCGCGGTGCATGCGGTGGATCTCGAACACATCAAGCAGGTGAAGCTCCGGTTTCCGAAGGCCTCGGGCAGCGTGGCCGTCACCGACGTCCAGTTGCAGCGCATGGACTGACAAGCTGCGAATGAACCCGCTGCGCGCCCATCCCGGTTCCGCTCCTGCGGTCCTCGATGCAGGCTCTGGGCGCCCGCTGCGATTTCATAACACTGCACAAGTCGTCACACGAATGTCACCTTAAGTTCACAGAATCGGGCCGCTTCCGGCGGTTGCGGGCCAAGCCTGCGCTGGCGTGTGTTCAGCCCCTTTCTGTGGACCTTCATGACGAACTCTCATTGGACCCGCGCGCGCATGGCGGGATTGGTCGGCCTCGCGGCCCTGTCGCTCGCAGCCTGTGGCGGCGGTGGTGGTGGCGGTGGTTTCTTTCCGATCGCCGGACCTGTCGCCGGTAACCCCGGAACCCCAGCCAACCCCGACACGCCACCCGTGGCGCTCCAGCCGCTGGCGGGCGGTTCGCAGTACGCGGGCACGGCCAGCTTTGGCGACACCGTTTCCATCACCCTCGACCAGCCGGCCGCCGGCCAGCTCACGCTGCGCTTTGTGGACTCGCGCTTCGGCCTGGCCGGTGCGTTGAGCGCCAGCTACGCCACGCAGCCCGATGGTTCGCTGCTCGCCACGAAGTTCGCGGCCGTCGCGGGCACGGGCGTGCCCGATGCGCTCACCGCCGCACTGCCCAAGCTCAGCCTGCGCTTCCATGTCGACGGCGCACTGCTCAGCGGTTCGCTGGCCCAGGTGCCCAACCTTAAGGCCGCCGACGGCTCGCTGCTGCAGGGCGAGGTGGCGGCGTCGAACCAGGGCGCGGCCGACGTGGCGCGGCTGGCCGGTGTCTACAGCTTCATCAAGCGCACGACGGCCTACAACGCCAAAGGCGTGGCGCAGGGGGCTGCTGCGGCGGAGTTCGGCCAGCTGAACATCAAGGCCGACGGCAGCGTGCGCGCCTGCGTGGGCCAGGCCTATGCCGACAACTGCAGCGCCGGCCAGCCTGGCAAGCTCGCCGCCGAAGCCGACCAGAAGACCTACCCCGGCGCCCTGGCCCTGACCATCGACGGCCAGCGCATCGGCCGCGTCATGGTCAACGCGCAATCGGGCGCGGCCACGCTGCTCGCCGACGAATTCACCAGTGCCGCCGACGGCAGCTTCCGCACCGGCACCTGGGTGCTGCAGAGCGCGGCGGTGGCACTGCCCGCCACGTCGCTCGATGGCGAATGGCTGTGCAGCCAGCCCGAACTCGACGCCAGGACCGGCGCCGCCACCGGCCGCACGCAGCGCAACTTCGTCTCGGTGGGCACCGGCCTGCTGCAGACCGACACCATCGACACCGACGTCAAGCTCAGCGCCAACGCCGGCATCGGCGGCGCGTCGACCTCCACCGTCAGCGGCATGAACGGCCTCGTCGCCGGCCAGTGGAGCGACAGCCAGAAGGCCGGACGCGTGCTGCTGCCCGTGGGCAAGCAGACGGCGTACTACATCGGCACCGGCGCCAGCACGGGCGCTGCTGCGGCCAGCAACATCTCGGGCGTGTGCCGTGCGTTGCCGGTGCAGCCAGTGATCAATACCTACGCGGCGGCGGCTGTCAACGTTCCCATGACCATCCGCATCGGCGACGCCCGCACGACGCAGCCGGCCATCGGCTATGACCAGGTCTATTACAAGCAGGCGCGCTATCGCAACAGCTCCGGTGGTTCCAATGAGTGGAAGAAGGAGTTCGCTGACTTCTGCGAGGCTGCCGGCTTGAGCGACTCGAAGGGCAGCACTGTCATCGCGGGCACCTCGAAGCTCACCGACACCACCACCTTCACCTGCTCTGGAAAAACGGTTGACCAGACCGCGATGAAGTCCGCGGTCGTCGGCCCGCGCGGCGTGCTGTATCTCACCGATGGCCACCACACCCTCACCAGCTTCTGGGACGCACCGGACGGCGGCGGTGCAGAGGTCCGGATTCCCGTGGTGATGAAGGGCAACTTCATGACCCAGAACAACGCGACCTTCTGGCGTGGGATGCGTACGAGCAAGATGGTGTGGCTCAAGCTGCCTGATGGCCGCGCCATCACGCCTGCGGAACTGCCGCAGCAACTGGGCTTGAACAACGGCCTGCAGGACGATCCGTACCGTGCGCTGCTGTACTTCACGCGCGACCTGGGCTACGCCCCGCCCACCAGCACCGACCCCGCCAACCCCATCAGCAGCACTGAGTTCCTGGAGTTCTACTGGTCCGAATGGTTGCAGGCGAGCCCCCAGAACGTGAAGCTGTCGGCCTACAACCTGACCAATGCGGCCAGCTATCTGCAAGCCATTGGCGCGGCATCGGATCTGATGAACCGTGCAGATCCCGCCACGATGATCGGCTCGTCGGGGAAGACCGCGAAGGATATGGGGCAGCTCCCGAAGGCCTATGACCCGGCCGCCCTGGCAGCCCTCTACACATCTGGCGACCCGCTCAAGCCCGGCAAGCTGGCCTATGCGCTGAGCTACCGCGCCTCGCTGGCGGCAAAGTAAACGCCGCATTTCGCGCCACGCGACGCACAACGGCCGGGCTGATGCCCGGCCGTTCTTGTTTGTGCTGCCGCAAGAATCAACGCCTGCGGGATGTCTTGCCTCCTCCAAGCACCGCCATACCGGGTGGGGGCGGCCTGTCGTTCGACCGATCCCTCACTTCACCTGCGCCAGCAACTCGAATTCCGACACCGTCACCGCACCCGGACCATCGATTTCAAGCCGGTACTTCGCATAGGCCTGGCCGTTGTACTTGTCGTTGACGGCGAAGGGGCGGGTCTGCTGGCGCCACGGGAACACTTCGCCCTTGCGTTCGTCCAGCGTGACCCAGGTGGTTCCGTCAGTGGAGGCCTTGAGCCGCCAGTTCTTCGGGTCCTGTGCCGCATCCTGCGTGCCGGAGGTCAGCGTGTAGACCTTGACCGCGCCGCCCGGTTGTCCGGCGCGCAGCGACGCCTCGATCCACGTGCCGTCGGTGCCGCTTTGCCAGGCCGTGCCGGAATCCCGGTCGAAGAGGCTGGACAGCGCGTCGGCCGTTTTCGCCGATACGTCGTAGCTCTGGGTCGGCAGCAGCGACACCAGCGGAGCCGGCTTGGCGTCGCCCTGCGTGATCGAGGTCGGCACGTCGTTGTCGCCCGTACCCCAGGCCGAGGGCCGCGGGCCCATCACGAACTCCAGCGTTGCGCCTTCGGCGATCTCCGCATGCAGCAGGTAGCTGCGCGTGATGTCCTTGCCGTTCAGCCGCAGACTCTGCACGTAGCGGTTGGTGTCGCTCACATCGGGGGCGCTGATGGTGATCCGCTTGCCGTTCTGCAAGTTCACGACCATCTGCGGAAAGTAGGGCGCGCCGATCGCGTACTCCGGTCGGCCCATGCTGACCGGGTAGAAGCCCATGGCGCTGAAGACGTACCAGGCCGACTGCTCGCCGTTGTCCTCGTCGCCGATGTAGCCGCTGCCGTCGGGCACGCCCTTGCTGTCGAGGCCCGAGGTGTAGAGCTTGCCCATCACGTCGCGCAGGTGCTTCTGTCCCTGTGCAGGTGCGCCGGCGTAGTTGTACATGTAGAGCGCGTGGTGCACCGGCTGGTTCGAGTGCTGGTACTGGCCCACGTTCGCAAGTTCGCTGACCCTGCGAGCCTCCTTGATCTCGTGGATCACCGTCCAGTAGCTACCCGGCGCCAGGTAGGTCGGTGCCGCGAAAAAGGTATCGAGGTCGGCCTTGAGCTGCGGTCGGCTGCCGTGCAGGTTGGCCAGGCCCTGGCCGTCTTGCGGCGCCAGGAAAGCGTAGGACCAGGCATTGCCTTCGGTGTACCCATAACCCCAGTCGTCGGGCGTGGTCCGAAGGTCGGTCCATGCGCCCGCGCTGTTCTTCGCGCGGAACCACTTGCCCGCCCAGGTGCCCGAGTTCTCGTCCGAGAACAGCCGGGTGTAGTTCAGCGCGCGGCTCGCGTAGTAGGCCTGGTCGTCGGGCTTGTTCAGTGCCTTGGCCATCTGTGCAATGCCGAAGTCGTTGAGGTTGGCCTCCAGCGACCACGCCACGCTCTCGCTCGACAGCACATCCGATGGCGCATAGCCATAGAAGACCGACCTGTCCGTGCCCTTGCGCCCCTTGCTGTTGTCGCTGCTGTAGACCGATGCATTCCGCAGCATCGAGGCGTACGCCGCATCGACGTCGAAGTTGCGCACGCCCTTCAGGTAGGCGTCCGCGAAGATCACGTCGGAGCTGGTGGCGACCATGCTGTCGCGGTAGTCGGGGCCGGACCAGCGCGGCACCCAGCCGCCGTCCTTGTAGGCATTGACGAAGCCGTCGAGCATCTCGCCCGCCTGCTTGGGCATCAGCAGCGTGTAGAGCGGCCAGGTGGTGCGGTAGGTGTCCCAGAAGCCGTTGTTGACCCAGATCTTGCCGGGCTTGACGGGCAGCGATGGGTCGTAGGGGCTGACGTACGTCGCCTGGCCCTTCACGTTCTCCCAGGCCGAATTCGGATACAGGAAGCTGCGGTACAGGTTGGAGTAGAGCGTGACCTTCTGGTCTTCGGTGGCGCCCTTCACCTGCACGATGTTGAGCTTGTCGTCCCAGGCGGCCTCGGCCAACTGCCTGATGTCGTCGAAGCTCTTGCTGGCGATTTCCTGTGCGAGGTTGTCCTTCGCCTGCGCGACGCTGATGAACGAGGTGGCGATCCGCATGCCGACGGTCTTGCCGGTCTTCTGCGTGTCGAACTGCACCCATGCCGGGAAGCCGGTCGTGCCCTGCACCTTGGCAATCGGCGCGTCGAACTCGGCGTGGAAGTAGAGCGGTGGCGCGTTCTTGTCGCCCACGTAGCTGGCCGTGCCCTCGATCGTGCGCCCGGCCTGGTCGACGTTCAGGCTCCCGCCGCCTTCGAAGAGATCGAACAGCACCGTCATGTTCTGCTGCTGGTCGATGGCGGTGAACCGGAAGTACGCCGCATGGTCGGTCGGCGTGATTTCCGTGCGCAGCCTGTTCTTGCTCTCGCTCTTGCCGAAGATCAGGCTGTAGTAGTGCGCCTTGGCAATCTCGTCGGTGCGTTCGAAGTGCATCGCCCGCCCCTCTTTGTCGAGGATGAAGTCGCCCCGGCTGTCGACTTCGCTGATCGGCATGATCTGCATGGCCTGCCGGTTGCCGATCCACGGACTGGGCATGTGCACGACGCCAAAGCCCATGACTTTGTCGAGACGCACCTCGTTGGCCTCATCCTCGAAGAACTGATAGAACCAGTTCGAATCGTTGCGGTTCACCGGCGTCCAGAAGTTGAAGCCGAAGGGCACGGCGACGGCGGGGAATGTGTTGCCGCGCGTGAAGTCGCCATTGGAGTTGGCGCCACGCAGGGTGTTCACGTAGCTGGCCAATGCCTGCTTGACGAAGGGCGTTTCTTGCGCGATTGGGGCCGCCACGGGTGGTGAGACCTCACCGGGCGGCGCGGTCGTGGGGGTACTGGGGCCAGTGCTGGCGGTGGCGGTGTTGCTGGTGCTGGTGCTGGTGCTGGAAGGCATCGTCGGCCACATCGTGTTCGAGCTGCTTCCGCCGCCGCATGCGACCAGGGACGCCAGTGCAATGGCCAGCGCGAGCCGGCCTGCTGCTTGTAGTTTCATGTGTCTCCCCTTGGGTGGCGCGCACGGGTTCGACGGTGCGCGAGGCAGTGTAGGAACCGATCGCCACGGCGATGCATGTGCATTTCCCGTAGCGAACACGGCGTTCACTGCGCAACAAGGAGGTTGTGCCGGCGCGTCCGGCCGCAGGTTTCAGTCGGAGGTTTCGGCTTCCGCTTGCGCCTGAAACATCCGAGTGAAGTCGCAGCACTCCTGCGCCAGCATCACGATGGAAGAGGTGAGGGCGCTGCGGTGCTCGCCTTTGTGCATCGCCACGTAGTTCACCACCGGCAGCGCGGGCGTCACGTCGATCACCGCGAGCATGCCGGCCGCGACCAGCGGCGACAGGCACTCGCGCGGCAGGTAGCTCACGCCCAGCCCCGACACGGTGAGGCCGGTCAGCGCCACGAGGTTGCTCACCACGATCACGTTGGCGGGCTGCACGCCTTGCTCTTTCATCCACGCGTCGTAGGCGCGGCCGGTGCCCGAGTTGTTGCCCTGCACCAGCATGCGGTGCCGCGCCAGTTCATGCAGCCGCACGGCGCCAGCGCCGGCGGTGGCGGGCACCACGCCGGGCTTGCACATCCATGCGCTTTGCACCTGGCCGATGGCCTTGCTCGGCAGGCGCGAGTCGGCAAAGGTGTCGGGCACGATGACAAGGTCGAGTTCGTCGGCCAGCAGCTTGTCGCGCAGCTGCAGGCTGTCGTCCACGTCGGGTTCGAGGATCACCTTCGGGTAGTGCTGCTGGATCAGCCCGACCAGCCGGGGCAGCCATGTCATGGCCGTGAGCTCGGTCACGCCGATGCGGATGCGGCGCTCCACCACGCCGGGCTTGCCGAACTGCTCGACGGCCGCGTCGCGCTGCTCCAGCAGCCGCTTGGCGAGCACGAACATCTCTTCGCCCTTTTCGGTCAGGCGCGCGGTGCGCTGGCTGCGGTCGAACAGCTCGGTGTCGAACAGCAGCTCCAGTTCATGCACCCGCTTGGACACGGCCGACTGCGAGGTGTGCAGCTGGTTCGCCGCCTGCGCGAAGCCGCCCAGCCGGCCGATCCAGTACAGGGCTTCGAGCTGCTTGAAGGTCATCACGGTGGGCGGTCCTTGGTCAAAAGAATGCTTTTATTCATGTGATTCGATCACAAAAAATCGCTTTTAGAAATTCATCGAGGCGCTGAAGATCCGGGCCAGGCCACCGTCATTGCAAACCAAGGAATACACACACCATGGACTTCAAACTGCCTCTCGCATTCGGATTCGCCCTTGCCTTCACGTGCGCCGCCGCCAGCGCGCAGGACGGCGGCACCCTGCAGAAGATCAAGGAGAGCGGCACGGTCCAGATCGGCGCGCGCGACAGCCAGATCCCGTTCTCGTACAAGCTCAGCGCCGACAGCGCGCCCATCGGCTTCACCAACGACATCTGCCTGAAGATCGTCGATGCCATCAAGGCCAAGCTGGGCCTGCCCAAGATCGAGGTGCGCTACACCATGCTCAACTCGACCAATCGCATTCCGCTGCTGCAGAACGGCACGGTCGACCTCGACTGCGCGACCACCACCAACACCACGCAGCGCCAGGCGCAGGTCGACTTCGCGCCCAGCCACTTCGTGACCAACATCACCGCCGCGGTGCGCAAGAACTCCGGCATCAACACCTTCGCCGACCTCAACGGCAAGAACGTGGCGACCGTCTCGGGCAGCACCTCGATCCAGCTGCTGCGCGGCGCGCGCAAGAACGGCACCATCGAAGTGAACGAGATCGCCGGCAAGGACACCTCCGACGGCTTCCTGCTGCTGTCCACCGGCCGCGCCGACGCGTACGTGCTCGACGACGTGCAGCTCGCCGGCATGATCGCCAGCGCGACCAACCCGGGCGACTACAAGATCCTGAAGGAGTCGCTGCGCCAGGAGCCTTACGGGATCATGCTGCGCAAGGACGACCCGCAGTTCAAGGCGCTGGTCGACCAGACCGTGGCCGGCCTCATGAAGTCGGGCGCCATCGAGCAGCTCTACGCCAAGTGGTTCATGTCGCCGATTCCGCCGAAGAACGCGAACCTGAACTTCCCGATGTCGGACGCGGTGCGCGAGATCTACAAGAACCCCAACAACAAGGGCGTCTGAGCGATGGTTTCCAAGCTGATGAACCGCACCCGTGGCGAGGCCTTCTCCAGCGTGCTGATGCGCGAGGTCAAGCAGCGCTTTCTGCTGGTCGACCATGACCATCACGGCCGCGAGCGGCTGTACTTCGACAACGCCGGCGGCTCGTTTCGCCTGAAGGCGGCGGTCGAGCGCTTCGCGCAGGTCGATGCCATTCCCGACAACGCCGAGCGCATCCACGCCACCGCCGTCGAGCTGCAGGACATCCAGGCCAGGGGCTGCGCCGACCTGCGCACCATCCTCAATGCGCAGGGCGGCAGCGTGTACGCCTCGCTCACCGCATCGGGCGCCATGTTCGACATGGTGCGCGCCATCGCCGAGAACGTGCCGGGCACGAACATGGTCACGACCGTGCTGGAGCACCCGTCGGCCTTCGACGCGATGAGCCTCTATGCCGAACGGCTCGGCCGCGAGCTGCGCGTGGCGCCGAGCAACCCCGTCACCGGCGGCGTCGATGTCGATGCCATCGTTGCGCTGGTCGATCAGGGCACCTGCCTGCTCAACGTGATCTACGCGTCGAACATTTCCGGCGCCAAGCTCGACATCGAAGAGATCGTGCGCCGCGCGCGCGCCGTCAAGCCCGACCTGTACATCGTGGTGGACGCGGTGCAGCACGCGCCGCACGGCCTGATCGACCTGCAGAAGACGCCGGTGGACGGCATCAACATCGCGCCCTACAAGTTCTTCGGCTGCCGGGGCTCGGGCCTGACATGGGTGTCCGACCGCGCGGCCGTGCTGCCGCACCACAAGCTGGCGGGCAAGAAGCCCGACTACTGGGACCTGGGCAGCGCCGCGCCGTGGCAGTTCGCGGTGCTCACCGAGATCGTCGACTACGTGTGCTGGCTGGGCGGGCACTTCACCGACGCCTCCGACCGCCGCGCATTGTTCGTGGCCGGCATCACGCACATCGAGCTGCACGAACGCGCGCTGCTCGCCACGCTGCTGGACGGCACCGCCAACGCCACCGGCCTGCGCGAGATGAAAGGCGTGAACGTCTTCCTCGACCATGAAGACCTGAGCAAGCGCGACCTGATCCTGGGCATCGGCTTCGACCGCATCGACTGCACGCAGGCGGTGGTCGAGTACGGCAAGCGCGGCGTGACGGTCTACGAGCGCGTGGCGACCAGCATCTACTCGAAGCGCATGCTCGAATCCTTCGGCCTGGCGGGCACCGTGCGCGTGTCGCCGCTGCACTGCAACTCGGTGGCCGACATGGAGAAATTCCTGCGCATCACCGCCGAGATCGCGGCTGACATCGGCGTGTCATAAACCGTCATATTCGGTCGGTAGGATGTTTCTCGCCTCCCGCTCACAGGGAGGTGAGGAGCATGAGATTTGGAAATTCGAAAGCTGATCGCGCCGGTGCTGGCCGTGGTGCTGCTGGCGGCGGTCGCGTCCGGTGTCTGGTATTCCAACACCCGCCTGCACGATGAATCGGCCACCGCCGCCGCCGCGCGGATCGAGCAGGACAAACAGGTCACGCTGCGTGGCCTGATCGGCTCCGAAAAAGAGACCTTCTTCGCCGACCCGCGCGTGCAGAAGGCACTGGCCGCGCAGGGCATCACCGTCATCGTCGAAAAGGCCGGCTCGCGCGCCATTGCGAGCCGCTACGACGCCAGCAAGTTCGACTTCGGCTTTCCCTCGGGCGCGCCCGCCGCCGCGCAACTGAAGACGCTGGCCAAGGCGCCGAACGTCTTCAACCCGTTCTACACGCCGATCGTGCTGGCCAGCTGGCGGCCCATCGCCGAAATTCTCGTGGCCAACGGCATGGCGCAAAAGCAGGGCGACTTCTACTACGTGGTCGACCTGCCGGGCCTGATGGCCATGATCGAGAAGGGCACGCGCTGGAAGGAGCTGAAGGCCAGCAGCGCCTTTGCCACCAGCAAGTCGCTGCTCATCAACTCGACCGACGTGCGCACGTCCAACTCGGCCGCGATGTACCTTGCGCTCGCAAGCTACCTGGCCAACAGCCAGCAGATCGTGCAGAGCCAGGAAGACGTGGACCGCGTCATGCCGGTGGTCGCGCCGCTGTTCCTGCGGCAGGGCTTCCAGGAACAGTCGTCGGCCGGCCCGTTCGAGGACTACCTGGCGCTCGGCATGGGCAAGGCGCCGCTGCTGGTGGCCTACGAATCGCAGATGGTCGAGTTCTGGCTGAAGAACCCCGACCGCCTCAAGAGCGACATGGTGCTGCTCTACCCCAAGCCCACCGTCTTTTCGAAGCATGTGCTGGTGCCCTACACGCCGGGCGGCGCGCGGCTCGGCGCGGCGCTCGAGAACGACCCGACGCTGCGCGAGCTGGCGCACGAATACGGCTACCGCACCGGCGGCGACACCAAGGGCCCCGAGACCTGGGCCGCGCGCGGCGTGAAGGTGCCCGACGTGCTGGTCGACGTGATCGACCCGCCCAGCTTCGAGTGGCTGGAACGAATGACCACGGGCATCGAAGCCCGCTTCAAGTAATGAATCAAGGAACCCTCATGAACGCGCCCGTCACTGCAACGAACACCACCACCACGGCCCCCGCGCCGGTCGAACTCCAGCCGCCGCAGGCCTTCACGCTCGAACCGCCGGCCGCCGTCGCGGTGGTGCCGGTGGAATCCGCCAGCGGCAAGGTGCGCCTGAAGCCCGAGGACGTGGCCGAGCTCGACGCGCAGGTGGCGCGCTTCATCGAAGACATCACGCAGCACGACAGCCAGCATCCGCAGTTCAAGGAAGCGGTGGAGCGCATCCATTCGATGGGCACCAAGGACATCGAGGCTTCGGCCTCGGTCTCCAACCGCATGCTCGACCGGCCCGTGGGCTCGCTGCGCAACGGCCTGTTCGACAAGGGCGCGCAGATCGGCCAGTCGCTCATCGACCTGCGCCACCAGGTCGAAGACCTCGATCCCTCGAAGCAGGGCGACCTGTTCTCGGCGCGCAAGCTGCTGGGCCTCATTCCGCTGGGCAACAAGCTGATCGCCTACTTCGAGCGCTACCAGTCGTCGCAGACGCACCTGAACGCCATCATCGAATCGCTCAAGCGCGGCAAGGACGAACTGCTGCGCGACAACACCGCCATCGAGCAGGAAAAGGTCAACCTCTGGACGCTGATGGAGCGGCTCGAAAAATACGTGCACATCGGCAAGGCGCTCGACAGCCAGCTCGATGCCAAGGCGCGCGAGCTGGAGGCGAGCGACCCCGAGAAGGCCCGCGTGGTGCGCGAAGAAATGCTGTTCTATTCGCGCCAGAAGGTCACCGACCTGCTGACCCAACTGGCGGTGAACATCCAGGGCTACCTGGCGCTGGACATGATCCGCAAGAACAACCTGGAGCTGATGAAGGGCGTGGACCGCGCCACCACCACCACCGTGGCCGCGCTGCGCACCGCCGTGATCGTGGCGCAGGCGCTGTCGAACCAGAAGCTGGTGCTCGACCAGATCAGCGCGCTCAACGCCACCACCGGCAACCTCATCGCCAGCACCAGCGAGATGCTGCGCGACCAGAGCAGCGCCATCCACCAGCAGGCGGCATCGAGCACCATCGAGATCGCCAAGCTGCAGCAGGCCTTTGCCAACATCTACCAGACCATGGACACGATCGCCGACTTCAAGAGCCGCGCGCTCGATTCGATGCAGACCACGGTGGACACGCTGACGAACGAAGTTGCCAAGAGCCGCACCTACCTGGACCGCGTGCGCCGCCAGGAAGGCGCGCAGGCGCTGCAGCAGCCGCGCGGCGAGGTCGCACTGTGAGCCTGGCGCGCATGCGCTGGCTGTTCGCGACCGTGCTGCTGGCGATGGGCCTCGCGGCCTGCGAGCCGCAGCAGGACGCGCAGGCCACCAACGGCGCGCCGGCGGCGGCGTCGGGCGCCGCCTTCACCATCCTCGCGGGCTCGGAACTGAAGGATCTCGAAGGGCCCATCGTGGCAGCCGCGAAGGCGGCGGGCGTGGAGCTGAAGCTCTCGTACGCGGGCACGCTGGACATCGTCGAGCGCATCAACGCCGGCGAGCGCTTCGACGCGATCCTGCCGCCCAACGGCGCCTACCCCGCGCTCGGGTTGCAGACCAAGCCGCTGGCGCGCGACAAGCTCTTCTATTCGCGCATCGCGCTCGGCGTGAAGAACGCCAAGGCGGCGCAGCTCGGCTGGAACAAGCGACCGCCCGGCTGGGCCGAGATCGCCAAGGCCGCGAGCAGCGGCCAGTTGCGCTACGGCATGACCAATGCCACCAGCTCCAACACCGGCATGAGCGCGCTGTTCGCGGTGGCGTCCGCGCTGGCGGGCAAGACCGAAGACCTGAGCGCGCAGGACGTGGACGGCAAGACGCTCAAGGCCTTTCTCTCGGGCCAGAAGCTCACCGCCGGCAGCTCCGGCTGGCTGGCCGAGGCCTACATCAAGGACCCGTCGGCCATCGACGCGATGGTGAACTACGAGGCCGTGATCCTGCGCGCCAACGAGAAGCTGCCCGCCGCCGACCAGCTCGCGCTGATCTACCCGCGCGACGGCATGATCTCGGCCGACTACCCGCTGATGCTGCTCAACGCCGACAAGCGCGAGGCCTACACCCAGCTGGTGGCCACGCTCAAGGCCGCGCCGTTCCAGCGCGATGCGCTTTCGGCCGCGTTCCTGCGCCCCGCCAACCCCGAGGTGGCCACCGCCAGCGCCTTGCCCACGGCGGCCGTGGCCGAGCTGGGCTTTCCCAACCGGCTGGAAGTGATCGACGCGGTGCTCGGCACCTACCAGTCGCAATGGCGCAAGCCCGCCACCTCGATCTTCGTGCTCGACCTCAGTGGCTCGATGGCGGGCCAGCGCCTGGCGTCGATGCGCGAGGCGCTCAAGCTGCTCTCGGGCGCCGATGCGGGCACCGCCAGCACGCGCTACAGCGCCTTCCAGAGCCGCGAGCGCGTGGTGCTGATTCCTTTCTCCACCCAGGTGTCGGAGCCCGTGTGGGTGCGCTTCGATGCCGACCAGATCGATGCCGCGCGCACCGAGCTGCGCCGCCAGGCCGATGCGATGCGGGCCGATGGCGGCACCGCGATCTACTCCGCGCTCGCCGCCGCCGAAGACCTGGCGCGGCAGGAGCAGCAACGCGAGCCCGACCGCTTCGTCAGCATCGTGCTGCTGACCGATGGCGAGAACAACTCGGGCCTGAAGCTGCACGAGTTCCGCGAGCGCTATGCGCGCGGCCTGCCTGCGCGCATCTTCCCGATCCTGTTCGGCGAGGGCAACGTGTCCGAGATGCAGCAGATCGCGCAGCTCTCGGGCGGCCGCGAGTTCGACGGCCGCAAGCTGCAGCTGGGCCAGGTGTTCAAGGAAATCCGGGGCTACCAGTGATGCCGGAGCGTTCGCTGAAACTGCGGGCGCTGCTGTTCTTGTACGGCAACGCCAACATCCTGGGCTGCGCGCTGGCGCTGCTCGGGCCGGCCCTGCTGTTCGCTGGCGTCATCGACCGCGGGTGGCTGCTGATCACGGCCGGCCTGTACGTGGCCGGCTGGCTGCTGGGCCGCAAGGCGCCCGAACTGGAGCGCCGCATCGAAGACAGCCTGAGCGTCGAGCAGACGCTGGAGCGCCTGGACCGCGTGGTGGCGCAGGCACAGCCGCACCTGACCGAAGACATGCGCAAGAGCCTGGACAGCGTGCGCGGCTCGGTGGGCGAGGTGCTGCCGCGCCTGGTGGGGGCCGGCTCGCATGGCGACGACCTGTTCACCGTGCGCGAGACCGTGCTGCGCTACCTGCCCGAGACGCTGGCCAACTACGTCGCGCTGCCGCCCGCCTTTCGCATCACCCATGCCGTGAAAGACGGCAAGACCGCGCGCCAGCTGCTCGGCGAACAACTGGGCCTGCTCGACGGCAAGCTGCGCGAGATCGTGGCCAACGTGGCCTCCAGCGACGCGGCCGCGCTGGTGGCCAATGGGCAGTTCCTCGAGAAGAAATTCAACCAGCCGGACTTCCTGGCGGGTTGAGGCTTACGGGGCGAGCAATCAGAACGGGTAGTGGCGCGGCGTCGTCTGCACCGTGATCCAGCGCAGCTCCGTGAAGGCTTCCACACCGGCCCGCCCGCCGAAGCGCCCGTAGCCCGAGGCCTTGACGCCGCCGAAGGGCATCTGCGCCTCGTCGTGCACCGTGGGGCCGTTCACGTGGCAGATGCCCGCTTCGATGCGCTGCGCCACGTTCCATGCGCGTGCCACGTCGCGGCCGAACACGGCCGACGACAGGCCGAACTCGTTGTCGTTGGCAATGGCCACGGCTTCTTCCACGCCGCTGACGCGCACCACGGCCTTGACCGGGCCGAAGGATTCCTCGCGGTAGATCTCCATGGCCGGTGTCACGTGGTCGAGCACGGTGGCGGGCATCAGCGTATTGGTCGCCTTGCCGCCGCACACCAGCCTGGCGCCCTTGGCCAGCGCGTCGTCGATGAGGGCGTTGCAGCGCTTGACCGTGCTCATGTCGACCACCGAGCCGAGCACCACCGGGCCTTCGCGCGGGTCGCCCAGCGGCAGGGCCTGCGCGCGGGCCGCGAACTTGGCGACGAATTCATCGGCGATGGCGTTGTCGACCACGATGCGTTCGGTCGACATGCAGATCTGGCCGGAGTTGGCGAAGGAGCCGAAGATCGCGGCGTTCACCGCCGCGTCGATGTCCGCATCGTCCAGCACCACGAACGGCGCCTTGCCACCCAGTTCGAGCACGGCGGGCTTCAGGTACTTGGCGCAGGTCTGCGCGATCAGCTTGCCGACGCGCGTCGAGCCGGTGAAGTTGACGCGCCGCACGGCCGGGTGCGCCACCATCGCCTCGACCACGGCACCGGCATCGGCGGGCGCGTTGGTGACGAAGTTCACCGTGCCCTTGGGCAAGCCGGCTTCGGCCAGTGCTTCGATGATGAGCGCATGCGTCTCGGGGCACAGCTCCGAGCCCTTGAGCACCACGGTGTTGCCGCAGGCCAGCGGCGTCGCGATGGCGCGCGTGGCCAGGATCACCGGTGCGTTCCACGGCGCAATGCCGATCACCACGCCGGCTGCCTGCCGCACGCCCATGGCCAGGCTGCCCGGCACGTCGGACGGAATCACCTCGCCGCTGATCTGCGTGGTGAGCGAGGCGGCTTCGGTGAGGATGCCGGCCGCCAGGTGCACGTTGAAGCCGGCCCACAATGCCGAGGCGCCGGTCTCGCGCGCCATCGCCTGGATGAAGGCGTCGGCACGCGATTCGAGCGCATGCGCGGCCTTGAGCAACAACGCCCGGCGCGCACCGGGACCGGTCTGCGACCAGGTGGCGAAGGCGCGGTGCGCGGCCTCGACGGCGGCGACCGCGTCGGCCGACGTGGCGGCGGGTGCACGGGTGGCGATGCCGCCGTCCAGCGGGTTGCGGCGCTCGAAGCTGGCGCCACCGGTGGCGGCGCGATGCTCGCCGTCGATGAACATGGAGATGTCGGTCATGGGTGTGTGTCCTTCAGGAAAAAGGGGAGTGGATGGATCAGGCGACGCCCAGGTAGGCCTGGCGCACCACGTCGGAATGCAGTAGCGCCTGCGCTTCGCCCGAGGCGACGACGCGGCCGCGTTCGAGCACGTAGCCACGGTCCGCGGCCTGCAGCGCCTTGCGCACGTTCTGCTCGACCATCAGCACGGTCACGCCCTGCGACGCGATGCGGCGCACGATGGCCAGCAGCTCGTCGACCATGCGCGGCGCAAGGCCGAGCGAAGGCTCGTCGAGCATCAGCAGGCGCGGCCCGCTCATCATGGCGCGCGCCACCGCCACCATCTGCTGCTCGCCGCCGCTCATGGTGCCGGCCAGTTGCGTGGCGCGTTCCTTCAGGCGCGGAAAGTCGTCGAAGGCACGCGCGAGGCGTTCGGCGCGAAGGCGGGCCGGAATGAGCCAGCCGCCGAGTTCGAGGTTCTCGGTGACGGTCATCTGCGGAAAGAGCTGGCGGCCTTCGGCCACCAGCGCAAGGCCGCGCCGCACGCAGGCCGTGGCCTCGCCCGAAGGCAGCGCGGCGCCGTCGAGCAAGGCTTCGCCCGTGCGCGGCAGCAAACCGGCCAGTGCCTTCAGCAGCGTGGTCTTGCCCGCGCCGTTGGGCCCGAGCACGACGGTGACGCCGGGCGACACATCGAGGTCCATGCCTTGAATCACCTGGAAGCCGTGGTAGCCGGCGGAGAGGCCGCGCACGGTGAGTTGTGCGGCGCTCATGCGGTGGCCTCCATCTCGTCGCCCAGATAGGCCTCGACCACCTCGGCATTGCGCACCACTTCTGCCGGCGTGCCGTCGGCGATCTTGCGGCCCTGGTGCAGCACCAGCACGCGCTCGACGTACTTCAGCAGCGTGGCGACCGCATGCTCGATCCACACGACCGTGAGGCCGTGCTCGTCGCGCAGCCGGCGGATGCGCCGCGCCATGGCGTCGACCTCGGCTTCGGTGAGGCCCGCCGCCACTTCGTCGAGCAGCAGCACGCGCGGGCGGGTGCCGAGCGCCATGCCGATCTCCAGCAGGCGTTGCTGCGATGGCGTCACGTCGGCGGCGATGTTCTTCGCCAGGCCACCGAGGCCCAGCATGTCGAGAATTTCGCCGGTGCTGCCCAGCCCCGCGATGGGTGCGCGATGCCGCCCCGCGAACTGCATGCCGAAGCGCACGTTGTCTTCGAGCGTCATGTCGGCCATGACGCGCGGCGTCTGGAAGGTGCGCGCGATGCCGTGCGCCGCATAAAGATGCGGGCCGCGCCGCGTGAGGTCCACATCGCCTTCCACCAGCAGTTGGCCCGAAGTGGGTATGACCACGCCCGAGATCGCATTGAAGAAGGTCGTCTTGCCCGCGCCGTTCGGCCCGATGATGCCGACCAGCTCGCCCGCATGCAGCGTGGCGCTGACCGCGTCCACCGCCGTGAGGCCGCCGAAGCGCACGGTGAGTTCGCGGGCTTCGAGAAGAAGAGGGCGCTCATTCATGGCCATGCCTCCGCAGCACCGCCGCCTTGCGCTGCCACAGCGACGCGAGGCCGTTGGGCAGGTACATCACGCACAGGATCAGCAGCAGGCCCAGCACCATCATGTAGCCGTAGGGCAGCTGTAGCCGCAGCGTTTCCGACAACAGGCTGAACACGATGGCCGCCGCCACCGGCCCGCCGATGCTGGCTGCGCCGCCGATCATCGCGATCAGCACGGTCTGGAAGCCGATGAAGGGGCTGAACACCGCGGGCGGATCGATGTAGGTCCAGCGCACGGCCATTGCCGCGCCGACCGCGCCGGCGAAGGCGGCGGTGAGCGCGAAGCCGATCACCTTCACGCGGCGCGTGTCGACGCCCAGCGTCTGCGCGCGCTGTTCGTCGGCACCGATGCCGGCCAGCGCCAGTCCGAAGCGGCTGCGCTTGACCAGCAGCGCTGTTGCGATGGCCGCGCCCGCGATCGCCAGCACCGTGAGGTACACCGTCTCGTTCGACGGCACCACGGTCAGCACGCGGCCGACGGTGCCCGACACCTGCTTCTCGACGAAGGTCACGGCATGACGGATCAGTTCCGTCATGCCGAAGGTCAGCACCGCGAAGTAGGTGCCGCGCAGGTGCAGCACCGCGGCGCCCATCAGCACCGCCACCGCGCTCGCGATGGCCGCGCCAGAGAGGATGACCAGCGGCCACGGCAGCACGTCGAGCAGCGTGGCGCTGGCATAGGCGCCCAGCCCGAAGAAGGCCGAAGTGGCGAGCGACAGGTAGCGCGTGGCACCGCAGAACAGCGACCAGCTCGTGGCCAGCGCGATGTACATCAGGCAGCCGAGCGCCACCGAGGCCACGAACTCCGACGCAACCCACGGCACGGCGGCTGCCAGCACGAGGCCGCCGGCGAGCACCCACCAGGGCTTGTTGTGGAAATGGGAAATCATTTTCTGGAGAACAGTCCGTTGGGCCGCCAGATCAGCACGCCGATGAACACGGCATACGACAGCAGCATCTTGAGCGAGGGGCTCGTGTAGTACATGCCCAGCGCTTCCACCACGCCCAGCAGCAGGCCGCCGACAAGGCTGCCCGCGATGCTGCCGAAGCCGCCGAGGGTGATGACGATCAGCGCCGTCACCGTGTAGGGCTCGCCCATCGAGGGCGATATCTCGTAGGTCATCGACAGCAGGGCACCGGCCACGCCCGACAGGCCCAGGCCGATGCCGAACATCAGCGGATGCAGCCGCTTCGTGTTGATGCCCACGAGCTGCGCGCCGGTGGGCGACTGCATCAGCGCGCGCACCGCCTTGCCCAGCAGCGTGAGCTTGAGCAGCGCGATGAGCCCGAGGCTCAGTGCCAGCGCCACGCCGAACAGCACCAGCTTGTTGGCGGTGAAGCGCATCTCGCCGAACTGCACCGGGTCGGCCAGGTAGTCGTAGCCGCGCAGGTCGCCGCCCCAGATCAGCAGCGCGGTGTTCTGCACCAGGAACATCAGGCCGAAGCCCACCATCAGGCTGCGCGCTTCGAACACATCGACGTTGGGTGCGCGCGCCGCCACCTGCCGGAAGCACAGCCAGTGCACCGCCATGCCCAGCACCATCAGCACCGCGAAGGCCACGGGCATGAAGACCAGCGGCGAGACGCCGAAGGCCGTATGCGCCCACCATGTGAGAAAGGCGCCGAGCATCAGGAACTCGCCGTGCGAGATGTTCATGATGCGCATCAGCCCGTACTGCAGGTTCAGCCCGATGGCGACCAGCGCATAGATGCCGCCCGTGATCAATCCGCCGGCCAGGAGCTCGGCCCATCCAGTGAATGACACGTCGTTATTTCCAGGCCGGCTTGGGCATCAGTTGGGCGGTGGCGCGGTCTTTCGGCCAGACCACTTCGAAGTCGTTGCCCTGCCACTGCGCGACGGTGCCGGGAATGGACGCGTTCTCGCTGCCCTCGAAGCGGATCGGGCCGAGGATGGTCTTGAACTCGTTCTTCGCGATCTGGTCGCGCAGCGCCTTGCGGTCCAGGCCCACCTTCTCCACCGCCTGCTGAAGAATCTGCAGGCCCGCCCATGCGTGGCCGCTGGCCCAGCGGTCGGGTTCCTTGCCGAACTTCTTCGTGTGCGCGTCGAAATACGCCTTGGCCTCGGGGCTGGTCTTGCCGTTCCACGAGCCCATGCCGATCACGCCTTCGGTGTTGGCGGCCATCACGTTCTTGTAGAGCTGGAAGGCGGTGCCCACCGAGGCGTAGAAGTACTTGGGGTTGAAGCCCACCTCGCGCGACTGCCGGCTCGCGAGGATGGTGTCCGGCGGGTAGGTGATGCCGATGAAGGCGTCGGGGTTCAGGTCCTTCATGGTGCGCAGCACCGGCGCGAGGTCTTTCACGCCCAGCGGGTAGCTCTTGCGGTCGAGCACCTGGATGCTGGTCTTCTTCAGCGCAGCGTTGAGTGCGGCGAAGTTCTCCAGCCCGAACAGGTCGTCCATGTAGACGATGGCGATGGTCTTCACGTTGTTCGCCACCAGCATGTCGACCAGCGCGCCCATCATCTTGTCGGGCTGCTGCAGCAGCGAGAAGAAGAAGGGCAGGTGCATGTCGATCAGCTTGCGCGACAGCGCCGTGGGCGCCAGCAGCGGATAGCCGAAGCGGTTGGCCAGCGGGGCCACCGCGAAGTTGGCGCCCGAACCCCAGGGTGGCAGCACGAGGTCGACCTTGTCGCTGCCCATGAGTTTTTCGAAGGTGCGCACGCAGGTCTCGGTCTCGCTGCGGTCGTCGTAGCCGATCAGCTCGATGGGGCGCCTGGTGCCCTTCACCGACAGGCCGCCCGCGGCGTTGACCTGCTCGGCCCACAGCAGGTAGTTGGGTTCCTGGCTCACTTGCGCGCCCGCGGCCCAGGGGCCGGTGCGCGCGATGGCGTAGCCGATGCGCACGGGGCCACTCTGAGCAAACAGTTGCGGCGCGACGGCGGCCGCGCCGAGCGCGGTGGCGGTGCCCTTGATCCAGTGGCGGCGGTTGGGGTGAAGCATGAAAGTCTCCTGTGGGCGTCGACATGCGCCCGCTGCCCGGAATCGTAGAAACGGGGGCCTTCGGGTGCTGTGCCCGCCGCGCACAAAGCACTTGACGCAGCGTGCATGCGCCTAGTGGTTAACCCGCAAATCCCTGGTCGGCGAAGGCGCTTCACAATGCGCGGCATCCCGGCTTCGTGTTGAAATCTTTCGCTCCCGTCGTCCTTGCCGTCCCTGCCGTCCTCGCCTGCATGACCGCTTCGCTGCTCCTGTCCACCGACCAGATCCCGCCGAAGGAGCGCGGGCCGCTGTGGTGCGAATGGGTGTGGCGCCACTTCGGCGGCCTGGGCTCCGATCTGTACGACGACAGCGAATTCGACGGCCACCTTGCGGCCTCGCATGCGGGCGATGTGATCCTCACGCGGCTCGAAGCCAACCGGCACCGCGTGCTGCGCACCACGCAGATGGCGCGCCTGAGCGAAACGCCCTACCTGAAGATCGTCGCGCCCTGGCAGGGCTCGGCCGAGGTCACGCAGCGTGGCCGCGCGGCGGCGGTGCGTTCAGGCGGATGGACGCTCTACGACACCACCGCCGACTACACCGTGGCCAACCCCGAGCGCAGCGACCACCTGATCGTGATGCTGCCGAAAGACCAGCTCGCCACGCCCGCATTGCCACTCAACGACCTCGTGGCGCGCCGCATCGGCGGGGGCAGCGGCATCTCGCGCGTGGCGCTGGAGACCATGCGCAGCACCTACCTCGAACTGCCCTTCATGAGCGAGGCCGCCGCGCGCGGTGCGGGCGAGTTGCTGATCCATCTGGTGCGGCTGTCGCTGATGGAACTCGCGGGGCAGGAAACACCGCAGACCCAGCGCGAGGCGCTGAAGGACCGCATCCGCCGCCACGTCGCGCAGAACCTGCGCGACCCGGCCCTGTCGATCGACAGCATGGCGCTGGCCCTGCGCTGCAGCAAGCGCCTGCTGCACAGCGCCTTCGCGGGCGACGACGAAACGCTGACCGGCTACATCCAGCACCAGCGGCTGGCGGCCAGCATCCGCGAGCTGCTCGACCCGGCGAATGCGGCGCGCTCCATCACCGACATCGCGCTGGCCGCCGGCTTCGGCAACCTGTCGCACTTCAGCCGCGTGTTCCGCGAGCACACGGGCGGCAGCCCGAGCGAGTTCAGGCGGCAGGCGGCGCAGCGCTGACGGCGGGTGTCGGCGTGCCGCTGCCTGCGTTCTGCGACACCTCTACCGCGTCGTCCACGCTCCACGGCGCATACACCTCGGCCTTGAGGTTGGGCGAATCGACCTTGGCGAGCAGGTCGCGCACGTTGTCCTTCACGCGGGCCAGCGACAGGCGCGCGCCGCGCACGCGCACGTAGGCGGCAAAGTCGCACATCGCCTCGATGCTGGTGGCGTCGAGGTCCGGCGATTCTTCCAGGCTCAACACCATGCGCTGCAGCCCCGGCGTGGCATCGATGCGCGCACGGATCGACACGAACACCGCATCCGCATTGCCGAAGAACAGCGGCACCTCGGGCCGTGCGATCAGCACGCCCGGCGGCACCACGGCCTCGGGGTGGCGGGCGGTGTCAACGTAGTCGTGGCTCTGGCCCAGCCGGCCGAGCCAGCTCACCGTGGTGCGCGAGAAGCCGCGCAGCAGCATCAAGAGGCTCACGCCGATGGCCGCCAGCAGGCCGTCGAGCACGCCCAGCAGCAGCACGGCGGCAACCGCCACCAATGCCACCAGCCGGTCGCGCCGCCAATGGAAATACGGCCGCAGCGACGAGGGGTTCAGCGAATGGCTTACCGCGTTGATCACGATGGCCGCCAGCAGCGGCTCGGGCGTGTGCGCGATCCACGGCAGCAGCGTGAGCACGGCCACCAGCACCACCAGCCCCGCCACGATGCCCGCCGCGCGGCTCTGCGCGCCCGCCGATTCGTTGGCCGAGGTGGCCGAGTAGCCCGCGCCCACCGGCATGCCCTGGAACAGCGCCGACAGCAGGTTGGCGCCGCCCAGCGCGAGCAGGTCGCGGTTGGCCGACACGTTGTCGCCGTGGCGCATCGCGAAGGTGCGGATCGAGCCATAGGACTCGGCATAGAGGATCAGCGCCATCGCGAAGGCCAGCTCGCCCAGCCCCAGCCATTGCGCGCGGTCGAGCGAAGGCACGCCGGGGTGCGAGAAGTCGAGCGAGATCGGTCCCACCGCCGCCACGCCCCAGGCATGGCACAGCCCGCTGATGTCGAGCGCGATGCCGCACACGATCACCAGCAGCGCCGCCGGTACGGCGCGCCATCGCGCGAGGCCGCGCAGCAGCACCAGCGCGGCCAGCGCCATCGCCGCGCCGGCCAGGTTCCAGTGCCGCCACTCGGACACGAGGCCCGCGATGAGCCGGAAGAAATCGCTGTGCGCCGGCTGCACCGCCAGCACCTTCGGCAACTGCTTGATGACGATGGTCAGCGCCAGCCCGAGCGCGAAGCCGCGCAGCACCGGCTTGGCGATCAGGCTCGACACCGCGCCCAGCTTGGCGATGCCCGCGATGACGAAGAAGACCCCGGCCAGCAGCACGATGCCCGCGCCCAGCGCCAGGCGCGTGGCGGTGTCGACACCGGGAATCGAGGTGGTGGCCGCGAACAGCACCGCGGCAGACGACGAGGTGGCCGAGACGATCGCGAAGCGGCTGCTGCCGAAGATGCCGTAGACCAGCAGCCCCGCGAAGAGCGCGATCACGCCGGCTTGCGGCGGCAGCCCCGCGATGCCCGAATAGGCCACCGCCTCGGGCAGCAGCAGCCCCGCGATGGACACGCCCGCCACCAGGTCGGCGATGCCGGGCCGGCGCGACGTGGTGCTCACGGTGCGGGCTTGTGGTTGGCGTCGGCCGGTGCCATCACCGCGGCGGGCGTGGCGTTGGTCACGCCGGTCCAGCCCGGCAGGTAGCGTGCGGCGGCGGCGCGCGCGAGCGCCACGGCCTTGTCGATGGAGGCCTGCGGCATCGGCTCGGTGGCCGAAGGCTGGAGCTTCTTGGCGGGCAGCAGCGGCCGGAAATGATCGGCCCACAGAAACTCGGCATACGGCGCCGCATCCTTCGCGTAGCCGCCGGCCTTGCGCACGAAGCCGGCGAGGGCGCGGTACGGGTCGTCGCGCATCTTCGCCACGCTGGAGGGAATCGCGCCGTACTCGCGGCGCTTGCCCTTCTCGTCGAACGGGTGCGCCCAGCGGTGGAACTCCATGAGCCGCCAGAACTGCTCGCCCTTGACTTCGGAGAGGTCGTCGAGCTGCATCACCCACACCTTGTCGACCGACTCCTGGTGCAGCGCGCACCCGAGGTGATGGTGATCGACGATGTAGTAGCGCCCGGCTGGCCCACGCACGGCCGGGAACCAGTGCGCGGCCAGCGTGCGCTCGCGGTCCTTGCGCTTGAGCTGGCTCCACTGCGCGCGCTTGGTCGCCACCTCGGCCCCGCCGACGGTGATCTGGGTCGGGTGGAGTTCGTCGAGGGCGACGGAGATCAGGTTGGGTTTTGCGGTCATGACAGGGCCTCTTGTTGTGGTTGTGGAAACCGGTGGCAGCGCGTCGGCGCCATCATCGCCATCGACAAGCCGCGCCACAAGTGGCCCGCACGCTAGCAGTCTCAGACGGACGGGAACCTGACGGCGTGGGCGATGTGGGCGGCCCCCGCGGGCTTGAAACCATTGGCGCCCGCGGCGTCGTAGCGCGCCAGGGCCTGGTGGCCGTCCAGGTCTTCTTTCAGGGCAAAGCCGGTCTCCAGCAGCAGCGCCTTCAGCTCGGCCGGGGCAAAGCCGCACAGGAAAGCCTCGCCCACCGCCGACACCTCGCTCTGCAGCTTGCGGAAGGCCTCGGCGTTCAGGTGGCCGGGGCGCAGCGCCGCCTCGTCGATGTAGGTGAAGACCAGTTCGCTGCCGGCCGGCGCGCAGGCGGCGATGGCGTGCAGGGCCGCAAGGTTGGCCTGCCGCGTGAGGTAGACGGTGACGCCGAGCCACGAGAAGAAGCTCGGCTTCGTGGCCTGGAAGGGCGATCGCGCGAGTGCGCTGCCGAGGTCTTCGACCGACAGGTCGGCCTCGATGAAATGCACCGAGGGCGCTTCGGCAACGCCGCAGTCGCGCAGGCGCTGGCGCTTCAATTGCTGCGTGGCCGGGTGATCGACTTCGTAGATGGTCAGGCCCTCGGCCCACGCGGGGCGGCGGCAGACGAAGCTGTCGAAGCCCGCGCCGACGATCACGTACTGGCCGACGCCGCGGGCCACGGCGTCCTTCAAAGCATCTTCCGTGTAGCGCGAGCGCAGGATCACTTCGGGGTACGCCGCGTTGGCGTGCAGCGCGGCATCGAGCACCTGCCCGGGCGTCGCGGCGGCGCCATGCGATGCATCGTGCTGCGCCAGTGCCCGCTCGCGAAAGACTGCGCGCACGGCCTCGGGAACGAGGCGGTCGCCCCACGGGTCGTCCAGCAGCGGGGCGGGGTCGCTGCGCGTGTGGAGGGCGCGCATGAGCGAAGTGGCAAGGGCGGTGCGGCTGGCGTGCGATGGATTCACTGAAGAAGCTCCGGCATTGAGAGGGCGCGAAGTTTCGGCCCGCGCGGCGGATCTGTACAGGGCCTTGTGCGGGGCGATGCGGTGTTCGTGGTGCGCTGATGGTGCCGAGGTGGTGCGTCGGTGGCGGCCGCGCTCTTGCCGCCCGCTTGTCCCGCACGCGTCATGAATGCTTAAGCAGCGGTTGTGCCGAAGTAAGCGTCAAACTTAAATCTTCCTAATTAGCAGCTTCTTCAGCGCACGTTTTTCATTCGCAAAATGAGTCACCGGACGACACGCCGGGCCTCATGCATGACGCATCGCGCTGGTATGGTCGTGCGCGCAGTTCTTTCCTTCTTCACGCCACCACGCCCGCTGTCGACGCATTGGGCCATTCACATGCCCATTCGTCACGCCCGAGTCTTTCCGCGCTACGCGTTCTACTGCGTGCTGGGCGGCCTTGCCGCGATCTATGTCTTCTGCGCCATGATGCTGGTGCCCGCGAAGATCTACATCCTTCCCTATCTCGTCACGGCGGACTTCGTTCGCTACAAGAGCGCCTTCTTCGTGCTGGTGCTCGCGATCCCGGCGGCGATCTACCTGATCTTCTGGAAGGGCAGCGACTTCCTTGCATGGTGGCGCACGCCGAAGGTGATGACGGTGGGCGCGCACGGCCTGCAGGTCGGCGGCACCATCGTGGCCTTCAAGGACGTGACGCGTCTGCGCCAGCGCCACAACCGCAACCACCTGCTGCTCACCACGCGCAACGGCAAGACGCTGCGGCTGCGCCTCGACCTGTGGGACGACGCGCCCGCGCTGCTCGCCGAAATCGAGGAAGCCGTCGGCGAAGTGCTGCGGCACGACGTCGAGCGGCGCCTGCATGCGGGCGACACCGTGCCCTTCGGCGCGCTCGGCCTGAATGCGGAAGGGCTGGTGCACAAGGGGCAGCTCATCGCGTGGTCGAGCATCGACACCATCCGTACGCAGTCCGATGAAGAGGGCATGGACGTGGACGAGCAGCTCGTGATCGTCGCCAACGGCAAGGCCCGCAAGATCGACCGCTCGAAGATCGACAACGAGCCCGTGCTGATGGCCTGCCTGATGCAGCGCCTTCCCGCTGCCTGAGCCATTCTTTTCTTCTTTTTTCTCTCGCCCTTCCTTCCTTCAACCACTCCAACAACGCAAAGCGAATCAGGAAAATGGAAATCTACAGCTCCACCAGCCAGCGCGAACAGACCCGCCAGGACCGCCCGGTCTTCTACTCCCGCCCACGCCTGATCGCCGGTGCCGCCCTCTGGGTGGTGGTGGCGTGCGTGCTGGCCGTTCTCTGCATTCGCGCGCAAGACAAGAACATCGGCATCCTCATTGCCGCAGCGTTCGGCCTGCTGGCCGCATGGCTGGCGTTCAAGTGCATCCGGCAGCTGGGCAACATCGCAACGCCCGCGTTCGTCGTGGGCCACCAGGGCCTGACTTTCGAGAACGGCCTGCTGATTCCATGGCAGAACATCGTCGAGAACATCTGGGTCAACCAGAGCTACATGGGCATTCCCATCGGCCGGCAGATCCAGATCAAGACCGACCTGCCCAAGCCCAAGGCCCGCGTGCTGCGCCGCGCGACCGCGTTGCAGATTTCGGGCGACGAATACCTCGCGCTGTGCGACGCCTACCGCTGATCCGCTGAGGCCGAAAACCCCTTGGCGGCGAACCGTCAAAAAAGGGTCCGATAAACTGGGGGGGTGAAATCTTCTTCAGAGCCTCCCAGTAGGTCGCTGGCCTGCGCCAGCTTCAGCCTGCATCGCTGCGTTGCGAACGACGCCTTCGCAGCGCGCATCCTCCCCGTCTTTTCCCTGTTGCCCGACATGGCCCGCGCCATGCCGGGCCGCACCCGCTTGCACGCACGCACCCCATGATTGAACTTCTCACCGACCCCGCCGCCTGGATCGGCCTCCTGACGCTGGTCGTCCTGGAGATCGTGCTGGGCATCGACAACCTGATCTTCATCGCGATCCTTGCGGAGAAGCTGCCACCGCACCAGCGCGACCGGGCGCGGCTCATCGGCCTGAGCCTGGCGCTCTTCATGCGGCTGGCGCTGCTGTCGATCGTCTCGTGGCTGGTCACGCTGACCACGCCGCTGTTCAGCGTGTTCGGCCAGGGTTTCTCGGGCCGCGACCTGATCCTGCTGCTGGGCGGCCTGTTCCTGCTGTTCAAGGCCACCTCCGAGCTGCACGAGCGGCTGGAGGGCGTGACGCACACGGCCAGCGGCTCGACGGTCTATGCGGGCTTCGGGCTGGTGGTCACGCAGATCGTGGTGCTCGACGCCGTGTTCTCGCTCGACGCGGTGATCACCGCCGTGGGCATGGTGGAGCACCTGCCGGTGATGATGGCGGCCGTTGTCATTTCCATTGGCATCATGCTGTGGGCGTCGAAGCCGCTCACGCGTTTCGTCAACGCGCACCCGACCGTGGTGGTGCTGTGCCTGAGCTTCCTGCTGATGATCGGCCTGAGCCTGGTGGCCGAGGGCCTGGGCTTCCACATTCCGAAGGGCTACCTGTACGGCGCGATCGGCTTCTCCGTGATGATCGAGACGCTGAACCAGTGGGCCAAGCGCAATGCGCTGCGGCACGAGGCGCGCCGGCCGCTGCGCGACCGCACGGCCGAATCCATCATCCGGCTGCTCGGCGGCCGCGGCCCTGGCGAGCCGGTGCCGGCGGGCGGCGCGCCCGGTGCGGCGCTCGCGACGGAGCCCGCCTTCGCCGTGGAAGAGCGCAACATGGTCAGCGGCGTGCTGTCACTGGCCGATCGCAACGTGCGCTCGGTGATGACGCCGCGCACCGACATCTCGTGGGTCGACCTGAACGACGACCCCGACGCGGTGCGCGAGCAACTGCTCGATACGCCGCACGGCATCTTCCCCGTGTGCCGGGGCTCGCTCGACGACGTGGTCGGCGTGGCGCGCGCGAAGGACCTGCTGGGCCATCTGCTGCGCGACGGAAAGATCGACGAGCGCGGCGGCCTGCGCACGCCGATCTACGTGCCCGAATCGACCACCGTGATCAAGCTCATCGACACGCTGCGCGGTGCGCGCGGGCAGCTCGCGCTGGTCAACGACGAGCACGGCACGCTGACCGGCGTGGTCACGCCCATCGACGTGCTGGAGGCGATTGCCGGCGAGTTCCCCGACGAGGACGAGACCCTGGAGATCCTGCAGACCGCATCCGATGCGTGGACCGTGTCCGGCAGTGCCGACCTGCACCTGCTCGAACAGGCGCTGCAGACCCATGGCCTCGTGAGCGACGACGACAGCTACACCTCGGTCGCGGGCTTCCTGCTGGCCCGCTTCGGCGGACTGCCACCCGCGAAGGCGACGTGGGTGCACGACGGGTACGAATTCGTGGTGACCGATGTCGATGCACAGCGCATCCGGACCGTGGCCGTGCGCCGGCTGCCGCTGCCGGAAGCCGAGGCCTGAACACGTCGACCAGGCGCGATGATCGAGTGCGACGTGGGGCCGGCCGATTTGTTAGGCTGGCACCCCGTCGTTGCAACCTTCATTCCACGCGCATGAACGCCTCTCACCGCCGGCCGGTTCCGCTGGCCAAGGCCTACCGCCTGCTGAACCACGGCCCGACCGTCCTCGTGAGCGCCGCGCACGGCGGCCAGCGCAACATCATGGCTGCCGCCTGGGCCATGCCGCTCGACTTCGATCCGCCCAAGGTGGCCGTGGTGCTCGACAAGAGCACCTGGACGCGCGTGCTGCTCGAAGGCGCGGGCAGCTTTGCGCTGCAGGTACCGACGCGCGCGCAGCTCGACCTGACCGAGGCGCTGGGCAACAGCTCGGGCCGCGAGATCGTCGAGCGCGCGGGGCATGACAAGTTCGCGGCCTACGGGCTGCAGACTTTTGCGGGCACCGCCACCGATGCGCCGCTGCTCGAAGACTGCGTGGCCTGGCTCGAATGCCGGCTGCTGCCGGAGCCGCCGATCCAGCAGCGCTACGACCTGTTTCTCGGCGAGGTGATCGCGGCGCAGGCCGACGCCCGCGTGTTCGCCGATGGGCGCTGGAACTTCTCCGGGCACGACGACCTGCGCACGCTGCACCATGTGGCGGGTGGGCACTTCATCGTCGATGGCGAGCAGGTGAATGCGCGGGCACTGCCGCCTGTGCTTCCCTCGTAGCGCTTCGGCCGACCCGAGGCGCGAATCAGCAAGCCCCGGGAAGCTTCAGGAAGTGGCTCGCGGCACCAGCACGGCCCGCAAGGCGAGCAGGCCGCACACGGCGGCAGCCGATGCGGCCACGATGGCCCACACCAGGCGCGACGGCGGGGCCACGCCGAGCCGGTCGCCCAGCAGCAAGGTCGTGCCGTTGTAGGTGGCATGCAGGGCAATGCACGGAATGAGCGAGTGCGTGCGTTCGTACAGCCACGCCAGCACCATGCCCAGCACGAAGCCGACCACGAACTGGTAGATGTTCAGGTGCGCCGCGCCGAACAGCAGCGCCGACATGACCATGGCCTGCGAGCGCGAATAGCGCCGCAGGAACCCGCGCAACACGATGCCGCGGAACAGCATCTCTTCGAGCACCGGTGCCACGACGCACACCGCCAGCATGGCGGCGATGCTGCCGTCGGCCAGGCGGCTGAACAGCGACTCTTCCCAGGCCGATGGCGGAACGACCCGCATCATCAGGTTCACGACGGCCGTGATCGTCAGCAGCAGCGCCGGCACCAGCAGCAAGGTCGGCGGCACCACGAACATCAGCGTGGCCCTGGCGGAGTTCCGCGAGCGATGGAACAGCCTGCGGTAGGTGAGCTTCTGGAAGTTCATCACCACCACGAACACGAAGCCGTTGCCCATCACAGTGGAGAGCACGCCGATCTGCAGGTCGTCGAGGCCGAGCAGCCCGTTGGCGTCGCGCAGCGCGGCACCGGCAATGAATTCGCAAAGGAGCAGGGCGGCGAACAGCAGCACGGCCTGCATGGCCGACGGAAAGGCCGTGCGTTTCAGGAAAGGCATGGGTCTGGTGGGGTCGCGAAGGGGCGGCGCGCAAGTTGACCCGCCGGGGATTGCATCAACCTTGCGATGAGAACCATGCGCGGAAGAAATCGGACTGCGGGTCGGCCGGTGCCCGCGTCAGCGAAAGCAGAACGACGGCTGCGCAGGCAAGGCCGCGACGAACGACGGCCTACTACGCATAGGCCAGTTCGCCGCGCTGCACGAGCTGGGACAAGGGCGCGAGCGCGACCTCGCCGAGCCGTCCCTGCACCGGGAACGCCAGGCGCTGCAGCGCCGCGTATTCGCGCAGCCTGGCCGCCCCGTGCGGATCGCTCGGCAGGTTGGCGCCGGCGGAGGGGTGGCACATCAGCACGTCGCCGGTGCGGCATTCGGACAGCCACTCGGACAGCCGCGCCGCATAGCCCTGCGTGTCGCCCGAAAAATCGTAGACCCCCAGCAGGCGGCGGCTCACGGGAATCCCGTGCTTGCGGGCGAGCGCGGCCAGCCGCGCGCCGCCCAGCGCGTGGATGACCTGGGCTTTCAGCCGCTCGGGGCCGCCGCGCCAGACCGGCGCGGTGTAGCGCACCCAGGGCGGCGACGTGGGGTAGCGCCGCGTGATCTCGTCGACCAGCAGATCCCGCACGACCGGAAACTGATGCACGTGCCGGTGCCCGTCGATGAAGGCGGGCGCGCGGCCCATGGCGTCTTCGAAGCGGCTCAGCTGGTCGCGGATGTCGGCATGAAGCGCGGGCGAGAACACCGTGCGCGAGTAGGTCCGCGCAAGCAGGCCGAGCAGGCCGGGCTCGAAGCCGTCGGGCGTGTCGGGGCGCGTGAGGTCCAGGTGCAGGCCGACGTCGAGCCGCGCGGGGTCGACCTGCCGGAGCGTCTTGGCGCCTTCGAGCCATGCGCTGCGGCGCACCATGCCGCTGGTCGCCGAAATCTTTCCCTGCGCGGCAAGGTCGAGCACGGCCGCGTTGATGCCGGTGCTCATGCCGAAGTCGTCCGCGCAGATGCAGAGGTAGCGCGTGGTCGGCGCCGGGGCGCCGGAAGTCTCAGTCATCGCCATTCGTTGCGGTTCCATTGGCCGGCAGGGGCGCGGAAGAAGAAGAGGAAGAAGGTGCGGGCGTGGAGGCGGCCGCGACATCCAGGCAGTGCGCGTCGCTCGTGGCGCTGCCCGCGAAGCGCCAGGCCGCGACGCTCTGGTGCGCCGAGACCAGTTGCGCGCGGGCCAGCCACGGGTGCGCGATCTGCGCGTTGCTCGGCCCCACCAGCCAGGTCGTGCGGGGCACGCAGAGCGTGGCCGCGAGCTGCGTGCGGTCGACCAGCGTGCGGGCGGCGCGCTCGGGCTCGAAGCGGCCGGCGTCCACGACTTCCTTGCGCCAGTTGTCGCGGGTGTCGGTGGCGGCGGCTTTCCAGTCGTCCGAGATCAGCACCGTCTGGTGCAGGTTCCAGTAGAACGGGACTTCGTAGAAGTAGTTGTCGAGCATCAGCACCTGGTCGCCGGCGGCCACGGCCTGGCCTTCGGGCAGGCGCAGCCGGGTGCCGTGCGGCACGGCGTAGATCGCGATCGCGGCCACGCAGGCCACGCACAAAGTGGCGGCCGCCAGCGTCATCGCGCGCGCCTTGGGCCACAGCGCTTCCATCGACCGGCCGGCCAGCACGTGCTTTGCGATCAGGTAGGCCAGCGGCGGCAGCGCCGGCAGCACATAGCCCACGAGCTTGGAGCGCGGCAGCGAGAAGAAGACCACGATCACCGCGAGCCAGATCCACATCAGCCAGTCGACGTCGGACAGCCGGGGCCGTGCGTCTTCGTCCTTGCGCCGCGGCACCAGCGCCCAGGCGAACCAGGCAAACCATGGCAGCGTGAAGGCTGCCAGCACCGGCAGGTAGAACCAGATGCCGTGCTCGTTGTTGAAGCCCGAGGACGCAAAACGCCGGAAGTGCTGCGTGATGACGAAGTAGTCGAAGAACTCCGGGTACTTCATCTGCATCGCCACGAACCACGGGCCGGCCACCGCCAGCAGGATGGCCCAGCCGGGCAGCCAGACCGACAGCCGCAGCACCGCGGCCCTGCGCGTGACCACGCACCAGGTCAGCAGCACGCCCACGGGCAGCACCACGCCGATCAGCCCCTTGGCCAGCAGCCCGGCCGCGGCGAACAGGTAGGCACCCGCCAGCAGCGCCCGCCAGGGCTCGGCGCGCTCGCGGGCCAGCGCGGCAGCGGCGGCCAGCAGCACGGTGGCCGAGATGCAGCCGGCCACCAGCATGTCGAGGTTCGCGAACTGCGCGCCCAAAAAGAAGAAGGGCGTGGTGACGAGCACCATGGTGGACAGCAGCGCCTGCCGCACCGTCGACCAGCGCCGCAGGAAGAGGAACAGCGCCGAAGCCGCCGCGCCCGCGCCCAGGATGGAGGGCAGGCGCGCCGCCCATTCCACCGGCCCGGTCACCGACATGGCGGCCGCGCCGATCCAGTAGAACAGCGGCGGCTTGTGGAAGAAGGGCAGGCCGTCCAGCCGCGGCACCAGCCAGTCGCCCGAATGCAGCATCGACAGCGCGACGCCGGCGTAGCGGCCTTCGTCGGGCGCCATCAAGGGGCGCACCCAGGCCGTTACCAGCAGCCAGGCGAAGATCGCGGCGATGAGCCACAGGGGCTGGGGCGAGGTCCACCAGGCATTGCCATTGCCGGGTCGCTTCATGTCTCTTCGGCCTCGCTCGCGATCCCGCTGCCGTGCTCGTCGCGCACCACGTACAGCGGCCGGCCCTTGACCTCTTCGTAGATGCGCGCGATGTACTCGCCGACGATGCCGGTGGAGATCATCTGGATGCCGATGAAGAACATCAGGCTCACGACGATGGTGGTCCAACCCGAGACGGAGTTGCCGAACAGCAGGTGGTCCACGGCCACGTAGGCGCCATAGGCGAAGGCCGGCACGGCGAGCATCAGGCCCGCCACGCTGACCAGGCGCAGCGGCCAGGTCGTGAAGGCGGTGAGCCCGTCGATGGCCAGGTTCAGCAGCCGCCGCGCATTGAACGTGGTGGTGCCTTCGGCGCGCGGCGCCGGCGTGTACGGCAGCGCCACGGCACGGAAGCCCACCCACGCGTACAGGCCCTTCATGAAGCGGCTGCGCTCGGGCAGGCTCATCAGCGCATCGACCACCTTGCGGTCCATCAGGCGGAAGTCGCCCGCGTCCTTCGGTACCTCGAAACGGTCGGAGGAGTTGACGAACTTGTAGAACAGCTTGCTGCCGATCTGCTTGAAGCGGCTTTCGTCGCTGCGCTCCTGGCGCACCGCGTACACCACCTCGGCGCCGGCCATCCACTGCGCGATCATGGCGTGGATGAGCTCGGGCGAATGCTGCAGGTCGCCGTCGAGCAGGACCACGGCGTCGCCCTTGGCAGCGGCAAGGCCGGCGGTGAGCGCGGCTTCCTTGCCGAAGTTGCGCGACAGCGAGATGCAGCGAAAGCCCGACAGCTCGCACCACGCCTGCGCGACGGCGGCGGTGTCGTCGGTGCTGCCGTCGTCCACCACGATGATTTCCCAGCGCAGCCGCGTGGCCCAGAGAATGTCTTCGAGCAGCGGCAGCAGGTGGCGCAGGTTGGCTGCCTCGTTGTAGCAAGGGATCACGCAAGAGATGCTGCGGGTGTGCGTCTCCGCCGCCGTCGGCATGGCGGCCTGGGGCGCCGTGTCCTGGCCGGCTTGCGACGGGATGGCGCCGATGCCGGCGCGCGAATGCCTCGCGGTGGTCGAAGAGGTCATGAGGGTCTCCAGAGCGAGCGGTCGGCGGGGCCGTGGCCCGACGCGCGGCCGGCCCGCAACGCGAAAAAATGAAAGATCCGGAAGGCGAGGGCGAGCGCGCAGGCCATCGCGCTGCCGAGCACGAAGCCCGCGGCGATGTCGATCGGAAAGTGCACGCCCACGTAGATGCGTGCCCAGCCGGTGGCGGCGGCCAGCGCCAGCAGCACCACGCCGAGGGCGCGCAGGCCGGGGCGCAGCAGGAAGGCCAGCGCCACCATCGACATCACGGCCGCGTGCGTGCTGGGCAGCGAGCCGCTCGCGGCATGCGTGATGTAGGCCGGGGACAGCCCCTGCACGAAGGGGCGCGGCACGTTCAGCAGCATCGCGATGCCGTGCGACACGAGCGAGGTCACGCCGGCCGTTGCCGCCACGGCGAACAGGTAGGCGCGTTCACCACGGCGGCGCCACAGGGCGAGGGCGAGGATGCCGGCGGACAGCCAGGCGGCCCAGAGGGCAAAACCCCTTGCGACCACCAGCACCCCCTGGGTGGGTTGGTTGCCGGCATTGATCCAATGAAAGAGAGCGAGATTCAGCGCGTTCACGATGCGACCCTCGCGAGAGGGTTGAAGAAAGAAAAAGAGATGGGCGCACGGTGGCGCCAATTGCTGCGCACGCACCAGAAAAAAGGGGTCATGGGTCACGACCTTTCGGCGAGGAAGAGAGCCCGCACGCCATAGCGCAGCGGGAACATGCGGCGCGCGCGGCGTCGCTTCTCAGGTCCCGGAAGGCGGAGCAGCAGTGGGCGGCAGTCGCCGCCAGGGCCGTGGAAGAGGCGGGGCGCCACCATGCGGCGGCACGTGTTCCGGTGCTTCGCGTTCGACCGGCGTGACCAGCCGGGTCATCACCAGCGCCAGCGGCAGCATGGCCAGGACCATCGCCATGAAGCCGGCCAGCGCGGAGGCCAGCGCGTCGGGGTGGTCGATGCTCGCCGGTGTCTGGGCGAACACCGTGGTTTCGTGGTCGCGCGGGTGGTCGGCGCGGTCGTCGGCCTCGAACTGCGTGGTGTCGCCGAGGCTGCGTACCCGCAGCATCGGCTCGTCTTCGAGCCCGTCGCAGCGGAAATGGACCGCGATGAAGGGCTGCAGAAGGATCAGGAAGACGCCCGCGACGCACCACATCCTGTGGTGCGCTTGCGCAAAATTGCGGACGCGTGCGAGCAACATGCGCGGATGCTAGACCGCTCTCGTGAATGGAACCTGATCGTCAGCGTCAGCTTCCCGCAAGGTAATGTCACGGGGTGCGGGTATAAGGCGCGCACCCGCGCCGGGGCGTACTAAAGCACGAACGGAATGAAGCGCCGCGTACCCCGCATGTACGCGCGGTAGGCATCGCCGAAATGCGCGATGCATTCCTTCTCGTCGCGCAGCGCCGTCAGCACCAGCAGCAGCGTGGCCGCGAGCACCAGCGCCAGCGTGAGCCAGGTGAACTGCTTGAGGAAGGCGCCCCATGCCAGCAGCATGAGCGCCGTGTACATCGGATGGCGGATGTAGCGGAAGGCGCCGCTGGTCACCAGCGACGAAGTCTTCTCGAAACCGTAGAGGGCCGGGTCGTCATTGCGCGCATCGCTCGGCTTGCCCTGTGCCTTGAGCAGCCGCACCGCATGGATCGGCAGCCAGATCGACAGCGCCAGGAACACGCACGACAGCAGCTGCGTCGCCGAGAGCGGGTCGACATGCCACACCGGCAGGTTCACGAGGATCAGCACCAGCATGCATTCCCACGCGAAGAAACGGTAGAAGCCGTGCGAGCCGGGCTGCCGCAGCGGCCCGCGCGAGACATACAGCAGCGCGGCCGTGCCGGCGATGAAAACGAGGATCTGGAACCAGAGGAGCATGGCGGCCGAATCTACACGCGCCGCGCGCCTCAGCCGGAGATCGAAAACCCGCCGTCGACCGGAATGGCGGTGCCCGTCACGTAGTCCGACGCGGGGCTCGCCAGAAACACGGCCGTGCCCGCGATGTCGACCGGCTGGCCCCAGCGGCCGGCGGCGGCGCGTGCCACCACGCGGTCGTACAGGCCCGGGATCTGGCTGCGCGCGCCGTCGGTGAGTTCGGTCTCGAACCAGCCCGGCAGGATGGCGTTGACCTGGATGTTGTCCGCCGCCCACGAGAGCGCCGTCGACTTGGTGAGCTGCACGATGCCCGCCTTGCTCGCGGCATAGGCCGGCGCGTAGGGCGCGCCGAAGATCGACATCATCGAGCCGATGTTGATGATCTTGCCGCCACCCGCCGCCTTCAGGTGCGGATGCGCGGCGCGGCTGCACAAAAAGGCGCTGGTGAGGTTGGTGCCCAGCACCTTGTTCCACTCGTCCAGCGAGAGCTGGTCGGCCGGCTTGCGCACCGTGGTGCCGGCGTTGTTGATGAGGATGTCGAGCCGCCCGCAGCGCGCGGCGGCGTCGTCGAACAGCTTCTGCACCGAGGCCTCGTCGCTCACGTCGGCTTCGAGCGCAAAGCTGTCGCTGCCCAGCGCCTTCAGCGCCTCGACCGCGGCGGCCGATTTCTGCGCATTGCGCGCGGCGACGATGACGCGGGCGCCGGCCCTGGCCAGCCCCTGCGCCATGCCCAGGCCGATGCCGCCATTGCCGCCGGTGACGAGCGCTGTTTTGCCGGTGAGATCGAACATCAGGAGGCCTCGGGCTTCTTGGAAACGAGGGTCAGGATGTCGTAGCTGGCGACCAGTTCGCCGTCCTGGTTCGTCACTTCCACGTCCCATGCCACCACGCCCTGGCCCTGGCCGCTCGCGTCCTTCTTGTTGCGGTCGATCTTGCGCTTGCAGGTCAGGCGCGCGCGGATGGTGTCGCCGATGCCCACGGGCTTGACGAAGCGCAGCGTGTCCAGCCCGTAGTTGGCGAGCACCGGGCCCGGCGCGGGCGACACGAACAGCCCCGCCGCCGCCGACAGCACGAAGTAGCCGTGCGCGATGCGCTTGCCGAAGGGCGATTCCTTGGCCGCCACGTCGTCGAAGTGCATGTAGAAATAGTCGCCCGAGATGCCGCCGAAGGCCACGATGTCGGCCTCGCCGACGGTGCGGCGGTGCGTGAGCAGCGAGTCGCCGATCTGCAGGTCTTCGAAATAGCGGCGGAACGGATGGATGTCGCTCTCGCGCACGGCCGCGCCGCGCACGTGCTCGCGCGTGATCGCGGCCAGCATGGTGGGCGAGCCCTGCACCGCGGCGCGTTGCAGGTAGTGCTTCACGGCGCGCAGGCCGCCGAGTTCTTCGCCGCCACCCGCGCGGCCGGGCCCGCCGTGCTTGAGCTGCGGCAGCGGCGAGCCGTGGCCGGTCGATTCGGCGGCGGCTTCGCGGTCGAGCACCAGCAGGCGGCCGTGCCATGCGGCGGCGACGGGAATCGCCTTGGCCGCGATGGCCGGGTCGCGCGTGACCAGCGTGCCGACCAGGCTGCCACGGCCGCGCGCGGCCAGTGCCAACGCTTCGTCGATGCCGTCGTAGGGCATCAGCGTGCTGACGGGGCCGAAGGCCTCAATGTCGTGCGCTGCATCGTGTTCGAGCGGCTTGCGGCTCAGCAGCAGCGTGGGCGCGAAGAAGGCGCCTTCGTTCACGCCGTCGCCCACAGGCGAGAAGCCGTCGCGCTCGCCGTACACCATCTCGGCGCCCTGCAGCAGCGCCGCGACGCGCTCGGCCACGTCGGCTTGCTGCGCATGCGAGGCGAGGGCGCCCATGCGCACTTCTTCGCGCGACGGGTCACCAATGACCGTCTTCGCGAGCCGTGCGCGCAGGCGTTCGGCCACGGCATCGAGGTGCTGGCGCGGCACGATCGCGCGGCGGATCGCCGTGCACTTCTGGCCGGCCTTGATGGTCATCTCGCGCGCCACCTCTTTCACGAAGAGATCGAACTCCTCGTCGTCGGGCGTCACGTCGGGCGCGAGGATCGCGCAGTTCAGCGAGTCGGCCTCGGCATTGAACGGGATCGACTGGCGCACCAGGTTCGCGTTCACGCGCAGCCTTGCTGCCGTGTCGGCCGAACCGGTGAAGGTGACCACGTCCGGCCCTTCGAGCCGGTCGAGCAGGTCGCCCGTGGAGCCGATCACCAGTTGCAGGCTGCCTTCGGGCAGGATGCCCGACTGCACGATGAGCCGCACCAGCGCTTCGGTGAGGTAGCTGGTGGCCGTGGCCGGCTTGCCGATGCACGGCATGCCCGCCAGGAAGCTGGGCGCGAACTTCTCGAGCAGGCCCCACACCGGGAAGTTGAAGGCGTTGATGTGCACCGCCACGCCGCCGCGCGGCACCAGGATGTGCGTGCCCGCGAAGCCGCCCTTCTTGCCGAGCGGGAAGGCCGGGCCTTCGTGCACGAGGTTGCCCGAGGGCAGCTCGTTGGAGCCGATGCCGGCGTAGGCGCTGAGCGTGCCGGCGCCGCCTTCGATGTCGATCCAGCTGTCGGCGCGCGTGGCACCGGTGTGGGCCGAAATGGCGTAAAGCGTTTCCTTGTTCGCGGCCAGGAACTTGGCCAGCGCCTTCAGCCGCTCGGAGCGCTGCTGGAAGTCGAGCGCCATCAGCGCGGGCAGGCCGACGCGGCGCGCGTGGTTCAGCGCTTCGGCGAAGTCGATGGCTTCGGCGTGCGTGCTGGCCACGGCGGTGCCGTTGATGGCGCTGCGCAGTTGCTGCGAGGCCTCCTTGCCGATCCAGCGGCCGGCGATGTAGCTTTGAAGGGTGGTCATGAGGGTGTCCTTTCGTCAGTGACGGATGAGGCCGTCCGGGTCTTGCTCCTTCCCCCTTTGGGGGAAGGCAGGGATGGGGGCATGGCTCGTTCGGCGCAGTGCTTCATCAAGTGCCGCCTGCCCCCACCCCGACCCTCCCCCGGAAGGGGAGGGAGAAAGACCGGGAGCGAGGAAACGGCGTCAATGCTTGTTGCCGATGCCCAGATACGTGTCGATGATTCTTTGGTCATGCAGCAGGTCGCGCGCGTTGCCTTCGAGCGCCACGTCGCCCATCTCCAGCACATAGGCGCGGTCGGCCACCTGCAGCGCGGCGCGTGCGTTCTGTTCCACCAGCAGCACCGAGACGCCATGGCTGCGCAGTTGCGCGACCACGCGCAGCACTTCGCGCACCACCAGCGGCGCGAGGCCGAGCGAAGGTTCGTCGAGCATCAGCAGGCGCGGACGCGCCATCAGCGCGCGGCCGATGGCCAGCATCTGGCGTTCGCCGCCCGACAGCGTCGAGGCCATCTGCGGCCGGCGTTCGCGCAGGCGCGGAAAGATCTCGAAGACTTCTTCCATGCGCGCGCGCTGGTCGCGCTTGCCCTTGCGCCACTGGTAGAAGCCGCCGAGCAGCAGGTTGTCTTCGACCGACATCTCGCCGAACAGCTCGCGCCGCTCGGGCACCAGGGCCACGCCGCGCGCCACCATGGTTTCGACGCCGGGGCGGGCGATGCGCTCGCCGTTCAGCAACAGGCTGCCGGTGGAGGGCAGCAGGCCCATCGCCGCGCACAGCAGCGTGGTCTTGCCGGCGCCGTTGGGGCCGATCACGGTGACGATCTCGCCTTCGTTCACATGCAGGTGCACGCTGTGCACCGCTTCGACGGTGCGGTAGGCGACGCAGAAGCCGTCGAGTTGAAGCAGGGGGTGGCTCATCGTGCGTCTTCCAGCAGTTCGTCGTCGGCGCCGCCCAGATAGGCTTCGAGCACGCGCGGGTTGGCCTGCACTTCGGCGGGCGTGCCGGTGGCGATGACGGTGCCGAACTCCAGCACCGTGATGCGGTCGGCGAGGTTCATCACGAACTCCATGTCGTGTTCCACCACGAGGATGCCCAGGCCCTCGGCGCGCAGCTGGCTCAGCAGCTCCGAGAGGGCGCGCTTTTCCAGGTGGCGCAGGCCGGCGGCGGGTTCGTCGAGCAGCAGCACCGACGGCTGGCCGGCCAGTGCGCGCGCGATCTCGACCACGCGTTGCTGGCCGAGCGAGAGCGACGCGGCCGGCGTGTCGGCATGCGCGCCGAGGCCGCAGCGTTCGATCTGCCTGCGAGCTTCCGCCATCAGCGCGGCTTCTTCCGCGCGGTCGAGCCGCAGCATCGCCGAGAGCCAGCCGCGCCTGGCGCGCAGGTGGGCACCGAGCGCGACGTTCTCGACCACGCTGCGCTGGCCGAGCAGGCGCACGTGCTGGAAGGTGCGGCCCAGGCCCAGCGCGGCGAAGGCGCGCGACGGCTTGGTGGCCATCGACTGGCCCGAGAGCCGCACTTCGCCGGAGCTGGGATCGTCCACGCCCGAGATCATGTTGAAGAAGGTGCTTTTGCCGGCGCCGTTCGGGCCGATCAGCGCATGGATCTCGCCGGCCTTCAGCGTCATCGAGATCTCGTTGTTGGCAACGAGGCCGCCGAAGCGCTTGCTGACGTTGTCGGCCTGCAGCAGCAGTTCGCCGCTGGCCGGCAGCGTGCGCTGCGCGAGTTGCGCGGGTGCCACCTTCGATGCCGTTGCCGAAGAGGCTGCGGCGGGCTTCGCCTCGTTGCGTACCCAGCGGCTGGTCAGCCGCGACAGCGTGGGCCAGAGGCCATCCGCAAAGCGCTGCAGCACGAACAGCATCAGCAAGCCGAACACGATCACCTCGAAGTTTCCGCTGGTGCCCAGCAGCGAGGGCAGCACGTCCTGCAGCTTTTCCTTCAGCAGCGTGATGAGCGCCGCGCCGAGCACCGCGCCCCACAGGTGGCCCGCGCCGCCGACCACCGCCATGAACAGCAGCTCGATGCCGATGTTCAGGTTGAAGGGCGTCGGGTTCACGAAGCGCTGCAGGTGCGCGTAGAGCCAGCCCGAGATCGCCGCGAGCAGCGCAGCCAGCACGAACAGCTTGATGCGGTGGCGCGCCGTGTCCACGCCCATCGACTCGGCCATCAGCCGTCCGCCCTTGAGCGCGCGGATCGCGCGGCCTTCGCGCGAGTCGAGCAGGTTGTGCAGTGCCCACAGCGCAAGCAGCAGCACGGCCCAGATCACCACGCCCAGCGCGCGCGGCGTGGCCAGTGAGACACCCGCGACCACCAGCGGCGGCACGCCGGTGATGCCGGTCTGCCCGCCCAGGAACTCCATGTTGCCGAACAGGTAGTACAGGCTCAGGCCCCAGGCGATGGTGCACAGCGGCAGGTAGTGGCCCTGCAGCTTGAGCGTGACCGCGCCCAGCGCCCATGCGAGCGCGAAGGTGAAGACCAGGCCCAGCAGCAGGCCGGCCCATGGCAGCAGCGCGGGGCTGACCGCGCCGCCCATCCACGCGGCGGCGGTGGGCGAGGTGCAGATCCACGCGGTGGCATAGGCGCCCATGCCGACGAACGCGGCCTGGCCGAAGGAGGTCATGCCGCCCACGCCGGTCAGCATGACCAGCCCGGCCGCGACCAATGCATAGAGGCCGATGTTGCTGAGCACCGAGACGGTGAATTCGGGCAGGAAGCCCCAGGCCAGCGCCAGCAGGACCACGAGGACCAGCGTGAGCTGGCGCGGCGTGACCAGCGGCTTGCCCATGGGGGGCGCGTTGTCGACGGCAGCGATGTTGTTCGAAGACGGGTTCATTCCTCGTCCTCCACGTGATGGCTGCGCAGCGAACGCCACCACAGCACCGGAATGATCAAGGTGAAGACCAGCACTTCCTTGAAGGGGCTGGCCCAGAAAGAGGCGAAGGCTTCGAGCTGGCCGACCAGCAGCGCGCCGGCCAGCGCGAGCGGATAGCTGGCGAGCCCGCCGACGATGGCGGCCACGAAGCCCTTCAGGCCGATGAGGAAGCCGGTGTCGTAGTACACGGTGGTCAGCGGCGCGATCAGCAGGCCCGAGACCGCGCCGATGAGCGCCGCGAGCGCAAAGCTCAGGTCACCCGACAGCTCGGTCGGAATGCCCGACAGCCGGGCGCCCACGCGGTTGATGGCGGTGGCGCGCAAGGCCTTGCCGACCATCGAGCGGCCGAAGAACAGGAACATGGCGATCACCAGCAGCAGCGTGACGCCGACCACGACCAGCGATTGCCCGCTGATCGGAATGCCGCCGATGTCGAAGCGCGCTTCCGAAAACGCCGTGGTGCGCGAACCTTCGGCACCGAAGAACAACAGGCCCAGCCCGACCAGCACGCCATGCAGCGCGACCGAGACGATCAGCAGCATCAGCACGTTGGCATCCGCCAGCGGCCGGTAGGCCAGGCGATAGAGCAGGGGCCCAAGCGGCGTGATGAGAACCAGCGTGGTCAGCGTCTGCCCCGCCATGGAGGTGGGCTTGAGCAGCAGCACCAGCGCGGCGGCGGCCAGCGGCAGCACCACGCACCACACGAGCGCCGAGGCCCAGTCGACCACCGCGCCGCGCTTCCAGCGCCAGGCCTCGACCACCAGCACCATCACCGCCAGCGCCAGCAGCAGCCACAGCGTGGCCGGCACGCGGCCGGCTTGCAGCATCGCCATCGAGAGCGCCCCGAAGGCGACGAACTCGCCCTGGGGAATGAAGATGACGCGCGTGACTGAAAACACCAGCACCAGCGCGAGCGCCATCAAGCCGTAGACGGCACCGTTGACGATGCCGTCCTGCCCCAGGAGCAGGGCAATCTGCGAATCCATAAAAAAACCTTTGGGCTCGGCCCGTGTGTCGAATCAGTGTCTGCGGCAGCGCCTTCAGCCGCACTGCTCTGTGTTGCTCCTTCCCCCTCTGGGGGAAGGTTGGGAAGGGGGCGTGGCGCGTTCGGCGCAGTGCTTCATCACGTGCCGCCTGCCCCACCCCGGCCCTCCCCCAGCGGGGGAGGGAGCAAGGCAGACGCGATCAGGGCTGGTATTTCCAGGCGCCGTTTTCGATCTTCACCATCACGCGTGCGCGCTGGTCGAGGCCCAGGTGGTCCTTTTCGGTCATGTTGAACACGCCGTGCGCACCCGACACTTCCTTGGTCTGCTCCAGCGCATCGCGCAGCGCGGCGCGGAACTCCGGCGTGCCCGGCTGTGCCTTCTTCAGCGCGACCGGCACGGCCGAGCTCATCAGCAGGCCGGCGTCCCAGGCGTGCGCGCCGAAGGTCGACACCGAGCCCTTGCCGTAGGCCGCTTCATAGGCCGCGACGTAAGCCAGCGCGGACTTCTTCACGGGGTTGCTGGCCGGCAGCTGTTCGGCCACGAGCACCGGGCCCGCGGGCAGGAAGGTGCCTTCGACGTCCTTGCCGCCGACGCGCAGGAAGTCGGCATTGGCCACGCCGTGGGTCTGGTACATCTTGCCGGTGTAGCCGCGCTCCTTGAGCGTCTTCTGCGGCAGCGCGGCCGGCGTGCCGGAGCCCGCGACCAGCACGGCGTCGGCCTTGCTGGCCATGATCTTCAGCGCCTGGCCCGTCACCGAGGTGTCGGTGCGCGAGTAGCGCTCGTTGGCAACCACGGTGATCTTCTTCAGCGCGGCGGCTTTTGCGAATTCTTCCGACCAGCCTTCGCCGTACGCGTCCGAGAAGCCGATGAAGGCCACCGTCTTCACGCCGTTGGCGGCCATGTGCTCGGCGATGGCGAGCGACATCATGATGTCGTTCTGCGGCGTCTTGAACACCCACTTCTTCTTGGCGTCCATCGGCTCGATGATGCGGGCCGAGGCGGCCACCGAGATCATCGGCGTCTTGGCTTCGCTGGCCACGTCGATCATGGCGAGCGAGTTGGGCGTGGTGGTCGAGCCCAGGATGATGTCGACCTTGTTCTCGGCGATGAGCTTGCGCGTGTTGGCCACGGCGGCCGTGGTGTCCGAGGCGTCGTCCAGCACGATGTAGTTGATCTTCTGGCCCGCGATGGTCTTGGGCATCAGCGAGATGGTGTTCTTCTCGGGAATGCCGAGCGAGGCGGCCGGGCCGGTGGCCGAGACCGTCACGCCGACATTGACGTCGGCCCAGGCCGCGGCGGCGGTGGCGCACAGCGCGGCGATCAGCAAGGGCTTGAAGAATTTCATTTGGACTTGTCTCCGGGTTGAAAAATGGTTGAGGCCTGAAGTATCTTCGATCACCGCTCGTCGAAAGAGAGCGTGACGCGTTCGGTGAGGGGGTGAGCCTGGCAGGTCAATATGAAACCTGCAGCGACCTCATTCTTGTCGAGCGCGAAGTTCCGTTCCATTCGGACTTCCCCGTCCACGCACTTGGCGCGGCAGGTGCCGCACACGCCGGAAGTGCAGGAGAACGGCACTTCGAGGCCGGCCGCCGACGCCGCATCGAGAATGCTCGGCTGGCCTTCGGTGTAGGTGATCTCGCGCTGCAGGCCGTCGCGCACGATGGTGATGCGCGCCTGCTTGGCATCGCCCGGCAGCGCCTCGTGCACCACCGCGCCGACCTGGTTGGCCGAGGTGGCCGAAGGCAGCGCAACGCCGAAGCGCTCGATGTGGATGCGCTCTTCGGGCACGCCGGCGGCCAGCAGCGCGGCCTCGGCCTCGTCGTTCATCTGGAACGGGCCGCAGACGTACACGTGGTCGATGTTCTTCGCCGGCACCACCGACGCCAGGAACTCGCCGATCTTCTCGCGGTTCATCACGCCGAAGCCCAGTGGCGAATCGGTGTGCTCGTCGGAGAACACGTGCTGCAGAACCAGCCGCGTCATGTAGCGGTTCTTCAGGTCCTCGATCTCTTCCTTGAACATCGTGGACTGCAGCTGCCGGTTGCCGTAGATCAGCGTGAAGCGGCTCTGCGGCTCGCGCGCCAGCACCGTCTTCATGATCGACAGGATCGGCGTGATGCCGCTGCCGCCCGCAATGCCGACGTGGTGCCGCGCCGAGGCCGGCTCGATCGGTACGAAGAAGCGGCCCTGCGGCGCCATCACCTGCAGGGTGTCGCCGGGCTGCAGGCTGGCATTGATCCAGTTGGAGAACACGCCGCCGCGCACCTTGCGCACGCCGACGCGCAGCTCGCCGTCGTCCAGGCCGGCGCAGATCGAGTACGAGCGGCGCAGGTCCTGGCCGTCGACGGCGTGGCGCAGGGTGAGGTACTGGCCCTGCGTGAAGCCGAAGACTTCGCGCAGGTCGGCCGGCACTTCGAACGAGACGATGACGGCCTCGGCCGTGTCGGGCTCGATGGCCTTCACGCGCAAGGGATGGAAAAGGGTGCTCATCGTGGGGACCGTCTCAGATTGGCTTGAAGTGTTCGAAAGGCTCGCGGCAGGCCATGCAGCGGTACAGGGCCTTGCAGGCGGTTGAGCCGAAGGCCGACAGGCGCTCGGTGCGCTCGCTCGCGCAGCGCGGGCAGGCGATGCGTTCGCCGGCAATGCGGCCGAAGAGCTTGATCGGCATGGCGGTGTCGGCCGCCGCTTCGGGTGTGAGGTGGGCCGGCGGTGCGATGCCGTAGGCCTTGAGCTTGGCGCGGCCCTCGTCGCTGATCCAGTCGCTGCTCCATGCGGGCGCGCGGCGCAGCGTGGCGCGGGCATGGCCCAGGCCGGCCTGTTCGATGGCGGCCAGCACGTCGTGCTCGATGGCTTCGGTCGCGGGGCAGCCGGAGTAGGTCGGCGTGAGCACGATCTCCAGGCCGTCGTCGTGTTCGATCACCTCGCGCACGATGCCCAGGTCGCAGACCGACACGGCCGGCACCTCGGGGTCGAGCACCGTGTGCAGCACGGCCCACGCCGCATCGACGCGCGACGCCACTGCGTTCATCACCACACGCCTCCGGGGAAGGTGCGCTGCAGGTGCTGCATCTCGGTGAGGATGTAGCCCATGTGCTCGCTGTGCACGCCGTGCTTGCCGGTGCTGCGGAAGGCGGCTTCGGCAGGCATCGCGAGGCCGGCGGCGTCGAGCACCTGCTGCATCTCTGCAAGCCAGGCTTCGCGCAGTTCGCTCCATGCCGGGCCGAGGCCGCTGGCGCTGGCTGCTTCGTCCACCGCGTCGCTCTCGAACAGCTCGGGCACGTAGAGCCAGAGCTGCTTCAGCGCTTTCTCGGTGCGGCGGCGCGATTCGTCGGTGCCGTCGCCCAGGCGAACGACCCAGTCGCCCGAGTGCTGCTGGTGGTAGCGCGCTTCCTTCACGGCCTTGCCGGCGATGGCGGCCACTTCGGCATCGCTCGACGCGGCCAGGCGCTGCCACAGCAGCTTGAGCAGCGTGGCGACCATGGTGTTGCGCAGCACCGCAAAGGCGAAGTCGCCGCGCGGCAGCTCGACCAGCGTGAGGTTGAAGTAGTCGCGCTCCTCGCGCAGGTAGGCGAGCTGGTCTTCGTCGTGCTCGCGGCCTTCGCCTTCGAGCTTGCCGGCATGCGTGAGCAGGCCGCGCGCCTGGCCGACGAGGTCGAGCGCGATGTTGGCCATCGCGATGTCTTCTTCGAGCACGGGCGCATGGCCGCACCACTCGCCCAGGCGCTGCGCGAGCACGAGGCAGGTGTCGCCGATGCGCAGCAGGTATTGCACGGCCGGCGTGCGGTTCAGTTCGATCGATGCTTGCATGGCGTGCCGCTCGCTCACATGTGGTCCACGGACTTGGGCAGCGCGTAGAAGGTCGGGTGGCGATACACCTTGTCTTCCGCCGGATCGAAGTACATGTCCTTCTCGCTGGGGTCGCTCGCCACGATCTGCTCGGAGCGCACCACCCAGATGCTGCTGCCTTCCTGGCGGCGCGTGTACACGTCGCGCGCCATCTGGATCGCCATCTTCGAATCGGCCGCGTGCAGGCTGCCGCAATGCTTGTGGTCCAGGCCCGCCTTGCTGCGCACGAACACTTCCCACAGGGGCCACTCTTGTTTGCTGGTATCGGCGCTCATGCGGCCTCCTTCAATGGTTGTTTGTTGGCGTGGGCCATCGCGGCTTCGCGGACCCAGGCGCCGTCTTCCCAGGCGTCGACGCGCGCCTGCAGGCGCTCGCGGTTGCAGGGGCCGTCGCCGCCCACCACGCGCCAGAACTCGCTCCAGTCGATGGCGCCGAAGTCGTGCGCCTGGCGCTCTTCGTTCCACTTCAGGTCGGGGTCGGGCAGCGTCACGCCGAGGATGCGGGCCTGCTCGACGGCGGCGTCGATGAACTTCTGGCGCAGCTCGTCGTTGCTGAAGCGCTTGATGCCCCAGCGCATCGACTGCGCGCTGTTGGGCGACTGGTCGTCGGGTGGGCCGAACATCATGATCGAGGGCCACCACCAGCGGTTGACCGCGTCCTGCACCATCGCCTTCTGCGCGTCGGTGCCGTGGGTCATCATCGTCAGCAGGGCCTCGTAGCCCTGGCGCTGGTGAAAGCTCTCCTCGCGACAGATGCGGATCATGGCGCGCGCATACGGTGCGTACGAGCAGCGGCAGATCGGCACCTGGTTCATGATGGCCGCGCCATCGACCAGCCAGCCGATGGTGCCCATGTCGGCCCAGGTGAGCGTGGGGTAGTTGAAGATCGAGCTGTACTTGGCCTTGCCGCTGTGCAGCGCGTCGAACATCTGGTCGCGCGAGGTGCCCAGCGTTTCGGCGGCGGCGTACAGGTAGAGGCCGTGGCCGCCTTCGTCCTGCACCTTGGCCAAGAGGATGGCCTTGCGCTTCAACGTGGGCGCGCGGCTGATCCAGTTGCCCTCGGGCAGCATGCCGACGATTTCAGAATGCGCGTGCTGGCTGATCTGCCGCACGAGCGTCTTGCGGTAGTGCTCGGGCATCCAGTCTTTCGCCTCGATGAAGTCGCCGGCGTCGATGTGCGCGTCGAAGCGCTCCTCGAGCCGCATCTCCTCGGCGGAGCGCACGGCCTTCTGCTTGCCGTCGCCTGCGTCCTTGCCCATGGTGTCCATGGCCTGGGTGTACATGTGCGTGTCCTTTCGGTGGGGTGGTGCGCGCGCTGTGCGTTCAGCGCGGGCGGGTGTCGATCACGCGGCGGGCCTTGCCGGTCTGGGTGCGTTCCATCTCGTTGGGCGAGTGGACGACCACGCGCGTGGAGATGCCGATGAGCGTCTTCACGCGGTGCTGCACCCATTCGCCGATGGCGGAGCGGTCCGCCGAAGCCGCCTCGGCGGGGTTGAGCTCGCAGTGCACCTCGACCTGGTCGAGCTTGTCGGCACGGCTCACGTGCACCTGGTAGAGGCCCGAGAGCGACTTGTGCGCGAGCACGATCTCTTCGACCTGCGTGGGGAAGACGTTGACGCCGCGGATGATCATCATGTCGTCGCTGCGCCCGACGATCTTGCCCATGCGGCGGAACGAACGCGAGGTGGGCGGCAGCAGGCGCGTGAGGTCGCGCGTGCGGTAGCGAACGATCGGCATGGCCTCTTTGCTGAGCGAGGTGAAGACCAGTTCGCCTTCTTCGCCGTCGGCCTTCAGCTCGCCGGTCTCGGGGTCGATGATCTCGGGATAGAAGTGGTCTTCCCAGATCACGGGGCCATCCTTGCTTTCGACGCATTCGCTGGCCACGCCGGGGCCCATCACTTCCGACAGGCCGTAGATGTCGACCGCATCGATGCCGGCCTTGGCCTCGATGTCGCGGCGCATCGCTTCGGTCCAGGGCTCGGCGCCGAAGATGCCGATCTTGAGCGAGCTGTCTTTTGCATCGAGGCCCTGGCGCTCGAACTGCTCGATGATCACCTGCATGTAGCTGGGCGTGACCATGATGATGTCGGGCTTGAAGTCCTGGATGATCTGCACCTGCTTCTCGGTCTGGCCGCCCGACATCGGGATGACGGTGCAGCCCGCGCGCTCGGCGCCGTAGTGCGCGCCCAGGCCGCCGGTGAAGAGGCCGTAGCCGTACGACACGTGCACCATGTCGCCGGGCCGTCCGCCCGCCGCGCGAATGGAGCGGGCGACGAGGCCGGCCCAGGTGTCGATGTCTTTCAGCGTATAGCCCACCACCGTCGGCTTGCCGGTGGTGCCCGACGACGCGTGGATGCGCGCGACCTGTTCGCGCGGCACCGCGAACATGCCGAAGGGATAGTTGTCGCGCAGGTCGCTCTTCACCGTGAACGGAAACTTCGACAGGTCGGCAAGCGACTTCAGGTCGTTCGGGTGCACGCCCTTGGCATCGAAGGCCTTTCGGTAGTGCGGCACGTTGTCATACGCGCGCTGCAGCGTGGCGCGCAGGCGGGTGAGCTGCAGCGCGGCGATCTCGTCGCGGCTCGCGGTTTCGATGGGGTCGAGTTCGCCGGGGGCGGGGTGTCGGGCGGTCATGGTGGCTTGTCTCTTCTTCAGGCGGGGACGGCGGGGCGGCCTTTGGCGGTGTAGGAGCGGCCGCGGAACATCGCGATGCGCTCGCCGCGCTGGTTGGTGATTTCGGTGTCGTACACGCCGGTGCGGCCGGCCTTCGACACTTCGTGGCAGCGTGCGGTGAGCAGGTCGCCTTCGCGCGCCGGTGCGATGAAGTCGATCGAGAAGCCCGAGGCCACGGTCAGCTCGTTGTACGAGTTGCAAGCGAAGGCGAAGGTCGAGTCGGCCAGCGTGGCCATGAAGCCGCCGTGGCAGGTGGCGTGGCCGTTGAGCATGTCGGGGCGCACCCGCATCTCGAGGGTGGCCTGGCCGGGGCCGACCTCGACGATGCGCATGCCGAGGCCCTTGGTGGCGTTGTCGTTCGCGAACATGCCGTCGCGGACGTACTCGGCCGTTTGCTGGGGCGTGCGGTTGGTTTCGGTCATGGCGTGTCAGCGGTCCTTGAATTGCGGGGCGCGCTTGGCGCGGAAGGCTTCGACGCCTTCGCGGTAGTCGCTGGCATTGCCCATCTCGCGCTGGATGCGGGCTTCTTCGGCGAGTGCCGTGTCCAGGTCGGTGTTCTGCGCGGCGGCCATGGCGTGGCGGGTGGCGACGAGCGCGCGGGTCGGCATGGCGGCGAGCCTCGAGGCGAGCGAGGCGACGGTGTCGGCCAGCGCCGCGTCGTCCACGCACTGCCAGATCAGTCCGATGCGCGCGGCTTCTTCGGCGGGCAGCTTGTCGCCGAGCATCGCGATGCCGAGCGCGCGCGCCGGGCCCACGAGGCGCGGCAGCAGCCAGGTGCCGCCGGTGTCGGGCACGAGGCCGATCTTGGTGAAGGCCTGGATGAAGCTGGCTGAGCGACCCGCCACCACGAGGTCGCAGCACAGCGCGAGGTTGGCACCCGCTCCGGCCGCAACGCCATTGACGGCGGCGATCACCGGCACCGGCATCGAGCGGAGCATGTCGACCAGCGGGGCGTAGTAGGTGGAGATGACGTGGCCCAGGTCCTTGGGGGCCGCGCCGGGCGTGGGGTCGGGCGCGACCGAGGGATCGGCCAGGTCCTGCCCGGCGCAGAAGGCGCGCCCGGCGCCGGTGAGCACCACGCAGCGCACGGTGTCGTCCGTGGCGGCTTGCGACAACGCCGCCAGCAGTTCGGCGTGCAGTTCCGTCGTGAAGCTGTTCAGCGCCGCGGGGCGATTCAGGCTCAGCGTGCGCACCGCGCCGGCGTTGCTGGTGAGTACCAAAGATTCACTCATGGCTTGTGTCTCTCATCCTGTGTGGGGGACGTATCGGCGTGCAAACACTATTGACCGACCGTTCGGTTGATTTTAGGATCGACCATGATTCCAGCACAAGCGGGTTGATTTCAGGGCAAACCCTGAGCCCTGCAAAAAAGGAGACGGACCCAATGCCCAGCTATTCCATCGACGGCGTGATCCCGGTCGTCGACCCGAGCGCGTACGTGCACCCCACGGCCGTGCTGATCGGCGACGTGATCGTCGGCCCCCGTTGTTATGTGGGCCCCTGTGCCAGCCTGCGCGGCGACTTCGGCCGCATCGTGCTGCAGGAGGGCTCGAACGTGCAGGACCACTGCTGCGTGCACGGCTTTCCCGACAACGACACGGTGATCGAGGTCAACGGCCACATCGGGCACGGCGCCATCCTGCACAGCTGCATCGTGCGGCGCGACGCGCTGGTGGGCATGAACGCGGTGGTGATGGACGAGGCCGAGATCGGCGCGCAGGCCATCGTCGCGGCCTGTGCCTTCGTGCCGGCCGGCATGAAGGTGCCGGCGCGCTCGCTGGTGGCCGGCATTCCGGCCAAGGTGCGGCGCGAGCTGAGCGCGGAAGAAATCGCCTGGAAGCTCGAAGGCACGCACACCTACCAGGCGCTCACGGTGCGCAGCCTGGCCAGCCTGCGCGAGGTGGCGCCGCTCGCCGAGGTGGAACAGGACCGGCCGCGCCTGCCTGCCACCGACGTGCGCTCGCTCATTGCCACGAAGCGCAACTGACGGCAGCCGACGACGCCATTCGCGCTTCGTGCAAGATCGCGCGTTGCCCCCAACCGCTCACTCCAGGAACCAGACCCGATGCCGCGTGGAAGATCCGCCACCTACGACGACCAGCGTGAACTGATCCTTGCGCAGGCGGCCCAGCTGTTCGCGCGCCGGGGCTATCCCGCCACGTCCATGAACCAGGTGGCCGAGGCCTGCAATCTCTCGAAGGCCACGCTCTATCACTACTACAAGGACAAGAGCAGCCTCCTGATCAGCATCGCCGAGACGCACGTCTCGAAGCTGGCGGCGCTGGTGGCCGAGGAAGAGGCCTCGCCCCATACCGACGAGCAGCGGCTGCGCCGCTTCATCTACCGCATCGTCGAAGAATACGCCGGCGCGCAGGACGCGCACCGCGTGCTGACCGACGACGTGCGCTTTCTGGAAGAGGCCGACCGCGAGCGCGTGCTCGACAAGGAGCGCGAGGTGGTCGCGGGTTTTGCGCGCGCCGTCTCCGCGCTGCGGCCCGGCGCGCCGAGCGACGACCTGGCCAAGCCGCTGACCATGCTCCTGTTCGGCATGATCAACTGGATGTTCACCTGGATGAAGCCCGGCGGAAAACTCGACCACGCGGCGATTGCGCCGATCGTGGCCGATCTGTTTTTGGGCGGTGTCGGCGCGGTCCAGTCACCGGACTACGCCGCGATCGCGGCCAAGATGGCCGAGGCTCAGGCAGCCGCCGCCAGGTAGCGCGTTGCCGGCTTGCCGGTCTGCGAGGCGGTGAACAGGCGGGCGCTCGCGTCGGTGAAGCTGGCCAGCAGCGCGGCTTCATTCACCGAAGGCAGCGTGATCGGCTCGCCCAGGTCGAGCCCGGCCAGCGCGGCGTCCACGCAGTCTTCGGCGGCCATGAGCGTGCCCTCGGCCAGGGTCGACTTCGGCACGCCCGACAGCTCCCAGATGTCGGTGGCCGTGGCGGCCGGCAACACCAGCTGCACCTTCACGCCGGTGCCCGCGACTTCGGCCTGCAGGCCCCGCGTGAAGGCCACCACGAAAGCCTTGGTGCCGCTGTAGATGCTGCTGACTGGCAGCGTGTGAAAGCCCAGCACCGAGCCCACGTTGACCAGCGTGCCGCGGTTGCGCGCCTTGAAGGCCGGCAGCACCGCATGGCTCAGGCGGGCGAGGGCGTGGATGTTCACGCCGAGCATCTGCTGCATCTGCGCGGTCGAGGTCTGCGCGACCGGTGCCAGCGTCGAGGTGCCGGCGTTGTTGACGAGCAGCGTGATGGCGGGGTCGGCGGCCACGACGGCCGCCACGCGTTCCAGGTCGTCGGCCGCACCCAGGTCGGCCACCAGCGTCTGCACCTTCACGCCGTATGCGGCGCGCAGGGCCTGGGCCACTTCTTCGAGCCGGTCACCGCGCCGGGCCACCAGCAGCAGGTCGTGGCCGCGCCGGGCGAGGCGGTCCGCATAGATCTTGCCGAGGCCGGCCGAGGCGCCGGTGACGACGGCGGTGCCGGGGTTTGCTTGTTCGCTCATGTCGATTCCATTCAGGAAATAGGGTGGGTCGGTTTCAAACATGATGGTCGTCATGTTTGAGATGGCGAAGCATGATGGTTATCATGCTTAACGTCAAGCACGCGCTTGACGCAGCCCGGAACAGGAAGAGGTCGCATGCGATACCCCCCAGCAGAAACCGCCGAAAAGCACCAGAAGATCCTTGCCGAAGCCTCGCGCCTGTTCAAGGAGCGCGGCTTCGGTGGCGTGAGCGTGGCCGAGATCATGAAGGCCACGGGCCTCACGCACGGGCCGTTCTATAACCACTTCGCCTCGAAGGAGGCATTGATGGCCGAGTGCATCGACCATGCCTCGGCCGCCGCGCTGGACCAGATCGACAGCGTGGCCGAAAAGCCGGAAGGCCTGCTGGCCTACATGCGCGCCTACCTGAGCGCCGACCACCGCGACGACCGCAGCCAGGGCTGCCTGATGGCGGCATTCGCGGAGCAGACGGGGCGCGAGCAGGGCCTGAGTGCGTCGCTGACGGCGCACTTCAAGGCCACCATCGAGCGCTTCACGAAACACTTTCCGTGGCGCACGAAGAAGGCCGCGCGCGCCGACGCCATCCTGATGCTCGCCGCCATGCTCGGCGGCGTGGTGATCGCCCGCGCGGTGAACGACGAAGCCCTGTCGAACGAGGTGCTGGACGAAGTGCGCACCGGCCTCGAACGACTGGCGTCGAAGTCGGCCACGGGCGCCTGAAAGCGGCCTAGAGAATCCGGTTGAACCAGAGCAGCGACAACCCCGCCGACAGCAGCGCAAGCAGCGCCGCGCCGAGCGCGAAGAGCCCCGAGATTTCGGTCTCTTTCTTCTCGACGGTGAGCCTGGAACTCAGCGTCTGGTAGACCTTCTTCAGGTCGTTCGCGGTGCCGGCGTAGAAGTAGTCGGCCTGCGTCTTCTGGGCGATGGCCTTGAGCGTGTCTTCGTCGAGCCGCACGCGCATCGACCAGCCCTCGAAGCCGATGGTTTCGCCATCGACCGTGCCCACGCCCACCGTGTAGATGCGCACGCCGCGGTCGGCCGCGGCCTTGGCCGCATCGAGCGGATCGACGCCGGTGGTGCGCTGGCCGTCGGTCAGCATGATGATCGCGGCCGAGGTGTACGAGCCGGGCGCGACGGGCGTGAAGTCCTTGAGCTTTTTCTCCGTCTGGTCGAGCGGCATGCCGCGCTGGCGGCTCGGCGCGCTGAACTGCTCGACGTCGATGCCGGCGTCGGGGAACAGCGTGGCCAGCGACACCACGATGGCGTTGCCGGTGGCCGTGGCGCGCTGCAGCTGGAAGCTGTCGATGGCGGTGACCAGGTCGTCGTGGTTGGTGGTGGGCAACTGCGCCACCTGCGCGCTGCCCGCGAAGGCGACGATGCCCACCTTCACGCTGCGCGGCAGGTCCTTGATGAAGCTCTTGGCCGCTTCCTGCGCCGCCACCAGCCGGTTGGGCAGCACGTCGGCCGCGCGCATGCTGCCCGACACGTCCATCGCGAGGATGATGGTCTGCTGGTTCGACGGCAGCACCACCACCGCCAGCGGCCGCGCGGCGGCCACCAGCATCGCGGCCATGGCCAGCAGGAACAGCAGGGGCGGGATGTGGCGCCGCACGCTCTGGCCCGTGCCGATGGCCTCGCGCACGATCGACAGGCTGGCATAGCGCACCGCCAGCTTCTTCTTGCGGCGGATCAGCCAGAGGTAGAGCAACACCAGCAGCGGCAACGCCGCCAGCAGCCAGAGGAATTGAGGCCAGACAAAGTTCATGCTGCCACCGCCTTCAGGCCCGCCAGGCCGATGCGCGCGCGGCGCTTGCGCATGTCGGCAAAACGAACGATGGCTTCCACCAGGTCGTCGTTGGTCGAGAGTTCGAGCGCATCGACGCCCGCCTTGGCGAGCGCCGCGCGCAGCGTGGCTTCGCGCTCGGACGCCAGCCGCGCGAAGCGCTTGCGAAAGCCGGCATCGTGGGTGTCGACCCAGAGCTGCTCGCCGGTTTCCGCGTCGCGCAGCGGCACCAGGCCCAGGTCGGGCAGCTCCAGTTCGAGCGGATCGAACAGGCGCACCGCGATCACTTCATGGCGCTGCACCAGCTGGCCCAGCGGACGCTCCCAGCCGGGCTCGCTCAGGAAGTCGGACACCACGAACACGGTGGAGCGGCGCGGCATCAGCGCGGCGGCGGACTTCAGCAGTTCGTCGAGACGGGTCATGCCCTTCTGCGCGGGCGCCGCATCGGCCTTGTCGGCGCGGCGCTCCATCGCATGCAGCAGGTGCAGCACGTGGCGGCGGCCGGTGCGCGGGGGAATCACCGCTTCGAGGTCCTTGCCGTAGACCAGCGCGCCGACCCGGTTGCCGTGCCGCGTAAGCAGGCGTGCCAGCACGCCCACGAAGCCGGCGGAGATTTCGCGCTTGGCCTTCAGGCCCGAACCGAAATCGACCGAGCGGCTCAGGTCGAGCACGAACCAGGCGGCCATCTCGCGGTCTTCGGTGAACACGCGCACATGCGGCACCTGAAGCCGCGCGGTGACGTTCCAGTCGATGTGGCGCACGTCGTCGTGGTGCTGGTACTCGCGCAGGTCGGCCAGGTCGAGGCCGACGCCGCGCATCAGCGTGCGGTAGTCGCCCTGCAGCAGGCCGTCGAGGCGGCGGATGACGGTCCATTCGAGCCGGCGCAACGCGCGCTCCGCCCCACCGGCCTGCGCGGCAAGCCGTTCGTCGTTCGCGGCCGCGGGGGCCTTACGCCACCAGCTTTTCATGTTCCAAGGGTTTCGCGGGAGCGGGGACTGCACGCATGATCTTTTCCACCAGCCCGTCGGGCGTGAGGCCTTCGGACAGGCCCTCGTAGGACAGTGTCACGCGATGGCGCAGCACGTCGGGCACCAGCGCGGTCATGTCTTCGGGCAGCGCATAGCTGCGGCCGCGCAGCAGCGCCAGGGCGCGCGCGCCTTCGGTCAGGCTGATGCTGGCGCGCGGGCTGGCGCCGAAGGTGATGAAGCGGCGCAGGTCTTTCAGGCCGTGCTTCTCGGGCGTGCGCGTGGCCGAGACCAGCTTGACGGCGTACTGGATCAGCGAAGGGTCGACATACACGCGCCGCGCCTCGGCCTGCAGCGCCGCGAGCTGGTCGGTGGTGGCGACCGCGTTGACCTGCACCTGCGGGCCGATCACGCGCTGCACGATCACGAACTCTTCTTCGTCGCTCGGGTAGTCGACCATCACCTTCATCATGAAGCGGTCGACCTGCGCCTCGGGCAGCGGGTAGGTGCCTTCGGTCTCGATGGGGTTCTGCGTGGCCATCACGAGGAAGGGGCGCGGCACCTTGTGCGTTTCGCCGGCGATGGTGACCTGCCGCTCCTGCATCACTTCGAGCAGCGCGCTCTGCACCTTGGCCGGCGCGCGGTTGATTTCGTCGGCCAGAAGCAGGTTGGCGAACACCGGGCCGAGCGAGGTGCTGAACTCGCCCGTCTTCTGGTTGTAGATGCGCGTGCCCACCAGGTCGGCCGGCACCAGGTCGGGCGTGAACTGGATGCGCTTGAACTGGCCGCGCACGGTGTCGGCCAGCGTCTTCACGGTGAGCGTCTTCGCCAGGCCCGGCACGCCCTCGACCAGCAGGTGGCCGCCTGCGAGCATCGCGACCATCACGCGCTCGAGAAAGCGGTCCTGGCCCACGACCACGCGCTTGACCTCGTAGAGGATCTGCTCCATCAGCTCGGCGGTGGCGGGCGCGGTGGCGAAGGTGGAGGGGATCGGGTTCTCTGTGCTCATGCGAAGGGCTTTCTTTCGAAGAAATCAGAAAGGCGGCGAACCTGCCGCAGAGGCCGCGTTCTCGATGGGCACCGCGAAGCCGATGCCGATGAAGGTGCGCTGCTGCGTCGGGTTGAGGATGGCGGTGACGATGCCCAGCACCTCGCCGTCCATGTTGATGAGCGGGCCGCCCGAATTGCCGGGGTTGGCGGCGGCATCGAACTGGATCAGGTTGCCCAGCTCCTGCTTGCCCTCGGGCGAACGGAAGGAGCGGTTGAGCCCCGACACCACGCCGGCCGACACCGACGGCCCGATGCCGAACGGAAAGCCCACCGCGGCCACCTGGTCGCCGGGGCGCAGGTCGGCGGTCGAGCGCATGGTGGCCGGGATCAGGTCGTCGGGCACCTTCTGAGCCTGCAGCACGGCAAGGTCGTTCTCGGGCTGCACGCCGGTGATGGTGGCGACGGCTTCGAGGCCGTCGAAGAAGGTGACCTTGATCTTGTCGGCGCCCGCGATCACGTGCAGGTTGGTAAGGATCACGCCCTTGTCGACGATCACCACGCCCGTGCCCACGCCGCGCTCGACTTCGCCGGGCGGCGAGGCGGCGTCCGGTGGCTTGCCCTTGGCGAGGTTGCGGCCGCGCTTTTGCAGCCGGGCCTCGGGGGTGTTCTTTTCTTCGCCGTAGCTCACGACCCGCACCACCGAGGGCCGGATGATGTCGGCCGCCTTGGCCGCGGGCGAGGGCAGGGTGTTGGTCTGCAGCGTGCGCAGCACGGCCGCGTCGATGTCCTTTTGCGTGAGGACCTTGCTTCCGGGGCGCGGCGCCCAGAGCGCGGCACCGGTGACCAGCGCGGCGCTCAGCACGATCAGCAGCGCGAAGCTGCGGCGGCCCGGTTGCCAGCCGGTGTGTGTCGAGGTATTGGGCGCGGCACCGGCTGCCGCATCAGGCGACGCCGGCGCCTCTGCCTCGTCGGCCGCCTGTTCTGCGGCCGGCGGCAGCGTGCGGGGCGAACGGCTGTAGAAAGCGGGCCTGCGCATCGGAGAACCTCCGGCAAAAAAATCGCGTGAAGGAGTTCACAGTAGCACGCTTTCCGCGCCTGCGCATCCCTTCGGGCATCATCGCGCGATGGCTGCATTTGTCGATACCCACTGCCACCTGGATGCGCCCGAATTCGGTGCGGAGATGCCCGCGATCCGCGCCCGCGCCGCCGGGCTGGGGGTGGCGATGTGCGTGATTCCGGCGGTCGCCGTCTTCAACTTCGCCACCGTGCGCGAACTGGCCTACGCGCAGGGCGACGCGTACGCGCTGGGCATCCACCCGCTGTGCACCGGCGACGCGAAAGACGCCGACCTGGACGCGCTCGACGCCGAGCTGACCGCGCGCCGCGACGACCCCCGGCTGGTGGCCGTCGGCGAGATCGGGCTCGACTATTTCGTCGAGGGCCTGGACGGCGACAAACAGGAGCGCTTCTTTCACACTCAGTTGCAACTGGCACGCAAGCACGGGTTACCCATCCTCATCCACGTGCGGCGTTCGGTCGACAAGGTGCTCAAGCATCTGCGGCAAACGGCGGGCGGCCAACCGTGGCGCGGCATCGCGCATGCCTTCAACGGCAGCGAGCAGCAGGCCCAGGCCTGCATCGCGCTCGGGCTCAGGCTGGGTTTCGGCGGCGCCGTGACCTTCGAGCGCGCGCTGCAGTTGCGGCGGTTGGCCAGCACGCTGCCGCTCGAATCGATCGTGATGGAAACCGATGCGCCCGACATCCAGCCGCACTGGCTCTACCGCACGCAAGAACAACGCGCCGCTGGCGAGCCGCAGGGCCGCAACGAGCCGGGCGAGCTGCCGCGCATCGCCGAAGTGGTGGCCGGCCTGCGGGGCATCGGCATCGACGAGCTGGCCCGGGCCACCACGCGCAATGCGGTCGAAACGCTGCCGAAGCTCGAAAGTCTGATGGCCTTGTCGGCGCGCCCGCCGCAGGCCGCGTAGGTCAATGCCCCGTTCTGCGCCCGTGTGTGCAGATGCTGCAGATTTGCTGTCATCCTTGAGGTTCGCAAGTTCGTTGCTAGTCCAGTGGCAAGCACGTCACTTCAAAAACTTCATCCAACATCCAGGAGCTTTTTCATGACCACGTCTTTCATTCGCACCGTGCCCGTTGTCCTCGCCCTGGCACTCGCCTCCATCGGCGTGTCGGCCGTGGCGCAGACCACCGCTCCCGCTGCGACGCCTGCTACGGCCGAACCCAGCACCACCGAAAAGGTGAAGGAAGCCGGCAAGGACGCAGTCGACGCGACCAAGCGCACCACCAAGAAGGCCGTTGCCGCCACCGAACGCGGCACCAAGAAGGCATGGGACGCCACCAAGCGCACCACGAAGAAGGCCACCAAGGCCACCAAGCATGCCGCCGCCAAGACCGGCGAAGCCGTTGAAAACGCCGGCCACAAGACGGCCGACGGCATGCGCAGCACCGGCAAGGCCATCGGCGAGAAGATCCCCGGCACCGCCGAGAACGAAGCCGCCAAGAAGTAAATTGGCAGCACAGGCTTCGGCCTGAACGAAAGAACCCGCTGCGGCGGGTTTTTTCATGGGCGCTCGCCAGCGGTGCCAAGATACCGCCCATGAATCCATCCGCCGCACCCGCCGCCGCGAGCACCGTGCTCACGGGGCTCGCGCCCATCGTTTCGCCGTCCACGGTCGTGCTGATCCTCGGCAGTTTTCCCGGGGTCAAGTCGCTTGCGCAGCAGCAGTACTATGCACACCCCCAAAACCAGTTCTGGAAGATCTTGCAAGCCGTCTGGCCCGAAAAACCACTCCCGTCGGGCGCAGACAGCTACGGCAAGCGCTGCGGCTGGCTGCTCGATCGCGGCCTGGGCGTGTGGGACGTGTACGGCGCCTGCGAGCGCGAGGGCAGCCTCGATTCGGCCATCCGCGCGCCGGTGGCCAACGACATCGCCGGCCTTCACCTGCCCCGGCTCGCGGCCATTGCGCACAACGGTGGCGAGAGCTTCAAGCACGCCCGCCACACGCGCACCCTGGGCGTGCCGGTCTACCAGCTGCCTTCCACCAGTCCCGCCAACGCGTCGTGGAGCTTCGAGCGCAAGCTCGCGGCCTGGCGCGAGGTCTTCGTCGCCCACCACCTTCTCTGATGGCATCGAGCAAAACACCCGCCAAAGCCCTCGTTCTCCCCGAAGTCAATTTTTCCGACTGGGGCGACATCCGCTACCTGCACCTGGGCACCGAATGGGTCCAGGGCTCGATGAAGCTCGACGCGCCGTTCGAGATCGAACTCGAATACGTGCAACGCATGATGGCGTGGCTGCTGTTCGTCGACGGAAAGACCGTGGCGAGCCACCATGCGATGCAGCTCGGCCTGGGCGCGGCCACGCTCACCAAGTTCAGCCGCAAGACGCTGCGCATGCGCACCACCGCCGTCGAGCTGAATCCGCAGGTGGTGTCGGCCTGTCGTGGCTGGTTCAAGCTGCCGGCCGACGACCCGAAGCTGCGCGTGGTGATCGCCGATGCGGCGCTCGAGATCCGCAAGCCCGAATGGCAGGGCACGGTCGATGCGCTGCAGGTCGACCTGTACGACCACGAGGCCGCCGCGCCGGTGCTCGACAGCGAAGATTTCTACGCCGACTGCCGTGCGCTGCTCACCGAAGACGGCTGCATGACGGTCAACCTCTTCGGCCGTTCGTCGAGCTATGAGCGCAGCCTCGAAAAAATCGTGGCCGCCTTCGGTGCCGATGCCGTCTGGGCCTTCAAGCCGACGCGCGAAGGCAACACGGTGGTGCTGGCGCAGCGCACGCCCAGCCGCCCGAAGCGCGAGGTGCTTGCCGAGCGCGCGCAAACGATCCAGACTCGCTGGGGTTTGCCCGCGCCGAAGTGGTTGCGGGTGTTCAAGCCCCTGAATATTTCAATCACCCGACCTTCCGGCTCATGAGCGCTGTTCCTGCTGCTTCCGCCCCTGTTCCCCTGGCCGGCCGCCACGAAGGCCCGCTCGACCTGCGCCGCCTGATCGAATGGCTGGCCACCGATGGCGTCATTTCTCCGGTCGAGGCCAAGCGCACCATCGCGCGCTGCGCGCAGGCCGAGAGCCGGCAGGCACCGCTGGTGCGCCTGGCCAATGTGGCGATGACCCGCGAGAGCGACAGCAAGCCGCTCGATCTCGAAATGCTCACGCAGTGGCTGGCGGGCCGCGCCGGCCTGACGTACCTGCGCATCGACCCGCTCAAGGTCGACGTGGGCAAGGTGGCCGACACCATGAGCGCGGCCTATGCCGAGCGCCACAAGGTGCTGCCGGTGCAGGTGCTGCCGAACGAGGTGGTGGTGGCCACGGCCGAGCCCTTCCTTACAGACTGGATCGCCGAGGTCGAGCGCCAGTCCAAGCGCACGGTGCGGCGCGTGGTGGCCAACCCGGCCGACATCCAACGCTACACGGCCGAGTTCTTCGCGCTTGCGAAGTCGGTGCGCGCCGCGCAGAAGGCCGGCGGCAACACCGGCGGCGCGAGCTTCGAGCAACTGGTGGAGCTGGGCAAGAGCAACAAGCAGCTCGATGCCAACGACCAGAGCGTGGTGCAGGTGGTCGACTGGCTCTGGCAATACGCCTTCGACCAGCGCGCGAGCGACATCCACCTAGAGCCGCGCCGCGAGCAGGGCGTGATCCGCTTTCGCATCGACGGCATCCTGCATCCGGCCTACCAGATGCCGATGGGCGTGATGAACGCGATGGTCGCGCGCATCAAGCTGCTGGGCCGCATGGACGTGGTCGAAAAGCGCCGTCCGCTCGACGGCCGCATCAAGACCCGCAACATGCGCGGCGACGAAATCGAAATGCGCCTGTCGACCTTGCCGACCGCCTTCGGCGAGAAGATGGTGATGCGGATCTTCGACCCCGACACGGCAGTGAAAGACCTCGACGCGCTGGGCTTCGCGCAGCACGATGCGCACCGCTGGGAGCAGCTCGTGACGCGGCCCAACGGCATCATCCTGGTGACCGGGCCGACCGGCTCGGGCAAGACCACCACGCTGTACTCCACGCTCAAGCGCGTGGCGACCGAAGAGGTCAACGTGAGCACGGTCGAAGACCCGATCGAAATGATCGAGCCTTCGTTCAACCAGACGCAGGTGCAGCCGCAGCTCGACTTCGGTTTCATCGAAGGCCTGCGCGCGCTGATGCGCCAGGACCCGGACATCATCATGGTCGGCGAAATCCGCGACCTCGCCACCGCCGAGATGGCGGTGCAGGCCGCGCTCACCGGCCACCTCGTGTTCAGCACGCTGCACACCAACGACGCGCCGAGCGCCATCACGCGGATGATGGAACTGGGCGTGCCCTCGTACCTCATCACGGCCGTGATGCTGGGCGTGCTCGCGCAGCGGCTGGTGCGCACGCTGTGCCCGCATTGCAAGCAGCCCGACGACACGGTCACGCGCGAAAGCCTCGAGACCATCGTCAAGCCCTGGCAGATCACCGGCTCGGTGCGGGCCTACAAGCCGGTGGGTTGCGTCGACTGCCGCATGACCGGCTACATGGGCCGCATGGGCCTGTACGAACTGCTGAGCGTGACCGAGCCCTTCAAGGACCAGGTCACCAAGGAGCCGAACCTGACGGGCCTGCGGCGCCAGGCGGTGATCGACGGCATGCGGCCGCTGCGCCTGGCCGGTGCGTTGCGCGTGGCCGAAGGCGTGACGACCATCGAAGAAGTGTTGAGCGCGACGCCTCCGCTCGAATAAGCTCTGGCCCTCCGCGAAAGAGGGTGTGTGGTCTTTCGGGTTATCCCTAGGTCTTTCGTTAGTGGAATCCACATCAACCTGACCAGTGCCTGACTGGACAATCCCGCATCGAAATTGTTCGAGGAGACTGTTCGTGAAGATCAAAAGTCAGAAAGACTTTTTCTCGGGTCTGATGTTCACCATCGTGGGCGTCGGATTCGCATGGGGTGCCACCACCTACAGCGTGGGCAGCGGTGCCCGCATGGGGCCGGGTTACTTTCCGTTGATGCTCGGCATCCTGATGGCCCTCATTGGCCTCGGGATCATGTTCAGCGGGCTCACCGTTGAAACCACCGACGGCGAAAAGATCGGCAAATGGGCCTGGAAGCAGGTGGTGTTCATCCTGGGCGCCAACCTTGCCTTCGGCGTGCTGCTCGGCGGCCTGCCGAGCGTGGGCGTGCCGGCCATGGGCATGATCATTGCCATCTACGCGCTGGTGATCATCTCCAGCCTCGCAGGCAGCGAGTTCGATCTGAAGAAAGTACTGGCCCTCGCGACCGTACTGGCCGTTGGCAGCTATGTCGCATTCATCTGGGCGTTGAAGCTCCAGATCCAGGTCTGGCCGACCTTCATCACCGGCTGAGAAGAAAGCTGCTCACATCATGGAATTGGTTGAACACCTCTCGATGGGTTTTGGCGTTGCCTTTACCTTCACCAACCTGCTGTACTGCCTGGTCGGCTGCATCCTGGGCACGCTGATCGGCGTGCTCCCCGGCATCGGCCCGGTCGCGACCATCGCGATGCTGCTGCCCGCCACGTACGCACTGCCGCCCGTGTCGGCGCTGATCATGCTGGCCGGTATTTACTACGGCGCGCAATACGGCGGCTCCACCACCGCGATTCTGGTCAACCTGCCGGGCGAATCGTCGTCGGTGGTGACCGTGATCGACGGCTACCAGATGGCACGCAAGGGCCGTGCAGGTCCGGCACTCGCGGCAGCGGGCCTGGGCTCGTTCTTCGCGGGTTGCGTCGGCACGCTGATCCTGGCCGCGTTCGCGCCGCCGCTGACCGAGCTGGCCTTCAAGTTCGGCCCGGCCGAGTACTTCTCGCTGATGATCCTGGGCCTGATCGGCGCCGTGGTGCTGGCTTCGGGCTCGCTGCTCAAGGCCATCGCGATGATCGTGCTGGGTCTGCTGCTGGGTCTGGTCGGTACCGACGTGAACTCGGGCGTCGCACGCTACAGCTTCGACATTCCTGAACTCACCGACGGCATCGGCTTCGTGGCCATCGCCATGGGCGTGTTCGGCTACGGCGAAATCATTGCCAACCTCTCGCGTCCGGACGACGAGCGCGAAGTGTTCACCGCCAAGGTCTCGGGCCTGTTCCCGACCAAGGAAGACTTCAAGCGCATGACGCCCGCGGTGCTGCGCGGCACGGCGCTGGGTTCTGCACTGGGCATCCTGCCCGGTGGCGGTGCGCTGCTGGCGGCTTTCGCGGCCTACACCATCGAGAAGAAGACCAAGCTGAAGCCGGGCGAAGTGCCCTTCGGCAAGGGCAACATCCGCGGTGTGGCGGCGCCTGAGTCGGCCAACAACGCCGGCGCGCAGACCTCCTTCATTCCGCTGCTGACGCTGGGCATTCCACCCAACGCCGTGATGGCGCTGATGGTGGGCGCGATGACCATCCACAACATCCAGCCGGGCCCGCAGGTGATGACCAGCAACCCCGAGCTGTTCTGGGGTCTGATCGCCTCGATGTGGATCGGCAATGCGATGCTCATCATCCTGAACCTGCCGCTGATCGGCATGTGGATCAAGCTGCTGTCGGTGCCGTACAAGTACCTGTTCCCGGCGATCGTGCTGTTCTGTGCCATCGGCGTGTACTCGACCAACAACAACACCTTCGATGTGTGGATGGTCGGCATCTTCGGTCTGGTGGGCTACATGTTCTTCAAGCTGGGTTGCGAGCCTGCACCGTTGCTGCTGGGCTTCATCCTCGGGCCGATGATGGAAGAGAACCTGCGCCGCTCGCTGCTGCTGTCGCGTGGCGACTGGAGCGTGTTCGTGACGCGTCCGATCTCCGCCAGCCTGCTGGCCGCCGCCGCGCTGCTGCTGATCATCGTGCTGCTGCCGGCCGTGAAGTCGAAGCGCGAAGAGGCCTTCGTCGAAGACTGACCCCGGTCTTTCGTACAAACAAGAATGGCGCCCGAGGGCGCCATTTTTCATGGAGAAGCAGCCGGTGCTACATCGGCGCCAGCTGCGCCTTCTTCATCATGGTTTCGGTCAGTGCGATCTCTTGCGCGAAGCCCTTGGCGTAGTCCTGTGGACTCGACGGGCTGACGACGCCGCCCGAGGCCTCGATCACCGTGCGCACCGCGGGTTGCCGGATGGCCTGCTCGAACGCCGCGTGGATCTTCGAGACGATGGCATCGGGCGTGCGCGCCGGCACCGAGATGCCGCCCCACGAGGTGAGCGACACGCCCGGCACACCCGCTTCGGCGAGCGTCGGCACATCGGGCAGCGTGGCGTTGCGCTGGTTGCCGGCAATCGCCAGCGCCTTGAGCCGGCCTGCCTGCACATGCGGAAAGGCCACGCTGAAGATCGGCATCGCAAAGAAGACCTGCTTGCCGAGCACCGCGTTGACCATTTCCGATGCGCCCTTGTAAGGCACGTGCGTGGCCTGCACGCCGGCGGCGCTCAGGAACAGCTCGACCCCCAGGTGCGAAGGTGTGCCCACGCCGCCCGAGGCGTAGTCCAGCTTGCCCGGATTGGCGCGCGCACGCTCGACCAGTTCACGCACGCTCTGGATGCCCGAGGACGGGTGGACGATCAGCAGGATGTCCGAGGTCGTCAGCCGCATGATGTGGCGGAAGTCCTTCACCGCGTCGTAGCCGGGGTTGGCGTACATGCGCATGTTGGCCGCCATCGGCGCGGCGGAATAGATCCACGTGTAGCCGTCGGCGGGCGCGTGCGCGACCATCCGGGCGCCGATGTTGCCGGCGGCGCCGGCGCGGTTCTCGATCACGACGGGCTGCCCGAGCAGCGGGCTCACGGCCTCTGCCAGCGTGCGTGCCGTGATGTCCGGGCCGGTGCCCGCAAGGTAGGGCAGTACCCACTTGATGGGCCGGCTCGGCCAGTCGCTGTCGGCCGCCAGCGCGGGCCATGCGGCGGGCAGCAGCGACGCGGCCAGCGCCTGGCAAAGCAGGCGCCGCGAGGCGATGCAATCGGGGTTCATGGTGCTTGTCTCTCGGTCTGGTTGTTGTGAAGGGCGGCGCTGCGGCGGCATCAGGGGGCCGGGTCGCCCAGCAGTTCGCGCGCGATGGTGTTGCGCTGGATTTCGCTGGTGCCGGTGAGCACGCGGTACATGCGCAGCATGCGGAACAGAAACTCCACGCGCCGGCCCTGCACGATGCCTTCGCCGCCATGGATCTGCACCGCCGAATCCGCGATGCGGAAGGCCGACTCGGAGCAGAACAGCTTGGCCATCGAGGCCTCGGCGCGCGCCTCGCCGCCGGCGTCGATCTGGCGCGCGGTGGCGATCATCAGTCCGCGCGCGGCGGCCAGGTCGGTCGCCATGTTGGCCAGCATGTGCTGGATGGCCTGGAACTGCGCGATGGCGCGGCCGAACTGGCGGCGGCCTTTTGCGTAGGCGATGGCATCGTCGAGCGCCACGCGCGCCAGCCCGACCATGGCCGGGCAATGCAGCAGCCGGTTCACCGTGATGCGCCCGAGCGCCAGCGCCAGGCCGCGGCCCGGCTCGCCGATCATGTTGCGCGCGGGAACGCGGCAGCCTTCGAGCACGATGTCGCCCGTGTGCGACTGGCCGGCCATGGTCTTGTAGCCCGACTCCACGCGCGCCCCCGGCAGGCCCAGGTCGACAAAGAAGGCCGAGACCTCGCGCTGGGCGGGGTCCTGGGCGGTCGAGGCCATCACGAGCGCGAAGTCGGCAAAAGGCGAGCCCGAGATGAAGCGCTTGCGGCCGGTGAGCACGTAGTCGTCGCCCTGCCGCTCGGCCCGCGTCTGGACCGCGCCGGCATCGGAGCCGGCCTCGGCCTCGGTCAGCGCGAAGCAGATCGCCTTGTCGGCATTTGCCACCGGCACGATGAACTGTTCGAGCTGCCAGGGCGTGGCCTGCCGCGCGAGCGCGCCCACCCGGGGCGGGCCGCTGAGTTCGCCGAACACGTGCGGCGCGAGCGGCGAACCGCTGGCGTAGATGGCTTCCTTGATGAGCACGTGGTCGAGCACCGACAGGCCCAGCCCGCCCATCGCCTTCGGCAGCGTGATGCCGTAGAAGCCGAGTTCGTTGGAGCGCCGCCAGATGCGCCGCAGCGTTTCGCGGTCGGGGCTGTGCTCATGGTCGATGCCGTGCTCGGCAACGATGGCGGCCAGCTCGCCGTGAATGAAATCGCGGATGCGCCCGATCAGTTCCGCGGCCTGCGCCGAGCCTTCGAAGTGCGTGCCTGCGGCAAGTGCGTCGTTCATGGATGTTCCTTCCCGTCCGTTCAATTGACGCGCCGCGCGCGGTCGGCCCAGTAGGGCGCCTGGATGACCTTGCGCGCGACCTTGCCGTTCGGGTTCTTGGGCAGCGCGTTCACGAACTCGATGGTTCGCGGCCGCTTGTAGCCGCCGAGCCGGCTGGCGCAGAACGCATCGAGCGCGGCGCTGTCGGGCACCTCGCCGGGCTTGAGCACGATGTGCGCGGCCACGGCCTCGCCCCACTTGTCGTCGGGCACCGCGAACACGCAGGCATCGGCAACGGCCGCGTGCTGGTAGAGCACCGCCTCGACCTCCGACGGGTAGACGTTGAAGCCGCCGGTGATCACCATGTCTTTCTTGCGATCGACGATGTAGATGTAGCCGTCGTCGTCGGCACGCGCGAGGTCGCCTGTGTGATAGCTGCCGTTCTTCAGCACCTCGGCCGTCAGCTCCGGCGCGCGCCAGTAGCCCGCGAAGATGTCGGGGCCGCTGACGACGATCTCGCCGATCTTGCCGACCGCCACGGGCCGCCCTTCGTCGTCGACGATTTCCACGCGCGATTCGAGGAAGGGCCGTCCGCAGGAGGCCAGGCGCTCGGGCATGGCGGCGCGTGCGAACAGGTGGTCTTCGACCGAGAGCCCGCACACGCCGGAAGTGGTTTCGCCGGCGCCGTAGCCCTGCGAGAGGATCGGCCCGAACACGTCCATCGCCTGCATGATGCGTGCGGGTGCCATCGGCGCCGCGCCGTAGCCGAGCCGCTTCAGGTCGGGCAACGGCAGGTACTGACCCTGCAGTTGCGCGAGCAGCATGTTGATCATGGTCGGCACCATGAAGGTGTGGGCCACGCGGTCGGCGCGCATCTCGGCCAGAAAGCGGTCGGGCTCGAAGCCGTCGAACAGCCGGATGGTCGCGCCGCTGCACAGCGCCGGCACGAGCTGCATGCCCGAGGCATGTGTGATCGGCCCGACCAGGCCCAGCAGTTCGCCGGGCCGCATGCCGTCGGGTCGCATGAGGAACTTGCGCAGCTGCGCCAGGCGGTTGCCGAAGGTCTGCATCGCCGCCTTCAGCACGCCGCTCGACCCCGAGGTGTAGTGCAGCACGGCCAGTTCGCCGGACTGCACGCGCGCGGCGTCGAAGGTGTCGCTGGCGGCGGCCAGTGCGGCTTCGTAGCTGTGCGCGCTGCCGCCGGGCTGGTCGATCAGCAGCAGTTGCGGCGGGGCGGTCTGCAAAAGGGGCAGGAAGGCCTCGGCGCGCGCGGCCGTGGTCACGATCAGCTCGGCTTCGCTGTTGGCGATCATCCCGGCCACCTCGACCGGCGAGAGCCGCGCGTTGATCGGTGCCTTCACCAGCGCGGCCTTGTAGCAGGCCAGTTCGAGCTCGACCACCTCGATGCAGTTCGGCAGGCACACGCCGACACGCGCGCCGCGCGCCAGGCCGTGCGCGAGCAGCGCATTGGCCAGGCGGTTGGAGCGCCTGTCGAGTTCTTCGTAGGTGATCGAGCGTGCCGGGCTCTTGATCGCGACCTGCCGGGCAAATGCGCGGGATGCGCGCGAGACGAGGGCGCCGACGTTGGCGACCTCGAAGGATGGGGAATTCAAAAGGCTATCTCCTGTGCGCCACTTCCATGTGCGAGTGGACTGGCGCGACTATCGCGGCGCAGGGCGCCAGGGAGGAAATACCGTTTGCTGATGCGCGGCCATCACTATTTCTGATGGCCGGCTGCGAAGGCCGTGGCGCCCGCGTCGGCGGGCCGGGGTCAGGGCAGGTCGGCGTCCCAGAGGCCCTGGCCGACCATGCGGGCGATTTCTTCGCGCAGCACGTCGATCACGGCCTGCACGACCGGGTCGGCCGGGCGGTTCGCGAGCGTGGCCAGCGTGTAGCTGCGCGGCAGTTGCGGCTGCGTCACGCGCGCGCAGATCCAGCGTTCGTCCGCGAGGGCCGAGTCGTCGAGTGCGCAGGCCGGCGTGAAGGTGAAGCCGGCGCCGGCCTGGTAGAGCGAGCGCAGCACGCGCGCGGAGTCGTGCTCGTAGGCGACGTTCAGCTCGATGCCCAGCTCCGATGCCGCCTGCTCGACTGCCTGCCGGATGCTGAAGCGGCGCGACTGCAGCACGAGCGGCAATTGCGCCGCGCGCGCGAAGGTGATTTCGTCGCGGCCACGGCGGGCTGTTGCCTTGCGGGCGGCGCGCCGGCGCTTGAGCAAGGGCGCGGCGATGCCGTTCACGTCGAAGCCGCACAGGAAGATCGATTCGCTCGCCAGCGGCTCGCACACCAGGCCTTCGAGCGTCGGCGTGTCGACCATGATGCCGACGTCGGCCCGGCGGTCGAGCATGGTCTTCTTCACCATCAGGCTCAGGTCGTCCAGCACGAAGACGCGCACGAAGGGATGGCGCAGCTTGAGTTGCTTGAGCACCGGGCCCATCAGCAGGGACGACAGCAGCGACGGGACCGCGAGGGTGACCGAGCCTTCCAGGCCCTGCGTGGGGCGCTGGAAGCGTTCCCGCAACGCGGCCGCGTCGGACAGCAGCCGCCGCGCATCGTGGTAGAGCTGCATGCCGGCGGGCGTCGGCGTGACGCCCGCGTGCGAGCGCTCGAAGAGCTGGGCGCCGAGTTCGCTTTCGAGCTTCTTGATCTGCGCCGTGAGCGCCGGCTGGGCCACGTACAGCAGGGCAGCCGCCCGCGAGAGGCTGCCGGCCTCGAGCACGGTGATGAAGTAGCGGAGCGCGCGAAGGTCCACGGTGTTGTCGTTGCGGTTGGAAGGAAGGTGGGCAGTGTCGGGCGATGCGGAACGGGGCATTGTCGGCAGGAAAGCACCGGCGTGTCGCGGCCCTGGGTGGCCGTGGGCGCAATTAATGCATTCGACTCATATATCTATCCGATAAATCCATTTCCATTTTCAATGCCGCAGGCGTCCAATCCTTCGGCCACGCCGGGTCGCGGCGCACCGATACAAAGACAAAGACCTCGGAGAAAATCATCACCATGAAACGAACAAGCTTCGTGCTTGCTGCCGCAATGATGCTGGCCGCGACTTCCGCCCTGGCCCAGAACTACCCGAACAAACCGATCCGGCTGATCGTGCCGTTCCCCGCGGCGGGTGCCACCGACCTCTTTGCCCGCACGCTGGGCCAGAAGATGGGCGAGAAGCTCGGCACCACGCTCGTCATCGACAACAAGCCCGGTGCCGGCGGCGCCATCGGCTCCGACCAGGCCGCCAAGGCCGCGCCCGACGGCTACACGCTGCTGCTGGCAACCACCAGCACGCACGCCATCGGCCCGGCCATCAACAAGCTGCCCTACGACACGGTGCGCGACTTCACGCCCATCGCGCATGTGGGCGACGCGGCCAGCATCATGCTGGTGCCCGTGAACTCGCCGGCCAAGACGGTGCGCGAGTGGATCGACTACGCCAAGAAGAACCCCGGCAAGCTCAACTACGCGTCGAGCGGCAACGGCACCATCGTGCAACTCACGGCCGAGCTGTTCAAGTCGCAGGCCAACATCTTCGTCACGCACATTCCGTACAAGGGCACGGCGCTGGCCATTCCCGACCTGATCAGCGGCAAGGTCGACGTGCTGTTCGACTCGCTGCCCACCGGCATGCCGCACGTGCGCGATGGTCGCCTGCGCGCGCTGGGCGTGACATCGCTCAAGCGCAGCCCGCTGGCACCCGACCTGCCGCCCATCGCCGACACGCTGCCCGGCTACGAGTCGAACACGTGGTTCGGCTTCTATGGTCCGAAGAACCTGCCGGCCGACATCGTCGCGAAGGTCAACAAGGCCGCCAACGAGGCGCTGGCCGACCCCGATGTGAAAGAAAAGCTCGCACGCCTGGGCATCGAGCCCGCGACGCCGGGCACGCCCGACCAGTTCGCCAAGCTGGTGGCAACGGACGCCGCCAAGTGGAAGAAGATCGTGGTCGAACGCAAGATCACCAACGAATAAGGCAAGGCACACCGACATGAACTTCGACTTCAACAACCCTTACCTCTCCACCCGTATCCCGATCTTTGCGCGCAACGTGGTGTCGACCTCGCACCCGCTGGCCTCGCAGGCCGGGCTGCGCATCCTGCAGCAGGGCGGCAACGCGGTCGATGCGGCCATTGCCACCGCGGCGGTGATGACGCTGGTCGAGCCCGTGAGCAACGGCCTGGGCAGCGACGCCTTCTGCATCCTGTGGGACGGCAAGGAACTGCACGGCCTGAACGCCTCGGGCCCGGCGCCCAAGGCCTGGACGCCCGAATACTTCAAGGCCAAGTACGGCGCCGACGCCGCCACGCCGCCGATGCGCGGCATCGACTCGGTCACGGTGCCGGGCGCGGTGCGCGGCTGGGTCGCGATGAGCGATCGCTTCGGCAAGCTGCCCTTCGCCGACCTGCTGGCCCCGGCCATCGACATCGCGGAGCGCGGCTACCTCGTGCCGCCGGTGGTGCAGGGCAAGTGGGCCGCGGCCACGCCGGTGCTGCAGTCGCAGCCGGGCTTTGCGCAGACCTTCCTGCCCTGGGGCCGCGCGCCCGAGGTGGGCGACATGTTCCGCTTCACCGCCGCGGCACGCGCGCTCAAGGCCATCGCCCGCACCAAGGGCGAGGCCTACTACAACGGCGAGATCGCCGAGGCGCTCGCGAAGTTCTCGAAGGAGCAGGGCGGCGCGCTCACGGTGGCCGACCTCGCGGCCTACCAGCCCGAGTGGGTCCAACCGATCTCGCGCGACTACCGTGGCCACACGCTGCACGAGATCCCGCCGAACGGGCAGGGCATCGCGGCGCTGATCGCGCTGGGCATCCTGGAGAAGTTCGACATCGCCTCGCTGCCGGTCGACTCGGTCCAGTCGCAGCATCTGCAGATCGAAGCGATGAAGCTGGCCTTTGCCGACGTGTACCGCTACGTGTCGGAACGCAAGACCATGGAAGTGACGACCGAGCAGATGCTCGACGACGCCTACCTCGCCTCGCGCGCCCGCCTCATCGACGTGAAGAAGGCACAGGACTTCAAGGCCGGCAACCCGGTCAAGGGCGGCACCATCTACCTCACGGTAGCGGACGAGAGCGGCATGATGGTGAGCTTCATCCAGAGCAACTACATGGGCTTCGGCTCGGGTTGCGTGGAGCCCGAGTTCGGCATCAGCCTGCAGAACCGCGGCCACGGCTTCAGCCTGAAGGCCGAAAGCCCGAACGTGGTGGCACCGGGCAAGCGCCCGTTCCACACGATCATTCCGGCCTTCCTCACCAAGGACGGCCAGCCGGTCATGAGCTTCGGCGTGATGGGCGGCAACATGCAGCCGCAGGGCCACATGCAGACGCTGGTGCGCATGCTCGACTACAAGCAGAACCCGCAGGCGGCCTGCGATGCGCCGCGCTGGCGCTTCAACGCGGGGCTCGAGATCAACGTCGAGGCCGCGATGAACCCCAACACCCTGCAAGGCCTGCGCGACCTGGGCCATCACCTGGAAGTGATCAACGACTCGTACCAGGACTTCGGCGCCGGCCAGTTCATCTGGCGTGCGGGCGAGCCGTCGGTCGAAGGCTATGTGGCCGCCAGCGACCCGCGCCGCGACGGCGTGGCGGCAGGGTACTGAGCAAGCAAGGTCTCGGGGTTGCCGCGATGATCGGGGGATGAACAAGACAGCCGCGTCGCTCGGCATCCCCCCTCACGACGGCGCCAAAAAAGGCTATGCGACCGGCCTGGTCCTTGCCACGCTGGGCGCCATCGCGTTCAGCGGCAAGGCCATCATCGTCAAGCTGGCGTACCGCTACGGCGTGGACGCCATCACGCTCATCATGCTGCGCATGCTGTTCGCGCTGCCGCTCTTCGCCGTCATGGCGTGGTGGGCGGGGCGCGGCAAGCCGAAGCTCACTTCGCGCGACTGGTTCGGCGTGGTCGGGCTGGGCTTCTCGGGCTACTACCTTGCGAGCTTTCTCGACTTTGCGGGGCTGGCCTACATCTCTGCCAGCTTCGAGCGGCTCATTCTTTATCTCAACCCCACGCTGGTGCTGCTGTTCGGCTGGCTCATGTACCGCCGGCGCGCCACGCGCCAGCAGGTGCTGGGCATGGTCGTGAGCTATGCCGGCGTGCTGCTGGTGTTCGGCCACGAACTGTGGACCGGCGGCAGCGGCAAGGGCGGCGGCGCGGCGGCCTGGGGCGCGTTCCTTGTGTTCCTGAGCGCGGTGAGCTATGCGGGCTACCTCGTCTACAGCGGCGAGTTCGTCAAGCGCCTGGGCTCGTTGCGGCTGGTGGGCCTGGCCACCACCGTGGCCTGCGTGCTGTGCATCCTGCAGTTCGTGCTGACGCGGCCGATGGGTGTGGCCTTCGGGCTCGCGCCCGAGGTCATCTGGCTGTCGGTGCTCAACGCCACGCTGTGCACGGCGGTGCCCGTCCTCATGGTGATGATGGCCATCGAGCGCATCGGCCCCGCCGTGGCTGCGCAAACCGGCATGATCGGGCCGCTGTCGACCATCCTCATGGGGGTGGTGATACTCGGCGAGCCGTTCACACCGTGGATCGCCGCCGGCACCGTGCTCGTCATCGCGGGCATCTTCGTTTTCACACGCAAGGGGCGGCAAGCCCCTGCACGATAGGAGCAAACAACATGGATCTGGGTATTGCAGGCAAGACCGCGCTGGTGTGCGGCGCGAGCAAGGGGCTGGGCTACGGCTGTGCCGAGGCGCTGGTGCGCGAAGGCGTCAACGTGGTGATCGTGGCGCGCGGCGCCGAGGCATTGGATGCGGCCGCGAAGAAGCTGGCCGAAGCCGCGGGTGCATCGGGTCCGTTCGTCAAGCACGTGGCGGCCGACATCACCACCGAAGCCGGCCGTGCGGCGGTGTTCGCGCTGGGGCACGACTTCGACATCGTCGTCACCAACGCAGGCGGCCCGCCTCCCGGCGACTTCCGCAACTGGGACCGCGAGGCGTGGATCAAGGCGGTCGATGCCAACATGCTCACGCCCATCGAGCTGATCAAGGCCACGGTGGACGGCATGGCCAAGCGCGGCTTTGGTCGCATCGTGAACATCACGTCGAGTTCGGTGAAGTCGCCCATCGACATCCTGGGCCTGTCGAACGGCGCGCGCAGCGGCCTGACCGGCTTCGTGGCCGGCGTGGCGCGCACGCCCATCGCGGCGCAGGGCGTGACCATCAACAACCTGCTGCCGGGCTCCTTCGACACCGACCGCCTGAAGGGCACGATGGCCGGCACGGCACAGAAGACCGGGCAGGACTTCGACACCGTGTGGGAAGCCCGCAAGAAGAACATTCCGGCCCGGCGCTTCGGCACGCCGGCCGAGTTCGGCGCCATCTGCGCCTTTCTCTGCAGCATGCAGGCCGGCTACATGACCGGCCAGAACGTGCTGGCCGACGGCGGCGCCTACCCCGGCACCTACTGACGCCACCGCGGAGCGCGCGTGCAAATGAGCGGGGAGGCTTTCCGGCAGATCACCCTGGTGTCGGTCACCGGCCTGCCCGATGCGCGCGGCGCGGCGATGGCCCTGCAACTGAGCCAGTCGCAGATGCCCGGTACGCTCGCCCTGCTGTGCAGCCCGCAGGCGCCCGACAACCTGGCGCCGGGCATCGGGCATGTGGCGATCGCGCCGATGAACTACCACGAGTACGGCTGGTTCATGATGTTCGCGCTCTGGCGCGTGGTGCAGACCGAGTTCGCGCTGGTGGTGCAGGACGACGGCTGGGTCGTCAATGCCGCCAACTGGAACGACGCGTTCTTGAACTGCGACTACATCGGTGCGCCGATCCATCTGGCGAAGATCGATTCGCCGCAGGGCACGTTCTGGCGCAACAGCTTCGACTGGGCGCAGGAGCTGCAGAAGCCCGACCACGTCGTCACGCCGATCCAGAACGGCGGCTTCAGCCTGCGCAGCCGGCGCTTCATGCGGGCGCTGGTCGACCATCCGCACATCCGCGTCGAGATTCCGCCGCCCGATGTGGTGGCGGGCGATCCGCTCAGGATGCACTGGCAGCACAACGCGCTGCTCGAAGACGTGCAACTGAGCGGCGTGCTGCGTCCGGCCCTCGAAGCCGTCGGCATGCGCTTCGCGCCGTTGGATCTGGCGCGCAGCTTCGCCATCGAGCATGCGGGGCCGCAGTTGCACCACGGCTATGACGCGATGCAGTTGTTCGGCCACCATGCCAAGGTGCGGCAACTGGTGAGCCTGGCGCCGCTCACCTTGCGTTCGCTGATTCCGCTGTCGCAACTCGACGGCTGGTATGGCGAGCGCGAGATCCTGCAGATGTTCGAGCGCAGCGGCTACCGCATCGAGTTCGCGCCCGAGCTGCCACAAAACCCGGCCTGAGGCCAGGCCGCGCCTGCATGGGCGCCGACGTGCCGGGGCAATGTCCCGCGGCGTCGCGCAAACGCCAAACGTGGCACGATGCGCCTCTTCTTTTTCCGCCTGTGGAGACTGCAACGATGTTGAGCAAAGCCGTCCGTATCGACCGCCATGGCGGTCCCGAAGAACTGAAGATCGTCGAGGTCGAAGTCGGTGAACCCGGCCCCGGCGAGATCCGCATCCGCCACAAGGCCGTGGGCCTGAACTTCATCGACACCTACCAGCGCAGCGGTCTCTATCCGTTCGCGATGCCGCTGCAACTGGGCATGGAAGCCTCGGGTGTGGTCGAGGCGGTGGGCGAGGGCGTGACGCACCTGAAGGCCGGCGACCGCGCCGCCTACGCCAGCCCGCCGCCCGGCGCCTACTGCGAGCTGCGCGTGATGCCGGCCAAGAACGTCTGCAAGCTGCCCGACGACATCTCCTTCGAGACCGGCGCGGCCATGATGCTCAAGGGCCTCACCACCCAGTACCTGCTGAAGAAGACCTTGCCTGCGGAAGGCCTGCAGCCCGGCGATTTCATCCTGTTTCACGCGGCCGCCGGCGGCGTCGGCCTCATCGCCTGCCAGTGGGCCAAGGCGCTGGGCCTGCAGCTGATCGGCACGGCCGGCAGCGACGCCAAGTGCAAGCTCGCGCTCGAGCATGGCGCGGCGCATGCCATCAACTACAGCACCGAGAACTTCGCGGCCCGCGTGAAAGAGATCACCGGCGGCAAGGGCGTGAAGGTGGTGTACGACTCGGTGGGCAAGGACACCTTCGAGGGCTCCATCGATTGCCTGCGCCCCTTCGGCCTGTTGGCGATCTTCGGCAACGGCTCGGGCCCGGTGCCGCCGATCAACCTCGGCACGCTCGCATCGAAGGGTTCGCTCTACGTCACGCGGCCCACGCTGTTCACGCACATGGCCACGCGCGAAAGCACGCAGGCCATGGCCGACGACCTGTTCGCGGTGGTGCGCAGCGGCGCGGTGAAGATCCCGATCGACCAGCGCTATGCACTGGCCGACGTGCAGCAGGCGCACCGCGACCTGGAAGCGCGCAAGACCACGGGCTGCACGATCCTGACGCTGTAGGCCTGCGCGAAAGGGAGGGACGGGCGTCGCCAGCCTTGTCCTACCCGCGTGGGGGTGTCATGCCTTCGACTTGTGCCGGGCGCACTTTGTAGCCTGTGGCAAAAGCTACGAGGCAAGCGTCATGAACACCGTCCGCACCTTCATCGTCGAAGACAACCCCACCATCCGCGAGAACCTCGTGGGCACCTTGCGGGAGGTGGCGCGCTGCGATCCTGTCGGCCAGGCCGAATCGGAAGCCGAGGGCTCGCGCTGGCTGACGGACAACCCCTCGCAGTGGGACCTGGCCATCGTCGACCTGTTCTTGAAAGACGGCACCGGCTTCAGCGTGCTGGAAGCCTGCCGCAACCGCGACCCGATGCAGAAGATGGTGGTGCTGAGCAACCACGCCACGCCGGCCATGCGCCGCAAATGCGCACTGCTCGGCGCCGACGCGGTGTTCGACAAGGCCACCGAGGTCGAAGACCTGATCGACTTCTGCCTGCGCCACCGGCAGGAGCGGTTCAGGCGGCCGTCTTCCTTGCCGGCGTCGTCGCGCCAGACTCCGTTGTCGCACTGAGCGCGGCGGTGTCGCGCACGATGCCCCACACCTGCTGCGCGAGCGGCGACAGCGCCCGGTTGCGCCGGCGGATCAGCATGATCGCGCGCTGCACGCGCGGCACCAGCGGGCGCACGACCAACTGAGCCAGCCCTTCGGGCGGCAGTGACATCCCCGGCATCACGCTGATGCCGATGCCCGCCTCGACCATGCGAAAGACGGTGGTCGGATGGCCGAGCTGTTGCTTCACCTCGCACTGCGCGCCGTGGCGCTCCAGGGCCTGGTCGATCAGGCGGCGGCTGCCCGAGGCGTGGTCGAGCAGCACCAGCGGCTGCCCGTCGAGTGCCGTCCAGCGCACCGAGGCCTTCTGGGCCAGCCGATGCGCGGGCGGCACCACCAGCACGAAGGGGTCGTTCAGAATCGGCTCGCAATGCAGGTCGTCGGCTTCCGAAGGCTCGATCACCACGCCGAAATCGACTTCGCCGCTGCGCACGCTGTCCAGCACGTCTTGTTGGATGCGGTCGAGCAGCAGGAACTGGATGCCCGGCGCCTTGTCGGCGCAGACCGCGATGCACCCGGGCATCAGGTTGGCCGACAGCGTGGGGCTGCTGGCCACCCGCACCTTGCCGCCGCGCGCGCTGGCCAGGCCGGCCACGTCCTGCAGCGTCTGGTCGAGGTCGTCGAGCACGCGGTCGAGCCGGGCCGCAAGCGACTGGCCGGCTTCGGTCAGCATCACCTCGCGCGTGGTGCGGTCGAGCAGCTTCAGGCCGAGCTGCGATTCAAGCTCCAGGATCGAGCGGCTGACGGCCGGCTGGCTCAGGCCGACCTGATCGCCGGCGCGGCTGAAATTGCGCCCCTCGGCCACCGAGCGGAAGACGCGGAGCTGGCGAAGCGTGACGTTCATGCGTCGAAATCATATATCCATCCGATAAATCCATTTCTCTTTTGAATGCCAAAGCGCTCCAATGCACCCCATGGCCCGTTCACGCTTTCTCCCCGACAACTTCACGCTCGCGCTCGTCACGGTCGTGACCTTCGCCAGCCTGCTGCCCGCGAGCGGGCGCATCGCACATTTCTTCGAGGGTCTGACGACCGTCGCCATCGGCCTGCTGTTCTTCCTGCACGGCGCCAAGCTGTCGCGCGAGGCGATCATGGCGGGCATCACGCACTGGCGGCTGCACCTACTGGTGTTCGCGAGCACCTTCGTGCTGTTCCCGCTGCTCGGGCTGGCGCTGCGGCCGGTGCTGTCGCCGCTGGTGACGCCCGAGCTCTACACAGGCGTGCTGTTCCTTTGCGTGCTGCCGGCCACGGTGCAGTCCGCCATCGCGTTCACGGCCATGGCGCGCGGCAATATGCCCGCGGCCATCTGCAGTGCCTCGGCCTCGACCTTGCTGGGCGTGTTCATCACGCCCGTGCTGGTGAACCTGATCGTGCTGCCGAACGGCGGCGGCATCACCTCGTCGTCGTCGCTCGATTCGATCGGCCGCATCCTGCTGCAACTGATGGTGCCCTTCGTGGCGGGCCACCTGCTGCGCCCGGTGATCGGCAAGTGGATCCAGAAGCGCGCCGCCGTGCTGAAGTTCGTCGACCAGGGCTCGATCCTGCTGGTGGTCTACACCGCGTTCAGCGCGGCCGTGATCGAAGGGCTCTGGAAGCAGATCCCCGTGAGTGCGCTGCTGGGCCTGCTGCTGGTATGCGCCGTGCTGCTGGCCCTGGCCCTGGGTCTCACCACGCTGATGGCGCGCAAGTTCGGCTTCGATATCGCCGACGAGATCACCATCGTCTTTTGCGGATCGAAGAAGAGCCTGGCCAGCGGGATTCCGATGGCGAAGGTCTTGTTTGCCTCGCATGCGGTGGGCGCGATCGTGTTGCCGCTGATGCTGTTCCACCAGATGCAGCTGATGGTCTGTGCCGTGCTGGCGCAGCGCTATGCGCGGCGAGAGGTCGAGCCCGCCGGTGCTGGCGGGCTCGCCAAGGCCAAATAGCTTTCATGGGGCCCGGCGAAGATTCGCCGGGCCCCAATGGCTTCGGGCTTCAGCGGTTGCTGTTCAGCGGCCCCGGGTCGCTCATGCTGGCCTTGCCGGTTTCTACGTGTCCCGCAAAGCGGCGAAGGAACGGCGCGTTGGACGACGACCCGGCATCCGAGGTGACCGACAGGTCGTACCAGCCCGAACTCGCACCCAGAACCCAGAGGTCTTGCAGCGTGGCTCCAGCGGCCAGGTTGTGGGTGCGTGCGGCCTCCTTGCTGTAGGCATTGCTCACCGTCACCGAGCAGGCCGCCGATCCGCTGTTGGTCAGCGTCAGGGCGACATTGCCGTTGGTGACGTCGTAGCAGACCTTCGCTTCGGGGCTGGCCGTGCCTTGGGACACCGCGGAGGCATTGCCCTTGTACTGGCACAGGTAGCCGTTCGGCCCGTAGGCGGCGAAGTCGTAGGCGCCCTTGGTGTCCGACAGGAGCCAGTAGTCCGACAGCACATCGCCCGGCGAGACGGTGTAGCGGCGCGGGTTGTCGTTGGGCTTCAGGCGGTTGTACACACAGAACGCGGCGCCCACGCTGCCCGTGTTGGAAAAGTCGAGCCAGAGCTGCACGTTGCGCGTATCGACGCGACTGTGCACGAAGTGCTCGTAGGGCAGGGGCCGCGCCTTGCGCGTGCCCGGCTCCTGGGAGGGCATCAACTGCGGGTTCGGTACGTAGTCGGTCCGCGTGCCGACGGTGATCGATGCGACCGGCGCGATCTTCGGAACCGACGTGTCCTGGTTGCCTGAAAAGTCGAAGGCCGACGTCAGGTTTCCGCAAACGGCCCGGCGCCATTGCGAGATGTTGGTTTCGGCAACGCCGAACCGCGCTTCCAGGAATTGCAGGACCGAGGTGTGGTCGAAGGTCTGCGAACAGACCCATCCTCCGGCGCTCCATGGCGACACGACGAGCATGGGCACGCGCGAACCCAGGCCGACGGGCTGCAGTCCGCCGGGGTCGCCGCTCGGCACCAGCGAGCCCTTTTCGTAAGGGAAGCGGTCCAGGTCGAGAAACTCATCCTTGAGGCTGTCGATCAGTCCCTTGGACACAAGGCCGCTGTCGTTGGCGTTGCCCGCCACGGCTTGCAGTGGCGGCATCGGCGGAACGACGTGGTCGAACAGGCCGTCGTTCTCGTCGTAGTTGATGAGAAAGACCGTCTTGCTCCAGACCTCGGGGTTCGACGTCAGCGCGCTCAGGATGGCCTCGATGTACAGCGCGCCATTGACGCTCGTGGCGCTCGAGTGTTCGCAGAATTTTTGCGGTGCGACGATCCAGCTGACCTGCGGCAGGTTGTTCTTGCTGACGTCGCTGGCGAATTCGACCAGGGTGTGTCTGGAGGCGCCCTTGTCCCGAAGGACGCCGCTCGTCTGGTAGGCCGCGAAGTGCTCCAGCGAGTTGTCGGTGAAGTTGTCGGCCTCCTTGGTCAGGTTGTTGTAGCCCTCCGAGCCGCCCTGGTAGAGCTTCCAGCGGATTCCCTTGGCCTCCAGCCGCTCCGGATAGGTGGTCCATGTGTAGCCGTTCGATCCGTTGCGCTCCTGCAATCCGGGGCCATTGGGCTGGGTGCCCATGACGTTGCGCGGATCGATCGTTCCCGTCCACAGGTGAACGCGATTCGGCACCGTGTCGGCGGGAACGGAGGCATGGTACGCATCGCAGATGGTGAACGCGTCGGCCAGTGCGTAGTGGAATGCGAGGTCCCTGCGGCGCAGGTATCCCATCGTCATCACGTCCTGCTTCTGGTTCAGCCACTGGTTGTTCTTGCCGTTGTTCAAGGCACCGTGGCCGTCGCTCCATCCGTGCTGCGTGCCCGCATGTCCCTTGGTCGTGCGTGGGTCGATGTAGAACGGCAGCACGTAGGTCGCGTCGCTGGCCAGGCCGCGCGCGTTGTAGACCCGCTTCGGGTCGACCGGGCTTTCGTTCGGCGTGGGCTGGTACCAGACCGGGCGGCCGTCCGGCAAGACGTGCGGGCGCGGGTCGTTGAATCCGCGCACGCCCTGGAGGGTGCCGAAGTAGTGGTCGAAGGAGCGGTTCTCCTGCGTGAGGATCACCACGTGCTCGACGTCCTCGATGGTGCCTTTCACGTTGTTCGGTGGAATGGCCAGCGCGCGCTGGATCGAGGGCGGCAGCATCGTGAGTGCGGCGGCTGCACCGGCAGTGGTGGCCGAGCTGCGCAGGAAGCGGCGGCGGCCGGGATTGGAAGCGGTCATGGTGTGGGGTGTCGGCAAAGAGACGATGAAGGTGGGGCGTGCCCTCAGGGCGCGCAGTGAAAGACGGCCTTGGTGCCGGTGTCCGGCGCGGGCGGATCGGGCGTGACGGCGACGGGCGGCGGTGGCTGCGGCACGAACGACGTGCCCCCGCCGCTTCCGCCGCAGGCCGCGAGCGCGGCGATCAGGGCTGCGCCCGATACGGTGCGCACCATCCGTTGTTTCTGTCGATTGCTCATCATGTGGCTCTCCCCTTGGAAGTAAGAGTGATTGCCCTTGGGCAGGCGTTCGGAGCACGACGCCGTGCAGTCGAAGGGCAGCGTGAAACGGCTTGAAGCCGGGCGCGATAAATCGCGTTCGTGCAAATCTGTGAATTACACAAATTCACCCAAAAGCAATTTATGCCTCGAATGCTAGGCAGGCTTCATGACATCGGAGCGACAGGTGTTCGCACGTCTTTTTTCTCGAGACGTCGGGTCGTTCAATGCGATGGATGGCGCTTGCCGGTCGTCCTGCCAGGGACGCGGCAAAGCGCAGACGACGCGGCCGGCATGCGTGCCGGCCACGACGCAGCCGGCGCGTTTCAGCGCGGTGCGTCTCAGGCTTTTTTGGGGGCACGGGCAGCCGAATGCTGCCCGCGGGAACACTACCCTTCGATCTTGCCCAGCCGCGATTCCCTCAACCGGCTGGGCGCCAACGCCCCGGCCGATTCGAGGATCGGGTACGCAATCGAGCAGATGTGCGAGTTGATCCGCTTCAGGTCGCTGATCAGGTCGATGTGCAGCGAGCTGGTCTCGATGCTCAACGTGGTCTGGTCCGACAGGCGGTCCAGATGGGTCGTCGCGTAGGCCCGCTCCAGATCCCGGAAGCGCGCCTTTTCTTCGAGCAGCTTCTGCGCGTCGCGCACGTTGCCGTTCAGGAACACGCTCATGCTCAGCCGCAGGTTGGCAACGAGCCGCCCGTGCAGCTCGACGATCTCGGCCATGCCTGCTTCCGAGAAGTTGCGCTGCGGCTTGATCTTCTTGTCTTCGATGTCGATGATCACGCGCTCGATGATGTCGCCGATCTGCTCCATGTTGATCGTGAAGCTGATGATGTCGGTCCAGCGCCGGCTTTCTTCTTCGCCCAATGCCTCGCGCGAGATGCGGGTCATGTAGTACTTGATGGCCGAGTACAGCTCGTCCACCGTGTCGTCGAGTTGCCTCAGCTCCTGGGCCAGCCGCAGGTCGTTGTGGCGGATCACGTCCAGCGTGCCGATCAGCATGGTCTCGACGATGTCGGCCTGGTGCAGTGCTTCGCGCGCCGCGTTCGAGATGGCCAGCGAAGGCGTCGACAGCGCCGATGGATCGAGGTGATGCGGCCGGGTGGTGCCGGCCGGTTGCTGCGGCACCGGCAGCATTCGCGTGACCAGCTTGGCCACCCATTGCGTGAGGCCGATGAAGCCGACGCTGATGACGACGTTGAAGGCCAGGTGGAACAGCACCACGCCATGCGTCTGGTTCGGCAGCTCGGGCTGCACGTAGCGAATCCACAGTCCGATGAAGGGCGCGACGACGGCCACGCCCAGCGCCTTGAACAGCAGGTTGCCCACCGTCACCTGCCGCACCGCCACCGCCGACTTGGCCGTGGTCAGCACCGCCAGCAGCCCGCTGCCGAGGTTGGCACCGAGCACGAGGCCAAGCGCCACGTCCAGCGGCACCACGTTCGACGTGGCCATGGCCGCCACCAGCAGCACCACCGCCAGGCTCGAATAGGCCACGATGGCCAGCACCGAGCCGATGGTGATTTCAAGCAGCACGTCGCTGTTGAGCGATGCGAGCAGCGCGCGCACGGCGGGTGACGAGAAGAGCGGTTCGGTGGCCTCGACCACCAGCTGCAGCGCGAGCAGCATCAGCCCGAGGCCGATCAGCACGCGCCCCACGCGCCCCGCCACGCTGGCCGAGCGCGTGATGAACAGCACCACGCCCACGAAGATGAACATGGGTGAGAGCCACGACAGGTCGGCCGAGAACAGCACCGAGATCAGCGCCGTGCCCACGTCGGCGCCGCGCATCACCGCCAGCGCCGCGGGCAGCGTGACGAGGCCCTGCCCGACGAAGGACGAGGTCATGAGCGAGGTGGCGGTGCTCGACTGCACCAGCGCCGTGACGCCGATGCCCGAGAGGGCGGCCGTGAAGCGGTTGCGCATGCTCTGCACGAGGATCTTGCGCAGGTTGGCGCCGAACACGCGCAGCACGCCGGTACGAACGAGGTGCGTACCCCACACCAGCAATGCGACTGCCGCCAGCAGATTCAGAAGGTGCTTCATGGAGGTCGGGTTCTGGCCTTTCTCTTGTTTTCGTTTTGCTTCGTTTCGACCCCATTTTCCACAAGTACGCGCTTCAGTCGATCAGGGCTCCGTTGTCGTGGAAGGGATAGGGGCCTTCGAAGCTGCCGGAGGCCGCCAGGTGGGTGACCAGCCGGCCACCCCGAGCCGACCACGCGTGCACCCGGAAAGCCGGCGGTTCGAGCGTCCAGGCCGAAGGGGCGTCGGGCGCAAGGTCGAGGCAGACCTGATGGGCCTGCGCCGGCGAGGTCGAGGCGATGGTGCCGCCGAAGCGCACGTCGATGGCACGATGCAGGTGGCCGCAGATCACGCGTTCGACGTTCGCGTAGCGGGCGATCAGCGCTTCGAGCGCATCTGCGCCTTGCAGCAGGCCGATCTCGTCCATGTGCCCAATCAGCGTTTCGAAGGGCGGGTGGTGCATGGCGACGACCACCGGCTCGTCGCGGCAGGCGTCGAGCCGGGCTTCGAGCCAGGCCAGGCGCTTCTCGCACAGCGAGCCGTGGCTGGCACCCGGCACGCAGGTGTCGAGCGTGAGCAGCCGCAGCGCGCCGACGCGCACCGAGTACTGGATGAAGCCGTCGGTGTCGTCGCCGGTGCCGAGGTAGGTATGACCGGGGAAGCTGCGGCGCAGCTGGTCGCGGTCGTCGTGGTTGCCCGGCATGAGGTAGACCGGCATGGTCAGCGGTGCCAGCAGGCGGGCGAGGTGCTCGTACTCGGCGGCGCGACCGAAGTCGGTCAGGTCGCCGGTGATCACGACGGCATCGGGCGGCTGCCGCAGTGCCTGCACCGACTGCACCGCGCGCTGCAGGTAGGGCGCGGTGTCGATGCGGCCATAGGCCAGCCGGCCCGGCTCGCGGATGTGCAGGTCGGTCAGCTGGACCAGGAAGGTGTTGTCGGAATGCGTGGTCGTCATGCGGTGGTTTCCTGCGACGTCATCAGGCGATCGGGGTGGATGCGAAGACCGACCGCGTCGCCCGGACCGAAGGGGTTGTCGCGCCCCACGTCGGCCACCAGCACGGGCTGGTCTTGCGTGCGCAGGTGCAGCTGCACGCGGTCGCCGAGGAAGGTGCGGCGCTCGACGGTGGCGTTGCCCCAGTCGGGCTGGGGCGCGCCGACCTCGATGTCTTCGGGCCGTGCCAGCAGCATCGCATGGCCCTGCCACGCAGTGGGGCAGGGCACGGTGCAACCCCCGAGTCGGACAACGCCTTGCGCGATGGCTTCGGCCGCGCGTTCCAGCCGGTTGACCCGGCCCAGGAACTCGGCCACGAAGGGATGCGACGGCGCGCGGTACAGGTCTTCGCCACGGCCCACCTGCACGATGCGGCCGGCGCGCATCACCGCGAGACGGTCGGCAATGGCAAGCGCCTCCTGCTGGTCGTGCGTCACGTGGATGGCCGTGATGTGCAGGCTGCGCAACAGCTCGGCCAGCTCGTCGCGCAGCGACTCCTTGAGCTTGGCGTCGAGCGCGGCCAATGGCTCGTCGAGCAGCAGCACGCGCGGCCGCACGGCCACGGCGCGCGCCAGGGCCACGCGCTGGCGCTGGCCGCCCGAGAGTTCGGCGGGGCGCTTGTTCTCGAGGCCACCGAGCCGCACCAGATCGACCAGTTCGCCGACCCGGCGCTTTTCTTCATCGGGCGCAATGCCGCGGATGCGCAGGCCATAGCCGATGTTGGCCGCCACCGTCATCTGCGGAAAGAGCGCGTAGCTCTGGAACACCATGCCCACGCCGCGATGCTCGACCGGGCGCTGCGTCACGTCCTGGTCGCCGAACACGATGCGGCTGCCGGCGTCGGGCGCCTCCAGCCCCGCGATCAGCCGCAGCAGCGTGGTCTTGCCGCAGCCCGAGGGGCCGAGCAGCGCGAGCACCTCGCCGGCCTCGACCTTCAGGTCGGTGGGCTGCAGGCCGCGCGTGCCGTCGGCGTAGGTCTTCGCGCAGTTCGCGATGTCGACGGGGATGCGTTCAAGTTCCATGGCGTTTCTGCATCAGGTTGGCAAGGTACTGCAGGCCCCACAGCACCGGAAGAATGACGGCGAAAAAGATCAGCGTGTAGGCCGATCCGATCTCGATGCGCATCGAGGCGTAGCTGTCGGCCAGGCCCACGGGCAGGGTGCGCGTGAGCGGCGTGTGCAGCATCCAGGTGAGGTTGAACTCCCCCACCGAGAGCGTGAACACCATCAGGCTGCCGGCCACGATGGCCGGGAACACGGCGGGCACGAGGATGCCCAGGAAGCGCTGGCGGAAGTTCGCGCCCAGCGAGCGTGCGGCCTCTTCGAGCGCGAGCAGGTCGTCGCGCTCGAAGGCCGAGCCGACGGTGCGCACCATGAAGGGCAACGTGAAGATCATGTGGCCCACGAGGATGAAGGCGAAGCTCTGGCGAAAGGCGGTGAGCTGTCCGTAGGCCAGGATCAGCGCCAGCGCGGTGGCCAGCCCCGGCACCGCGACGGGCAGCGTCAGCAGCTCTTCAAAAATGCGCGCGGCGCGCGAGCGGCTGCGTGCCAGCGCATAGGCGCAGGGCACGCCGATCAGCACGGTGCCCACGACACAGGCTGCGGCCAGTGCGAGCGACCAGCCGACGGTGCCGCCGTAGTTCTCCCACACCTCGCCGAGCCAGCGCAGCGTGAGGCCGCTCTTCAGCCCTGTGCTGTAGTTGTTGACGAGGCCCGCCATGACCGACAGCAGCATCGGCGCGATCATGAAGAGGCTCACGATGACCGTGACGGCGAGCAGGAAGGGCGCCTTGGCTTGTGTGTTCTTTCGCATGGGTTGCATGTCTCGGCGTGCTTCAGCGTGCGACGGGATTCGCGCCGAAGCGGCGCGCGACGAACAGCACCAGCCAGGTCACGATGCCCAGCGAAATCGACAGCGACGCGGCGAGCGCGAAGTTGGCGTAGTTGGTGAACTCGTTGTAGATGGTGATGGGAATGACCTCGAACTTGCTGGCCAGCGTGAAGGCCGTGCCGAAGGCGCCCATCGAGGTGGCGAACAGGATGGCGCCGCAGGCCAGCGTGGTGGGCGCAAGCTCCGGCATCCACACGTCGCGCGCTACGCGTAGCCGCGAGGCACCGAGCGATCGGGCCGCTTCCTCGAGCTGCGTGTTCATCGACTCGGCTGCCGCTGCGTAAGTGGCGATGGCGCGCGGCAGCGAGAAATACAGGTACGCCAGGAACAGCCCGAGCAGGCCGTAGGCGACGGTGATGCGTTCGCCGAACAGGCTGTCGCCGAGGTCGGCCACCACGCCTTGCCGTCCGCCCAGCAGGATCACGAAGAAGCCGATGATCACGCCCGGAAACGACAGCGGCAGCGTGAGCAGCGACAGCAGCACGCGCTTGCCCACGAAGGCGTGCCGCGCAAGGTAGATGCCCACCGCCGCGCCCAGCACCAGCGTGGCCAGCGTGACGGTGATCGAGAGCACGACCGTGTTGGCCATGCTCTGCAGGTAGCGGGCGTCGGTCAGCACCGCGAAGTAGGTGGCCCAGCCCTTGTCGGCCGGCAGCGTGAGCAGGCGCACCACCGGCAGCAGCCAGAAGGCCGCGAAGAAGGCGGCCGCCGGTGCCGCGCAGGCGAGCAGCCGCCAGCGCGGGTTCCAGGCGTTGGAGGTGGTGGCTTGCGTCATCTCATGCCGTGCGGGTCAGCGCACTTCCTTCAGGTACTCGTCGGAGAAGGCGCGCTGCGCGGCAGCCATGCGGCCGTAGTCCACGCTCTTGGCGCGGGCGTATTCGCTCGCGGGCAGGAACTGCGCCTCGATGTCCTTGGGCATCGCGCTGGCGCGCACCGGGCGCAGGTACGCCTTGGCCCAGATGGCCTGGCCTTCGTCGGACAGCGTGAAGTCGAGCACCTTCTTCGCGTCGGCCGCGTGCGGGGCCTTGGCGACCAGGCTCATCACATAGGGCACCGCCAGCGTGCCTTCGCTCGGGATCACGAAGGCGACGTTGGCCTTGTCCTTGTACTTGGCGCGGTAGGCGTTGAAGTCGTAGTCGAGCAGGATCGCGATTTCGCCCGAGAGCACGCGCGCATACGAGGTCTGCTTCGGCACGATGGGCTCGTTCTTCTGCAGGGCCTTGAAGTAGTCGATGGCCGGCTTGAAGTTGTCGAGCGTGCCGCCGCGCGCCTGGTTCACGGCCACGGCGCCGACATAGCCGACGAAGGCCGAGGCGGGGTCGAGGTAGCCGATCAGGCCCTTGTATTCGGGCTTGAGCAGGTCGGCCCACGACTTGGGCACCGGCTTGCCCTTGAGCGCATCGACGTTGACCATGAAGCCGAGCGTGCCCGAGTGGATGGTGAACCAGTTGCCGGCCGGGTCCTTCAGGCCGTCGGGAATGTCTTTCCATGCGGCCGGCTTGTAGGGCTCGACCAGGCCGTCCTTGGCGGCCTGCACCGCGAAGGTCACGCCCAGGTAGGTGACGTCGGCCACGGGGCTGGCCTTCTCGGCCGCCATCTGTGCGAGCGACTGGCCCGAGTTCTTGTTGTCGGGCGGCACGGTGATGCCGGTCTTGGCCTTGATGGCCTTCAACTGGGTGCCCCAGTCGGCCCATTCGGTCGGGCAGTTGTAGCAAATGGCGGTCTGGGCCATGGCGCTGCCGGCTGCGGCAACGAGCGCGGCGGCCAGCACGCCGAGGCGGGCCATGCGATGGAAACGGAAAGACATGGAAGAGCTCCTTGGATGGATGGGGGCGGAGAACGGGGAGAGGGAAACGGGTCGATCAGGAAGCGGCGGCGTGTGGTTCGCGTTCGCGCGCGGATGCGCACGATTCGCCGTCGCGGAAGGCATGGGGAAGCAGCAGGCTCGCATCGGCCTGCAGCGTGGTGCCGCCGGCCATCGCCTGGATCAGCAGTTCGACGCTGTGGCGGCCGATGTCGCTGTTGGGTTGCGCGATGGTCGTGAGGGCGGGCGTGAGGTCTTCGCCGAGCGCGATGCCGTCGAAGCCGACCACGCTCAGGTCGTCGGGCACGTGCAGGCCGCTCAGGTGCGCGGCGCGGATGCTGCGGATGGCGAGCAGGTCGTTCGAGCAGATCAGCGCGGTGGGGCGGTTGCGGGTCGCCTGCAGCTGGTGCGAGAGCGCATCGACGGCGGTTTCGACGAAGGGCACTTCGATCAGCGGCGGGGCATCGAGCCCGGCGTCGGCCATGCCTTTCAGGTAGCCGCGATAGCGCTGTTGCGCGCGGTCCGATGCGGCGAGCGTGCCGCTGACCATGGCGATGCGGCGATGGCCCAGCAGCACGAGGCGCGTGACCGCATCGGCCACGGCGCCTTCGCTGTCGACGGAGACGCAAGGGTGGTCGGCGTGCCGGTTGTAGGCCAGCACGTAGGGCACGCCGGCCGTTCGCAGCCGGGGAAGGGCGGTCGAGGTCGAGGGGTTCGACACGACGAGGATGAGCCCGTCGACGTTGCCAGCCAGCAGCAGGTGTACCGCGCGCTCTTCTTCGTCGAGCTGGTAGCCGGTGGTGACGGGAATGATGGCGTAGCCCCCCGCGACAGCCGCGCGCGCGATGCCCTGCAGGCATTCGGCGAAGGTCGGGTTCAGCAGCGTGGGCAGCACGACGCCGAGCACACGGCTGCGCTGGGTGCGCAAGGTGCGGGCGCTGGCATTCGGCAGGTAGTTGAGCTCGCGCGCCACCCGCTCGACCAGCTCCCGCGTGGCGGGGGTCACCTTGTCGGGAAAGTTGAAGGCCCGCGACACGGTGGCCACGGAGACTCCGGCTTTGGCTGCAACGGCTTGAATGCTCATCGTGCGGTGTTCATGTAATCGATTACATTGAACCGCCGCAGTATGACCCCGCTATGACAGGCCCTGGAAGTGGGGAGAAACCCTTTGGCTTCGAGCGAGATGGGGAGCTGGCGAAGGAGCCCGTATTACTCCCTCTCCCTCCGGGAGAGGGCTGGGGTGAGGGCCGACGGCATCAACGCCACGACAAGCGCCCGGTAGGCGGTGCGGCGTGGTCGGCCCCTCTGGGCCGCCGAGGAGCGCAGCGTTTCGCGGATCAGGGCTCGCAGCTGTTTGAGCGCAGCGAGTTCTGCGAGACCCCGCGAAACGCGAGCACCGCAGGGAAGCCGCGAAGCGGCCGGCACAGCGGGGCTGAGCGCGCCGTACCGCCTACCGGGTGCTCCCCAAAAAAGACTACTTGCCGCGACGAACCCGACGAATCTCGTCAACGATCAAACAGATCGCGCCCAAAGTGATCGCGCTGTCCGCAGCGTTGAACGCCGGGAAGTACCAGTTCCCCAGATGGAAGCTCAGAAAGTCCACCACGTAGCCATGCATCATCCGGTCGACCACGTTGCCGATGGCCCCGCCCAGGATGCAGGCCATGGAGAAGGAGAACAGCTTCTGCCCCGCGTGCGACCTCAGCATCCAGACGATGAATATCGCAGCGCCCACGCCAATGGCCGTGAAGAACCAGCGCTGCCACCCCGAGTGATCTGCCAGGAATGAAAACGCCGCCCCCGTGTTGTGCGCCCGCACGACATTGAAGAAGCTCGTGACGTAGGTCCAGTCACCGACCTTGTAGTAACCTAGGATCAGCGTCTTGGTGAACTGGTCGATCATCACGATGATCAGCGCCAGCCCCAGCCAGGGCCAGATGCCCAGGCTGCCACCGCGCGAACGCGATGCCGATGCGGAGCGCGCGGCCGCCATCAGGCAAAGCTCCGCGATTCGCCGGCGCCGAACAGGTTGCTCGTGCAGCGCCCGCAAATCGTCGGATGGGCCGGGTCGTGGCCCACGTCGTCGCGGTAGTGCCAGCAGCGGTCGCACTTCTGTGCGGTGCTCGGCGTCACCACCGTCGACAGCGCTTCGCCAGCGGCCAGCTCGATCGCGGAGGTGATGAAGACGAACTTCAGGTCGTCGCCCAGCGAGCCCAGCAGCGCGAAGTCGTCGGCCGGTGCCGTCAGCTGCAGGTTGGCCTGCAGCGACGATCCAACCTTGCCTTCGGCGCGCACCGCTTCGATGTTCTTGTTCACCGCATCGCGGATCTCGCGGACGCGGCTCCACTTGGCGAGCAGGGCTTCGTCGGGTGCCGCGAACTGGCTGTACGTCTGCGCAAAGATCGATTCGCCCGGCTTGCCGGTGCCCACGAACTTCCAGGCCTCTTCGGCCGTGAAGCTCAGGAACGGCGCCATCCAGCGCAGCATGGCTTGCGAGATGTGCCACAGCGCCGTCTGCGCACTGCGGCGCGCGAGCGAGCCCGGGGCCGTCGTGTAGAGACGGTCTTTCAGGATGTCGAGGTAGAAGCCGCCCAGGTCTTCCGAGCAGTAGATCTGCAGCTTGGCCACCACCGGATGGAACTCGTACACCTTGTAGTGCGCAAGGATCTCGGCCTGGAACTGCGCTGCGCGCGCCAGTGCGTAGCGGTCGATCTCGAACAGTTGGTCGAGCGGCACCGCATCCTTCGTGATGTCGAAGTCGCTGGTGTTCGCCATCAGGAAGCGCAGCGTGTTGCGGATGCGGCGGTAGGCATCGACCACGCGCGCAAGGATCTTGTCGTCGCCCGCGATGTCGCCCGAGTAGTCGCTCGCAGCCACCCACAGGCGGATGATTTCCGCGCCCAGCTTGCTGCTGATCTCTTGCGGGTCGATGCCGTTCTTGAGCGACTTGCTCATCTTGATGCCCTTGGCATCCACCGTGAAGCCGTGCGTGAGCAGGCCCTTGTACGGCGCGCGGTCTTCCAGCGCGCAGGCGATCAGCAGCGACGAATGGAACCAGCCGCGATGCTGGTCGTGGCCTTCGAGGTACAGGTCGGCTTCGGGGCCGGTCTCGTGGTGCACCGTGGGGTGCGTGCCGCGCAGCACGTGATAGAAGGTCGAGCCCGAATCGAACCACACCTCGAGGATGTCGGTGCTCTTGGTGTAGTGCGGTGCGTCTTCGGCACCGAGGATCTCTTCGACGGTCACGCGGCTCCAGGCCTCGATGCCGCCCTTCTCGACGATGTCGGCCGCCTGATCGAGGATTTCCATCGTGCGTGGATGCAGCTCGCCCGAATCCTTGTGCAGGAAGAACGGGATCGGCACGCCCCAGCTGCGCTGGCGGCTGATGCACCAGTCAGGACGGCCGGCGATCATGTCGTGCAGGCGCGCCTTGCCGTTCTCGGGGTAGAAGCTGGTCTGCTCGATGGCGTCGAGCGCGGTCTGGCGCAGCGTCTTGGGGGCCTTGTCCTTGGTGAACACGCCTTCGCCCTCGTCCATGCGCACGAACCACTGCGCGGCCGCGCGGTAGATCACCGGCGTCTTGTGGCGCCAGCAGTGCGGGTAGCTGTGGGTGATGGTCTCGGTGGTCATCAGCCGGTTGGCGTCGCGCAGCGCGGCGATGATGACCGGCACGGCCTTCCAGATGTTCTGGCCGCCGAACAGCGGGAAGTCGGGCGCGTAGCTGCCGTTGCCCTGCACCGGGTTCAGGATGTCGTCGTACGCCACGCCGTGGGCGATGCAGGAGTTGAAGTCGTCCACGCCGTAGGCAGGCGAGGAGTGGACCAGGCCGGTGCCGTCGGTGGCGGTGGCGTAGTCGGCCAGGTACACGGGCGACAGGCGCTTGTAGCCGGCGTCGACGTCGTACAGCGGGTGTTCGAACTCGAGGCCGCCGAGCTTCTCGCCCTTGACCGTGGCAACCACCTTGCCGTCGAGCGCATAGCGGTTCATGCACATCTCGACCAGCGAGTTGGCCAGGATCAGCAGGCCGCGCTCGGTGTCGACCAGCGAATATTCAAGCTCGGGGTTGAGGTTGATCGCCTGGTTGGCGGGGATGGTCCACGCGGTGGTGGTCCAGATCACGGCGAAGATGTCGCCCAGCAGCAGGTGGTCGGCCTCGAAGGCCTTGAGCACCTTTTCGCGGTCGTGTGCCTTGAAGGCCACGTCGATGGTCTGGCTCTTCTTGTCGGCGTATTCGATCTCGAATTCGGCCAGCGACGAGCCGCAGTCGAAGCACCAGTACACGGGCTTCAGGCCGCGATACACAAAGCCGCGCTCGATCACGCGCTTGAACGCGCGCAGCTCGCCGGCTTCGTTGGCGAAGTCCATCGTCTTGTAGGGGTGGTCCCACTCGCCCAGCACGCCCAGGCGCTGGAAGTCGGCCATCTGCTGGGCGATCTGCTCGGTGGCGTAGGCGCGGCTCTTGGCCTGCATCTCGTCGCGGCTCAGGTTGCGGCCGTACTGCTTTTCGATGGCGTTCTCGATCGGCAGGCCATGGCAGTCCCAGCCGGGCACGTACAGCGCGTCGTAGCCTTCGAGCTGGCGTGCCTTGGTGATCATGTCCTTCAGGATCTTGTTCACCGCGTGGCCCATGTGGATCTGGCCGTTGGCATACGGCGGGCCGTCGTGCAGGATGAACTTGGGCGCGCCGTGGCGGGCGTCGCGCAGGCGGTGGTAGCGGCCTTCGTCGTTCCATTCCTTCACCCAGCCCGGCTCGCGCTTGGGCAGGTCGCCGCGCATCGGGAAGGGGGTGTCGGGCAGGTTCAGCGTGGAACGGTAATCGGTGGGGGAAGCAGCGTCAGACATGTTGGGGTGCGAAACAGGGGGCTTCGACAGGCTCAGCCCGAACTGCATTGAGCGGTCGGTGCGGAAGAAAAGCCGTTCGCCCTGAGCTTGTCGAAGGGCGGCAGCACGGTGCGTGCAGGGCTAAATTCGGTCGCGCGTGGTCTGGCGGTGGGTTTCGGCGTGGGTCGATGCAAAGAACGCACGTGCGTCGCGGCCATCCTTCGCGATGCCCGCTGTGAGGGCTTCGAGGCTGGTGTAGCGCAATTCGTCGTGCAATTTGTGCAGGAGTTCCACGCGGACGATTTTACCGTAGGCCCCTTCGGACCCCAGATGCGAGGGCCACTCCAGGCAATGGGTCTCCAGCAGCACCCGGCCGCCGTTGACGTCGTTGGCGTCGAGGGAAGGGCGCACGCCGAGGTTGGCCACGCCGGGCAGCGGCTTGTCGGCCAGGCCATGCACCAGCACCGCGAAGATGCCGCTGGCGGCCGGTTTCCAGTGCTTGAAGCGCAGGTTGAGGGTGCGAAAGCCGTCGTCCTGGCCCGGCGCCGAGGCGCCCAGCGCGCGGCCGAGCTTGCGGCCGTGGACCACGTGGCCCGAAATCGTGTAGGGCCGGCCGAGCAGCGTCTGGGCGTCGGCCATGCGGCCTTCGGCCAGCGCCTCGCGCACCGCCGAGCTGGAAACCCGCAGGCCGTGCACCTCGTAGCTGTTCATGCGCGCCACGTCGAAGCCACGCGCGTCGCCGGCCGCGTCGAGCATGGCGTAGTCACCGGCCCGCTTGGCGCCGAAGCGGAAGTCGTCGCCCACCAGCACATAGCGCGCCCCCAGGCCGTCGACCAGCACGTTCTGGATGAATTCCTCGGGCGACTGCGAGGCCAGCCGGGCGTCGAAGGGCAGCACGATGGTCTGGGCCACGCCGCAGGCCGCGAGCTCGCTGAGCTTGTCGCGCAGCGTGCCGATGCGCGCGGGCGCCAGGTCGGGTTTTTTGGTGAGGGCCGCGAAATAGTCGCGCGGATGGGGCTCGAAGGTCATGACGCAGCTCGGCAGCCCGCGCTGGCGAGCCTCGGTCTGCAAAAGCGCGAGCATGGCCTGATGGCCACGGTGCACGCCGTCGAAATTACCAATCGTGAGGGCGCAGGCCGGAGCTACGCCCGGGTGCCGGAAGCCGCGGAAAACCTGCATCGGTGAGTATCTTTTTGATAGCGCCTTTCGCCCGTCAAATGGGCGAGTCAGGCCGTTTTGTCACAAAGCCGGTATATTGTGACGCAGTGCGTTGATTGGCGTGGGTCTCCGATGCGCTCCGTGTCCCTGGTCTTTCCGTGTTCTCTCCCTTTCTTGAGGAGGCGTGTGTGAAGGTCTTGAAGCTGTCGGCCCAAGGGCTGCCCCAGTCATGGATTTCGCTGGAACAGGCGGTGATCCACTATGCGGCGGACGAAGTTCGCTGGGAAGTGGGCGCGCAGGTCGCGGTGTTTCGTGGCGGCCACAACGCGATCACGGGCGAGCAGTCGCAGATCGCGATCAACAGCATCATCGGCACCAAGGGCGTGCCGCGCATCAATCCCTTCACCCAGCGTCCGGGCCTGACCAACAGCAAGCTGTTCTCGCGCGACCGCAATGTCTGCGCCTATTGCGGCGGGCATTTCCATGAAGACGAGCTCACGCGCGAGCACATCATTCCGTTCGCCCAGAAGGGCATCGACACATGGATGAACGTGGTCACGGCCTGCAAGCCCTGCAACCACCGCAAGAGCAGCCGCACGCCCGAGCAGGCGAACATGCCGCTGCTGTATGCGCCCTACGTGCCCAGCCTCTGGGAAGACTTCATCCTGCGCAACCGCCGCATCCTGGCGGACCAGATGGAGTTCTTGATGGCGCACCTGCCGCAAAGCTCGCGGCTGCACGACACCTAGCTTCTTCAGCGCTTCCAGTCCGGCGGGCGCTTCTCGATGAAGGCCTGAACGCCTTCGAGCGCGCTCTCGTCCATCATGTTGCAGGCCATGGTCTGGCTGGCGTCGGCCAGCGCGGCTTCGATGCCGGTTTCGAGCTGGCGATAGAACAAGGCCTTGCCGAGCGCGAGCGCCTGGCGCGGCTTGGCAACGATGCTGGCCACCAGTGACTCGACCGCGGCATCGAGTTCCTCAGGCGCAGCCACCCGGTTGACCAGGCCCTTTTCGCGGGCCTCCTGCGCGCTGATGAATTCGCCCGTCACCAGCATCTCGAAGGCTTCCTTGCGCCCGAGGTTGCGCGACAGCGTCACGCTCGGCGTGGCGCAGAACAGCCCCATGTTCACGCCGCTGACCGCAAAGCGCGCGTCGCTCGACGCCACCGCCAGATCGCAGACCGCGACCAGTTGGCAGCCCGCCGCCGTCGCGATGCCATGCACGCGCGCGATCACCGGCACGGGCAGCCGCTGGATCGACAGCATCATTGCGCCGCAGCGCTCGAAGAGCTGCTGGTAGTACCCCAGCGAGGGCTCGGCGCGCATTTCCTTCAAATCGTGGCCCGCGCAAAAAGCCTTGCCAGCGGCTGCGATGACGACTGCGCGCACGGTAGCGTCGGCCGCGATCTCGCCGATGGCCTGTTCGAGCGCGCCGAGCATCCCTTCGGAGAGCGCATTGAACGAAGCTGGGCGGTTCAGCGTCAGCGTGACCACGCCGCGCGCATCGCGCGTGGCCAGCACGAAAGGGGCGGAGGCGTCGGACACGGTGGCGCGCCTCGCTCAGTAAGTCAGCTCGAGCACCGTGGTGTGCTCCTTGGCGGCGGGCCAGGTCAGCCCGGTGATGCGCTCGCCGTTGAACTCGCCCGTCACCGCGCGCTGCGGCGCGCTGGCGGCAATGCGCAGCCGCGAAGTCGCCACCCCCGCGCCCTTGGGCGGCACGCCCGCCGGCGGGCTCTGGCCGTCGAAGCGCATGGTGTCGCGCTGTGCGTCGAAGTAGCCGCGCGGCCGGGTGAAGACGACGACGGCGTTGGCGCCGTCATCGGCCGGCACGATGCGCTCGGGGCGCAGGTGCACGACGCCGCTGCTGCGCGGGAACGGGCTGCGGTAGATGTGCGTGGTGCCGTAGCCCGGTGCACTGAGGACGAACTCGTAGGCCGTGTCGCCGCGCGCACTGAACGGGCCCCAGCGGCCATCCGCACCGATGTTCTTGGTGTGCACCGCGTCGCCGCGCCGAACGCCCGTGGCCGGGTCGACGGCAAACACCGTCACCTGCCCGCCGTTCAGCGAGAGGTTTTCGGCGCCGATCGCGCGACCATCGAGCACGACGTTGGCCTCGGCCACCACTGCCGTGGTGCGCGGCGCCTCGCCGGTCAGGAACTGCCACGTCGCCGCAAATGCGGCGGGCGAGAACGAGGTCTCGCGATGGTCGACGCGCGGCAGCACGATGTTGGTCGCGCCCTTGAGCGCCGGGCCGTCGAAGCCGATGTTGGTCGGCTTGCCGGGCGCGCCGATCCACACGCCGTCGGGCTGGGCGTATTTGTCGTTGTTGTCCGAGCGCAGCGTCAGCCATTTCACGCCGGGCGTGACTTCTTCGCCGTTCGGGCCCTTCGGTGCATTGAGCTGCTGCATGAAGCCCGACAGCGCAGAGAACTCGTTGTTCTCGCGGAAGCCCTTCACCGCCCAGATGCCGTGTGCGGGGTTGCCACCCAGCACCACGTGGCTCACCACCGCCGCGCCGCCGCCGTTCTGTACGTAGTTGCGGATGGTGTTGCCGCCGCGTGAATTGCCGATCAGCACCACCTTGCTGGCACCCGTGGCCTTCAGCACCTTGTCGACCTGGGCCTTGAGGAAGACGGCCGACTCGCCGGTCGAACTGCGGCCCGGCTGCGCAACGGCATCGTCGTCGCGCGCGAGGGGATTGGGCTGGTCGACCGCGAACAGCCGGTCGCGCGGCCAGCCGTTCGACTCGAAGCGCCAGATCGTCGTTTGCCACAGCGCCGCCGAATCGCCGTTGCCGTGCATGAACACGATCGGCGGACGTTCGGTGAACGAAGGCGAGGGCGCGGTGGCGCAAGCGGTCAGCATGGCGGTGGTCGATGCGGTCCCGAGGAGGGCGAGGGCAAGGAGGGTGCGGCGTGATGGCATGTTTCGATCCTGGGCTGGGTTCCAAGTTAAAACGCCCACCGGCGCAAGGCGGGTGGGCGTTGGATGCTAGGGGAAAAAGGCCGTCAGGCGAAGACGCCGGCGGTGTCCTGCATGCGGGCCGACACTTCGCCCAGGTGGTGCAGGGTGTCGCCGAAGGTCAGTTCGAGCTGCGTGAGCTTGCGGAAGTAGTGGCTGCCGATGTATTCGTCGGTCACCCCGATGCCGCCATGCAGCTGCACCGAATTGGCGGCCACGAAGCGCATCGACACGCCGAGTTGGTACTTGGCGCGCGCCAGCGCCTGGCGACGCTCTTCGGCCGGGGCGTTGAGCTTGAGCGTGGCGTAGTAGCTCATCGAGCGCGCCAGTTCGAGCTGCATCTTCATGTCGGCGACGCGATGGCGCAGCGCCTGGAAGCTGGAGATGACCACGCCGAACTGCTTGCGCTGGTTCATGTATTCGATGGTCACGGCAACCGTCTTGTCCATCACGCCGACGGCTTCGGCGCAGGTGGCGGCAATGCCGACGTCGACCGCGTATTCGAGGGCAGCGAGGCCGTCGAGCGTGATCAGCGTCGCGTCGGCCTTGTCGAACACGACTTCGGCCGCGCGGCCGCCGTCCTGCGTGCCGTAGCCGCGCGCTTCGACACCGCTGGCGCTGCGCTCGACCAGGAAGAGGGCGATCTTGCCGTCGACCTTGGCGGGCACGAGGTACGCGTCGGCTTCGTCGCCCACGGGCACCACGCTCTTGGCGCCGTTCAGCGACCAGCCGGTGCCGGTCTTGGCGGCGTGGGCGTCGCACACGTCGAGGCGGTAGCGCGCCTTGCGCTCCTGGTAGGCCAGCACCACGATGGCCTGGCCGCCAGCGATGCGCGGCAGCCAGCCTTCCTTGGTGCCTGCGTCGGCGTAGCCGCTGAGCACCGCGCCGGCGATCAGCGTCTGCGCGAAGGGCTCCAGCACGATGCCGCGGCCCAGTTCTTCCATGACGACCATGCCGGCCACCGGGCCCATGCCCAGGCCGCCGTCGTCTTCGCTGATGTACAGGCCGCCCAGGCCGAGTTCGGCCAGTTCGTCCCAGGCCTCGCGCGAGAAGCCGCCCTTGGCCTCGATGCCGCGACGGCGTTCGAAGTCATAGCCTTTGTCGACCCACTTGCGAACGGCGTCGCGCAGTTGTTCCTGGTCGTCGGTGAAATTGAAATCCATATGCGTGTCTCCTCAGCCCAGAACCGTCTGCGCGACGATGTTGCGTTGCACTTCGTTCGAACCGCCGTAGATGGTGGTCTTGCGCATGTTGAAGAAGGTCGACGTCAGCGGCGCGATGGCCGGATTGCCGCCCGGGAAGTTGCCTTGCCAGCCGGCTTCCATGGCTTCGCGGATCAGCGGCAGCGAATACGGGCCACCGGCCAGCATCATCAGTTCGCTGTAGCGCTGCTGGATCTCGCTGCCGCGGATCTTGAGCAGGCCCGCCACGTCGAGCGAGTTCTTGCCCGAGGTCGCGGCCGAGAGCACGCGCAGCACCATCATTTCGAGGGCGACGATGTCGACTTCGAGCTTGGCGATCTCGTCGCGGAAGCGCTGGTCGTCGTAGACGCCTTCGCTCTTGGCGATGCGCTTGAGGCGTTCGAGTTCGCGCTTGGCGCGGTTCACGTCGGCGATGTTGGTGCGCTCGTGCGAGAGCAGGTGCTTGGCGTAGGTCCAGCCCTTGTTCTCTTCGCCGATCAGGTTCTCGGCGGGCACTTCGACGTTGTCGAAGAACACTTCGTTCACTTCATGGCCGCCGTCGAGCAGCTTGATCGGACGCACGGTGACGCCGGGCGACTTCATGTCGAGCAGCAGGAAGCTGATGCCGGTCTGCGGCTTGCCTTCGTTGCTGGTGCGCACGAGGTTGAACATCCAGTCGCCGTACTGGCCGAGCGTGGTCCAGGTCTTCTGGCCGTTGACGATGTACTTGTCGCCCTTGCGCTCGGCCTTGGTCTTGACCGAGGCCAGGTCGGAGCCCGAGCCGGGTTCGCTGTAGCCCTGGCTCCACCAGACTTCGCCGCTGGCGATGCCGGGGAGAAAGCGCTTTTGCTGCTCGGCATTGCCGAAGGCCATGATCACCGGGGCCACCATGACGGGGCCGAACGGGATGATGCGCGGCGCGCCAGCCAGTGCGGTTTCTTCTTCGAACAGGTGGCGCTGGATGGCGGTCCAGCCGGGGCCGCCGAATTCCTTCGGCCAGCCGTAGCCCAGCCAGCCCTTCTTGCCAAGAATCTTGGCCCAGTTCTGCAGATCGTCGCGCGTCAGTTCGAGCGCGTTGTGCACCTTGTGCGAAATCTCTTTGGGAAGGTTTTCTTTGACCCAGGCGCGAACCTCTTCGCGGAACTTCTGTTCTTCGGGTGTGAAGCTCAAATCCATGCGTGCCTCGCTGTGTTGATCGGTTCACCGCAGACGCGGTGTGTCTCCGGAACCACGAGTTTTAGCACGGTCGTGCTGTGAAACGGTGTCCGCGCGGCGACAAGCCGTGACAACGGTGCGCTGGCCAGGGCGGAATCGGGGGCACGGATAATCCCGCCTCCCATGAAGAACATCGTGATCCTGATTTCCGGCGGCGGCTCCAACATGGCGGCCATCGTGCGCGCCGCCGAGCGCGACCGCTGGGCCGACCGATTCGGCGCGCGCATCGCGGCGGTCGTGAGCAACAAGGCCGAGGCGGGCGGGCTGGCGCTGGCCAGGTCGCATGGCATCGACACCGCCGTCGTCTCCCATAAGGACTTCGCCACCCGCGAGGCCTTCGACGAGGCGCTGGCGAAAGTTGTCGACGGCTACACGCCGACGCTGGTGGTGCTGGCGGGGTTCATGCGCATCCTGACACCGGGCTTCGTCGGGCGTTATGCCGTCCGGCTGGTGAACATCCATCCTTCGCTGCTCCCGGCATTTCCGGGGCTCCATACGCACCAGCGCGCCATCGAGGCCGGCTGCAAGGTGGCCGGCGTGACCGTCCACCAGGTGACCACCGAACTCGACCACGGGCCGATCCTGGCGCAGGCCGTGGTGCCCGTGCTGCCAGGCGACACGGCGGCCACGCTGGCGGGCCGGGTGCTGGCGCAGGAACACCTGTTGTATCCACGTGCCATCGCCGGATGGCTGGCAGATACATCGGGTCACATTCGCTAATTTTGTTTATATTCGCGGGTTTTCCGGGAGTTTGAAGTGAAAACCCAATCGCTGCTGCTGACCGTTGCCGGTGCCGCCCTGTTGGCGGCCTGTGCCGCTCCGGCGCCCGCACCCGCTCCGGCGCCCGCGCCGCCGCCAGAACCGGTCTACCAGTGCAACGCGGACGGCGCCCGGTTCGCCGTCGGCCAGCCATTGACACCTCAACTCGAAGCCGCCGCCCGTGTGCGCGCCGGCGCCGGCGTTGTGCGCGTGCTGAAGCCGGACGAAGCGGCCACGACGGAATTGAATGGCGGGCGACTCAATCTCGATGTCGACGCGCGCAACCGCGTCACCGACGTCCGCTGCGGTTGATGGAAACGGTTGCTATTGAAAATATAGCAACCCACGAAGGCAGGACGCCCGCAACAGGCCTGCCGGACTAGATCGGGGTGAACCTTCGCCGCAGCGTGCCGTCGATCTCGACGGTTTCGCCAAACATCGCGGCAGGCCGGACCCAGAGTCCATGGGCACCATACAAGGCGCGGTACAGCGTCATCGGCTCCAGGGTTTCGCTGTGGCGCACGGTGCCGATCACCTCGTATTCGCCGCCTTTGTAGTGGCGATAGCGGCCGGGAGGTGTTTCGATCAGGGGTGGCAGGTCGTCGTCGTTCAACGGGGGCTTCTTTCTTCAAAAACTGTCGGGTCTTGATTTGACGGAGGCGGATGGATCGCGCTGATTTTGTTCACCTGGTTCGGCTGAGCGAGCATGCCAGTGCGGACGACAGCGCGCGCTATCGCCGTGGCGTCGCGGCCTTTGCCGCGCTCGGCTACCTGTGGGTGCTGGGTTGCCTCGGGCTCGCGGTGGGCATCATTGTCTGGGTGATTTCGTCGTTCGATCGCGAGCGCTTCGGTTTGATGCGGGGCTGGCTCCTGTTGTTTGCCGCCGGCTTGCTGTGGGCCACGGTGCGGGCGCTCTGGGTGCGCTTCGAGGAGCCCGAGGGCCAGGAGCTTTCCCGCGAAGACGCGCCCGCGCTCTTCGAGGCGCTGGACCGCATCCGCGCCAGGATCAAGGGGCCGCCGGTTCACCACGTCTACCTGGACGACGAATTCAACGCCAGCATCCGGCAGGTGCCGCGCTTCGGGCTGTTCGGCGGCGCGGTCAATTCCCTGAGCATCGGCCTGCCGCTCTTGATGATGCTGGACCGACGCCGGCTGCTGTCGGTGCTGGCGCATGAATATGGCCACCTGCGCGGCAACCACGGTAAGCTGAGCGCCTGGATCTATCGCACGCGGTTGTCGTGGCTCAAGCTCGACGCCAACCTGCAACGCGACGAAGGCGTGATGGCGCTTTTCTCGCAGGCCTTCTTCCGCTGGTATTTCCCGCGCTTTGCCGCCAAGACCTTCGCGCTCGCGCGGCAGGACGAGTACGAGGCCGACCGCATTTCAGGCCGGCTGCTGGGCGCGCCGGTGGCGGCCGCCGCGCTGACCGAGATCGCGATCAAGGGCAACTGGTACGCCAACGAGTTCTGGCCCTGGCACTGGGCGCGCGCTGAGCACGAGCCGCAGCCGCCCGGGCCGTTCGCCGCCTTGCGCAAGCGCGTCCGCACGCCGCCGAGCGATGAATTCGCGCGCCAGGCGCTGCGCGACGCAATGCGCCGTGTCAGCGATCTGGACGACACCCATCCGGTCTTGCGCGACCGGCTGGAGGCGCTGGACCAGAAAGCCGTCTTGCCCGAATGGTCGGTGCGGCCGGCGCTGGAACTGCTGGCCGATCGCAAGAAGTGGATCGAGTATTTCGACAACCAGTGGCGCCGCGCGCATGCCTCCGACTGGAAGCAGCACCACGCGCACAGGTCGCGCATCCGCGAGCGCATCGCCGTGCTCGCGGCGCGTGGCGAGCACAACACGCCCGATGAAATGGTCGAGTGGGCCGATTCGGAGCGGCGCCTCGACCCGTCGGCGCCCGTGCGAACCCGCTATGAAAGCGCCTTGAGGATCGCGCCGGAACACCCGGGCGCGCTGCGCGGGCTGGTTCAGATGCTGCCGGCCAGTGATCGCGCCACACGCCTCGCTGTGCTGGAGCGGCTGCACCAGTCCGGCGCCGCCAGCCGCTGGTGGGCGGCGAAGAGCGCCGTCGCCACGCTCGAAGACCCCGATGCCGGCGTGCACGACGAAGAAGCGCTCAAGCTCTGGCGTGGCCGGTTGAAGGACGCCGAAGAAGCCGAGGCGCGCGCCTGGGAGGAGATTACCGGCACGCCCTTTTTCAGCCAGATTTCGCGGCACGACCTGAACGACTACGAGTTGGGGGAACTGCGGGCCGACCTCGTGCGCTGCCTGCCCGCGTCGCGGGCCTGGCTGGTGCGCAAGAACCTGCGCGAATTTCCGTGGCGGCGCGCCTACATCGTGTTCATCGAACTGCCGGGTCTGGACGACGACGACCGCTGGCAACTGTGCCGCCAGCTGGAGCACACCCTGACCTTGCCGGGTGCTGCGCTGGTGCTGTGGGTCGGCCATTCGCCCACCCTGGAAGACATCGAGCGGCAGGCTTTCGGAACGCTCTGGACACGCCAGGCGTAGCGCTTCGGGTCGCGGGGCCGGCTGGCTGAGACAATCGGGGGATGCACCCCAAAGCCCTGTTGGAGGCCACCGCCGATCTGGTGGGCCTTGTCCTGAAATTCGATCACCCCGCCGACCAGGTCGTTTCGCGCTTTTTCCGCGACCACCGCGAGTTCGGCCCACGCGAGCGCGCGACGCTTGCCGAGACTGTCTACACCGTGCTTCGCAAGAAGCTGCTGTTCGATCACCTCTCGCCTTCGGGCAGCGGCTCGAAAGAGCGCCGCATGGCGATCCTGGGCTTTTACGGCCCGCGCGATTTTCTGAAGAGCGCCCTCAACGACACCGAGAAGCGCTGGCTCGACAACTGCGACGCCGTCAAGCCGGAAGACCTGCTCGAGCGCCATCGCCACAACCTGCCCGAGTGGCTGGTGGCACCGCTCAAGGCCCAACTGGGCGACGGTTTCTGGCCGCTGGTCGAAAGCCTGCAGCAGCCGGCGCCGCTCGATCTGCGCGTCAACGTGCTGACCGATAAACGGGCCGATGTGAAGGCGGAGCTTGCGAAGGCTGCTATCAAATCGGAAGCGACACCGTTTTCTCCCTGGGGCTTGCGCATCGACGGCAAGCCGGCGCTGACCAAGCTGGATGCTTTTGCCCGCGGCGCCGTCGAGGTGCAGGACGAAGGCTCGCAACTGTTGGCGCTCGTGCTGGATGCCAAGCGCGGCGAAATGGTGGTCGACTTTTGCGCCGGAGCTGGCGGCAAGACGCTGGCCATCGGCGCGACGATGCGCAATACCGGCCGTCTCTATGCCTTCGACACCTCGGCGCATCGGCTCGATGCGCTCAAGCCGCGGCTTGCGCGCAGCAAGCTCTCGAACGTTCATCCGGCCGCGATCGCCCATGAGCGCGACGACCGCGTCAAGCGGCTGGCCGGCAAGATCGACCGCGTGCTGGTCGATGCGCCTTGTTCGGGGCTGGGTACGCTGCGGCGCAATCCGGACCTGAAATGGCGTCAGTCGCTCAAATCGGTCGAGGAATTGACGGTCAAGCAGACGGCGATTCTCCAGAGCGCGGCACGGCTCGTGAAATCGGGCGGCCGGCTGGTTTACGCCACCTGCAGCGTGCTGCCGGAGGAAAACGAAGCCATCGCCGAGGCCTTTGGTGCCGCCAACCCCGATTTCGAGCCGATGGACGCCGCGGAACTGCTTCAGGGGCTCAAAGTGGAGGGTTTCGAGGCGCTTTGCGCTGGCGGATCGGATGGCCGGCGCTACCTGCGGCTGTGGCCGCATCGCCATGCCACCGACGGTTTCTTCGCCGCGGTGTGGAACCGCAAATAGGCAGGGGACTCCAATCTAGGGTTAATCAGTGCTTTTCTGGAAGGGTAAAAGGCCTCGTTTTGGCCCTCCCGTCTTAAAATCGCCGGTTATCTAAAGGCTGCACCTTCGTGTGGCCATGGAGTACCTGACTCAATGTTGCTTCCTGACTCTGCCGTTCTGAATGCGGCCATCGAATGGCTCGGACACGGCTTGTGGGATCTCACATGGTGGCAAATCGTGTTGTACACGCTCGTCACCACGCACATCACCATCGCGGCGGTCACGATTTTCCTGCACCGCACGCAGACGCACCGGGCCATGGATCTGGGCCCGATCCCCTCGCATTTCTTCCGCTTCTGGCTGTGGCTCGGCACCGGCATGGTGACCAAGGAATGGGTTGCCATTCACCGCAAGCACCACGCCAAGTGCGAAACCGTCGACGATCCGCACAGCCCGCAAGTCAAGGGCATCGACGAAGTGCTCTGGCGCGGCGCCGAGCTGTATCGTGCCGAGTCGAAGAACAAGGAAACGATGGAGCGCTACGGTCACGGCACCCCCGATGACTGGATCGAGCGCAACCTCTACACGCGCTACAGCTGGCAAGGTGTCGGCCTCATGCTGGTCATCAATCTGGCGCTGTTCGGCACGCTCGGCATGGCCGTGTGGGCTGTGCAGATGCTCTGGATTCCGATCACTGCCGCCGGCATCATCAACGGCATTGGCCACTACTGGGGCTATCGCAACTTCGAGGCGCCCGATGCCAGCCGCAACATCATGCCCTGGGGCCTGATCATCGGTGGCGAAGAGCTGCACAACAACCACCATACCTATCCGACCTCGGCCAAGTTCTCGGTCAAGAAGTACGAGTTCGACATCGGCTGGATCTACATCCAGATGATGCAGAAGATCGGCTGGGCCAAGGTCAAGAAGGTGCCGCCGAAGATGCAGATGGGCGATATCCAGCCTGTTGCCAACGAAAAGACGCTCGAGGCCGTCATTGCCAACCGCTATGAAGTCATGGCTGGCTATGCCCGCGAGATGCGCCGTGCTACGAGCCAGGAGCTGGAGGCGCTGAAGACCAAGGGTGCCGACCTGTCGGTGCTCAAGGCGGCCAAGCGCTGGCTGCATCGGGACGACGACAAGGTGCCTGCATCGGCTCGCTCGCATGTCGTGCAGGCTCGCGCCGCTCACCCCGTGCTCGACAAGATGGTCACGATGCGCGAAGAGCTGCGTCAGCTCTGGCTGAACACCTCGCAGTCGCGCGAGCAACTGGCGGCTGATCTGGCGGCCTGGTGTCATCGGGCGGAAGCCAGCGGTATTGCCGGGCTGCGCGACTTTTCGACCCGCCTGCGCGCTGCACGCGCCTGACGCCAAGGAGGCTTACGCCCCGCTCAATTGAAAGCCGACCTGAGGGTCGGCTTTTTCATGCCCGCCGTATTCGGCTGTCTTTGGAGTAGGGTGGTGCAGGAAATGACGGGCAACAAAAAACCCGCTGGGTAAACAGCGGGTTTTTTGTTTGGGAAAACCGAGACTGAATTACTTCAGCTTGATTTCCTTGTATTCGACGTGCTTGCGCGCCTTCGGGTCGAACTTCATGATCGACATCTTTTCGGGCATCGTCTTCTTGTTCTTGCTGGTCGTGTAGAAGTGGCCGGTACCCGCGGTGGATTCCAGCTTGATCTTTTCGCGTCCGCCTTTGCTCGTTGCCATGATTCAGCTCCTTAAGCTTGGCCGCGTGCACGCAGGTCTGCGAGCACGGCGTCGATACCGTTCTTGTCGATCAGGCGCAGTGCAGCGCTCGAAACGCGCAGGCGAACCCAGCGGTTTTCAGTCTCGACCCAGAAACGGCGATATTGCAGGTTCGGCAGGAACCGGCGCTTGGTTTTGTTGTTGGCGTGGGAAACGTTGTTTCCGACCATCGGGCCTTTGCCCGTTACGTCGCATACGCGTGCCATGTGGACACTCTTTCTTGAACAGCTGGCACCGGCGCAATCGTGGCGATTGCAGGGTGTTTTGCAGCTTGACCTCGCCAGAAACGGGTGGCGGTACCCCGGTTTTGCCGCAATCCGACCCCGGTGGGAGGTGGACCCTGTTTCGGCAAAGCCTCGGATTATAGCTCTTTTGCCGCCTGCGCGATCCTGGGGCTGGAGCATTGCGATCCAGCTTGGCTGAACCGCAGGTTTCGCAGAAAAGGCGAAGTGCCGCCGGAGGCGGCGCGCAGCGTGGACCGCGTTGGCTTACTGCTCTTCGAGGAAGCGCTGTGCGTCGAGTGCCGCCATGCAGCCCGTACCGGCGCTCGTGATGGCCTGGCGATAGATGTTGTCTTGCACATCGCCGGCCGCGAACACGCCGTGCACGCTGGTCATGGTCGCGAAGCCCTTCAGGCCCGAGCGTGTCACGATGTAGTTGTCCTTCATCTCCAGCTGGCCCTGGAAGATGTCGGTGTTCGGATGGTGGCCGATGGCGATGAAGCAACCCTTGAGATCGATCTGCTCGGTCGCGCCGGTTTGCGTGTTCTTGATGCGGATGCCCGTCACGCCCGTACCGTCGCCCAGCACCTCGTCGAGTTGGTTGTGCAGCTTCAGCACGATCTTGCCTTCGGCCACTTTTTCCATGACCTTGTCGATCAGGATCGGTTCGGCGCGGAACTTGTCGCGGCGATGAACCAGCGTGACCTTGTTGGCGATGTTGGAGAGGTAAAGCGCTTCTTCCACAGCCGTGTTGCCGCCGCCGATCACGCAGACTTCCTGTTCGCGGTAGAAGAAGCCGTCGCAGGTCGCGCACGCGGAAACGCCGCGGCCCATGAACTTCTCTTCCGAATCGAGGCCCAGGTATTTGGCGGATGCACCGGTGGCGATGATCAGCGAATCGCAGGTGTAGGTGCCGCTGTCGCCGGTGAGGGTGAAGGGGCGCTTGCTCAGGTCGACCTTGTTGATGTGGTCGAACACGATCTGCGTCTTGAAGCGCTCCGCGTGCTCCAGGAAGCGTTGCATCAGCTCCGGGCCTTGCACGCCGTGCACGTCGGCCGGCCAGTTGTCGACTTCGGTGGTCGTCATCAGTTGACCACCTTGGGCGATGCCGGTAATGAGCAAAGGCTGAAGGTTTGCGCGCGCTGCGTAGACAGCGGCGGTATATCCGGCCGGGCCGGAGCCGAGAATTAAAACCTTGGCGTGTTGGGGAGCAGACATGAGTAGAAAACCTAGGATATACGCTGCTTCAGCGTGTACATTTTCAGGGTGGTAGCGATATATGTGGAGTATCACCGCTCGGTTCAACACCGGGTGCACGGTGTTTTCAATGCGCGCGATTGTAGTAATCCATTGGCTTGTCTTTTGGACCCCTCCGCGCGCTGTAGCAGGGATTGATAAATGTCGATGCTGTCCAACCTTGAATTGCTTCGGCGCGTTCCTTTGTTCGCGTCGCTGACTGCCACGCAGTCCGCAAGCATCGCGGATGCGATCATCAAGAAGCGTTTCAAGCGTGCTGAAGTTGTCGTGGAGCAGGGCAAGAAGTCCGATGCGCTCTACATCATCCTGACTGGTCGCGCTCGCGTCACCAGCGCCGACAGTCGCGGCCGGGAAGTGATCCTGGCCACGCTGCATCCCGGCGATTACCTGGGCGAAATGAGCCTGATCGACGACGAGCCGCATTCGGCCACCGTCCGCACCGAAATCCAGTGCGACGTGCTCATGCTGGGCCGCGACGCCTTTGCGCGCTGCCTGCCCGAGAACTCCTCGATGGCCTACAACATCATGCGCGGCCTGGTGCAGCGCCTGCGTCACGCCGATCGCAAGATCGAGTCGCTGGCGCTGATGGACGTCTATGGCCGCGTGGCGCGCTCGCTGCTCGAATTCGCCGTCGAGGACGGCGCGGGCAACCTCAAGGTCCGCGACAAGATCTCCCGTCAGGATCTGGCCAAGATGGTCGGCGCCTCACGCGAAATGGTGAGCCGCGTGATGAAAGACCTCGAAGAGCGTGGCTTCGTGCAGACCCAGGATGACGGCTCCATGATCGTCAAGGAACGGCTCCTGTCTCTCGCCTGAGCCTCCGGGGCCGGGCCGGCTTCGGGCGGCCGGGCCTTTTGTTGTAGTGTTCGTGCGTCCGGCTCCCGATTTTTTGGGTCGGGCGCCGTGTTTTTCATGACCTATTCGCTCAATACGCTTCAATCTTCTTCTGCTGCCGAAGGGCAACCTGTGCGCGTGCGCGCCATGCGCTTCGCCCACGAAATCACGCTGATTGCAGGGTTTGCGGCGCTGTTGTTCTGGCTGCTCGCGATGCTGAGCTTCACGCCCTCCGATGCCGCGTGGTCAACCTCGGGCACCGGTGGCGACATCAAGAATTGGGGTGGCCGCATCGGCGCGTGGCTGGCTGACGGCAGCTATTTCCTGGCGGGCTATTCCGTCTGGTGGTGCCTCGCCGCAGGCTTGCGCGCGTGGCTCTCGTCGTTGGCGAGCTGGCTGCGCGGCGGCGAAGAGGCTCCTGCCGAACAGCCTGTGAAGGGGCGCTTCAACCGCAGCCGCATCGCATTCTGGTTCGGCCTCATCCTGTTGCTGTGCGCGAGCACGATGCTCGAGTGGTCGCGCCTGTACCGCCTCGAATCCCATCTGCCCGGCTCTGGCGGCGGTGCTTTGGGCTACTTGGTGGGGCCGTCGAGTGTCCGCTGGATGGGCTTCACGGGCTCCGCGCTGGTGGCCATCGCCCTCGGCGTGGTCGGCTCGGCGCTGGTGTTCCGTTTCTCGTGGAGCCTGATTGCGGAGCGCATCGGCGCGCGCGTCTATTCGCTGTTCGAGTCGCGTCGCGAAAAGCGCGAAATGGCGGCCGATATCGCCATGGGCAAGCAGGCCGCCCGCGAGCGTGCCGAGGCCGACGAACCGGCCTTCACGCGCGGCGATTCGGGCAAGGGCAGCGAACCGTCGTCCACGAATTTCGAATCGCCTGTGTTCGGCGACGGCGAGGACGACATCCACATCGAGCCGCGCCCCAAGCGCCGTGTCGCATCACCGCCCGTGCAGATCGAGCCCGCGATGACCGAAGTGCCCAAGAGCGATCGCGTCGTCAAGGAGCGCCAGAAGCCGCTCTTCAAGGAACTGCCCGACAGCAAGCTGCCGCAGGTCGATTTGCTCGATGCCGCGCTGGTGCGCCAGGAAACGGTGTCGCCTGACACGCTCGAGATGACCTCGCGCATGATCGAGAAGAAGCTGAAGGATTTCGGCGTCGAAGTGCGCGTGGTGCTGGCTTCGCCGGGCCCGGTGATCACGCGCTACGAAATCGAGCCCGCTACCGGCGTCAAGGGCTCGCAGATCGTCAACCTCGCCAAAGACCTCGCGCGTTCGCTCTCGCTGGTGTCGATCCGCGTGGTCGAGACCATCCCGGGCAAGAACTACATGGCGCTCGAGCTCCCGAACGCCAAGCGCCAGTCGATCAAGCTCAGCGAAATCCTGGGCTCGCAGGTCTACAACGAAGGCAAGTCGATGCTCACGATGGGCCTCGGCAAGGACATCATCGGCAACCCCGTGGTGGCCGACCTCGCGAAGATGCCGCACGTGCTGGTGGCCGGTACCACCGGTTCGGGCAAGTCGGTGGGTATCAACGCCATGATCCTGTCGCTGCTCTACAAGGCCGAGGCACGCGATGTTCGCTTGCTGATGATCGACCCGAAGATGCTCGAAATGTCGGTCTACGAAGGCATTCCGCACCTGCTGGCGCCCGTGGTCACCGACATGCGACAGGCTGCACACGGCCTGAACTGGTGTGTGGCCGAGATGGAGCGCCGCTACAAGCTCATGAGCAAGCTCGGCGTGCGCAACCTGGCCGGCTACAACACCAAGATCGACGAAGCCAAGGCGCGCGAGGAGTTCATCTACAACCCCTTCAGCCTCACGCCCGACGATCCGGAACCGCTGCGCCGCGAGCCGCACATCGTCGTCGTGATCGACGAGCTGGCCGATCTGATGATGGTCGTCGGCAAGAAGATCGAAGAGCTCATTGCCCGCCTCGCGCAGAAGGCGCGCGCCGCCGGCATCCACCTGATCCTGGCCACGCAGCGTCCCAGCGTCGACGTGATCACCGGCCTGATCAAGGCCAACATCCCCACCCGCATCGCCTTCCAGGTGTCGAGCAAGATCGACAGCCGCACCATCCTCGACCAGATGGGCGCCGAAGCATTGCTCGGCATGGGCGACATGCTCTACATGCCCAGCGGCACCGGCTTGCCGGTGCGCGTGCACGGCGCCTTCGTGAGCGACGAGGAAGTGCACCGCGTGGTCGCCTACCTGAAGAGCCAGGGCGAACCTGACTACATCGAAGGCGTGCTCGAAGGCGGCACCGTCGATGGCGATGGTGACGGCGACATGCTGGGTGGTGGCGGCGACGCCGAGAAAGATCCGATGTACGACCAGGCGGTCGAGGTCGTGCTCAAGAACCGCAAGGCCAGCATCTCGCTGGTGCAGCGCCATCTGAAGATCGGCTACAACCGCGCCGCGCGCCTCGTCGAAGACATGGAGAAGGCCGGATTGGTCAGCGCCATGAGCGGCAGCGGCCAGCGCGAAATCCTGGTGCCCGCGCGCACGGAGTAATTCGCGAGGCGGGTTATCGGTATTCAGGTTACTTGCTGAAAAGCAATTTGCAAAAACACGCAAGAGGCGTCGCAAATCTTCATGAAGACCTGCACCGGCCTCAATTGGCTGCGTGTAGGGTCGATGCCAGGCATCACAGCTTTTCCGAGGAATTCAAATTGAAATTGCGTCATTGGCTATTGATCGGCCTTCTTTGTTCCGCCAACGCTTGGGCCGGCGGGCTTGAAAGCCTCGAGACCTTCGTGAAGACGGTCAAATCGGGCCGCGCCGATTTCACCCAGACCGTGACGGCGCCCGCGCGCGAAGGGCAACCGGGCCGCGTCAAGACATCGACCGGCACCTTCGAATTCCAGCGCCCCGGCAAATTCAAGTTCGACTACCAGAAGCCCTTTGCGCAAACCATCGTGGCCGACGGCAAGACGCTGTGGCTCTACGACGCCGACCTGAACCAGGTCACGCAGCGGGCCCAGGCCCAGGCGTTGGGTTCGACCCCCGCGGCATTGATTGCCGCCGCGCCCGATCTGCGTGCGTTGCAGGCCGATTTCGTGCTGGAAGCCGCGCCCGAGCGCGATGGCCTGCAGTGGATCAAGGCCACACCGAAGAACAAGGATGGCCAGCTGCAAAGCGTGCAGGTCGGTTTTCAGGGCGACGCCCTGGCGGCGCTTGAAATTCTCGACAGCTTCGGCCAGCGCTCGGTGCTGAAGTTCAGCAAGGTCGAGGTGAATCCGTCGCTGCCCGCGAGCGTGTTCGACTTCAAGGCGCCTGCCGGCGCGGATGTCGTCAAGCAATAAGAAACCAGAAACAAGAGAAGTACAGCAGGCTTGGCCACCGCGCACCAACCCCTCGCCGAGCGCCTGCGTCCGAAGACGCTGGGCGAAGTGATTGGCCAGCAGCATCTGCTGGGGCCGGGCATGTCCCTGCGCATTGCCTTCGAGTCGGGCCAGCCGCACTCGTGCATTCTCTGGGGGCCTCCGGGCACCGGCAAGACCACCATCGCGCGGCTCATGGCCGATGCCTTCGATGCGCAGTTCCTGAGCATCAGCGCCGTGCTCGGCGGCGTGAAGGACATCCGCGAAGCCGTGGAGCGTGCAACAGCGGCGCGCGATGGTTTGGAGCAGCAGCGCACCATCGTCTTCGTCGATGAAGTGCACCGCTTCAACAAGAGCCAGCAGGATGCCTTCCTGCCGCATGTGGAGTCGGGCCTTTTCACCTTCATCGGCGCCACCACCGAGAACCCTTCGTTCGAGGTCAACTCGGCGCTGTTGTCGCGGGCGGCTGTCTATGTGCTGCAGTCGCTCAACGAAGACGACCTCAAGCAGATCGTCATGCGCGCCCAGGCGATACAGGCCGTGCCGGCCATCGACGATGCGGCGGTCGGCCGCCTGGTTGCCTATGCAGACGGCGATGCGCGCCGGCTGCTCAACACGCTGGAGACACTGGCCATTGCGGCCCGTGCCGAGAAGCTGGGCCACATCACCGACGAATGGCTCCTGCGTGTGCTCGGCGAGCGCATGCGCCGCTATGACAAGGGCGGCGAGCAGTTCTACGACACCATCAGCGCGCTGCACAAGTCGGTGCGTGGCAGCGACCCGGATGCCGCGCTCTACTGGTTCGTGCGCATGCTCGATGGCGGTGCCGATCCGCGCTACATGGCACGCCGGCTGGTGCGCATGGCGAGCGAAGACATCGGCCTGGCCGATCCGCGTGCGCTGCGGCTGGCGCTCGATGCGGCCGAGGTCTACGAACGCCTGGGCACGCCCGAAGGCGAACTGGCACTGGCCGAATGCGTGGTCTACCTTGCGATCGCGCCCAAGTCGAACGCGGTCTACAAGGCCTACAACGAAGTGCGCGCCCTCATCAAGAAGGACAGCACCCGCCCGGTGCCGATGCACCTGCGCAACGCGCCGACCAAGCTCATGAAGGAGCTCGACTACGGTAAGGGTTACCGCTATGCGCACGACGAAGAGGGCGGTTTCGCTGCCGGCGAGCGTTACCTTCCCGAGGGGTTGGAAGGCCAGGTTTTCTATGAACCGGTCGAGCGCGGACTCGAGATCCGCATCGGAGAAAAGCTGCGCGAACTGCGCCGCCTGAACGCCGAGCGAGACGACTGATACTGTCTTGCAACATGCGCTCAGGCAGCGCATGACCTCACGCGCATACAGCATGAGGTGAGCGGGTAAACCCCGGTCAACACGCACCAAATCAGCGCTGGTGCGTGACTACAATCCCGCCCACAAATCCGCCAGCGACACATGTTGGCTGGTTTTTTGCTTGTCAAGCCAAGGGCGCCAAACCGGTGCCTCGGTGGGTGAATGGCACCCCGCATCGGTGCAACACATAGGGAATCGCGTTATGGAAATATTGCTGCAGCAGATCATCAACGGTCTGGTCCTGGGCAGCATGTATGCCTTGATAGCCTTGGGCTACACCATGGTGTACGGCATCATCAATCTGATCAACTTTGCGCACGGGGAAGTGCTGATGGTGGGGGCACTCACCAGTTGGACCATCATCGGACTCATGCAGGACGCAATGCCCGGAACGCCCGGCTGGCTGATCCTCTTCATCGCGCTGATCATTGCCTGCATCGTCGCGGCAACCCTCAATTTCGTGATCGAGAAAGTGGCCTACAGGCCGCTGCGCAACAGCCCCAAGCTTGCTCCGCTCATCACCGCCATCGGCATGTCGATCCTGCTGCAGACGCTGGCAATGATCATCTGGAAGCCGACCAACAAGGCTTACCCCAACCTCTTGCCGACCGACCCGATCCACCTGGGCGGCGCAGTCATCTCTCCCACGCAGGTCATGATTCTCAGCGTCACGGCGTTCTCGCTCGTGGTGCTGATGTGGGTGGTCAACTACACCAAGCTCGGCCGCGCGATGCGCGCCACCGCCGAGAACCCGCGCGTTGCGGCGCTCATGGGCATTCGCCCCGACATGGTCATCTCGGCCACCTTCATCATCGGCGCCATCCTCGCGGCCATCGCCGGTGTGATGTACGCCTCCAACTACGGCATCGCACAGCACGCGATGGGCTTCCTGCCTGGCCTGAAGGCCTTCACCGCGGCGGTGTTCGGCGGCATCGGCAACCTCGCGGGTGCGGTGGTCGGCGGCATCCTGCTGGGCCTCATCGAAGCCATCGGCTCCGGCTACATCGGCACCCTCACGGGTGGTGTGCTGGGCAGCAACTACAGCGACATCTTCGCGTTCATCGTGCTGATCGTCATGCTCACGCTGCGGCCCTCGGGCCTGCTCGGCGAGCGCGTGGCGGACCGTGCCTGAGGAGCGACGCATCATGAAGAACAGCAAGAACCTCGCTCTTTACATCATCGGCGCCATCGCCGTGCTTGCACTGCCGCTGCTGCTGCAGATGCAGGGCAACGCCTGGGTGCGCATCGCCGACATCGCATTGCTCTACGTGCTGCTCGCACTGGGCCTGAACATCGTGGTCGGCTACGCCGGCCTGCTCGACCTGGGCTACGTTGCCTTCTTCGCGGTGGGCGCCTATCTCTTCGCGCTGATGGGCTCGTCGCACCTGACCGAGACCTTCCCGTGGTTCGCGCAGATGTTCCCGAACGGCATGCACACCTCGCTGCTGATCGTGGTGCCGCTGGCGCTGGTGGTGGCCGGTTGCCTTGGCGTGCTGCTCGGCGCGCCCACGCTCAAGCTGCGCGGCGACTACCTCGCCATCGTCACGCTCGGCTTCGGCGAAATCATCCGCGTGTTCCTGAACAACCTCGACCAGCCGGTGAACATCACCAACGGTCCGAAGGGCATCACCGCGATCGACTCCATCAAGTTCTGGGGCCTCGACCTCGGCAAGGCCTGGAAGTTCGATGGCTTCTCGATCTCGTCGGTGTCGCTCTACTACTACCTGTTCCTTGCGCTGGTGGTTGCCACGGTGATCATTTCGCACCGCCTGCAGATCTCGCGCATCGGCCGCGCCTGGATGGCGATCCGCGAAGACGAGATCGCCGCCAAGGCCATGGGCATCAACACCCGCAACATGAAGCTGCTGGCCTTCGGCATGGGCGCCAGCTTCGGTGGCGTGTCGGGCGCGATGTTCGCGGCCTTCCAGGGCTTCGTGTCGCCCGAGTCCTTCAGCCTGATGGAGTCGGTGATGATCGTCGCGATGGTCGTGCTCGGCGGCATCGGGCACTTGCCCGGCGTCATCCTCGGTGCCGTGCTGCTGGCTGCGTTGCCCGAAGTGCTGCGCTACGTGGCCGGCCCGCTGCAGTCGATGACCGACGGCCGCCTCGATGCATCGATCCTTCGCCAGCTCTTCATTGCGCTGGCCATGATCATCATCATGCTGCTGCGTCCGCGCGGCCTCTGGCCTTCGCCGGAGCATGGCAAGACGCTGACCAAGAAGGGCGGCGTGCCCGTCGATCCTGCCCATGCGGCCGTGGCACCGGGCTCGCTGCAAACCCATGCGCCGGGCATCGACACGCCGGCCGATGAATTACCGGGCCCGGCTTCGCGTCCCATGTCCATCAATCCGTGAGCGCAGGAGACACAGACATGACGACAGACACCATCCTCGACGTTCGCGGTATCTCCAAACGCTTCGGCGGGCTGCAGGCCCTCTCGGACGTGGGCATCACCATCAAGCGCGGCCAGGTCTACGGACTCATTGGCCCCAATGGCGCGGGCAAGACGACCTTCTTCAACGTGATCACAGGGCTCTACACGCCCGACAGCGGCACCTTCGAGCTGGCCGGCAAACCCTACCAGCCGACGGCCGTGCACGAAGTGGCCAAGGCCGGCATTGCGCGCACCTTCCAGAACATCCGCCTCTTCGCTGAAATGACGGCGCTGGAGAACGTGATGGTCGGCCGCCACATCCGCACGAAATCGGGCGTGTTCGGCGCCATGCTGCGCACCGGAAGCTTCAAGGCCGAAGAGGCCGCCATCGCCAAGCGCGCGCAAGAGCTGCTCGACTACGTGGGCATCGGCAAGTTTGCCGACTACAAGGCCCGCACGCTGTCGTACGGCGACCAGCGCCGCCTGGAGATCGCCCGCGCGCTAGCCACCGACCCGCAACTCATTGCGCTCGACGAGCCTGCCGCCGGCATGAACTCGACCGAGAAGGTCCTGCTGCGCGAGCTGATCGACCGCATCCGCAAGGACGACCGCACGATCCTGATCATCGAACACGACGTCAAGCTCATCATGGGCCTGTGCGATCGCGTCACCGTGCTGGACTACGGCAAGCAGATTGCCGAAGGCACCCCGGTCGACGTGCAGAAGAACGAGAAGGTGATCGAGGCTTACCTCGGCACCGGAGGACATTGAGATGACGACGATGACGAGCGAAGCAGAAACCCTGGCCACGGCCGCGCAGGCCAAGGCCACCGGCAAGACGCTGCTGAAGGTCAACGGCCTGAAGGTGGGTTACGGCGGCATCCAGGCCGTCAAGGGCGTGGACTTCGAGGTTCGCGAAGGCGAGCTGGTGTCGCTGATCGGCTCCAATGGCGCCGGCAAGACGACCACCATGAAGGCCATCACCGGCACGCTGCCTGCGGGCGCGGGCCACATCGAATTTTTGGGCCGCAGCATCAAGGGGCGCGGCGCCTGGGACCTGGTGGAAGAGGGGCTCGTGATGGTGCCGGAAGGCCGTGGCGTGTTCACGCGCATGACCATCACCGAGAACCTGCAGATCGGTGCTTACATCCGCAAGGACAAGGCGGCCATTGCCAGCGACATGGAGCGCGTGTTCGTCACCTTCCCGCGCCTGCGCGAGCGCAAGGATCAGCTGGCCGGCACCATGTCGGGCGGCGAACAGCAGATGCTGGCCATGGGCCGTGCGCTGATGGCGCGCCCCAAGGTGCTGCTGCTCGACGAGCCCACGATGGGCTTGTCGCCGATCATGTGCGACAAGATCTTCGAAGTGGTGCAGACCGTGGCCTCGCAAGGCGTCACGATCCTGCTGGTGGAGCAGAACGCCAACCGCGCACTGCAACTGGCCGATCGTGGCTATGTGATGGAGTCGGGCCTCATCACCATGAACGGTGACGCCAAGGAACTGCTGCGCGACCCGCGCGTGCGTGCTGCGTACCTCGGGGAGTAAGCGAATGAAGGGCCGCGCGGCCTTTCACTGAGCGCCACCGCCATCGTTCGGCAGTGAGCTTCAAGGCCGCCGTGCGGCGGCCTCTCTGTCAGTTATCAGTCGACCTTTGCGCCCGTTGCCTTCACGACCTTCTCGTACTTGGCCAGTTCGCTCTTCATGAAGGCGCCGAACTGTTCGGGAGAACTGCCCACGGGCTCGGCGAGCAGCGAGGCGAAGCGGGTCTTCGTTTCCGGCGCATTCAGCGCGGCGACAAAGGCCTGATTGAGCTTGACGATCACGTCGTGCGGCGTGCCCGCCGGCGCCACCAGGCCCCACCAGGTGTCGATCGAGAAGCCCTTGAGCGTGTCGGCCACGGGTGGCACCTCGGGCAGCGAACTGCTGCGCTGCAAGGTCGTCACCGCAATCGCTTTCAGCTTGCCCGAGCGGATGTTCGGCGCCGCGGTCGCCAGGTTGTCGAAGTTGAAATCGACCTGCCCGGAAATCAGTGCCAGCTGCGCCGGGCTGCCGCCGTTGTACGGAATGTGCACCGCGAAGATGCCGGCCTCCTTCTTGAACAACTCGCCCGCCAGATGGCCGGCACTGCCGTTGCCGCCGCTGCCGTAGTTGAGCTTGGCGGGGTTGGCCTTGGCGTAGCGGATCAGGTCGGCCACGGTGTTGATGTTCAGGCGCCTGGCGGTGTCGGCGTTCATCACCAGCACGTTGGGCACGCGGACCATCTGCGTGATCGGCGCGAAGTCGGTCGCGGCGTTGAACGGGATCTTGTTGTACAGCCACGGGTTGACCGCATTGGTGGCGGTGGCCGCGATGCCGATCGTCAGGCCGTCGGCGGGCGCCTTCGCCACGGCGTCGGCGCCGATGTTGCCGCCCGCACCCGGCTTGTTGTCGATGATGACCGGGCCCAGCGTGTCCTTGACGCGTTCGGCCAGGATGCGTGCCGTGTTGTCGATCGGGCCGCCCGCTGCGTACGGAACCACAAGGCGGATCGGGCGTTGCTGCTGGGCATTGGCCGGGCCGGCACCCAGCAGGGTGGTGGCGCTGGCAAGCAGGGTCAGGAGGAAGTGTCGCGTTTTCATTTTTTTCTCGGATCTCAACATCTCATGGGCGCAGGAACACTGCGGAGCAGGCCTCTGCGGGCCGTCGGTGTTGTCCCTTGTCAGGTGTTGCGGCGCGACGTGCGCGTCGTCGGTCAGGGGATGGCCTTGTCGGCCTCCGTGGTGAATGCGTCGGCAAAGAACTCTTCTTCGGGCAGGCCCGCCAGCGCCACGTAGTCGCGCTTGGCCGAGTCGACCACGATGGGCGCGCCGCAGGCATAGACCTGATGGCCCGAGAGGTCCGCAAAGTCTTCCAGCACAGCCTGGTGAACGAAGCCGGTGCGGCCCGTCCAGTTGTCTTCGGGCGTGGCGTTCGAAATCACCGGCACGTAGCGCAGGTTCGGCATCTCGGCCAACTGGTCGCGCACCCATGCGTCCATATAGAGGTCTTCGGGCCGGCGGCCGCCCCAGTAGAGCGTGGCAGGCCGTTCGATGGCCTTGAATTTCATGTGCTCCAGCAGCGCCTTGATCGGCGCGAAGCCCGTGCCCGAAGCCAGCAGGATCAGCGGCTTGTCGGAGTCCTCGCGCAGGAAGAAGCTGCCGAAGGGGCCTTCGATGCGCAGGATTTCCTTTTCCTTCATGGCGCCGAACACATGGTCGGTGAACTTGCCACCGGGCAGATGCCGCAGGTGCAGCTCGATGCCCGTGCCCGGCTGGCTCAGCGTGTGTGGCGCATTGGCCATCGAGTAGCTGCGGCGCGCACCGTCGCGCAGGATGAACTCCACATACTGGCCCGCATGGAACTGCAGCGGTTCGCCTGCAGGGAGTTGCAGGCGCAGCATGATCACGTCGTGCGACTGGCGGGTGAGGGCCTGCACCCGCACCGGCATCTTGCGGATCGGGAGTGCCCCGGCCTCGGTCACCTGGCGCGATTCGAGGACCACGTCGCTCTTGGCATGGGCGCAGCAGGTCAGCACGAAGCCCGCGAGCTGTTCCTCGGCGCTCAGGGCCTTGCTTTGATGCGGGCCGAGGACGACCTCGCCCGAGAGCTTCTTGCACTTGCAGGAGCCGCAGGCGCCGTCCTTGCAGCCATAGGGCAGGCCGATGCCTTGCCGGATGCCGGCCGCGAGGATGGTCTCGTCGCCCTGCACCACGAAATGGCGCCCGCTGGGCTCGACGGTGATGGAAAAGCCCGCTTCATGCGGTGCTGCAGCAGTCATCGGTATTCTTCGGCTTGTTTTCAGCCTGGGTCTGAAAGAGAAAGGAAACGGGATTTTGCCTTCAATCAATAGTCCCTCCGGCGCGCTGCCGGCGAGGTTCCGGCGCGAGCGCCTCCTGATCGTCGGTTGCGGCGACGTGGGCCAGCGCGTCGCGCGCGATCTGCGGGGGCGCATGCAACTGGTGGCGCTCACTTCGTCGACCGACCGGGTGGCCGCCTTGCGCGCAGCAGGAATCCTGCCGCTGGTGGGCAATCTGGATGACGCGAAGACGCTGCGCCGCCTGGCCGGCATCGCCACGCGCGTGCTGCACCTGGCGCCGCCCGCACGAGACGGCGGCACCGCCTGGTGGCGCGACCAGCGCACCACGGCACTGGCGCGTGCGTTGCGTTTGCGTTCGGCGCCGGCCGTTTTCGTGTACGGCTCGACCAGTGGCGTGTATGGCGACTGCGGCGGCGCGCGCGTGAGCGAAACACGCGCCGTGCGGCCCGATACGCCGCGTTCCCACCGGCGCGTCGACGCCGAACGTGCCGTGCGTTGGCTCGGCCGCAGCGCCGGCGTGCGCGCGAGCATCCTGCGCATTCCTGGCATCTACGCGCCGGATCGCGAGAACGGCACGCCGCGCGGGCGCCTGCAGCGCGGCACGCCCGTGCTGCGGCGCGAGGACGATGTCTACACCAGCCATATCCATGCCGACGATCTGGCGCATGCCTGCGAGGCCGCGTTGTTCCGAGGCCGGCCGCAGCGCATCGTGCATGCGTCGGACGACACCGAGCTGCGCATGGGCGACTACATGGACTTGGCCGCCGATCTGTACGGCCTGCAGCGCCCGCCGCGCGTGGCCCGCGATGAGGCCGAGCGGCAGTTGCCCCTGCAACTGCTGAGCTTCATGGGGGAATCGCGCCGGCTCGACAACGCACGGCTCAAGAAGGAGCTGCGCGTGCGGCTGGCGCACCCGACCGTGCACACCGGCCTGATTTGACGAAGAGAGACGAGGCAGCCAATGAGCGAGCGCATCACCCGTGTCCCTGACGGCCATCCCGAATTCGGGTCGACGGCCGTCTTTGACGCTTTCAAATACTCCGCGGGCGTCAAGGCTGGCGGCTTGCTGTTCGTGGCGGGGCAGATCGGCGTTCGGCCAGATGGCAGCGTGCCCGAGACGGCTGCAGAGCAGGCGGACTGGGCCTTCAGGCGGCTGGGTGTGGTGCTCGAGGCCGAAGGGCTGGGGTTTCGCGACCTCGTGGAGATCGTCACGTACCACGTGAACATCGACAGCCAACTGGCCGGCTTTCGCGAAGTGAAAGATCGCTACATCCAGCAGGACTATCCGGCCTGGACGATCCTGGGTGTGGCCGCGCTGGCGCGGGCTTCGTTGCTGGTGGAGATACGAGCCGTGGCGGCTCTGAAAGCCTGATGCCGATGGATGCGAACAGAGCGACTGTCGCCTTGGGCGCAGAAGAAGATATGGTGCGGGGCCGGGATCGAGCCCGCACGCCTTTTTGCGGGCTTCTCGTTTCTTGCGCGCGAACGGGAATTCGCAATCTGGACTGCTGCCATACTGGCACCTTTTAACATCATTACAAAACGCCTCACATGCAGATCGAATGGTTCACCTCGGTAGACGGTGTTATGCAAAGATTTAGCGAGTTGCGTGGTCAAGCGCAGGTCGCCCAAGAAACCGCCTATCGCGAGAAAAAGATGCGGGGCTGGTGTCCCTCCTGTCAGCGCGAGACGAACATGCACTTGGTCGAAACGCCGGATGGAGGATGGACGAATCTTCGCGAGGCACTTTTTTGTGAGTGTGGCCTCAATTCGCGGATGCGCATGATCATGAGTGCCGTCGAGAAATACCCACCATCCGGGCGGTTTCTGATGTTCGAGCGGGTTACGCCGCTGTTCGGCCGCATGCAGGAGCGCTATCCCTTCGTCGAAGGCTGCGAGTACTTTGGCGACGACGTGGCCCCTGGTGAGATTCGTCAGGCACACGGGATCGATGTGCGACACGAGAACATGCTCAACCTGTCGTACTCTGATCGCACATTTCGCTATGTTTTCCACGGCGACGTGCTGGAGCACGTGCCGGACATGCATGTAGCGCTGCGTGAATGCCATCGAGTGCTCGAGCCAGGAGGAACGCTCCTGTTCACCTGCCCCGTGTTCAATTTTCGCAAGCACAACGTGCGTGCCGTTGTCGAAAACGGGAAGCTCCGGCACATCTTGGAGCCTGCATATCACGGGAACCCAATGGACCCGAATGGCGCGTTGGTTTTTGCAGAGCCCGGACTCGAGCTGTTGGATGATCTACGCCGAGCAGGATTCGCCGTCGCAGAGCTGGGTTTGGCGTTCAACCCAGATCAAGGGATCCTGCGTGACGGCAATCCCTACGACGACTACAACATGTGGCCCATCATCTTCAAGGCCATGCGAGCGAACTGAAGTTGAAGCCCGCAGGCCGCATGGCAATCAGCTGAACAGCCGGCGCCAGAGCGAGGTAGGCTTGTTGGCTGCTTCGCCAACCCTGATCTCGGCCGGCGGGATGTTGAAGTCCGCAACCGCGAACGATTCCTTGTGGTCGAAGTCGACCCGGTCGTGGATCACTCGGTACGCGCCTGCCGCTTGCTCGTACTGCCATGGAGCATCAATCGGAGCGTCGCCGCTCGGGTTGAAAAACCTATCTTGATGGTAGACGGGGGCGCCGATGGGTGTCGTGTGCATGACCAGGCTGAAGCGGCTCTTCGTCATGTCTGCAATGGGGCCGCCACCATGCGGCAACTGCGGATGCCAGATGATCGTGTCGCCAGCGTTGACGTAGAGGGATTCCAGCTCGAGCCCGGCATCCTTGCACTGCTGATCCACCTGACCTTGATAGTCCATCCAGAGATCGTTGGACATCGATGGAATGTTGTCCAGCGAGCCAAATAGCCGCATCGCAATATCTTCCCGATCAAGTTCGGGAAGCTTGTGGCCGCCTCGATATACCTGAAGTGCCCCGTTCGCAGGGGTCGCGTCTTCCAAGGCAGTCCAGACGCCGAAATAGAAGTACTCCGGACGTGTGGCGAAGAGCGGGGTATCCCGGTGTGGCGGCTGAGCAGAGCCACGCTCGTAGAAAAGTGACGTATACAGGCAAGGTGTCGCACCCCATAGCGCCTGCTGTACACGGTAGGCGAGCCGATTGGAGGCGAACAACTCGAACAGTTCCGGCATCGCCACGTGGAGATTGACGATCCGGGGGTAGTGCCCGTCCTTGTCCAAGAACTTCTGGAACTTGTCGGGATTCGCGCCAGCGAAGAGCCGGAAGCGCGCAATCAACTGCTCGCATCGCTCTTTGCTGATGCCGCCTCGGATGATGGCGAAGCCGTTGTCGATCATGCTCTGAGCATGTGGCCGAATGTCAGCGTCAAGGGACGCGAGCTTTGTCGGAATTTTCGATTCGTCCATAAACCACGGGCGGACCTGGGACTTGACAGCGTTCTCTATTTGCATGGCTGATTTGATATTGGCGACGGGGCAGAGTATGCCCCGCAAATCGGTTTTTTTGCTTGGTCAAAACGCGTATTCGAGGCGCTCGGCGGTGACCGTTGGGTTAAACCGCTTGGCATGCTGAGCGGCACTGGCTTATTGATGTTGCGCTTGAACTTGGGCTAAAGAAGCACCACGGGTGCATACATATCTTCTGTGCGCCGACGACATACCGTCCATGCAACTGGAGTGGCCAGTCTACGACTCGTCGAAATACTGCAGCTCATTGCCCGCAAGTGTTGCCTGTTGGCCTGTCTCCTATGGCACCGGCCTGACCGGCTCCAAGCAAAGCTCTATTCGGCTCCTTCTCATTCTTTGGGCACTATCGGGCCACGGCTCATCGTCCCGAGAAGCCAAAGGCCAGGGCGAAGATGCATGCTCGGACCCGTTGGCGCTGTCTAAATTCACCGGAAATGATCTGGGATGAAAACACGGACAACATGCTCGCATCTTCTGGATTGCCGTTTGCGCATATCGGCTGCAGCGGTGGCGCTATCGCCTCTTTGCTGTTGGGGACACCGCCTGCGGTCTGTTGTGCCGCACGGTGCCGGGGAAGCGTCCGCGCAGCCACCGCAGTCCGTCGTCGCCGTCGAGTGAGGGGATCTGGCGCGCATCGCGGATGAATGCGGTTCTGCAGGTGTTACCTGCGGACACCATGTCGAGTCCGGCAAGGCCTGAGCCATCGGTGTCGCAAGGCCAAGCTCCAAGCAACACCGAACCGAACAGCCAAGACAGCGCACAAGCCATCAGAAAAAGACGCGGATCACGCAGCATCAGAAGTGTGAACAAAACGTCACATGTCAGTCATCTGCGCCGACTAGTCTCGCCCGCACGCTCACCCGGGCCGCACAGCGGACGGCCGCTTTCCTGCCTTTTCGTTGCTGCTGTTGATCTCCCGTCACATGATCCGTACTTCCGCATCGGGCGGTGCCCTGACACTGTCCTGGTGCCTGGTCATGGCGCTGGTAATGTGCGCCGCCCACGCTGCTGCAGCGGCCGACGAAGTGGCAACCGACGCGGCACCTCTGCATTTCGACCTGTCGGTGCAGCCGCTGGCGCGCTCCCTTGCCGTCTTCGGCCAACTCACCGGTCACTCGGTGCTCGTCACCAGTCGCCTCACCGATGGCCGCGAGGCGTCGCCGGTGCAGGGCGACTTCACGCCGCGCGAAGCACTGCAACGCATGCTTGTCGGCACCGGGCTGGTGGCCCGCTACACAGGCGCCAGCGCGTTCACGCTCGTGCCGGTACAGGCGGCAACCGGTGTCCAGGGCGAACGCGCGCCGACGGGTACCGCCACGGCCGGCAATGCGCATGCCTTGCAGGCCTATGCGGCTGTCCTGCAGGGTGCGGTCACGCGCGTGCTGTGCATCGCGCAGCCCGACGCCTTCGGCCGCTACCGGCTCGCGATCCAGTTGTGGATCGACCCGGCAGGCGCCGTCGCCGATGCCCGCCTGCTCGAGGGCAGCGGCGTGCAGGCGCGCGACGCCACGGTGCTCGCGAGCCTGCGCACGCTCGGCCTGGATGCGCCGCCGCCGGCCGCGCTGCCGCAGCCCTTCACCCTCTTGCTGACCCCGCGTCCTGACCCGGCGCGCGATTGCCGGCCTTATCTGGATGCGCGCGGCGGGCGCGCCGCGGGCTGAGGCGTCGGCGCGATGTCCGAATCGATCAAGGCCTCGCTGCGCGCGCTGTTCCTGGCGCGCTATGCGCAGTTCCGCAAGCACCTGCACCACCGCCTCGGTTCGGAGGATCTCGCCAACGATGCGCTGCAGGAGGCCTACCTGCGCGTGGAGAACTCCACCGTGCGAAGTGCCGTGCGCTACCCCTCGGCCTATCTGTTCCGCATTGCGCTCAACGTCGCGGAAGACCAGCGCAAGAGCAACTCGCGGCTGCTGAGCGTGGGTGAGGTCGAGGCGCTGTACGACATGGCCGACGAGGCCGCCGATCCGGCGCGCGGCGCCGAGGCGCGCAACGAACTCGAGGCACTCGAGCGCGCATTGGCCGAGTTGCCGCGCCGTCGCCGCGCCATCGTGCTGGCCGCGCGCGTCGACGAGATGCCGCACAAGGACATCGCGGCGCGCTACGGCGTGTCGGCACGCACCGTCGAGAAGGAGCTGCGTGCCGGCCTGGAGCATTGCTGCGAGCGGCTTGGCAGAGATTTCATCCAACGCTTCGGTCCCGGCGCCGGAAAACAGTCTTCCCATGATGACAGCTGAAGAACCCGGAGCGACCGAGGCCATGAAGACCCTGCAACGCGAAGCGCAGGCCTGGGTGGTGCGGCTCGGCTCGCAGCAGGTGACCGAAGCCGACGGCCAGGCCTTCCGGCACTGGTGTGCGCGCAGCCGCGACCATGCGCAGGCCTTTGTGCAGGCGCGGCAGGTGTGGCAGGCCATGGCGCCGGCCGCACAGCGCATGCAGCAGCAACAACAGCAGCAGCAAGCGCGCGAGGCGACCCGCCGCCTGCCCGTGCCCATGCGTGGGCGCCGCGCCTTCCTGGGTGGCGCGGTGGCAGCGTCGGTTACCTACCTCGCGGTATCGCCGCCGCTGGCGCTGTGGCCGTCGGTTGTCGAGTGGGGTGACGACTATCACACCGCCACCGGCGAACAGCGCGAGGTCGCCATGGGCGACGGCGTGGTGCTGCAGATGAACACGCAGACGCGCATCAACCTGCGGCATGGTGCGGCGCAGGAACGTGCAGGCGAGGCCATCGAACTGGTGTCCGGCGAGGCCGAGGTGCTGGCCGATGGTCTGGCGTCGGCGCGCGTCACGGTGGCAGCGGGCGGCGGCGTGGTGTCGGCGACGCGCGCGCGCTTCAATATCCGCCACCTCGACGGCGAGGTTTGCGTGACTTGCCTTGCGGGACAGGTCAACGTGGCGCAAGGCACGCAGCATGCGCAGCTCGACGAGGGCCGGCAGCTGCGCTACGGCCCCGCCGGGTTCGGCGTCGTCACGGGCGTGGACACCGGTCCCGTCATTGCATGGCGCCGCCGCCAGCTCGTGTTCGACCAGGTGCCGCTGTCGCAGGTGGTGGCCGAGGTCAATCGCTACCGCCGCGGCCGGCTCATCCTCACGAGCGAGGCGCTGGGCCGCAGTCGCGTGCAGGCCAGTTTCTCCATCGACCGGCTGGACGACGTGGCTTTTCTCGTGCGCGATGTCTACGGCGCCGAACTCACGCAGTTGCCCGGTGGCATCGTGCTGCTGGGTGCTGCAAACGCCTGAGACGTGCCGGTGCGCGCGTTCGTGAAGATTTCGTGACATCGTGCAGTCGCGCCGGACCTTCGCTGTCATAGCTCGGTAGTCCACGGGCCCTTTCGCTTCGTGGCCTCGATCGACGAGCAACGAAACACGAACCCATGGAAGTCCGCATGCAACGCAGCAGCCACCGCACGGTGTCCCGGCGCAATCCGCCGAACGCGTCCTCTTCTTCGTCTCCCGCATTCGCGCAGGTCCGGCTTACGCCGCTGGTGCGAGCCATCGCGCTGCTGCTGGCCGGGGGCGCCGTATTCGACGGCGCGCAGGCGCAGCAGGCGTTCAGCGGCGCCTGGATGGCGCAGAAGAACATGGCGCAGAACACCGCCCTGGCCACCGGTCGCCTGCCCAACGGCATGCCCACGGCGCTGCTCGCGGGACCACAGGCGCAGCAGCAGCGCGCGAACGAGCAGCTGCAGCAATCCATCGGCAACCTGAACCTGGCGGCGCGTGCCATCGCGGCGCAGCAGTCGGCCCAGGCCGCGGCCCGCGCGGCTGCACAGAACAATCCGTCGGTGCCCGACGGCCTGGCCGAAGGCGGCCTGAAGGTCGACACGAATTCGCTCACCGCCGGCTGGCACAACGCGCGCCCGCTGACGGGCGATTCGCAGAAGAACGTCGATGGCCGCACCGTGGTCACGGTCGCGCAGACGGCCGACAAGGCGATCCTCAACTGGGAGACCTTCAACGTCGGCCGCAACACCACCGTGAAGTTCGACCAGCAGGCCAGCTGGTCGGTGCTCAACCGCGTGAACGACCCGAAGGCGCGGCCCTCGCAGATCCAGGGCCAGATCCAGGCCGACGGCACCGTGATGGTCGTGAACCGCAACGGCATCGTGTTCAGCGGCAGCAGCCAGGTCGACACGCGCAACCTCGTGGCCGCGGCCGTGGGCATGAGCGACGCGCAGTTCAGGAAGGGCCTGTACAGCGAAACGCGCGGCAGCAGCCAGGTGCCGGTGCTGGCCAACGACCTGGTGCTCAACGCCACCGGCGCCACGCACGGCGCGGCCACCGCCGACGTGGTGGTGGAGCCCGGCGCGCGCATCGCCACGCGCCGGCCCACCAGCGTGACCGAGGGCGGCGGCTACGTGCTGCTGGCCGGCCGCGAGGCGCACAACCACGGCAGCATCACCACCCCCGGCGGCCAGGCCGTGCTGGCGGCGGGCGATGCCTTCGTGATCCGCAAGGGCATGAGCACCGACGGCAACAGCGATTCGAGCACCCGCGGCAACGAGGTCGATCCGCTGCGCCTGGCCGGCAGCGCCGCCGGCCGCGTGCGCAACACCGGCCTGATCGCCGCCTCGACGGGCGACGTGACCCTGGTCGGCAAGACGGTGGAGCAGCAGGGCGTGCTGCTGTCCAGCACCTCGGTCAACACGCGCGGCACCATCCACCTGAAGGCGCAGGGCGATGCCGCCGAGGCGCGCGTCACGCTGGCGCCGCAGAGCATCAGCGCGATCGTGCTGGAGAACGACGGCGCGACCGCGCTCGACGTGCAACGCGACACCCTGCTGAAGGACTCGATGCGCCCGAGCGACGGCGGCTACAACCGCCGCGACCAGTCGCTGGTGAAGATCGACTCGGCCGGCGACATCGACTTCGAGGGCGATTCGCTCACCCTGGCCACCGGCGGCCAGGTGCAGGCGCGCGCCGAGCACCGCACCCGCCTGGCGCGCGGCGCCACCATCGACGTGGCCGGCGCGGTCGGCGTCAGCGTGGCGATGGCGTCCAACAACGTCAAGATCAAGGTGCAGGGCAACGAGCAGCGCGATGCGCCGCTCAACCGCGACGGCAAGCGCCTCAACAGCATCGACATGTGGATCGACCGGCGCGACCTGGTGCGCGTGGCCCCCGGCGTGAACGGCTACGCCGGCGAGCGCTGGTACACCGGCGGCGGGCTGCTGGAAGTCGGTGGCTACCTGAACACCGACGGCCACACCATCGGCGAATGGGCCTCGGTGGGCGGCACGGTGGGCTTCGCTGGCGGCGAACTGGTCACGCAGCGCGGCTCGGCCATCAACGTGGCTGGCGGCACGCTCAACGTGCAGACAGGCATGCTGCAGCAGAGCTGGCTCAAGGACGCCGACGGGCGCCTGTACAACCTGTCGAACGCGCCGGCCGACATCGCCTACGCCGGCCTGTACCGCGGCTTCGAGGACGAGCACGTGCGCTGGGGCAAGAACACCACCGCCTACTTCTACAACCCGCTGATCGGGCCACGCCAGCGGCTGGAGAGCGGCTACACCGTCGGCCGCGATGCCGGCCAGGTGCTGGTCGGCACCCGCGCCGCGGTGCTCGACGGCGACATCGAGGCCACCGTGTTCCAGGGCGAGCGCCAGCAGCGCAAGCGCGATGCCGGGCTCGACGGCTACCGCCAGCTGCAGACGGCCGCCCCGCTGGCCGGGCGCCTGCTCATCGGCGGCATCGCGCCGATCTACGACACCGCCACCGGTCTTCTGCGCGACAACCCCACGGCGCAGGTCGACCGCGTGACGATCGCCGACGCGCCCAGCACGCTGGCCGATGCGCTGGCCGCCGGCGACGCGCTGCCGAAGGACCTGCGGGGCCACCTGCGGATCGACAGCGGCTGGCTGCAGCGCCAGGGCCTGGGCGGCTTCACCGCCTACGCCAACGACACCGTGGCGGTGAAGTCCGCCATCACCGTCGCCCCGGGTGGCGTCATCGCCCTGCATGCGCCCACGGTGGCGGTGGATGCGGACCTGGTCGCGCGCGGCGGCAGCATCGTTCTGGGCGATCTGGTCAGCCGCTTCACCAGCGCCAGCGGCGGCAGCTGGGTCGAGCTCTCCATCGCCGACATGCTGCCGGCCGGCTACCGGCCGCGCGTGGCGGTGGCCGAGGGCGTGCGCCTGGATGCACGCGGGCTGTGGAGCAACATCGCGCAATCGCCCGAGCGCATCGAGGGCCTGCCCTACGTGGACGGCGGACAGGTGACGGTGCGCGGCACCGGTGACATCACGCTCGGCGCGCGCAGCCTGATCGACGTGTCGGGCGGTGCCGCCCTGATGGCCGGCAACGAACTGCGCGGCGGCCGCGGCGGCGACGTGACGCTGATGTCGGCCCAGCCCGGCAAGGACGGCGTGAGCGCGGGCGCGCTGCACATGGACGGCGAGCTGCGCGGCTACGGCGTGAAGGGCGGCGGCAAGCTGACGCTGGCCAACGGCACGGCGATCAGCATTGGCGAATTGCCCGCCGGCGGCAACGGCGTGCTGGCCGCCGGCCGCAGCAGCAGCGTGCTCTTGCGGCTGGCCGGCGACTACGTGATCGCGGCCGGCAGCATGATTCCGATGGATTTCTCCGTCACGGTGTCGCGCGCGCTCCCGGGCGTGGCGCTCAAGGAGACGGTGATGCCCGACGTCTCCAGCACGCGCACCGTCGTCACCGCCGCCGACTGGGTGTTGCCCGCCAACACCATGGTGCAACTGGCCAACGAGACCGTCTATGAGCCGGGCGACAAGGTGCCGGCCGGCAGCGTGCTGGTGACCATTACCGAACTGAGCAAGGGCTACGTGATTCCCAGGGATGTGTTCCCCGAGGGCGTGCCGGTCCCGGCCAAGACCACCTCGTACAAGGGCGGCACCGTGGCCGCGGCCGAGACGGTGATGCCGGCCGGCACGCCGATCGTCGCCGGCAAGTCGCTGCCGCGTGAGGTCGCGGTGCAGCCGATGCTGACCCTGGACTCTGGCCTGTTCCGCAGCGGCTTCGCGCAGTACACCGTGCGCGGCCAGGACGGCCTGACCGTGGCCGACGGCATGCAGGTGAACGTGCACATGCCGGTGCAGCGCTTCGATCCCGCCGTCGGCAGGCTGTTGCCCACCGGGGCCGACCCGTCGGCCGCGCTGCAGCTGTGGACACCGCCGCTCTACCAGGACGACCCGGTCAAGCAGAAGCTCACGCAGCGTGCCGGCGCCGACCTGACGCTGGAAGGCGGCACGCTCTACCAGCGCGCGCCGCTGACGGTGGGCGAGGGCGCCCAGGTCGCGCTCGACCCGGGCCGCACGCTCACGCTGCGCGGCAACGACCAGATCACGCTCGAGGGCACGCTCTCGGCCTGGGGTGGGCGCGTCTCGCTGCTGCCGGGCGACTACCGCTCGGGCAGCGACACCAACCTGCCCGACGGCATGCCCAATGCGCGCTCGTTCTGGATCGGCGGGCAGGCGCTGATCGACGTCGCGGCCCGCCCGGTGGTCGCCACGGATGTGCTGGGTCGCCGCTACGGCCAACTGACCAACGGGGGCACCATCGAGATCGGCGGGCGCCATGTACTCGATGCCACGCAGGTAGACGCGGCCGATGCCTTCGTGGTGCTGCGCCCGGGCGCGCGGCTGGAAGCCTCGGGCACTTCGGCCACGCTGGACCTGCCGGGCCGCGGCGCGACCGAGGCCGCCAGCCACGGCGGCACCATCGCGCTCAGTTCCTACCGTGGCCTGTTCCTCGACGGCAGCATGCGCGCCGCCGCGGGCGGTGCCGGTGCGGCCGGCGGCACGCTGGCGGTGAACCTGGACACGCCCGCCTACGGCCCGGTGGAGCGCTACAGCCTGAAGGGCGCCAAGGTCGACGACGCTGTGCGCGTGCCGCGCGAGCTGCTGCTGGCGCAGGTGCAGGGCAGGAGCGGGGTGGGCGAGGCCGCCGACCTGCGCCCGGGCGAAGAACACCGCGCGCTGTCCTACGGCACGGCCCGCATCGGCGTCGACCGCATCCACGACGGCGGCTTCGACAACCTCTCGCTGCTGGCCCACGGCATGCTGTCCTTCGACGGCAACGTGGACCTGTCGCTGGGCCAGAGCCTGCGCCTGACCACCACCGCGCTGGCGCTGGCGGACAAGGCCCCCCCCGACGTGCGCGTGGCCCTGGCCGCGCCCTACATCCGCGTGGCCGGCAGCACGCGCAAGCAGCCCGATGACTACATCGTGCCCAACCCGGTGCTGGGCTCGCGCAACAGCGGGGACGGCGCCGGCACGCTGGGCGTGCCGCTGGTGTCAGGCGGCAGTTCGCTGCGCATGGACGCGCAGCTGATCGACCTGTCGGGCATGGTGCAGATGGGCGTGCGCGGCACCATCGTGCGCAACGTGCCGAAAGACCTGGAGGTCGAGCGCTACGCCTTCGACCAATCGGTGCTGCGCAGCAGCGGCGACCTGCGCTTTTCCGACAACGCCAGGTTCCATGTGCCCGGCGACCTCACGCTGGCGGCGGCGCAAATCTACCCGGCCACCGGCGACAGCGGACTGGTGCAGGTGGGCATGCACAACTACATCGACAAATGGGGCGCGCGCCAGTCCGAGATGGACATGACCCGGCGGCTGGTGATCGAGCGCGTGGGCGATACGCCGGCGATGCCGCAGTCGGTCTTCGGCACCATGACCTTCCGGGCCGCCAACATCGACCAGCGCGGCGTGCTGCGCGCGCCGCTGGGCAGCATCACGCTGGGCGACACCCGCGGTAACACCGCCGCCACCTCGGTGCAGCTGCATTCGGGCAGCCTGACCTCGGTCAGCGCCGACGGGCTGCGGATACCCTATGGCGGCACGCAGGACGGGCTGAGCTATCTGTTCAACGGCAAGGACGTGGTCTACGGTGGCGTCGGCGAGGGTCCCAGCATCAGGCTGGCTGCCCACTCGATGGACGTGCATGAGGGCGCGGTGCTCGACATGTCGGGCGGCGGCACGCTGACCGGGGCCGCCTTCCTGGCCGGCCGTGGCGGCTCCACCGATGCGCGCATGTTCCCGTTGATGCAGGTGGGCGCGCAGCGCAAGGGCTTCGCGCTGCCGGGCCTGGCGACCAACCCGGTCTATGCCATCGTGCCGGGCGTGCAGCCGCTGGCGGCACCGCTCAAGGGCGAGAAGGGCGCGAGCGATGCCGCGATCGGCCGCCAGATCACCATCGGCACCGGCGTGCCCGGCCTGCCGCCGGGCACCTACACGCTGATGCCCTCCACCTACGCGCTGATGCCCGGTGCCTTCCGCGTCGAGCTCAACGGGCTGGCCGCGCAGGTCGGTGCCCCCGGCAGCGCCACGGCCATGCGCAACGGCTCCTACACCGCGCCCGCGCAACTGGGCGTGGCCGGCACCGGCATCCGCGACGCGTTGCCGCTGCAGGCGGTGTTCACGCCGGGCGACGTGCTGCGCACCTACTCGCAGTACAACGAGACCAGCTACGCCGACTTCGCCGTGGCGCAGGCGATGCGCGACGGCCTGCCGCGCCCGGTGCTGGAGCGCGACGCCAAGGCGCTGCGCTTCGAGTTCGGCGAAAGGGGCACGCCGGGCTCGGTGCCCGGCGCGCGGGCGCTTCGCTTTGCCGGCACCACGCGCTACGGCACGCAAGGCGATGGCATGGGCGGCACGGCGGTGGTGCTCGGCGGCTGGCGACGCTCCGTCGAGGTGCTGCCCGAGGGCGCCGCGCCCACGCCGGGTTTCGAGGGCGCTTCGCTGTACGACCGCGACCTCAACGCCATCGGCGCCGCGCAGCTGGGCATCGGCGGCGTGCCGATGGGCAAGCTCACGCTCGGCTTCAGCGCCGCCGCCCCGGGCATCGTGCTGCGCAGCGGCGCGGTGCTGCGCGCGGGCGAGGTGTTCCTGGTCACCGACCGCCGCGACAACGGCATCACCATCGAAGCCGGCGCCGGCATCGACGCGCTGGGCCGCGGCCCGGCGGCCTGGGATTCGCGCCGCGGCTACATCTACGACCCGGGCATGCGCAGCGTGCTGGCGGTGTCCAACGGCTGGATCGAGATCCTGCCGCCGGGCGTCTCTGCTGGCGGCGAGAGCGGCCCCGGCCGCATCGACATCGGCGTGTGCCCCGGCACCGGCAGCTGCAGCGCCGGCGCGCGGCTGTATTCCGAGGGCACCATCACCGCCGCCACCGACCAGTCCTTCACGCTGGGCGAGAACTCGCGCTACGGCACCCGCAACCTGGTGCTGGCGCTGGGCGGCATCAACATCGGCAGCGAACGCACGCTGGCCGATGCCGCGGCGCGCGGCGCGCTGACGCCGGGCCTGACGTTGAACCAGCAGGTGCTCGATCGCCTGCTGCGCGGCGACACCAGCACCGGCGCGCCGGCGCTGGAGAACCTGATGTTCACCGTGCGCGACGCGGTCAACTTCCACGGCACGGCGCAGCTGTCGACCATCGACCCCGCGACCGGCAAGTCGCCGATCGAGCGCCTGGTGCTGACCGCGCCCGCCATCTACGGCTGGGGCGGCGCCGATGACGTGGCGCGCATCCAGACCGACGTGCTGGTGTGGGGCGGCACCATCACGCCGCCCGGCATGGTGGCTGCCAATGGCGCAGGCACCGGCAGTGGCCGGCTGCAGATCGACGCCCGGCGCATCGAGCTGGGCGAGGCCAACGGCAAGCGCGGCGACACCGTGCACGACATGGACCGGCTGGCACTGGGCTTCGGCGAAGTGCGGCTCAACGCCAGCGAGCAGGTCAGCGCGCGCAGCAAGGGGTCGCTGTCGGTCTACCAGTCCCAGGGTGCCTGGGACGAGTCCGCCAAGGGCTACGTGCGCACCGGCGGCACGCTGCGCATCGACACGCCGCTGTTGACCGGCGAGGCCGGCTCGGTGATGCGCTACAAGGCCGGCGGCGACGTGCGGGTGACCGCGCCCGAGGGCACGAAGCCCGGCACCCTGGGCGATGCCGAGGCGAAACGCGCGCTCGGTGCCGAGATCGCCATCGACGGCCGCAGCGTGACGCTCGACACCGCCGTGGTGTTGCCCAGCGGCAAGCTCACGCTGCGCGCGGACGGCGACGTGCAGCTGCAGGACGGCGCGCGGCTGGACCTGGCCGGCCGGCGGCTGAACTTCTTCGACGTCGACAAGTACAGCTGGGGGGGCGACGTGGCGCTGGAAAGCCGCAAGGGCAACGTGCGCGTGGCGGAAGGCGCGCGGATCGACTTCTCGGCGCAGAACAACCGCGCCGGCCGGCTGGCCGTCACCGCGCTCGATGCCGGTGCCGGCGGTGTCGAGCTGCTGGGCCGCCTGCGTGGCGGCAGCAGCGGCGAGTACGACGCCGGCGGCACGCTGGTGCCCTACGCGGGCGGGCGCATCGATGTGCACGCGCAGCGCATCGCCGACTTCACCGGCCTGAACCACCGCCTCACCGACGCCGGCGTGCTGGGCGAGCGCAGCTTCCAGATCAAGCAGGGCGATCTGGTGGTGGGCGACGAGCTGAAGGCGCGCGAGATCAACCTCTCGGTCGATGGTGGCCACCTCACCGTGGCAGGCAAGGTGGACGCTGGCGGCGTGCAGGTCGGCAGCATCCGGCTGGCGGCGCGCGACGGCGTGACCATCGCGGGCGGCGCGCTGCTCGACGCGCACGGCTCGCGCCTGCGGGTGGACAGCTACGGCCAGGCCATCGAGGCGCCCAACCGCGCCACCATCGAGATCGACAGCGGCAAGGGCCGGCTGGTGCTGGAGGACGGCGCGCGCATGGACCTGCGCGCCGGCACCGACGGCACGCCGCGCGCCTTCGGCACCGTGGAGCTGAACGCGCCGCGACTGGGCGGCAGGCGCGGCGGCGACATCGACATCGACGCCAGCGGCACGCAGCGCATCGCGGGCGCGCGCACGATCAATGTCAACGGCTTCTTCCAGTACGACGACGCGCCCCAGGGCACCGACCTCGACGTCAGCGGCCGGCCCTACCAGCGCATCGACCAGGCCTACTTGAACGCCAAGCACGACGACAGCGTGGCCTTCATGCGCAACGTGCTGGCCAACGGCGACCTGGTCAACCGGCGCCTGGGCGGCCTGCGCGCTTACGCCGACGCCTTCCACCTGCGCCCCGGCGTGCAGATCATCAGCAGGACGCCCGACGGCGACCTGCAGATCGAGGGCGACCTCGACCTCTCGGGCTTCCGCTACGACAGCCTCAATGCGCGCACGCAGCGCACCGCCGTCTACGGCTCGGGCGAGGCCGGCGCGCTGGCGGTGCGCGCGGGCGGCAACCTGAAGATCTACGGCAGCGTCAACGACGGCTTCGACACCTCGGCGTTGCCGGCGACCCGCGACGACGACGGCTGGGTGCTGCTCAAGGGCCGCGTGCCCTTCGGCGGCGACGTGGTGGTGCCGCGCGGCGGTGCCGTCGCGCTGGCCGAGGACACCTTCCTGCAGCCCGGGCGCGCGCTCAACTTCGACGCGCCGCTCAAGCCCATGAGCCTGGCCGCCGGCACCGTGCTGGCGGTGCGCGCGGTACTGACCGGGGACTACACGCTGCCCGCGGGCACCGTGCTCGGCGGTGCGGTGCGCGACGCCGCCGGCAACGTGATCCAGCCGGCCGGCAGCGTGCTGGCCCAGCCGCTCAAGCTCAGCGCCAGGATGCAGCTCGATGCCGGCATGCGCCTGCCGGGCGCGGCCAAGGTCGGCCAGATGCTGTGGCCCGCCGGTGTGCCGCTGCCCTTCCCCGACGGCGCCGTGATGGACATCAACCAGCCGCCCTTCTACCGCTACAACGGCCCGGTGCTGGCGCGCGAGGTGGCGCTGCAGCGCGGCGCCATCATCCCGGCCGAGACCATCGTCAAGCTGCCAGGCGGCGTGGCGTCGGTCAAGCTGCGCCTGGCCGATGCCGACGGCAACCAGGGCCGCAACTTCGCCATCGCGCCGATGCTGGCCGAGGGCTCGCAGTCGTGGTCGATGCGCCTGGTGGCCGGCGCCGACACACAGGCCGCCGACAGCCGCGCGCTGCAGCCGCGCGGGCCGCAGCGCGATCTGCGGCTGGCCGACACGCACTACGGCAACGCCTTCACGAAGGAGCTGGTTTCCGGCGGCAAGGTCTGGGCCTGGAACCAGCTGGCCGAGGACGAAGGCTATGGCGGGAAGGGCGTGATCCTCACGCCGGGCGAAGTGTCCTGGGGCATGTGCGACTATGGCTACTGCGACCTGGTCTCCGAGACGCCCGAGGTCTGGAACTACAAGTCCTACCCGGTGCGCCAGCCGCTGTTCAGCGTGCTGCGCACCGGCACCGGTGACCTCGATCTGCTGGCCGGCAACGACTTCACGCAGAACTCGCCCTACGGCATCTACACCGCCGGCACGCGCGCCGCGGCACGCGCCGACGACGCCGACTTCAACCGCCCGCGCGCCAAGGGGAGCGACGGAAACAACGTGCTCAACGGCGCCTACGAGGTCTTCGAGAAGTTCGTCGACAGCGACAGCCTGTACCGCGCCTGGTACCCCGACCACGGCGGCAACCTGCGAGTGCGCGTGCAGGGCGATGCGCGCGGCGACACCATCGGCGCTCGGGGCAGCCTGCGTCGCACCACCGACGAACTGGGTGTGTTCCGCGTGCAGTACCCCAGCGCGATGCTGGGCAACTGGGTCTGGCGCCAGGGCACCGGCAGCGTGGTGCCGGGCCCCGAGGGCGTGCCCACCGCCTGGTGGATCAACTTCGGCAGCTACGTCGCGGGCAGCGACACCTCGATGTACGACCTTGGCGGCCAATGGCCCTTCCTGGTCGGCTTCGTCGGCATCGGCACGCTGGGCGGCGGCAACCTGGTGTTCGAGACCGGCGGCAACGCCGGGATGATGGAGCAGATGGGCGACTTCAGCGGCACCTACGTGGCGCGCAGCCAGGGCCTGCACCTGGCGGTGGGCAGCACCGGCCGCGTGACGCGCTCGGGCGAGCTGCTGCTGACCGGCGGCGGCGACCTGGACGTGCGCATCGGCGGCACCCTGAACCCGTCGCCCGAGGTGCGCGGACTGCCTTCCAGCACCACATGGCAGGCCAACAACCCGTTGAGCCATCACCGCACGATGATGGACCTCAACGGCGTCTTCGCCAACCTGCGCGGCGCGCTGCGGCTGGAAAGCGGCGCGGTGGGCGGCATCAAGCTGGGCTACGAGGTCGCCAACCTGAACAACGCGTGGGCGACCGACTCCTACATCGCCACCTCGGGCCTCGCCACTGGCGGGCCGGTGCTGATTCCCGGTGATGCGGGCGTGCGGCTCGACGCGCGCGGCGACCTGGTGCTCGGCGGCGTGGCCGATCCGGGGCGCGTGCCCACGCTCACCGGCGGCACGCCCTTCAGTGCCAACGGCAAGCAGTACCAGGGCGACGGCTGGACCTGGTTCTCGCTGTGGACGCCATCCACCGCGATCGACCTTGCCAGCGCCGGCGGCAACCTCACGCCCACGCTGGGCTGGGCCGACCCGAGCTACCGCACCAACCACCAGGCCACCGACGGTCGCTTCGTCTATCCGGCGGTGCTGCGCGCTCTGGCGGCCAGCGGCAGCCTGTACTACGGCGACGCGAGCCGGGGCTGGATGGACAGCAGCGGCGGCCCCTCGGGCTGGAGCCTGACGCTGGCGCCGTCGCCGACCGGACCGCAGTACGCGGTGCAGCGCACCGCGCAGCTCGAGCTGCTGGCGCGCGACTCGATCTACGGCGGGGGCTACACCATCACGCCCTCGGGCGCCGACCCGTCGCGGCTGGTGGATCCGTTCCAGCCCGGCTTCATCGCGCTGGGCAACCCGATCTGGTACGGCCGAGAGATCATCCACAACTCGGCCGCCGACGCGCTGCTGGCCTCCGTCACCGTGGGCGGACAGAACTCGTCGCTGCGTTTTCCGCTGTTCACGCTCACCTCGCCCAGCGCGGCCGACGTGGCGCCGATGGGCCAGCCGCCGTCGCGCTTCTACGCGGTGGACGGCGACATCGTGGGCCTGCGCACCGGCTCCATGCTCTACCGCGGCGGCGGCACCGGCGCGCCGACCTCGTTCGGCATCTGGTACGAGGGCGGCGGCCCGGTGGCGATCCGCGCCGGGCGCGACATCGTCGATGCCGGCACCGCGCTGGGCCAGGTCGACAACGTGCCGGCCGAAGCCACGGGCTGGCATGGACGCACCGTCAACGGCAAGCCGGAGTGGGCACCTGAGCCGCAGCAGTTGCTCGCCGGCTCGGCGCGCGGCAACCTGATCGTGCACCGCCATGCCGACGATGTGTCGGTGGTGGAGGCCGGCCGCGACATCCGCACCAGCAGCTTCCACATCGCAGGCCCCGGCGAGTTGGCACTCAGCGCCGGGCGCGACCTGTACATGGCCGACAAGGGCGAGCTCAAGAGCGTGGGCGCCATCGTCAACGTGAAGCCGGGCGACCGCAGCAGCGGCGCCGGCATCTCGGTGGCGGTGGGCGTGGGCCGCGACGGGCCGGACTGGGACGGCTTCGCCGCGCGCTACCTCGATCCCAAGCGCCGCGCCGAAAGCGGCCGCCCCTTCGCGGACCAGCCCGGCACCGCGCTGTACAGCTACGGCGGCGAGCTGACGCTGGCAGGCTGGCTGTCGCAGCAGTTCGGCTACGGCGGCGAGGAGGCCGGCGCCGATGCCTACCTGAAGCGCAAGCAAGCCGAGATCGATGGCCAACGCAGCGAAGGCGGCGGCAACCAGCGCCGCGACCTGGCACGCGAGTTCGGCCTGGCCAAGGGCCTGCACCTGGTGAACTGGCTGGGCGAGCGCTTCGGCGGCAGCAACAGCCAGGGCCGGCATTTCGATGCCGCGACCATGGACGCGCGCACCTTCTTCGCTGGACTGCCGCCCGAGCAGCAGCAGGTCTACCTGCGCAACGTGTACTACGCCGAACTGCGGGCCGGTGGACGCGAGTACAACGACGAGGGCGGCCCGCGCCGGGGCAGCTACCTGCGCGGCCGCGAGGCCATCGCCACGCTGTTCCCCACGCACGGTGCCGACGGCAGCGCGCGCCACTATCAGGGCGACCTGACCATGTTCAGCAGCGCCAACTACTACCTGAGCAGTTCGGACTCGTTCACCAAGCGGCCGCAAGCCGGCAAGAGCTACCTGCGGCGCGACGCCTGGACCGCCGCCGGCCGGCCCAGCGACATCGGCGTGTACGACGCGCTCGATGCCGGTATCCACACCAACTTCGGCGGCGATGTGAACATCCTCGTGCCCGGCGGGCGCACGCTGGTCGGGGTGGACGGGGGCTTCGTGCCGGGCGAGGGCTCGGGCGTGCTCACGCAGGGCGCGGGCGAGGTGCAGATCTATTCGCTGGGCAGCATCCTGCTGGGCCAGAGCCGCATCTTCACCACCTTCGGCGGCGGCATCCTGGCCTGGTCGGCGCAGGGCGACATCAATGCCGGCCGCGGCGCGAGATCGACCGTGGTCTACACGCCGCAGCGGCGCGTGTATGACGACGCCGGCAACGTCAGCCTGTCGCCGACCACGCCCAACACCGGCGCGGGTATTGCCACGCTGAACCCGATTCCCGAAGTGCCGCCGGGGGACATCGACCTGATCGCGCCGCTGGGCACCATCGATGCGGGCGAAGCGGGCATCCGCGTGTCGGGCAACGTGAACCTGGCGGCGCTGCGCGTGCTCAACGCCGACAACATCCAGGTGCAGGGCAAGTCGACCGGCGTTCCGGTGGTGGCGGCGGTGAACGTGGGCGCGCTGACCAACGCCAGCGCGGCCGCATCGCAGGCCGCGACCGCCGCGCAGGACGCGGTGCAACGCGAGCGCGCGGCGCAGCGCCAGGCGCTGCCCTCGGTGTTCACCGTGCGCGTGCTCGGCTTCGGCAATGAGCCTGCGGGCGGGGAGGGCGGCGCCGGTGCAGGCCGCGAGCGCAGCGGCGGCGCCTACGACCCCAAGGGCGTGGTGCAGGTGCTCGGTGCGGGCGCGCTCACCACCGCGCAGATGCAGTCGCTCACGCCGGGCGAGCAGCGGGGGCTGAAACAGTGAGGCTACGAGCGCGATTTTTCGCAGTCGTGGGGGCCAACGCTCCGCCGCGGTGATCGCAACTTCAAGGCATGGAACCTCGGCAACGCGCAGGCCGGCGATGGCCGCAGGTTCGCGGGTCATGGCCCCTTCAAACGACTGGCCGCACAAACCATGCACTCGTGCGCGATGAGCTTCGCGCCTTGCTGGGAACCATTGTGCCGAACTTCGAAGAAGACCCGCAGGCGCTGGGGCAACCGCGTTGGGGTGCCTTGTCGGCGGCGATGTTCTGGAAGCGAAAGGGCTTGAACGCCCTCGCGGATCGGGGTGACTTCGTCGGCCAGACCGAGCGTATCAACGGCGGGTAGAACGGCCTCGAAGACCGGCTCGCCCGTCGCGCGCGAGCACGTAAAGCGCTTGGGGCCGGTTGATGATGATGTTTGACTTTCGCGCCCTGATGCTCTGGGCCCTCGGCCTGGGGCTCGCTGGCGCACTGCTCATCGCAGGCATCGAGCGCAACCGCAGCGCCGCCGCGCGCACCGAAGCCGCGACCGCGCGAAAGGATCTGGCCGACTACCGCGCCACGGCCGCCGAGTCCGCCCGCTTCGCTGAACGCGCGCAGCGCACCCAAGAACAGACCTGGCGCACGCGCGTCGATGGAGTGATTCAAGATGGCCAACAACAAATTGCCGCTGCCCGTGTTGATGCTGGCCGCGCTGCTGACGCTGAACGCAGGATGCGCAAGCAACTCGATGCCCTTCGCGCCGTCGTCCGTGCAGCCGGCGCAGAGGCCCGCACTTCCGGCGCAAGCCCGCCAGCCGAAGCCGCCCTCGATCTGCTTGCCAACCTGCTCGGCGGGAGTGCAACGGCTCTTGTCGAGCTGGGAAAGTTCGCTGACGCCACCCGGGCCGCCAGCATCATCTGCGAGCGATACGTCGATACAACCGAGCGATGACTTGGGCCAAACAACAAAGCCCCGGAGCGTTGAAGCAGCGGGGCCTTGATGGGTCTTCTAGGAGGGGGTGGGGCCGATTTCCACCTCTCGTACTTAACGGTTTTTTGAACCGCCATTGACGCCGCACAACCTAGCGAACACTACCTGTCTGGGACACGGTATCGGCATTTTAATCGATGTGACCTCGAAGTAACAGCGAGAGGGCCTCCAGCACTGTGAGTTACAGCCTTGAGTATCTCGTCGCTCGGCTAAAATAGGACCCCGAAACCATCTCTACAAGGCTCTTCAATGACGGTTACTCACAAGCAACTTGAAGGGATGATGGCAGCCGAATCACGGTTGATATCGAAGGGCGTCCTCTCACCGCCAGATACATCGCAGGACGCAGAGTGGGCGGCGGCGGTGACGAAGGCCTGCCAAGAGTCGATCAGGACTGGATTATCCGTGACTTGGGAGTTACCTCCGCGTCCGCCCCGCGAATAGGGTTCGATTTGAGGTGAATGGGCGTGGCGTAGCTGGTGGCCTATTGCCTTTGCAGCACGTCTTTGCCGTGGCGCTGTGTCTTTCGCCAGTGCCACGGGGGCACTGGTTCAGCATCGGCCCATAGGCCCGCGCGTTTGGCCTTCGCTTCGGCCTCCGCAAACTCGTACTGCCCGCGCTCCTGTGGCGTCTGCTCGCGCGCGGATGGTGCGCCGTGGGGCTTGGCCGGTCTGTGGAACACCTGGACTGATCTGAAGACAGGCGAGGCCTGGGACAGCTTCACCATGTTGACCATGAACGCTGACGGCCACCCGCTGATGGGGCGCATGCACAAGCCTGAGGTCGACAAGGTCACGAAGCTGCCACTACCGCTCGACCAGCAAGACAAGCGCACAGTGATTCCGCTGGAAGCGCACGACTTCGACCGCTGGCTGACGTGTACAGTTGAGGAAGCGAAAGAGATGCTAAAGGTGCCGCCGGTCGAGCTGTTTGACGCGGGACCTGTAGCTGCCTGAGTCGTCAGCGCATTCTGGACGCGATGATCATGGCGCCAATGATGATTGCCACGCTCACTGGCAGGGCAGCAAAGGCCGCCCCGAACGCCCAGAGCGCAAGTCCTACCAAGGCGGCTACCATGATTCCAAGGAACAACTCGCGCAGCAAGCCGAGCGCCATGAAGGCAAACATTCCTGCCAGTAGCCAATGTGCCCAGCGCGTGGTTTGCCACTCAAACGCGCAGTACCACGCGCCTCCAAGGGCCGCGACCCCCAAGGGGTAGCGTAGCCACCACGGCGCGTCATAGGGAAAGGCGTCGTATTGAGCGGCCGTAGCTGTCGGTGCGGCCTCCTCGATAGGTTTCGGTGGCGTGATGGGCGCGTAAGGCTCGTCGTCTCGGATCACCTTCATCTGCACCTCCGCTTATTGGTTGGCGGATTTTGCCCCACCTAGCGCGGATAGCCCCAGCGGGCTTGCGCGGATCTCTTCCCTGCATACGTTCGCGCCAATGGCCGCGCCAACGATGCGCCAATAACTATCCTCGCGACAGCACTGCGCGTATGGTGCCCGGGGCCGGAATCGAACCGGCACACCTTTCGGTGGGGGATTTTGAGTCCCCTGCGTCTACCAATTTCACCACCCGGGCACATCCGGAAGGAAGCCCAAAATTATGGCACAGTGGCTGGCATGAATTATCCGACGATCGAAGATGCCATCGGCAAAACCCCCCTGGTGGCGCTGCAGCGCATCGATGCGGCAGAGAACGCCAAGCGTGGCAACGTGATTCTCGGCAAGCTCGAAGGCAACAATCCCGCAGGTTCGGTGAAAGACCGGCCGGCGCTTTCGATGATCAAACGGGCGGAAGAGCGGGGCGAGATCAAGCCCGGCGACACCCTGATCGAGGCCACGTCCGGCAACACCGGCATCGCGCTGGCGATGGCTGCGGCCGTCAAGGGCTACCGCATGGTGCTGATCATGCCGGAGGACCTTTCCGTCGAGCGCGCCCAGACCATGAAGGCCTTCGGCGCCGAACTCGTGCTCACGCCCAAGAGCGGCGGCATGGAATACGCCCGCGACCTGGCCGAGCAGATGGTGGCGCAGGGCAAGGGCCGGGTGCTCGACCAGTTCGCCAACCCCGACAACCCGCGCATCCACTATGAAACCACCGGCCCCGAGATCTGGGCCGATACCAAAGGCAAGATCACGCATTTCGTGAGCGCCATGGGCACCACGGGCACCATCACCGGCGTTTCGCGCTTCCTGAAGGAAAAGAACCCGGCGGTACGCATCATCGGCGCGCAGCCGGCCGAGGGCTCGCGCATTCCCGGCATCCGCAAGTGGCCGGCCGAGTACCTGCCCAAGATCTACGACCCGAGCCGCGTCGACGAAGAAATCAGCGTGAGCCAGGACAACGCCGAAGAAATGTGCCGCCGCCTGGCGCGTGAAGAAGGCATCTTCGGTGGAATCTCTGCGGCCGGTGCGCTGTGGGCCGCGCTCGAAGTGGCGAAAAAGGTCGAGAACGCAACCATCGTCTTCGTGGTGTGCGACCGCGGCGACCGGTACTTGTCGACCGGCGTGTTCCCCGCGTGATCCGCTGACAACAAAACCCGCTGCGGCGCCCTCCAATGGGCGCTGCAAGCCCCCAGAAAAAGAACAGAGACCCCACATGCCCCATCCCAAGTTTTGCCAGGTCTGTGCCACGCCGCTGGAGTGGATCGCGTTGATGGAAGACGGCGGCCCCAAGGAGCGCCTGCGCTGCCCGAACTGCGGCCACACCCACTGGAACAATCCGACGCCGGTGCTGGCGGGCATCGTCGAGTACCGCGGCCAGGTGCTGCTGGCCCGCAATGCCGCCTGGCCCGGCAAGATGTACGCGCTGATCACCGGCTTCATGGAAGCCGGCGAGACGCCCGAGGAGGGCATCGCGCGCGAGGTGAAGGAAGAAACGAACCTCGAGGTCAGCGCCACGAAGCTCGTCGGCGCCTACGATTTCCAGCGCATGAACCAGATCATCATTGCCTACCACGTGGTGGCCGATGGCGATGTGAAGCTCTCGCCCGAGCTGGTCGACTACCGCCTCTACGATCTGCCGGACCTGCGTTGCTGGCCCGCGGGCACCGGCTATGCGCTGGCCGACTGGCTGCGCACGCGCGGGCACGAGCCCGTGTTCTTCACCGCCGCCGAGAACGAAGAGCGCCGCCGGGGCCTCAACCTGCCGCCCGAGGAGCCGAAGCGTGGAAGTTGATCGCGAAATCGATACGCGCGGGCTGAACTGCCCGTTGCCGATCCTCAAGGCGAAGAAGTCGCTCAACGACATGGCGAGCGGACAGCTGCTGAAGGTGGTCTCGACCGATCCGGGGTCGGTGCGCGACTTTCAGGCTTTTGCGCGCCAGACGGGCAATGAGCTGATGGCGCAGGAGACGGTGGGGAGCGACTTCATTCATGTGCTGAAGAGGCGCTGAGTTCCCGGGGTGGATGGTGAGGCCGCTGGCCCCCATCCCTGCCTTCCCCCAGAGGGGGAAGGAGAAAGACCAAGACCGAGGCCGTTACAGCTTCAGGCTCTTGAGGTATTCGCGGAACTCGCTGCCCACTTCAGGGTGGGCCAGCGCCAGTTCCACGGTGGCCTGCAGAAAGCCTTCCTTGCTGCCGCAGTCGTAGCGGATGCCCTTGTAGGCATAGGCGTAGACCGATTCCTTCTTCATCAGCGCCGCGATGCCATCGGTCAGCTGGATCTCGCCGCCCGCGCCCTTGGGCTGGTTGCGGATCTCGTCGAACACGCCCGGTGTGAGGATGTAGCGGCCCGCCACGCCCAGGCGCGATGGCGCTTCTTCGGGCTTGGGCTTCTCGACCATGCGGTTGACCTTCACCAGGCCGTCTTCGACCGTCTCGCCGGCCACGATGCCGTAGCGCTTGACGTGCGCCTGCGGCACTTCCTGCACGGCCAGCAGCGACGCGCCAAGGCGCGCGAAAGCAGCCGTCATTTGCGCCAGCACCGGCTCGCCGCCATCGGGGCCGACCATCAGGTCGTCCGCCAGCAGCACGGCGAAGGGCTCGTTGCCCACCAGGTGCTCGGCGCACAGCACCGCGTGGCCCAGGCCCAGCATGCGCGGCTGGCGCACGTAGGAGCAGGTCATGTCGTCGGGCATCACCGAGCGCGCGATGTTGAGCAATGCGCTCTTGCCGCTGGCTTCGAGCTGGCTTTCGAGTTCGTAGGCGGTGTCGTAGTGGTCTTCGATGGCGCGCTTGTTGCGGCCGGTCACGAAGATCATGTCGCGGATGCCGGCGGCGTACGCCTCTTCGACGGCGTACTGGATCAGCGGCTTGTCGACCACCGGCAGCATTTCCTTGGGCTGTGCCTTGGTGGCGGGCAAGAAGCGGGTGCCAAAGCCTGCAACAGGAAATACAGCCTTGCGGATACGTGTCGAGGGTGTGGTGGACATGGGCGGTTCAGCGTCGGTTCGTTGAAAGTTGGGGAGGTTGAATCAGAAAGCTGGAGCGGCAAGCAAGTGCCGAACCAGCATCCTAAACGCCCCATATTCGCCGCGTCTGTCAGCCGAGGCGCACAAGCTGGTCGCGCAGGCGCTCCAGCGTGGCGGTGAAATCGGCCAGGCGCTTGCGCTCCTGCTCGATCACTGCGGGCGGTGCCTTGGCCACGAAGGCCTCGTTGCCGAGCTTGCCGTGCACCTTGGCGATCTCGCCCTCGATGCGCGCGATTTCCTTGCCGATGCGGGCGCGCTCGGCCACCTTGTCGATTTCCATGTGCAGGCACAGGCGCGCCGCGCCCACCACCGCCACAGGTGCCGCTTCGGCCGCGGCCTGCCACGAGGCCTCGTCGTCGAAGACCTTCACTTCCTTCAGCTTGGCCAGTGCCTGCAGCACAGGCGCCGATTCGCGCAGGAAGGCCGCGCCTTCCGCATCGTCGGCCACCGCATAGAGCGGCAGGCGCACGGCGGGCGACACGTTCATCTCGCCACGCAGCGTGCGGCATGCATCGACCAGCGCCTTCAGCCGCGCCACATGCGCCTCGGCCGCCTCGTCGATCTTCTCGGGTTGGCTCTTCGGATAAGCCGCGATCATGATCGACTCGCCTTCGCGGCCCGCGACCTTCGACACCTTCTGCCACAGCTCTTCCGTGATGAACGGAATCACCGGATGCGCCAGGCGCAGCAGCGTCTCGAGCACGCGGATCAGCGTGCGGCGCGTGGCGCGCTTTTGCGCATCGTCGCCGGTCTGGATCTGCACCTTGGCGATTTCCAGGTACCAGTCGCAGAACTCGTCCCAGGCGAACTGGTAGATCGCGTTGGCCACGTTGTCGAGGCGGTACTCCTCGAAGCCCTTGGCCACGTCGGCCTCGACGCGCTGCAGCTGCGACACGATCCAGTAGTCGGCACGGCTGAACTTCAGGTAGCCATGGGCCGGGCCGCCGACCTTGCATTCTTCCTTCGTGTGCTCCAGCAGGCCGCAGTCCTGGCCTTCGCAGTTCATCAGCACGAAGCGCGTGGCGTTCCACAGCTTGTTGCAGAAGTTGCGATAGCCCTCGCAGCGCTTCGAATCGAAGTTGATGCCGCGGCCCAGCGAGGCCAGCGAAGCGAAGGTGAAACGCAGCGCGTCGGCGCCGAAGGCCGGAATGCCGTCCGGGAATTCCTTCTGCGTGTTCTTGCGCACCGTCGGCGCGGTCTCGGGCTTGCGCAGGCCCTGCACGCGCTTCTCGAGCAGTTCGGGCAGCTGGATGCCGTCGATCAGGTCGACCGGGTCCAGCACGTTGCCTTCGGACTTGCTCATCTTCTTGCCCTGCGCATCGCGCACCAGGCCGTGCATGTAGATGTCCTTGAACGGCACCTTGCCGGTGAAGTGCTTGGTCATCATGATCATCCGGGCGACCCAGAAGAAGATGATGTCGTAGCCCGTCACGAGCACCTGCGAGGGCAGGTACAGCTCGAGGTCCTTCGTCTTTTCGGGCCAGCCCAGCGTGGAGAAGGGGAAGAGCGATGCCGAATACCAGGTGTCGAGCACGTCCTCGTCGCGCGTGAGCTTCTTGCCCGGTGCCTTGGCCTGCGCCGCGGCCTCGTCCTCGGCCACGTACACATTGCCTTCTTCGTCGTACCAGGCCGGGATCTGGTGGCCCCACCAGAGCTGGCGCGAGATGGTCCAGTCCTGGATGTTCTCCATCCAGTGGTTGTAGGTGTTGACCCAGTTCTCGGGCACGAAACGCACTTCGCCCGACTTCACCACGTCGATGGCCTTCTGCGCGATCGACTGTCCATCGGCGCCGGGGCGCGTCATGGCCACGTACCACTGGTCGGTCAGCATCGGCTCGACGATGGCGCCCGAGCGAGCGCAGCGCGGCACCATCAGCCTGTGCTTCTTCACCTCAACCAGCAGGCCCAGCGCATCGAGGTCGGCCACGATGGCCTTGCGTGCCACGAAGCGGTCCATGCCGCGGTACTTCTCGGGCGCGTTGTCGTTGATGGTCGCGTCGAGCGTCAGGATGCCGATCACCTCGAGCTTGTGGCGCTGGCCGACCGCGTAGTCGTTGTAGTCGTGCGCGGGCGTGACCTTGACCACGCCGGTGCCGAAGGCCTTGTCGACGTACTCGTCCGCGATGATCGGGATCAGCCGGTCGACCAGCGGCAGCTTCACGCGCTGGCCGATCAGGTGCTTGTAGCGGTCGTCCTCGGGGTGGACCATCACGGCCGTGTCGCCGAGCATGGTCTCGGGCCGGGTGGTGGCCACGGTCAGCGTGCCGCTGCCGTCTTCCAGCGGGTAGGCGATGTGCCAGAGCGAGCCGTCTTCTTCCTCGCTCTCGACCTCGAGGTCGCTCACCGAGGTCTTGAGCACCGGGTCCCAGTTGCCCAGGCGCTTGCCGCGGTAGATCAGGCCTTCTTCATAGAGCTTCACGAAGGTGTGCATCACGACCTTGGAGAGGTCGTCGTCCATCGTGAAGTACTCGCGGCTCCAGTCCACCGTGTCGCCCATGCGGCGCATCTGGCGGGTGATGGTGTTGCCCGACTTCTCTTTCCACTCCCAGACGCGTTCCACGAAGTTCTTGCGGCCCAGGTCGTGGCGGCTGATCTTCTGCTCCTGCAGCTGGCGCTCCACCACGATCTGCGTCGCGATGCCGGCATGGTCGGTGCCCGGCAGCCACAGCGTGTTGTCGCCCTTCATGCGGTGGTAGCGCGTAAGGCTGTCCATGATCGTCTGGTTGAACGCATGGCCCATGTGCAGCGTGCCCGTCACGTTGGGGGGCGGCAGCTGGATCGCGAACGAATCGGCGCCTTCCTTGGGCTGCTGCGTGCCGCGGAAGCCCGCCTTGGCATAGCCGCGCTTCTCCCATTCCGGGCCCCAGTGCGCCTCGATGGCGGCGGGTTCGAACGATTTCGACAGGCTGTCGAGACCAGGTTGTGCGGGAGGGGTAGTGGGTTCGCTCATGGGGAATGCAAAACGGCACCCTCGGGTGCCGTCGGTGACAGAGGTGGGATTGCCGGGGATTTTACCGGCGCGGCTTTCGGTCCGCGGAACGCTGCGGAACCGGCTTTGCCGGGCCGCTGGCGTTGCCCCCTGCAAGGGGGAGGGAGTAGCGACACGAAGTGCGCGAAGCCTGGGGGTGAGCCTATCCCATAATTCCGGGATGCTCTTCCTGCTTTCCCCTGCAAAGTCACTCGACTACGACACCCCGGTTCCCTCCGAAATCCCCGCCACCCAACCCCACTTCGAAGCCCCGCGCGGCCCCTCGGCCGAACTGATCAAGCTGCTGCGAGAAAAGTCGCCCCAGCAGATCTCCGAACTGATGCACCTGTCGGACAAGCTTTCGGCGCTCAACGTGGCGCGCTACGAAGCCTGGTCCAGCAAGAGCACCGAAAAGAACGCGCGTCAGGCGGCCTTCGCCTTCGACGGCGATGTTTATGGCGGCCTCGATGCCCGCACGCTCACCGCATCGCAGCTCGCGTGGGCGCAAGACCACGTCTGCATCCTCAGCGGCCTGTACGGCATCCTGCGTCCGCTCGACCGCCTGCAGCCCTACCGGCTCGAGATGGGCACCGCGCTGTCCAACCGCCACGGCAAGGACCTGTACGCCTTCTGGGGCTCGCGCATCGCCGAGCACCTCAACGAGCGCCTCGCGGCTGACCGCACGCCGGTCGTCATCAATGTCGCCTCGCAGGAATACTTCAAGTCGATCGACCAGAAGGTGCTCAAGGCCCGCGTGGTCGAATGCGTGTTCCAGGAGTGGAAGGGCGATAAGTACAAGATCGTGAGCTTCTTCGCCAAGCGCGCCCGCGGCCTGCTGGCGCGCTGGGCCGTGCAGCACAAGGCGGCCACGCCCAAGGCACTGGAAAAATTCGACCTCGAAGGTTATGGTTTCGACGCCAACGTGTCGACAGCCGAAAGGCTGGTGTTCAGGAGAAGACTGGAATGACCCCCAGTCTCCGCGCACTTCGTGTCGCTTCGCCAACCCCCTTGCAGGGGGCAACACCAGCGGCCCGGCAAAGCCGGTTCCGCGGTGTTTCTGGAAGGGGCCATGGTGGTTTCATGCGTCGCGGTGCCCGGCGCCATATGGAGGTGTATTGAATGTCTCAACCGATCAGTCCGGAGTTGCGCGAATGGCTGGTTGCCCAGTTGGCGGCCGGTCATTCGGTGCCCGCACTGCGCGCGTCGATGCGCGCGGCCGGCTGGCACGATTCGGCCACTGACGTGGCGCTGGCCCAGCTCGAGGCCGGCTTTCCCGATGTCGAGGCGGCACTGGCCCCCGCGCGCACTGAGATGCCCGGCCCCGACCTCGATGGCGCGCCGCTCTACCTCGATGCCGGCGACCGCCGCGTGCAGGTGCTGCACACCCTGCGGCATCCGCGCGTGATCGTCTTCGGCAACCTGCTGTCGAGCGAGGAATGCGAAGGGCTGATCGCCGCCGCGCGCGTGCGCCTGGCACGCTCGCTCACCGTCGAAACGCGCACCGGTGGCGAGGTGCTCAACGTCGACCGCACCAGCGACGGCATGTTCTTCGAGCGCGGCGAGAACGAGATCGTCGCCCGCGTCGAGCAGCGCATCGCCATGCTGCTGCGCTGGCCGCTGGCCTACGGCGAGGGCCTGCAGATCCTGCGCTACGCCCCCGGCGCGCAGTACCGCCCGCACTACGACTACTTCGACCCGCACGAGCCCGGCACGCCCACCATCCTCAAGCGTGGTGGCCAGCGCGTGGCCACGCTCGTGATGTACCTGCAGGAGCCGGAGCAGGGCGGTGCCACCACCTTCCCCGACGTCGGCCTCGAAGTCGCGCCCGTGCGCGGCACCGGCGTGTTCTTCAGCTACGACCGCCCCGACCCCGTCACCCGCACCCTGCACGGCGGCGCGCCGGTGCTGGCGGGCGAGAAGTGGGTCGCCACCAAGTGGCTGCGCGAGCGCGAATTCAAGTAAGAAAAGAAGCAGCAGCACAACAACAAGGACCCGATGAAACTCACCGCCAACGGCCTGCAGATCGAAGTCGACGATACCGGTGGCGGCAGCGGAGACGGGCGCCCTGTCATCCTGCTCATCATGGGCCTGGGCATGCAGCTGATCGCCTGGCCCACCGCCTTCGTGCAGCAACTGGTCGATGCCGGCTTTCGCGTGGTGCGCCACGACAACCGCGACATCGGCCTGAGCCAGGGCTTCGACCATGCCGGCACCGGCAACTTCATCTGGGAAACCATCCGTCACCGACTCGGCCTCAAGGTGCGCTCGGCCTACACCCTGCAGGACATGACGCGCGATTCGATCGGCGTGCTCGACGCGCTCGGCATCGCCAAGGCCCACATCGTCGGTGCCTCGATGGGCGGCATGATCGCGCAGCGCCTGGCCGCCACTGCGCCGCATCGCGCCGCGAGCCTCGTGAGCATCATGAGTTCGAGCGGCGCGCGCGGCCTGCCCGGCCCGCGCCGCGAAGTCGCGGCCATGCTCATGCGCCGGCCCCTGGGCAAGAGCGAAGCCGAACTTGTGGCGCACAGCATCAGGCTGCTGCGGCTCATCCAGAGCCCGGCCTATCCGCAGACCGACGAAGAACTGGCCGAGCGCCTCACCTTCAGCATGCGCCGCGCCTACCACCCGGCCGGCATGCTGCGGCAGATGCTCGCCATCGGCGCCGACGACGAGCGCCCGAAGGTACTGCCGCGCATCCAGAGCCCGACCCTGGTGCTGCACGGCGACGCCGATGCCCTCGTGCCCATCGCCTGCGGAGAAGACTCGGCCAGGCGCATTCCCGGCGCGCAGTTCGTCGCCGTTCCCGGCATGGGCCACGACCTGCCGCCCGAGGTCTGCACCATCCTCGCCAACCACATCGCCCCGTTCGCCCATGCGGCGGACGCCAAGGACAAGACATGAGCACCGACAACCAACCCCACGACCCGAACGTTCCGAACGTTCACGATACCCCCGAGCAATCGCAGCTGGGCCGCGCCTCGGCCTACGCCGACAGGTACGACCCGTCTCTGCTGTTCCCCATCGCCCGCGCCACCCAGCGCGAAGCCATGGGCATCCAGGCCGGCGCCTTGCCCTTCTTCGGCGCCGACCTCTGGACCGCCTTCGAGGTGAGCTGGCTCAACCCGCGCGGCAAGCCGCAGCTGGCCATCGCGCACTTCACCATCCCGTGCGAAACGCCGAACATCATCGAGAGCAAGTCGTTCAAGCTCTACCTGAACAGCTTCAACAACAGCACCTTCGCAAGCGTCGATGCCGTGCGCGAGCACCTGCGCACCGACCTCGCCGAAGCCGCCTGGCGCGGCAGCGACCAGACCGGCGGCATCGGCGTGAAGCTGCTCACGCCCGAACTGTTCGACCGCGAGCCGGTGCATGAAATCGACGGCCTCGACCTTGACCGCCTCGACATCGAGTGCACCCGCTACCAGCCCGCGCCCGAGCTGCTGAGCAGCGACGCCACGCAGGTGCACGTGAACGAGACCCTGACCAGCCGCCTGCTCAAGAGCAACTGCCTCGTCACCGGCCAGCCCGACTGGGGCAGCGTGCAGATCCGCTACAGCGGCCCGCCTATCGACCAGGCCGGGCTGCTCGCGTACATCGTGAGCTTTCGCAACCACAACGAATTCCACGAGCCGTGCGCCGAGCGGATGTTCACCGACATCTGGCGCCAGTGCCAGCCGACCAAGCTCGCGGTGTATGCGCGCTACACGCGGCGCGGCGGGCTGGACATCAACCCGTTCCGCACGAGCTGGCCGCAGGCGCTGCCGGCGAACATTCGCACGGCGCGGCAGTAAGCAGCCGGGGCGCCGCCGAAGACCCTCTTCGGAAACCCGAAAGCCGCTCCTGCCACTCCTGTGGCATTCTGGATTTGCCCGTCAATCGCGCGGGCAAACATCCGGAGCAGAGACAAAAATGGTTGAAGGAAAAGTGGTCGTCGTCACCGGCGCGGGTGGCGGCATCGGGCGCGACATCGCACTGGCCATGGCCCGCAACGGCGCCAAGGTGGTGGTCAACGACATCGGCGCCGCGCTCGACGGCGCCGGCGGCAGCGCCGGCCCGGCGCAGCAGGTGGTCGATGAAATCCGCGCCGCCGGCGGCCAGGCCGTGCCCAATACCGACAGCGTGGCCGATGCCGCCAGCGCGGCGCGCATCGTCGAATGCGCCGTCGAAAGCTTCGGCCGCATCGATGCGGTGGTCAACAACGCCGGCATCCTGCGCGACCGCTTCTTCCACAAGATGTCGGTCGACGAATGGGACGCCGTGCTCAAGGTGCACCTGTACGGCGCCTACTACGTGAGCCGCGCGGCCGCCACGCATTTCAAGGAACAGAACTCCGGCGCGATGGTGCACATGACCTCGACCTCGGGCCTCATCGGCAACTTCGGCCAGGCCAACTACGCGGCGGCCAAGCTCGGCATCGTGGCGCTGTCGAAGTCGATCGCGCTCGACATGCTCAAGTTCAACGTGCGCTCCAACTGCATCGCGCCCTTTGCCTGGAGCCGCATGATCGGCGCCATTCCCACCGACACCGACGAGCAGCGCGCCCGCGTCGACAAGATCAAGCAGATGACGCCGGCCAAGGTGGCGCCGCTCGCCGTGTACCTGGCGAGCGATGCGGCGAGCGCGGTCAACGGGCAGATTTTTTCGGTGCGCAACAACGAAATCTCGCTCATCAGCCAGCCGCGCCCGGTGCGCTCCGTGCACCGCTCCGAAGGCTGGACGCCACAGAGCATCGCCGAGCACGCCATGCCCGCGATGCGCGCCAGCTTCTATCCGCTGGACCGCTCGGCCGACGTGTTCAGCTGGGACCCGGTCTGAGGTCAAACCCGCACAAGGGCGCACACAGGGGCGCGCACCGCATCATTCGCCGGACAATGCGCGTTCCTTTTCTCCTTCGTGCGGCTGCCCGGTGAACCTGCATTTCGACCTGTTCGACCTGAAACTGTTCGTCTACGTGGCGGACGCGCGCAGCCTCACGCGCGGCGCCGAAAAAGCCTGCATCTCGCTGGCTGCCGCCTCCACCCGCATCAAGCAGATGGAAGAGGCCGTGGGCGGCAAGCTGCTGCACCGCAGCGCGCAGGGCGTGACGCTCACCGCCGCCGGGCAGGCCGTGCTGTACCACGCCAAGCGCGTGATGCAGCAGATGGAGCACCTGCGCTGCGACATGCAGGACTTCGGCAAGGGCATCAAGGGCCACGTGCGGGTGTTCGCCAACACCACCTCCATCACCGAGTACCTGCCGCAGAAGCTCGCAGGCTTTCTCACGCAGCATCCGGCCGTGCAGGTGGACCTGCGCGAATACCTGAGCGAAGAAATCGTGCGCGCGGTGGCCGACGGCGAGGCCGACATCGGCATCCTGGCCGGCGATGTGCACACCGGCGAGTTCGACGCGCGCGCCTTCGGGCGCAACCACCTCGTGCTGGTGGTGCCGGCCACGCACCACCTTGCGGGCGCGCCCTCGGTGGCCTTTGCCGACACGCTCGACGAGCAGCACGTCGGCCTGCACCACGGCAGCGCCATCCATCGCTTTCTGCAGCGCCGCGCGGAGCTGGCGGGCCGGGGCTTCAACCCGCGCATCCAGGTCAGCAGCTTCGAAGCCATCTGCCTGATGATCGAAGCCGGCGTGGGCGTTGGCGTGCTGCCGGCGTCGTCGGCGCAGCGGTTGTCGATGGCGATGCGCATCGCCACGGTTCCATTGAGCGATGCATGGGCCGAACGCGAACTCAAGCTCATCGCGCGCGACCGCGAGCAACTGCCGGCTTCGGCGCGCGAACTGTTCGACCACCTCGTTGCCCCCTGAAGGCGCGCGCCGCATGTCAGCCGACCTGAAATCGCTGCGCCTTTTCGTGACCGTGGCCGACCACGGCAGCATCAGCGAGGGCGCCAAGCGCTGCCACATCGCGCTGGCGGCCGCGAGCAAGCGCATCTCCGACCTCGAAGCCCGCGCGCGGCTGCCGCTGCTGGTGCGCCATGCGCGCGGCGTCACGCTCACGTCGGCGGGCCACGGCCTGCTCTTGCATGCACGTGCCGTGCTGTCGGCCATGGACCGCCTGGGCGCCGAGCTCGACGACTTCCAGAACGGCGTGGCGGGCGTGGTCAGCATCACGGCCAATGCGTCGACCATCGCGCAGTTCCTGCCGGCACAGATCGGCTCCTTCCTGCGGCTGCATCCGGTGCTCAAGATCGACCTGCAGGAGCGCGCCAGCACCGAGGTAGTGAAGGCCGTGCAGGCCGGCCTGGCCGACATCGGCGTGATCGAGGGCAACACGCCCGCCGAGAACCTCGAATGCCTGCCGTACCGCACCGACGAGCTGGCCGTGATCGTCGCGCGCGACCATCCGCTGGCCCGCCGCAAGCGCATCGGCGTCGACGAGGTGCTGCGGCACGACCATATCGTGGTGCGCGAAGGCACGGCCCTGCACCGCGTGCTGCTGAGCGCGGCGCTGGAGGCGCAGGTGCCGCTCAAGGTGCGCATGCAGGTCGGCAGCTTCGACATGGTGTGCCGCATGGTGGAGCAGAACGTCGGCATCGGCGTGCTGCCCTATGCGGCCGTGCTGTCGCAGCTGCAGATATTGCGGCTGCGCTGCCTGAAACTCGATGCGCCGTGGGCGGTGCGCCGGCACCTCTTGTGCGTGCGCCGGCAACAAGACCTGACCGTGGCCGCGCGCTCGGTGCTCGAGCACCTCGGCCGGCCCGACTGAGCCCGAGCCTTCGCGCACCGCGAAGCCTCGCGCCCGCCAAAAACGAATTGTTCTCCGGCGCCCACCGCGCAAAGATCACCCCTGCCAGATCGCAAGATCACCAGGCGGCCACCCAGAAAAGGAGACATTCTTGAAGATCATCCGCGTCAGCGCCACGCCGCTGAACATCCCGGTCACCATCGACGTGGTGGGCCTGAACAAGCAGACATCGCTGTCCCTGTGCCTGACCGAGATCGAGACCGACACCGGCCTCGTCGGCCACGGCATGACCGCCATCACCGAAGAAGAAATCATCGCCGCCGCCGTGCGCGAAGTGGCCGGCCCCGCGCTCATCGGCGAAGACCCGATGGCCACCGAGCGCCTGTGGGACAAGCTCTACTGGCTGCTCTCGCCGCGCGGCCAGACCGGCTACGCCAGCCACACCATCGCCGCGCTCGACATCGCGCTGTGGGACATCAAGGCCAAGGCGCTCGGCCAGCCGCTGTGGCGCCTGCTGGGCGGTGCGCGTGCGAAGGTGCCGGTGTACGCCACCTTCGGCTTCGGCTTCTTCGAGCGCGACCAGCTTGCGGCCGCCGCCAAGCTGTGGGTGTCGCAAGGCTTCCAGCGCCTGAAGATGACCGTCGGCAACCACGCGCTGGCGCGCCGCGATGAGCCGCGGCCGCTCGACGAAGTCATCGCCGAAGACGTGCGCCGCGTCGCCGCCGTGCGCGAAGCCGTCGGCCCCGACGTGAAGCTGTACGTCGATGCCAATTGCGGCCTCGACCTGTTTCACGCGACCGAACTGGCGCAGCGCATCGAGCCCTACGGCATCAGCTTCTTCGAGGAGCCGCTCACGCAAAACGACGTGCGGCAGATGGCCCAGCTGCGCGCGCGCACCCGCATCCCGCTGGCCTGCGGCCAGAACGAAGGCCTGGCCTTCCGTTTCCGCGACCTGCTGGTGAACCAGGCGGCCGACGTGCTGCAGCCCAACGTGACCATCTCGGGCGGCTATTCGCAGTGCCTGAAGATCGCCGGCATGGCGCAGGCCTTCAATGTGCCCATCGACAACGGCGGCGCCTGGCCCTTCCACAACATGCACCTGCACGCGGGCGTGTCGAACGGTGGGCTGGTCGAGTACCACTACGTCGCGGTGCAGATGCTCAAGCAGATCTTCGATGGCCTGCCAGTGCCCGACCAGGGCTGGCTCACGCTGCCCGAGACGCCGGGGCTCGGCTTTGCGCCCAACGCCGAGCGCGTGCGCGAGCTGGCGAAACTGCCGACCTCGCACGGAAAGGGCAAGGCCTGAGCCGAGGCACGAGCGACGCACACACGCACGCAGCAAGACAATTTCCGAACACGACCAGGCCGCGCAGACGGCCGGCGATGACCCCAGAACAACGGAGACATGATGAAAGCCAGACAAGCGAATCGACCGCCGGCGCGCCGGCATGCATTGCGGGCCGTAGTGGCCCTGGGCCTGATGGGCGCGCTGGCCGCGCCCGTCGCATGGGCCCAGCAGAAGTACCCCGACAAGCCCATCCGCCTCGTGGTGGGCTACTCGGCCGGCGGCGGGGTCGACGCGGTGGCGCGCCTGCTGGGCGTGCGCCTGTCGGCCGTGCTGGGCCAGCAGGTGCTGGTCGAAAACCGCACCGGCGCCACCGGGCTCATCGCGGCCGACCTCGTGGCGAAGGCGCCGCCCGATGGCTACACGCTGATGATGGGCGACAGCGCTTTGCTCATTGCCAAGCTGCTGCAGCCGAAGATGGGCATCGATCCGCTGACCAGCTTCAAGCCGGTGGCGGGCGCCTTCATCTCGCCGCTGATGATCGTCACCGGCAACGACTTTCCGGCGAAGACGCCGGCCGAGTTGGTGACGCTGCTCAAGGCGCATCCGGCCCGTTATTCGTTTGCCACCTCGGGTGTCGGCACCGTGCAGCACCTGGGCTTCGAGATGCTCAAGCAGTCCACCGGCACTTTCGTCGTGCATGTGCCGTACCGTGGCGCTGCGCAGATCGTGCCCGACGTGATCGGCGGGCAGGTGCCGATCGGCGTGGTCAGCGCCACGGCCGCGATGGCGCAGGCCAAGGCGGGAAAGCTGCGCGCGCTGGCGTTGATGAACACCGCGAAGCTCGAAGGCGCGGAGGGCGTCGCGCCGCTGGCGGATGCATTGCCGGGCTTCGACGTGGCGCCGCGCATCTTCGTGCTGGCGCCGGCCGGTACGCCGAACGAGATCGTGCAGAAGCTCTCCGCTGCGGTGAAGAAGGTGCTCGATACGCCTGAAGCCGGGGCTGCTGCTGCCGCACAAGGGACATTGCGGGCTTATGCGACGCCGGCTCAATTGGGCAAGGACATGGCGGATGAGACTGCGCGGTGGAAACGCATCATTGCGGAGCAGCACATCGTGGCTGAAGGGAACTAGGTTTTTGTGTGCGGGGTGCGTCGTTCAGGGCGACGCTCACGCCGACGGGGGACATTCGCGGAGGGGAGTACCCGATGCCCTGTGCACGCGCCCCGAACAAACGACACAAGAACACAAGCAACAAGCAGAGGAACCACTGAATGCAACAACCCCATCTAGGCCTGATCGTTCCCCCCGCCGCCGGCGCGGTGCCGATTGACGGTCCGCTGCTCTACGGCGACCGAATCCGCTTCAGCGCCCGCGGACTCGGCCTCGGCGAAATCTCCACGCGCGGCTACACGGAGGTGATCGACTCGGTCATCGGCAAGGCCCTCGAACTCAAGGCCGATGGGGTGAGCGCCGTGTCGCTCATGGGCACTTCGCTGAGCTTCTTTCGCGGTGCCGCATTCAACCGGCAGCTTGAAGTGGAAATGGCCAGTGCCACCGGCCTGCCGTGTTCCACCATGAGCAACGCCATCGTCAACGGGCTGCGCAGCCTGGGCATCCGGCGCGTGGCGGTGGCCACGGCCTATATCGACGAAGTGAACACGCAACTGCGGCTCTATCTGGCGCAGAGCGACTTCGAGCCGCTGGCGCTCGAAGGGCTCTCGATTTCCGATGTGCAGAAAGTCGGCGAGGTGCCGACGCAGGTGCTGGTCGATCTTTGCGTGAAAGTCTTCGAGGCCCAGCCGGGTGCCGATGGAATCCTCATCTCGTGCGGCGGTCTGGTCACGCTCGATGCGGTGCGCGAGGTCGAGGCGCGGCTTCAGGTACCGGTGGTCTCCAGCTCGCCGGCGGGCTTCTGGGACCTGGTGCGCACGGCCGGGCTCGATGCGCGCTCGCCCGGCCAGGGACGCCTTTTCGCCTGAAGACGCCTAGGCGAGCAGGCGCTCGACCTTCGGCGCGTCGGCCAACTGCCAGATGCGCTGGCACAAGGCCTTCGCTTCCTGCGCCGTCGCGCCTTCGCCGTAGTGCGTCAGGCGCTGCATCTTGTCTTCGATCTCGGCCCGGCTCAGGCTGTTGCCCGGATCGCCCTTGGGCTCGTCCACGCGGCCCTGCAGCGTGCGGCCATCGGCGGTGTGCACGCTGACCTTGCCGATCCAGCGTGCGGGGTAGGCGGTGTCGACTTCGGTGTCGAGCTGCATCGTCACCTTGTCGCGGAAGGCCGCAACCTCCGGGGCAAGAAAGTCGCGGTCGAACTCGCCCAGGCCCGCGCGGCCGTGCACCGCGATCAGGCCCAGCACCGTGCCCATCGAGAACTTGCCCTGGTGCACGGTCGCCGGCACGGTCACGCGGCCCAGCACGTCGATGGCGCCCTGGTGCACGTGCGTGGTCACGTGCGAAACGTCTTTGGGCTTGAGCTTGTTCTGCGTCATCACCTGCAGCAGCGCATCGGCTGCCGGATGCGTGTGGCGGCAAGAGGCGTGGTACTTGAAGGATGTTTCGGCCAACGCCCAGCGTGTACCGAGTCGGTCGGTGAGCTTCGCAGGATCGGCATCGCTCGACATGCCCACGCCAAGGCCCTGCGCGCCTTCGAGGATTCTTGCGGCACCCGTGAAGCCGTCTTGCGCAAGGTAAGCCGACATCAACCCGCTGGCTGCGGCATGCGCGCAATGCAGTTGCTTGGAATCGGCGGCGTCGCGCAGAAACTCCCACACACCCGCCGATTGCGTGCCGGCCGAGCCGAAGGCATGCAGCATCTGCTGCGGCGTGAGGTCGAGCAGGCGACCCACTGCGGCGGCTGCCGCGAGCGTGCCCGCTGTCGCGGTGGTGTGGAAGGTCTTGTAGTGCGAGCGGCCGAGGAACTCGCCGACGCGGATGCCGACTTCATAGCCCGCAACAACCGCCGTCAGCAATTGCGCGCCGCTCGCGCCGATGCTCTGTGCCACCGCGAGTGCGGGCGCAATCACCACGGCGGCCGGGTGAAACACCGAGCCGTTGTGCACATCGTCCTGCTCCACGAAGTGCGAGGCCGCGGCATTCACCAGCGCCGCGAACACGGGCGAGCTGGTGCGGCGCGACGTCAGTATTTCGCTGGGCCCATCGGCGGGCCCCATCATCTGCGCGAAGCGCTCGATGCTGCGTACGGGGCGCGACGTGCGGGCCGCGAGCACCGAGCCCAGCCAGTCGAGCATCAGGTCTTCGGTGCGGCGCAGCACGGGGTCGGGGATGTCGCCGAACTGCAGTTCGGCGGCGAAGGTGGCGAGCACCTTGCTTGGATGATTCGAATCGGTCATCGGTGCGGCCCCTTCAGAACGAGCGCGGCATCCCGAGCATGTGCTCGGCCACGTAGCTCAGGATGAGATTGGTCGAGATCGGCGCGACCTGGTACAGCCGCGTTTCCCTGAACTTGCGCTCGATGTCGTATTCGCAGGCAAAGCCGAAGCCGCCGTGGAACTGCAGGCAGGCATTGGCCGCCTCCCAGCTTGCCTTGGCCGCGAGGTACTTCGCCATGTTGGCCTGCGCGCCGCAGGGCTGGTGTGCGTCGAACAGGCGGCAGGCCTCGTAGCGCATCAGGTTGGCCGCCTCGATCTCGATGAAGGCTTCGGCTATCGGAAACTGCACGCCCTGGTTCTGGCCGATGGGGCGGCCGAACACCACGCGCTCCTTGGTGTAGGCCGTCACCTTGTCGATGAACCAGTAGCCGTCGCCGATGCATTCGGCTGCGATCAGCGTGCGCTCGGCGTTCAAGCCGTCGAGGATGTACTTGAAGCCCTGGCCTTCCTCGCCGATCAGGTTCTCCGCCGGGATCTCCAGGTTCTCGAAGAACAGCTCGTTGGTCTCGTGGTTCACCATGTTCAGGATCGGCCGCACCGTCATGCCTTTGCCGATGGCCTCGCGCAGGTCGACGATGAAGATCGACATGCCTTCGGACTTCTTCTTCACGTCCGCCAGCGGCGTGGTGCGTGCCAGCAGGATCATCAGGTCCGAATGCTGGATGCGCGAGATCCAGACCTTCTGCCCGTTGATGACGTAGCGGTCGCCCTTCTTCACGGCCGTGGTCTTGATCTTGGTGGTGTCGGTGCCGGTGCTGGGCTCGGTCACGCCCATCGACTGCAGGCGCAGTTCGCCGGTGGCGATGCGGGGCAGGTACGCGCGCTTTTGCGCTTCGCTGCCATGGCGCAGCAGCGTGCCCATGTTGTACATCTGGCCGTGGCAGGCGCCGGAGTTGCCGCCGCAGCGGTTGATCTCTTCCATGATGACCGAGGCTTCGGTCAGGCCCAGGCCCGAGCCACCGTACTCCTGCGGGATCAGCGCGGCCATCCAGCCGGCCTTGGTGAGCGCATCGACAAACTCGGCGGGGTAGCCGCGCGCCTCGTCGATCTTGCGGAAGTACTCGTTGGGAAACTGCGCGCACAGGTCGCGCACCGCATCGCGAATGTCGGGAAAGCTCTTGTCGTTGGCGTTGTTCATCTTCGTTTGCTGCTCGCTCGTTCGCTCGCTCAGTCCTGGCGCGGGCCGCCGGCTTCCTTTTCCACACGCTGCCAGATCTCGATGGCCATCGGGTCGTCGATCTCTTCGAGGATGTGGCCCACCAGGCCGATGGCGCGCGCCATCACGCCGAAGCCGCGAATGATCTTCCACGGAAAGCCGAACTCGGCGGCAATCGCGCCGATGGCGCCGGTGGCGTTGATCGGCAGCGACTTGCCCGAGATGCGCTCGGCTTCTTCCTGCACCGCCTGCATCAGCGCCACGTAGTGGCTCGACAGGCCGTTCTCCGCCGCGATCTGGAAGAGGCGCGGCGTGCGCGGATCGATCGGCTTGTGCAGCGGATGGCCCAGGCCCGGCACGATCTGCTTGCGTACACGGTAATCGGCCACGATGTCCTTGGCCATGTCGGCGAGCGGGCGTGTCGGTTTCTCGCCGAACGGAATCGCCTCGTACAGCATCTTGGCCGCGCCCTCGGTGCTGCCCACGAACACCGTGCCCAGACCGCACAGGCCGGCGGCCACTGCGGCCTGCAGTGCCTCGGGGGCGCCTGCGTAAGTGAGGCGGGCGGCCAGCGCACTGGGCGTGACGCCGTGCTCGACCAACGTGACGACGATGGCGTTGAAGGTTACCGACTCCTGCGGCGTCGGGATGCGCCCGGTCAGCTCCAGGAAGGCCATGTCGCCCAGGTTCAGGTGGCCGAGGATCTCGGACGGCAGATCGCGCCCGCGAACGGTGATCTTGTCGGGCGTGCTGTGGCCGAGTTCGGTGTGCAGGGATTTCTTGATCTTGGTCATGGGGCGAATTTATGCCTCTGTACGCAAGGCTGCTATTTGATTGCGAAACCCTCCCTTCGGCAAATGCAAATGCCCTGTGGCGGGGTCTTCAGGCACGCTGCGATCCGTCTTTGCAACGGAACGAGGCAGGCAAACTGGATGGACACCGAATCACTCGCGGCAGTGCGCGAAGCGGCGCTGGACTACTTCGTGCGCAGCCGCGCCATCGGCAGGCGGCGCACCCGCACCGAACAACCGGACGGCGACGAAGCGCAAGGCTGGAAAGACATCGTGGCCCTCGGCTGGCCCGGCATGCTGGCGCCTGAATCGGTGGGCGGCCTTGCGCTGGGGCTCGACGGTGCGGCAGAAATCCTGCGCGCCGCGGGCGAGCATGTGGCGCCCGAACCGCTGCTCGCAGTGGGCGGCCTCAGCGCATTGCTGCTGGCGCGGCTGGACACGCCGGGTGCACATGCCTTGCTGCGCGAACTGGTCGAAGGCCGCAGCCTGCCCGCACTGGCCTGGCAGGAAAGCGCGGGCGACCTGAGCGCGGTGCCGCTGGCCTGCGGCTGCGAGGTGCATGGCGCACAGGCGGGCGGCGTGCTGCTTCAAGGCGAAAAGCTCATGGTGCTGCCCGGCGCTGCCGCCAGCGGCTGGCTGGTGTCGGCGCGCGGTGATGACGATGCGGTGCTGCTGTGGGTGCCCCGCGGCACCGAAGGCGTGAGCGAGACGCTGGTGCCGCTGGTCGATGGCAGCCAGGCCGCCAACCTGCGTTTCGAGCAGGTCGTGCTGCCGCCCAGCGCCGTGCTGGCCGAAGGCGCCGCCGCGCAAGACGCGCTGCGCCACGCACTCGCGGCCGGCCAGATCCTGCAGGCGGCCGAGTTATTGGGCGCGGGGCAGGCGATGCTGGCGCAGACGCTGGCGTACCTGCGCACGCGTTCGCAGTTCGGCAAGCCCATCGGCAGCTTCCAGGCGCTGCAGCATCGCTGCGTCGACATGTTCATTCACCTCGAAGTGGCGCAGGCCACGTTGAACGAAGTGCTCGCGCTGGCGGCACAGGGCCTGTCGTGCAACCGGCTCGAAGCCGAGGCCAGCCGCGCGAATGCGCGCTGCACCGCCGCCGCGCTGCAGGCCTCGCGCGCGGCAGTGCAGCTGCATGGCGCCATCGGCTACACGCAGGAATGCGACCTGAGCCTGTTCTACAAGCGCGTGCTGTGCCTTTCCGCATGGCTGGGCAACGTCACGGCACATCAGCGCCGCCATGCCGCGCTGACGGAAGAGGCCGGCAGTACCTCGGGCACGACGGAAGCGTGGACCGGCGAGTTCCCGCGCCAGGCCGACTGGGCCGCGATGCCCGAGCCCGATTTCCGCCGCATGGTGCGCGGCTTTCTGCAGCAGCGCTATCCGCAAGAACTTCGCTACCTGTCGCACCGCGCACGCTGGAGCGAGATGCGCGAGTGGTACCTCACGCTGTCGGCGCAAGGCTGGATCGCACCGGCGTGGCCGCAGGCGCATGGCGGCATGGGCCTGCCGGCCGACAAGCTCATCGCCTGGATCGAGGAGCTGGAGCAGTACGGCGTGGCGCGCGCGCCCGACCAGGGCATCGTGATGATCGGGCCGCTGCTGATCCAGCACGGAACGCCTGAACAGCAGCAGCGCTTTCTGCCGCGCATCCTGAGCGGCGAGCATGTGTGGTGCCAGGGCTATTCGGAGCCCAACGCCGGCTCCGACCTGGCGGGCCTGCGCACCGAGGCCTTGCCCGCACGCGATGCGCAAGGCGATCACTTCGTCGTCAACGGCCAGAAGATCTGGACCACGCTCGCGCAGGACGCCAACCACATCTTCATGCTTGTGCGCACCGACAAGGATGCGCGCAAGCAGGAGGGCATCAGCTTCCTGCTGTGCGACCTGCGCACGCCGGGCATCACGGTGCGGCCGATCCACACGCTGGCGGGAGAGCCGGAGTTCTGCGAAGTCTTCTTCGACAACGTGCGCGTGCCGGCCGAGAACCTCGTGGGCAAGCTGCACGGCGGCTGGACGATTGCGAAGGCGCTACTGGGTTTCGAGCGCATCTTTCTCGGCAGCCCCAAGCAGTCGCAGTACGCGCTGGGCCAGCTCGCGCGGCTGGCGCAGGCGCGGCGCCTGTTCGCCGACCCGGTGTTCGCGCAGCGCTTTGCCGCATTGCGGCTCGACGTGGCCGACCTGACCGCCGCCTACACGAGCTTTGCCGACATCGTGCGCGCCGGCAAGCCGCTGCCCGCGTCGGTGTCGCTGCTGAAGATCTGGGCCAGCGAGACCTTCCACCGCATCGGCGCGCTGCTGGTCGAGGCCGGGGAAGAGCAGGGCGCCGTTGCCGGCGACCAGGTGCTCGACGGGCAGACCTTCAACGTGCTGTCGCCGCTTATCGGCTCCACCGCCGCAATGATCTACGGCGGCACCAACGAGATACAGCGCAACATCCTCGCGCGGCAGGTTCTCGACCTGCCGGCCTGAGCGATGTGAGCCGCCGAAGAAATACACAACAGGAGACAACGCCCATGACACCCATCGACTTCTCGCGCCGCCAGCTCATGGCCGCGCTGGCGGGCAGCGCAGCGCTCGCCACGCTGCCTTTGCCTTCTCGCGTTTTTGCGCAACAGCCCTTGCCATCGCTCATCAAGCTCGTGGTCGGCTATTCGGCCGGCGGCCCGGTCGATGGCGCGGCACGGCTGCTCGCGCCCGCGCTGAGCCAGGAGCTGGGCACGCAGGTCATCGTCGACAACCGGCCGGGCGCCAGCGGTTCGCTCGGCGGCGACGCGGTCGCCAAGGCCGCGCCCGACGGCACCGTGCTGTTCTTCGGCGCGAGCCCGACCATCACCATCAACCCGAACGTGCAACGCCACATGGCCTTCGACCCGATGAAGGACCTGACGCCCATCGCGCCGCTGGTGGACTACACCAACGTGCTGGTGGTCAACAACGAGCTGCCCGTGCGCAACGTGGGCGAGCTGCTGGCCTATGCGAAGGCGCGGCCCGGCAAGGTGTTCTACGGCTCGGCGGGCGTGGGCGCGTCCAACCACCTGAGCGGCGCATTGCTGGAGAAGATGACCGGCGTGCAGATGACGCATGTGCCTTACAAGGGCAGCGCGCCCGCATTGGCCGACGTGATGGGCGGCACCGTGACGATGATGTTCGACATCATCGCCACGTCGAAGCCCTTCATTCAGTCGGGCAAGGTGCGCGCGCTGGCCGTGACCTCGCGCCAGCGCAACCGCATGCTGCCCGAGGTGCCGACCATGATCGAGTCGGGCGTGCCCGGCTACGACGTGGGCGGCTGGTTCGGTCTCTACGGCCCGGCGCGCATGGATCCGGCGCTGGTCGCGCGCGTGAATGCGGCCGCGCAGAAGATGCTGGCGCGCGAAGACATCGCGCGCCGGCTGCGCGAGCAGGGCTACGACGTGTGGTCGGGCGCGCCGGACCTGCTGGCGACCAAGGGCGTGTCCGACCGCAAGCTCTGGGCGAGCGCGTCCAAGGGCATCGAGGCGGAATAAGCGATGCGGCGCATTCACGAATTGCTGGAGGCGCGTGCGGCCCGCACGCCCGATGCCGTTTTTCTGTTCGGGCCCACGGGCACCACGACCTACGCGGCCTTGCAGGCGATGGTCGACGTGGCCGCGCAAGACTTGCAGGATGCCGGCGTGCGACCGACCGACCGCGTGGTGCTGGTGGCCGAGAACTGCGCCGCGCACATCGCGCTGCTCATGGCCTGCAGCCGCATCGGTGCGTGGTCGTGCGGCGTCAATGCGCGCATGTCGCCGGGCGAGGTGGCGGCCATCGCCGAGCGGGCCGATGCGCGCCTGTGCTGCTTCACCGCCGAGGCTTCCGAATCGGCCGGCCGGCATGCGCAGCGCGCCGGTGCGGTGCCGATGGCATTGCCGGGCGTGATGCGTTCGGCGGTGCGCGCCGAGGCACGTGTGGAGCCCGATGCGGCATTGGCCGACACGGCCGCCATCATCTTCACGTCGGGCACCTCGGGCACGCCCAAGGGCGTGATGGTGTCGCATCGCGGCCTGCTGCACTTCGGGCGCGTGTCGGCCACCGTGCGCGCGCTGAACGAACGCGACCGTGCCTACGCCTTCCTGCCCATGACGCACATCTTCGGCATCGGCACCGTGCTGATGGCGGCGCTGACGGGTGGCGCGTCGCTGGTGCTGCGCAGTGCCTTTTCGCCGGCCGACGTGCTGCAGGCGCTGGCCGGCGAGCAGGTGTCGAACCTGCTCGGCCCGCCAACGATGTACGCGCGCCTGCTGGCCCACATCGACGCGGAGCACGTGGTGCCGCGCTTTCCGCAACTGCGCTACGTGTACACCGGCTCGGCGCCGCTCGACCCGGCGCTCAAGCAGCGCGTGGAGCGGCTGTTCGGGCAGCCGCTGCACTACGGCTACGGCCTGTCGGAGTACGCGGGCTCGGTGTTTCTCACGCGCACCGAATCGCCGCGCACCGACACGGCCGCCGGCCATGCGGTCGAAGGCGGCGAGGCGCGCATCGTCACCCTCGATGGACAGGACGCGGCACAAGGCGACACCGGCGAAATCTGGCTGCGCGGCCCGGGCCTGATGCTGGGCTACTTCCGCGATGCGGCCGCCACCGCGCAGGTGATGCGCCCCGGCGGCTGGTACGCGTCGGGCGACCTTGGGCGCTTCGGCGAAGACGGCGCGCTGTTCGTGGTCGGGCGGCTGAAGGAAATGATCATCCGCTCGGGTTTCAACGTGTACCCGGCCGAGATCGAGGCGGTGATCGGCCGCTTCGACGGCGTACACCTGTGCGCGGTCGTCGGCGTGCCGGAGGCCGATGGCAACGAGCAGATCGTCGCCTTCGTCGAGATGAAGCCCGGCGCCGTGCTCGACGAAGCGGCCTTGCGCGTGCAGCTGGTCGAGCACCTGTCGCCGTACAAGCGGCCGGCCCGCATCGAGGTGATCGACGCGATGCCGACCACGGCCAACGGCAAGCTGCTCAAGCGGGAACTGCAGGCACGGGCCCGGCAGCCCTGAGGTCCGATGGCAGGTCGCCGATGACGCTGCCGCGGCCCTTCTGCGTGTCCATGTACTCGCGCACCCGGGCGATGCGGCCTTCGCGCAGTTCGAGGATGAGGCAGTAGTCGTTGTCGTAGCGCCGGCCGCTGGGGAGCGTGGCCTGCAGGCGCATCTCGAGCATCACCGTGTCGCCCTCGCAGAGCATGGGGTGGGTGAACTGCACCGACACATCGGCCACGAACAGTTTCGGAAATTCCTCGGCCAGGAAGCGCACGATGGTGTCGGGTCCGATCATGTGATCGGTGAAGCCGAGCGCCACGCCAGTGGCGTTGTCTTTCGGCGCGAGCCATTCGGCGTCGTCGGTAAAGGCGGCCCGGATGCGCTGCGGGTCGCGGCTGGCAAAGGCCTTCCATGCTTCGGAGACGGCGCGCTTGTTCTGTTCGGGTGTCATGCGGTGTGGTTCAGGGGGAGTGAAGGAGCGGCCGAAGATAGGCAAGCGGCCCGGTGCCGGCGCGCTGCTTCCGGACATCTCCAATCGGCGATGGCGATGGCGGTGGCGGTGGCGATGGCGATGGCGATGGCGATGGCGATGGCGATGGCGATGGCGATGGCGATGCGGCCGGCCCGGCGCGGCGCGGCGCGGGGCCGGCCGTCGTAGGCTCGTTCCTACGTCCGGCGCGGGGGACGGGCCCGATACTCGTGGCCTTGCTTTCCGTTTCAGGACGTATCCCGTGACCGTGCCTTCCGTCGCTTTTCACCCCGCAGGCCACGCCCGTGCACCGGCGTCTTTCGCGTCGGGGCCGATGTCCTTGCCGACTGGAGGTGCCGCGCGATGAAGTCGTCTCCCGGAGCGCGCAGCTGGATCGCCGCCGGCGTGCGCCATGAACTGCTCACGCGCGCCCTGCCGGCATTGCGGCACGACATGGCCGCGCCGGTGTCGGTGATCCGCATGGCGCTGCTGATGCTCAAGCGGCAGGTGGGCGCCGCCACCATCGATGCCGCTGCTTGCGAAGAGCGCGTGGCGCTGATCGACAACCAGGTGTCGGAGCTGGTCCACGCCATCCGCTCGCTGCGCGACTGGGAACTGGCGACGACCGACGACGGCATCACCCGCAGCGCACTGGTGGCGCAGTGCGTGAGCCTGATGCGCTCGGCCTTCGACCTGCACGGCGTGGCGCTCGACGCCACCGATTCCGTTGCCGCGCGGGATGACGAGCCGCGCTGGCCCGCGGGTGCCGCGCTGCGCTACCTCTTCCTGGGCGCGCTCGGCTACCTGCATGACGGCGTGGTCGAGGCCGGCACGATCCGCATCGAGGCCGACGGCGCCGATGCGCTGCGCCTGAGCGCCTTGCCGCGCGAACCCGGCGCCACGCAGGCCGTGCTCGACGCGCACCGTGCACCGCGCGCGCTGGCCATCGATGCGGTCGCGCTGCAGAACCTGGCCGAAGACCTCGGCTATGCCATCGCGCTGGAGCGCGACAGCGTGCGCTTCAGCCTCGCCGCCAGCGGCGGCTGAGCCGACAATCGCGGGTGGCGGGCAGGGCGCCGCGCGCGTTGCCGGCGCGCCGGGCGCGTTTGTTGCTGCTGTCCGGCGTCCTTTTTCCTTTACCGAGTTCCAGAATGTTTCCTCGTTGGTCTTCCCTTGGCACGCGTATCTTGGCGCTGTGCGGCGTTGCGCTGCTTGCCACCGCCTGTGCTTCCACCTCGAACCCGTCATCCGCAACGAACGCGACCGCGGCGCCCGCCACGGCGGCCGCTGCGCCCATCAAGGTCAAGGTGTTCGTCGCCGCCATGTTCGAGATCGGCAAGAACACCGGCGACCGCGCCGGCGAGTTCCAGCACTGGTACGAGCGCTACTGGATGAACGCCAAGCCGATGGCCGTGCCCGGCGCGTTGCAGCCCGTGTACTGCAACGCCGACGGCGTGTGCGGCGCGGTGCTCGGCATGGGCAAGGTCAACTCGTCGTCGTCGATGCAGGCCATTTTGCTGAACCCGCAGTTCGACTTCTCGCAGGCCTACTACGTGATCTCCGGCGTGGCCGGCACGCCGCCGTCGCGCGGCACCATCGGCGAAGTCAGCTGGGCCACCTGGCTCGTGGACTACGACCTGGGCCACCGCTGGGCGCCCGAAGAGAACAAGGCCGGCGAGCCGACCTTCATGCCGCGCAAGGGCTACGAGGAATACCGCCGCTTCAGGATCAACCCCGACCTCGTGAGATGGGCCATGAAGCTCTCGGCCGACACGCCGCTGAAAGACTCGGAATCGGCGCGCAAGTACCGCCTGCGCTACCCCGACGCCGCCGCGCGCCGCGCGCCTTTCGTGGGCACCGGCACGCACATGACCGGCGACACCTTCTTCCACGGCCCCGGCATGTCGAAGCAGGCGCAGTACATCGCCAAGCTCTACGGCGCCGACGACTACGTCATCACCGAAATGGAAGCCGCCGCCATCACCCTCGTGATCAAGCGCACGCACGGCACCGACCGCGTGATGAGCCTGCGCGGCGCGGTCAACTTCGACCAGGGCAGCCCGAAGGAAACCACGCTGCAGCACCTGGACCCGGCACCGGGCGAAACGGCCGGCGGCTTTGCCGAAACGGTGGAAAACATCGAACTGGTGGGCAGCCGCGTGGTCGATCACATCGTGGCGAACTGGCCGCAGTGGCAGGGCGGCGTGCCCAAGCCCTGAGGGCGTTGTGGCGGCCGGGCAGCCGCCTCATCTAAAAATATACGCAAGGCGTAAATTTTCACGAGAAATTCTTACGCATGGCGTATATTTGCGGCCCATGAGCCAGCAACAAGACATCCTGCGCGACGCCATGCGCCGCCTCAATCTCACCCGCGATGCGTTCTCCGAGCGCCTGGGTGTTCGCCGCCGGGCACTCGACACCTGGCTGCTGCCAGCCGACTCCGGCGAGTCGCGGGCCATGCCCGAGATGGTCGGCAAGTTCGTCGCCGAGATCCTGCAGCGCGAGGCGCAGGCGACCGCCGGCGCCGACGACCGCCCGCTCGGCCAGCGCATCGCCGCCGAAGGCCGGCCGCACCTGCTGTCGGTGGCGCAGTTCGAGCGCGAGAGCCTCGAAGACCTGTTCCAGGTTGCTGACGTCATGCAGCCCATCGCGCGGCGCCAGAAGGTCACGCGCATCCTTGAAGGCGCGGTGCTCGGCAGCCTCTTCTTCGAGGCCAGCACCCGCACCCGCGTGAGCTTCGGCGCGGCCTTCTGCCGGCTGGGCGGCACGGTGTGCGACACCACGGGCTTCACCTTCTCGTCGATGGCCAAGGGCGAATCGATCTACGACACCAGCCGCGTGATGAGCGGCTACGTCGATGCGCTGGTGGTGCGCCACCCCGAGCAGGGCTCGGTGGCCGAGTTCGCGCGTGCCACCAACATCCCGGTCATCAATGCCGGCGACGGTCCGGGCGAGCACCCGAGCCAGGCCATCCTCGACCTGTACACCATCCAGCGCGAGTTCTCGCGCATGGGCAAGCTGGTCGACGGCACGCATGTGGCGATCGTGGGCGACCTGAAGTACGGCCGCACGGTGCATTCGCTGATCCGGCTGCTGGCGCTGTACCGCGGGCTGAAGTTCACGCTGATCGCGCCGCCGTCATTGGAAATGCCGGCCTACCTGCTCGACCTGGTGTCGCGCAACGGCCATGTGATCGAGCAGACGCAATCGCTCGAAGAAGGCCTGCGCGGTGCCGACGTGGTCTATGCCACCCGCATCCAGAAGGAGCGCTTCGCGGGTGAGGAAATCGAGGGCTACACGCCGGAGTTCCAGGTGCGCAAGGCGCTGGTCGATGCGGTCTGCAAGCCCGACACCATCCTCATGCACCCGCTGCCGCGCGACGGCCGCCCCGGTGCGAACGACCTGAGCATCGACCTCAACCACGACCCGCGGCTGGCGATCTTCCGCCAGACCGACAACGGCATTCCCGTGCGCATGGCGCTGTTCGCGGTGCTGATGGGCGTCGAACACCAGGTGGCGCGCTCGATGCGCGATGCCGGCTGGCGCTCGCCTCCGCACATCGGGCCGGACGACGCGGACTTCGACGGGCTGGACTGATCTGCAACGCGTAACCCGCAACGCTCAGTGCGTTGCGGGTTGCAGGTGCCACGTCACCGTGAAGTCGAAGGGCGTCCAGCGGCTGACCGTGACGCCCGCCTGCCGCAACCCACGCCCGATCCAGGTGTTGCAGGTCTCGAAGAGGTTGTAGCCGCCTTCGGCTTCGTAGAAGGCATCCTGCCTGTCGTAGTGCGCGCCTGCGATGGGCGTCGCGCGGCCCGATGGCAAGGTGCGTTGCACGTACCCGACCAGTTGCGCGTACTGGGCCTGCGACAGCGGCAGGTTGAACGCACCGCGCCCCAGTTGCCCGCGCTGCAGGTAGCTCACATGCATCAGCGAGCGGTTGCCGCCCGACAGCGCACCGAAGGCGCGCGAGGCCGTCAGGTCGCCCCAGGTGGGCGTGTTCAGGTAGAACTCGCGGTCGCCCCAGCCGATGGCGATGAACTCGGCATCCGGCGGCACCGCGCGGAAGTCCGCCAGCGGAAAGAGCTGTTGCCAGTCGATGGCGGCCGAGCGGATCGGGAACACGTAGTCGGTGTGCACGCCGTTGCTCAACACCCAGGCCTGCACCTCGGGTGCATTCGTGGCCGCCCCGGCGTTCGACGGCCTGGCGTTGGCGGGCCACAGCACCAGTGCGCAGGCCGTGGCCACATAGAGTCCGACCAGCGCCACCAACCCCAGCAACGTGAATGCAATGCGCTTGAGCCAGCGTTGGATGGCCATGGTGTCGACGCTCAGAAAAGCGATGCGGTGGTCGACACCGGCTCCGCAGCCGCGCGTTGCGCACCCGCACCAGCCGGTGCCAGCGCCTCGGAGCTGCCGGCCTTGGCGAGTGCACCCACGCGCACGCCCAGCAGGCGCAAGGGCCGCTCCAGCGGCACGCGCTTGAGGCACTGGCCGCCGATCTGGCGGATGGTCTTGCCGTCGTCGGTGAAGCGGTCGATGGTCTGGTCGCGCGTGGCGATCTTGAAGTCGTCGTAGCGCAGCTTGATGCCGATGGTCTTGCCCACGTAGCCCTTGCGCTGCAGGTCTCCGGCGAGCCGCTCGCACAGGTCGGTGAAGATCGCGCCCAGCGCGGCGCGGTCGCGCACCGCATGCAGGTCGCGGTCGAAGGTGGTCTCGCGGCTCATCGAGACGGGTTCGCTTTCGGTCACGACCGGCCGGTTGTCGCGGCCCCATGACACCTCGTGCATCCACGCGCCGGTGGCCTTGCCGAAGTTGGCAACGAGCCAGTCGCGGTCGCGCGCCGCCAGTTGGCCCACGGTCTCGATGCCGAAGCGCTTGAGCTTTTCGTCGGCCTTGGGGCCGATGCCGTTCACCTTGCGGCAGGGCAGCGGCCAGATGCGCGTTTCGAGGTCGTCCTCGTACACCACCGAGATGCCGTTGGGCTTGTTGAACTCGCTGGCCATCTTGGCGATGAGCTTGTTGGGCGCCACGCCGATGGAGCAGGTCAGGCCCGTGGCGTCGAAGATCGATTTCTGGATCAGCCGTGCGAGCACGCGGCCGCCTTCGCGCTGGCCGCCGGGCACGTCGGTGAAGTCGATGTACACCTCGTCCACGCCACGGTCTTCCATCAGCGGCGCGATGTCGAGAATGACTTTCTTGAAGGCGCGCGAGAAGCGGCGGTATTCGTCGAAGTCGACCGGCAGGATCAGCGCCTGCGGGCAGAGCTTGGCGGCCTTCATGAGCCCCATGGCCGAGCCGATGCCGAACTGGCGCGCGGGGTAAGTGGCGGTGGTGATCACGCCGCGGCCGGTGTAGTCCTTCAGGCGCGGGAACGAATCGACCGGAATGTCGGCCAGCGTGCCGCCTTCGGGCAGGTTGCGGATGGCCTCGTCCACGCTGCGCCGTCCGCCGCCGATCACCACGGGCAGGCCCTTGAGTTGCGGATAGCGCAACAGCTCGACCGACGCGTAGAAGGCGTCCATGTCGAGGTGGGCGATGCGGCGGATCGGCGGGGCTGACGGGGGCTGGGAACTCACGGAAACGATTGTCTCGCGGGTGGGGCGGTTGTGCCTATGGAGGGGCACAGGCTGTGTGCCTGTTTTGCTGTTTGCCTGGGTTGTTCGGGGTGCGTGCACAGGACACCGGGTACTCCCCTCCGCGAATGTCCCCCGGGGCTTCGCCCCTCCTCCTTTATTTCGCTGCGGGGAGCACCCGGTGCCCTGCGCACAAAAGGCGCTGTCGTTGTGCTGGCCGATCAACAACTGCACTGCTCAACGCTCACGCTGGCGGGGTGCCTTGCGCAGCGAAATAAAGGAGGAGGCCGCAGGCCGGGGGACATTCGCGGAGCAAGGCACCCCGTCGGCGTGAGCGCCGCCCTGGACGAACAGCAGCAGACAGAAAATCCTTCAGCGCGTCTCCACAGTCATGAGCAACGGCGACTCGAACATCGCCACAGGCGAGATCACCGGTTCATCCATCGGCACCTTGTCGCCATAGCGCTCGCGCATCTTGGCGCGCACGGCCGGGTCCGTCAGGTTGAACTCGCGGATCTTCTGCAGCTCGCCGATGCGGATGCCCAGCGCGCGCTGATAAAGCTTCCACACGAGTTCGGAACAGTAGATGCGCTGGTCCGACCACTCGAAGGTCAGGTCGTACGGACGGCCCGCGAAGTCCGAGGTGCGCGCACGCAGGCGCGCCACGGCAGCGGGTGTCAGCAGCTTGTCGGCATCGCGCAGGCGCTTGACCACGTAGTGGCCGCCATTGCCGCGCGCCGTCCACTGCGCGAGCGGCGTGTAGCGCACCGTCGACACCGCCTCGAACACGTAAGGCTTGCCACCTTGGAACAGCACGATGCCCATGTGGCTGTAGCGAGAACCGGTGGCGCGCTGTACCGCCACGCTCTGCGCCGAGCGTGAGGTGTGGAAGATGATGTCGCCGTCTTTCAGCGTGGCTGCGGCGTGGCCGGTGCTGCAGAAAAGAACGGAAAGAAGCAGCGCGAGCGCGGCGAAAAGCTGGGTCATGGTGCCGCGCATTGTCCGGCAGTCTGGCGCGTGCGGGCCCTCAGTTTTCTTCGGGCGGTGCGCTGCTGTCGCTCGTGTCGGGCGGTGGCGCCATCTCGCGCATGAGCCGGTCGACCGCTTCCTCGTTCATCGGCTGGGCCGGTGCCAATGCGGTCGGCGAGGTGCGCAGCCAGCGCGTGGTTTGCGGCAGGGCCATCACGCCGACGGTCACGACGGTGAGCACGGCCAGGTAGGGGACGAGCGAGCGCGCGATGGCGGCCACCGGCGGGCGTGGCGCAACCTGGCCGCGCGCGAGCACCAATGCATAGCCGAAGGGCGGCAGCAGAAAGCCGGCCTGCAGCACCAGCAATGTGAGCGTGGCGATCCATGCCGCGTCGTCGAGCTGCGCCAGCACCGGCGGCATCACGATGGGCACGATCAGGAAGATCAGCTCGAAGGCATCGAGCACGAAGGCGCAGGCCAGCAGCACGGCCAGCACCGCCATGAGCCCGAGCATCGGATGGCCCTGCAGCGACAGCATGAGCCGCGCGATCAGTCCGTCGGTGCCGAAGCCGCGCAGCAGCAGCGAGAAGGTGGTGGCCGCCGCGAGCAATGCGTAGAGCGCACCGGTGAGCGCCATTGCATCGTCGAGCACCTGCCACAGCACCGGGCGCGTGAGCTGGCGCGACACGAGGCCCCAGGCCAGCAGCATCACGCAGGCGGCGGCCGCGCCCTCGACCGCGCGCACCTTGCCCATGGTCACCAGCACCAGCAGCGCGCCGATCAGCAAAGGAACGAGCAGCAGCGTCCAGCCTTCGCGGCGGTCGATCGGTTCGCGTGGCGCGCTCGGCACCGGCTGGCGTCGCGCGCCGAACCACGCAACCGCGAGCCAGCCGAGCAGCAGTGCCGCCGCAGGCACCAGCGCGGCCTGCAGGATGTCCTGCGTGTTGACGATGCGGTTGGCGGCACCGGCGGCGGCCGTGGGCAGCGAGAGTTCGCGCGCCATGTTCACGCCTTCGGTGTGCGCGCGCAGCATGGCGTCGCCGAGCAACAGCAGCACCAGCGAGGGCGGCACGATCACGCCCAGCGTGCTGGTCACGGCAACGAGCGCGGTGCGCTGTTCGGCGGGCAAGCCTTCGCGCGCCCAGCCCTTGCCGGCGGTGCGCGCCAGCGTGAGCAGGCTGGCGCCGACCGAGCCGTTCATCGGCGCGAGCATCAGGCCCAGCACCATGCCGGCCAACTCCGCCGCGGCACGCGGTACAACAAAAGCCAGCAGCTTGCGCAGGCCGTTGTACAGGTGCTCGGCCAATGCCAGCCGGTTGAGCAGCGCGCCGACCAGCGCGTAGAGCGCGAGGGCTTGCAGCAAGTCGTGCTCCAGCAGACCGACGATGCGCCATGGCAGGTTCTGCAGCAGCGCGACGTCGAAGGCGCCGAGCGCCAGCCCGGCCACCGCACCCAGCGTGCACACGCCGAGCAGCACGGCGTAGGTCGGCCAGCCGGTGGTCATCATCAGCGCCAGGGCCAGCGCGAGAAGGGCGAGTCCGAACCAGGCCATCTGTGCTTACGCGGGCCTGCGTTCGTGCCAGAGGTCGAGCACGCTCTGCACCGCCAGCAGCACGGCGAGCAGCAGCAGCGCGACCTTGATCATGAAATAGCCGGGGTTGAAGGTGTCGGGGAACAGCTCCATCGCCATCACCGCGCGCACCACCGGCACGGTGGCCGTCACGATCAGGAACAGCGCCCACGGCAGCACGCACAGTGCCGCGCCGATGCGGCGCAGCCGCGCGAAGCGGCCGGTGGTGTCGGCGGCGAGGTCGGGCCGGGCCACGAGGTGCGCCCCGCGCCGCCCCGCATGCCGCAACGCCACCGCCACATAAAGCGCGAACAGCCACTGCGCGAGATCGTTCGCCTGCGTCGGGCCGTTGCCAGAGCCCGCGAGGTCGCGCAACGGCCATTGCAGGAAGAGCAGCACCGCGATGGCGAGGGCGAGCGGCATCGCGGCGCGGTCGATCAGGTCGAGCACGCGCGGCGCGGGCGGCGCGGGCTGTAGGGGAGGCGCTTCGCGTGGATCGCTCGGCTCGGTGTGGGTGGGCGGCAACATGCGCCGCCGACGCTAGCGCCCGAACCTGACTGCCACCTGCGAAGGCGAAGGGGCAAGGCTTGCGCACCGCAGCACGCCGGTCCATCATCCGCGCCATGCAAACCGTCGCCTCCATTCTCTGGCGCAGGCTCGATGCACCGGGCCACGACGCCTGCCGCCTCGAACGCAATGCCTCGGCCTGGCAACTCGATGGCGGTGCCGTGTTCCGAATGGAAGACGGTCGCATCGGCCAGCTGCACTACCGCGTGCGCTGCGACCTGCTCTGGCACACCCAATGGGGCACCGTGCGCGGCTGGCTCGGCGACTCGGCCATCGACCTGTCGATCACCCGCGATGCGCGCGGCCACTGGAAGCTCAATGACGAAGCGGTGTCCGACATGTCGCACTGCGTCGATCTCGACCTGGGCTTCACGCCCGCCACCAACCTGCTGCAGTTGCGCCGGCTCAATCTTGCGAAAGGCGAGAGCGCCGATGCACCGGCGGCATGGGTCGACCTGGACGGTGGCGGCGTGCTGAGCGAACTCATGCAACGCTACGAGCGGCGCAGCGAGAGCGAGTACGCCTACGAGGCGAAGCGCTTCGACTACGCGGCGGTGCTGGGCGTCACACCCGACGGCTTCGTGAAGGACTACCCGCGCCTCTGGACGGCAGGCAACTGACAGGCCAGGCGGCGAATCAGTCGAACTGCGAGCGGTCTCCCGCCACCAGTTCGCGGTTGCGTCGCCGGTCGAGCGTGATCTCGTGCGCGAAGTCTTCGATGCCGCCGCCGGCCGGCAGGTTGTAGGCGCCGCGCAAACGCGCGAGCACGGCGTCGCTGCGCAACACGCGGTTGATCTCGAGGTTCAGGCGTTGCACCACCGACGCCGGCGTGTGGGCCGGCGCGAAGATACCGAACAGAGAGTCGCGATTCGCTTTTTCAAAACCGAGTTCCGCCAGTGTCGGCACCGCGGGCAGCGCCTCGATGCGCGCGGGCGCGCCGACCGCCAGCGCCTGGAAGCGTCCGCCCTCGATGTACTGCAACTGCTGCGCCGCGACGTTGGTCGACAGCACCTCGAACTGCCCGCCGAGCGCGTCGTTGAGCTGTGGCCCGCCGCCCTGGTAGGGGATGTGCGTGATGTCGGTGCGGCTTTGCATGCGCACCTGCGCAAGCACCATGTGGCCGATGGTCGCCACGCCCGACGTGGCCCAGCGCACTGCGCCGGGCCGGCTGCGTGCCTGCGCGATCAGCTCGCCGAAGCCGCGGCCGGTGAAGGCCTGCGTGCCTACCACCAGCACCGGCGTGCGCATCACGCTGGCCACCGGTGCGAAGGCGCGCAGCGGGTCATACGGCACACGCGCGATCAGCGGGTGCAGCGTGAGCGGGCTGATGGCCGAAAAGGCCAACGTGCAGCCATCGGGCGTGGCACGCGCGAGCGCATCCATGCCGAGGCTACCGCCCGCGCCGGGGCGGTTCTCGATCAGCACCGGCACGCCGAGCGACTGCGCGAGCGGATCGGCCAGCACGCGCGCCATGCCGTCGCTCACGCCGCCGGGCGGGTAGACCACGATCAGCCGCACCGGGCGATGCGGCCACGGCGGCGACGCCGCGTACGACAGGCGCGGCAACGCGCACACGGCCGCGAGCCCGACGCTCACGCGGCGCATGAAGTGGCGGCGCTGCAGCGGTGGCACGGTCATGACCCTGGATTCTTGGCCGCGAGCTTGCGCAGCAGCGCCGCGAAATGCTGCGCGGGCAGGTTGTCTTCTTCGGCGCGCGACACCAGCGTGAGCGGCGCGTCGAGCTGGCCGCCATCGGCCAGCCGCGTGTAGGCGATGGCGTGCGCGTGCACGCCGGTCATCGAGGCCGGCACCACCGACAGGCCGACGCCTGCGGCCACGAGGTTCAGGTTGGTCATCATGCGATCGACTTCGGCCACCACGCGCGGGCGCAGGCCCTTGGCGTGACACAGCGCGAGCAGCTCGGCATAGAGGCCGGGCGCGCCCGGACGGCGCACGAGGATGATGCCTTCCTCGCACAGCTTCGACAGCGGCAGCGGCCGGGAAGACTTCTTGCCGGCCGCGACCGCGAAGCGATGGTCGCTCGGCATGGCGACCAGCACGGGCTCGCGCAGCAGCGTTTCGAACAGCAAGCCCTCGGGGCGCGCCACCGGCACGCGCAGCAGGCCGCAGTGCAGCCGGCCCGCGGCCAGTGCCTCGGTCACCTCGGCCGCGTTGTCTTCGCGCAGCTGCAGTTCCACGTCGGGGTGCGCGCGGCGAAAGGCGCGCAGTGCCTCGGGCATGAAGCGGTGCGCGGCCGCCGAACTCGTGAAGCCGACCGCGAGCGTGCCGGCCTGCCCGTTGGCCACGCGCGCCATGCGCTGCTTCATGGCGTCCATGTCCTGCAGCATGCGCAGTGCCTCGACCTGGAACAACCGGCCCGCGTCGGTGAGCGCCACGCCGCGCGGATGGCGCTTGAACAGCAGCACGCCCAGCTCGCGTTCGAGTGCCTTGATCTGCTGGCTCAGCGGTGGCTGCTGAATGCCCAGTTGCTCGGCGGCGCGCGTCATGTGGCCGGTGCCCGCGACGGCCACGAAGTACCTCAGTGCCCGGATGTCCATATGTTTTTCATATCAAGAGTGCCTCTTTATTTTATTTGACCCGAAGTCACTCGTGAATCTATCGTCCGGCCGCCCATTCAAAAAGCAGCCCAGCGAGGCTGCATGCCGGAGACAAGACCATGCGCTCACCGCGCCCCGCATCGATGATTCATCGCGCCCTTCGTGCGTGCCGTTCGTTCGGCCCGGCGATCGGCATGTCGCTCGTGCTCGCCGCCTGCGGTGGCGGGGGAGGAGGGGGCTCGGGCTTCTTCCCGAGCCTGCCCGCGAACCCTCCCGCGAGCGGCAACAACCCGCCCGCCGACCCACCTGCCAACCCGCCGGGCAATCCGCCCGACAACCCTCCCGGCAACCCGCCACCGCCCGTGCAGCCGTTGCTGTCGTGCGCGGACCTGGCCGGCAAGAGCCTGCCCGCCGCGCTGATCAGCCTGCCCACGCAGGGCGCCACCGTCACCAGCGCCACGCCGGTGGCGGCGGGCGATGCCGGCAACGTGCTGGGCGACTACTGCCGCGTGCGCGGCACCATCCAGCCCATCGATGCCAGCGCGGGGGCGATCAACTTCGCCGTCAACCTGCCCGAGAAGTGGAACCAGAAGACCATCCACTTCGGCGGTGGCGGCTTCGACGGCGTGCTCATCGACGGCACCGAGGTCATCCGATTCGGCCCTGCGGGCAAGCCCGCGCCGCTGGCGCTCGGCTACGCCACCTACGGCGACGACTCGGGCCACCAGTCGAGCAGCATCACTGACGGGCGCTTCGCGGCCAACGACGAACAGCTTGCCAACTACGGCGGCCAGTCGCTCAAGAAGACGCGCGACGTGGCGCAGGCGTTGGTGCTCGCGCGCTATGGCGTCGCGCCCAAGCACGCCTACTTTCTCGGCACCTCGACCGGCGGGCGCGACGCGCTCAGCTACATCCAGCGCTGGCCGCTGGACTACGACGGCGTGATCGCCAACGAGCCCGCGCTCAACTACACCGGCACGCGGCTGTCGAACGTGGCGGTGGGGCGCGCGCTGTACAACAACGGCGGTGCCGGCTGGATGAGCGTGGCCAAGACGCTGATGGTGCAGAAGGCCGCGATGCAGGCTTGCGACAAGCTCGACGGCGCGGTCGACAACATCGTGAGCAACGTCGAAAGCTGCAGGCAACTGAACACGCAGATCCTGGCTTCGCTGCGCTGCCCCGGCGGCGCGGACACGGGCAACACCTGCCTGTCGGATGCGCAGATCGCCACCGTGCAGGCCATCGAGTCGCCGCTCGACTTCACGACCTATTCGCTGGCCAACGGCGTCAAGCGCGCGGGCGGCTACAACCTGCTCGAAGGTGCACTGGTGGCGGGGCCCTTCACCACGCGCAACCTCGGCTCGTCGAAGGTGCCGAACAATCCGGCCACCTCGACCGACGCCAACATGTACGTCACCGGCGACCAGTGGGTGAAGTACTTCGTCACGCGCATCGCAACCTTCGACACGCTGACCTTCGATCCGCAGAACCCCGGCAGCTATGCCGCGCGGGTGACCGAGGTGTCGAATCTCACCGACGCGACCAACCCGAACCTGGCGCCGTTCTTCGCGCACGGCGGCCGGCTCATCATGCTGCACGGCCTGGCCGACGAAGTGATCAGCCCGAACTCGACCATCGACTACTACAAGCAGCTCATCGCCACCGTGGGCCAGGCGGCCGTCGACCAGAGCGTGCGCTTCTACACCGTGCCCGGCATGGGCCACGGCACCGGCAGCTTCATTCCCAACTGGGATTCGCTCGCCGCGCTCGAAGGCTGGGTCGAGGCCGGGTTGGCGCCCGCCACCGGCGTGGCCGTGGACGCTGTGGCCGGCACCTACGGCCGCACGCGGCCGCTGTGCCTGTTTCCGTCGTGGCCCAAGTACCGCGGCAGCGGCAGCCTCGATGCGGCCGTCAACTACAGCTGCGTGACCGAGGTCGGAAACCCGCTGGCCTGCCCGAACCTGCCCGCGTCCGTCGCCACCTACAAGGGCGGCAACAGCTTCGGTGAAGAGCTGCGTGTGCAGGTCAACCCGGCCACCATGGCCTACACCGTGACCATCGATGCGAGCGCGCAGGGCCGCACCGGCATCCAGCGCAACGGCACGCTGGTGTCGCAGGGCAGTTGCAGCTATTCGAGCGGTACCAACGGCCCGGTCTTCAGTTTCGGGGCTGGCGGTGTGCTGTCGGGCGGCGTGGATGCGCCAGCGGGCGGTGGCTTCGCGCCGCTGCTGGCCTTTCAGAACACCTACGACAGCACGGGCGCCAGCGACTTCAAGGCCATCGCCGCCACCTTCAACGCGGCGGGCGTGGTGCAGGACAAGGACGGTGTCTCTGCTTACGGCGCGGCGATGAAGCTGCGCGCCGAAGGCAGCTTCCAGTACTGCCGCGACACGACGTCGAAGAGCTTCATGCTCTACGTTGCCAACTGCACCGGCACAGAGAAGGGCTACATCGCCTACAACGCGAGCCATGGCGCGTTCGACGTCTTCACGACTCCGCCGGGCGACCCGGCCGCCACGAGCGGCGGCGCGCTCAGCGGCTCGATGGTGGTCGGGCTGGTCAACGGTGCCACGGTGCCGCTGCACCTGGTGCGCGAATCGGCCACCAGCGTGGGCCTGCGTGTGCTTGCGCGGGCGCAGAGCCTTGCGTCCGGCGCGGCCGACGGAAGCTACGCGATGCTGAGCGTGAAGGGGGAGAACCATGATGCGACCGTGACGGGCAGCGGGTTCAATCTCGGTGGCGCGGCCGCGGCCCTGAGCTACGACGCACCGGTGCCCGGCGTGGCGCAGGCCGATGCGGGCCGGCCCGGCAATTTCATCTTCAACAGCGGCGTCCTGGCATTCGTTTCCGCCCCGGGATCGAATGCGGCGCTGGAACTCGGAGTACGCCATTGAAAAAACAACTGTCCCGCCTGGCCGCATTCGCCTTGCTCGGCGCGGCACCGCTGCTGTCCGCGCAGGCCGTGAAAGCCGCGCCGATGGCACCCAGGGCGGCCGCCTGTCCGGCACCGGTGCCCGACACCGCGCGCTGCTACACGGGTGAAGACGGCACCGGTGCCCTCTACTGGATCGCGATTCCGGGCGGATGGGCGAAGGACGCGAACCGCGTGCTCGTCATGCACGCCCACGGCGGCCCCGAGACCGGCCCGCCCCAATTGGCGCGCAGCGAGGAAGACCTCAAGCGCTGGGCCGTCACCGTGAAGGCGGGCTACGCCTGGGCCGGCTCGACCTACCGGCGCGGCGGCTACGGCGTGACGATGGCGGCCGAAGACACCGAGCGCCTGCGCCAGATCTTCGTGCGCCACTTCGGACAGCCGCATCGCACGCTGCTGCACGGGCAGAGCTACGGCGGCGGCGTGGCCGCCAAGGCGGCCGAGCTGTACGCACCCGCGGGCGATGCGGCGATGCCGAAGAGCCCCTACGACGGCCTGCTGCTCACGAGCGGCGTGATCGGCGGGGGCAACAACAACTACGACTTCCGGCTCGACCTGCGCGTGGTCTACCAGTACGTCTGCCGCAACCACCCCAGGCCCGACGAACCGCAGTACCCGCTGTGGATGGGCCTGCCGATGGATTCGAAGCTCACGCGCGCCGACCTCGCCGCGCGCGTGAAGGCGTGCACCGGCGTCGGCCTGCCGGCGGCGCAGCGCACGCCCGAACAGGCGGCGCGGCTCAAGACCATCCTCTCGGTCGTGAAGATTCCGGAGCGCTCGCTGGTCAGCCACCTCGCGTGGGCGACGTGGCTGTTCCAGGACCTGGTGCAAAAGCGGCTGGGCGGCCGCAACCCCTTCGGCAACATCGGCGTGGTCTACCAGGGCTCGGCCGACGATGCGGCGCTCAATGCCGGCGTGTTGCGCTATGCGGCCGATCCGCAGGCCAAGGGCGCACTGGCGGCCGACAGCCAGCCCACCGGCCGCACCGCGCTGCCCACGGTCGGGCTGCATGCCATCGACGACCCGACCGCGTTCGTCGAACTCGAGAACGCCTATCGCCGCATCCGCGACGCGGCCGGCACCGGCGACCGCCTGGTGCAGAGCTTCAGCGACGAGCACGAGCACAGCTACCTGAGCGATTCGGAATACCCCGCGTTGTTCGGCGCGCTGCTCGACTGGATCGACAAGGGTGAGAAGCCCACGCCCGAAGGCCTCGTGCAGCGTTGCAAGGCATTGATGCCGCGCTACGACACCGACGGCAAGAACGGCTGCCGCATCCAGCCTGCGTGGCAAGCGCCCGCGCTCGAAAGCCGCGTGCCTTCGCGCGCGCCCTGATTTCTCTTTATTCATCCCAACCCGACGGAGACTCCATGAAGAAACTGTTCGCCCTTGCGGCGCTCGCCATTGCTGCCGGCGCCCACGCGCAAGACTTTCCGGCCGGCAAGTCCGTGACCATCGTCGTGCCCTTCGCGGCCGGTGGCCCCACCGACCGCGTGGCGCGCGACCTGGCCGAGGCACTGCGCAAGCCGCTGGGCGGCGGCACCGTCATCATCGACAACGTGCCCGGCGCGGGCAGCTCCATCGGCGCGGCCAAGGTGGCGCGCGCCACGCCCGACGGCTACACGCTGCTGCTCAACCACATCGCGATGGCGACCGTGCCGAGCCTGGTGCGCAACCTGCCGTTCAAGGTCGAGAGCGATTTCGAATACCTGGGCATCGTCAACGACGTGCCCATGACGCTGATTTCCAAGCCGAGCATTCCCGCGGCCAACTACAAGGAACTGACGAGCTGGATCGCGGCCAACAAGGGCAAGATCAACATCGGCAATGCCGGCGTGGGTTCGGCCTCGCACCTGTGCGGGCTGCTGTACCAGAGCGCGACCAAGACCGAGATGACGGCCGTTCCGTACAAGGGCACGGCGCCGGCCATCACCGACCTGATCGGCGGCCAGATCGACCTGCTGTGCGACCAGACCACCAACACCACGCCGCAGATCCAGGCCGGCAAGGTGAAGGCCTTCGCGGTGACCACGCCCAAGCGGCTCGCGTTGCCGATGCTGAAAGACCTGCCCACGCTCGACGAGGCGGGCCTGAAGAATTTCCAGGTCACGATCTGGCACGGCCTGTACGCGCCCAAGGGCACGCCTGCGCCGGTGTTGAAGAAGCTGAACGATGCGTTGAAGGTGGCGCTGAAAGACCCGGACTTCATCCATCGCGAAGAACTGCTGGGCGCCGTGGTCGCGACCGATGGCCGCATCGAACCTGCGGGCCACAAGAAGTTCGTGATCGACGAGATCGCCAAGTGGACGCCCATCATCAAGGCGGCCGGCGTCTACGCGGACTAGCCGCTCTGCAATGACGCAATGACGCAATGACGCAATGACGGGGAAGGGCGCCCCGTCAGGGGGACGGCGCGGGCGCTTCCCCCGTCCATCGCGCATGCGATGCGCTCAGGTGATGCAGCATCGCCGCCACGGCGGCCTGCGGGTCGCGTGCCTCCAGCGCGCGATAGATCGCCTCGTGCTCGACGAACGCGGCCTTCCAGGCTTGCGAGTCTTCCGCGCGTGCACTCATGCGCGACGAGATCGGGCTGTGCCGCCCATCGAAGAGTTCGCCGACCAGCCTGACCAGCACGGAGTTGCCCGTCATCTCCGCGATGGTGAGGTGAAAGCGCCGGTCGTTCTCGATCTGCGTGCGGCCGTGCAGGCCGTCCTGGCGCATGTCTTCCAGGCAACTCTTCACGCGGTCCAAGTGGTGTGAGGTGACGCGGGCCGAGGCCAGCGTGACCACCGCGCCTTCGAGCATCGCGCGGGCCTGCATCATTTCCGACGGGCTCTCGCCGACCGCCGGCGTTGCGTGCTCGGACGCGTCCTGCGTCGCGCACACGTAGACGCCCGAACCCATCCGTATCTCGATGCGCCCGTCGATCTCCAGGGCGATCAGCGCTTCGCGCAGCGAAGGCCGGGACACGCCCAGCTGCAAGGCCAGTTCGCGTTCCGGAGGCAGCCGCGCGCCCGAGGGCAGGTTGCCGTTGCGGATGAAGGCCCGGATCTGGTCCGCGATCTGTTGGTAGAGCCTTCGGGTGTCGGCGGGTTTGGCGGGGGGATGCATGGGGGTCGGCTAAAGAGCGAAGCTGGCGATCTGGTCATGCCAGTTTGACACCACCGGCGCGGCGAACTTGCGCGCTATACGCCTTCTTTCTTGCGAGGAAACCCGGAGAGGGTTTATTCTGGTAAGGCCAATTCTTCATCGTGGCAAAGTGGTCATACCAAAATTGGTAAGGCCAAAAGCTGTCACACACCAGGGCCCACCTCTGGTCGCCGATTCCTGTTTCAGGACCCATGAAGGAGACGAGAAGATGAATGTCCGATCCATCGCCATGGCTGTTGGTGTCGCGTGCACCTGCCTTGGCATCGGCGCGACGAGCGCCCAGGCCCAAAGCAGCGTGACGCTCTACGGTCGCGTGGTGGCAGGCCTCGATTACCAGAACAACATCGCCAACGACGCGGGCAAGGGCGGCGGCACCTTGTGGCGCCACGCCGGCAACCAGTGGGGCACCAGCATGCTGGGCATCAAGGGCACCGAAGACCTGGGCGGCGGCATGGCCGCGCTGTTCGTGCTGGAAGGCGGCTTCGATTTGCCCGCGGCCAAGCCCAACGGGGACAACCTGCTGCTCAACCGGCGCGCGTATGTCGGCCTGCAGGACTACTGGGGCAAGCTGGTGCTGGGCAAGAACCTGGCGATCGCCAACGACGTCTGGTACATCGACCCCACGGGCCAGCAGTTCATCGGCACCGCCACGCTGGTGCGCGGGCGCAACTGGCAGGGCAACGACAACGGCATCGAATACACGACGCCGACCTGGGGCGGCTTCAGCGCCACCGTGCAGACGGGCCTTGGCGAGCAGACCGACGGCTTCACCAAGCTGCGCAAGGACGGCATCTCGCTGGTCTATGCCGCGTCTTCGTACGAGGTGCGCGCCATCTACGACGTGGCGCGCGACAAGAACGGCAAGTACTCCGACCTGTTCAACACGTCCAAGGAGTTCACACTCGGCGGCACCGCCACCTTCGACGACCTGAAGATGTTCGCCGGCTACCAGCGCCTGTCGGCGCCCGACGCGCCGCTCAACGCGCCGAGCAAGGCCACGCACTACTGGGTCGGTGCCAACTACAAGGTCACGCCCTGGCTGACCCTGATCGGCTCCATGTTCCGCGTCACGCAGAACCGCAACGCGGGCAGCGCCAACCTGTTCATGCTGGGGGCCAACTACGCGCTGTCCAAGCGCACCTTGCTCTATGCGTCGGTGGGCAAGGTCTACAACAGCGCGACCGCCAATTTCTCGGTGGAAGCCACCAACAACAACCCGCCCGCAGGCGGCAGGCAAACAGGAACGTACTTCGGGATGAGCCACTCGTTCTGACGCCGGCCGGCAGGCATCACCGCAATCACCAGGGGAGTCTAAAAAAATGATGACTGGATGTGCTGTGTTCGCGCCTGCAACGCGCAAGAAGGAATGGCGCTGGCCTTCCTTCATCGGCGTTGCAGTGGCTGCGATGGTTCTGATGTTCGGGCTGCAGGGTTGCGGCGGCGGAAGCGGCGGTGGCGGCTTCTTTCCGCCGCCTGTTGCCGGAGGAGGTGGCGGCAGTGGTGGCGATGGCAGTGGCGGTGGCAACCCCGTGGCCCCGGTCGATCCGGCCACGCCGGTGGACATGACGAACCTTTATGTCTCTCCCACCGGCAACGATCAAAACCCCGGCACGCAAGCCAAGCCCTTCGCCACGCTGAAGCAGGCGGTGTCGAAGGCCACCAGCGATGCACAGGCCGGTGCCGGCGGCCTGGCGCCCGCGGGGCGCACGATCTTCCTGGACGAAGGCACGCACTACCTGGCGTCGACCATCGTGCTGGGCCCCGAGCTTTCGGGTGCGCCGGGCAAGCCCTTCACCATCACCGCGGTGCCCGGCAAGAAGGCGGTCGTCAGTGGGGCGAGAAATCTGGGCGTGCTGGCATGGACGGGGCCGGATGGCAGCGGCCGCTGGACCGCCGCCACCGACGGCACCGATTTCGACGATCTCTATGTCAACGGCGAACGCCAGATTCGGGCGCGCTTTCCCAACTTCCAGCCGCGCGACCTGTCCAGCACGACGAAGCACTTCTTCAACGGCAGCGCAGCCGCGACGGCGCAGGCGCGGGTCGCGAGATGGCACAACCCCAAGGGCGGGTATGCGCACGTCATGCTGAACGCCGAATGGGGCGACATTCACTACCGGATCAACGGCAAGAATGCCGACAACACGCTCAACCTGAGCGAGGGGACCGGCAACAACCGCATGGAGCAGGGGCCGAACTGGAGCGTCAGCTTCGTCGAGAACATCTTCGAGGAGCTCGATGCGCCGCAGGAGTGGTTCCATGACGTCGCGGCGAAAAAGCTCTACTTCATTCCCAAGGCGGGCTTCGATCCGACGGGCGCGAAGGTCGAGGTGAGCGGTGGCGCCGACCAGGGGCTGGTCGAGCAACTGATCGTGTTGAAGGGGTCCGAGGCGACGCCGATCCATGACGTGGCCATCAAGGGCCTGACGCTGACGCAGACCGGCAACACCTTCATGAAGACCACCGAGCCCTTGCTGCGCAGCGACTGGAAGGTCTTTCGCGGCGGTGCCATCTACATCGAAGGCGGCAAGGATCTGGAAATTGCAGGCAACGACATGTATTCCATGGGCGGCAACGCCGTGTTCGTCAGCGGCTACAACCGCGGCGTGGCCGTGCGGGGCAACGAGATCTCGGACATCGGCGCGAGCGCGATTCTCTTCGTCGGTTCGCCCGATGCGGTTCGCTCGCCCGGTTTTCAATATGCCGACAGGACGTCCTATGCGGACATGGACAAGACACCCGGCCCGAAGACCAATGCGTATCCGTCCCAGTCCATTGCAGAAAACAACCTGATCCACGACATCGGCACCCGGGAGAAGCAGGCGACCGGCGTGGAAATCTCGATGTCTTCGCACATCACGGTGCGCAGCAACAGCATCTACGGCACGCCGCGCGCAGGCATCAACATCGGCGACGGCACCTGGGGCGGCCATGTGCTCGAGTTCAACGACGTGTTCGACACGGTGCTGGAGACCGGCGACCACGGCGCTTTCAACTCGTGGGGCCGCGACCGGTACTGGGGCCAACTGCCGCCGGGCAATTCGGGCAACGCCAACGCAGACCTCGCCGCGCACCCCGAGATGCCCTACCTGGACGCGATGGACCCCACCACGATCCGCAACAACCGCTTTCGCGGCTTCGCCGGCAGCTGGGACATCGACCTGGACGACGGCTCGAGCAACTACGTGATCGAGAACAACGTGCTGCTCCAGGGCGGACTGAAGAACCGCGAAGGCTTCAAGCGCATCAACCGCAACAACATCCTGGTGAACAACACCTTCCATGCGCACGTGTGGTTTGCCAAAAGCCTGGACCACTTCGAGAAGAACATCGTGATGGGGGCCTACCAGCCGATCGGTATCGGTACCGGCAACAACGGCGAGCTGGTCGACAACAACCTGCTGCCGACCACCGCCGCGCTGAAGGCCGCACAGGCATTGGGCTGGGATGCCAACTCCAAGGTCTCGGGCGATCCGATGTTTGCCGACGCCCTGAACGGCGACTTCACCGTCGCGGCCAGTTCGCCGGCCCTGGCGGTCGGCTTCCAGAACTTCGCGATGGACAAGTTCGGCGTGCAGGACCCACGGCTCAAGCCCAGGGCGCTGAAGCCGATCTTCGACCCAGCGAACATCCAGGTGGTGGTGCTGGAAACGCCGTCGGATTTCCTGGGCGCCAAGGTCAAGTCGGTGGAGACCGAGGGCGAGCGCTCCGCGGCCGGCCTGCCGAGCGTGGCGGGCGTGCTGGTGCAATCCGTGCTGGCAGGCTCGGACGCGGCAAACAGCGGCGTGCTCGCCAACGACGTCTTTCTGCAGGCCACGGTGGCCGGCCAGGTGAAGGACATCGTGGACAGCAACGACCTGAACGCCGCCCTTGGCGCAGAGGCCGCGAACGGCAAGCTGCATGTGAAGGTCCGGCGGAACAACGTGATGACCGAGTTCGACCTGCTCTTCCCGTCGCTGGCCGTGCACAACGACGATTGGACGGGCATCGCCTACACGAGCAGCTGGGGCCGCTCGACCGGGCGCAACCCCGCGTCGGGCGACTTCAACTTCGACGTTCACTACACCCAGGCAAACGGCGACGCGATGAGCGTCACCTTCAACGGGACCGGCATCCGCGTGCTCGCACCCGTCGATACGGCGGCGGTGCAATTCTCGAGCGCGCTCGATGGTGCAACGGCGCAGGCCATGACGATCCCGGCCGTCGCCGTCTACAAGGGCCAGAGAACGATCTACAGCGTGTCGGGCCTGCCGGCGGGTTCGCATACCTTGGTGCTCAAGAAGGTGTCGGGTGCGTACTTTCAGATTGATCGCGTCGACCTGACGCAATAGGCGGGCCCATGACATCTAGCTTCAACACGACCGCATCGCAACGCTGTTCGCATCGATTGACGACGCCCTCGCGATCTGAATGAATGCCTTGCCATGGACCCACGCTCCGCTGCCGATGACCTGAACCGCATGGCCACACGCATCGACTCGCACCAGCATTTCTGGCGGCCCGCGCGCGGCGACTACGCGTGGCTGCGCGCCGACGTGCCGGCGCTGGCGCCGCTGGTGCGCGACTTCATGCCGCAAGACCTGGTGCCGCTGCTGAAGGCGCACGACGTCGTGCAGACGGTGCTGGTGCAGGCGGCCGACTCGGAAGCCGAAACCGGCTTCATGCTCGAACTCGCGACCGGGCACGAAGCCATCGGCGGCGTGGTCGGCTGGGTCGACCTGGCCAAGCCCGATGCCGCCGCTTCGTTGGAGCGCATGGCACGGCACCCGAAGTTCAAGGGCGTGCGGCCGATGCTGCAAGACCTGCCCGACGACGACTGGATCGCGCGCATGCCGCATCGCGATGCGGTGCAGGCACTCGTTCAGCTCGGCCTGCGCTTCGATGCGCTGGTGAAGCCGAGACACCTGGCGCCGCTGCTGCGCTTCCTGAAAGACTGGCCGCAGTTGCCCGTGGTGATCGACCATGCCGCCAAACCCCCCGTGGGCGCGCACGACGGCGAGGCCTTTGCGCAGTGGCGCAACGACATCGCCGCAATCGCCGCGCTGCCGCAGGTGTGCTGCAAGTTCTCGGGGCTTTGGGGCGAGGCGCCGCCATCTACGCACGGTCGTATCGATGCGGCCGTGAGCGCGGTGCGCCCGGTGTGGGAGCACCTCGTCGAATGCTTCGGCCCGGCCCGCCTCATGTGGGGCAGCGACTGGCCCGTGCTCACGCTGGCCGGCGACTACGCAGGCTGGATCGCGGTGAGCCAGGCCTTCATCACGCAGCTGTCGGCCGGCGAGCAGACGCAAGTCTGGCGCGGCACGGCGCAGCGCTTCTACGACCTTCAGCCCGCCTGAGCACCGCATGCAGCAACCCATCGTCACCATCCGCGACCTGTGCAAGTCTTTTGCCGGTGTGCGCGCACTCGACAAGGCGCAGTTCGATCTGCTGCCCGGCGAGGTGCATGCCCTCATGGGCGAGAACGGCGCCGGTAAGTCCACGCTGATGAAGGTGCTCGCGGGCGTCTACCGCAAGGACTCCGGCGAGGTGCTGTTCGACGGCCAGCCCGTGGACATCGCGAGCCCGCGCGCTGCGCAGGCGCTGGGCATCGGGATCATCCATCAGGAGCTGAACCTGATGAACCACCTGAGCGCGGCGCAGAACATCTTCATCGGACGCGAGCCGCGCGGACGCCTGGGCCTCTTCATCGACGAAGACGCCATGCGCGCCGAGACGCAGCGTATCTTCGAGCGCATGAACCTGCGGCTCGATCCGCAGACGCCCGTGGGCGAACTCACGGTGGCCAAGCAGCAGATGGTGGAGATCGCCAAGGCGCTCTCGTTCGATTCGCGCGTGCTCATCATGGACGAGCCCACTGCCGCGCTGAACAACGAGGAGGTGGCCGACCTGTTCCGCATCATCGGACAGCTCAGGTCGCAGGGCGTGGCCGTGGTCTACATCTCGCACAAGATGGATGAGCTCAAGCGCATTGCCGACCGCGTGACCGTGATGCGCGACGGCCAGTACATCGCCACCGTGCCGATGGCCGAGACGCCGATGGACTCGCTCATTGCCATGATGGTCGGGCGCCAGCTCACCGAGGTGGAGAACGATTTTCCCGACACCTCGGGCAACGAAATCGTGCTGGAGGCTCGCGGCATCACGCGCGGCACGATGGTGCGCAACGCGAGCTTCGTGCTGCGCAAGGGCGAGATCCTGGGCTTCGCCGGGCTCATGGGCGCGGGCCGCACCGAGCTGGCGCGGGCCGTGTTCGGCGCCGATGCCATCGACGCGGGCGAAGTCCATGTGCGTGGCAGGAAGGTGTCGATCAAGTCGCCGCAAGACGCGGTGTCGCACGGCATCGGCTACCTCTCGGAAGACCGCAAGCATTTCGGCCTGGCCACCGGCATGGACGTCGAAACCAACATCGTGCTGCCGAGCATGAAGAAGTTCGTGTCGATGGGCGTCTTTCTCGACCAAGCCGCCATCGAGGCCGCCGGCCAGCGCTATGTGAAGCAGCTCAGCATCAAGACGCCTTCGGTGCATCAGCAGGTGCGGCTGCTCTCGGGCGGCAACCAGCAGAAGATCGTGATTGCCAAGTGGCTGCTGCGCGACTGCAGCGTGCTCTTTTTCGATGAACCCACACGCGGCATCGACGTGGGTGCCAAGGCGGAGATCTACCGCCTGCTCCATGCGCTGGCCGAGCAGGGCAAGGCCATCGTGATCATCTCATCGGAGCTGCCCGAGATCTTGCGCGTGAGCCACCGCGTGCTGGTGATGTGCGAAGGCCGCATCACCGGCGAGCTGTCGGGGCGCGAGGCCTCGCAAGAAAAGATCATGCAGCTCGCCACCCGCCGCGAAGCCGCTCCCGCCATCGCCCATTGATTGAATACGACAGGAGACACTTCTTGACGACCCCCACCGCCACCACCGCCGCCACGCCGGGCTTTTCGTTGAAGGCGCGGCTCTTTCGCCCGGCCACGCGGCAGAAGATGCTGGCCTTTGCCAGCCTGATCGTGCTGATGGTGTTCTTCAGCATTGCGTCGCCGCAGTTCCTGCAGGCCGACAACCTTGTGAGCATTCTTCAGTCGACGGCCGTGAACGGCGTGCTGGCCATTGCCTGCACCTTCGTCATCATCACGGCGGGCATCGACCTGTCGGTGGGCACGCTGATGACCTTCTGCGCCGTCATGGCCGGCGTGGTGCTCACCTACATGGGCATGCCGCTAGCGCTCGGCATCGCGGCCGCCATCTTCTTCGGCGCGCTGGCCGGCTTCGTGTCGGGCGTACTGATCGCCAAGCTGAAGATCCCGCCCTTCATTGCCACGCTCGGCATGATGATGCTGCTCAAGGGCCTGTCGCTGGTGATCTCGGGCACCAAGCCGATCTACTTCAACGACACGCCGAATTTTTCGGCCATCTCGCAGGACTCGCTGATCGGCTACTTCATTCCGTCGCTGCCGATTCCGAACGCGGTGCTCATCCTGTTTTTGGTGGCGATTGCCGCGAGCATCGTGCTCAACAAGACCATCCTCGGGCGCTACACCTTCGCACTGGGCAGCAACGAAGAAGCAGTGCGCCTGTCGGGCGTCAACACCGACTTCTGGAAGGTCATTGTCTACACGGTGAGCGGTGGCATCTGCGGCATTGCGGGCCTGCTGATTGCCTCGCGCCTGAACTCGGCGCAGCCCGCGTTGGGGCAGGGCTACGAACTCGATGCGATCGCGGCGGTGGTCATCGGCGGTACATCGCTCAGCGGCGGCACCGGCACCATCGTCGGCACGATCATCGGCGCCTTCATCATGAGCGTGTTGACCAACGGACTGCGCATTCTTTCGGTCGCGCAGGAGTGGCAGACGGTGGTCACCGGCGTGATCATCATTCTGGCCGTGTACGCCGACATCTTGCGCCGCCGAAGCGGCAGCAAGCAGTGAGCTGATTTCTACAACCACAGGAGACTTTGCATGATCCAGAGAAGAGCAGTCGCGACCACCTTGGGTGCAGCCCTCATCGGCCTGTCGGGCTTCGCGGCGCACGCGCAGCAGGCGCAAGAGATCTACATACCGCTCGTGTCCAAGGGCTTCCAGCACCAGTTCTGGCAGGCCGTGAAATCGGGTGCCGAGCAGGCCGCGAAAGACCTCAAGGTCAAGGTCACCTTCGAAGGCCCCGAGACCGAGGCGATGGTCGACAAGCAGATCGACATGCTCTCCGCCGCGTTGGCCAAGAAGCCGCAGGCCATCGGCTTCGCCGCGCTCGACAGCCAGGCCGCCATTCCGTTGCTGAAGAAGGCGCAGGCCGCGAAGATTCCGGTGGTGGCCTTCGACTCGGGCGTGGACAGCGACATCCCCGTCACCACCACGACGACAGACAACAAGGCAGCCGCCGCACTGGCCGCCGACAAGATGGCCGAGCTGATCGGCAAGAGCGGTGAAGTCGCACTGGTGGTGCACGACCAGACCAGCCGCACCGGCGTGGACCGGCGCGACGGTTTCGTGAACCGCATCAAGTCGACCTACCCGAACATCAAGATCGTGAGCGTGCAGTACGGCGGCGGTGACCAGCTCAAGTCGACCGAGATCACCAAGTCGATCCTGCAGGCCTCGCCCAACCTCAAGGGCATCTTCGGTGCCAACGAAGGCTCTGCCATCGGCGTGGTCAACGGCGTGAAGGAGATGAAGCGCAACGGCAAGGTCGTCATCATCGGCTACGACTCCGGCAAGCAGCAGAAGAACGCCATCATCGACGGCAGCATGGCTGGCGCCATCACGCAGAACCCCGTGGGCATGGGCTACAAGACCGTCGAGATGGCCGTGAAGGCGATCAAGGGCGAGAAGCTGCCCAAGGTCGTCGACACCGGGTTCTTCTGGTACGACAAGACCAACATCGCAGACCCGAAGATCGCCGCGGTGCTGTACGACTGATTCTTTTCACGAAGGCCCGGAAGACCTCATGACCATCGTTCGATCGATGCGCGTCCTCGACGTGCGCTTTCCCACCTCGCAGCAGCTCGACGGCTCCGACGCGATGAACCCCGACCCGGATTACTCCGCGGCGTATGTCGTGCTCGAAACCGACCAGCCCGGCCTCGAAGGCCACGGCCTGACCTTCACCATCGGCCGCGGCAACGAGATCTGCTGCGCGGCCATCGAGGCCATGCGCCATCTGGTCGTGGGGCTCGATCTGCAATGGGTGGCGCAGGACATGGGGCGCTTCTGGCGACACATCACCTCCGACAGCCAGTTGCGATGGATCGGCCCCGACAAGGGCGCGATCCACCTGGCGACCGGTGCGGTCGTCAATGCGATGTGGGACCTGTGGGCCAAGTCCGAAGGCAAGCCCGTGTGGCAACTGGTGGCCGACATGAGCCCCGAGGCGCTGGTGCGCTGCATCGACTTTCGCTACATCACCGACTGCATCACGCCCGAAGAAGCGCTCGCGTTGCTGCGCGATGCGGCTGTTGGCAAGGCCGAACGCGTTGCCACGCTGCAGGCCGAGGGCTACCCCTGTTACACCACCTCGGCTGGCTGGCTCGGCTACTCCGACGAGAAGCTGCGGCGGCTGGCGCAAGAGGCCGTCGACGCGGGCTTCAACCACATCAAGCTCAAGGTGGGCCGCGACCTGCAGGACGACATTCGCCGCCTGACCGCGGCGCGCGAAGTGCTCGGGCCCGATCGCCATCTGATGATCGACGCCAACCAGGTCTGGGAGGTCGACCAGGCCATCGACTGGGTGCGCCAACTGGCCTTTGCCAAGCCCTGGTTCATCGAAGAGCCGACCAGCCCCGACGACGTGGAAGGCCACCGCAAGATCCGCGAAGGCATTGCGCCCGTGGTGAAGGTGGCCACCGGCGAGATGTGCCAGAACCGCATCATGTTCAAGCAGTTCATCATGCGCGGCGCCATCGATGTGGTGCAGATCGACGCGTGCCGGCTCGGTGGCGTGAACGAGATCCTGGCGGTGATGCTCATGGCCGCGAAGTACAAGCTGCCCGTGTGCCCGCATGCCGGCGGCGTGGGCCTGTGCGAGTACGTGCAGCACCTGTCGATGATCGATTACCTCTGTATATCGGGCAAGCGCGAGGGCCGGGTGATCGAGTACGTCGACCACCTGCATGAACACTTCGTCGAGCCCTGCGAGATTCGCGGCGCGGCGTACATGCCGCCGAAGGGCGCGGGCTTCTCCATCACCATGAAACCCGAATCGCTCGAACGCTACCGCTTTCGCGGATGAACGGAACAGAAGAAAAGCAAAGGCACTGCACAACCATGGACCTGCATCTGAAAGACAAGGTGGTGATCGTGACCGGCGGCGGCAGCGGCATCGGCGCGGCCATCTCGCTCACGCTGGCGCGCGAAGGGGCGGTGCCGGTGATCTTCGGCAAGAACCCGCTTGATGCGCCTTTTGAAGAAGAGCTGCGCGCACTGCAGCCGCGCGCGTTGTTCATCCAGTTCGAGCTGATGGAGGAAGCCGCTTGCGCCAAGGCCATCGAAAGCACTGTCGCCGAGTTCGGCCGCATCGACGGGCTCGTCAACAACGCCGGCGTGAACGACAGCGTGGGCCTCGAAGCCGGGCGCGAGGCTTTCGTTGCGTCGCTCGAACGCAACCTCGTGCATTGCTATGTGATGGCGCATTTCTGCCTGCGGCACCTGAAGGCCAGCAAGGGCGCCATCGTCAACATCTCGTCGAAGACCGCGGTGACGGGGCAGGGCAACACCAGCGGCTACACGGCGGCCAAGGGCGCGCAGCTGTCGCTGACGCGCGAGTGGGCCGCGTCGCTGCTGGAGGATGGCGTGCGCGTCAACGCGGTGATTCCGGCCGAGGTGATGACGCCGCTGTACCAGCGCTGGATCTCGGCTTTCGACGAACCCGACCGCAAGCTCGCGACCATCACCGACAAGATTCCGCTGGGGCGGCGGATGACGACGCCGCAGGAGATTGCGAATACGGTCGTGTTTCTGCTGTCGGAGCAGGCCTCGCATACGACGGGGCAGTGGGTGTTTGTCGATGGCGGGTATACGCATCTGGATCGGGCGTTGACCTGATCTTTTTTCCACCGGAACGAACGAGCTGCCCATGCGCCACTGCCTTGCCCTGGACCTGAAGGATGATCCGAAGCTGATTGCGGAATACGAGGCGTATCACCGCAGCATCTGGCCCGAAGTGCGCGCGCATCTGCATGCGCATGGGGTGACGGGTATGGAGATCTATCGGCTTGGCACGCGAATGGTGATGCTGATGGAGACGGATGACGCGCGGTATGACGCTGAGGCGATGGCGCTTGCGTCACAGGGCGATCCGAAGATCCGGGAGTGGGAAGAGTTGATGTGGAAGTTTCAGGCGCCTACGCCCTGGACGCCTGAAGGGGAGAAGTGGGCGGGGATGGGGCGGATATTTGAGTTGTAGGTGTTGGTGGTTTTGATGGCCGGCTCATGGCTGGCTGTGAGCGCTTGTCTGCATGAAAAGCAGAGCTTGGCTCGGTCGAGTCTCGTCTCGACAACGAACGCGCGGATGGACCGCGTACTTCCCTACTCAGCTGCTCGCTGAAGTCTCTCTCGTCATCGATCTGGCGTTGTCTGCCTGCGGGCTTTCGGCTAACCTGAAACAACTTGTACGGAGTGCGCTGCTTGGCAGTGCGCGTCACCTGAGGGGGTGATGACCGTTCAAAAACATACTGACCATGCACACCTGCGAGCGGGTTGTCATCCATGTTCAGACAAGCAAACGAGAAAGCATGAGGGAGAGTGCGATGTGGGACTCAATGGGGATGGGGGAAATACGGCGAGGCATCGCAGAAACGCCGCTTGTTGTGTCCACTTTCAGGAGGCGCATGGCGAAGGCCTTACGTCTAATTGCGTGCTTTTTTGCACTGCAATTTTCCGGCACTTCTTTTGCAGTCACCCCTGTTGGGGCGTCGTTCACTTTCCATGACCCGTACGACAATTTGATCTTTGCTACGCCCGACGCTGCCTGTGCGAAGGCTATGAGTTATGGGGAGGGCATCAGTTTTGCCCCCGAAGGCGGGGCCTGGCCTGACTGGGCTGCTCTGTGGAAGTATGGATACGGTCCCAGCTGGACTGGTACCTGGAATTGTGTGCTGACCTATGCGGGTGGTCGCAGCCCCATGTCGGTGCTCATCTATGCAAATCCAGGTCCGGTTACCTGTCCCGCGAACAGTACGGTCACCGGTACCGCGTCTTTGGGTTGCGCTTGCACGCCACCTAATGTTGAAGACAGTACGCACACCTTTTGCACCGTCCCTGCACCGGAGCCGTCGTCATGCCGCATAGATGGGCTGAGTACGGCGACCCCGATTCTTCCGGCAACGTCAGAAAAGTACCGTTCCGAAACCGATTGGTCCGATTCTGGGCCGTCACCGTTGTCGTTCACCCGCACTTATCGAAGCAACTGGACCTACGACACCACCCGTACCGGCAACCCACTCGGTCAAGCCTGGTCGCACAACCACAGCACCCGCCTGTCAGCTACTCCCGCCACGGCTCCGTTGGGGGTGGCCATCACCACTGCCGAAGGCTACGTACGAACTTTCGGGAGGCTGGCCGGTGCTACCACTTGGAGCGCCAGCAACAGCGCCGACACCTTGGTGCAGCAGTCCTCCGGAAGCTGGACTTACCATCGCGCCGACGACGACACCACGCTTAGCTTCGATGGCTCCGGCAAGCTTCAGACCGAAGCCAACCGCAACGGCTGGGCTATCGCCTACACATACAACGGCTCCGGCCAACTGACCTCCGTCACGAACGGTTTTGGCCGCACCCTCACGCTCGCGTATAACGGCGCAGGCCAACTGACCACCGTCACAACCCCAGATGGGCGCGTCATCGCCTATGGCTACGACGGCACCGGACGCCTGTCCTCAGTCCTGTATCCCGACGGCAAGGCCCGCAGCTTCGTCTACGAGAATGCTTCGTTCCCCCAAGGGCTGACCGGCATCTTCGATGAAGCCGGCGCTCGCTGGGGCACCTTCGCGTATGACAGCACAGGTCGCGCGATCAGCACCCAACTCGCAGGCTCCGTGAACAGCTATCAGGTCAGCTATCCATCGGCGAGTGCCGCCACGGTAGTTGATCCGTTGGGCACGAGCCGCAACTACACCTACGGCACTATGTTGGGCAAACTGGCCGTCACCAAAGGCTCGTTGCCCTCGGGCGATGGAAAGAGCGATTCCTTCAGCCGCGTTCAGGACGCCAACGGTCTGATCACCTCGGATATGGATTTCAAGGGGGCGGTCACCACAACGACATGGGACACCACCCGTCGCCTGCCCACGACCGTGGTCTATGCCTCTGGCACACCCGATGCACGAACGGTGACCACTCAGTGGCATGCGACCTTTGCGTTGCCCGTGCTCGTCACTGAAGCAGGTCGCACGACCGCCTACACCTACGACACGCTAGGCAACACGCTGTCGAAGACCGTCACGGACACAGCCACCAACAAGACCCAGCTCTGGCAGTGGACCTACACCCCCCAAGGCTTGGTGAACACGCAGACAGAGCCCAACGGTGCAGTCACCAGCTACACCTATGACCTCCTCGGCAACGTCCTGACGTCCACCAATGCTCTGGGTCACGTCACCAGCTACACCTACGACAGTGCCAACCGCGTCGTCAGCACCACCGCCCCCAATGGCCTCGTGACGGGCTACACCTACGATGCCCGCGACCGCCTGCTAACCCAGACCGTCGGCGGCCAGACCACCACGCTGACCTACAAGCCCTACGGCACCGTCGAGACGATCACGCTGCCCACCGGCCTCGTCCTGACCTACACCTACGACGCCGCGCACCGCTTGACCGGCTGGAGCAACAACCGGGGCGAGAGCGGCTCCTACACCCTTGACGGCATGGGCAACCGCACTGCCGAGCAGATCAAGGACGGCGCCGGCAACGTCGCGTGGAACACCGCCCGCACCATCAACAACATCAACCGCCTGAGCGCCAAGACCGAAGGCCCGAATCAGACCAGTGCCTTCGGCTACGACGCGAACGGTGAACTGATCACCGCAACCAACGGCCTGAGCCAGAGCACCAACTACGGGCTGGACAATCTGCGCCGCGTCAAGGCCGTGACCGATGCAACCAACGCAACGGCCACGCTGAAATACAACGCCCTGGACGCCGTCACCGAAGCCAAGGACTTCAAGGGCGTAGCTACCGCCTACACCCGGGACGCTCAAGGCAACGCCACCACCGAAGCCAGCGCCGACGTGGGCAGCGCCAGCACCCAGTACGACAACCTGGGCCTGCCCAGCCAGATCACCGACGCCCTGGGCCAAGCGACAACGATCACCCGCGATGCACTGGGCCGCCCCACAAGCCTCGTCTTCGCCGACGGCAAGACCACCACGCTGCGCTACGACCTCACAGCCAACAGCAAGGGCTATCTGTCCGAGATCGTGGACCGCAGCGGCACGACCGAGTACACCCGCGATGCCTTCGGCCGCGTCACCCTCAAGAAGCAGACCCTGATCAACGGCAGCGTGCAGCAGGTCAGCTACGGCTACAACGCCAACGGCACGCTGGCGAGCATCGGCTACCCCAACGGCGCCACGCTCACCCACCTCTACGACGCCACCGGCCGCCTTGCGGGCCTGAACTGGAACGGCAACCCCCTCGTCACCGGCGTCGCCTGGAACCCGCTGGGCCAGCCCGCCGCCTGGACCTGGGCCTTCGCGAACCCCGCTGTGGCCGCCAGCCGGGTCTATGACACCGCAGGCCGGCTGACCACCACCGAATTCAGCAGCTACGTCTACGACGCCGCAGGCCGAATCACGAGCCTGACGCAGAACCTGTACCAGCCCGGCGACACCGACCCCGCGCACAACACTATCTCGCTGGCGCCGCAGACATGGAGCGTGGGCTACAACAACGTCGGGCGCATCACCAGCTTCAATGCCACGGGCAACACCGCAGGCTTCGGCTACGACACCAACGGCAACCGAAACAGCAGCACCCGGGCCGTCAATGGTGTGAGCACCAGCCGCACCTACACAGTGGGCGCTGCGAGCAACCAACTGACGGGCTTCACCCAGAGCATCAACGGCGCGAGCAACACCAGCGTCACCTACGGCTACAACGCCAACGGCGACCTCGTGAGCGATGGGCTGCGCAGCTACACCTACGACGCAGAGGGGCGCCTCGGTGCATCGACCACCGGCGCCACCGACGCCAGCCCGACCACGCGCTACGCGCACAACGCGCTGGGGCAACGGGTGTTCAAGACCGAGCCGCTGTATCCGCCGAGCCAGGGCAATGCAGCTGATCCGGGGTTCATGCAGAGCCTGATTGCGTTCTTCACGAAGCTGTGGAGCCCGGCCAACAACCAGGCCGAGCAACTGGGCTATGCGTATGTCTACAACGAGCAGGGCACGTTGATCGCGGAGGTGGGCAGCGGGGGTACGAACAGTGCGGGGCAGAGCCAGTACATCTACCTGCCGACAGCCAACGGACCGATGCCGATTGCGGCCATCGTTAACGGCAGCACGTTCGCTGTACACAGCGATCACCTGAACACGCCGCGCAAGCTCACGAATGCGGATGGTCAAGCGGTCTGGCAGTGGAGTTACAGCGCGTTCGGGGAAGACAAGCCGACGCTGGGGAGGAACCGCTTCGCCAATCCGGAGGCGACACCGAACCCGGGCAGCACGAACCTCTCGGAGGTGAAGTTCAACCTGAGGTATCCGGGGCAGTATGCGGATGAGGAGTCGGGGCTGTTCTACAACGGGTTCAGAACCTACAGCCCCACCACTGGCCGCTACACGCAGGGCGACCCCATTGGGCTCGATGGGGGCTGGAACAGGTTCGGGTACGTCGGAGGGAATCCACTGACCTACAGCGATCCGAAAGGGCTCTACGGATGCAGACCGGTTGCTGGGGGATTGGCAATGGAGTGCGAGACTGGACCTTCGCCTTTGGTCGATCCTGACTACCCGGGGGAGGATCGTCCACTCATTCCGATGCCAAGCATCCCGATGCCTTCGCTGCCCGATGCTGGGCTGCCCGGAATGCTGATGAACGGCTGCAAGGCAATCGTTACGTCAGCAAGCGACCTCATCATGCAGATGGCAAAGGGCGGTAAACAAAACGTCAGGGATACCGGCCTGGTTGGTGTGACAGATGACGAAATTAAAAGTCGCCTGAAAGATCCAAATACCCCTTCAGATCAAAGGAAGCGTCTGGAAAAAGAGCAAAAGGGAAGAGGCGAGCGCAACAAGCGAAAAGACGGAAGAAACTGAGATAGGAATCAACTCTATGTGGTACGCAGCACACGCAATTTTTTATTTCGAAATGATCGACTCGGCGCAGGATTCTTACTTGCTACACGAGAACGTCTATATCGTTAGTGCTCCCTCAGATGTGGATGCGAGGGTGATGGCAGAAAGGGTGGCAAGAAGCAATGAGGACCTCAGCGGCGACGGTCACTTGGAGGTGAACGAGCGGAAGGCAAAGTACGTCTTTGCGGGGATAAGGAAAGTCGTATCGGCGCAGATGATTCCTGGCCCAGACGATGCACCTCTCTCCACAGGCCGAGAGATAACTTACTCAATTCTCGAAGTGAACAACATCGATGAGATCAATTCATTGGTTGCAGGGGAGATGGTCGATGTTCTGTATCGAGAGTAAGGAAGGGGTGATCGACTTCGTGATCGCTATCGCCTCATACTCTTCGCTGGGCCTTGTTCATCACCGTCCGAACAGCTCCTGAACAATCGACGGCCCGAGTAGCCCCGTCAGGAACGGATAGCGCTCGACCAGTTTTCTGCCTTGCGCAACTACATCTGCCGGGGGCGGTGCAGGAACCAACCATGAAACCAGATCTTTCAAAAACGTCCGAATGGAGCAAGTACTTTGCCAATGCGGGTGCGCTTGATCCCGATGTTCGATCCGTCGAGAAACTTCATGCGGAAGCACGAACCTACCTTGAGTACTACGACTGGTGCGAGACGATCACCGAAGAGTACGTAGGGATGGTTTATCCGGGGATCGTTGGCGTCTTCCTGTTCAGGTTCGTGCCGACTCGGAACGGTGTGGATGAGTGGGTCTGGGTCATCACCGGAGATCTTCCGCCTGCATACATCACATGCGAAGACAGTCCAAACCCAGCCACAGCGCTGGACGCATATATCGGCGCGATGCTGGAGTGGGTCAAGGCCGCCGATGAAGGTGCTCCTACAGATCAACTCATTCCGGTGAATGTGGTGCCGTCGAAAATTAATGCCACTCGCCTCAAGACGCGACTTGATTTTTTGGACGAGAGGATCCTGCCGGGCTATGCCGAGGACCTGAAGTCGTCCTAAACAGAACAGTTGCGCTTCACAGCGCGCACCCTTTGCCCAAACCAACGCGCAACGCTTGAATCGTGGCGTCGGCTATTTCGATGCGACGCTGCAGTTCCTCATTGACCAGCCGCACCAGCGCCCCGAGTTCAGTGCGCGTCGGGCAGACCTCTTCAGTGTCGTTCACGTGTTGCGGAGCGATGAGCTTTTCGAGGCACGCGTATGCCCGCCGCACAACGTGAAGGCTGTCGATGTCATCGCATGCCTGCAGCGCGAGCGATTCGGCGCTGGTGGCTTCAGAAGATTCGGAAAGCGAGGGGGTGTGTGCGGACGCGCGAGCGGCTTTGGTCATGAATGACCTCCAAGGGTTTCGGTTTGCTGAAACCGCCGCACCCAACGCCAATTGAGGGCGGCAGCTCGACGGGTTGGCGTACCGGGAAACCACTTGCGTGAAACCGGCCGGGCTCGCGCCCGCCCATCGAGCCGCCAAAAAAATGGAGGCACGAACGACAAAGCCGCAGACACCTGCGGGGTGGCTGCGGCTTGCGTCGCAGTGATTTCAGCGGGACGCCAATCCCGATCACGCTTTGGCGTGACCGGCGCAGTATAGCCATGCAGATGCCTGCGCTTCAAGCGGGCATGAGCTTCGCCTTCAATGATCGTGATGCAAGTAACTCGCCTGCCGCGGTAGCCGCAAGGTCACCAGGAACACATCGCGATCATTTTTTATGCGCTGCAAATGCGAGCATCTTCGCGTTGCGAGTCAAAGCCCGTAGATCAAAACAGTGACCCAGAAGGCAATCCAGAGCGCGGCAATTCCAAGCAAGATTGCCACAGTCAGATAGGTGGCGAGATACGCAAAGCGCACGGCGATGCTGGAGGTGCTCGGCACACAACGCCAATAGATCAGCCCCAACCAAAGAACGAGCGCACCTGCCACGATCGAAACCGAAAGGCCGGAGGTCGTCAGTATCTGGTGTCGCTCCAGACCGGTGAAGAGCAGATTGAGAACCGGAATGAAGACCGCCCACGCCAGCAGGTTCAGAACCAGACGCAAGCGAACGCTCATCGAATGGCCTCGCCCTTGAAGAAGTGGCCGGGCATCGGGCTCTCCCATCCCGGCGCCTGGAATCCGGGCGCCGAGATCGTCGGAACATGGCCCATCACACTCTGCAGTAATCCGGCAACGTACGAGCCGCTGTTGTATTCGCCAGCACGCATTCGTGATCCACGAATGTTCTGGGGCAGGGCGTACGGTGCGACGTAGCTCACGAACTTCTGCGAGTTGATGACGAGTCGGTGCGCAAACTCTTGCCGACTCATGCCTTGCGGTGGTTGCAGGGCAATCTTGACCACCGCGCCCCCAGGGAGCGCGTTGTCGTACCTGTTGGTCTTGATCAGAGCCATGTTGCGAATGCCCGCTTCCATGCCCGTTGGTTGACCATCGAGAACGATGATGCTGCTGTAGGCGTCGTCGATGACGATCGAGAAGTGCAAGCTTGGCGGGTCGGGCCAACTGATATAGCCGGGCAGATCGGCAGCAATCCGTCCGTACAGCGTGACGGTGGGCTCCGAGTGCTGCGCTTGTGATGCCGAAGGCGGGACCGCACTTGCCGGACCGGCGCGCATTCCTCTTGCAGCGCCCGGCTCGGTGGCGAGGTTTTGAACTGTCATGTGGACTCTCCCTGTTGGGCCGTTGTGGCCTCGTTGAAATCATAGGAAGAGCCGCCCCGTTTCTCTGGCCGGGCCGTGCCAGAAATCTTCAATGATCGTGATGCAAGTAACTCGCCTGCCTCGGCAACCGCAAGCTCACCAGGAACGCAATCACCATCATCCCGCTCACGTACCAGAAGAACACCGACTCATGCCCCAGTGACTTGAGCCCCAGCGCCACGTATTCCGCCGAGCCGCCGAAGATCGCATTGGCGACGGCGTACGCAAGGCCCACGCCCAGCGCGCGCACTTCGGGCGGGAACATCTCGGCCTTCACGATGCCGCTGATCGAGGTGTAGAAGCTCACGATCGCGAGCGCGACGATGATGAGTACGAAGGCCATCACCGGGCTGGTCGTGTACTGCAGCGCCGTCAAGATCGGCACGGTGGTGAGGGCGCCGAGCCCGCCGAACAGCAGCATGTTGTTGCGTCGTCCGATGCGGTCCGACAGCGCGCCGAAGGCCGGTTGCATGCACATGTAGACGAACAGCGCGCCGGTCATCACGTAGCTGGCGGTCTTGATCGGCAGGTGCACGGTGTTCACCAGGTACTTCTGCATGTAGGTGGTGAAGGTATAGAAGATGAGCGAGCCGCCGGCGGTGTAGCCGAGCACCGTCAGAAAGGCGGGCGTGTGGTGCTTGAAGAGGCCGGCCATGCTGCCGGCTTCCTTGTTGGCCTTGGCTTCGGCGCTTTGGGTTTCATGCAGCGTGCGGCGCAGCAGCAGCGCGACCACGGCGGCGATGGCGCCGATCACGAAGGGAATGCGCCAGCCCCAGGCCTTGAGTTCGGCCTCGGTGAGCAGCTGTTCGAGCGCCACGATGACGAGCACCGCGAGCAGTTGTCCGCCGATGAGCGTGACGTACTGGAACGACGAGAAGAAGCCGCGTTGCCCCCTCAGTGCCACCTCGCTCATGTAGGTGGCGGTGGTGCCGTATTCGCCACCGACCGACAGGCCCTGGAAGAGCCGGCACACGAGCAGCAGGAAGGGCGCCCACGCACCGATCTGCGCGTAGGTCGGCAGGCAGGCGATGACGAGGGAGCCGCCGCACATCATGGTGACGGAGATCAGCATCGAGGTCTTGCGCCCGAGCCGGTCGGCCACGCGGCCGAAGAGCCAGCCGCCGATGGGGCGCATGAGGAAGCCGGCCGCGAAGACACCTGCGGTGTTGAGCAACTGTGCGGTGGGGTCCGACTTGGGAAAGAACGCCGGCGCGAAGTACAGCGCCGAGAAGGCATACACGTAGAAGTCGAACCACTCGACCAGGTTGCCTGAAGAGGCGGCCATGATCGCGAAGACACGGTGGCGCTTTTCTTCGGCCGTGTAGTGCGGTGGGGACGAAGAAGAGGAAGCCGTCGGGCCTCCATGGGTAGGCGTGACTGCGCTCATGGTGCCTTTGCCGCCGTGCAGGCGATGTTGTTGTTGCCAAAACATTCTGCGCCTGCATGTGGCCGCGCCGTGTCAGCCGGCGCCGCATCAGCCTACCCCCGAAGGGGCCTTGTCCGCCTGTGCCCGTTGGCTTAGAAGGTGCCCGGCAGCAGAATGCTCGAATCGACGTTGTCGATGTTCGTGTGGCCGCAGAAGGCCATCGTGATATCGAGCTCTTTGTGGATGAGCTGCAGCGCGCGCGTCACGCCTTCTTGCCCGTAAGCGCCCAGGCCGTAGAGAAAGCTGCGGCCGATCAGGGTGCCGCGGGCGCCCAGCGCGCGGGCCTTGAGCACGTCTTGCCCGCTGCGGATGCCGCCGTCCATCCACACTTCGATCTCGCTGCCGACGGCTTCGGCGATGGCGGGTAGCGCCGCGATGGAAGAGGGCGCGCCGTCGAGCTGGCGGCCGCCGTGGTTGGACACGATGAGCGCATCGGCGCCGCTGGACGCGGCCAGGCGCGCGTCTTCCACGTCCATGATGCCCTTCAGGATGAGCTTGCCGCCCCAGAGCTTCTTGATCCATTCCACGTCGGCCCAGCTCAGGGCCGGGTCGAACTGCTCGGCGGTCCACGACGACAGCGACGACAGGTCTTTCACGCCCTTGGCATGGCCCGCGATGTTGCCGAAGGTGCGGCGCTTGGTGCCCAGCATGCCCATGCACCAGCGCGGCTTGGTCGCCAGGTTGATGAGGTTCTTGAGGGTGGGCTTGGGCGGCGCGGTCAGGCCGTTCTTGATGTCCTTGTGGCGCTGGCCGAGGATCTGCAGGTCGAGCGTGAGCTGCAATGCCGTCACGTTGGCGGCCTTGGCGCGTTCGATCAGGCGCTCGATGAAGTCGCGGTCCTTCATCACGTAGAGCTGGAACCAGAAGGGGTGGCGGTCGGTGTTCTCGGCGATGTCTTCGAGCGAGCAGATGCTCATGGTCGAGAGCGTGAACGGAATGCCGAAGGCTTTTGCCGCGCGCGCGCCGAGGATCTCGCCGTCGGCGTGCTGCATGCCGGTCAGGCCTGTGGGCGCGATGGCCACGGGCATGGCCGTTTGCTGGCCGACCATGGTGGTGCGGGTGGTGCGGCCTTCCATGTTCACGGCCACGCGCTGGCGCAGCTTGATCTTCTGGAAGTCGCTCTCGTTGGCGCGGTAGGTGCCCTCGGTCCAGGCGCCGGAGTCGGCGTAGTCGTAGAACATCTTCGGCACACGCCGCTTGGCGATCACCCGCAGGTCTTCGATGCTGGTGATCTTGGAAAGGTCGGACACGGGGAGTCTCCTTGGTTGTCTTTGTGGGCCGGCAGGGGGCAACCGGCCATTATCCGCAGGCACTTCGGGGCGGTATCTGAAAAGACCTGCACCTGCATCTGAAAAAAATTCAGGCCGGGGGCGTGTGCGGCGCCTGGCTCAGTCGCGCAGGGCCTGCCGCAGCCATTCGACAAAAGTAGCGCACTCCCAGCGCTCCATCGCACCCGGCCGCCAGCACAGGAAGTAGGCGTTGGGCGACGGCACGCTGCGCGGAGACAACCGCACCAGCCGGCCGTTGTCCAGCCACGCGCTGCCCAGCCGCAGGTGCATCAGCACCACGCCGAAGTCTTCGGCGGCCGCGTCGAGCGCCAGCCCCAGGTCGTTGAACTGGTGGCCGGTGGCCGGCTCGGGCAGGCCGAGCCCGCAGGCCTTGAACCAGGTGCGCCAGGCTTCGAGCGGCGTGCGCAGCAGCTGCGCGCGCGCCACCTCGGCGTCGGTGGCAAAGCCGTCGAAGGGGCCGTGCCGGTCGCGGTAGGCGGGGCTGCAGACCGGGGACACATCGTCGGCCAGCAGCTGAACGAACTCGCGGTCGTGAAAGGGGCCGGTGCCAAACCGCAGTTCGAGGTCGGCCTCTTCCACGGTCATGTTGCGCACGGGCGTGGTCACCTGCAGCATCAGCTCGATGTTCGGATAGGCATCGCGAAAGCGGGCCAGCCGGGGCAGCAGCATCTGGCGCGAGAAGGTGGGCGTGACGGCCACGCGCAGCCGCCGCACCTGCGATTCGGGCTCGCGGCCGGGCACTTGCTGCAATGCCGCAATGGCCTCGCGCACGCGGGCCAGGTAGGCCATGCCGTCGGTGCTCAGGCTGAAATCGCTGCCGGTGAAGAACTTCAGCGCCAGCTGCGATTCGAGCTGGCGGATGCGGTGGCTGACCGCGCTGGGCGTCACGTTCAGCTCTTCGGCCGCCAGGTTCACGCTGCGCAGCCGAGCGACCGCCTCGAAGGCCTGCAGGCCCTGTGTCGAGGGGAGACGCGGAGAAACCATCTTCTGTTGGTGAAAGTAGCGGGTTAGGATGGTATCGAACGCTCTCGGTCGCTCGTGGCGGAATCCGGATTGCCTCGCGCTGCCGACTCAAAAAAAGATTCCAACGACGAGGAGACAGCGCATGGTCTGGCAACAGGTTTACAACCCGTTCGGCAACATGGTGGTATCGACGGCGCTGGCCGCGATACCGGTGGTGGTGATGCTGACGTGTCTGGGGCTCTTTCACGTCAAGGCCCATTACGCGGCAGGGCTGGGCCTTCTGAGCGCCATCGTCATCGCCGTGTTCGCCTTCGGCATGCCGGCCGACATGGCGGGCAAGGCGGCCTTTCTCGGGGGCATCACGGGGCTGCTGCCGATCGGCTGGATCGTGCTGAACATCATCTTTTTGCAGCAGCTCACGCAGCAGAACGGCAGCTTCCAGATATTGCAGGACTCCATTGCCGGCATCACCGAAGACCGGCGCCTGCAGTTGCTGCTGATCGCGTTTGCCTTCGGCGCCTTCTTCGAGGGCGCGGCCGGCTTCGGCACACCGGTGGCGGTGACGGCCACGATCCTGATCGGGCTGGGCTTTTCGCCGCTGGCGGCCTCGGGGCTCTCGCTCATCGCCAACACCGCGCCGGTGGCCTTCGGCGCGCTGGGCACGCCGGTGATCACGCTGGCAAAGGTACATGGCTACGACCTGATGGCGGTCACCGCGATGATCGGGCGGCAGTTGCCGTTCTTCTCGCTGCTGGTGCCGTTCTGGCTCATCTGGGCCTTTGCCGGGCGCAAGGGAATGATGGAAGTGTGGCCGGCCATCCTGGTGACGGGCGTGTCTTTCGCGATTCCGCAGTTCCTGGTGTCGAACTACATCGGGCCCGAACTGGTGGACATCATCGCGGCCATCGTCTCGATGGTGTGCCTGGTGCTGTTCATGCGCGTGTGGCGGCCGAAGACCATCTGGACCTCGGTCTCGCTCAAGGGCCACGCGACGGATGGCGGCGACGCCGGCCCGGCCACCGCGCCCACGAAGCACCCGACCGCCGCCGTCATTCGCGCCTGGACGCCGTGGCTCATCCTTACGGTGTTCGTGTTCATCTGGGGCCTGCCGCAGTTCAAGACCTGGCTGAACGGCATCTTTGCGCCCAACTTCCCGATCGACGGGCTGCACAACATGATCGAGAAGGTGGCGCCGGTGGTGCCCAAGCCGACGAAGGAGGGCGCGGTGTACCAGTTGCTGCTGCTCTCGGCCACGGGCACCGGCATTCTGGTGTCGGCCATCGTCGGCGGGCTGGTGATGAAGTACAACCCGATCCAACTCGTGGCCGCCTATGGCCGCACGCTGTGGCTGGTCAAGTTCTCGCTGCTCACGATCATGCTGATGCTTGCGCTCGGCACGCTCACGCGCTACTCGGGCCTGGACACCACGCTGGGCCTGGCCTTTGCCAACACCGGCATGTTCTACCCGTTCTTCGGCACGCTGATGGGCTGGCTGGGCGTGGCGCTCACGGGGTCGGACACCGCATCGAACGTGCTGTTCGGCGGCATGCAGAAGGTGGCGGCCGACCAGCTCGGCCTGAGCCCGAACCTGATGGGCGCGGCCAACAGCTCGGGCGGCGTGATGGGCAAGATGATCGATGCGCAGTCGATCGTGGTGGCCTCCACGGCCACGCGCTGGTTCAACCACGAGGGCGAGATCCTGCGCTACGTGTTCTTCCACTCGATCGCGCTGGCCTGTCTCGTGGGCCTGTATGTGACGCTGCAGGCCTACGTGTGGCCGTTCACGCTGATGGTCGTGAAGTGACGATGCTGGCGCCCAGCGCCTGAAGCAGCCGGCGCAGGTCGTCGACGGCTTCGCGTGCCAGCGCGGCATGGCCTGCATCACCTGCATGGCCCGCGCCCGTCTGCGCCTTGACGATGGCACCGTCGACGCCGAGTGCGGCGGCCTGTGCCAGCGCCATGCGTGCGGGTGCGTCGGCTGGCAGCAGGCCTGCGATGACCTCCACCATTTCGCGCTTGTGCGCGCGTGCGCGCTGTGCGGCACCTTCGACGCTGGCGCCGATCTCGGCCGTCGAGTTGATGAACGCGCAGCCGCGGAATGCCGGGTCGGCGAACCACTCGGCCATCACGTCGACCAGCAGCAGCAAGGCGCCTGCGTCGCCCGCGCGCTCGTGCGCGCCGCGGCGGCCCAGCGCATCGACGAACCATGCCATCCACACGCCGTGCCGGTGGTCGAGGAAGGCACGTACGAGGTCGTCCTTCGAGGGGAAGTGCCGGTAGAAGGTGACCTTGGTGACGCCCGAGGCGGCGATCACGCGGTCGATGCCGGTGGCGCGGATGCCGTCGGCATAGAAGAGGTCGTGCGCGGTGAGCAGGATGCGCTCGCGCGCGGGCAGGGCGGAGATGTCCATGCGGCGATTGTAGGCATGTAGACAGGTCTGTCTACTCGTGGCACATTGCGGGCCTTCACTGCCTCGCCAATTCACCACTTCATCTCTCGCAGAAAGACCGCCATGGAATCCCGCCCGCCGCTGCCGCCCTTTACCCTTGAATCCGCCACGAAGAAAGTCCAGGCCGCCGAAGACGCCTGGAACACGCGCGACCCGGTGCGCGTGAGCATGGCCTACACGCCCGATACCGAATGGCGCAACCGCGCGGACTTCGTCAACGGCCGCGAGCAGGTGGTGGCGTTTCTTGCGCGCAAGTGGGAGCGCGAGCACGACTACCGCTTGAAGAAGCAGTTGTGGGCCTTCATGGGCAACCGCATCGCGGTGCGCTTCGAGTACGAGTGGCACGACGCGGCGGGGCAGTGGTTTCGCAGCCATGGCAACGAGAACTGGGAGTTTGCGGAGAACGGGCTGATGCAGAAGCGCTTTGCGAGCATCAATGACCAGCCGATTGACGAGGCGGATCGCAAGTTTCGTTGGGAGCGCTGACCCGGTCTTGCTCCTTCCCCCTCTGGGGGAAGGCTGGGATGGGGGCAAGCGGCCTTCGCAAAGCCACTGTGCCCGGATGCGCCGTCAGCCCCCACCCCAGCCCTCCCCCAGAGGGGGAGGGAGCAAGACAACGGGCATGCCTGTTGCTTGCCCGTCTGCGTCCATTCATCTCAAGGAATCCGCCGCATGAACCGCAACGACATCACCGAAAAGATCATCACCGCGAAGGTGTCCAAGGGCATCCAGTGGGCCGACGTAGCCAAGAAGGTCGGCCTCTCGAAAGAGTGGACCACCGCCGCCTGCCTCGGCCAGATGACGCTCGACGCGAAGCAGGCCAAGGTCATCGGCAAGATCTTCGGCCTCACGCCGGAAGAGCAGAAGTGGCTGCAGGTCGTGCCCTACAAGGGCTCGCTGCCCACGCCGGTGCCGACCGATCCGCTCATCTACCGCTGGTACGAGGTAGTGAGCGTGTACGGCACCACCATCAAGGAGCTGATCCATGAAGAGTTCGGCGACGGCATCATGAGCGCCATCGACTTCAGCATGGACATCCAGCGCCAGCCCGACCCGAAGGGCGACCGCGTCAACGTGGTGCTGTCGGGCAAGTTCCTGCCCTACAAGAGCTACTGACGCGGCCGCCCGATTCAGGTGAGCCGGGCTCGGGCCAAGCGACCCATCACCACGCGTGCGCAGCCGGCCGCGGCCTTGCGGAAGGACGTCGCGTCATCCCCGCGATGCCGTAGCCCTCGATGGCTCCAGCGATCGAGCGCGCGACGGCCTCGGCAGGCTCCACGAGGCGCCGCCGCGTGTGCATGCGCTCCATGGTGTAGCTGGCCGCGATGCGCTCGGCCAGCGGGTCGCCGGCACCGGCCACGTCGGGGTTCACCAGCGTGACGTGCAGGCGCCCTTCGTGCTCTTGCCGCAGCCCTTCCGAGATCGCGTTCACTGCGTACTGCGTGCCGTGGTACACGGCCGAGTCCGCCGACAGGCCTTGCACAGCCACCGGCGCCACATTGACGATGTGGCCCCAGCCCTGTTCCTGCATCGTCGGCAGCACAGCCGCAATGCCGAGCAGCACGCCACGCAGGTTCACGTCGATCATGAGTTCCCACTCTTCGATCTTGCGGTTCCACAGCGGCGACAGCGGCATCACGCCCGCGGCGTTGACCAGCACGTCGATGTGGTCGTGCGTCTCGAGGGCGAACTCGGCGAAGGCTTCCATGTCGGGCCGGTGCGTGACGTCGAGCCGCTGAAAGCTCGCCGTGCCACCCGTGGCATTGATTTCGGCTGCGAGTGCTTCGAGCCGGTCGGTGCGCCGCGCACCGAGCACCACGCTGGCGCCGCGCCGCGCCAGCAGCCGCGCGGTGGCCTCGCCGATGCCGCTGCTCGCGCCGGTGATGAGGACGACTTTTTCTTGGATTGCGCTCATACAAAACTCCTCGTGCAGGTCGGTGAACCATGGCGCAATGGGCGCGCCGGGCATGGAGAGAAGTCTCGGGCCGAAGGGGCTTGGGGCGGTATCCGGATCGCACACGGTTCTTGCCTGATCCTGCGAAAAAGATCTTTCCTAACCTTTTGCAGCGACAGCCGTCCGGGCGTAATGAGAAAGACCGTAGCGGGGGTCGCCGCAGGAGTTCGTCGCTCTTGGCTAGCGGCATAAACTGCCCCGATGGCCCAACCCGACATCGATCCGAACGCCCATTTCAATGACCCTCTGTCGGTGTCTGCGTACGCCGACAAGACATGCAGGCTGGTCCCGGGCTGGTCCGACTTGCAGAAGATGGTGGCCTTGCTGGTCGCCGAGCGGGCACCGGCGAACGCGAATGTGCTGGTCGTCGGCGCAGGCGGCGGTGTCGAGCTGAAGGTCTTTGCGCAGATGCACGCGCAATGGCGTTTCGTCGGTGTCGATCCGGCGAAGTCGATGCTCGAGCTGGCAGAAGCAGAACTCGGCCCGCTGATTGCGCGCGCCGAACTTCACCACGGTTATGTCGACACCGCGCCGGAGGGGCCCTTCGATGCCGCGACCTGCCTGCTGACGATGCATTTCATTGCCATCGACGAACGCGGGCGCACGTTGAAGGAAATCCGGCGCCGCCTGAAGCCCGGAGCGCCGTTCGTCATGGCTCACATGAGTTTTCCGCAAGCGCCGGCGGAACGGGCGCTGTGGCTCTCGCGTTACGTTGCGTTCGCTGTCGCCTCGGGTGTCGATCCTGAAAGTGCGCGCAATGCGGCATCGGCGATCGGCTCGAAGCTGCCGCTGCTCGGCCCCGACGAAGAAGAGGCCATGCTCGTCGAGGCCGGCTTCACGGGCGCACAGCTGTTCTACGCGGGACTGGCATTCCGCGGTTGGGTGGCGTACGCCTGAACAGGGGAAAAGAGGGAGAGAGGGGCGAGGAGGCGTGCAGTGCCGCCACCTCGCTCGCTATTTCTTGCAGTCGCCGCCGACGGACACCGTGCCGTCCCTGCACTCGGTAAGGATCGGCTCGCCCGCCGGTTGCGGTGCGGCAGACGGCGCCGCGGTCGCCGGTCCTTGCCCGACATCGCGCTCGTACATCACCTTCCTGGTACCGAGTTCGCAACTGCCCACCACCTGCCCGTTCGCCGACGCGTTGGCATCGACGACGGTCACGGTGAAGCGCGTCACGCCGGCCGCGGCGATCTTCGCTTCGATCCGGGTGCGCAGGTCTTCGCAGTTCTCGGCACTGTGAGCGGCCGCGCCGGCGAGAGCCAGCGCGACAGCGATCAGCCAGGGTTTCATGAGGACCTGCCTTTCCCTTTCATGAGACGGCGGGGCTGCCTGCGCAGCCCCTTGCATCAACCCTGCGCCGAAGCCAGCGCGGCGTTCAGCGTCGCGCTCGGGCGCATCACCGCCTCGAACTTCTTCGGGTCAGCCAGGTAGTAGCCACCGATGTCCACCGGCTTGCCCTGCACGGCCGCGAGTTCGTCGACGATCTTCTGCTCGTTGCTGGCCAGCGTCTCGGCCAGCTTCTTGAACTTGGCTTGCAGTTCCTTGTCGTCGGTCTGCGCGGCCAGTTCCTGGGCCCAGTACATGGCCAGGTAGAACTGGCTGCCGCGGTTGTCGAGCTGGCCGGTCTTGGGCGACGGGTTCTTGTTGTTGTCGAGCAGCTTGCCGGTGGCGGTGTCCAGCGTCTTCGCCAGGATGGTCGCCTGCTTGTTGTTCGTCTTCAGGCCCAGGTCTTCCAGGCTAACGGCCAGCGCGAGGAATTCGCCCAGCGAGTCCCAGCGCAGGTGGTTTTCTTCCACCAGCTGCTGCACGTGCTTGGGGGCCGAGCCGCCCGCGCCGGTCTCGTACAGGCCACCGCCGGCCATCAGCGGCACGATCGACAGCATCTTGGCCGAGGTGCCCAGTTCCATGATCGGGAACAGGTCGGTCAGGTAGTCGCGCAGGATGTTGCCGGTGGCGCTGATGGTGTCCAGGCCGCGCACGACGCGCTCCAGCGTGTAGCGCATGGCGCGCACCTGGCTCATGATCTGGATGTCCAGGCCCGAGGTGTCGTGCTCGTGCAGGTACATCTTGACCTTGGTGATCAGCTGCGCTTCGTGCGGGCGGTAGGCGTCGAGCCAGAACACCACCGGCATGCCGGAGTTGCGCGCGCGCGTGACGGCCAGCTTGACCCAGTCGCGGATCGCGGCGTCCTTGACCTGGCACATGCGCCAGATGTCGCCTTGCTCCACGTCTTCGCTCATCAGCACTTCGCCGGTGTCCAGGTCGGTGATGTTGGCAACGCCGTCTTCGGGGATCTCGAAGGTCTTGTCGTGCGAGCCGTACTCTTCGGCCTTCTGGGCCATCAGGCCGACGTTGGGCACGGTGCCCATGGTCTTGGGGTCGAAGGCGCCGTGCCACTTGCAGAAGTTGATGATCTCCTGGTAGATGCGGGCGAAGGTCGATTCGGGCATCACGGCCTTCACGTCCTTCAGGCGGCCGTCGGCGCCCCACATCTTGCCGCCGTTGCGGATCATGGCGGGCATCGAAGCGTCCACGATCACGTCGTTGGGCGAATGGAAGTTGGTGATGCCCTTGGCCGAGTCGACCATCGCCAGCTCGGGGCGATGCTCGTGGCAGGCGTGCAGGTCGCGCTTGATCTCGTCCTGCGTGCTTTGCGGCAGCGTGGCGATCTTGTTGTACAGATCGACCATGCCGTTGTTGACGTTGATGCCCAGCTCGTCGAACAGCTTGCCGTGTTTCTCGAAGGCTTCCTTGTAGAAGATCTTCACGCAGTGGCCGAACACGATGGGGTGCGAGACCTTCATCATCGTGGCCTTCACGTGCAGCGAGAACATCACGCCGGTCTTGTGCGCGTCTTCGATCTCTTTCTCATAGAAGGCCAGCAGGGCCTTCTTGCTCATGAACATGGAGTCGATGACTTCGCGGTCCAGCAGCGCGACCTTGGGCTTGAGCACGATGGTCTTGCCGCTCTTGGTCAGCAGTTCCATCTTGACGTTGCGCGCGCGGTCCAGCGTCATGGACTTTTCGCCGTGATAGAAGTCGCCGCCGTGCATGTGCGAGACGTGCGAGCGCGAGGCCTGGCTCCAGTCGGCCATGCTGTGCGGGTTCTTGCGGGCGTATTCCTTGACGGCCTTGGGCGCGCGGCGGTCGGAGTTGCCTTCGCGCAGCACGGGGTTCACGGCGCTGCCGGTGCACTTGTTGTAGCGCGCACGGATGTCCTTGTCTTCGTCCGAGGTCGGGTTCTCGGGATAGTCGGGAATCTTGTAGCCCTTGCCCTGCAGTTCCTTGATGGCCGACTTGAGCTGGGCCACCGAGGCGCTGATGTTGGGCAGCTTGATGATGTTGGCTTCGGGCTTGAGCGTGAGCTTGCCCAGTTCGGCCAGGTTGTCGGGCACCTTCTGGCCGTCGCCGAGGAATTCAGGGAACTCGCCCAGGATGCGGGCTGCCACCGAGATGTCGCTGGTGGTCACGTCGATGCCGGCCGGGCTGGTGAACGCGCGGATGATGGGCAAAAACGCGTAGGTCGCCAGCAGGGGCGCCTCGTCGGTCAGGGTGTAGACGATGGTGGGTTGCTTCGTGCTCATGCGCTTGCTTCCGTAATGCAGTGTTGTCGGGTGGCAGGGAGTTCAGGCGGGATCTGGCCGCCGGAACCGCCGATTGTCGCCGGGCGCGCGGGCGGGGCGGCATTTCGCGGCCGGATCACCCCGCGGCGGCCTGTGTCAATGCAGCGGCAGGTCGATGGTGGCCGCGAGCGGGACGGTGTCGATCCGCGCGGCGCTGGCGACGATGACGGCCTGCGCCGACTGCCCGGCAAAGCCGGCGAGCGCGCCCCACAGGCAGCGGATCGAGGCGGCATCGAGCCCGGCGGTGGGCTCGTCCAGCAGGAGCAGCGGGCGCCCCGACGCCAGCCCGGCCGCCATCCAGACCTTGCGCTTCGAACCCGTCGAAAGCATGAACATCTTCTTGTCCAGGTGCTGGCCCAGGGCGAAGCCTTCGACCAGCGCCTGCCACTTTTCTTCGCTGAAATGCGGGTTGCCCTTGTTCAGGGTGGCCGTGCATTCCCGGGGCGTGACGTCGTTGAAGCGCTCCGTCGCCGGGTCGACGAAAAACACGTTCTGGCGATAGGCCTCGGGTGCGCTGTCCAGGCGCGCGCCGGCCGCCGTCAGACGGCCGGTGGCGGGCAGCGCCCCCGCGATCGCCTGGAGCAGCGCCGACTTGCCGGTGCCGGTGTCGCCATGCAGCAGCGTGACGCCGGGGCCGATGGCGGCGTTCCAGCCGGCGGCGAGTACGGGTTGACCCGGATATGCGAAGCCAAGGTCCTGGATCTGGAGAAGGGGGTGGGGAAGGGGAGAGGCGGTCGTGTTCACGCGCCGGTTTTACCCCATCGGGCGGCGGCGGCTGGCTACCATTCGCGCATGAAAAAACTCCTCACCCTCGGTGCCGGCGCATGGCTCGCCGCCATGGGGCTCGCGGGCGCCGCCGTGGCCGCGCCCTCGGCGCAGGTCTTCTTCGCGGTCAAGGCGCCGGAATCCGTCGATGTCGACTGGCGCGCCCACCTGTGCGCCTTGCTGCCCCAGCCCTGCGATGCCCAGGCCCTGAAGCTGCACCAGCCGCGCGACGGCAAGGCCGATGACTACCTGGTCATTTCAGAAAAGCCGTTGGCGATGGCGCGCGTGAAGCGCAACACCGCCGCCAACGCCTGGCAACTCGAACGCCTGCACGACTTCTCGGCATATGCCCTCTCGCTGCAGCAAGACCGCCAGAGCGGCGACCCCAAGGTGTCTCTCGCGCTTGCACCGGCGCTTTATCCGCTGGCCGAAGGCCGCTGGGCCGTGGCCGTGACGCAGAGCGAATCCGAGAGCTACTCGGGCGGGGGTGCGTCGTCCGTCACGGCCGATTTCGTGCCGCTCGACACGCCGGCCGGGCAGCCGGCCAAGGCCGTGCGTGAAGGCATTCCGTTCTGGTGCTCGCGGATGATCCGTGCCTGCTTCACCGAGAAGGAATACAAGACCTCGAAGCACTGCCACGACGAAAGCAGGGGCAACCTGCGCATCGCCTACGGCGAGCCCGCCAAGGCCGGCGACCCCTACGTGTGGCGCTATACGTGGCTGCAAAGCGACTGGCCCGCGCACACCGGCCCCAGTGCCGACAAGCGCACGAGCGTCAACTTCACCGACAAGACGATCGAAAAGGCCGACTTCTGCGGCGGCGGGCTGAACTAGTTTTTTCCGGCGTGCCATCCGGCCCGGGTGGCCTGAGTGGCACGCAAACTGCTTGGAGAGATTGATCCAGGAGAAATGCCGGCTCGATGCTTCGAGTTAGTGCATTACCGAAGGCGATAGCCCAGAACGCTCAGGTCCCAAGACTGGATTTTTTCTAACGCTGGAGAGCGTTGCCCGGCGCCGTCAAGGCGCCGAGGGCAGCCGCCGAAGGGGCAAGCCATGCGCGATGCGCGTGCATGGTGAATCTCTCAGGCCAAAGGACAGCAGGGGCACGCCGCGCCAACGCGCGGCGTGTCCTTGTTCGCTTCCGGAGCCTGTGTCCATGACTTCCATCCGAGCGCCTCGCGCGTCCGCGCCAACGGCTTTGCCGTGGCGACAGCCTGCGCGTGGCCGAAGCCTTTTCACGGCCACACCTTCCTCTTTCTTTCAACCGGAGAACTGAACCATGCTGTCGAAGAAATCCCTGATGAAAACCGTCCTCGCAGGCGCGATGTTCGCGGCCGCTGCCGCGAGCAGCTTCGCGCAGGACGCGGGCAAGGTGCTGCGCCTGGTGCCGCAGTCCGATCTGAAGATCCTCGATCCGATCTGGACCACCGCCTTCGTCACGCGCAACCATGGCTACATGGTCTACGACACGCTCTTCGGCGTGGACGAACGGGGCAAGGTGCTGCCGCAGATGGTCGACAAGTACACGACCAGCGCCGACGGAAAAACATGGAACTTCACGCTGCGCAAGGGCCTGGCCTTCCATGACGGCAAGCCGGTCACCTCCGACGACGTGCTCGCCTCGCTCAAGCGATGGGGGCAGCGTGACGGCCTGGGCCAGAAGATGTTCGCCGCCATGGACAAGACCGAGGCGGTCGATGCCAACAGCTTCAGGTTCGTCTTCAAGGAGCCCTTCGGCATGGTGCTCGACGCACTGAGCAAGCCTTCGTCGAACCCGCCTTTCATCATGCCCGCGCGCGTGGCCGCCACGCCGGCCGACAAGCAGATCGACGACGCCACCGGCTCCGGCCCCTACATCTTCAAGAAGGATGAATACCGCCCCGGCGAAAAGATCGTCTACCTGAAGAACACCAAATACGTGCCACGTGCCGAAGCGCCTTCCGGCACGGCCGGCGGCAAGAACGTGTACGTCGACCGCATGGAATGGATCGTCCTGAAGGACGCGCAGACCCAGGCCAATGCGCTGGCCAACGGCGAGGTCGACATGATCGAGTGGGTGCCGTCCGAGCAATACACCGCGCTCAAGAACAACCCCGCCATCACGCTCGACAGCCCCGTGTCGAAAGGCTCGTTCGCGCTGCACCTGAACCACCTGATCCCGCCTTTCGACAACCCGAAGATCGCGCAGGCCGCCTTCATGGCCATCAACCAGGAGGCGCTGATGCGCGCCCAGCTGGTGCACAAGGAGCTGTACAACAGCTGCGCTTCCATCTACCCCTGCGGCTCGGCCTTCGCGTCCGACAAGACCGGCTACTTCACCGGCAAGCCGCAGTTCGAGAAAGCCAAGGCGCTGCTCAAGGAAGCAGGCTACGACGGCAAGCCCGTGGTGCTGATGTACCCGGCCGATTTCGCGGTGCTCAACAAGTTTCCGCCGGTGATGGCGCAACTGCTCAAGCAGGCCGGCTTCAACGTCGACATGCAGTCGATGGACTGGCCCACGCTGGTCACGCGCCGCGCCAAGAAAGACCCGGTGGCCAATGGCGGCTGGAACCTGTTCATCACCGGCTGGGGCATTGCCGACAACATGAACCCGATGTTCTTCGCGCCGCTCACGGGCAATGGCGAAAAAGGCTGGTTCGGCTGGGCCACCGACGACAAACTGGAGCAGCTCAAGTCCGACTTTCTCGCCAGCAGCGAGGAACCCAAGCGCAAGGAACTGGCCACCGCCATCCAGCAGCGCGTGTACGACACCGGCATCTACGCGCCCATCGGCGAGTACAAGCCGCTCACGGCCTACCGCAAGGGCGTGGTGAGCGGCGTGGTGCGCTCGCCGGTGGCCGTGTTCTGGAACCTGAAGAAGAACTGAGACAGCTGGAATCAGGGAGTCACCCATGCTGCTCTTTCTTGCACGCCGCATTCTCTCGACCGTGCCGGTGCTCGTCATCGTCGCGCTCATCGTGTTCCTGATGCTGCGGCTCGCGCCCGGCGACCCGGCCGCCGCCATCGTGGGCGACAGCGGCACCAGCGAAAACATCGCCCGCGTGCGCGAGCAGCTGGGGCTCAACCAGTCGCTGCCCGTGCAGTTCCTTCACTGGAGTGCGCAACTGCTGCAGGGCAACCTGGGCGAGTCGTACTTCATGAAGAAGACGGTGGTGGAGCTGATCGGCCAGCGCATCGAGGCCACGGTGTCGCTCGCGGCCGTGACGCTGGTGGCGACCATCCTCATCGCGGTGCCGCTCGGCGTGATCGCCGCATGGCGCCACGGCGGGTGGCTCGATCGCATGCTCATGGGCTTCTCGGTCATGGGCTTTTCGATACCGGCCTTCGTGATCGGCTATGTGCTCATCTGGATCTTCGCGCTGCACCTGCAGTGGCTGCCGGTGCAGGGCTACCAGCGGCTGAGCCAGGGGCCCTGGCTGTGGATCAAGCACCTGATCCTGCCGTCGGTCACGCTGTCGATCATCTACGTGGCGCTGATCGCGCGTGTCACGCGCGCGGCCGTGGCCGAGGCGATGACCGAGGACTACATCCGCACCGCGCGCGCCAAGGGCATCTCCGAGACGCGGCTGCTGATGCGCCACGCGCTCGCCAACGCGGCCATTCCCATCGTCACGGTCATCGGCATCGGCATCGCGCTCCTGATCGGCGGCGTGGTGGTCACCGAAACGGTGTTCGCCATTCCGGGGCTCGGGCAGCTCACGGTCGATGCGGTGCTGTCGCGCGACTTTCCGCTGATCCAGGGCATCACGCTGTTCTTTTCCGTCATCTATGTGCTCATCAATCTGCTGATCGATGTGAGCTACCTGGTGTTCGACCCCCGCATCCGCTACTGAACGAAGTGAACGGAAACACCATGACCGATTCGACCCTTCCCCTGGCCGCAGCGCCAGACATCGCCGTCGAAGCGCTGGCACCGCCGAAGCGGCGCTCGCTGCTCAAACGCATCCTGGCCGACTGGTCGGTGCGCGCGGGCGGCAGCGTGTTGCTGCTGCTCGTGCTGATGTCGCTGGCCGCGCCGTGGCTCGGCACCATCGACCCGACCGCCATCGACCCCGGCAGCGGCAACCTCATGCCCGGCACGCGCGGCGAATTCAACAGCCTGGCCGGCGACACCTTCGAGCACCTGTTCGTGATGGGCACCGACAGCCTCGGGCGCGACATCTGGAGCCGCACGCTGTACGGCGCGCGCGTGTCGCTCACGGTGGGCATCGCGGTGGCCGCGCTCGCCGTGGTGTTCGGCATGCTCGTGGGCCTGCTGGGCGGCTACTTCCGGCGCATCGACGGCGCGATCATGCGGCTGATGGACGGCGTCATGGCCATCCCCGGCATCCTGTTCGCGATCAGCCTGGTGGCGCTGTTCGGCGGCACGCTGCTCACAGTGGTGGTGGCCATCGCGGTGCCCGAGATCCCGCGCGTGGCGCGGCTGGTGCGTTCGGTGGTGCTGACGGTGCGCGAAGAGCCGTATGTCGAGGCGGCGATTGCGCTCGACACGCCGACCTGGAAGATCCTTGCGCGGCACATCCTGCCGAATGCGATTGCGCCGCTGATCATCCAGGCGACTTACGTGTGCGCCTCGGCGATCCTGGTGGAGGCCATCCTGTCCTTCCTCGGCGTGGGCCTGCCGGCGGACATGGCGACCTGGGGAAACATCATGGCGGAGGGCCGCGCGCAGTTCAACCAGTACCCGCACAACGTGCTGTTCCCGGGCATCTTCCTGGCGCTCACGGTGCTGGCCGTGAACATCCTGGGCGACGGGCTGCGCGACACGCTCGACCCGAAGTTCAACAAGCGCGGAGGCTGAGCCATGACGCAACAAGCCTCCGTACTTTCCGTTCGCGACCTCGCCATCGCATTGCCGCGCGGCGGCGACCGGCCGCATGCGGTCGACAAGGTTTCCTTCGACGTGCCACCCGGCAAGATCGTCTGCCTGCTCGGCGAATCGGGCTCGGGCAAGTCGGTCATTGCCAATGCGGTGATGGGCCTGCTGCCTTCGGGCCTTGTGCCGGTGCGCGGTGCCATCGAATTGCAGGGCGAGAACCTGCTCGCCGCGCCGGCCTCGCGCCTGCGCCAGTTGCGCGGCCCGTCGATGGCCATGGTGTTCCAGGAGCCGATGACCGCGCTCAACCCCGTCATGACCTGCGGCGCGCAGATCGACGAGATGCTGGCGCAGCACGTGCGCATGGGCGCGGCCGAGCGGCGGCAGAAGATCCTGGCGATCATGGCGCGCGTGCGGCTGCCCGAGCCCGAGCGCATCTTCGCGTCGTACCCGCACCAGCTGTCGGGCGGGCAGCGCCAGCGCATCGTGATCGCGATGGCGCTGATCCTCAAGCCCGCGCTGCTGATCTGCGACGAGCCGACCACTGCGCTCGACGTGACGACGCAGGCCGAGATCCTCAAGCTCATCCTCGAGCTGCAGACCGAGAACGGCACGGCCGTGCTCTTCATCACGCACGACTTCGGCGTGGTGGCCGAGATCGCCGACGAGGTGGTGGTGCTGCAGCTGGGCGCCATGATCGAGAAGGGCGACAAGATGGCGGTGCTCACGGCGCCGCGCGAGCCCTACACGCGGATGCTGCTCGATGCGGTGCCCGAGCTGTGCGCGCACAAGCGCCCGCCGGTCGCGGACGCCTACCCGCTGCTCAACGCCGTGAACATCTGCAAGACCTACGTCACGGGCGCATGGCCCGGCAAGCGCCGTACGGTGACGGCGGCGCGCGACGTGTCGCTGGCGGTGCGGCCCGGCGAAACCGTGGGCATCGTGGGCGAATCGGGCTCGGGCAAGTCGACGGTGGCGCGCTGCATCGCGCGGCTGATCGACCCGACCTCGGGCGACATCTTTGCCGACGGCCGCTCGGTGGCGCATGCCAGGGGGCGCGCACTGTCGCCGTTTCGCCGCACGGTGCAGGTGATCTTCCAGGACCCGTACCGCTCGCTCAATCCGCGCCAGACCGTGGGCGCGTCGATCGTCGAAGGGCCGGTCAACTTCGGCATGCCGCACGACAAGGCCTGGGCGCGCGCCGAAGAACTGATGCGGCTGGTGCGGCTGTCGCCCGACGCGCTGCGCCGCTACCCGAGCGAGTTCTCGGGCGGGCAGCGCCAGCGCATCTCGATTGCGCGCGCACTGGCCTGCGATCCGCAGGTGCTGATCGCCGACGAGGCGGTGTCGGCGCTCGATGTGTCGGTGCAGGCGCAGATCCTGCGGCTGCTCGACGAGATCCAGCAGCGGCTGAAGATCGGCATTCTCTTCATCACCCACGACCTGCGCGTGGCCAGTCAGATCTGCGACAGCGTGATCGTGATGAGCCAGGGTGAAATCGTGGAGCGTGGCGAAGTGAAGGATGTGTTCTTCGCGCCGCAACACGCATACACGCGCAAACTGCTGGCTGCCGCGCCCGGTCGCGACTTCGCCTTTGCGCGCAGCTGAAATCCCTTCGTTCCCACGCCAATGAAAAAGGATTCCATGAAAGTCTTCATCGCCGGTTTCCAGCACGAGACCAACACCTTCGCGCCCAGCAAGGCCGACTGGGCCGCGTTCAACGCGGGCTCGAGCTTTCCGCCGTACCGGCGCGGCGCCGCCATCGTCGAAGCCTACGCGGGCAGGAACATTCCGGTCGGCGGCTTCATCGACGCGGCGCGCGAGAAGGGCTGGTCGCTGGTGCCCTCGGCCTGGGCCGGTGCCACGCCCTCGGCGCACGTGACCGAAGACGCGTTCGAGCGCATCTCTGCCGCCATCACCGAAGACCTGGCCGCCGCCCTGGCCGATGGCGGCATCGACGCGGTCTACCTCGACCTGCACGGCGCGGCCGTGACCGAGCACCTGGAAGACCCCGAGGGCGAGCTGATCGCCCGCATTCGCATGCTTGTCGGGCCTGACGTGCCCATCGTCGCGAGCCTGGACCTGCACGGCAACATCACCGCGCAGATGCTGGCCGAGGCCGATGCGCTGGCCACCTACCGCACCTACCCGCACGTCGACATGGCCGACACCGGCCGGCTCGCCGCGACGCTGCTGGAGCGCCGCGTGGCGCGCGCTTCACGCGAGCCGCTGCATGCGCGGCGGCTCAGTTTTTTGCTGCCGCTGAACGTGCAGTCGACCATGATCGAGCCGGCCGCGTCGGTGTACCGGCTGTTGAAGGAACTCGACGTGCAGCACGGCGCGGTGCTGAGCTTTGCCACCGGCTTTCCGGCCGCCGACATCGCCGAGTGCGGCCCGGTGGTGTGGGGCTATGGCGATGACGCCGGCGCGGCGGTGGCCACGCTGTACGAACGCATCGACCAGCCTCGCTCGCAATGGCGGCTCGACGTGCTCGCACCGCGCGTGGCCGTGGCACGGGCGTTGGAACTGGCGGAAGGCGCGAGCCGTCCGGTCGTCATTGCCGACACGCAGGACAACCCCGGCGCGGGTGCCGACAGCAACACCACCGGCATGCTGCATGCGCTGCTGGCCGAAGGCGCGGGCAAGCGTTTTCCGGGGAAGGTGGCGCTGGGGCTGATGTTCGACCCGGCCGCTGCAGCCGCTGCGCATGAAGCCGGCGTGGGCGCGCAGATCCGCGTCGCGCTCGGCACCTCGGTGCCCACCTGGGGCGGCCAGTTCAGCGATGCGCCGGTCGAAGGCCTGTTCACAGTGACCGCGCTCAGCGACGGGCAGGTGCAGGGCAAGGGGCCGATGTCGCGCGGCGGCGTGGTGTCGCTCGGCCCGAGCGCCTGCCTGGAGATCGACGGTGTGCGGATCGCCGTGGCCAGCGGCAAGAGCCAGATGCTCGACCGCGAGTACTTCCGCTACCTGGGCATCGAGCCCGAGGCGATGAAGCTGCTGGTCAACAAAAGCTCGGTGCACTTTCGCGCCGACTTCGCGCCCATTGCCAGCACCATCCTCGTGGCCAAGGCGCCGGGCCCGATGGCTGCCGACCCGGCCGATCTGCCCTGGACGCGGCTGCCGTCCACGATGGCGCTGCAACCCTGAGCCGCCGACGAATTCTTTCCTTCCAACCTTTGAGAAGACGATGCCGCAGAACGCACAGCACTACCTTGAGTACATGAGAAAGAACGCCGCCGAATTCGTCACGGTGCGCCAGCAGATCCACCAGAACCCTGAACTCGGTTTTGAAGAGTTCGGCACCAGCGACCTGGTGGCCGAGCGCCTCACGGCCTGGGGCTATGAAGTCGAGCGCGGGCTTGGCGTGACGGGGCTGGTCGGTCGCCTGAAGCGCGGCAGTGGAACGCGCGCCATCGGCATCCGTGCCGACATGGACGCGTTGCCCATCGAAGAGAAGACCGGCCTGGCCTACCGCAGCGGAAGGCCCGGCATCATGCACGCCTGCGGCCACGACGGCCACACGGCGATGCTGCTCGGCGCGGCCAAGTACCTTGCGCAGCACGGCGAGTTCTCGGGCACGCTCAACCTGATCTTCCAGCCGGCCGAAGAGGGCATGGGCGGCGCCGTGAAGATGATGGAAGACGGCCTGTTCGAGAAGTACCCCTGCGACGCGGTCTATGCCATGCACAACTCGCCGGGCCGGCGGCAGGGCGACCTTGTGTTCCGCGAGGGCGCGGCCATGGCCTCGTCGGACTACGCCAGCGTCACGCTCACCGGCGTGGGTGGCCACGGCGCCATGCCGCACCGCTCGGCCGACCCGATCGTCGCCGCATCGAGCATCGTGATGGCGCTGCAGACCATCGTTTCGCGCAACGCCGATCCGCAGGAGATGGCCATCGTCACCGTCGGCGCGATCCACGCCGGCAAGGCGAACAACGTGATTCCCGAGACCTGCGTGCTAGAGATCAGCGTGCGTTCGCTCAATCGCGAGATGCGCGAGCTGCTCGAAAAACGCCTGAAGGCCATCGTGAACGCGCAGGCTGAGAGCTTCGGCGTGAAGGCGCACATCGACTACCGCAAGGGCTATGCGGTGCTGGTGAACACGCCCGAAGAAACCGAGTTCGCGCGGCGCGTCGGCCGCGAGCTGGTGGGCACCGAGCATGTGGAGCCGCAGGGCCCCGCCGTGACGGGCAGCGAAGACTTCGCGTTCATGCTGGAAAAAAGGCCCGGCTGTTATCTCTTCATCGGCAACGGCGCGCCGGGCCAGCACGGCGGTTGCATGGTGCACAACCCCGGCTACGACTTCAACGACAGCAACCTGCCGATCGGCGCGGCCTACTGGGCGTTGCTCGCGGAAAGCTACCTGCAGTAGGCGCGCCGTGGCGAGGTGCTCAGTGCCTGGGCACCGTCACCGCGCCCACATGCCGCGTGCGCCCAGCGCCGAGGCCCGCGATCACCAGCGCGATGCCCAGCCCGACGAAGAGCCAGGCCGATGCGCGGAAGCTGCCCGTCCATCCGTGCAGCAACCCGGCCACCAGCGGGCCGAAGGCCGCCACCATGTAGCCCACGCCCTGCGCCATGCCCGACAGGTGCGCGGCGACATGCGAGTCGGGCGAGCGCAGCACGATCATCGTGAGCGCCAGCGCGAAGGTGCCGCCCTGCGCAATGCCGAGCATCACGGCCCAGAACCACACGCCGCCCAGCGGTGCGAACAGCATCGCCAGCATGGCCGTGACGGTGAGCAGGGCCAGTGCCACGCCAAGGCCGCGCTGGTTGCGCAGCTTCACGGCAAGCGCCGGCACCACGAGGCAGGTCACCACCTGCGTCATGACCGACAGCGACACTACGTAGCCAGCCGTCTCGCTGCCGAGCCCGCGCTCGCGCAGGATCGGCGCGAGCCAGCCCATCACGATGTAGGCCAGGGCCGATTGCAGTCCCATGAAGAGCGTGACCTGCCACGCCAGCTTGTCGCGCCAGAGCCCGCGCACGGTAAAGCCCGACTCGCTCGCCACCGGCTTGAGCGGCAGTGCCTGCGGCGCCCAGATCAGCGTGACCAGCGCGGCCGGCAGCGCCCACATCGCAAGCGCCATCGTCCAGCCGCCGCCCAGCGCGTGTTCGATCGGCACCGTCAGGCCCGCGGCGCTGGCGGCACCGCCGCACACGGCCATGGTGTACAGGCCCATCATCAGCGCCGCCTGCTTGGCGAAGTCGCGCTTGACCAGCCCTGACAACAGCACGTTCGACACCGCGATGCCGCTGCCCGCGATGGCCGAAGCCAGGAACAGCAGAGGGATGTTGCCGGTGCCGCGCAGCACCGTGCCCAGAAGAATCAGCACCATGCAGCCGAGCAGCGTGCGCTCGGTGCCGAAGCGGCGGCCCAGCCACGGCGCGAGCGGCGCGAACACGCCCAGGCAGACGATCGGCAACGTGGTCAGCAGGCTCGCGGCCGTGGCCGAGAGGCCCGTGGCCTTGATGATTTCGGGCAGCACCACCGACAGGCTGGCGAACACCGGCCGCAGGTTGAACGCGATCAGCACCACGCTCGCGCCGAGCAGGATGCGGCGGCCGGTGCTGGGTGCAGGCGTGGGGCGCGGCGCGGGCTGGCTGTCGACCTCGGCGTCGATCAGCAGTTCCTCGGTGGTTCCGGGTGACGTGGGGGGCGCAGGCTGGGTGCGCCGCATCGGGGTGGCGCCGGGCGTGAAGGCGGCCGAGCTCATGCCGTGCCCAGCGACAGCGCGTTGATCATCGGCGCCATGAAGGCGCGCACCGCGGCGGCGGCGATGTCGGGGTCGCGGCTGGCGATGCCTTCGACGATGGACCGGTGCGCTTCCTCGTCAGGCTCGGGCAGGCTGCTGCCCATCGTGCTGGCGATGGTTTCCTTGATGTAGCCGGTGATGAAGCGGCAGGTTTCGGCCAGCGCCAGGTTGCCCGAGACATCGACGATGGCCAGGTGAAAGGCCAGGTCGCGTTCGATGAAGCCCGCGCCGTTGTCGCTTGCATCGGGCACGCCGCGCTTGTCGAGCAGGGTGTTCAGGCGGCGCAGGTCTTTGGCAGTATGGCGCACGGCGGCCAGCCGGGCGGCCTCGACTTCGAGCGCGCGGCGCACCTCGAACTGGTCGCGCAGGCTCGCGCGCCGCATCTTCTGAAGGCTCGACGAAGGATCGAAACCCGAGCGCACATAGGTGCCCGAACCCTGGCGCACTTCGAGCAGGCCGCGCGACACCAGCGTCTTGACGGCTTCGCGCACTGTGCCGCGGCTCACGCCGAGCAGCTGCGCGAGCTGCGGCTCGATCGGAATGCGGCTGCCGACGGCCCAGCGGCCCGTGGAGATTTCAGTGCGAATGCTGTTGGCGGCGGTGTCCGCCAGAGAGGTGCGAGGCGCTTGGGCAAGCATCGGTTGAGCCTATTCATTCAATGATTGGACGAATTTTGACGCCAAAGCAAAGGCCGCGATGCGCGCGCGGTGGTTGTTCGCCTCTTCTTTTTCGATGATTCCCAACTCCCGTTCGCAGGATTTCACGAGCTTGCGCTGCAAATTCATCGGGAAACGGCGAGCTTTTCTCGCCATTCAGGAGGCCGGACGCTTCTTGCCAAATGTTACCAACCGGTGGAACGCGACATCGCAATGCATCTGCTTCGTCGTCGCGCAGGCTGGCAATGAAGCAGCCGGGCGATCAGCAGCGGGCTACCAACTGCCCGACGCACCCCCACCACTGCTGGAACCCCCACCACCCGACGACGATGACGAGCTGTCCGACGAGCTGCTGCTACTGCTGCTCGACGAACTGCTGCTGCTGCTCCACCCGCTGTCGCGGTCGTCATCGTCGTTGCCATGGCCTCGGCGTCCGCGCCGGCCATCGGTGGGGAAGAAACCGAACACCAGCCCGATGAAAGTCACCAGCGCCATGCCGATCCAGGTCTCGTCGGGTTCCGGGCCCGGTGCCAGCTTGACGAGCGCGAAGCCGATGACGCCGGTCACGAGCGCGAGCCGCACCATGAACCCAAGCACGCTGCGTTGCCAGTGGCGGCGCACGCCCACCACGACCACCGCGACGCCGATGCCGACGAAGCAGGTGACGAACAGGCCCGCGATCACCCACGGCAGCTTGTCGGCGCCCAGGTAGAACCCGAGGCCGATGAGTGCCGCGATTGCCAGCGCGATGCAGGCGAACACGTAGCGCGCCGTCCTGGACCGGCCCGCCAGGTAGCCCACGCCGTACATGAAGGTGACCGGCATGAAGAGAACGAGCACCATCGCGAAGTCCATCAGCGCCAGCGCCGCGGCAGCCGGGCCGGCCGCGAGCAGGCCCAGCACCAGCGGCCAGCGCCGTGGCTTGCGCGGCGGCGGTTCGGTCTTCAGGTCGGCCCACAGCGCGCCATCGCGCTGCGCTGCGTGTTCGGCCAGGCGCCGGCCCTTGCGGCCCCGCTTGCCCGTGCCGTACGACACCACGCGCGGCTCCGGAGGCGGGCGCGGCCGGGTTCCGTGCCACGCACCCACGCCGAGGGTCCAGAGCACCACGGCGAGCGAGGCCAGATTCATCCGCGACTGGCTGGTGTCCGTCGAGAACATGTCGATCAGATGGCGCAGCAGCGACGGCTTGCGTTCTTCCGGCGCGGGCGCTTCTTCGTCCACGGCACCCGCCTCCGGCTGCGGCGATACCAGCCTGAACAGCGACTGCACCGCGACCCGCACGCCACCGGCGATGTCGCCATCGCGAAAGCGCGGCTTCATCTCGTTGTCGATGATGCGTGCGGCCTGGATGTCGGTGATCTTGCCTTCCAGCCCTGTGCCCACCTCGATGCGCATGCGGCGGTCTTTCAGCGCGACCAGCAGCAGCACGCCGTCGTCTTCGTCCTTGCGGCCGAGCTTCCATTGCGCAAAGACGCGCGTGGCGAACTGCTCGATGGATTCTTCGCCCGTGGTCGGCACGATCAGCACCGCGAACTGCGCCTGCGTGGTCTGCTCGACCTCGGCGATGTCGTGGCGCAGCGCGCTGGCATCGTCCGCGTTCAGCGTCTTCGCAAGGTCGACCACGCGCGAGTTCATCGCGGGCACGGCAACGGGCTTGGCCTGCGCGGGGGCGCAGAGCACGCCCATCGCCATGGCCAACGCGACGAGCCAAAGCCAGGCCCCGGCCCAGATAGCCATCGGTCTTGCGCGAGATTCCATCGGGTTCGATCCTCCTGTGACGGGGCGGGGTGCGAAGCCCTTCGCCCTCATTTGCGTGCGCTCTTGGTCACCACGCCAGCGCCGCGCACTTCGAGCCTGCGCTGGTCGACCACCTTGCCGTTGGCATCCACCAGTTCGATCACGTGGCGTCCGGGCCAGGGCAGCCACTGCGCGCTGTTGCCGCGCGCGAAATGCTTGCCGTCGATGCGCCATTGCACGCCACGGCCTTCGGATTCGAAGCGCACGCGCTGGCGCAGCGGCGGGATGTCGGGGTCGAGCGCGATGATGGTGCCGTCGGCCGGCGCGGTGATGCGCGCCGAAGGGCCGTTTGTCGACGTGCCCACGCCGGTGTCGAGCGCGAACAGCGGCTGCTCGGTGCCCTGCAGGAACCATTCGGTGCGCGCCGCTTCGAGCGGGTTGCCATCGGTGCCGAGGCCGAACTCCACGCGTGCCTCGACCAGCCCGGCGGGCGGCACAGGGGCGCGGCTGGGCTCGCGCGTGTGCAGGAAGCGCATCACCTCGGCCCACACCGGTGCGGCGCCGCTGGTGCCGCTCACGTCCCACATCGACGCGCCGCTGGCGTTGCCGACCCACACGCCGACCGTGTAGCGCTGCGACCAGCCCACCGCCCAGTTGTCGCGCATGTCCTTGCTGGTGCCGGTCTTCACGGCCGTCCAGAAGCGGGTCGAGAGAATGCTGTCCAGGCCGAAGGTGCGCGTGCGCGCGTTCGGGTCGGAAAGGATGTCGCCGACGATGAAGGCCGCGCGCGGGTCGAGCAGTGGCGGCGTGGCCGCGGCCTTGGCCTTGTCGGCCGCCGGAACGGGTGGCCGCACGGTGAGCGTGGTGGTGCCGTAGCGACCGCCGTTGGCCAGCATGCGGTAGGCATTGGTGAGCGACAGCAGCGACACCTCGGCGCTGCCGAGTGCCAGGCTGTAGCCGTAGTAGTCGCCGCTCTCGCGCAACGGCAGGCCGGCGGCGCGCAGCTCGCGCGCGAAGGATTCGGGCGACACCATCACCAGCGTGCGCACGGCCGGCACGTTGAGCGAGGCAGCCAGCGCGGTGCGCGCCGACACCGGGCCCTTGAACTGGCGGTCGTAGTTCTGTGGAATGTAGAGGCCGTTCGCGGTGTTGATCTGCGCCGACGAGTCGTCGATCAGCGATGCGGCGGTGAGCCGCTTCTCGGCAATCGCCTGGCCATAGAGCAGCGGCTTGAGCGTGGAGCCGGGCTGGCGCAGCGCGGTCACGCCATCGACCTCGGCGGCCTGGCTCAGCGGGCCGGAAGAACCGACCCAGGCCAGCACTTCGCCGGTCGCGTTGTCGAGCACCACGAGCGCGCCGTCTTCGACATGGCGGCCACGCAGCTCGCGCAGATGGCGCTGCAGCGTGTCGAGCGCAAAGCGTTGCAGCGGTGCGCGCAAGGTGGTGCGCACGCTTGCCTCCTTGTCTTTCCCTTTCTGGGGAAGAGCCGGGGTGGGGGCTGCCCCCGCGTTCGCATCGCGAATCTCGCGCAACACGCGCCGCGCCGCATGCGGCGCAATGCCTTCATTGGCGTCGAAGGCGCGCCGCTGCACCGCCGCGCTGGTGAACATGTCGAGCGCTTCGCAATCGACCTTCTGGCCGGCGTCCATCACGCGCAGCACTTCGCAGGCGCGCTGCGCGACCACGGCCGGCTTGGCATTGGGCGCGCGCACCAGCGCGGCGGCCACGGCGGCCTCGCGTGCATCGAGTCCGCTCGGCGCCTTGCTGAAGAGCGTGCGCGAGAGCGCATCGATGCCCACGATCTCGCCGCGAAACGGCACGGTGTTCAGGTAGGCCTCGAGGATCTGGTCCTTGCGCCAGCTGCGCTCCAGCTGCGCGGCGGCCACCGTCTGGCCGATCTTCTGCGTGAAGCTGCGGCCGCCCGCGGCGCGGCGCAGGTCGTCGTCGAGCAGGCCCGACAGCTGCATCGTGATGGTCGATGCGCCGCGCGTGCGCGTGTTCCAGAGATTGCCCCAGGCGGCGGCCGACACGGCGCGCCAGTCGATGCCGCTGTGTTCGTAGAAGCGCTTGTCCTCGCTCAGCACCATGGCCGTGCGCAGCGCAGGCGACACGTCGGCCAGCGCGGTCCATTGGCCGCGCCGCACGGTGGGGTCGGTGCGCACGCGCTGCAGCAGCTCGCCGTTGCGGTCGAGCACGGCGGTGTCGGACGAACGGAAGTCGCGCTTGACCTCCTCGAAGCTGACCAGGGCCCAGGCCGGATGCGCGCAGGCCACCAGCAAGGCTGCGGTGGCAAGGGCCTTGCGGCGGAAGCTGAAAGACGTGGGCTGCTGCTGTATGAAGGGCACGGAAGATCTCGAGAGGCGACCTTCGGCATTCTCTGCGATGCGAAGCGCGCCCCGGCCTGCCTTGAGGAGGACGGGAAGTGCACCTACTCCAGCACGCGGTCGCGGCCTCCGTGGCGCCGCAAGAAAGAAGAACGGCCGCGAAGCATTGCGCTTCGCGGCCGTTCGTTCGGGGGCGTTTCAATCGCCCGCGTGCCTTACCCCGGCCGGCGCGCCATCAGCGCCCAGATGCCCGCCGCGCTCAGCAGCGAGCCGCCTGCAAGGTTGAAGCGCCGCTGCGCACGCGGCGAAGCAAGCAGCTTGCGCGCCGAGCCCGCGAACACCGCATAGAGCGTCGCATTGGTCGCGGCCAGCGCCACGAAGGTGACGGCGAGCACCCAGAGCTGGTGCGTCACGTTGGCCGCGGGGCTGATGAACTGCGGCAGGAAGGCCACGAAGAAAACGATGCCCTTGGGGTTCAGCGCCGTCACGAGGTAGGTGTTGGCGAACAGGCGCCAGCGCGAGGCGGGCGCGGCCGGCGCGGCGATCTCGGTGGACGTGATGCCGGCGCGCAGCAGCTTGATGCCCAGGTACAGCAGGTACAGCCCGCCCACCCACTTGACCACCGTGAACCAGAAGGCCGAGGTGGCGAGCAATGCGCCCAGCCCCAGCAGCGACACCACCAGCGCGGTCGAGTCGCCGAGCGCCACCGCGGCCACCAGCGGCACATTCGCGCGGCGGCCGTGCGACATGGAGTAGCTGATCACCGTGAGGATGGTCGGCCCCGGAATGACCAGCATGAGGGCCGAAGCGGCAACGAAGGCGAGCCAGAGTTCGATGGGCATGGTGAGTTTGTCTCCTGGGGGTGTTGTTGTGTCGATGAAAAGCGATGCTTCTTCGTCAGCTTCCGATGGCCGTGCGCGCGACGTGCCATGTGCCGCGATGCCCGTCCACGTAGCGGATCGGCGAGTTGGCGAGGTCGTCCAGTTCCACGTCGTCCAGGCAGGTCACGTTCACGCCGTAGGCGCTGGCGCCGGTCTCGGGCGAATGGCCCACGCCGAAGGAGCGCACGCGGCAGTGCCTGCAGACGATGTAGTGACTGTTGCGGGTGTCGAGCATCTGCTCGCTGAGTTCGGATTCGCCCTCGAGCAGGCGGAAGGCATCGGTCGCGACGATGGCCGGCCAGAAGCGCGTCTGCGTGCAGATGGCGCAGTTGCACCGCAGCGTGCCCAGGCTCAGGTCGATGTCGGCTTCGAATCGCACGGCGCCGCAATGGCAGCCGCCGGTGTAAGTCTTTTTCATGTGCTTGTTGGCTGCTCCCGAGTCGATTGGGCAGCTGGCAAACACCATATCAAATGCCGTGCCGGCGGGCTGCGGCGGGGTTTTTCATCCGTGGGGCGCGGTGCCGAAGCGGGCGGCCGACCGGGCCTTGGCGCGCTCGGCCTCGATCGCGCGGTCTTTGGGCTCGGCCGTCGTGACCATCGATTCGATCAGCCGCGCAGCGGTTGCGGCCACCTCGTCGACCGCGCGCCCGAAGGCCTCTTCGTTCGCTTTCGACGGCACGCTGAAGCCGCTGAGCTTGCGCACGAACTGTAGCGCGGCGGCGCGAATCTCCTGCTCGGTGGCGGGGGGCTCGAAGTTGTAGAGGGTCTTGATGCTGCGGCACATGGGCGCTCTCCAGTCGGCGGGTGGGGTGGGCGATCGCGCTGGGTCGAACAAACGAAGATCAGGATTTTTGCATCTGCTGCTGGAAACTGAGCTCGATGAACTCGGCCGGGCGGCTGAGCGCGACCAGCACAGTCACCCGCATGACGCCTTCGAGGATGTCGTCGGCCGTCATGGTTTCGCCCAGGCCGACGAAGACGTTGAACGCATCGGCCGGCGTGGCGCCGGCCAGGCCGCCGCGCTTCCAGATGCTGGTCAGGAAGTTGCTCGCCATGCTCTTGATGGTGATCCAGGTCGTGGCGACGTTGGGCGCGAACACATACGCCTTGGTCGCCAGGCTCAGCGATTCTTCGATCATGAGGACGGTGCGGCGCACGTTGATGTAGCGCCAGTCCAGGCTGTTGCCATCCAGCGTGCGCGCGCCCCACACCAGCACGCCTTCGCCGAGGAAGCTGCGGATCGCGTTGACCGACTTGCCGGTCGGGGGGGTGTTCAGGTCTTCCTGCACATCCTGCGTGATGGCGACCGCTGGCGACACCACCGAGTTGAGGCTGATGTTCGCCGGCGCTTTCCACACGCCGCGCGTGTTGTCGACCATGGTGTAGAGCCCGGCCATTGCAGCCGCCGGTGGCAACAGGTTCAGCTTGCGCTGGATGGCCTGCAGGATGCTGGCGTAGGTCGGGCTGACCGAGAGCAGAGCCTTGTGCAGATCGGCGTCCGACGGGCCGGTCTTCCCCTTCGGATCGCGCGTGGCATTGCCGATCTGCGCCAGGATGTCCTGCAGTGCCTTGGGTGCAGCGCTGCCACCGGCTTCGGCCAGCAGCAGTGCCTTGAGCTCGGCAACGTCGACGAAGCTGGCAAGGCCGAGGTCGGTGTCTTGCACGATCGAGGTGTTCAGCCACGGATAGTAGGCGGCCGAATAGTCGAGAAAGTCGGTGCCCAGGTCGTCACGGAAGGCCGCAACGCAATCGCCCTGCGGATCGGTGCGTTCGCGGTAGCCGTCGCTGACGTCGAGGATCGCGAGGCGGTTCTTCATCTGCGAGCCGCAATGCCGAAGGGCGTGCTGCTGCAGCGGGATGCAGTCCGCTTGCGGCAGTGCCATGGCATCCGGAACCACCACCAGGGTCGGCTCCCGCTCGGTGAGCAGCAGGTCGATGCCGTCTTGCAGCGGCTGCACCTGCACGCCCGCGTCGGTGTAGTTGCCGACCGAGACGACGTAGCACGCGCCGCCGCCGTTCTGGAAGAACAGCAGCATGCAGTGATGGAGGTAGTAGCGGAAGGTGTCGGGCTGGCCGCTCTTGCGCCGGAGCACATAGCCACTGCCCGCGCTTTTGAAGTCGCTCGGTGTGGTGGCATCGGCGTTCTTGACGAACTCGAACCTGTCTTCCGGCGGCCCGCCGTAGCAGCTGACGAACTCCTGCATCGACGTGATGCGCCAGGGCTTGCCGGCCAGCGAGCTGCCCTTGTTGTCGGCGATCTGGGTGTAGCCGATGAACGCTGGAACCGCGGTCGCGACTTCGACCACCGAGTTCGGAAACGCATTCTTCTCGTCGATATAGACACCGGGGGTTTTGTAGGCGCCAGCCATGCGTTTTCTTTCTTTGAAAGTTACCGAAGCAAGGCCATCGCGTGGGCATCGTGGTAGATGCCGTCGATCAGGCTGGCGCGGCGCACCATGCCTTCGTGTTCGAAGCCGAGCCGCTCGTACAGCGCCTTGGCGTTCAGGTTGTCCGTGCGCACGGACAGTTCGATGCGCGTCAGCCCGCGCGACCACGCCTTGTCGATGGCTGCCTGCAGGAGCCGGCCCCCGAGCCCCTGGCCGCGCGCTTCGGGCAAGAGGGCGATGCCCAGCACGCCGATGTGCGCGCGCGAATGTCCGAAGACCGGCGACACGTCGCACCAGCCGATCACCTTGTCGCCATCCACCGCCACGAAATGCGGAAAGCCGCTGCCGATCACGCTGCGGTAGAAGGCGATCGATTGCGCCAGCGGCGGGGCTTCGGTCAGGGCCAGGTACTTCTGCTCGCGCGCGACGATGTCGAGCGCGCGGTGCAGGCTTTCGAAATGCGATTCGGCCGTGGGCACGACGACGATGGCGTTCATGCCTCGGGCTCCTGCGATGCGCGAAGCCGCTCCTCCAGCCGCGCCTTCACCTGCGGCCACTCGTCGTCGATGATGCTGAAGCGCACCGAGTTGCGCTTGCGGCCGTCCGGCATGATCCGTTCGTTCCGCACGATGCCTTCCTGCTTCGCACCCAGCCGCAGGATGGCCGCGCGCGATTTCGCGTTGATCTCGTCGGTGGTGAGCTGAACGCGCACGCAGGCCATGTCTTCGAAGGCGTGCCGCAGCATCAGGTACTTGGCCTCGGTGTTGACGAAGGTCTTTTGCCACGAGGCCGCAATCCATGTGCTGCCGATTTCGAGCTTGCGGTTGTTGCGGTCGATCTTCCAGAAGCGCGTGGAGCCGATCACGCGGCCGGTGTCGCGGATCACGGTCGCGAACGGCATCACGGTGCCCACGGCGCGGCCGTCGAGGGCGGTGCGCAGGTAGGCATCGACCGTGGCGGCCGAGGGCACGACGGTGAAGGGCAGGTTCCAGAGCTCGCCGTCGGCGGCGGCATCGACAAGGGCGGGTGCGTCGGATGCGAGCAGCGGGCGAAGAAGAACCCGGGGGCCGGCAAGGGTGGGCTGTTGGCGCGACATGCGCCAGACGATAGCCGAATGCGAGGCCGCACCACCAGCGCGGTGGTGCGCATGGTGATGCGGCGCGGTCTCGCTCGATCCGGCCGCGCTCAGTCGAAGCGCAGTGCCGATTCCGCAGCCAGTGCCACGGCCGCCAGCCGCGCATCGTCACCGCGCACCGACGACAGCATCAGCCCCACCGGCAGTTCGCCCGGTGCATGGCACGGCAGGCTGAAGGCGCAGCCGTCGAGCAGGTTGATGGCGAAGGTGTTGCGCAGCAGCAGGCCGTTGGCCTTGAAGAAGGCCGCGTCTTCGGCCAGCGCCTCGATGGGCGGCGCGACGATGGGCACGGTCGGGCAGAGCAGCGCGTCGAAGCCTTCGAGCGCGTGTTCGACGCGGCCGATCCAGTCGCGCCGGCGGTCCTGCATGGCGATGTAGTCGGCGGCGCGCACTTCGGTGCCGAGCGCGATGCGCGCGGCCACGCGGGTGTCGAAGCCGTCGCGGCGCGCGGCGAAGCGTTCGCGGTGCACGGCCGCGGCCTCGATGGGCGAGAAGCCGCCGGGCGCGTTGACGGTCGCGATCTCGGCGAGTTCGGCGAGCGTGATGTCGACGATCTGCGCACCCGCTTTCGACAGCGCATGCACGGCGCGCTCGAAAGCGCGCGCCACTTCGGGCTCGATGGCATCGAACATCAGCGTCGCCGGCACCGCCAGGCGCAGGCCTTGCAGCGGACGCCTGCGCACGGCCAGCGGCGCATCGGCAATGGCCGCGTCCATGGTCAGGCAGTCTTCCACCGAGCGCGCCATCGCGCAGACGGTGTCGAGCGAGCGCGCCAGCTCGAAGGCGCCGGTGCGCGGCACGCGCGACTGCGTGCTCTTGAAACCCACGAGCCCGCACAGCGCGGCCGGAATGCGGATCGAGCCGCCCGTGTCCGACCCGAGGCCGGCCACCGCAAGGCCGAGCGCCACCGACACCGCCGCGCCCGACGACGAGCCGCCCGGAATGCGCGGTGTTTCCGCGTCGGCCGGGTTGCGCGGCGTGCCGTGGTGCGGGTTGATGCCCACGCCGGAGAACGCGAACTCGGTCATGTTGGTCTTGCCGACGATGGCCGCGCCCTGCGTGCGCAACCGCGACACGGCCACCGCATCGCGCACCGCCGGCGGCTCGCCTTCGCAGACGGCGGAACCGGCCATGGTGGTTTCGCCGGCGACGTCGTAGAGGTCCTTGATCGACACAGGCAGGCCGGCGAGCGGGCCGAGCTGCACGCCGGCCTTGTGCGCTGCATCGGCATGCCGGGCCGCGGCGCGCGCGGCGTCGGCGTACAGGCGCGTGAACACGTGCCGCGCGGCGGGCAGCGTGGCCGCTTCGAGCACCTGCTCGATCAGCGCTTCATGGGACAGCGTGCCTTGCGCGATGCGTTCGCGCACGGCGGCGATGGTGAGCTTGCCGTTCGCCATCACGCCACCACCGGCAGTGCTTCGACCGCATAGCGATGCACGATGCGCCGCTGCAGGCGCGCATCGTGCAGCTCGATCTCCATCTGCGCGGCAGGGCGGATGCCTTCGCCTTTCGCGTTGGGCAGCGCGCCCAGCGTGCCGCAGGTCATGAACAGGCCTTCGGGCGCCGCACCGGCGCCGGGCATGCCGTCGCGCAACGCGGCCAGAGGCCGGATCGATGCGAGCGTGCCGCGCTGGTAGTCGACCCAGCGGCCGTCCTCGAAGATGCGCGAGTGCAGCTCGATCTCGTCCTGGTGGGCCTGCAGGTCGCGCCAGCGCCATGCGACCTCGGCCACGGGCTTGGCGCACATCTGCTTGGAGACAGCGACCGAGTAGCTCTCGACATGGCGGTCGGTGTGGTCCGAGGCCACGCTCAGCCACCACTCGCCCTGCGAGAAGAAGAACACGGGCTCGGCCTCGCCGGAGCTCTGGTCGCCCAGCGCCTCGATGGCCGGCGACTGGGTCAGCAACTGGGCCGCGACGCGGTAGTACAGCGGCACGCTCGACGGGCGTGGCACGCCGAGCGCGGCCAGTTCCTCGATGTGGTGCTCGATGGCCGCGGTGTCGCGGCCGGTCCATCCCGCCACGACCAGCGCGGTGGGTTCGATGGAACGCAATTCAATGGACCGTGCGCCGTCGGCGCTCACGGTTTCGCAGGCAAAACGCAATGGCATGGCGGTCTCAGGCTTCCAGCGGTTTCTTGGCGGTTTCGCGCGCCACGAAGAGCGCGACCAGCGTGACGCCCAGGGCGGCCGCCACATACAGCGACACGGCCACCGTGCTGCCCCAGGACTTGAACAGGCTGGCGATGATGAGCGGCGCGAAGCCGCCGCCCAAAATGCCCGCCAGCGTGTAGGCCAGCGACGAGCCGGCATAGCGCACGCGGCCCGGGAACTGCTCGGTCACGAAGGCGGCCTGCGGGCCGTACATCATCGCGTGGATGATCAGGCCGACCACCACCGCCGCGCAGATGGCCACGGGGTGCGCGCTGTTCATCAGCACGAAGAACACGAAGGCCCAGACGATGCCCAGCAGGGCGCCCGCGATGTACACCGGCCGGCGGCCGATGCGGTCCGACAGGCTGCCGAACCACGGCACCGCGATCGCGTTGCAGGCCGCGCCGATCATCGTGGCGGTGAGCGCCAGTGGCCGCGACAGGTGCAGCACCGTCGTCACGTAGGTCAGCGTGAACACCACGACCAGCGCGTACAGCACGTCGGAGCCGATGCGCGAGCCGCCGGCCACCAGCAGGCGGCGCCAGTGCTGCGTGACGACTTCCTTGATGGGCGTCTTGGCGGTGGTCTTCTTTTCTTCCATCTCGCGGAAGACCGGCGTTTCGTCGACGCCGCGGCGCAGCCACAGGCCGAAGATCACCAGCGCCACGCTGGAGACGAACGGAATGCGCCAGCCCCAGCTCTGGAAATCTTCCGGGCTCAGCCAGGCCGACACGATGGCGATGAAGCCGGTGCCGATCAGCGTGCCGCACGACGGGCCGACCTGCGTGAACGAGGCGTTGCGGCCGCGCTCGTCGGGCTTGCCGTGTTCCATCGACAGCAGCACAGCGCCGGCCCATTCGCCGCCGAGCGCCACGCCCTGCACGAAGCGCAGCGCGACCAGCGCCACCGGCGCCCAGATGCCCCAGGTGGCATAGGTCGGCAGCAGGCCCATGAGGCCGGTGGACACACCCATGATGACCAGCGTGGCCACCAGCACGAAGCGCCGGCCGAGCCGGTCGCCCAGGTGGCCGAACACCACGCCGCCCAGCGGGCGCGAGATGTAGCCGACCGCGTAGGTCGAGAAGGCGAGGATGGTGCCCGTCAGCGGATCGAACGACGGGAAGAACACCGCGTTGAAGACCAGCGCGGCCATGATGTTGTAGACGGTGAAGTCGTACCACTCCAGCGTGGTGCCGATGGAGCTGGCCATGGCCAGCCGGCCCATCCTGGGCGGGGCGCTGGCGGGGACGGGCCCCGCGGCGGAAAGCACGTGTTCGGTCATGGAAGTACCTTGTTCGGTGAAGACATCGGGATCGATCGGGTCAGTTCAGCGCAGCTCGGCCGCGGTCAGCTTCCAGCCGAGGGCGAGCAGCCAGCCGGAGGCGGGGTCGGCGTCGAAGGCCGTGGCGGCGAAGGTGCGTGCGGCGCGCGCGGCATCGGCGCTGCTGGTTTCCACCACCAGCATCGGCTGCAGCACGCGGCCTTCGGTGGCCTCGCGCGGCAGCGGCGTGCTCAGGGCGGTGTCGGGCATCAGCAGGTACGACTGCACGAAGCCTGCCTGCTCCGACAACTGGCGGCCGACGCCGGCAGCCTGTGCAATCAGCGCCTGCGCATCGGCGGCCACGGGCAGCGGCAACACGACCACGTGGCTGCCGCTGCCGAAGCCGGTGACGGCGCGCACGGCGCACACGCGGCGAATCGGCTGGCGCATGCGGTCGAGGTTGGCGATGGACCACGGCGTCTGCTTCTCGAACGCGGCGCGGTAGCCGGGCGAGCCGAACACGGCCAGCGATTCGGTGCGGTACAGCCCGAGGTACTTGCGGCCGCCTTCGAGCGAGAAGTAGCGCGCGCCCGACAGGAATCCGGGGATGCGCGCGCGCTCTTCGACGTGCTCCTTGTCGTACCAGCGGTTGAAGTCGGCGTCGTCGGCGGCATCGACGTCGGAGGCGACGAACAGCAGGCCGTTCGCGTTCGCCGCGGCGGTGTCAGGGAAAGATGAAGAAGCGGAAGTGGTCATGGCGGCGGAAGAGCGGGCGGGCCTTCGAAAAATGAAGGCGCGATCTTCCGTCGCAGGGTCGTGCTGTCACAAACGAGTTTTTTTGGGCGACAGCCACAAGAATTACTGGCCCCTTTGTGGGGCCCGAATGCGCCATTTCGAGGGTTATCCCTCTGCTGCGCCGCTCCAGGTTGGTGCCATGGCGGAGGCCGTGAACTGGTCGGACGCGCGGCAGGCCAGCTCGGCCACGAGGCGGATCGCGTCGGAGTCGGCCGCCTCCAGGTGGCTCACCACGATGCGCTGCGGCGAGATGAGCGCGTCGCACTCGATGATCCGCACGTCGCCGCTGGCCACGTATTCATAGCAGGGCGGCAGCGGCACCAGCGCGTTGCCGAAGCCCGCCTTCACCAGCCGCGCCAGCGCCGAGATCGAGCTGACGCAATGCACCTTGCCCAATGGAATGCCGGCCGCGCGGTACAGGTTCTTGAGCGCCTCGTGCGGCTGCGAGCTGGGGCTCATGGTCAGCACGGGCTGGCGCAGCAGCTGTTCGACGGTCTGCGTGCCCTCGGCGCCGACCGGGCCGACCCAGCCCATCGGCATCGGAAGGCAAGGCGTGCTGACGATGCCCGCGCCGGCGATGTGGTCGGTCTGCAGGGCGATGTCGAGCGCGCCTTCGCGCAGGCCACGGTGCAAGGCGCGCGTGGTCTCGGACGTGAGCTGCACCTCGATGCCGGGGTAGGTGGAGCGCAGGTTGGTGAGAAAGCCCAGCAGCCAGGTGTGGACCACCGTCTCGATGGCGCCGATGCGCACCAGGCCCAGGATGTCGCCGCGCGGGCGGCCCAGCGAGACGATCTCGCGGCGCAGCTCCAGCAGGCGCTCGCCGTAGTCCATCAGCCGCACGCCCACGGGCGTGAGCCGCAGCTCGCGCGCATCGCGCTCGAAAAGGCGCGCGCCGATGTCTTCTTCGAGCGAGGCGACGCGGTTGGACACGGCCGCCTGCGTGATGTGGAGCCGGTCGCTCGCCGCGCGGAAGCTGCCGAGCCGCGCGGCCCACAGGAAGGCTTCGACAAATCTTGTATTCATGAGGGCACCTGCGCGGCATTTTGCCGGTATTCGCCGGCGCAGGGCCCGCGCGGTTGTTACTTGCGCTTGCGCACGGCGGCGGGCGCCACGGTGATGTCGTCCACCATCCGCGCGGCAGCGGCCGATGCATTGCTGGCCACCATCACCGCAGCATCTTGCGTGGCCGGATCGAACACCAGCAGCGCGCGGTAGCCGCCGGTCTGGCCGGTGTGGAAGTAGGTGCGGTGATCCGCCGGCCCGCGCATGCGCACGGCATAGCCCAGTTCGTAGGTGCCGTCATGGCCCAGCGGCGTGAGTGCGCGTTCGGCCGCCGCGCCCAGCGGGCCCTTGCGCCCCGCCATGAGTGCGCGCGCGAACACCAGCAGGTCGGCCGCCGTCGAGCGCAACGCACCGGCGCCTGCGAGCGCGCCGAAGTCCCAGGGCGTGCGTGGCGACTTGTCTTCGTAGCCGGGGGCGAGCCGCTGGGCATCGGGGCCCAGGTACTGCACCGTGTCCCTCATGCCCAGCGGCGCGGCGATGTTCTCGTGCACCAGCATGTCCCAGGGCTTGCCGTAGCGGTCGGCGAGCAGCTGGCCGAGCAGGCCCAGCCCGAGGCTGCTGTAGGGCCCGTTGCAGGGCGGCTTGCGGTCGAGCTTCAGCGTCGACAGGCCGGTGAGCAATTGCGCGCGGTCGGGGTGCACGAAGGGGTTGCCATCGGCCATCGGCGACGCGCCCGGCAGCATGCCGGGCAGGCAGGCGCCGTGCGTGACCAGCTGGCGCAGCGTGATGGCCGCGATGTCCGGCGGCAGCGTGACCTGGCCGGCCAGCAGCTGGCCCACCGTGTCGTCGAGCGACAGGTCGCCGCGCTCCACGGCCTGTGCGAGCAGCACGCCGGTGAAGAGCTTGCTGATGGAGCCCACTTCGAAGATGGGCTGCCCGTCGGCTGCAATCTCCTGCACCGGCCCGGGCTGCGCTACGCCGTTGCGTTGCATCGCGAACTGCGTATGGCCCTGGCGCGAGACGCCGACCACGATGCTGCCCGGTGCGTTGTTCATCACACGCGCCGCGATCTCGGCCGGCGGCGTGGCAAAGCCCAGCGGGCCGGCGTGCGCTATGGGCGCCGCGAGCAGGAGCGCGGCCAGTGCCCACGCCGCCGCGCGCGGCAGTGCCTTCACGCGGTGCTGCTTCACGAACCCGCCTTGGCTGCTTCGGCCGGAAGAATGTCCATCTGCGCGAGCAGCGCACGGCCCAGCGGAATGCGCTTGGCGACATCGGCCTCGCCGTGCATGTCGATGTTCAGCGCAAAGCTCTTCACGCTGCCGTCCGCCAGTGCCACCCAGCCCACCCACCAGCCGATCGACAGGCTCGGCGTTTCGTACCAGCCGGTCTTTGCATGCAGGTCGTAGGCGGCCGTCTGCTCGATCCGCGTGATCTCTTGCACCATGTCCTGGCTGCGCGCGGATATCGGCAGCGTGCGCTGCGCGAGCCGCATCAGAAAGCGCACCTGCTCCACGGCCGAGATCTGCAGCGAGTTGTTGACCCAGAAGCGGTCGACCTGCGTGCCCAGCGTCTCGTTGCCGTAGTGCAGCTTCGCGATCCATTCGTTCATGCGCGCGAGGCCAATGCGGCGCGCCACCTGGCGGTAGAGCGGAAAGTTGGAGACGCGGATCGCCTCGCGCAGGTTCATGTCCCGCTCCCATTCCTTGCGGGGCAGGGGTTTGCCGTCGTAGGGAAAGATCTCGTCGATGTCTTTCACCGCGCCGGTTTCCAGCCCGATCAGGCTGTTGGGAATCTTGTAAGTCGATGCCGGGCTGTAGCGGCGCTCGGCGCGCTGCCGATCGACCACCGTGAGCTTGGAGGTGGCACTGTCGAGCACCGCCCATGTGCCCAGGACGCCGGCTTGCTTGAAGTATTTGGCGAGGTCCGGGCGTTCCTCGACATGGGAGAGGGGCGCGGCGGGCGTGGCTGCATCGGCGAAGCGGGTGCCGAGCAGCGCGGCCAGCAGGCCACTGCTGCCTTGTGCGAGAAAACTGCGGCGGCGTTGGGGGTGAATCATTCGATCTCCTGGGTTGTTGCGGGGCCCGATGCAGGCATGGGCATGAGCGTGGACATGCAAGGGCGACGGCCGGAATCATCCGAGGCACGCGGCACGGCAACAAGCAAGGCGGCCGATGGCTTCGTCACCGCCGTAACCGCCGTAACGTGACGCTCGTTACGCAAGAGACGCATGCGGGGCGTGCGTTGCGTCTCTACGATGCGCGCCGTCGTCCTGTCTTGCTCGATCGAGCGTTCATTCACCGGTTCATTTCCATGTCCCTGATTTCATTCACTCGCCGCGCGGGCATCGCGTCTTGCTGCGTGGCCGCGATCACCTTCTTCATCGGCACCGCCGCGCAGGCGGACACACGGCCCGCAGGCATGCAGACCTTGCAGGTGGGCGGCACGTCGCGCAGCTACCTGCTGTCCGACGACGGCAAGCCGCGCCAGCCGCGCCCGCTGATCGTCGCCCTGCACGGTGGCGGTTCGAACGCGGACCTGCTCATCGCAGCCACGGGCCTGTCGGAGGCCGCGCGCAAGGCGGGCTTTCTCGTGGCCTACCCGAACGGCAGCGGGGCCAATGCGGATGCCTACACGTGGAACTCCGGCGCCTGCTGCGGCTACGCGAAGGCGAACAACGTGGACGACGTGGCCTGGCTGCAGACACTGGTCGCGCGCCTGGTCAAGGAGGGGCGGGCCGATCCGAAGCGCGTGTTCGCGGTCGGCTTTTCCAACGGCGGGATGATGGCCTACCGGTGGGCGGTCGAGGCCCCCGGCAGCCTGCGCGCGGTGGCGGCGGTATCGGCCACGCTCGACATCGCTCCGGCGCTGGTGCGCCAAGGGCTGCCCGTGCTGCACATCCACGGCACGGACGACCCCTACGTGCCCTACGCCGGCGGCATCGGCCGCAAGGCGACGACCGGCGCGCCGCGCCTGTCGGTCGAGAAGACCATCGAGCGCTGGGCCGTTGCGATGAATGCCCGTGCGCAGCCTGCGGAAACGCTTCGTCCGTCAGCCGGCGACGACGGAACCTCGGTCACGCGCGTGCGCCACGCCACGGCAGCCGATCCGCAAGCCGTGGTGCTGTACCGCATCGAGGGTGGCGGCCACACATGGCCCGGCAGTGCGCTGGCGTCGATGCCGGACAACCGCGTGTCGCGTCAGCTCGATGCGAGCGAGACCATCGTGGCCTTCTTCAAGGCGCACGCGAAGCCTTGACGGCCGGTGTGAGGGTGAGGTGCCGGGCCACTGCCGCAAGAAATTCCCGGCAGGCCGCTTCGGGGCTCCTATTGCCGAGGATGTCCCTGACCTGCTGCGTCGGATGCGCAAGCTCCAGTTCGATCTCTTCGACGAACAGGGCCAGCGCTTCAGGCGTGCGGCCTCGGCGCAGCGCGTCGGCGATGCGTTGCGCCTCGGTGAGCGGCTCCGTCGTGAACAGCACGCCGTAGAGCGCCAGGCTGATCGGGTGGCCCCATCGGTATGTCAGCGGGCCGCCGGCCTTTTGCGCGTAGTGGCGCAGGCAGGCCGGGCATTGCAGGAAGGCGATGGTCTGCGTGGGTTCACCGGGAAGCAGGCGCAACGCCGTCGAGGGGCAGCGCAGGCAGTTCGTCTGTTCGCTGCTGCCGCTGCCCTGCGGCGATCCTTGCTTGCGAGGCTCAGGCGCCACCGGAATAGAAGAACTCTTCGCGCACGATCTTGCCGTCCTTGACCGTGTAGAGGCCCATCTCTTCCATGGTGAAGCGCTGGCCGGTGAGCTTCATCGTCACGTCGACGCGAAAGCCGACGATGAAGCGGTCGTCATGCGGCCATGGGCCGGCGACCTGCATCGAGTGGACTTCATGGTTGGCGCTCCACCATTCGCCCTTGGCCTGGATGGCGGCCAGGCCCACCGCTTCGCGCTGCCCGCCGGGCGGGGCGCTGGCTTCGACGCTCACTGCCTCGGGCGCATAGAGCACCTGGGCATCCTGAAACTTCCCTTGCTTGCACAACGCCACAAGTTTGCTGGCGATTTCCGTCGTGTTCATGCGTTTTCTCCTGAGGAAGAAAGTGGGGGATGGGCCGGAGGGCGAGTGTAGGCCGGGCGCGGCTCCCGGCGTGCGTCAGTGTGTGTCTGGTGCGCCCTGCGGGGCGTTGAGCGTTCGCATGCCGTCGACGGCTTCGCGCGAGACCCACAGCAGTGTGTTCAGGTAGGTCTCGATGCGATCGACCAGCGCGCTGCGCGGGCCCTCGCGCCATTCGGCCGAACCATAGAAGGCGCCTTGCTCGGCCTCCAGTGCCTCGCGGTTCTCGTAGGCACGCACGAGGTGGTAGGTTTCTTCCTCGTGATCGCAGCGGCCGTAGGTGACGACGTCCATGCCCTTGCTGCGCAGCATCGGCACGGCGCGCGTGTGCATGGCTTCATGAAAGGCGGGCAGGGTGCCGGGCTTGAGCCTGTAGGTGCGGACTTCGATGAGACGCTTCATGAATGGATCTCCCGATGAAAGAGAAGGGCTCGCGGTGCTGCGGCCGAGGCTGCGAGGTTACGAATAGAGCGCCCCGGCCACCATGAAATAGATCACCAGCAGGATCGCCATGATGCCCTTGACGTTCTTCATGGCGAAGCTGACATAGCCCGCGATAGCCTCGTCGCTCAGCCGCGATTGCAGTGCGTGCTCTCGCGGCAGGATGGCGCGCAACAGGTAGCTGCCGAAGAAGACGGCGCCGACAAGCGCAACCATGAACAGCAAGGGAAGCAGGATCTGCATGCGGGGCGAATCGATGGGTGTTGCCGGGCACCGCGTGGCTCTGGCAGGCCGTGAAAAGACTTACGCGAGAATTCGCGGCGCTTGCACGTCATGCAGGTGCGCCGCGAAGTCGTACTTGTATTCATAGTCGCCGGTGTAGGCAAGCGCGATCTTGCCGGTCCACGCAATGTTGAACCGGTCGGTGCCCGCGATGCGGTCGAAGCGGATGCGGTGGTGAGCCGCCGCGTCGTGGCCCAGCAGGTAGATGTGGAAGGCGTTGTCTTCCGTGTCTTCGGGCGGCGGTTCGTCCACGCGGACTTCGAGGCCGTCGATCCGCGCCAGGCTGAAGTCGGACACCGGGCACACCGCGAAGCCGTTGCCGTCGCCCCAGTTCGTCGATGACAGCGTGCAGCGGTGGTAGTTGTTCCAGACGTTGGGCGCATCCCAGTCCGAGGGATAGTCGATCTCTTCGTCTTCGGGCTCGTCGATCTCCCGCTCGGCGTCGTAGTCCGCGCTGCGCAGGTGCAGGTCGAACCACACGATGCCGTCCCTGACGGAGGCTGTCCAGCGGAACTCCGCAATGGGGTGGCCTTCGGGCCAGGGGTTGCCGGCGAAATGAATGCGGTCTTGCGGTGTCATGGTGTGGCTCCTGGCAGCGGCTGACGCTTCACCGCGCGCGTCGCGAGAAAGGTCGGCATGAACCGGTCGACCACGAAGCGTGGATGGGGCTGCGCATCTTCGAGGAAGCCGTCGATGGAAAAGCCGGTCGCGATCTGCCCGCCGATCAGGTCGGCCAGCGAATGGCCGAACACCATGGCTTCGCCGTTCTGCCGTTTCTTTTCCAGCGCCTCGGGCGGCAAGTCGCCCAGGTCGGAGTACGGCAGCTTGTACAGCGGGCGCACCAACCCTTGCGCCAGCAGCGCCGGATCGCGGTCGCCGATGAAGACCACGGGGTTGTAGAAGCTCGCGAGCAGGGCGCCGCCGGCCTTCAACACGCGATGGCATTCGCGCCACACAGGGCGCACGTCCGGCACGTAGAGGTTGGAGATCGGGTGAAAGACGATGTCGAACTGCGCGTCGGCGAACACGCCCAGGTCGCGCATGTCACCTTGCACCGTCGCGAGGTCGAGGCCGTCGCGTTCGGCGACCCGGCGGTCCTGCATGAGTTGCTCGTCGGACAGGTCGAACACCGTGACCTGCGCACCGGCCGCCGCGAGCACGGGCGCCTGCTGGCCGCCCGCCGAAGCGAGGCAGAGAATGCGCCGGCCGCGCACGTCGCCCAGCCAGTCGGCCGGCAGCGGCTGCGGCGTGAGGTGCACGCGCCAGTCGCCATGACGGGCCGCGGCAATCAGCTCGCTGCTGACGGGACGCGACCACTCGCGTTCTTCGGTGGCCTGGCGGTCCCAGGCGGCGCGGTTGTGGGAGAGAAAGTCGATGCTGTCGTTGCTGCTCATGCGTCGTTCGGTTGCAGAAGGTCCCACCGGTTGCCGCAAAGGTCGAGAAAGACGGCGACCGTGCCATGCGGCTCGTGGCGCGGCGCTTCGAGAAAGCGCACACCGTGGGATGCCATGTGTTGGTAGTCGGACTGGAAGTCCGCGGTGTGGAGGAACAGGAACACTCGCCCGCCGGCCTGCTTGCCGATGCTGGCCGCCTGTTCGTCGGTCACGGCCTTGGCCAACAACAGCGTGGCGCCGGCGTTCCGACCGGGCGACACCACCACCCAGCGCTTGCCCGGCCCGCGCGGCGTGTCTTCGACCAGTTCGAAGCGAAGCGCCTCGGTGAAGAAGCGGATGGCTTCGTCGTAGTCGTGAACGAGAAGGGTGACGGTGGCGAGGTGGCGGGGCATGGGCGCAGAGTTTGCCGTGATCTTGTGTTCGCCGGACCTGGAATACGCGCCGTCATCCGCGATGGCGACACAGCGGTCCAGCAGGGCCGCGGCGCGCACCTGCTCCGGGGTGTCCACCCAGAACACGTTCTTTCGGCAATCGCCGCAGTACCGGACGCCGGGTGTCGCCGTTTCTTCGAGCGTGTCCCATGGCTTGGTGCACGACAGGGCCTCTTCGCAGGGCGCCTTCGGCGTGGTGTCCGGATGATGAAGGGGGGCGCGGCCGATGCGGATGGATTTCTTCATCGTCATGGCCTGCGTATCCGGCAGTCGAAAAGGCGGACCGCTCTCAGTTGAAAACGATGGCCGTCTTGTGCGCGATGCTCAGCCGGGCCGCCTCGTAGAGCAGCAGCCAAGAGGCGTATTCGCGATGAAGGCCCTCGTCGGCGTCGACCAGGCGGTTGATTCGCTCGGCTTCCTCGTCCGACAGCTGGCCGTCGACAAGGGTGATGCCCAGCGCGGGCGCCACCAGCACCAGCTCGTCACGCAGGCGGTAGGACGAGCCGAGCATGCCGCCGACCACTTCCTTTTCGTCGTCGGGGTCGGAATACAGGACCTCTTCGAAATCGACCGGCACGTAGAACCCGTCTGCATCCGAGTGGCGGATCAGGTGGCTTTCCGAGTCGAAGAGGGCGTCTTCGACCACCGGATCGTCCGTGGGGTCGACACCGTCCGGCAATGGCGTCGCCATCCAGTCGGGCGACTGCGCGCGGTACGCATAGGCCAGGCGCAGGTAGTGGATGTACGAGTACGGGAAGCTGCGCAGCGACGCACGCGAGTGCAGCGGCGGCAGTTCCCGGGGCTCGGCATGCGGCGGAAGGTCCGCCGATGCCAGCAGCTTGTTCGCCACCGCCAGTTCTTCCTGGTGCCATTCGGCGCCCTCGGTGTCGTTCTCCAGCAAGTAAGCCAGCGTACCGACGCTGATGGCGAGGCCCATGGTGTTTCTCCCTTTTCTTCGTCAATCAGTCAGTCGGCCAATCGATCGATCGATCGATTGGCCCGTCGCGCCGCGATGCAGCTTGGCTTACTTCGCTGCCTCCACCTTCACCCGCGCATTCGGCGACTCGCCGAACATCTCGGGCGCGTACATCGCTTCGACGCGGCTCGGCGGCAGCGCGAAGTCGCCGACGTTGTTCAGGCGCACGGTGTATTCCATCTTCACCACGCCCTTGGGCAGGTACTCGTAGTAGCTGCGGAAGGCCTCGAAGCTGCGTTCTTCAAACGCCGCCCAGCCGGAGCCGGACTTCTTCTCGCCTTGCGTGGCGATCTGCGAGTCGCGGCCGAGGCCGCCGCCTAGGATGGTGGCGCCACCCGGGATCGGGTCGCTGATGACGACCCAGGTCATGTCGGCACTGGCGTTCACTTCGAGCGTGACGCGCAGCACGTCGCCGCGGGTGTACTTGCCCGCGGTGGCCTGCTCGACCGGGGTGATGGTCTTCTTGATCGCGTAGCCGGCGGCGAACGGTGCCTTCAGTTGCACGGCGGCAATCGACTGCAGCGTGAGCCACGGCTTGCCGGTGCCTTGCTGGGTGACCAGCAGGGTGTCGCGCACTGGTGCGCCGGAAGGCGACGCGGCCCAGGGCAGGAACATCGTGTTGTTCTTCAGGTTGCCCGGCGAGGCGGGTGCGCCGAAGAAGGTGGTCTGGTTCGGTGCGCCGGCGGCGTCGGTGGTCTTGACGCGATCGACCTTGCTCCAGTCGACCTGCGCCTTGACGGCACCCAGCGTGGCGGCGGTCACGCCCGACACCGGGGTGCTCTCGAACACCTTGCTGAATTTCTCCAGCGCCAGTCCGCCCCACAGGTTGGCGGTGGTGGTGTGCCATGCGCCGTTCTGCTGGCGGCCGATGAAGCCGTTGGCGAGCTTGCCGATGTCGTCCTTCCAGGCCGGGTCGTCCATCACGCTGAGCAGCAGGCGGGCGGTGTTGACGTCGCCGTTGGTCATCAGCCACCACCAGTAGTCGTCCTGCTCGGTGCTGAAGATGAGCTTGGTGCCCTGGTAAGACAAACGAGCCTTGAGCACGTTGTTGGCTTCGTCCAGGCGCTGCTGGCGCTGCGGCACATCGTTCACGCGCTTCAGGATGTTGAGCCAGTCGATCACCGCGCTGGTGGGCCACTGGTTCGGCGCGATGGTGATGCTGCCGAGCATGCTGCCCTTGGCCTTGCCGTAGCGCGAGAGCGCTTCGAGCGCGGCGAGCTTGCGCACGTCGAGGTCCTTGCGCGGGCTCCAGAACTCGCGCGTGATGCGGCCTTCGACAAAGGCGATCAGGCCCGATTCCATCGGCGCGCGCACGTCATCGGCCAGTGCAAAGGCCGGGTTGAGCTGCGCGGCCTCGTTCGTCGCTGCGAGCAGGTACGAGGTGAGGATGTCGCTGCCGCGGTTGGCTTCGCCGTCGCGCGGCGGGAAGTAGTTGGCCAGGCCGTCGCTGTCGAGGTAGGTCGGCAGCGTGGCCAGAACGCCCTGCCACATCTTCGCGTCGCGCAGGCCCACCGATTTGCTGGTCTTCTGTTCGAGGCAGATGAAGGGGTAGTTGGCGAACCAGTCGCGTACGCCCGGCAGGCCTTCGGCGAGCTTGGGTTGCAGGGCGAGCTTCAGGCCGCCGCGGCCGGGGAGGGCGTCGGCGGGTGGGGCCACGTCGAGCGTGAACGGCCCGTCGAGCTGCACCAGCGTCGCCTGCTGTACCGTGAGCGGCACCGAAGGCACGATGCGCTGGCGCACCTTGAGCGCGTCGCGCGCGCCGCCGATGGTGTCCTTGGCTTCGATCTCCCACAGGATGGCTTCGGCGCGCGTCTGTGCGAGCTGCGCGGGCGCGGTCACGGTCCATGCGACCTCGCGGGCTTCGCCGGCCGGGATGTCCACGGTCTGCGGCTCCAGCGTGAGCAGCGTGGCGCGCGGCGTGGCCTCGACCTTCATCGGCTTTTGCGTGGTGTTGCGCAGCGTGATCTGGGCGCGGAACTGGTCGTCCTCGCGCACCAGCGGCGGCAGGCCGCTGATGATCTGCAGGTCTTGCGTGGCCTGGATGCTCATCTGGCCGGTGCCGAACAGGCTGGTGCCCGCATCGGCCACGGCTACGATCTTGAAGGTGGTAAGTGCATCGTTGAGCGGCACCGTCACCACGGCCTGGCCGTTGGCGTCGAGCACGACCTTCGGGTTCCACACGAGCAGGGTGTCGAGCAGTTCGCGCGTCTGGCCCTTGCCGCCGCCGCCGCCTGCGGGCACGGCCTTGCGCCCGTAGTGGCGCCGGCCGACGATTTCCATTTGCGCGGTGGAGGTGCTCACGCCCCAACTGCGCCGCTGCAGCATCGCGTTGAGCAGGTTCCAGCTGTCGTTGGGCATCAGCTCCAGCAGGGCCTGGTCGACCGCGGCCAGTGCCACTTCTGCGCCGGCTGCCGGCTTGCCGTCGGGCAGCTTGGCGGAGATGGTGATCTGCGCCTTGCTGCGGATCGGGTAGCTGGGCTTGTCGCTGGTGACGGTCACGTCGAGCTGGTGGGCACGCGTGCCGACGCGGATCTCGGCCATGCCGAGGCGATAGGCGGGCTTGCTCAGGTCGACCATCGCGGTGGGCGCGACGTATTCCTTGCCTTCGTACCAGAAGGCGGTCCACCACTCACGCGGTGCCTTGAAGCCCCAGGTGAAGAAGCTGTACCACGGCACTTCGCGCAGGCGCCCGCGCAATGCGAGCACGCTGATGTAGGCGTTCGGGCCCCATTCGGGCTTGACCTCCAGGGTGACCGTCGGGTCCTTGCCGTCGAGCTGCACCACGTGCGTCTCGATGATGCCCTCGCGTTCCACGGCGACCAGCGCGGTGGCAAAGCGGAAGGGGCTGCGCACCTGGAACTTGGCGATCTCGCCCGGCTGGTAGCTCTTCTTTTCGGGCAGCACGTCGATGCGGTCGTTGTCTTCGCCGCCGAACCAGAGCTCGCCCTGCTTGGTGACGTAGACCGAGCTCACGGCCTTGGCGTCGCGGCCGTCGCTGTCGGTGGCGCTGGCCACGAGTTCGACTTCGCCGGCTTCCTTCAGCTCCGACTCGCACAGCAGCAGGCCGCGCGCGTCGCTCTTGCCGCTGCAGACGGTGCCGATGTCCTTGGTCTCGGTCTTGTTGTCGTAGGTGTAGAAGCCGCCCACCATGCGCTTGCGGCTGGTGGTGGTGATGCGGGCCACGGCGCGCACGTTGAGCGTCACGCCGGCCTGGGGCTTGCCCGTGAGGTCGAGCGCGAGCGCCTGGAACTTCAGCTTCTGAGCGGTGGAAACCCAGCCTTCGGTCTTGATGCCGGCGATGACGGCAGCCGGCCACAGCGTCTGCGTGCTGCGGATGGTCTGCACTTCGCCGTTCGGGTCGGCGTAGGTGGCTTCGAGCAGCAGCTCGCGCGGCGACTTGACCTTGGGCACCTTGTCGATGGTGACCTTGCCCGCGCCGTCCTTGTTGAGCGTGACGGGCAGCTTGTCGGCGATCACGCGGGTGTCGCTGCTGCTGTTGCTGTCTTCTTCGCCCGAGTCGGTGTCGGCGCTGCTGGTGGACTGCGTGCCGCCGGCCTGTTCGGTGCGCGGCGGGTTGAAGCTGAAGGCGTCGTAGTCGGGGAAGCTCAGGCTCTTGCCGCGCACCATGGCCGACACGCGCACCGGAAGGTTGGCGGCGCCGCCGCCGGCCACGTAGTTGATCTGCACGTCGGTCGGCACGCTCGTCGCGGCCACCAGCGGTTTCTTGTCGGTGGGCGCGATGCGGCCCTCGAGCACGGGCAGGCGGAATTCTTCGACGCGGAACATGCCGGTGCTGAAGCTGCGGCTGCCGCCGCCTTCGTCGTCGTCGCTCTCACCGTCGCCGTTGGCGTCCTTGCCGCCGCCGCTGCGCAGCACCACCTCGTACACGCCGAGCTTGGCGGCGGGCGGAATGGGGAAGGTGTTTTCGGCGCTCAGGCCGCCGGTGGCGGTCTTGCGCCAGTTCAGCGGCTGCGTGAAGCGCTGGCCGCTGCCCACGTGGGTGATGACCAGCGTGTCGGGCCGGCTCTCGGGCAGGCCGAAACCCTTGCTGGTCTGGGTGCGGATCAGGCTCTTCATCGACACCGTTTCGCCGGCGCGCAGCAGCGTGCGGTCGAAGATGGTGTGGGCCACGCGGTCGGCCTCGGGCTGCAGGCTGGTGGGCACGTTGAAGCGCCAGGGCTCGATGCCGCGCTGCCAGTCGCTCCAGGTGAAGGCGAGGTCTTCGATGCCCTTGTCGTCCTTGGCGCGGGCGCTCACGAACCACGCGCTGCTGTCGTATTCGTTGGCACCGTTGCAGCTCGGCGCCTGCGGCGAGATGCCGCTGAGCATGACCACGCCGTTCGCGTCGGTGGTGCCGGTGGCCACGGCCTTGCCGTCGCAACTGGACACGCGCACTTCGGCGCCGGCCACGACCTTGCCCTTGTCGAGCGTGGTGACCCAGGCCATCGAGTTCTCGCGGCCCAGCTTGAAGTGCACGGCCAGGTTGGTGGCCAGCGCGGTGGTGCGCACGTACATCGTGCGGCCGGCGTTGTAGCGTTCGTCGAGCAGCGCTTCACCGAGCTTCTGCGAAGCGATCTCCAGCACGTGGAAGCCCGGCGTGAGCGGGATGCCGATGACTTCGAAAGGACGCGGATCGCCCGCGTCCGACTTGGGCATGTCGAGCGCCTTCACGCCCGGCTGGCCCGCCAGCAGCGACAGCATGCGGGTCTGCAGGGAGGTGCGGTCGTCCTTGTCGATGACGGGGGGCAGCGGGCCCTTGACGTCCTTGCGCGCCTGTTCGCGTGTGACGCTGTAGCTGTCGTAGCGGCGCACCTTACGGAACCACGCGATGATTTCCGCGTCGGTCTTCGGGTTCATGTCGCTCACCTTGCCGGGCGTGAGGGCGTTCACCATCAGCTGCGGCTCCACGCGGCGCACGGTGACCGGCATCATGGCCGGGGTGTCGGGCTCGGCCAGGCGCTCGACCACGCCGAAGGGCGAGGCGGCGAACTTGGCCAGCGGCGGCATGGCACCCGTGGCGACCTTCATCGGGAAGTTGCCGGGCGTGGCCAGCGGGCGGCCCGAGGCGTCCTCGAACTTGGAGGGCAGCTCGATGCTGTATTGCGCGCTCTCGGTCAGCGGCGGCTCGAAGCTCACGCCGTTGACCACGTCGTCGTCGCTCTGCGTGCCGCCGTCGTTGTCGAGCTTGGCCTTGACGGTCTTGTCGCCCTTCAGCTGGATCTGCGAGGCAAGCTTGCGCGTGACCGGTGCGTTGAACTGCAGCTGCATCGGGCGCAGCGGCAGGCAGGCGGCCTGTGCGTTCTCGCGCTCGCAGGTGAAGGACACGGCGAAGGGCTCGCGCACCTGGTAGTCGAAGCGGCGCTCGACGTTGTTGGCAATGCCCGAGGGCGTGGCCACGCCCTTGCCGTAGACGATCTGTACCTTGCTGCCGGGCGTCAGCGTGCGGTTGCACTGCATCGTGATGAAGCGCAGCGGGTCTTTGGCGGCTTCTTTCTCGCGGCCGAAGGCCTTGAGCAGGCCGGTGCGCTGGTCGCCGTCGAGCAGCTTGGCCGGAATGCGCTCGCCCACGCCGTCGGCCGAGCACCAGACGTTCTGCCGAACGCTCTCGAGCGTGGCCGCGCCGTTCAGCTCGAGCATGAACATCTGCTGTTCGTCGATGCGCGAGTAGGTGCCGGGCATGTAGTTGCGCACGAACGGGCCGCCGGTGTTGAACTGGTAGCGCTCGGGGCCCGTCAGCTCGCCGCTGGCGGGCTTGAAGGTGGGGATGCGGGTGACCGTGCAGCGCACGCCGGGCGGCAGGTCGTTCTCGAAGTCGTAGACCCAGGCCTTGGCGTCGGTCCAGCGGCCGGTGCCCTTGCCGGCCTGCGCGTCGGTGCAGCTCACCGAGAGCGGCGCGGGGGCCTTGGGGTCGCCGAAGTTGACGGCGGCCTGGTCGAACTTGGCGACGATCTGGCGCACGCGCGCGACCTCGCCTTGCGGCGACAGACTGGTGATCTGGAGGGCAAAGCCCGGGCCGGCCATGAGGGCGCCGCCGGCCAGGAGCAATGTTGGAAAGAAACGGTTCACTTATATCTCCACCTAGAGGCAGCGCGCAGCGTAGCCGATTTGCGAGGCAGTTCGGCAGTGCCAACGGTCATATGTCTTTCGTGTCGCCGGTGCGCGTACGCCGCTCTTCTTACAATCCGTACCGTCTTGCGTGCGCCGCGCAGGCCGCCACCAAGACCTCGCCGCCGACCGATGAAACGCTACTGGGAAATAGACGCCTTGCGCGGGCTGATGCTCGTGCTGATGACCGTCACCCACCTTCCCACGCGCCTGACCGATCCGCTGGGTCAGCCTTTTGGTTTCGTTTCGGCCGCCGAAGGCTTCGTGCTGCTGTCGGCCTTCGTGGCCGGGCTGGTTTACAGCCGCATCGGCTACGCGCGCGGGGTGGACTCGATGCGCCAGGCGTTCTGGCGGCGCGTGGTCAAGGTCTACCTGTGCCAGGCGGCGATTCTTTTGTTCCTGTTCACGGTGATCGCGGCGCTGGGGCTGCACATCGACCAGCCGGCGGTGAAGAACCTGGTGTCTTACTACCTTGCCGAGCCGCGCGACGGTTTCCTGTACGGGCTGCTGCTGATCTACGAGCCCGCGCTGCTCGACATCCTGCCCATGTACATCTTCTTCATGCTGATGAGCCCGTGGGTGCTGGCCTTTGCGATGCGCCACGGCTGGACGCTGGTGATGGTGGTGAGCGTCAGCGTGTGGGTGGCGGCGCAGTTCGGCCTGAGCGAATGGGTCTACGGGCTGGCCGTGCGCTACCTGGGCGTGCCGGTGCCGTTCCACGAGATGGGCGCCTTCAACACCTATGCCTGGCAGTTCCTGTGGTTCGCGGGGCTGTGCATCGGCGCCACCCGCAGCGGCCCCGCCGCGCGGCCGCTGCGCTTTCCGGCATGGCTGCTGGTGCTGGCGGCGGGCATCGCGCTGTACGGCCTTTATTGGCGCCACACTGGCATCAACGGCCAGGCACCGTTCGGCGGCGATGTGGAGCTGAACCTGCTGTTCGACAAGTGGCAGCTCGGGCCGCTGCGGCTGGTCAACCTTGTGGCGCTGGGCATCCTGGCGGTGCGCTTCGGGCCCTGGCTGATGCGCCGGATTCCGCGGATGCGCTGGCTGGAGGCGATGGGGTCGGCCTCGCTGCCGGTGTTCTGCGCGCACCTGGTGGCGGTGCTGCTGGTGCTGGCCTTCTATGGCGACAGCCAGACCGCGCGGCCGTGGTGGGGCGACGGCCTGCTGCTGCTGGCGGTGTTCGCAGGGATGTACTTCGTGGCGCGCTTCACGCGCGGCGCGGACGTGCCGCCGCCGGCGGACGATGTGCCGTCGGGCCCCGCGCCGGCCTGAGCCGCGCGGCCCGATTCACGGGTCGGGGGTCAGGGCCGCGAGGTCGCGACCGGCGCCGGCGGAACGCTCGGCAGGTGCGGCGCGATCACCGAGTGCCAGAGGCGGTAGCCCTCGTCCGTCATGTGCAGCTTGTCGCCGCGGAACAGCTCGGGGCGCGGCCGGCCATCGGCACCGATCATCGGCGTGTAGATGTCGATGTACTCGCTGTTGGGCAGCAGGTTGAGATAGGCCGAGATCACGTGGTTGGTCTCGCGGATCTGCGGCATGAGCTGCTCGCGCGAGGGGCTGGGCTTGACCGAGATGAAGCTGATGCGGGTGTTGGGCAGCTCGGCGCGCACCGCGTTGGCAAAGCGCGCGAAGCTGTCGAGCACCTGCAGCGGCGTGCGGCCTTCGGCCAGGTCGTTGTCGCCGGCATAGACCATCACCTGCCGGGGCTTGTAGCGCACCACGAGGTCGCGCGCGAACAGGCTGCAGTCGAACAGCGTTGAGCCGCCGAAGCCGCGGTTGACGATGCCGCCGGGCACCTGGGCAAAGTCCTGCTGCATGCGGGTCCACATGCGCACCGTGGAGCTGCCGACGAACACCACCCCGCCGGGCGCGGGAAAGTGCTCCTGGTCGGCGCGGGCGAAGGCGGCCAGCTCGTTGTGCCAGCGTTCCTTGGCGGCCAGGTAGTCGCGGGCGGACGCGGCCTCGGCGGCGGCCGTCTCGGATTCCTGGGGGAAGAAGGCAGGCTGGGCCTGCGCGGCGAGCGCAGCCGTCAGCAGCGCGGCCGCGGCCAGCGCGGTTTTCATCGAAGACATTGGAAAGGCAGGCAGGAAGCAGGTCAGATGGTTTTTTCGATGAGCGCGCCCTTGAAGACCACGGGCCCCTTGGGTCCGCTGCCTGGCGGGACGCCGCCCTTGGCTTCCAAGGTAACGGCCAAGGTCGGCACGGCGTGGACATCGGATTCCGATGCCGCCAGCCGCAGACCCGGTGCGTTATCGAGCACGCCGAGCGAGCGCGGCGCGCCGCCCGGCGGCAAAGCCCACAGTTGCAGCGACTTGTCGCCAGCTTCGGTGTAGTTGCCTACGCGTTGCAGCACCAGCTGCTTTTTCTTCGGATCGAAGGTCACCAGCATCGAGGCGGTGGACTGGTCGTCGGACAGCACGGCCACGTACTGCACGGCCGGGGCGTTGTTCAGCTGGTCGCGCAGGTTGAGCCCGACCACCACGGCCAGCACGGTGGCCAGCGCGCCGGCCGCCGTGGCGCCGCGCCAGAGTGCGAGGCTGCGCAGCCAGCCGCCGGGTTGCGGCCTGGCGCTTGCGGCGGCGTTGGCCGCGTCGCGCTGCTGCGCCATGGCCTGCTGCGCCTTCTCGGCGTCGATCATGTTGCGGATGCGGGTCCACACGGCCGCATCGGGAACGATCGGGCTTTGCAGCTCGGTCATGCTCGCGAGCCGGCCTTGCCAGACCAGCGCCGCGGCGCGCACTGGTGCCTGCTCGCGGGCCATGGCCTCGAAGCGGCGGCGGGCGCCGCCGCGCAGGGTGCCCAGGGCGTGGCTCGCGGCCAGCAATTCGAGCAGTTCGGGGTGTGCGATGAGATTCATGGGGTCACCTTCTTCGTCATCGCCTTCATGCAAAACGCCCCATGCAGACGCGCAGCTTTTCGAGCCCGCGTCGGATCCATGTCTTGACCGTGCCGAGCGGCAGCTTGAGCTGCTCGGCCAGCTCGCCGTGGCTCATTTCGCGCAGGTAGGCCAGGCTGACCACCTCGCGCTGGCGGCCTTCCAGCTGGTCCAGGCACTGGTGCAGCGCCCAGGCCTGTTCGCTCGCGTCGGCGGTGTCCGCCGGGTTCGGCGCGTCCGATTCGAGGGTATCGGCCATCAGCTCGTCGAATTCCTGGGTGAGCTGGGCGCGGTCGGCGGTGCGCCGCCGCAGCAGGTCGAGCGCCCGGCTGCGAACAATCAACCCCAGCCACGCCAACGGAGGACTGAGCGACGACCGGTAGTCGCCGGCGACCCGCCAGACGGTAAGGAAAGCCTCTTGCAGGACGTCTTCCGCCCACTCGCGCTGTCGCACGACGCGCATCGCCAGGCCCATCAGCTTGGGCGAGGTGCGGTCGTAGAGCTGCCGCAGGGCGGCTTCGTCGCGATGGCCGATGCGATCGATCAAGGCCATCAATTCGGCGTCCGGGCTGGGTGCTGTCATTCGCGGATTGTCGGACATCGGTGCGCATGCCTGATATACGCCCTGCGAGGCCGCCCGGATTCAGCCCGGGAAACCCTCCCGCGAGATGGGTCCGGCGGCCATTGGCGACGACCCCGGACACCCGCGATTCGGCCGCCAAATGGAAACATTTGTTAACGTATACTGCCCCGAAAAATCGAATGAGGCCGTGTGAATGAGGCCGATCGGAGCGCCAAGGCCGCGTGCATGCGGGCGGGGGGAAGAATGAAGCAAATTGCGATCGTGATCGCGCTCTGCATCGGGGCGTGGTACTTCTTTATCGGCGGCCGCAAGCTCGACGAGCACATGGTGCGCGACTACTACCACCAGGAAGCGCGCGCCATCTCAGCCAACGACGCCGACAGGCTGTGCAAGCAGCTCAGCCGCAAGGCCGTGATCGAGAGCAAGACCACGATGATGGGCAAGACGGTCGAGACCACCCACGACCGCGACGAGGCCTGCGAGGCCACCCGCAAGACCTTCGAGAAGATCCGCGCCATCAGCGACCAGGTCGGCAGCATCCTCGCCATCGAGTACGACTACCACATCGACACCATCGAGGTGGCCACCGACCGCCGCAGCGCGACCGTTCAAGGCACCAGCGTGCTCAAGATGGGCGAGTCGATCCTGCAGTTCAAGACCAGCTTCACGCAGCGCCTGGAGCGCGAACTGGGCCAGATGCGCCTCGTGCATGCCGACGAGGCCACGGTGGTGCGCGTCGGCGGCCGGGGCGCCATGAGCCAGAGCGAGTTCTTCCGCAAGTAAGCAAGCCGCAAAAAGCAGCAAGACCCGAACAGAAAGCAGGCCTTCGCCATGATCGTCGTCAAGGATTCGTTGCCGCCTCCGCCGCCGTTCTGGCACCGGCTCAACAGCTTCTTCGCCTTTCCGTTCCAGATGCGGCCGCTGGCCTATGGCCTGCTGCTGTCGTTCTGCAGCCTGTTCTTCGAGGCGATCTTCTTCCTGCCCGATGCGCTGGCCTTCGTGCTCATCGAGATCGGCATCATGCTGGCGGCCAGCCGGTACGGCTTCAAGATCATCGCGCTCGGCGCGCGCGGCATCCGCGATTCGGCCGACTTCGGCCGCGAGTCCAGCGACGACTGGACCTACCTGCCGTGGAAGCTGTTCGCCATCTCGGTGGTGCAGGCTTTCCTGATCGGCTGGCTGGCCTGGTATGCGCCGGTGCTGGGTACGGTGGCGCTGTTCGTCATGTCCTTCACCTTTCCGGCGGCGGTGATCGTGCTGGTGCAGTCCGGCAGCTTCTTCCAGGCCATGAACCCGGGCCACGTGATGGACGCGATGCGCACCATCGGCTGGCCTTACGCGCTGTTGTGCTTCTTCCTGTTCCTCTTGAGTTCGGGCGCGCAGGTGGCCATTTCGATGGTGGTGCCGATGTTCGACGGCCGCATCATCCTGCCGATCGTCAACTTCGCCTTCATCTACTTCGGCTGGGTCATGGCGAGCCTGCTGGGCTACGTGATGTTCCAGCACCACGATGCGTTCGGCATCGACGCCGTGCCCGGGAGCGAACTCGGCGATGGCGCACCGGTGGACCGCCGCACGCCCGAGCAGATCGCCGCGCAGCGCACCGATGCCGAGGTGGCGCAACTCATCACCGATGGCGACCTCGCCGCTGCGCTCGGCACGGCCTACGAAGCGCAGCGCACGGCCGCGTCGGACGACCTCGCAGCGCAGCGCCGCTACCACCGCGTGCTGGCGATGCTGCCCGACAAGCAGGCCACGATGCTCGACCAGGCGCGGCGCTTCATCCCGCTGCTGATGCGCCGCGACATGGCGTCCGAAGCGCTGAAGGTCTTCAAGCTTTGCCGCGAGCGCGACAAGACCTTTTCGCTCGACGATCCGTCGATGGTGATTGCGATGGCGCGTGCCGAATGGCGCAACGGCGACGCGCACGCCACGCTGGCGTTGCTGTCGGGTTTCGATCGCCGCTTTCGCGGCAACGAGGCGATCCCGCAGGCCTATGAATTGGCAGCCCGCGCGCTGGTGCAGGGGCTGGGGCGCACGGACATGGCGCAGCCGATTTTGACGACGCTGGAGTCGCGTTATCCGGACAGTGAGCAGACGCAGGAAGTGCGTTGGTTGCTGCGGCCGGCGGTGTCGGCTTAGCTTTTGCCTGAGCCGTCCTTCCACCCCCCACCCAACGCCTTGTAGATCGTCAGCCGATTGGTCTGCTCCGTAAGCTGCAACCCAATCAACGTCTGCTGCGCCGCGTAGTACGCGCGTTGCGCATCGAGCACCTCGAGATAACTGCTCGCACCGCTCTTGAACAGCGACTGCGACAGTTCGAAGCTTCGCGAGGTGGCGCCCAGCAGCGAGCGTTGCGCATCGAGCCGCTCGGCCAGCGTGCGGCGTTCAGCCAGCGCATCGGCCACTTCACGGAACGCGGTCTGCACGGTCTTCTCGTAGGTCGCGAGTTGGATCTTCTGCTGCGTCTCGGCCACGCGCAGGTTCGCGCGGTTGGCGCCGCCATCAAAGATCGGCACGCTGATCGAGGGCGCGAAGCTCCATGCCTTGCTGCCGCCCGCGAACAAACCCGAGAGATTGCTGCTGGCCGTGCCGGCCGATGCAGTGAGCGCGATGCGCGGAAAGAACGCGGCGCGCGCTGCACCGATGTCGGCGTTGCTGGCGCGCAGTGCGTGTTCGGCGGCACGAACGTCGGGGCGCTGCTGGAGCACGTCCGACGACAAGCCGGCGGGTGGTACCAGCAGTTGCGCGGCTGCGGCCGTATCGGTGGCCGTTGTCGAGGCGGCCGGCACCGGAAGCAGTTCGACCGGCGGCGTGGTCCCGACCAGCAAGGCCAGCGCGTTGCGGGCCTGTTCGACCTGGCTGTCGAATGCCGCGGCATCCGCGCGTGCTGCATCGACGGTGCTCTGCGATTGCGCCAGCGCCAGGCCCGATTGCGAACCCAGTGCGTGGCTGCGCTGGATCAGTTCGAAGGATTTGCGCTGGCTGTCGAGCGTGCTGCGCGCGAGCTGCAGCCGCTGCTCGTCGGCGGCCAGCTGCAGCCACGCAGTGGCCACGGCGGCGACCAGGCTGATCTGCGTGCTGTGCCGGGTCTCCTCGGTCTGGAAGTAGCTTTGCAGCGCGGATTCGCTCAGGTTGCGCACGCGCCCGAACAGGTCGAGTTCGTAGCTCGTCAGGCCGAGGTCGGCGGTGTACTGCGAGGCATAACGCGCCTCGCCGTTGGTCGACAGGCTGCCCGGCGTGCGCGAGCGGCTGCCGCCCGCGCCGGCCTCGACGGTCGGGAGCAGGCCGGCGCGCGCGATGCCGTACTGGGCCCGTGCGCGTTCGATGTTGAGCGCGGCCACGCGCAGGTCGCGGTTGTTGGCAAGCGCGAGTTCGACCACGCCTCGCAGGCGCGGGTCGACGAAGAAGTCGCGCCATGCGACGTCGAGCGGCGTGGCTGCTTCGACCCCAGCGGAGGGCAGAGTTTGCGGGACAGGGGCGGCCGGCTTTTCGTAAGCGGGCGCGAGATTCACGCAACCCGCGAGCACGACGGAGGCCATGGCCGCGCAAGCCAACGCGCGCAGGGGAAAGTGGGGCAGGGCAGCGCGCACCATCAGTGGCCTCCCTGCTCGGCGGCTGGCGCGGGCAGTGGTCCCACTGCCTCATCGGGCACGGCAGGCTTGCGCCGCCCCTGCAGCCATCCGCGAATCAACGCGAAGAACAGCGGCACGAAGAAGATGCCCAGCGCGGTGCCGACCACCATGCCGCCCAGCACCGCGGTGCCGATCGACTGGCGGCCACCCGCGCCGGCACCGGTGCCGATGGCCAGCGGCAGCACGCCGAAGCCGAAGGCCAGCGAGGTCATCAAGATCGGCCGCAGGCGCAGCCGCACCGCCATCAGCGTGGCCTCGATCACGCTCTTGCCTTGCTCCTGCAGTTGCTTGGCGAACTCGACGATCAGGATGGCGTTCTTCGACGACAGCCCCACGGTGGTGAGCAAGCCCACCTGGAAGTACACGTCGTTGCTCAGGCCCCGGAAGCTGGTGAACATCAGCGCGCCGACGATGCCCAGCGGCACCACCAGGATCACCGAGAACGGCACCGACCAGCTCTCGTACAAGGCCGCGAGGCACAGGAACACGAACAGGACCGAGATGGCGTAGAGCATCGGCGCCTGCGCGCCCGACAGCCGCTCCTGGAACGATGCGCCGGTCCATTCGTAGCCGATGCCGGCGGGCATCTGCTTCATCACTTCGTCCACCGCGGCCATGGCGTCGCCGGAGCTCACGCCCGGCGCGGCATCGCCCACGAACTCGTAGCTTGGGCTGCCGTTGTAGCGCTGCAGTTGCGGCGAGCCGTAAGTCCAGCGTGAGCTGGAGAAGGCCGGAAAAGGCACCATCTGGCCGAGGCTGTTGCGCACGCTCCAGCGGTCGATGTCGGCGGGCAGCATGCGAAAGGCGGTGTCGCCCTGCATGTACACGCGCTTGACGCGGCCGTTGTCGAGGAAGTCGTTGATGTAGGTGCCGCCCATCGCGCTGGAGAGCGTGCTGTCGATGTCGGCGGTGGCCAGGCTTGCCGCGCCGGCGCGGGCGTCGTCGATGTCCACCGCGAACTGCGGCGTGTCGTCCAGGTTGTTGCTGCGCACGTTCGCCACCTCGGGGCGCTTCGACAGCAGGTCGATGAGCTGGTCGCGTGCCTTCACCAATGCATCGTGGCCCAGGCCGTTGATGTCCTTCAGGTGAAAGTTGAAGCCCGCGTTGGCGCCGAGCCCGCGCACCGCTGGCGGCAGCAGCACGAAGATGCGCGCGTCGCGGATGGCCGACAGCTCCTTGTTGGCGCGCCGCGCCAACGCGGCGGCCGATTGGCCGTCGCCTTCGCGCTCGGCCCAGTCCCTGAGCTTGACGAAGGCACGCGCCGAACTCTGGTCGCCGTTCTGCCCGGTGATGACGTTCACGCTCAGCACCTCGGGTTGCTTGGTGAAGTAGTCCTGCATCTGCGTGACCACGGGCTGCAGCCGCGCGTCCGATGCGCCCGGCGGCAGCGTCACCTGCACCTGCAGGAAGGCCTGGTCTTCATCGGGCAGGAAGGAGGTCGGCAGCCGCATGAACAGCAGCGCCATCACCGCTGCGATCAGCAGGTACACCACGATGCTGCGCTTGCCGCGTCGGATGATGCCGCCCACCACGCCCTGATAGCGGTCGGCACCCTTGTCGAAGTGGCGGTTGAAGCCCGCGAAGAAACGGTCGACCGCACCCAGCACGCCGCGGCGGGCCACCGCATGCTGGCCTTTGGCGACAGGCTTGAGCAGCGTCGCGCACAGCGCCGGCGTGAGCGTGAGCGCCACGAACACCGACAGCGCCATGGCCGAGACGATGGTGATAGAGAACTGCCGGTAGATCACGCCGGTCGAGCCGCCGAAGAAGGCCATGGGGATGAACACCGCCGACAGCACCAGCGCAATGCCGACCAGCGCCGGCGTGATCTCGGCCATCGACTTGCGCGTGGCCTCCTTGGGCGAGAGGCCTTCCTCGTGCATCACGCGCTCGACGTTCTCCACCACCACGATGGCGTCGTCCACCAAAAGGCCGATGGCCAGCACCATGCCGAACATGGTGAGAGTGTTGATCGAGTAGCCGGCGATCGACAGCACGCCGAAGGTACCCAGCAGCACCACCGGCACGGCAATGGCCGGGATCAGCGTGGCGCGGAAGTTCTGCAGAAAGACATACATCACCAGCACGACCAGCAGCATGGCCTCGGCCAGCGCCTTCACCACTTCGTCGATGGATGCACTGACGAAGGGCGTGGTGTCGTAGCTCACGAAGGTCTGCAGCTGGTTCGGAAAGAGCGGCTGCAGCTCTGCGACCTTGGCCTTGACGGCTTCGGCCACCTGCACCGCATTGGCGCCGTCGGCCAGCACCACGCCCAGGCCGGCGCCGGGGCGGCCGCCGAGTTGCGAGCGCACCGTGAGGTTCTCGGCGCCGAGTTCGACGCGGGCCACATCCTTCAGGCGCACCACGGCGCCGTCGGGCGTGGCGCGCAGCACCACGTTCTCGAACTGCTCGGCCGTCTGCAGCTTGCTGCGCGCGGTGATGGTGGCGTTGAGCTGCTGTTGCGCACTGGCCGGCAGCGCGCCGAGCTGGCCGGCCGACACCTGCGCGTTCTGCGCGGTGATGGCGTTGCCAACGTCCGAGGGCATCAGCGCGTACTTGCGCAGCTTGTCGGGGTCGAGCCACAGGCGCATGGCGTAGCCGGTGCCCAGCGTCTGCACTTCGCCCACGCCGTCGATGCGGCTGATGACGTCCACGAGGTTGCTGCTGATGTAGTCGCCCACGTCCACGGCCGACGCACTGCCGTCGCCCGAGTACATCGAGACGATCATCAGGAAGTCGTTGCCGCCCTTGGTGACGGTGACGCCACGGCTTTGCACCTGCTGCGGCAGCCGCGACATGGCCTGCTGCAGCTTGTTCTGCACCTGCATCTGGGCCACGTCGATGTTGGTGCCCGCGTTGAAGGTGAGCGACAGGCGCGCCACGCCCGACGAGTTGCTGGTCGACTGCATGTACAGCAGGTTGTCCAGCCCCTTCATCTGCTGCTCGATGACCTGCGTGACCGAGTCTTCGACCGTCTTGGCCGAAGCGCCGGTGTAGGTGGCGTTGATGGACACGCGCGGCGGCGCGATGTCGGGGTATTGCTCCAGCGGCAGCGTGCGGATGGCCATCAGCCCGGCGAGCATGACGACGATGGAGAGCACCCACGCGAAGATGGGGCGGTCGATGAAGAACTGGGCCATGGCGGGGCCTCAGCGCGCCACGGGGTTGCTGGCGGCGTCGGCCGCATCGGGCTGTGCGCTGGCCACGGGGCTGGCGGCGGCCGTGGCCCCGAGGTCGACCACCTTCACCTTGTCGCCGACCTTCACGCGCTGCGAGCCTTCCATCATCACGCGGTCGCCGGCGGCCAGCCCGTCGAGCACCTGCCAGCGGGTCCCGACCGCACGGCCGATGTTGACCGGGCGCTTCGCGACCTTGTTGTCGGCGTCGATCACCAGGGCCGAGGCGCTGCCGTCGGGGGCTCGCGTCACGGCCTGTTGCGGCACCAGCAGGGCGGCGGCATTCGTGCCTTCCTGCAGCACGGCGCGCACGTACATGCCGGGCATCAACAGCTTGTCGGGGTTGGGCACCACCGCGCGCAGGGTGACGCTGCCGGTGCCGGCATCGACCGTCACGCCGCTGAAGGTGAGGCGGCCCGCGTGCGGATACTCGCTGCCGTCTTCCAACAACAGCCGGATGCGGGCTTCGGCATCGCTCGCGCGCTGCAGCCGGCCGCTGGCCAGCTCGCGCTTCAGGCGAAGCAGCTCGCTGCTCGACTGTGTGACGTGCACGTGGATCGGGTCGAGCTGCTGCACGGTGGTGAGGGCGGCGGCCTGGTTGGCGGTGACGAGCGCGCCGGGCGTCACGCTCGACAGCTCGGCCCAGCCGGTGATCGGCGAGGTGATGCGCGTGTAGCCAAGCTGGATGCGCGCGGTCTGCTCGGCCGCGCGCGCCACGCCCAGGTCGGCTTCGGCCTGCTGCTCGGTGGCCTGGGTTTCGTCGAACACCTGGCGGCTGATGGCGTCGATCTTCACCAGCTCGGCGTTGCGCTTTGCCACGGTGCGCGCTGTCGCCAGGGCCGACTCGGCCTTGCGCACGCTGGCTTGCGCACTGGCGTGCGCCGCCTGCAGCGAGGCTGGATCGAGCTGGTAGAGCACTTGGCCGGCCTTGACCTGCGAGCCTTCGGTAAAGAGCCGTGCCTTGAGGATGCCGCCGACCTGAGGGCGGATCTCGGCGATGACCGGCGCCGCGGTGCGGCCGGGCAGTTCGGTACTCAGAGCCAGCGCTTCGTGTTTCAGGGTGATGGCGCCGACTTCCTTTTCTGGTGCGGCGGTGGCCTTTGCGGTGCCTGGCGTTTCCACGCTGGTGCGTGAACAACCTGCAAGCGCGGCGATGGCCAGGGCCGTGAGGAGCAAGGCGAAGCGGGAGGTGGTTTGGTCAGGCATCAGACAGGAAATTGAAGTAACGAAAGCCCCAGATGGAGCGAACGCGTGCCTTCAAGTTCAACGCTGCGCGAATGACGCGGCCGGCTTTACACGCGCGTTACCGTACGCGCGGTGCCCCGGGCGGGAGCGCGGAGGCCCCGCCTAGACCACGAAGGGAATCAGCCGCTTGGGCACCCGGCTCATGTAGGCGCGGTATTCGGCGGACTGCATCAGCACCTTTTCTTCGTTCACCATCCGCGCGAACTGGAAGAGGTAGAGCACCGTCAGCAGCAGCAGATTCCACAGCGAAAAGACGTTGAGCAGGAATCCGAGGTGCGTGATGAGATAGCCCAGATAGATCGGGTGCCGCACGAGCCCGTAAGGCCCCTTGGTCACCACGCCGCGGATGGCCGGCAGCAGGCCGAAGTTGCGCCCCAGGTAGATCTTGGCGCTGATCTGCAGCAGCATCCCCGCGACCATCACCGTCTCGGAGATCCACACCGGCACCAGCTTGTCGCCAGCATCGAGCTGGATGAACAGGAAGTAGAAGGTGGCGACGGTGGTCGAGATCACCGTCGAGAAAGAGAAGACGCGTGTCTTCGTCATCTTGGAGAAGATCACGAGCGCGACGATCAGGGTCTCCGAGATCAGCAGCGTGGTCAGGACGATGCTCGGATGCCGCAGCTCGACCCGGACCACCCGGTACACGAAGATCGACAGCGCCAGCGCGGCCAGCACCCGCATGAACAGGTCGAGCGCCACGTCCTTCGTGCTCATTTCGCTCCCTGGCTCCGGCGTCTGCGCGCGCTTGTTGTCTTCCTCTTCTTCCCGCATGAGGCGATCCTCCTGCCGGCAGCGGCCGGCTTGTTTCTTGTGACTGGTTTACACCAGGATTCGCGACTTCGAGGTCACGCCCCTATTGTGTGCGCTGTCAAAAGGCTGCTTGCGGGTTTTTGGGGGCCGGTGCTTCGGCGGCCCGGGCCTTCGCGGTCAGGCGCGCTGCAGTGCGCGCGTCACCATGTCGTTGGGCGCAAGCCGCAGCAGATGCGGCAGCAGGCCAATGGCCTTGTCGCGTTCGCCCGCATGCAGCAAGCCGTTGGCGCACACCGAGAGGGTGTTGGCCAGCTCGGGATGCTCGGGCGCGGTCTTCAGCAGGATGCGGCACAGCCTGTCTGCGTCCTCGAACTGGCGGATGCGCACGAAGCGGCGCGCCAGGCGGGCGATGTCTTCGGGCTTCAGGCGCACGCCGGGGCGGGCCTGCTCGAGGTAGGTCGTGAAGCTCGCGTGCTGCAGGGCCAGCGTGTCGGCGTCGGTGGCGGGCAGGCGGAAGATGCTGCGCGCGGCGCGGTGGAAGTCGTCGCTCGCGGGTTGCAGGCGCGCGGTGTTGAACCAGGCGCGCAGCGTGTCGATGTCGCCGGGGCGCAGGGCGGCCGCGGCGCGCCATTCGGCGCAGGCGTTCTCGAACTTCATCGCGGCGGCCAGCTTGCGGGCGGCGGCCACGTGCTGGTCGAAGCGGTCGTCGTCGTTCACCATTTCCGACTTGACGGTCTCGGGTGTCTTCACGCGGTGCAGCAGCGTGGCGCCGGCCATCAGCGCGGCACCGGTGAGCAGGCCTCCGAGGTGGGCCATGTAGGCGATGCCCTGGCCGCCCAGCCAGTGCTGCATGAGCTCGTTGATGATCCATGCCGGCAGCAGCAGCAGGGCCGGCGCGGTCACGTAGTTGAAATAGAAGAACAGCTGGTAGAAAAAGCGGATGCGCCGCAGCCGGTACATCACCGCGTACATGCCCATCAGCGCCGAGATCGCACCCGAGGCGCCCAGACCGTAGCTGCCCTTGCCCGCATAGGCCCAGCCGGCCAGCGCGGAGGCGCCGACGGCGCCCAGCAGATAGAACGTGAGGTAGGTGCCGCGGCCCAGCGCCAGCTCGACCGAGAAACCGAACAGGAACAAGAAGAGCATGTTGCCCAGCAGATGCCCCGTGCTGCCATGCAGGAAGGCGGCGGTGATCCAGGTCCAGGGCTTGAACTCGGCGTCCTTGCCGTAGTCCTGTGCCCAGCGCTCGGTGAAGGGGGCGGGCAGCATCGCCTCGTAATGCTGGCGGTCGCGCTTCCACTCGGTGTACTGCGGGTTCGCCGGTGTGATGACTTCGTCGGCCTGCAGCTTCTGCAGGAATTTCTTCTCGTGCTGAAGGCCTTCGAGCAGTTGCGGATAGGTGTCCTCATCCGCCAGCATGCGGCGAGCCATCTTGCCGCGCTTGGGGTCCGTCTTTTCGAGCCATTCCACGAAGGGCGGCAGCTCCAGCTGGGGCAGCGCGCTCGTCGTGTAGTAGCGGGCGGCGCGTTCGCGCCCGTTCTCTTCGCTGCGCTGCGGCCCCCAGAACACGAGCATGTTCAAGAGGATCAGCAGCACCGTCATCCACGGTGGGTTGCGCCAGCTCGGTTTGTTTTCGAGCGGGATGGCGTAGAACACGGTGCGGCTGTCGCTGAGAGGCTCAGCCCAGGCGTGCCCGGTGGCGCGCCACTTGCGCCTTCACCTGCGCCGGGGCGGTGCCGCCCAGGATGTTGCGTGCATTGAGCGAGCCGCGCAGGCTCAGCACGTCGTACACGTCCTTCTCGATGCTCGGGTTGAACTGCTGCAGCACCGCCAGCGGCAGCTCCGCGAGGTCGACCTTGTGCGAGGTGGCGGCCTTCACGGCGTGCGCCACGGTTTCGTGCGCGTCGCGGAAGGGCAGGCCCTTCTTCACGAGGTAGTCGGCCAGGTCGGTGGCGGTGGCGTAGCCGCGCAGGGCGGCGGCTTCCATCGCTTCGGGCTTGACGGTGATGCCGCCGATCATCTCGGCAAAGATGCGCAGGGTGTCCTTGAGCGTGTCGACGGTGTCGAACAGCGGCTCCTTGTCTTCCTGGTTGTCCTTGTTGTAGGCCAGGGGCTGGCCCTTCATGAGCGTGATGAGCGCCATCAGGTGGCCGACCACGCGGCCGGTCTTGCCGCGGGCCAGTTCGGGCACGTCGGGGTTTTTCTTCTGCGGCATGATCGACGAGCCCGTGGTGAAGCGGTCGGCGATCTGGATGAAGCCGAAGTTCTGGCTCATCCACAGGATCAGCTCTTCGCTCATGCGGCTGATGTGCACCATGCACAGGCTGGCGGCGGCGGTGAATTCGATCGCGAAGTCGCGGTCGCTCACGGCATCCAGGCTGTTCTGGCACACGCCGTCCATGGCCAGGGTCTTGGCGACCAGTTCGCGGTCGAGCGGGTAGCTGGTGCCGGCGAGGGCCGCGGCGCCCAGGGGCAGGCGGTTGACGCGGCGGCGCACCTCGCCCATGCGTTCGGCGTCGCGGCTGAACATTTCCACGTACGCCAGCATGTGGTGGCCGAAGCTCACGGGCTGGGCCACCTGCAGGTGGGTGAAGCCGGGCAGGATCACGTCGACGTTCTTCTCGGCGATGCTCACCAGCTCTTTCTGCAGCTCGACCAGCAGGTCGCCGATCAGGTCGATCTCGCCGCGCAGCCACAGGCGCACGTCGGTGGCCACCTGGTCGTTGCGGCTGCGGCCGGTGTGCAGGCGCTTGCCGGCGTCGCCGACCAACTGGGTCAGGCGGGCCTCGATGTTCAGGTGCACGTCTTCGAGGTCGAGCTTCCACTCGAAGGCGCCGGATTCGATTTCGGTACGGATCTGCGCCATCCCGCGTTCGATCGCGGCGTGGTCCTGCACGCTGATGATCCCCTGCGCGGCGAGCATGCCGGCGTGTGCCAGCGAGCCTTGGATGTCGGCCTGCCAGAGGCGCTTGTCGAAGAAGACGCTGGAGGTGTAGCGCTTCACCAGGTCGCTCATTGGTTCGGAGAACAGGGCCGACCAGGCTTCGGATTTCTTGTCGAGTTGGTTTTGGGTCATGGGAGCCGTCCAGGAGGCAATAATGGGTTGGTCACCCGATGTAACTGATGTCTGTGATGCGCAACCCGGCGATTTTATCGGCCAGCTCTACAACCACGTCCCCGGCATCGTCGGAAAGGGCCCGTTCGGCCGCGCGCGGCGAGCCCTCGCTGTTCGACGCCTGCCGGATCGGCGTGGTGCTGCGCACCGTGGTGTTCGTCGAGGCGGTGGTGGCCATCGCCACGCTGTTCGTGGTGTCGACACCCGCCGAATGGCTGGTGCAGACGGCCACCGTCACCGGCGGCGCCTTGCCGGCGACGCTGCTGTGGCTGGTGGCGACCTGCGGCCTGAAGAAGCCGCTGCGACGCCTGCCGCGCCAGTGGCAATACGCGGCCGGTGCCACGCTGGGGGCCATCGCCTCTCTTTATGGATGCGGTCTGCTGCGGCTGACGGGCGTGCTGTCCAATGCACCGTGGCTCGCCAGCGCGCTGGCCGGCGCTCTTTTTGCGGGGCTGGTGATGGCGGCGATGGTGCTGCGCGCGCGCGGCCAGACGCCCGCCGCGACCACGGCCCGGCTCGAAGAACTGCAATCGCGCATCCGCCCCCACTTTCTGTTCAACACGCTCAACAGCGCCATTGCGCTGGTGCGCGAGGAACCGGCCAAGGCCGAGACCATGCTCGAAGACCTGGCCGAGCTGTTTCGACAGGCGCTGGCCGACCCGGGCGAATCGGGCACGCTGGCCGACGAGATCGCACTGGCCGAGCGCTACCTGGCCATCGAGCAGGTGCGCTTCGGCGACCGCCTGCGCATCCGCTGGGACCTCGACGCCGCCGCCAGCAACGCGCGCCTGCCGCCGCTGCTGCTGCAGCCGCTGGTCGAGAACGCCATCAAGCACGGCGTCGAACCCAGCCCCGAGGGCGCCAAGCTGCGCATCCGCACCGAGCGGCGCGGCTCCATGGTGGTGATCGAGGTGGTCAACAGCCTGCCGCCGCTGCGCTGGGCCGACGAGCCGCTGCCGCGCGGCCACGGCATCGCGCTGGCCAATGTGCGAGACCGCCTGCGCCTCTTGCACGACATGCAGATGCAGTTCAGCGCCGGCATGGACCAGAAGAACTACCGGGTGCGCATCGCCATCCCCGCCGAATCATCATGAGCCTCAAGACCCTGATCGTTGACGACGAAGCCCTGGCGCGCTCGCGCATGCGCACCCTGCTGCGCGACTGCACATCGCCCGCTGCCGAAGTGGTGGCCGAGGCCTCGCAGGGCGCGGAAGCGCAGCAGCACCTGGCCACGATGGCGCTCGACCTCGTGCTGCTCGACGTGCACATGCCCGGCGTCGACGGCATCGAGGTGGCGCGTGCGCTGCGCAGTCGGGCCGATGCGCCGGCCGTGGTGTTCGTCACCGCGCATGCCGCCCACGCGGTGACGGCCTTCGAGCTCGATGCGGTCGACTACCTGACCAAGCCGGTGCGGGCCGAACGCCTGCAGCAGGCCTTGCAGAAGGTCGAGCGCTTCCTCAAGGAGCGCCGCGCGATGCAGGCCGAGGCCGCGCCCGAAAGCGTGCTGATCCAGGACCGGGGCCGTGCCGAGCGGGTGCCGCTGTCCGAAGTGCTCTATCTGAAGTCCGAATACAAGTACCTCACTGTGCGCACCGCCACGCGCAGCCACATCCTCGATGGCTCTCTCAACGAGTTCGAGGAGCGCTATCCGAACCGTTTCCTGCGCGTGCATCGCAATGCGCTGGTGGCGCGTTCGGCGATTCGGGCATTGGAGAAATACGACGACGGCGAGGACGCCGAAGGCTGGGCCCTGCGGCTCGATGCGATTCCCGAACCCGTGGCGGTGTCGCGGCGCCAGCTGGCCGCCGTGCGCGAAGTGCTGAAGGAAGCGCGATGACCGAAGAAACCAACGCACCTTCCGGCAAGCCGCGGGTTGCAGAAGCGCCGCAACCCGCGCCCGAGCCGCCACCCGAGTCACCGCCCGCCGAGCCTCCGCAGCCAACCAGCGGCGAGCCTGCTTCCACGCCTGAACCCGAATCCGAGGAGACGCCCGCAGCGAGGCCGCGCGCACGGGCACGCGAGCGCCTGCTGCTGCACATGCCGGTCGACGTGCGCAGCGCCTCGCTGGTGGTGCTCGCCGTGCTGGCAACCGTCTTCGCCTTGCAGTGGGGGCAGGCCGTCTTCATTCCGCTGATGCTGAGCCTGCTGCTCACCTATGCGCTGTCGCCATTGGTCGACATGCTGCATCGCTGGAAGCTGCCGCGCTGGATTGCCGCGGCGGTGATCCTGCTGGGCCTCTTCGGCGGCCTGGGATGGACGGGCTATTCGCTGTCGGGCAACGCCTCGCAATTGCTCGATTCGCTGCCGGTGGCCGCGCAGAAGCTGGGGCAGGCGATGCGCCGCGACAAGAGCGCGAGCGCCACGCCGCTCGAAAGCGTGCAGCAGGCGGCCGCGCAGCTCGAGAAGGCCGCCGAGGAAAACTCCGCGCGCGTCGCGGCGCGCAAGGGCGTGGCCCGCGTCGTCATCGAGCGGCCGGGCTTCAACGTGCGCGACTACCTGCTCAGCGGCACCGTCGGCCTGCTGAACGCGTTGGGGCAGCTCACGCTGGTGGCCTTCCTGACCTACTTCGCGCTGTGCTCGGGCGACACCTTCCGCCGCAAGCTCATCAAGATCACCGGCTCGAGCCTGCAACGAAAGAAGGTCACCGTGCACGTGCTGGACGACATCACGCGCAACATCGAGCGCTACCTGCTGGTGCAGATCCTGGTGAGCGCATTGGTGGGTGTGGCGACCGGGCTGGCGTTCTGGATCATCGGGGTCGAGAACGCGGCCGTGTGGGGAATCATCGCGGGCGTGACCAACCTCATTCCCTACATCGGCTCGGTGATCGTGCTGGTGGCGGCGGGGCTCGTGGCCTTCCTGCAGTTCAACAGCCTGCAGATGGGCATCGTGGTCGCCGGCGTGTCGCTGGCCATCCATACCCTCATCGGCAACCTGCTGATGCCCTGGCTCACCAGCCGCACCAGCCGCATGAACCCGGTGGCGGTGTTCGTGGGCGTGATCTTCTGGGGCTGGCTCTGGGGCATCTGGGGCCTGCTGCTGGGCATTCCGATCACGATGGTGATCAAGTCGATCTGCGACCGGGTGGAAGACCTGCAGCCCATCGGCGAGCTGCTGGGGGAATAAGGCTCAGCCGAGCAGCGCCTTCAGCTCGTCGGCCGCGGCCTTGAGGATTTCCCGCGAGAGCGCCTCGTCGTTCACCGCACGCGACAGCGACACCGCGCCGACCAATGAAGAGAGCGCCGCGATGGCCTTCGCGCGCTTTTCCTTCGATTTTTCCGCCGCCGCCAGGCTGGCCAGCAGGTCGAGGTACGTGTTCACCTGCTGCGTGTAGGCCGTGCGCGTGCGCTCGTTGCCACGGGCCACGTCGCCTGCCAGCGTGGTCACGGCACAGCTCGAGGCCAGTGCGTCCCGGTGCGCGGTGCTCAGGTAGGCATCGACCAGCCGGGCCGCGACGACAGGGCGGCTCGCCTTGGATGCGGCCACGGCCTCGACGGCGCGGCCACCGTTGCTCAGCGCGCATTCGACCGCTTCGGCCACCAGCGCGTCGCGCGAGGCGAAGTGGCGGTAGAAGCCGCCATGCGTCAGGCCCGCGTCCTTCATGAGTTCGGCCACGCCCACGCCGTCGACGCCGGCCTCGCGGAAACGCGCAGCCGCCGTCTGCACGATGCGCGCGTGGCTTTCTTCCTTGTTCGCTTTTGAATGGCCCATGGGCGTGAAAAGTCCTCGGTCGTGTGCTTGACGATCAGGATTATGTTCATCATCATCCTCGATGTGGATGATGGTCGTCATTCAGAATCAACAATCTCTTGCAGGAGCTTCCCATGCCCATGATCGATGTCTATGCTGCCGCAGACCTGTTTCCGGCCGGTGCCGAGACCGACCGCCAACTCGGCGAAGCGCTCACGCTGGCGGTGCTTCGCGCCGAAGGCGTGGCCAAGCCCGGCCCCTTCCACCTGGACAACACGGCCGCGTACATCCATCGCATGCCGGCATCGGCGGTGCAGACCGCCACCACTGCGCAGGCACGCACGGTGCGCGTGCAGATCATCACGCCGCCGGGCTCGCTGAACCGCGAGGGGCAAAAGCAGATCACGAAGGAAGCCACCGAGATCGTCACGAAGCTGTCGGGCGACCCGAGCCAGGCCGCGCGCACGTGGGTGATCCTGACCGAGGCGGTCGAAGGCGGCTGGGGCATGTTCGGCACGGCCTTCGGCAAGGAAGAGTTCGCCGCGTTGGCCGCCAAGGCGAAGGCCGCTGCAGCCGCGGGCGGGTAGGCCGCGCCGCGCCTGAGGCCCTGTCAGCGAGGGCTTGGCTTGGCGGTGGGCGGTTTCGCCTTGGTGCGCGATGCCGCCGCTTTCGCGGGCAGCTTCTTCACGAAGGTATCGGCCGCATCCAGCGGCTGGCCGTCGCGTGTGCGCAGGTCGATCTTCTGCACCGGCTTGCCGCTTTCCCGCTCGAGCAGCACGGAGTGCGGCTCGCCCTTGGCATAGAGATGCGCCTCGCCCCAATGGCGCAGGCCGACCACCACGGGGAAGAGGCCCTTGCCCTTCGGCGTGAGCACGTATTCCTGGTAGAGCGTGCCGTCCGATGCGGGCACGAGGTCGAGCACGCCTTCCTGCACCAAGGTCTTGAGCCGGTCTGCCAGGATGTTCTTGGCCACGCCCAGGCTTTGCTGGAATTCGCCAAAGCGCTTCATGCCGTCGAAGGCGTCGCGGATGATGAGCAGCGACCACTGGTCGCCCACGATCTCCAGCGACCGCGCCATCGGGCAGGCGTCGTCTTTCAGGCTTTTTCTCCGGGCCATCCTCGTTCTTTCATTCTTGCAAGGCACGCGTGCCAACTGGTTGCAGGATTAGACCGCAATGGCGACGGGGTCGCAAAAGAAAACCAGAATGGCCACGATCTTTCTGGCCTGATCCACTGATCCGAAGCCCGGGCCCGATGGATTCACCCGGCCCGCACCGACCCTCGAAGAAAGCCCCCGACATGCCCTACCTGCAGCTCGACGTGAACGGCCCGCACCCCGTGGCCGACAAGAAACGCCTCGCGAAAAAACTCAGCGAGACCTACGCGCAGATGATGAGCGTCGACATCCGCCGCATCAGCATCGCGATCCGCGAAGTGGGCGAGGGTGGCGTCTGGCGCATGGTGGACGGCGAGCCGGTCGAAGTGTCGGTGCTGATGTGCGACATCCGGCGCGGCCGCTCCGCCGAACTGCGGCTCGAAGTGGCAAAGGCGCTGTGCCGCGACTGCATCGACATCCTGGGCCTGCGCGAAGACCGGCTCAATGTCGAGTTCACCCAGCACACCGGCGACGAGATGTACCACCCGACGCTCGGCGGCTACAGCCCCGAGTGGTCGGAAGACGAAGCTCAGTGAGCCGGTCGCGCGCGGTGCAGCCGTGAGAAGCGCGCGATCATCCACGGCCCCAGCAGCGCACCCAGCCCGACCGAACTCCACGCCGCCACCCAGCTGTGCGTGCTGCCCAGGCCGAAGCGCGTCTGGCCCCAGTCCAGCGCCAGGCCGAACACCCAGGGGCTGAGCGCGCCCGCGCCGAAGCCCATCACCGAGCGCACCGAATACGCGACGCCCAGGCGATGCGGCGCCACCACGTCGGCCAGCGCGGTCGAGTAGACCGACGAATCGGCGATGGCCAGCAGGTTGTAGATGGCCGCCGCCGCGGCCAGCAGCCACAGCGGCCAGGTCCACATCCAGCCGAACGTGAAAGACATGCAGAGGCTGGCGACAGTCGCGATCATCATGACCCGCGCGCGACCCAGCCGGTCCGACGCCGCGCCGCCCGCGATGCTGCCTAGCACGCTCACCAGATGCGCGAAGGCCGCGAGCGCAATGCCCGCGCCCTGCCACGCGGCGGTGCCACCCGACGAGGCGACCAGATAGGCCGGCAGCCAGGCCCACAGCGCCATCAGCTCCCAGCAGTGGAAGGCATAGGCCCAGTTGCCGGCCATCGCGGGCTTGTCGCGCACCGTGGCGGCCAAGGCGTTCCATGTGCCTTCGCGGGCCGCTTGCGTGGGGCGTGAAGGCGGGCGCATGCGCCGCATGGCCTGCACCGTCAGCAAGGCACCCGCCACCGAGCAGGCGGCGGCCACCAGCAGGCCGTGCCGCCAGTGTTGCGCGTGGCTGAAGGCCGCGACCACCGCGAGCGACACCGCATAGCCCATCGACGATGCACCGATGAAAAGCCCCATCGCACGGCCGCGCACCGCGGGCTCGGCATTGCGCGCCAGCAGTTGCAGGCCCGGCGTGTATGACGCGCCCGCGCACAACCCCGCCAGCCCATACAGCAGCATCGCGGAACGGTGGTCGTGCGCGAAGAGCGCGAAGGCCAGCGCCGCCACCGCGCTGATGAAGCTGCCGCCGAAGAAGATGCGGTGCGGCCCGTAGCGGTCGGCCAGCAGGCCCACCGCGAACAGCGAGGCCATGTAGCCCACATGCCATGCGCTCTGGATCGAGCCGGCCTGCGCGGCCGACATCTGCCAGTCGGCCATCATGAAAGGCAGCACGCCCGAGTAGGCCGTGACGATCATGGCCTGCAGCAGCCGGCTCGCGCACAACAGCGCGAGCCATCCGCGCAGGGGCGCGGTGGCGTTGTCGCTCGACATGCCGGGGGCTCAGCGCAGCGCGCGCTGCATCAGCACCGTGTCGACCCACTGCCCGAACTTGAAGCCGACGTCGCGCAGCACGCCCACCCGCTCGAAGCCCAGGCTTTCGTGCAGGCGCTGCGAGCCGGCGTTGGCGCTGTTGCCGACCACCGCCACCATCTGCGTGAAGCCGCTGTCGGTGCAGCGCCGGATCACCTCGGCGAGCAGCGCCTTGCCGATGCCGTGGCCGTGCATGCCCTGCGCGACGTAGATCGAGTCTTCGACCGTGTGGCGGTAGGCGGAGCGGGCGCGGTAGGCGCTCGCATAGGCGTAGCCGGCCACCTCGCCGTTCTTCAGCGCGACGAGGTAGGGCATGCCGTTGCGCAGCGCGTCGTTGCGGCGCGACTGCATCTGCTCGACGGTGGGCACTTCTTCCTCGAAGGAGCACAGGTCGTGCAGCACGTAGTGGCTGTAGATGGCCTGCACCGCAGGCATGTGATGCGCCCCGGCATCGAGGATTTCAACGGTGGCGACGGGTGTGACGGCGAGAGTTGGCGATGACATGCCCCGATCTTGACGAGGACCTGTCGATAAGTGAAGCTTGGCTCAGCTATGCAAGGCATAAGGAATACTTTGAAAAAGACACTGAACCTCGACCAGCTCAAGTCCTTCGGACTGGTGATCGAAACGGGCAGCTTCTCGGCCGCCGCCGACCGGCTCGGCGTGTCCCAGCCGGCGGTGAGCCTGCAGATCCGCCAGCTGGAGCGCCGCCTCGGCGTGCGGCTGGTCGAGCGGGTCGGCAAACGCGCGAAGGCCACGCCCGCCGGCATGGAGCTGTTGCGCCACACCCATCACATCGAGACCGCGGTGGACAACGCCATCGACGCGCTGGCCGACCACGCGAGCGGCGTCACGGGCCGCGTGCGGCTGGGCACGGGCGCGACGGCCTGCCTGTACTTTCTGCCTGGCGTGCTGCGCGCATTGCGCGAGGCGTTTCCGGCGCTCAGCGTCGTGGTCAGCACCGGCAACACCGACGACCACGTGCGCAAGGTGGAAGAAAACAGCCTCGACCTCGCGCTGGTCACGCTGCCGGCGGCGGGGCGTTCATTGACGGTGATGCCGGTGCTGGACGATGCGTTCGTCGCCATCGGCCGCCACGACCTTGCGCCCCTGAAGGCGCGCGTGGCGCCGGCGGACCTGGGTGCCTTGCCGCTGGTGCTGTTCGAGCCCGCGGCCAACACGCGCAAGCTGGTCGACCGATGGTTCGCCGCCGAGGGCCTGCAGCCGCGGCCCGTGATGGAGCTGGGCAGCGTCGAGGCGATGAAGGAGATGGTGGCTGCGGGGCTGGGCTACGGCATCGTGCCCGCGATGTCGATGGTGGGGCGCGGTGCACACCCCGAGCTGAAGACCAGCCGCCTGAACCCTCGCATGCATCGCACGCTGGCCATCGTGATCCGGCGGGACAAGCCCGTCAGCAAGGCCTTGCGCGTGGTGCTCGATGCGATCGTGGCGGCCGGGAAGACCGGCCGCCACTGATTGATTGACTGATGGACTGATCGATCGACGAGATCGGCAGCGGCTGGCCCGCCGTCGCGTCGTTATTCCGGAATGGCCGCCAGCGGCGCACCGCCGCGCGCACGGCCCAGCGTGCCGACGATCAGCGCCGCGATCAGCACGAGCACGCCGCTGAGCACCATCGTGCTGGAGATGCCGTAGCTGTCGACCGTCAGGCCGCCGATCAGCGCGCCCGAGGCAATCGCCACCTGGAAGCCGGTCACCAGCAGGGCCTGGCCGGCTTCCTGCGCGTCGGGCACCGCTTCCATCATCCAGCCGGTGAGCGCCACCGGAATGAGGCCGAAGGCCACGCCCCAGATCACGACCACGACGGCGCCGGACACCATGCCGGGGCCGACCAGGGTCGACAGCAGCAGGGCCGTCGCGAGCATCAGCGCCGCCAGCAGGGTGGTGCCGCGCACGCTGCGCGCCACCAGGCTGCCGCCGAGGAAGGTGCCGATGAACCCGACTGCGCCATACACCAGCAGCAGCGTCGAGACCGCGTTGGCCGGCAGGCCGAACACTTGCTGCAGCAGCGGCTTCAGGTAGGTGTAGGCGGCGAAGTGGCCGGCGATGAAGAACAGCACCGCGAGCAGGCCGACCTGCGCCATGCGGCGCGTGAGCGGCGTCAGCAGGTCGCGCGCACCGATCGCGCGCAGCGGCGGTATGGCGGGCAGCAGCCACAGCTGCACCAGCAGCACGATGGTCGCGAGCGCGCCCGTCACCGCGAACGACGCGCGCCAGCCGAACAGCGTGCCAAGGAGCGATCCGGCCGGCACGCCGAGCACCGTGGCGGCCGACACGCCCGCCAGCACCAGCGACATGGCGCGGGCCTGCGAGGCATGCGGCACCAGCTGGGTGGCCGCGGCCGGCGCGAAGGTCCAGAAACCGCCGACGGCCAGGCCGAGCAGCAGGCGCGCGACCAGCATCGTGCCGAAGTTCGGCGCAAAGGCCGCGAGCAGGTTCGAGGCGATCAGCAAGGTGGTGAGCGTGATCAGCACCGTGCGCCGGTCGAGCTTGCCCGAAGCGACGATGAGTGCTGGGCCTGCGAAGGCGGCCAGCACGCCGGGCATGGTGACCATCAGGCCGGCTGTGCCGTCGGACACGTTGAGCCCGCGAGCGATGTCGGTCAGAAGCCCGATGGGCATGAACTCGGTCGAGACCATGGCGAAGGTGCCGACGGCGATGGAGCTGACGGCAAGCCATGCGGAGCGCGAGGTGGGGGCCGGTGCGGCCGCCGTCACGTCGTCGATGCACGGGTTGCTGCTGGGTGAATTCATCATGGAGATGCTTTCGTGAAGGGCATCGGCGGCACAGGCGCCAATGCTTTGTGAAGGGCATTGGAGTGTGCGAGCTGACGCCTGCGCGACAAAGGGGCCGGGCAGCAGTAGTCAGTTTCCTGACGGTTAACAATCGACCCCTTTGGTGTTGCCGCGCATCCCCGGACCACCGCAAGGGTGGCCATCGCCATCAGGCCGTGTGCGGGCTGCGGCTCAGGTGATGACGGGGCGCGACTGCAGCGCCCGGCCATCGGCGATGAACGAATCGCCGATCAGCACGCGGAACTCCGCGCCATGGGGGAACTTCGGCTGTGCCATGGCCGGCGAGAGAAACTCGATTTCCAGCGCGTGGGGCAGCCCGCGCTCGAGCACCTCGCCCCGTGGCACGAACCAGCGCGCCGAAAAGCCTTCGTTGTCGATCACCAGCGCGCAGCGGTATTCGCCCGCGCCGATCGGCACGTCCTGCGAAGGCAGCGCCGGCTTGCGGAACTTCAGCTCGACCAGCAGGTGCGGCGTGAACGCGCCCAGCGCATCGAAGCTCGGCGGCGCGGCCGGCGGTGCCCGGCGCGGCCGCTTGCTGACGAGCCACGCAATGACGTTGCCGATGATCGGCACCCACAGCACCATCAGCAGCGTGCCGATGTCGCGCGCGGTCGATCCCCGTTCCGCGTAGTGCCGCAGGAAGGCGCCACCCACGGCCACGCACAGAAGAATGATGACGATGAGTCGCCGGCGGAACTGGATGGTGGTCATGAAGGCGCGGGGTGAGCGGGGGTGAAAGCGGCCCCGGACCTTAACCCACCCGCACCACCGCATTGGCCGGCAGCGCCCACGCGGGCCGAAGTGCTCGTCAGTAGAAGAGCTGAGTCCGCAGGTCGCGTGAAACCGTCGTGCCCAGCGCGCGCAACTTCTGATAGGTGTCCGGGTCGGCAACCGGCGCCGGCAGGTTGACTTCCAGAACACGTCGGACCGTCAGCGTGTTCCCGTCTTGCGCGTAGCTCGATTCGTAATGGCCCACTGGGCTGTCCAGGGACAAGGGCTTGGGGAGCGTCTTGACCTTGATGGCTTCAGGAAGGGTCAGTACCGTGATCTCTTCGTGCCGGCCGCTTGCCACGACGGCGGGGAAATCGCGTCGGGGTTGCGCAGCGAGCTCGTCAACGGTCGAGCGAATGCTGCTGAAGCTTCCCAGGCCCGCGGGAATAGTCAACGCGCCAGGTCCCGGTTGTTGAATCTGGTTCGCCAGCGTGAACTGCGTCGAATACGAGAACGCGGACGACAAGTCGCGTGTGTCACCAAGAACGTAGGTGCCCGTCCCGCTCTGCCCCGTAAGAAGCAGCATGCGACTGGCCACCTGGGGCTCGGTCCCTTTCGGCATCAGGGCCGCGACCTGGCGGTTGAGCAACTCGAAGAGGCCAGTGGCCACGACCTTGCTCTTGCCTTCCATCCCTCCTTCGGCATCGATCGAGAGTTCCGTGTCGACGCGCACGGTGTCATGCGCGACGCTGCTCGGCGGAAGCGTGACCACCTTTGCGACACCATGGCCGTCGTCCGTGATCAGTGCCGGCTTGCCGCGTTCCACAAGCGGCAAGACACCAAAAGGAGCGATGCGTGCGGTCGAATCCACGAAGAGATCGAATTCGGGAAGATAGGTGATCGCATGGTTGAAGACTCCTGGCGTGACCGCGACCTTGGGCAAGGCGTACACCGCGCCGAGATTGACCAGCACAGGGCTGCTCTTGATGCCTTTGGCCGCGAGCAACGCTTCCAGCAGAGTCACGTGATCCTTGCAGTCACCGTACTTGACCTGTGCAATTGTTTCGGCCTCGTGTGGAACCACGCCACCCGCGCCGAGAAAGATCGCGACGTAACGCACGTCCTTGCTGACCCATTGGTACAGGGCTTGTGCCTGTGCACGCCGGTCCTCGATTCCCTTGGTGAGTTCGTCGGCCAGCTTGCGGATGGCTGGCGTGACCTCGGCCTTGGGCCTGGCGCGTTCGAGGTAGGCCTTCCCGGCTGCTCCATAGTCGGCGAAGGTCGTGGCCGAAACGTGTGGGCTGAAATCGTAGGTGCTGACCGCCCCGGCCTCCGGCGCGTGGGCCGGGGCGTTGTTCAGGGTCCAGCGCCACATCTGGATGCCAGGCTGATCGGAGGCGACCTTGCCGCCTTCCAGTCCAACGGTATCGGTATGGAGGTCGAGCGATTCAGGTGCCCGCAGCGTGACCTTCGAAGACTGGATGTCCGAAGTCCGCGAGAACGTCTGCGACATCGAGAAGGCACCTGGAAAAAGGGGCGTCTTCTGTGTCGTGCGCCAGCGCAGGGTCAGTACCGCACCAACTTCCGTCGCGGGGAAAACGACCGTCTTGACCTTGGCGTCATCGAACATCGGTGCGCCCGCGCTCTGCGGGCTCTGTTGAAGCAGGATCTTGTCCGACGAGACATCGATCCGCCTGCCGTCCTTGGTGGTCGTGTAGGCCTCCAGCACCTCCAGCTCTTGCAGTGAAGTGCTGTAGCTCAGGGGGATCTGGCTGTTCTGCCTGACGCCCTGATCGTTGTTGAGGCGAATGCTTTCCGAGCGCTCGAAGGTATAGGTGCCGTCGGCGCGCACGTCATAGCTCATGTCGTTGCGCAAGAAACTGAAGCCCGGTTCGTAGGCCTTGGCTACGCTCGGCTGCTGTGCCGCGGCGTGACCGGCCGCGGTGGCAATGAGCAGCAATCCGCAGGCCTGCCTGAGGCGAGCCCGCGTCTTGTGGGGGAGGAAAAGCCTCGGGGAACTGTTCAGCATGAACGGCTCCCCGGATTCGATGGGCGACATGCCGGAACGCTGGAGCCCAGCGTGGTGCGCAGACGATGGCTCATTTCATACCCCTTGGCACTCGGGCCTGTTCTGAAAAGACACCTTGGCATGGAGCCGGCATCGCATCCTTGCGCACCGGCTCGGCGGCGCGCGTCAGCCCGTGTTGCGCAAGCCCGCTGCCACGCCGTTGATCGAGATATGGATGCCGCGCTGCAGCCGCTCGCCGCCATCGCCCGCGCGATAGCGTCGCATCAGCTCGACCTGCAGGTGATGCAGCGGGTCGATGTACGGAAAGCGATGGCGCACCGAGCGCTGCATCTCGGCGTTGCCTTCGAGCCGCTGCTTCGCGCCGGTGATGAGCGTGAGCGCGTCCGACGTGCGATGCCATTCGGCCTCGATCATCGAGAAAACTTTTTGCCGCAGCTTGCGGTCGCTCACCAGCTCGGCATAACGCGAGGCCAGCGCGAGGTCGCTCTTGGCGAGCACCATGTCCATGTTCGACAGCAGCGTGCGAAAGAACGGCCACTGCGCGTACATGCGCTGCAGCAGCGCCTGGCGTTCCTTGCGGCCCGCGGCATTGCCCGCAGCGGCGAGGAACTGCTCCACGCCCGAGCCGAAGCCGAACCAGCCCGGAATGGTCAGGCGGCACTGGCCCCAGCTGAAGCTCCACGGCACCGCGCGCAGGTCGTCGATCTTGTGGCTCGGGTTGCGCGAGGCGGGGCGCGAGCCGATGTTGAGTTCGGCGATCTCGCGGATCGGCGTGGCGCTGAAGAAGTACTCGCCGAAGCCCGGTGTCTCGTAGACCAGCTTGCGGTACGTGGCCATGCTGGCGGCCGAAAGTTCGCTCGCGGCCGACAGGAAGGTGGCGGGCGCCGGCTTGCCTTGCGGCAGCAGCGTGGCTTCGAGCGTGGCGGCCACCAGCGTTTCGAGGTTGCGTCGGCCGATCTCGCGGTTGGCGTACTTGGAGCCGATCACCTCGCCCTGCTCGGTCAGGCGGATCTGTCCGCGCACCGTGCCGGGCGGCTGCGCCAGGATCGCCTGGTAGCTCGGACCGCCGCCGCGCCCCACCGTGCCGCCACGGCCATGGAACATGCGCAGGCGAATCGGATTGGCCTTTTTCTTGTTGAGTTCGTCGAACAGCGACACCAGCGCGATGCCGGCGCGGTACAGCTCCCAGTTGCTGGTGAAGATGCCGCCGTCCTTGTTGCTGTCGCTGTAGCCCAGCATCACGTCCTGTTCGGCGCCCGAGCGCTCGATGAGCGCCTGGATGTTCGGCAGCGCATAGAAGGCACGCACGATGGGCGCGGCGTTGCGCAGGTCTTCGATGGTCTCGAAGAGCGGCACCACGATCAGGTCGCAGGTCGCGTTGCTGTTCATCGCACCGCGCAGCAGGCCCACTTCCTTTTGCAGCAGCAGGGCTTCGAGCAGGTCGCTCACCGTTTCGGTGTGGCTGATGATGTAGTGGCGGATGGCGGCCGCGCCGTAGCGGGCACGCGAGGCGCGGGCGGCCGCGAAGATCGCAAGCTCGCTCCTGGCCAGCGGCGAGTAGTCGGCATCGGGCACGCGCAGCGGGCGGGCGTCGTCGAGCAGCTTCAGCAGCAGCGTCTGCTTGGCCTCTTCGGCCAGCGAGGCATACGAAGGCTCGATGCGCGCGGTGGCGAGCAGCTCGGCGATCACGGCTTCGTGCTTGTCGGAACTCTGGCGCAGGTCGACCGTGGCCAGGTGAAAGCCGAACACTTCGACCGCGCGGATCAGCGGCCGAAGGCGCGGCGCCGCGAGCACGCTGCCGTGCTTTTCGTCGAGCGACTCTTCGAGCGTGCGCAGGTCGACAAGGAATTCCTCGGCGCTGGCGTACGGGTTCTGCGGTGCGACCGCGTGGCGCGCGGCTTCGCCACCGGTGAGTTCGCGCAGCGTGGCCGCAAGGCGCGCGTACACGCCGGTGAGCGCGCGGCGGTAAGGCTCGTCCTTGCGGTGCTCGCTGGTGTCGGGCGAGCGCTCGGCCAGCGCCTGCATCTCGACCGACACATCGACCAGCGTGGCCGAGAGCGACAGCTCGCCGCCCAGGTAGTGCACTTCGGTGAGGTAGTGGCGCAGCGCGAGTTCGGACTGGCGGCTGAGCGCGTATTCGAGCGTCTCGGCGGTCACGTTGGGGTTGCCATCGCGGTCGCCGCCGATCCACTGGCCCATGCGCAGGAAGGGGGCGACCGACGGCGCGACGCCGCCCTGTACCAGCGCACCTTCGAGGTCGGCGTAGACGCGCGGAATCTCGCGCAGGAAGGTGGCTTCGTAGTAGCTCAGCGCGTTCTCGATCTCGTCGGCCACCGTGAGCTTGGAGAAGCGCAACAGGCGCGTCTGCCAGATCTGCGTGACGCGGATGCGCATCTGCGTTTCGTTGTCGGCGAATTCGATGGGCGTGAGCGCGTCCTTGCCGCCTGCGTAGGCGCTCTGGCGCAGCCGGATTTCGTCGCGCGTGGTCAGCAGCAGCGCGATGGCGCGCTCGGCATCGAGGATGCTCTTGCGCTGCACTTCGGTCGGGTGCGCGGTGAGCACGGGCGACACATAGCTGTGGGCCAGCGAGGCCACGATCTCGTCGGGCTTGACGCCGGCCTTGCGGATGCGGGCCAGCGCGGTCTGCAGGTCGCCGTCGGCGGTTTCGCCGGCACGCTCGGCCTCGGTGCGGCGGCGGATCTGGTGGCGGTCTTCCGCGAGGTTGGCCAGGTGGCTGAAATAAGTGAAGGCGCGGATCACGCGCACCGTTTCGGCCGCGCTCAGGCCCTTGAGCAGGTTCTTCAGGGCACGGTCGGCCGCGTGGTCGGCATCGCGCCGGAACGCCACGGACAGGGTCCGGATCTTTTCCACCAACGCATAGGTCTCGTCGCCCTCCTGTTCCCGGATCACATCGCCGAGGATCCGGCCCAACAGCCGGATGTCGTCAATCAGTGGCTGGTCTTCGGCCTGGCGGCGCTTGGGGGGAGCAGGGGTCTTGCTGGCTTTCATTCGATGTTGTTCCTGGGGACTTGAATGGACGCGCCGACTGCGTTGCTGCGGCGCAACATGCTAGCATTCCAAGGGTCTGAAAACATGTACTTTTTGGGAACGGTCTTGAGCAATATCGTCATCGCCACGCGCGAAAGTCGCCTGGCCTTGTGGCAGGCCGAACACGTGCAGGCACTTCTGCAAGAACGGGGCCACACGGTCAGCCTGCTGGGCCTCACGACCACCGGCGACCAGATCCTCGACCGCTCGCTCAGCAAGGTCGGCGGCAAGGGCCTCTTCGTCAAGGAACTCGAACTCGCGCTGGAAGAAGGGCGCGCCGACATCGCGGTCCACTCGCTCAAGGATGTGCCGATGGACCTGCCCGAGGGCTTCACGCTGGCCTGCGTGCTGGAACGCGAAGACCCGCGCGATGCGCTGGTGTCGCCCCGCTATGCCTCGCTCGACGAACTGCCTCAGGGCGCGGTGGTCGGCACGTCCAGTCTGCGCCGCGTGGTGCTGCTGGGTGCGCTGCGGCCCGACCTGCGCATCGAACCGCTGCGCGGCAATCTCGACACGCGCCTGCGCAAGCTCGACGAAGGGCAGTACGACGCGATCGTGCTGGCGGCGGCCGGGCTCAAGCGCCTGGGCCTTGAAAGCCGCATCCGCGTGGCCTTCGATCCCGACACCATGCTGCCCGCCGCAGGGCAGGGCGCGCTCGGCATCGAGGTGCGTGCGGATCGCGCCGAACTGATCGAGCTATTGGGTTCGCTCACGCACCGCGGCGACTGGCTCTCGACCGCCGCCGAACGCGCGGTGAGCCGTGCGATGGGCGGTAGTTGCTCGATGCCGCTGGCGGCGCATGCCCGCTGGCAGGCTGATGGCGCGCTGCGCATCGACGCGGCGTGGGGCGACCCGGAAGGCCAGGCGCCGCTGGTGAAGATCCACGTGCATGCGCCGGCCGACGACTTCGCCCAGGCCGACGCGCTCGGTGGCCGCGCCGCCGCCATGCTGCGCGACGCGGGCGCCCACTGAAATCCGTGGTCATCGTATGACCGCGCGCCCCGTCATCGTCACGCGACCGGCGCGCGAGGCGGTGCAATGGGTCGATGAGTTGCGCGCCGCCGGCATCGATGCGGTCGCGTTGCCGCTGATCGTGATTGCGCCGGTGGCCGACGTTGAACCCCTGCACGCAGCCTGGCGCCGGCTCGCAAGCTATGCGGCACTGATGTTCGTGAGCGCCACGGCTGTCGAGAACTTCTTCCTGCACCAAGGGCCGGATGCGGCGACCGATGCCATCGCGGGCCGCCGCTTCTGGGCCACGGGCCCTGGCACCACGCGCGCCTTGTTGCGCGCCGGCGTGCCTCCGCAAGCCATCGACGCACCGCCCCCCGAAGCCACGCGCTTCGACTCCGAGGCGCTGTGGGAGCGGGTGCGGAGTCAGGTGTCGGCAGGCACGCGTGTGCTGATCGTGCGCGGCGGCGATGAGGCGGGGCGCCCGGCCGGCCGCGATTGGCTCGCCAATGAAATCGACACCGCCGGTGGCCTGCGCGACACCGTGGTGGCCTACCGCCGCCTGCCACCGTTGTTAGACAACAGCGCGCGGCAGCTCGCCATCGACGGCGTCGAGGGCCGTGCGATCTGGCTCTTCAGCAGTTCGGAGGCGATCGGCAATCTCCAGCGCGCGATGCCCGATGCGACATGGCACGCGGCAAGCGCGGTGGCCACCCATGCACGCATCGGCGAAGCCGCGCGGGCCGCGGGTTTCGGGGCGTTGCGTGTATGCACACCCTTGCGGGAAGCGCTGATCGCGTCGATAGAATCCTTGGCATGAGTGCCGCGTCCCCGTCCGACGACCTTTCTCCCCCCTCCGCCGTCTCGGCACCGGTGCCCGCCGCGTTGGCGCCGCACCAGACGCCTGCCGCGCAAGCCGCGGGCGCGTTGATCTTGTCGCGCATCGGATTCGGCCTGCTGGCCCTCATGACCGTCTTCACGCTGATCGCGACCATCGCGCTGTGGCAGAAGGTCAGCGGCATGAAGGAACAGCTGGCCCGGCAAAGCGCCGATGCCATCGCGCAATCGATGGAAGCGCGTGCGCTGGCACGCCAGGCCAGCGACACCGTGCGCGATTCGGCCGCCCGCGTGGCCCTGATCGAAACCCGCGTGGCCGAAGTCGCGCTGCAGCGTTCGCAGCTCGAAGAACTGATCCAGAGCCTTTCGCGCTCGCGCGACGAAAACCTCGTCATCGATATCGAGTCGGCCGTGCGCCTGGCCCTGCAGCAGGCACAGGTGACAGGCAGCGTCGAGCCCTTGCTCGCGGCACTGAAGGGCGGCGACCTGCGCATCTCGCGCGCCGCACAGCCGCGGCTCGCACCCCTGCAGCGCGCCATGCAGCGCGACGCCGACCGGCTGCGCAGCAGCGCCAGCACCGACAACGCCGAAGCTCTGCAACGGCTCGACGAACTGATGCGCAGCGTGGACGACCTGCCGACGCTCAATGCCGTGGCCGTGCGCGGCACCGGCGCCAATGCCTGGCAGGTCGAACCGATTCCCGCCGATGCGCCGTGGTGGCGCCGCGTGCTGCTGACGGTGCGCGGCGAGGCCCGCTCGCTGGTTCGCGTCGGCCGCATCCAGAGCCCCGAAGCCGTGCTGCTGGTGCCCGAACAGTCTTACTTCCTGCGCGAGAACCTCAAGCTCAAGTTGCTCAATGCGCGCCTGTCGCTGCTGTCGCGCCAGGTGGACGCCACGCGCACCGAGCTGGCCCAGGTGGCCGCGTCGCTCAACCGCTATTTCGATCCCGCGTCGCGCCGCACGCAAGCCGCCGCCACGCTGCTGCAGCAGTTGCAGCAGCAGGTGAAGACCACCGAGCCCGTGCGCATCGACGACACGCTGGCCGCCCTGGCGACAGCCGCCGCAGGACGCTGATCCGCTCATGCGCGCTGCAATCTGGCTCCTTGCGCTCTTCGCCGTCGCGGCGGCCGTTGCCCTGTTCGCGGGCAACAACCAGGGCACGATCACCGTGTTCTGGCCGCCCTGGCGCGTCGACCTGTCGCTGAACCTCGTGCTCGTGATCCTGCTGGCGACCTTCGTGTTGCTGCACGTCGCGCTGCGCGCCCTGGCTGCGCTGTTCTCTCTGCCAACGCAGGCGCGCCAATGGCGGCTTCAGCAGAAGGAGCGCACGCTGCATGCGGCCTTGCTCGACGCGATGGTGCAGCTGATCGCGGGCCGTTTCTCGCGGGCACGCAAGGCGGCACAGGCCGCGCTCACGCAAGAGAAGACGCTGTCCGCGCTCGGCGCGAGCCTGCCGCAGGCACAGCAGGTGCGCGTGCTGGCGCATCTGCTGGCAGCCGAAAGCGCGCAGGCCCTGCAAGACAAACCGGCGCGTGATGCGCATCTGCAGCAGGCCCTGAACGAAAGCGCCGACCGCACGGTGCTGTCGAGCCCCGAGACACGCGAAGGCGTGCAGCTGCGCGCCGCACGTTGGGCGCTCGAAGACCGCGATGCGCCCGCTGCACTCGCACGGCTCGAAGAACTGCCGCAGGGCGTGCAACGGCGAACGCTGGCCCTGCGCCTGCATCTCAAGGCAGCCCGCCTGGATCGGCGCACCGTCGAAGCCCTCGAAACCGCGCGCCTGCTGGCCAAGCACCGCGCATTCTCCGAAGCCGCCGCACAGAGCATCTTGCGCGGTCTGGCCACCGAGTTGCTGTCGGGCGCGCACGATCCGGCGCAGTTGCTGCGTGCCTGGTCCGAGCTCGATGCCAACGAACGCGGCATGCCCGAAGTGGCGATCCACGCGGCGCAGCGCATGGTCGCGCTGCGCGGCGACCTGGCGTTGGCGCGCGGCTGGCTGCTGCCGGCATGGGAACGCATGGTCGCCAACCCGCGCGGCCTGGGCGATGCGCTGCGCGTCAAGCTGACGCGCGCGCTCGAAGCGGGGCTCGACTCGGTCGATGCCGACTGGCTGGCCCGCATCGAAAGCGCGCAACGCAACAACCCGCGCGACCCGAACCTGCAGTACCTCGCGGGCATGGCCTGCATGAAGCGGCAGTTGTGGGGCAAGGCCCAGCAGCTGCTTACGCAGGCCGGGCTGGGGCTGCAGGACACCGATCTTTATCGGCGCGCGTGGTCGGCGCTGGCGCAACTGGCCGAAGCCCGCGAAGACGCGGAGCAGGCCGCCGAAGCGTGGAAGCGCGCGGCGCAGATCGAGAACACCTGAGCGTTTTCTGGCCGGGTGCACCCTGGCTTCAGGAGCACACGGACTCTTCGGCCTTCAGGCCCGATGCCTGCACAACCGGCTTGCCGTTGCCGAAGATCAGCAGGCTGATGCCTGCCAGCACCCACACGCCGATGCCGCCGTAGAGCATCACCAGCCCGAAGCTCTGCACGAGCGCCGCATGAACGGCCGTGCCCGATGGGTCGGCTTGCGACAGGGCCGGAAAGTCTTGCGTGAGCGAGCCGAAGCTGCCGGCCGCGATCTTCTCCGCCACAGCGCGCAACTGCAGCGCATCGAGCGATGCGGACAAGGTGCGCTTCAGATGCGAGTGGATGCCTTCGAGCAGGATGAACCCCATCAGTGCGATGTTGATGGCGAGCGTGATCAGCCGTGCGCTCATGTCCATGCCCGACGCCATGCCCGCGCGGGCGCTCGACACCGAGCCGGTGGTGGTGTTGGTCACCGGTGTGTTGGTCAGGCCCAGTCCGATGCCGGCCAGCAGGCAGCCGGGCAGCAGCGTGAGCCAGCTCGCGTGTTCGGCGCTGCTGCCATAGCGCATCGCCAGGAAGCCCAGACCGATCACGAACAGGCCCGAGGGAATGACCACGCCAGGCCGGTAGCGCAGCGACAGCCGCTCGGCCAGCGGAGGCATGACGAGCGTGGGCAAGGTGTAGGCCAGCAGGGCCGAGCCGGCGGTGACGGCGTCGTAGCCCAGCCCGCTCTGGAAGTAGATCGGCAGGTAGATCATGAACGGCCAGAAGCTGAAGTTCATGCCGATGGAGCCGATGATCGAGCCCGAGAAATTGCGGATGCGGAACACCGAGAAGTCGAACATCGGGTGCGGGTTGATCTTCTCGACCCACAGGAAGGCAGCGAAGCTGACCACCGTCGCGACCAGGATGCCGACGGCCACCGGGCTTGCGAAACCCAGGCCCGGCCCCTGCGTGATGAAGTACGTCAGGCCGAACACCGCGAACGACAGCGTGACGATGCCGGCCAGGTCGAGCTTCTTCGCGTCGGGGTCGCTCGACTCTTCCACGCTTCCCAGCACAAGCGCCAGTGCCACGACGGCCAGCGGCACGTGGACCAGAAAAACCCATTGCCAGCTCGACAGCGCCACGATCGCGCCGCCGATGATCGGCCCGAAACCCAGGCCCATGCCGAAGACCACGCCCCAGATGGCGAAGGCCTTGCTGCGCTCCTTGCCTTCCTGGAACTGATGCGACAGCACCGCGAGCTGGCAGATCAGCATCGCGCCGCCGGCGAGGCCCTGAAGGAAGCGGCTGACGATCAGCACCGATGCGCTTTGCGCAATGCCGCACACCAGCGAAGTGATGCCGAACAGCAGCACGCCGACGACCAGCACGCGCTTGCGGCCGTAGCGGTCGGCCAACGTGCCGGCGGCCATCAATACCGTGGTGCAGGCGATGGTGTAGGCGTTCATGATCCACTGCATGTCGCTGAAGTCGCCGTGCAGTGCTTTTTCGAGGGTGGGAAGAATGACCGGCACGCTGGAGATTTCCAGGCCGAACATCAAGGCGATCAGGCAGACCGCGGACAGGGCGATCCGGTTCTTGCCAGTGTGAGAGAGAGGCATCGAGCAGCTTTCCGAAAGAGGTTCGGGCGATTCTGTTGAAACCCTCTTCATGATGGAAATGATTTAATTTCCTAGAATTCATTAGGAAACATCATTTATTTGTCGCCATGGATTTCGACCCCACGTTGTTGCGCGCCTTCGTGGCCGTGAAGGAAACCGGTGGCTTCACACGCGCGGCAGAACGTCTGCACCTGACCCAATCGGCCATCAGCCACCAGATCCGCAAGCTCGAAGAGCAGGTAGGCCGGCCGTTGCTGCGCCGCACGACGCGCCGCCTCACGGTGACGGAAGACGGCGAAGACTTCCTTCGCTACGCGCAGCAGATCCTCGACACGCTCGACGCCATGACCCGGCGCTTTCAGCCGTCGCCGATTTCGGGTGCGGTGCGCTTCGGCGTGCCGGACAACTTCATGGGCGACCGGCTGCCGCCGCTGCTCTCGCAGTTCGCACGCGGCTTTCCGGCGGTGCGGCTGGAGGTGAGCGTGAGCATGCATCTCGACCTGCGCGCAATGATCCGGGCCGGCGAGCTCGACCTTGCGGTGGTGATGTCGCCGCCCCATGCCGTCGAAGGCACACGCCTGCGCCGCACGCAACTGGTCTGGGCCGCCGCCGAGACTTTCGAAGCGCCCAAGGGCGCATCGCTGCCGCTGGCCTTCTTCCCGAAGCCCTGCGTCAACCGGGAGGTGGCGGGGTCGGCGCTCGATCTTGCGGCGGTCGACTGGCACGTGGTCTTCACGTCGGCGAGCACGCAGGGCATTCGCGCGGCGGTGCTCGCGGGGCTTGCGGTGACGGTGCTCACGCGGGAAGAAGTGGAGCCGGGCATGAAGATCGTCGACGGGCGCTACGGCCTGCCGGCATTGCCGAGCGTCGACTTCTCGCTGATCTGGAGCGAAGGCGGCAAGACGCCTTGCGCCTGTCGCTTCGGCCAACTGATCCTGGAAATGCCAGAGCCGCCCGTGCCTGGCGCAATGCCTGCGTCAGCGTGAGAAGAACGTCGGCCCCATGAAAAAACGGCGCCAGAGGCGCCGTTTTTATTTACCGCTGAGCGAAGGGGCTCAGAGCGGGTGCTGTTGCTGCTGCTGCGCGTCGCCGGCAGCTGCTTGCTCGAAGGGCAGCGACATCGAGGCGAGGTCGCGGCGGGTTTCGACCAGCACCAGCGGGCCTTCGTCGAGCACGATCACCGGCGGGCGTTCGCGCGGCACGTGGACCGGCTTCGGCTCTGCGGCGATGGCGGCGCGTGCTTGCGCGATGCGATCCGCATCCGAGTTGACCCACTGCAGGCCCGAGCTTGCGGCGATCTGCGTGAGTTCGTTCAGCGGCAGTTCGAAGGCTTGCACCTTGGGCAGCGCGCGGCCATTGGCGGCTGCGGGTGCCGCGGCCTTGCCGTTGCTGCTTTCCGCAACGGCCGGTGCCGGTGCGGGGCGCTGCTCGGCGCGGGCTTGCTGGGGTGCGGGCTCGCGAACTTCCGTGGCGACGGCAACAGTGGCTTCAGCGCGTTCCGACACCAGCGGCAGTTGCTGCTGCGAGCGGGACACCGGGGCTTCTTGCACGTCGCCGGCTGCGATGGCTTCCGTTGCCACGGTGCCTTCGGCAACCTGCGCACCGGCCGTTCCGGCTTCGCTGTCGTCGCGCGGGCCGCGCTCGCGACGGTCGCGGCCGTAGCGGTCACGCGAACGACCACGGCGTTCTTCGCCATCGCGGCGCGGTGCCTGCTCGTTGTTGCCGGCGGTGTCGTTGCCCTGGTCGGCATCGGTGGTTGCTGCTTCGGCCACGCGGACGTCGGCATCGCCGGCCGCTTGCGGGGCGTCGTTGCGGCGCTCGCGGCGGCCATCGTTGCGGTCATTGCGATCGCCGCGCGGTGCGCGCTGCTCGTCGCGGCCGTTACGGGGCTGGCGTTCGCCTTGAGCGGCATCGTCGCCGGCGGCGGCTTCGCCACGGGACGGGGTGTCGCCATTGCGGTCACCGCGTGCGGTGTTGGCATCGCCGTTGCGCTCGCCGCGCTCGTTGCGGTCACCACCACGTTCGCCGCGCTCACCGCGCTCGCCACGTTCACGGCGTTCGCCGCGGGCGCGCGGTGCGCGTTCTGCTGCGTTGCCTTCGTCGCCTGCAACGGCGCCTTGTGCCAGTTGCTGGGCTTCGAGGTTGACGTTGCCTTCGAGTGCTTCGGCCGGTGCGTTGCGGCCTTCGCCTTCGCGGCGCTCGCCGCGACCGTTGCGGCGTTGTTCGCCGTCGCGCGGTGCGCGTGCTTCGCGGGGCTCGCGGGGTTCACGCTGCTCGCGCGGTTCGCGTTGTTCACGCGGTGCATTGGTGGCGTCGTTGCGAAGTTCGCTGCTGCGACCTTCACGGCCTTCGCGTCCTTCACGGCGCTCGCCGCCACGGCCACCACGGCGTTCGCCGTCGCGGCCGCCGGAGCGTCCACCTTCGCCACGGCCTTCGCCGCGCGCTTCACCACCACGGCCACCACGGCGTTGTTCGCCGTCACGTGCGCCGCCGCGTGCTTCGCCATCGCGGCCAGGACGGCCATCGCGACGGGGCTTCGGTGCGTCGACCGGGTTCGCGGCCGGTGCGGGTGCAGGCGCCGGAGCGGGTGCCGGCGTGCCGCCGAACAGGTTCTTGATCCAGCCGAGGAAGCCGCTTTGCGCCGGAACGGGCGCGCTCACCACGGGCGGTGCGACCGGTGCGGGTGCGGCGACTGGCGCGCGCACGGCTTCGGGCTTGGGCGGCACCACGGGTGCGGGCGCGTCGGGCAGCACGCCCTTGATGACGGGCGTCTGCTTGTTGGTGGGCTCTTGCGAACGGCGCGTGACGGCCGTCGGGTCTTCGATCTCGTCAGCCATCTTGTAGCTGGCTTCGATGTGGTCGAGGCGCGGATCGTCGTGCTTCAGGCGCTCGAGCTTGTAGTTCGGCGTTTCGAGCGTCTTGTTGGGCACCATCAGCACGGTGACGCGCTGCTTGAGCTCGATCTTGGCGATTTCGGGGCGCTTTTCGTTCAGCAGGAACGAAGCCACTTCGACCGGCACCTGGACGTGCACGGCGGCCGTGTTGTCTTTCAGGCACTCCTCTTGAATGATGCGCAGGATCTGCAGCGCGCTCGATTCGGTGTCGCGGATGTGGCCCGAGCCGCCGCAACGGGGGCAGGGGATCGACGAGCCTTCCGACAGCGCGGGCTTCAGGCGCTGGCGGCTCATTTCCATCAGGCCGAACTTGCTGATCGAGCCGAACTGCACGCGGGCGCGGTCTTGCCGGAGCGCGTCGCGCAGGCGGCTTTCGACTTCGCGGCGGTTCTTCGACTCGTCCATGTCGATGAAGTCGATGACGATCAGGCCGCCCAGGTCGCGCAGGCGCATCTGGCGGGCCACTTCGTCGGCGGCTTCGAGGTTGGTGCGAGTGGCGGTCTCTTCGATGTCGCCACCCTTGATGGCACGGGCCGAGTTCACGTCGACCGAAACCAGCGCTTCGGTGTGGTCGATCACGATGGCGCCGCCCGAAGGCAGTTGCACGGTGCGGGCGTAGGCCGATTCGATCTGGTGCTCGATCTGGAAGCGGCTGAACAGGGCCGCGTCGTCGCGGTAGCGCTTCACGCGGGCGGCATGCTCGGGCATGACGTGCGCCATGAACTGCTGTGCCTGGTCGTAGATGTCGTCGGTGTCGATCAGGATGTCGCCGATGTCGTGATTGAAGTAATCACGGATCGCGCGGATGACGAGCGAGGATTCCTGGTAGATCAGGAAGGCGCCCTTGCCGCCCTTGGCCGCGCCGTCGATGGCGCTCCAGAGCTTGAGCAGGTAGTTCAGGTCCCACTGGAGTTCGGGCGCCGAGCGGCCGATGCCGGCGGTGCGCGCGATGATGCTCATGCCCTTCGGGTACTCGAGCTGGTCCATCGCCTCCTTGAGTTCGGCGCGGTCGTCGCCCTCGATGCGGCGCGAAACGCCACCGCCACGGGGGTTGTTGGGCATCAGCACGACATAGCGGCCGGCCAGCGAGATGAAGGTGGTGAGGGCCGCGCCCTTGTTGCCGCGTTCTTCTTTTTCGACCTGGACGGTGAGTTCCTGGCCTTCGCGGATCGCGTCCTGGATGCGGGCCTGGCTGGCCGACACGCCTTCGGCGAAGTACTGCTTGGAGATTTCCTTGAACGGCAGGAAGCCGTGGCGGTCTTCGCCGTAGTCGACGAAACAGGCTTCGAGCGAAGGCTCGACGCGGGTCACGACCGCCTTGTAGATGTTGCCCTTGCGCTGTTCGCGCCCTTCGATCTCGATTTCGTAGTCGAGGAGCTTTTGCCCATCGACGATGGCCAGGCGGCGTTCTTCGGCCTGCGTGGCATTGATCAGCATCCGCTTCATGATGCGTTGTCCTTATATGTATCGTTCTGCGGCCCATGAAGGGCCAACGATGCACGGACGACGCCCGCGAAACCAGGGAATTGCCGCTTGGCCCCGGATGCTGTGACTGCCGCGCCAGGCGCGAGCAGGCCTCTCGAGCGTCAGCTCAAGAAGACAGCCGGGGTGGGGGCGCGTGGATGGGCGCGAGCCAGATTCGGTGTTGAGTAGCTATCTTTTTGATAGCCGGTTGCGCAAGGGTGGCGCGCGCTACGGACGATTCAATGCCTGAGGCCACTGGCATCAGCCAGCGCAAGCACATTTGAATCAGCAGCATCAACACAACAAGGGACTCGCTTCGATCCGCCGGCAGCTTGGAAGCTGCAGGCTGGGTATTCCGTATCGGTGTTTCGTGGGTGTCGGCTTGACTCGGGTGCCGGGCCTGCCACTTTGCGCAATTGCGCGGGGTTTGCAGCTCGGCGCCAAAGCGGCATCGACCTCACAGCGTGATCGTCAGTGCTCTAAACTTCTGTCTAATCAAGCACTTACACGACCGCGCTGGTGAAAAACATTATAGGTGCGAAGCCAAGCCCCGAGACCGCTCCAAATCCCGCAGGCCAAAAAGCCTCAGGCGAAACCGGGGCGCCTCATTCGGCCATCAAATTCCTCACGGTCGACGCCGAATCCGCCGGGCAGCGGCTGGACAATTTCCTGTTCCGCCATCTGAAAGGTGTGCCCAAGACGCACGTCTACCGGATCATCCGGTCGGGCGAGGTGCGCATCAACAAAGGGCGAGCCCAGGCCGAAACCCGCATCGAGGTCGGCGACGTGCTGCGGCTGCCGCCGGTGCGGATTTCGCCGCGCGCGGAAGAGGGCGCCACCCCACCGGCGCCTGCACGCGAATTCCCCGTGCTGCTGGAAGACGATGCCGTGCTGGCCATCGACAAGCCCGCCGGCGTGGCGGTGCATGGCGGGAGCGGCGTCAGCTTCGGGGTGATCGAGCAGTTGCGCACGGCACGGCCGGGCGCCAAGTTCTTGGAGCTGGTCCATCGGCTGGACCGCGAAACCTCGGGCATCCTGCTGGTGGCCAAGAAGCGCAGCGCGCTGGTCGCGCTGCAAGACCAATTCCGCGAGCGCGAGACCGGCAAGACCTATCTGGCATTGGTGGAGGGCAGTTGGCCCTCCAACAAGAAGGTGCTCGATGCACCGCTCGCCAAATACCTGCTGCCGGGCCCCGATGGCGCGGCCGGTACCGGCGAGCGCCGCGTGCGCGTGGTTGCAAAAGACCATCCGGACGCGATGCGCGCCGTCACGCTGGTGCGCGTGCTGGCGCGGCTCACGTTGGCGGGCGACGCCACGCCGCTCTCATTGCTGGCGGTGACCATCAAGACAGGCCGAACCCACCAGATCCGCGTCCACCTGGCGTCGGCCGGCCATGCGATTGCCGGCGACGACAAATACGGTGACTTCGAGCGCCAGCGTGCGTTCCAGAAGCTCGGCCTCAAGCGCATGTTCCTGCATGCCTGGCGGCTCCAGTTCAACCACCCGGCCAGCGGCGAACGCGTGGCGCTGCAGGCCGACCTGCCGCCCGAGCTGCTCGCGCTGATGCCCCCCGCCGCGCTCGACGCGATGGCCCAACACCCCACTCCCACGTCCCATGACTGATTCCGCCAGACCTCCACGCTTCGACCTCATCGCCTTCGACTGGGACGGCACGCTCTATGACTCCACCAAGCTGATCGTGCGCTGCATCCAGGCTGCGGTGGTCGATGTCGGCGGCGCCAAGCCCAGCGAGAACGACGCCGCCTGGGTGATCGGCCTGGGCCTTGCCGAGGCATTGGCCCGCGCGGCCCCCGATGTGCCCAAGGAGAAATACGCCGAGCTCGGTGCCCGCTACCGCTACCACTACCTGCAGCACCAGGACGACATCGTGCTGTTCGACGGTGTGTTGCCGATGCTCGATGCGCTGCGCGCGCGCGGCCACAAGCTAGCGGTGGCCACGGGCAAGTCGCGCCGCGGGCTGAACGAGGCGCTGAAGTCGGTCGCCCTGCGCGACCGCTTCGATGCCTCGCGCACCGCCGATGAGACCTTCGGCAAGCCGCATCCGCGCATGCTGCTGGAACTGATGGAAGAGCTCGAAGTGGCGCCGGAGCGCACCCTGATGATCGGCGACACCACGCACGACCTGCAGCTGGCGCAAAACGCCGGGTGCCCCAGCGTGGGCGTGAGCTACGGCGCGCACGAGCCCGCCAGCTTCGATGAATTCAAGCCCCTGTTCGTCGCCCATTCGATCGCCAGCCTGGAAGCGTGGCTCCTCGACAACGCTTGAGAATTTCTTCATGAGCGAAGAACGCATCCCGCTGTGCAATGCCTCGGATCTTGTCGAAGGCGGCCGTGCCGTGCCCTTCGACGTGGTTCACGGCGGGGAAACCTGCCGCGCCTTCGCGGTGCGTTTCGAGGGGCTGCCCCATGCGTATCTCAACCGCTGCAGCCACGTCGCGATGGAGATGGATTTCCAGCCCGACCGCTTCTTCGACGACTCCGGCCAGTGGCTGCTGTGCGCGACGCACGGCGCGGTCTACAAGCCCGACACCGGCGAATGCGCGGGCGGCCCCTGCCGTGGCGGCCTCGTGAAGATCGCACTGAGCGAGCATGACGGCGTGGTGCACTGGCATACTGACTGGAACCTCCACCCCCTGACTTTCTGACATGACCGACCCGAACCGAACTGAACCCGAAGGGTTCGAACCATTTGAGCCGGCCACCCCCAAGAACATGGCCAAAGATCCCACCCAACGTCCCGGCTGGGAGCGCGCGACGCTCGAGAAACTTGCCTTCGCCGCACTGAGCGAGCAGAAGGCCACGCGCCGCTGGAAGACTTTCGTGCGTCTGTCTTGGCTTGCCTTCTTCATCTTCCTGGCGTGGTTCGCGCTCTCGCGCAGCACGCCGAGCACCGCCAAGACCACGGCGCACACGGCCGTCGTCGAGATCAAGGGCGAAATCGCCGCCGGTGGGGACGCGAGCGCGGAGTTCGTCGTCGCCGCCATGAAGACGGCCTTCGAGGACGATGGTGCCAAGGGCGTGGTCTTGCTGATCAACTCGCCCGGCGGCAGCCCGGTGCAGGCCGGCATCATCAACGACGAGATCAAGCGGCTGAAGGCCAAGTACAAGAAGCCGATCTACGCCGTGGTCGAAGAGACCTGCGCCTCGGCGGCTTACTACATCGCCGCCGCCACCGACAAGATCTATGTCGACAAGGCCAGCATCGTCGGCAGCATCGGCGTGCTGATGGACGGCTTCGGCTTTACGGGCGTGATGGAAAAGGTCGGCGTCGAGCGCCGCCTCTTGACCGCAGGCGAGAACAAGGGCTTTCTCGATCCGTTCAGCCCGATGAGCGATGCGCAACGCGCCCATGCCCAGACGATGCTGAACCAGATCCACGCGCAGTTCATCAATGTGGTGAAGACCGGCCGCGGCGACCGCCTGAAGCTCGATACTCCGGGCCTCTTCAGCGGCTTGTTCTGGAGCGGCGAGCAAGCCGTCGAGTACGGCCTGGCCGACCAACTGGGCAACGTTGACTACGTGGCACGCGAAGTGATCAAGGCCGACGAGGTGATCGACTACACGCGCCGCGACAACGTGGCCGAGAAGCTGGCGAAGAAGTTCGGCGCCTCCATGGCTGAGACCACGGTGCGCCTGATGCAGAGCTACACGCCGGCGCTGCGCTGATTCGCTACGGCCGGTTTTCGTCGCTGGCGGTGTAGCGCGCAGAAGCCGCCAGCGCGATGGCGAAAACCACGACCACATAGAGCGCGGCGGTCAGCGAGGTCGCCCGCGCCAGCAGGCCGATCACCGCGGGGCCTGCCATGAATCCCAGGTAGGCCACCGCGGACACCGACGTGATGCCGCGCGCCGGCTCGATGCCCGGCACCTTCGCCGAGGCGGAGAACAGGATCGGCACCACGTTGGCAAAGCCGACCCCCACGCCCGCAAAGCCGATCAGAGCCAGCCAGGGCAGGTCGGTGAGCAGCACCAGCGTCATGGCCGCCGCGGCGAGCAGGCCGCTGCCAAGCAGCAGTGCCGTTGGCTGGAAGCGGGCGCGCATCGCATCGCCCCCGAAACGCGCCGCCGCCATGGCCGCCGAGAAACTTGCATAGGCCAGTGCCGCTTGCTGCTGCGGCGCACCGATCTCCTGCTGCATATAGAGAACGCTCCAGTCGTAGATCGCGCCTTCGGCGATCAGGCCCAGTGCGGCAAGCACGCCCAACACTGCCAGCGTGCCGCGCGGCAGGCGAAAGCTGTGATCGGCGGCAGCCCCGTCGCCTGCGGAGGCGGGTTTCGGCAGCATGTATGCCGAAGCCGCGGCAACGACCAGCACCATGGCGCCGGCCACCAGCAGCAGGTGCGCCTGTGCGCCGAGCCCTGCGGCAAGTGCCGCGCTGCCACTGGCGGCACCGGCCATGCCGCCAAGGCTGAACATGCCATGCATGCCGCTCATCAACGGCGTGCCGCCGAGCTGTTCGAGCTGTGCCGCCTCGGTGTTGATCGATACGTCGAACACACTGGTGACCAGGCCGAAGGCCGCGAGCAACACCAGCAGCGCTGCATAGTTCGGCACGGCGATCAGGCCGGTCAGCAGCAGCGCATAGATGCAGCCGCAGATGCCGGCCATGCGGCGTGGGCCGTGGTGCCCGATCCAGCGTCCCGCGCTGGTCAGTCCGAACATCGCGCCGGCGCCGGCTGCGAGCATGGCCAGCCCAAGCTCGGCTTCGTCGATGCCGTAGTGCGCCTTCACCGTGGGCACGTGCACGCCCCAGGTCGCGAAGATGAAGCCGGCGGAAAAGAACTGCGCGCGCGAGGCCCAGCGCGTGCCTGCGGTCACGGCCACCATCGTCAGCGACCGATCGCGAACACGGCGGGCAGGCGCTCGTCCGTGGCGGCTTGCGGCTTGGCGCGCCAGCTCTTCACGGTTTCACTGCGCACGTGGGCGGTGGCCAGCGTGAGGCCGCGTGCCACGGCGAGGCGGGTGTTGTGCTGCAGCGTCTGCACAAGGGCCTGCTGCAGCGCTGCGTTGCGATAGGGCGTTTCGATGAACAGCTGTGTCTGACCACTCTTGAGCGCAAGCGCCTCGAGTTCGCGAATGCGGGTCTGACGCTCGCCGGCATCCTGCGGCAAATAGCCGACGAAGGCGAAGTTCTGGCCGTTGAGGCCGCTGGCGGCCAGCGCCAGCAGCAGCGAGACTGGGCCAGTCAGCGGTACCACGGTGATGCCGAGGTCGTGCGCGGCACGAGCCACCGACGAGCCCGGGTCGGCCACCGCGGGCATGCCTGCTTCGCTGAGCAGGCCGATGTCGTGGCCTTCGAGTGCGGCGGCCAGCAAGGGGCGGGCATCGAACTGGCCTGCGTGATCGCCTTTCTTGTGCACTTCGCGCGGTAGTTCCTGGATGTTCTGCGCCTGCAGTGGCGCGGCCAGCGGAGCGACGGCATCGATGCGCTTCAGATAGGCGCGCGCGGACTTGGCGTTCTCGCAGATCCAGTGCGTGATGCCCGCGGCGGCCTGCAGCGTGCCCAGCGGCAGGGCATCTTGCAGCGGGGCTTGAATGTCGCAGCCGAAGTCGAGCGGCGCGGGGACGAGGTAGAGCTTGCCGTGCGTCACAGGAGTTCGACCCCCGCGGCGCGCAGCATCTGGCAGGTGCGGATCAGCGGCAGGCCGACCAATGCGGTCGGGTCGTCGCTGTCGATGGCGTTCAGCAGCGCGATGCCCAGGCCTTCGCTCTTGGCGCTGCCGGCGCAGTCGTAGGGTTGCTCGGCCAGAAGGTACTGCTCGATGACTGCGTCGCTGAGGTCGCGGAACACCACGCGAACTGGCGCGATGTCGCGCTGGACGAAGCCCGTCGCGTGGCAGACGACGGCCACGGCGGTCTGGAATATCAGCGTCTGGCCGCGCATGCGGCGCAACTGGGCGGTCGCGCGGACGTGGTCGCCAGGTTTGCCGAGGGCTTCACCGGCCAGGTCGGCCACCTGGTCGGAGCCGATGACCACCGCTTCGGGGAAGCGAGTGGCCACGGCATTGGCTTTTTCGAGCGCCAGGCGGATGGCCAGGTCGCGCGGCGCTTCACCGGCCAGGGGTGTTTCGTCGACTTCGGGCGACTGCACGTCGAAGGGCAGTCGCAGGCGGTTCATCAGCTCGCGGCGGTAGCGCGAGGTCGAGGCGAGGATCACAGTGCGTTGCATGGGGACGATTGTGCGTGAGCAGTCCAAAACCCTCTCGCATGCCCGGTGTGGGGAAGCCGGCCGGCGCGATAGACTGGCGTGGATGAACAGAGAATTTGCCCCCGAACGGCTCAACGTGCCCGCTTTTGCAGCGGCCGCCGCATCCATCCAGGCTGCGGACCCGGTTTCCAATTACCCGCGCCTGGTCGCCGAGCTGGCGGCGCCGGCGCCCGATGCCGGGGTCCATTGGGAGGCTACCGCCGAAGAGCGCCCCGGTGCGGACGGCAAGCCGACAGCCTGGCTGCATCTGGACGCCGAAGCGGCGGTGCCGCTGGTTTGCCAACGCTGCCTGTCGCCCGTCGACACTGTGCTGTCGGTCGACCGCTGGTTCCGTTTCGTGGCGGACGAGGCCACGGCCGAAGCCGAAGACGAGGAATCCGAAGAGGACCTGCTGGTCATCAGCCGGGATTTCGACCTCCATGCCTTGATCGAGGACGAGCTTCTGATGGAAATTCCGGTCACGCCCGTCCACGACGTCTGCCCGACGCCGATCCAGCTTTCGTCCAGCGACGACGACTTCCAGGCGGCCGAAGAGGCCAAGCCGAACCCCTTTGCGGTGCTCGGAGCGTTGCGTTCGCGCAAGCCGGAAGAGGGCAAGTAGCCCTTTGCCGCAGGCTGGGCTATAATCATGGGCTTCGCGCGCGCCGCCGTGAGCAGCAATACAGAAAAAGGCATTCCATACATGCCGCCAGCCTTTTTGGTTTTTTTGTATTGCCACCGCTTGAGCCCGCATCCAATCACTCACCTAACAGTCCAGGAGCCATCATGGCCGTCCAGCAAAACAAGAAGTCGCCTTCCAAGCGCGGCATGCACCGTTCCCACAATGCGCTGGTCGTGCCAGGCATCGCCGTGGAGCCGACCACCGGTGAAACGCACCTGCGTCACCACATCAGCCCCAACGGTTTCTACCGTGGCCGCCAGGTGCTCAAGAACAAGTCTGAAGCCTGATCTCGCATCCCAAGGCCGAGGCCCGAAGCTACTTCCTTCGTAGCGTCGGGCCTTTGTTTTGATGGCTACGTCTTCTTCTTTCGAATCCGCTGCTGCGCCTTCTGCAATCACGCTCGCCGTGGATTGCATGGGGGGCGACCATGGGCCGCGCGTCACGCTTGCGGCCTGCCGCGCGTTTCTCGAGCGGCACAGCGAGGCTTCGCTGTTGCTGGTCGGTGCGCCGGCTGCGCTGGCGGGCTTCGCCGCACATCCACGTGCCCGCATCGTCGCTGCCAGCGAGGTGGTGGGCATGGACGACCCTGTCGAGATCGCATTGCGCAAGAAGAAGGATTCTTCGATGCGTGTCGCGATCCAGCAGGTGAAGGATGGCGCCGCACAGGCGGCCATCTCGGCCGGGAACACCGGCGCGCTGATGGCCATTGCGCGCTATCTGCTCAAGACGCTCGACGGCATCGATCGCCCGGCCATTGCGCCGCAACTGCCTAACGCCAAGGGCGGGGCGACAACCGTGCTGGACCTTGGCGCGAACGTCGATTGCGATGCCGAAGATCTGCTTCAGTTTGCCGTGCTCGGCTCTGCCCTCGTTTCAGCCTTGACCGGCAACGAGGCGCCATCGGTGGGCCTGCTCAATATTGGCGAAGAGGCCATCAAGGGCAGCGAAACGATCAAAAAAGCAAGTCAATTGCTGCGTACGGCCGCCAACTCCAAAGATTTGAATTTCTACGGCAACGTTGAAGGCAACGACATCTTCAAGGGCACGACCGACATCATCGTTTGCGACGGTTTTGTTGGAAACGTGGCACTGAAGGCCAGCGAAGGCGTGGCTTCGATGATTCAGGAATTCATTCGGGCTGAGTTCTCTCGAAACATCTTTACCAAACTGGCGGCAATTGTTGCTTACCCGGTCTTAAAAGCTTTCAAAGGCCGGGTGGATCACCGCCGCTACAACGGCGCGGCACTTCTGGGGCTGCGTGGCCTGGTTTTCAAAAGCCATGGTTCGGCTGACGAAGTGGCTTTCGGCCATGCGCTGGATCGCGCTTATGATGCCGCTCGCAACAACCTGCTCGATCGCGTGCGGGCCCGCATCGCCCACGCCGCGCCATTGCTCGCGCGGCAGGAACCGGCGGCGCCGGTCGACGCGACGGCCCTTCACGTTTGATGACCCCTTACTCACGCATTACCGGCACCGGCAGCTACCTGCCCCCACGCCGCGTGACCAATGACGACCTCGCCAAGGATCTGGCGGCACGCGGCATCGAGACTTCCGACCAATGGATCGTCGAGCGCACGGGCATCCATGCGCGCCACTTCGCCGCGCCGGACGTCACCAGCAGCGATCTCGGTTTCGAAGCCGCCAAGCATGCCCTGGAGGCTGCCGGTCGCAAAGCCAGCGATGTCGACCTGATCATCGTCGCGACTTCGACGCCCGACATGGTGTTTCCGTCGTCGGCCGCCATCCTCCAGCACAAGCTCGGCATTGCCGGCTGCCCGGCGTTCGACGTCCAGGCGGTCTGCAGCGGGTTTGTCTACGCGCTGACCGTTGCCGACGCGATGATCCGCACCGGCACGGCGCGCTGCGCACTGGTGATCGGTGCCGAGGTGTTCTCCCGCATCCTCGACTTCAATGACCGCACCACTTGCGTGTTGTTTGGCGATGGCGCCGGCGCCGTGGTGCTCGAGGCCAGCGAAGAACCAGGCATCCTGGCCAGCGATCTGCATGCCGACGGCAAGCACGTCGGCATTCTTTGCGTGCCGGGCCATGTCTCGGGTGGCAACGTGCTGGGCACGCCGCTCCTGCACATGGACGGCCAGGCCGTGTTCAAGCTTGCGGTTCGCGTGCTCGAAGAAGCGGCGCGCGCCACGTTGACCAAGGCGGGCAAGACCGAGGCCGATATCGACTGGCTGATTCCGCACCAGGCCAACATCCGCATCATGGAAGGCACGGCGAAAAAGCTGAAGCTTCCGCGCGAGAAGCTGATCGTCACGGTCAACGAGCACGGCAACACGTCGGCTGCCTCGATTCCGCTGGCGCTCGACGAGGCTGTGCGCTCCGGCAAGGTGAAAAAGGGCGAGACCCTCATGCTCGAAGGCGTGGGCGGTGGCTTCACCTGGGGTGCGGTGCTATTGAATCTGTAGCATGCTGCGGTACCTCGATGAGGGCCGCCATGCGATATGACGTGTAAAACAATGAAATCCTTTGCTTTTGTCTTCCCGGGTCAGGGTTCGCAGGCTGTCGGCATGCTCGACGCCTGGGGCGATCACCCGGCCGTGGTCGAAACCCTGCGCGAAGCCTCTGATGCGCTGGGCGAAGACGTCGGCGCGCTGATCAAGAGTGGTCCCAAGGAAGACTTGGCGCTTACCACCAACACCCAGCCCGTGATGCTGGTCGCAGGCGTTGCCGCATGGCGTGCCTGGCTGGCCGAAGGCGGCGCAACGCCTTCGGTGGTGGCGGGGCATTCGCTGGGTGAGTACTCGGCGCTGGTGGCCTCCGGCGTTTTGACGTTGGCTCAAGCGGCGCCGCTCGTGCGTTTTCGCGCGCAAGCCATGCAGCAGGCAGTGCCGGTGGGCGTGGGCGCGATGGCGGCTGTTCTCGGCATGGAGTCCGGCAAGGTCGTGGCGGGCTGCGCGGAAGCGACTGCCACGTTCGGCCCGGGCAGTGCCGAGATCGTCGAGGCCGTGAATTTCAATGACCCGATGCAGACGGTGATTGCCGGCAGCAAGGCTGCAGTCGACAAGGCGTGTGAGCTGCTGAAGGCCAACGGCGCCAAGCGTGCGCTGTTGCTGCCCGTGTCGGCGCCGTTCCATTCGAGCCTGATGAAGCCGGCCGCCGAGGCGCTGCGCGAAAAGCTGGCCAGCCTGACGCTGGCGGCGCCGCAGATTCCGGTGCTGAACAACATCGACGTGGCGATCGGAACCGATGCGGACCGCATCCGCGACGCGCTGGTGCGTCAGGCCGCGGGCCCGGTCCGTTGGGTCGAAAGTATCCAGGCCTTGAAACTGCGCGGCGTAGCCGCCATCATCGAGTGCGGCCCTGGCAAGGTGCTGGCTGGCATGGTGAAGCGCATCGCCCCCGATCTCGAAGCCGCGTCGGTGTACGACCCGGCAACGCTCGCGGAAACCCGACAATCGCTCGCCGGCTGACCGGCGCAAGGCCCCGATACTTTTTCTCTTATGAGTATTCCCAAATTCGAAGGGCAAGTCGCCCTGGTCACCGGCGCATCGCGCGGCATCGGCGCGGCGATCGCGCTGGAGCTTGCCCAGCGCGGCCTGAAGGTCGTGGGCACCGGCACCACCGACGAAGGTGCGGCAAAGATCACTTCGGCCCTGAGTGCCTTTGACGGCCGCGGCCGTGCACTCGACGTGAACGACGGCGCTGCCGTCGAAGCCCTGATCGACGAGATCGTGAAGGCCTACGGTGCCATCCACGTGCTGGTCAACAACGCCGGCATCACGCGCGACACGCTCGCCATGCGCATGAAGGACGACGACTGGGATGCGGTGCTCGATACCAATCTCAAGGCCGTCTTTCGCCTGTCGCGCGCGGTGATCCGACCCATGATGAAGCAGCGCTATGGCCGGATCATCAGCATCACCAGCGTGGTGGGCGCCTCCGGCAATGCCGGGCAAGCTAACTACGCGGCCGCCAAGGCCGGCGTGTCGGGGATGACCCGCGCGCTGGCCCGTGAACTCGGCAGCCGTAACATCACCGTCAACTGCGTCGCACCCGGTTTCATCGAAACCGACATGACGGCCAGCCTCCCGGAAGCCCAGCAACAGGCGCTGCTCCAGCAGATCCCGCTCGGCCATCTGGGCAAGCCGGCCGACATCGCGCATGCAGTGGCGTACCTCGCATCGCCCCAGGCCTCCTACGTGACAGGGCAAGAACTGCACGTCAACGGCGGCATGCACATGTAGCCGCAAGGCGCAATCTTTTCCCGCACCGGACGCACGGCAAATGCCACAATGCGCCCGGCTAAAATCCACCGATTACTTACAAACCCTCAGAGGGAACCAAATGAGCGATATCGAAGCACGTGTCAAGAAAATCATCGCCGAGCAACTCGGCGTGGAAGAGTCCCAAGTGACGAATGAAAAGGCCTTCGTGGCCGACCTCGGCGCCGACTCGCTCGACACGGTCGAACTCGTGATGGCACTCGAAGACGAGTTCGGCATCGAGATTCCCGACGAAGACGCCGAGAAGATCACCACGGTGCAAAACGCCGTCGACTACGCCACCAAGAATCAAAAGGCCTGATCGGCCAGCTGACAACACTGCGTCTGCGGCCGGCGGTTTTTCTTTGAACCGCATGCGCCGACAGGCCGTTGTACAGCGCTTCCAGAAAGGTTTGCCGGCATGACCAAACGCCGCGTCGTCGTGACCGGACTCGGTTGCATCGCTCCTGTCGGAAACACCGCAACCGAATCCTGGGCCAACCTGTTGGCCGGGAAGTCGGGCATTGCGAACATCACCGCGTTCGATGCAAGCGCTTTCGCCTGCAAGTTCGCCGGTGAGGTCAAGGGTTTCGACATCACCCAATACATCTCGGAGAAGGAAGCGCGTCACATGGACCGCTTCATTCATCTGGGACTCGCCGCCGCCATCCAGGCGGTGCAGGACAGCGGACTGCCGACCGGCGACGCACTGTCCTATGAAGAGGCCGTGCGCATCGGCTGCAACATCGGCTCCGGCATCGGCGGCCTGCCGATGATCGAAGAAACGCACGGTGAATACGCGAGCCGTGGCCCGCGCCGCATTTCGCCGTTTTTCGTGCCGGCATCGATCATCAACATGATCTCGGGCCACGTGTCGATCAAGTACGGCTTCAAGGGCCCGAACATCGCCGTCGTCACCGCCTGCACCACCGGCTTGCATGCCATCGGAACGTCGGCTCGCATGATCGAGTACGGCGATGCCGACGTGATGATCGCGGGCGGTGCCGAGTCGACCATTTCGCCGCTCGGCATTGGCGGCTTCACGGCGCCCCGCGCGCTGAGCACCCGCAATGACGACCCCACCACGGCTTCGCGCCCTTGGGACAAGGACCGCGACGGTTTCGTGCTGGGCGAGGGCGCCGGCGTGCTGGTGCTCGAAGAGTACGAACATGCCAAGGCGCGCGGCGCCAAGATCTACGCGGAAGTCTCGGGCTTCGGCCTGACCGGCGACGCGTACCACATGACCGCGCCCGACGTCGACGGCCCACGCCGCTCGATGGCTATGGCACTGGCCAATGCCGGCGTCAATGCCGACGAAGTCCAGTACCTCAACGCGCACGGTACCTCGACGCAGATCGGTGACGTCAACGAGACCAACGCGGTCAAGCTCGCCTTTGGCGATCACGCGAAGAAGCTCGTCGTCAATTCGACCAAGTCCATGACCGGCCACTTGCTGGGCGGCGCGGGCGGCATCGAATCGGTGTTCACCGTGCTTGCGCTGCATCACCAGAAGAGCCCGCCGACGATCAACATCTTCAACCAGGATCCGGAGTGCGATCTCGACTACTGCGCCAACGAGGCGCGCGATCTGAAGATCGATGTCGCGGTCAAGAACAACTTCGGCTTCGGCGGCACCAACGGCACGCTGGTGTTCAAGCGCGCTTGAGCATTGCTCTTTCATGCACAGCGCACCGTCGGTGACCTATCCGGTGGGGCGCTCGCGTGGCGCGACCCGGATTCTGATTGCCCTCTGGGCCCTGGGTGCCATCTGCGCTGGCGCATCCTGCTATCTGTTCGATAGCGTTGGATGGCGCCAGCTGCTGCTGGTTTTCAGTGTCGTGTTCTCGGGCGTCGCTGCCGGCTTCGGCTTGCGGCGCGATGGCGCTGCCGTCCTGCATTTTGACGGGCTCCGCTGGTCCCTGACGGGTGCCGATGCAAGCCGCTCCGTTCACGAGGCGCAAGCGACAGTTGCGCTCGATTTCCAGTCGCTGATGCTGGTCCGGCTCGCCGAGCCTGGCCGCGCTCGGCGCTGGCTCTGGATCGAGCAGAGGGCGATGCCAGAGCGCTGGCGCGACGTGCGTCGCGCGGTATATTCGCGCGCTCCATCTGCAGCGCCTGCTGCCGACCCCTGGCGCGCGACGGCTCCCGCCGACGCGCCCTGAACCTCCCTCGATGACAACTTCTCCGCCGCCTGTGCCACCGGACTCCGGCCTGACCGACGCGTCCGCCGAGGCACCGCGCCCGGGCGAGGTCGATTTCCAGCTGGTCCAGCGCACGGTGGCGGGCGACCAGAAGGCCTTCGAGCTGCTGGTCGTCAAGTACCAGCGCCGCATCGAGCGCCTGATCGGCCGGATGGTGCGCGATGTCGACCTGATCGAGGACATCGCGCAGGAGACCTTCATCCGGGCCTACCGCGCGCTGCACCAGTTCCGTGGCGAGGCGCAGTTCTACACCTGGCTCTACCGGATCGCCGTCAACACCGCCAAGAAGGCGCTGGTGGACATGAAGCGCGATCCGACCGTCTCCGAAAGCGCCTTGCGGCCCTCTTCTGACGACGACGATGAAACTTACCGTCCTGGAAACGAACCAATCAGCGACGAAACCCCCGAATCAGTCATGGCGGCGAAGGAAATCGCCAATGTGGTCGAGACGGCCATGGACGCACTTCCGGCCGAGTTGCGCCAGGCGGTCACGCTGCGCGAGATCGAGGGCATGAGTTACGAAGAGATTGCCGAGGTCATGGATTGCCCTATCGGCACGGTGCGTTCGCGTATTTTTCGGGCGCGAGAGGCCATTTCGGCCAAGGTCAAACCGCTGCTGGACAACCAGTCCGGCAAGCGTTGGTAAGCAAGCAGGTGAATGAAATGAATCAGACGATGACGGTTCGGGAACAGGTGTCCGCACTTGCGGATGGTCATTTGCAGGGCGAGGCGTTCGCACAGGCGATCGATGCGGTCTGCAACGAGGGCGACTCGCGTGCCGCCTGGCAGGCCTACCACATGGTGGGCGATGTCCTGCGTTCGGGTTCTCATGCGCCGTGCAGCGACACCTCAGCGTTTCTTGCGCGCTTTCAGCAGCGGCTGGCAGCCGAGCCGGTTGCCGTCGCGCCTGTGTTGACGCCCGTTGCGGTGGCGGCGGCCGTGCCTGCGCAGCGCAGGGTCGAGGCCGCCAACGAGCCGGTGTTCCGCTGGAAGCTGGTGGCAGGCGCGGCCTCGCTGGTCGCAGTGGTGGCCGTCAGCTGGACGCTCGTCGGCAACGGCGCGGCGATCCCGCAAACCGGCGCGCAGATCGCGTCGGCCCAGCAGCAACAACCGGCGGTGAATTCGGTTCTCGCCGTCGCAACCACGAATGGCCAGCAGCCAGCCGGTGCGACATTGACCCCGACCCGGGTGATCGTCGGCAACGGCGCGCCGCAGGTCATGCTGCGCGATCCACGGCTCGATCAATTGCTCGAAGCGCACCAGCAGGCTGGTGGTGCTTCGCAAATGCCTTCCGGATTCCTGCGCAACGCCACCTTCGAGGGGCCTACGCGCTGAGTGCGCGCCCTTAGCTGCCCGTAATGACCGTTCAGATGCCGATCTCCGCACGCGCCTGCGTGCTTGTGTTTGCAGCTTTTTGCCTGGCGCAGGTTGCCACCGCGCAGACCCGCTCGGGCTCGACGAATGCGAAGAGTGCGGCAACCGCGCAGACGGACGAGCCGCCGGCGATGAGCGTGACCGAGTGGCTGCAGCGCATGCACGCGGGTGCTCGGCAGCGCAACTATGTGGGCACTTTCGTGGTGTCGGCACCGGGTGGCGATCTGTCGAGTGCACGCATCTGGCACGTGCGCGATGGCGATCACCAGATCGAGCGCATCGAGGCGCTGTCGGGGCCGCAGCGTTCGACCTTCCGGCGCAATCGCAACGTCATGACCTTCCTGCCCGAGGTGAAGGTCGTCAAGGTCGAGAAGCGCGAGAACCTCGATCTCTTCCCGAATCTCCCTGAAAAGCCCGACTCGTCGATCAGCGATTTCTACGACGTGCGGGCCATCGGCAAGGACCGCGTGGCCGGCTTCGATGCCGACGTGGTGCAACTGGTGCCGCACGACGGACTGCGCTTCGGCTATCGCATCTGGAGCGAGCGCCGCTCGGGTCTCGTGGTGAAGCTTCAGACCATCGACAGCGAATCCCGCGTGGTGGAGCAGTCGGCGTTCTCCGAGCTGCAGCTCGATGCGCCGATCAAGGCGCAGGCCCTGGCGCAAATGATGGCCAACACGTCCGGTTATCGCATCGAGAAGCTGGAGCTCGAGCGCACCACGGCGCAGGACGAAGGCTGGGCTCTCAGTACACCCGTGGCCGGATTCAAGCCCCGAAGCTTCTTCCGGCGTCCGGCCAGCGATGGCAAGTCGTCCAAGCCAGACGCGACGACGGTTCAATGGACCTTCTCCGATGGCCTCGCTTCGGTGTCGCTTTTCATCGAACGCTACGACGCGGTGCGCGCGCCCCGCGATGGCGTGCTGACCATCGGCGCGACCAACGCAATCCGTCGTCGCCTGCCTGAGCCGGCCAGCGACTGGTGGTTGACCGCCGTTGGCGAAGTGCCGCAGCAGACACTCAACGCATTTGCCCAGAGTCTTGCGCGCACGCGCTGACGGGCCACGAACGCGAAAGCTGCTCCCCTTGCGCTGAACCAAGCATGCGCCGCAGACTCACAGCATTTGTTGTTTTAGCCGCTCTGTTCTTTTGAAAGAAAACCGATGATCTTCAAAGTCGAGGGACACAAGCTTCGTTCCGGCCTGCTGGCTTTTGCGCTTGCGGTGACTGCGGGTGCCACCTTCCTGCCGGTCGAGTCGGTCCACGCGCAGACGCGCACGCTGCCCGACTTCACCGATCTGGTCGATCAGGTCGGCCCCTCCGTGGTCAACATCCGCACCGTCGAGAAGGTTGCGCAGCGCGGCGGTGGCAACGGCGAGATGGACGAGGAGATGCAGGAGTTCTTCCGCCGCTTCTTCGGCCAGCCGCTTCCAGGCGTGCCGCGCCAGGGGCCGCGTTCGAACAAACCCCAGCAACAGCCTCAGGAAGAAGAGCGTCCACGCGGCGTGGGCTCCGGTTTCATCCTGACGCCCGACGGCTATGTCATGACCAACGCACACGTGGTGGAAGACGCCTCGGAGGTCATGGTCACGCTGCCCGACAAGCGCGAATTCAAGGCCAAGATCGTCGGTGCCGACAAGCGCACCGACGTCGCGGTCGTCAAGATCGAGGCCACGGGCCTGCCGGCCGTGAAGGTGGGTGACATCTCCAAGCTGCGCGTGGGCGAATGGGTGATGGCCATCGGCTCGCCCTTCGGCCTCGAGAACACCGTCACCGCGGGCATCGTCAGCGCCAAGCAGCGCGACACCGGCGAATACCTGCCGTTCATCCAGACCGACGTGGCCATCAACCCCGGCAACTCGGGCGGCCCGCTGATCAATATGCGCGGCGAAGTGGTGGGCATCAACAGCCAGATCTACTCGCGCTCGGGCGGCTTCATGGGCATCTCGTTCTCGATCCCGATCGATGAGGCGATCCGTGTCAGCGACCAGTTGCGCACCTCGGGTCGCGTCTCGCGCGGCCGTATCGGCGTGCAGATCGATCAGGTCACCAAGGATGTGGCCGAGGCCATCGGACTGGGCAAGGCGCAGGGCGCGCTGGTGCGTGGCGTCGAAGCCGGATCGCCGGGCGAGAAGGCGGGTGTCGAGCCGGGTGACGTCATCACCAAGTTCGACGGCAAGCCCATCGAAAAGCCGAGCGATCTGCCGCGCCTCGTGGGCAATACCAAGCCGGGCACCAAGAGCACGCTCACCGTGTTCCGCCGCGGTGCCTCGCGCGACCTGAGCGTGACCATCGCCGAGATCGAGCCCGATAAGCCTGCCAAGCGTGGAGCCGACAAGGACGAGCCGGCGCCGAAGCCGTCGGCTTCCGCTGCCGCCAAGTCGCTGGGCCTTGCGGTGAGCGATCTCAGCGATGCACAGAAAAAGGAACTCAAGCTCAAGGGCGGCGTGAAGGTCGATACCGCCAGCGACGCCGCTGCGCGCGCCGGTCTGCGCGAGGGCGACATCATCCTGGCCGTTGGCAATATCGAGGTCGCCAACGCACGGGAATTCGAGTCTGCCATTGGGAAAGCCGACAAGAGCAAGGCGCTCAGCGTGCTGTTCCGCCGGGGGGACTGGGCCCAATACGCCCTGATCCGTCCCGCACGCTGATCTGACGCTGGCGTCAAGTGGCCCCACCCGGCAGTCGGGTTTGGGGCCGTTTTTTTGAGGTGTTTACGACGTTCCGGCGCCGGGCTTGAAAAAAATCTGGGTGCCGGAAGGCGATGATTTTTGTTTGTGCCTACTAACTTGCGGCGGGGCTAAGGACGGTTTTCGGTAGAATAGGGCCACCTCGGCGGGTGGTCAGCGCATAAGGAGTGCAATGACCTTCACGATGCGAGATGTCAGACAGCAGTCCACCGGTGCTCCACAGATCGCCCACAAGTTGTTCAGTGAGTGCTCCACCGATCCTGTTGATAAGCTGTTTATATCTTTGATGTTGTGGACCTGCAACGACCCCTTTGGACCCTGTTCCCGGATGTACGTGCTTCCCTTTTTGCCTACAATGAAGTTCCAACTACTGCAGTTGCCATTGCTTGTTGGTTCAGGGCGCGTCTCCAGAAGACGCGCCCTTTTTTCTTGCCCGTCGCACTCTGCGGCCGAGCCAATTCAAGTACTTAAGCGTTCCCGTTGATGAATCACATCAGAAATTTTTCGATCATTGCGCACATCGATCACGGCAAGTCGACGCTCGCAGACCGTTTGATCCAGCGTTGCGGTGGTCTCGCAGAACGCGAGATGGAAGCGCAGGTGCTCGACTCGATGGACATCGAAAAAGAGCGTGGGATAACCATCAAGGCGCAGACCGCTGCGCTGCACTACAAGGCACGCGACGGACAGGTCTACAACCTCAATCTGATCGACACGCCGGGCCACGTCGACTTCTCTTATGAAGTGAGCCGCTCGCTGTCGGCATGCGAAGGCGCGTTGCTCGTCGTCGATGCATCGCAGGGCGTCGAAGCGCAGACCGTGGCCAACTGCTACACCGCGCTCGACCTCGGCGTTGAAGTGGTGCCGGTGCTCAACAAGATGGATTTGCCGAACGCGGATCCCGACAACGCGCGCACCGAAATCGAAGACGTGATCGGCATCGACGCGACCGATGCGATTCCATGTTCCGCCAAGACGGGCCTGGGCATCGACGAGATTCTCGAAGCCATCGTCCACAAGATGCCTGCGCCGCGCGGCAATCCCGACGGTCCGCTGCGCGCGATGATCGTCGACAGCTGGTTCGACCCGTACGTCGGCGTCGTCATGCTGGTGCGTGTGGTCGACGGCCGGCTCGTGAAGGGCGAGCGCATCAAGATGATGGCGTCTGGCGCGATGTACAACGCCGACAGCGTGGGCGTGTTCACGCCCGCCAACGAACCGCGCCCTTCGCTCGAAGCGGGCGAGGTGGGCTACATCATCGCGGGCATCAAGGAGCTGCAGGCGGCCAAGGTCGGCGACACGGTCACGCTGATCAAGCCGGGCACCGGCGGTGCGGCGGCCACGGCCACCGAAGCGCTGCCGGGCTTCAAGGAAATCCAGCCGCAGGTCTTTGCCGGTCTCTACCCGACCGAAGCCAGCGAGTACGACTCGCTGCGCGATGCGCTCGAAAAGCTCAAGCTCAACGATTCGTCGCTGCGCTACGAACCCGAGGTGAGCCAGGCGCTGGGCTTCGGCTTCCGCTGCGGCTTCCTGGGCCTGCTGCACATGGAAATCGTGCAGGAGCGGCTGGAGCGCGAGTTCGACCAGGACCTGATCACGACCGCGCCCAGCGTGGTCTACCAGGTGGTCAAGAACGACGGCGAAGTGATCATGGTCGAGAACCCGTCCAAGATGCCCGACGTCGGCCGCATGAGCGAGATCCGCGAGCCGATCGTCACCGTGCACCTCTACATGCCTCAGGAGTACGTCGGCTCGGTCATGACGCTGGCCAACCAGAAGCGTGGCGTGCAGATCAACATGGCCTACCACGGCCGCCAGGTCATGCTGACCTACGAGATGCCGCTCGGCGAAATCGTGCTCGACTTCTTCGACAAGCTGAAGTCGGTCAGCCGGGGCTATGCCTCGATGGACTACGAGTTCAAGGAATACCGTGCGTCGGACGTGGTGAAGGTCGACATCCTGCTGAACGGCGACAAGGTCGATGCGCTGTCGATCATCGTGCACCGCAGCCAGTCGCAGTTCCGCGGCCGGGCGGTGGTGTCGAAGATGCGCGAGATCATTTCGCGCCAGATGTACGACGTGGCGATCCAGGCCGCCATCGGGGTCACCATCATTGCGCGTGAGACAATCAAGGCGCTTCGCAAGAACGTGCTGGCCAAGTGCTACGGCGGCGACATTTCCCGCAAGAAGAAGCTGCTCGAGAAGCAGAAGGCGGGCAAGAAAAGAATGAAGCAGATCGGCTCTGTCGAGGTCCCGCAAGAGGCCTTCCTCGCGATTCTGCAAGTCGAAGACTGATCAAAAAATGGCATTCATCACCTCCCTGGTTCTCGCGGCATTTGCCGGCTATGTCGGCGCCTGGTATTTCGGCGTGATCGAAGGCAACTTCGCGCTGCTGCTGTTCCTGGCCACGGTGGTCACCGGCCTTTACTGGCTGGCGGAACGCTTCTATTTCCTGCCGAAGCGCGAGCAGGCCGCCGCCAAGCTCGAGGCCTCGATGGCCGAGCGCAACGCGCGGCTGGCCGGACAGGGCATCACGCAGGTCGACACGGTCGACGCCAAGGCGAGCGACCGGCTGCTGATGCAGCCCTGGTGGCTCGACTGGACCGCTGGCCTGTTCCCCGTGATCCTGGTGGTGTTCCTGCTGCGCTCGTTCCTGTACGAGCCCTTCAAGATTCCCTCGGGCTCGATGATGCCTACGCTGCTGACCGGCGACCTGATCCTGGTCAACAAGTTCACCTACGGCCTGCGCCTGCCGGTCATCAACACCAAGATCACCGACGGCACGCCGCTGGCGCGTGGCGACGTGGTGGTGTTCCGCTACCCGCCCAAGCCGAGCATGGACTACATCAAGCGCGTGGTCGGCATCCCGGGTGACGAGGTGGCGTACCTGAACAAGAAGCTCACGATCAACGGCAAGCCGATTTCCAAGGAGCCGGCCGCCGACTACCTCGACGGCGAATCGATGCGCCTGCTCAAGCAGTTCGACGAGAACCTGGGCGGCAAGCAGCACAAGATCCTCAACGACGACGCGGCCCCGTCTTTCGTGCCCGGCGCCAGTGACTTCCCGTTCCGTGAAAACTGCCGCTACTCCGTCGAAGGCGTGGTCTGCAAGGTGCCCGCCGGCCAATATTTCATGATGGGCGACAACCGCGATAATTCGGCGGATTCGCGCTACTGGGGCTTCGTGCCTGACCAGAACATCGTGGGCAGGGCTTTCTTCGTCTGGATGAATTTCAGCGATCTGGGGCGCATCGGTCCGTTTCAATAAGCAGTCAAAACTGTTCGAGGGGTAAGAGGGCATGAGAACAAACCGGTCTATCCGCAGCAGGGCGGCGCAACAGCGCGGCATCTCGTTCATCGGCTTGGTGTTCGTCGCGGTGGTGCTCGGCTGCCTGGGCGTGGTCGTCGCGCAGGTCATTCCGACGCTGATCGAATGGCAGGCGATCGACAAGGCCGCCAACAAGGCCAAGGAAGGCACGACCGTGCCCGAAGTGCGCGCGATCTTCGATCGTGCGCAGGCCATCGACGACTTCAAGTCGGTCAGTGGCAAGGACCTCGACATCAAGAAGGTCGGCGACAAGGTCGTCGTGTCGTACGCATACGAGCGCGAAATCCCGTTGTTCGGGCCGGCCTACCTGACGCTCAAGTACAAAGGCGAGACCCGCTGAACGCGGCGCTTAAGAAGGTGGACGGCAGCCTTGTCGCGCTGCAGGCGCGTCTCCAGCACAAGTTCTCCGACACCCGGCTGCTTCAGCTCGCGCTGACGCACCGCAGTTTTTCGGCCGATCACAACGAGCGCCTCGAGTTTCTCGGCGACTCGGTGCTGAACCTCGCGGTTTCCCACCTGCTCTACATCCGCCTTTCGGCACTGCCCGAGGGCGACTTGTCGCGCGTGCGGGCCAACCTGGTCAAGCAGGACACCCTGCACCGGCTGGCACTCGAGCTGGCACTGTCGCCGCTGCTGCGGCTCGGTGAAGGCGAGGCCCGCTCGGGCGGCCCCAACCGGCCGTCGATCCTGGCGGACGCGCTCGAGGCGCTGATCGGCGCCGTCTATCTCGATGCCGGCTTTGCCGCCGCGCAGGCGCTGGTGCACCGGCTGTATGAGTCGGTCGAAATCACGCCGCGCATGGAAGCGGCGGCCAAGGACCCCAAGACCGAATTGCAGGAATGGCTGCAGGGTCACAAAATGAAGCTGCCGGTGTACCGCGTGGCAGCGACGCTGGGCGCCGCGCACAAGCAGACTTTCGATGTCGAGTGCGAGGTGCCCGAGTTGGGCCTTCGCGAACGCGGCATCGGCGGCTCGCGCCGCGCCGGCGAGCAGGCTGCCGCGGCCGCCATGTTGATCCGGCTCAAGGCACGCGGCGCCGCGTGAAATCACAATGAACGATGCTATCAATCCCGTAGCGGAACCCGAAGACACCGCTGGCGGTTCGGGCACCACCGGCCCGCAGCACTGCGGCCTTATCGCCATCGTCGGCAAGCCCAATGTGGGCAAGTCGACGCTGCTCAATGCGCTGGTCGGCCAGAAGATCAGCATCACCTCGCGCAAGGCGCAGACCACGCGACACCGCATCACCGGCATGCGCACGCTGGGCGCGACGCAGTTCGTCTTCGTCGACACGCCGGGCTTCCAGACCTTGCACGCCAACGCGCTGAACAAGTCGCTCAACAAGACCGTGCAGGGCGCGGTCGGCGATGTGGACCTGATCCTGTTCGTGGTCGAGGCCGGCAGCTTCACGCCGGCCGACGAGCGCGTGCTCAAGCTGCTCGGCAAAGGCATTCCGACCGTGCTGCTGGCGAACAAGCTCGACAACGTGCACCGCCGTGGCGACATCGCGCCCTGGCTGCAGACCATGCAGGGCAAGCACAGCTTTGCCGAGTACGTGCCGATGTCGGCCAAGAACGCCAAGGACGTCGAGCGCCTGTTCGGCATCTGCGAAAAGTACCTGCCCGAGCAGCCCTGGTTCTACGACGAAGACGAACTCACCGACCGCAGCGAGAAGTTCCTGGCTGGCGAACTGGTGCGCGAGAAGCTGTTCCGCCTCACGGGCGACGAACTGCCCTACACCTCGACCGTCATCATCGACAAGTTCGAGGAAGAGCCGCCCCAGAAAAAAGGCCAGAAGCGCCTGCTGCGCATTGCCGCCACCATCGTGGTCGAGCGCGACGGCCACAAGGCCATGGTGATCGGCGACAAGGGCGAGCGCATCAAGCGCATCGGCATGGAAACCCGCGTCGAGCTCGAAAAGCTGGCCGATGCCAAGGTGTTCCTCGAGCTCTGGGTCAAGGTCCGCTCGGGGTGGGCCGACGACGAAGCGCGCGTGCGCTCCTTCGGCTACGAATAAGCACGGGCAAATCTCCAAGCTTGCTCGCTTTGTGCAGCCGCCAATTCCCTTGCAGGCGGTAACGCCAGCAGCCCGGCCAGGCCGGTTGCGCGGCGCCTGCCGGCTTCATCAAGCCTCGATGCTCCTCGACAGCGCGTACTGACATGGCTACCCACCGCGTTTCGCACGAACCGGCGTATGTGCTCCACCGCTACGACTGGAGCGAGTCGAGCCTGATCCTCGAGGTCTTCACGCGCCACCACGGGCGCATCGCGCTCGTGGCCAAGGGGGCGAAGCGCCCGAGCTCCAATTTCCGCCCGGTGCTGCTGCCGCTGCAGCCCCTGCAGCTCAACTACGGCGGCGACGCTGAGATCCGCACGCTCAAGGGCGCCGAATGGATGGGCGGCCACGTGATGCCGACCGGCGAAGCCCTGATGTCGGGCTACTACGTCAACGAGCTGCTGCTGCGCCTGCTTGCGCGGGACGACGCCCACGAAGCCCTGTTCGATGCCTACGCCGGCGTGGTGCAGGTGTTGGCGAGCGACCATGCCGGCGCCCAGGCCGCCACGCAGGCGGCCGCCCTGCGCGCCTTCGAGTTGCTGCTGCTGCGTGGGGTGGGCCTGCTGCCTTCGCTCGATGCGCAGACCCTCACGCTGGAGCCGCTCGCGGCCAGAACGCGCTACACCCTCGTGCCGGAAGCTGGATTGCGGCAGGCCACCAAGGAAGAAGCCGCGCTGACCGGCACCGACTGGCAATCCCTGCAAGGCGTGCTGGACGATCGCGCGCCCTTCACCGCCACGCTGCGCGAGATCGCCACCATGAACGCCGGCAGCAACAGCGCCCTGCGAAACCAGTTGCGCGCCTTGCTCAACTACCATTGCGGCGTGTCCACGCTGCGCACGCGGCAAATGATGAGAGATCTGCAAGCACTATGAGCACTTCAGGCCACGCCGGCACCACCTCGCTGTCCGTCAACCTCAACAAGGTTGCCCTGGTACGCAACACGCGCCACCTCGGCATTCCGAGCGTGGTGAAGGCTGCCCAGGCCTGCCTGGCCGCCGGCGCGCAGGGCATTACCGTGCACCCGCGGCCCGATGCGCGCCACATCCGCGCGCATGACGTGAGCGACCTGTCCGCGTTGCTCGCCAAGGACTGGCCCGGCATCGAATTCAACATCGAGGGCAACCCCTTCCAGAACCTGATGGACTTCGTGCGCACGCTGAAGCCGCATCAGGCCACCTTCGTGCCCGACAGCGAAACCCAGTCGACCAGCGACCACGGCTGGACTTTTCCCGACGACGCCGAGCGCCTGCGCCCGCTGATCGCTGAAGCCAAGGCACTGGGCGTGCGCGTCAGTCTGTTCATGGACCCGATCCCCGAGATGATGGCGGCGGTCAAGGCCGTGGGCGCCGACCGCGTCGAGCTGTACACCGAAGGCTATGCGGCCTCGCGGGGCCGGCCGGACGAACAGGCCGTGCTCGCGCGCTATGCCGAGACTGCGCACGCCGCGCTGGCTGCAGGCCTTGGCGTCAACGCCGGCCACGACCTGAGCCGCGACAACCTGACCGCCTTCCTGCGCGCCGTGCCGGGTGTGCAGGAGGTTTCCATCGGCCATGCCTTCGTCGCCGATGCGCTCGAACTCGGCTATGCGGCCACCACGCGCGACTACCTGCGTTGCATCGACGAGGCACGGTGAACGCCTGCGCAGCATGATCTACGGCATCGGCACCGACATCTGCGACCTGCGTCGCATCGCGGCGACCTTCGAGCGCCAGGGCGAACGCTTTGCCCGCAAGGTGCTGTGCGACGCCGAGTTCGCGGTCTGGCAAGCCCGCAGTGCGCGCTGGCCCAAGCGCGGCATCAGCTATCTCGCGACGCGCTTTTCGGCCAAGGAGGCTTTCAGCAAGGCCATCGGCCTGGGCATGCGCATGCCCATGACCTGGCGGCTGTGCGAGATCGCCAACCTGCGCAGCGGCAAGCCGGTGATCGTGCTGCACGGCGAACTCAAGGAGTGGTTCGAGGCCAAGGGTCTCACGGCTCACGTGACCGTGACGGACGAAACAGAATACGCCGCGAGCTTCGTGGTGGTCGAACGCCAGGGCACCCACGACGCATGACAACGACAACAACAAGCCTCCACGCGCCGCTGATCATCGACATCGCGGCCACCGAACTCAACGACGCCGACCGTCGGCGCCTTGCCAATCCGTTGGTGGGCGGCGTGATCCATTTCGCGCGCAACTGGCGCGACCGCGCGCAGATGACAGCGCTCAACGCCGAGATCAAGGCAATCCGGCCCGACCTGCTGATCTGCGTCGACCACGAAGGCGGGCGCGTGCAGCGCTTTCGCACCGATGGCTTCACCCGGCTGCCCTCGATGCGTGCCCTGGGCGAGTTGTGGATGAGCGACGCCATGCGTGCCACGCAGGCCGCCACGGCCGTCGGGTATGTGCTGGCCGCCGAGCTGCGTGCTTGCGGCGTCAACTTCAGCTTTGCACCGGTGCTCGACCTGGACTACGGCGGGAGCAGCGTCATCGGCAGCCGCAGCTTTCATCGCGATCCACGCGTGGTCGCGCTGCTCGCCAAGAGCGTGATGCACGGCATGCTGCAGGCGGACATGCGCAACTGCGGCAAGCATTTTCCGGGGCACGGTTTCGTCGCGGGCGACTCGCATGTCGAGATCCCGGTCGACAAGCGGGGCCTCAAGGCCATCCTGGCCGACGACGCGCGGCCCTACGACTGGCTGGCAGGCACGCTCACCGCGGTGATGCCGGCACACGTGATCTACCCGAAGGTCGACAAGCGGCCGGCCGGCTTTTCAGCCAGATGGCTCCAGGACATCCTGCGGCAGCGGCTGGCTTTCGACGGTGTGATCTTCAGCGACGATCTCAGCATGGAAGCCGGGCGCTACATCGACGGCCAGTTGCTCAGCTACGCCGATGCTGCACTGGCGGCCATCGATGCGGGTTGTGACCTGGCGCTGCTGTGCAACCAGAGCATCGGCGATGGTGCACCGCTCGACGAATTGCTCGAAGACTTCGGTGCGGCCCGGGACGCGGGCCGATGGGCGGGCAAGGCTGCGAGCGAAGCCCGCCGCCGGGCATTGCTGCCGCGCTCGGCATCGCTGTCGTGGTCCGCGCTCGCGGATTCGAGTCCATACCAGGGGGCCATGCGCCTCCTCTCGCAAGGCGATCTGGTGGAGTAGCGCATGCCCCTGTGCCTCAGTTTTTTTCCACGCAAGGACGAGGCCACGCTGCGCAATCATGCGCACTACTGTCGCCTGTTCGGCTACCCGCATCAGTGGATCGAGGCGGACCGCATCCGCCATCCGGCATTGCGTGACAGTGCCCGGTACAGCCACATCCTGCGGCACCTGCGCGCACTGCCCGAGAACGACTGGCTCCTGTTCCTCGATGGCGATTCGGTGGTGTTCCATCCCGTCGCCATCGACACCCTGATGCAAGGGCGGGATTCGCTGGTCGTGGAAGGGCCACCCAGCGGCGACAGGCCCGGCCCCGCGATGACCAACATGATGGTGCTGCGCAACACCGCCGCGAACCGTGCCGCGCTGCACGAGTTGATGGGCGATGCGGGGCATGTCATTGCGCTGGTGAACCGTTCGACCGATGAAGCGGCACGGCTGCGTCCGATCGGCATGCTGGGGTGCAACGCCGTGGTCGGCGACATCTATGTCAATGTCTCGTGGCGCATTCCGCAGTGGTTTCTGGCGCGCATCTTCGTCGTCAACCTGGCGCCGCTGTCCCTTGCCGCACCCGAAGGCGAATGGCGCGAAGCGCTGCTGCACGACATCAACCTGCAGGACTTCCTGGTGGGGCAGGTCAACAACGCGCTGATCCACAGCCAGCCCATGCTGCAGCCGGCCGCCTATCCGGCGCTGTCGGACGATGCGGTGTCGAGCTACAACACTGGCGCGGACATCGCCTTCGTCACGCTCTACACGCACCACGTCGCCAGTTACGCGCGGGTTTCCGAACACAACGTGAAGCGCTACTGCGACAGGCACGGCTATGCCTATCACGTGTACCGCGCGGTGCCCGAGGCGATCGACCCTGGCATCGGCGGGTCGTGGGTCCGCAGCTGGCTGCTGCAGCAGCACATTGCGCATCACAAGTGGGTGATCTGGGTCGACGCCGACGTCATCTTCTTTAACCAGGGCCGCCGCATCGACGACATGCTCGAAGGGCGCGAGCTGCTGCTGGCGAAGGACGTGGGCGGCTGGTCCTTCAATTCGGGCGTGATGGGCTTCCTGAACACGGCGCGCAACGCCGAGCTGCTCGCGCGCATCTGGCAGCGCATCGGCGAGGTGAATGACAAGTCGGCGGTCTACAGCAGCCAGGGCGACCAGTACTACACGAACCAGGTGCTGTCCGAAGAGGGGCTGATCGATGACCGGACCATCGTCGACAACCTGAGCATCAACACGCCACCGCACCTGGCCTCGGATGAAACGCTGCTGGTGCACTTCATCAATCTGGACGAACCGTACCGGTCGGCGTACATGGCGTCGATGGACGCTGCCTCCCAGCGCTTGCGATAGCTAGCTGCCCGTCGATGGGGGCGTGTCACCTGCCGCAAGATCGGGCACTAACCTGAAGATCCGCACCGGCAACTGGTTGGCCGCCGGGGCCAGGAATTGCGCGATCTCGGGAGACGCGAACTGGCTTTCCAGCCATGCCTTGTCGGCAAGGCCGGCGTTGAAGAAGATCTGCAGCAGCCGCAAGGTTTCGTGCCGCAGCGCGCGCGTCAGCGTTTCATGTTCGACCCGCTGCTGCTCCGGTGCCGCGGCCGGCTTGAAGCAGGCGCGTGCCAGGGTGTGCAGCAGGCGCTGTGCAAAGTCCAGTGTCGACGGCCAATACAGCGCATAGAGCTCTGCGATCTCCCGCACATCGTCGCCGCTGGACTTCGGCAGCAGATACGCCAGCACCAGTGCGCGCGCTTGCAAGGCCTGCGCGGTGGCCCTGGCCGCATCGGTGGGCGCGGGCGATGTAGCGGGCCGGTGCAGCAACTGAGGGATCACGGCAAAGTGCGCGCCTGCGGCCACGCTCTTGCACAGCATGTGCAGGTCGTCGTGCGTGGTGAAGCCCGGGTCGTGACGCACGCCGCTGCGTTCCAGGAAGCCGCGCCGCACCATGCAGGCCGACAGCAGCAACGGGCGCGGACCGAGGTATTCCACGAGGATGTCCTGGTGCCGCTCGGCGAACTTCAACGACCCTTCGTGCGTTTCGCACCAGCAGCCCACGATATCAATGTCGGGGCAGGTCTCGAGCAGCGCGGCTTGGCGTTGCAGACGCTCGGGTGCAGGAATGTCGCCGGCATCGGAAAAGACGACGTAGTCGCCTTGCGCCTGCGCCAATGCAAGATTGCGGGCGGTGGCGCGATCGCATGCGACCGGCAGCGAAATCAGCTGTGCATTGGCGATGCCCGCCTGGGAGAGCAGCGCGCCAAGGCCGGGCGCCCCTGCCTGTGCGACGAGCACCACGTGCAGTGTCACATCGCGCTGCGCGGCCCATGCGTGGAGGCTTTGCGACAGCGTATCGAGCGAGTCGCCGGCCGTGAGGCAGACCGTCACGCGCGGCATGTGCGTTGCCACGAACCGGTCGGGCTGCTGCGCGCGCCAGCTCAGGAAGCGTTGGATGGCAGGCCCCACCAATGGCGGGGCAAATGCACGGCTGAACAGGTCCAGGCCTTCGCGCTCGAGCATCGCGCGCCGGGGTGCATCGGCGAGCAGTTGCTCGACCGTCTCGATGAGCTTTTCGTACGGGGCGCCGACCACCGCATCGCGCGCCGAGGCCTCGATCTCGCTGTCAGGATAGAGCTCGCAGACCACCGCCTTGCGATGGCGCAGCAGGATCGACAGGCGCGGCACTTCGACGATGCGCGACTCTTCCCAGTTGTGGAGGTTGAGCACGATCTTCGCGCGACGCATGAAGCCGTTGCGCTCTTCCAGCGACCACGAGCGCCCGCGGTTGACCTCGACCCGCAGGCCACGCGCCATCAGGCCTTCGAGAATGTCGATGCGCCGGCGCGTCAGCGAGCCGAAGAAGACGATGTCGATGTCCTGTTGCTCGTCGGGCAGGATGTCGCTCAGAGGAAGGATCTCTGCCGCGCCAGGCTCCCATCCGAGCGCGACGTAGTCCGCGTTCCTGTATTCCAGCTGCTGGTGCCGCTGGAAATTCGACTTGCTGTATTCCCAGAGGTAGCAATGCTTGAGGACGTCGAGGTAGCGTTCGTTCCAAGCATGGGTGCCTTGCACCATCGGCTCGAAGTTGACGATGATGCAGTCGGGATGGTGCTGTTCGATGTGCTCCCATGGCACATCCCAGAAGAAAAACAGGATGTTGATCTCGCCCGGCTCGATGTGGCTCTGGACGAAACGGGTCGGATAGCCGAGGCGTTCGGCCGCCAGCCTGAAGGCTTCGACGATGTCGCCGCAAATCTCCGGCGGAGACAGCGATGTGAAGTTGAGGCGAGGTAGCGTCGTCGTCATGGGGGTAACGGCGCGGGCATGTGGGGTGACTGGCGTAAAGGAAGAGGGCTAGTCGCCGCCCGGCACGGGTGTCTCCGCCGTGCCGGACCAGAGGCGCTTTCCACCCATGTTCAGGTGCTCAAGGTACAGCCGAAGGTCGAACTCGAATCGATGATAGCCCGGCTCTATGTGCATGCACAGTGCGTAAAACGCCTTGTCGTGATCCCGTTCCTTCATGTGTGCCAACTCATGCACAACAATCATGCGCAGCCAATCGAGCGGCACCTCCTTGAACAGGCTGGCTACCCGGATCTCGCGCTTGGCCTTGAGCTTGCCGCCCTGCACGCGCGAGACCGTGGTGTGCGTACCCAGCGCATTGCGGATCACATGCAGCTTGCTGTCGTACATCACCTTGGACAGCGGCTCGGCCTTGCGCATGAACTCGCTCTTGAGTCCACTCACGTAGTCGTAGAGCGCCCGGTCAGTCTGGACGCCATGCGAGCCCTCGGGGTAGCGCTGGGCCAGGAGCGCCCCGAGCTTGTTCTCGGCCATCAGCTGGCGGACCTGGTCCAGCAGGGGTGCCGGATAGCCCGCCAGGTACTTCATGCCGCGCGCCCCGGCCGCGTGACGCAGGCCAGGCCGGTCGCCACGCCGCCGAACAGGTCGCCTTCGACCAGGGTGACGCCGGCAAAACTCTTGCGCAGCGCATGCTGGAACGGCCGCAACGCCGAAGAGCCACCGGTGAGGTAGATCGCATCGAGGTCGTTGCTGCGCAGTCCGGCCCGCTTGACGCAGGCGTGGGCGCAGGCGATCACGTTCTCCAGTGGCGTCGCGAGCTGCTGCGCCATGTCCTCTGGCGAGAGCGAGGCCATCAGCCCTGTTTCGGCGCAGGAAAGGTCGATCTCGGTCTCCGCGTCTCGCACCGAGGCATCGATCTTGGCGGCCTCGACGGCGCTGGCGATGCGGTGGCCGTGCCGCTCTTCGAGCACGTTCATCAGCCGGTCGTGCAGGCGGGTGTTGCTGTAGCTCGTGCGCAATTCCTTGGCCTGCCGAACCGCCTTGGGGGCGTAGAGCCAGTTGATCAGGTGCCAGGACGACAGCTCGAAGAACACCTTGCTCGGCACCTCGCGCCCCTGCGGGCCGGTGTGGCGGAAGCCGAATTGCGGCATGACGCGCTCGAGGTTCAGGCGCTGGTCGAAGTCGGTGCCGCCGATGTGCACACCGCTGGTGGCCAGCACGTCGTCGCTGCGGTCATCGCGCGTGGCGCGGTCGGGCCCGACGCGCACGACGGTGAAGTCGGAGGTGCCGCCGCCGATGTCGACGATCAGCACGATCGATTCCTTGGTGACGCGCTGCTCGTAGTCGAAGGCCGCGGCGATCGGTTCGAGCTCGAACGCGATATCGCGAAAACCGGCCGCGCGGGCCGCGTGCCGCAGGCTTTCTTCGGCGCGCTCGTCGCGCTTCGGATCGTCGTCCACGAAGTGCACAGGGCGCCCGATCACGACACGCTCGGGAATCTGGCCAAGCTCGCGGCTGGCCCGCACGGCCAGCTCGCGCAGGAAGCGCGCGATGATGTCCTCGAAGCTCACGAGCCCGTCGTAGATCGCCGTTTTTTCCTGCATCAGCGCGCTGCCGAGCAGGCTCTTGAGCGAGCGCATCAGACGCCCTTCGGTGCCTGACAGGTACTGGGCGATGGCCTCGCGGCCGAAATGGGTCGTGCGGTCTTCGGCGTTGAAGAAGATCGCGGTGGGCAGGGTGGTGGCGCCGCCTTCGACCGGCAGCAGCCGGGCGGCTTCGCCGTTGGGGGCGCAGGCGATGGCTGAATTCGAGGTTCCGAAGTCAATGCCGAGTGTCGAGATGGGGCGTTGCTTCATGCAATCAATGCGTTGCGCGCCTGACTAAGTGCGCGGCCTTTCATGTTCTGGTGGGGGGCGATGGAGCCTGTCCGGCGCGGCGACTGCATCCGAAGCGGGGGCGTCGAGTGTAAAGGTCGGCGCGGTGCGAGATAGACTGCGGCCCCGGTTCGTGGATATAGCGGGAGTTTCCGATGCCGTTGTGCATGACGTTTTTCGAGCGGGTCGACGAGCAGGTCTTGCGCAACCATGCGCACTATTGCCGGCTCTACGGCTACCCGCACCAATGGGTCGAGTCCTCGCATGTCGGGGACGCAGCCCTGCGCAACGGGGTCAAGTACTCGGAGATCCTGCGCCACCTGCGTACGCTGGCGGAAGGCGATTGGCTGCTGTTCCTCGACGGAGACTCCGTGGTTTTCCGTCCTGTGGCCGTGGAGCCGTTGATGGAGGGGCGAGATTTGCTCGTGGTGGATGGCCCCAGCGGCCTGGCGCTCACGAACATGATGATCTTGCGCAACACCCAGGCCAACCGCACCCTGCTGAGCCAGATGCTGGTGGCGGCGGGCGCGGCAGTGGCCCGCTCGGTGTCGGGACTCAGCGAAGCGGACCGGCAAAGGGGTTTGACGTCGCGGCTCGACGAAGCGGCGCTGTTTCGGCCCGCTGGCATGCTCGGATTCAACGCCTTCGTGGCTGATCGCCATGTCAACGTGAGCTGGCGCATCTCCGAATGGTTCAATGCGCCCGTCTTCGTCGTGAGCCTCGCTTCCCTGCCGAAGCTGGAACAGGACGGGCAGGTGCACGACGACATGCTCCATGACCTCAACCTGCAGCGCCTGCTGGTGCGGCAGGTGAACGCGGCGCTGATGGAGGGGCGGCCGATGTTGCAGCAGCCGGCATACCCGGCGCTTTCGGAGGAGGCCATGTCGAGTGTCAACGGCCATGCGCAAATCGCCTTCGTGACGCTCTACACGCACCACATCAGCACCTACGCGCGCGTTTCCGAGCACAACGTGCGCCGCTACTGCGAGCGCCACGGGTACGGCTATCACGTGTACAGGGGCATTCCGGGCGAACTGGATCCGGGGATCAATGGCGCGTGGGTCAAGGCCTGGCTCCTTGCACGGCATCTGGCGCAGCACCAGTGGGTGGTCTGGGTCGATGCCGACATCCTTTTCGTGAACCAGGCAAAACGCTTCGAGCCACTGCTCGAGGGGCGCGACCTTCTCTTCGCCAAGGACGTTGGCGGGTGGCTCTTCAACTCCGGCGTCATGGGGTTCAGGAACACCGCGCGCAATGCAGAACTGCTCGCGCGCATCTGGGCGCGCATCACGGGGGTCGAAGACAAATCGAGCGTGTACAGCAGCCAGGGCGACCAGTTCCATACGAACGAAGTGATCAGCGAGGAGGGCTTGGCCAGCGAGAACAACATCCTCGACTGCCTGAGCCTCAATACGCCACCGAGCCTGGCCACCAGCGACAGCCTGCTGGTCCACTTCATGAGCCTTGGCGAGCCTTATCGCTCGGTCTACATGGCGGACATGGATGCCATGTCCCAGCGGATTCGCTGAGGCAGGAGCGACGCCCGGGCCGGGTTGCTCAGCGGCCTTGCCTGAGCAGCATTTCGCGCACGTCGTCCACCAGCCACAGGCCGAGGCAGCGATCACTCTGCGGAAACTTCTGCGATCCGCTGTCCGACGAGTAAATGACGGACTCGGTGACATTGCCTTCGACGATCAGACGTCGAGGCGACGGCAGGTTGAATGGCGCCATCTCCAGGTTGATCGGTGTCCAGCCACCCGTCTGGATGTCGTGATTGCGCGGTAGCGAGCGGTAGGTGAAGGTGGTGGTCAGCAGCCACTTCGACCGGCTCGCCACCACGGCATGTAAGGCACGGAACGTGTCGGCATGAGAGAAATGGAACAGGCAATCGCGGCAAAGGATGAGGTCGACCGTCGGCAACTCGTCGCTCAGCAGGTTCAGCTTGCTGAAGCGGCGCCCGGGTCGCGCGAAGCGGTCGGTGTTCCGCTCCACCAGCGCGTCGACGATGTCGGCCCCGTGATAGTCGATACCTGTCAGGTCGACGTGCTGCATCCAGTTGAAGTCACCGCATGGCACGTCCAGAAACGTGCGCACCTGCAGTTCGCGCAGCAGGTGCGGAAGCTCCCGAATCACCTGCGCCGTGTTCGTGAGCTCGGACCCCGCGCCGGAGACGCTCTCCATCGAGCCCCAGGCATTCGACGTGAAGATGTTCGAGAAGACAGTCTCAGATGAATGTGTGGTCATGCCGTGTCGCTGGGAGCGGGTATCGAACAAGGGCAAAGGGCAGATGGGCGCGGAGCCCGCGCAGTCAAAGCTCCCTGCGCAGCGCCGGGAACAGGATCACGTCGCGAATGCTCGGCGAATCTGTCAACAGCATCATCAGTCGGTCGATGCCGATGCCGCAGCCGCCGGTGGGGGGCATGCCGTATTCGAGCGCGCGCACGAAGTCGTGGTCGTAGTACATGGCCTCGTCGTCGCCACTGTCCTTGGCGGCCACCTGCGCGTTGAAGCGCGCGGCCTGGTCTTCGGCGTCGTTCAGCTCGCTGAAGCCGTTGCCGAATTCGCGGCCCGTGATGTAGAGCTCGAAGCGCTCGGTGACCTCGGGGCGTTCGTCGTTGGCGCGCGCCAGCGGCGAGATCTCGGTCGGGTGCTCCATGATGAAGGTCGGCTGCCAGAGCTTCTCTTCGACGGTCTCTTCGAAGTACATCACCTGCAGGCTGGCCAGGCTGCGCTGCGAGAGCTTGTCTTTTTCTTCGCTCAGGCCGAGCTTGCGCAGGGCGTTGATGAGCCAGGTCGTGTCGTCCACCCCGGCACCGGCCTCGGTGTACTTCAGGATCGCTTCGCGGATCGTCAGGCGCTCGAAGGGCTGCGTCAGGTCGACCGGCTTGCCCTGGTAGCTGAGCTGCTGCGTGCCCACGGCCTTGTCGGCGATGGTGCGGATCAGCGTCTCGGTGAAGTCCATCAGGTCGCGGTAGTTCCAGTAGGCCGCGTAGAACTCCATCATCGTGAACTCGGGGTTGTGCCGCACCGAGATGCCCTCGTTGCGGTAGCTCCGGTTGATCTCGAACACGCGCTCGAAGCCGCCGACGATTAGGCGCTTGAGGTACAGCTCGGGCGCGATGCGCAGGAACATCTCCTGGTCGAGCGCGTTGTGATGCGTCTTGAACGGCTTGGCGTTGGCACCGCCTGGAATGGGGTGCAGCATCGGCGTCTCGACTTCGAGGAAGTCGTTGGCCACCATGAACTCGCGCAGCGCGCTCACGGCCTTGCTGCGTGCGGTGAAGCGCGTGCGGGCCGACTCGTCGGTGATCAGATCGACATAGCGCTGGCGGTACTTCTGCTCCTGGTCGGCCATGCCGTAGAAGTCACCGGGCAGGGGACGCAGGCTCTTGGTGAGCAGGCGCAGCTTCGTGACCTTGACCGACAGCTCGCCGGTCTTGGTCTTCATCAGCGTGCCTTCGGCACCGAGGATGTCGCCCAGGTCCCAACGCTTGAATTCGGCATAGGCTTCCTCGCCGACCGCATCGCGCGTGACGTAGAGCTGGATGCGGCTGGTGGCGTCTTGCAATGTCGCGAAGCTGGCCTTGCCCATCACGCGCTTGAGCATCATCCGCCCGGCCACGGTCACGGCCACGGCTTGCGCTTCGAGGGCTTCGGCTTCGGTGGCGCCGTGCGCTTCGGTCAGCGCAGCGGCACGGTGAGCCGGCTTGAAGTCGTTGGGGAATGCAACGCCTTTGCCCTCGGCCTGCGCGGTGCGCAGCAGCTTGAGCTTTTCGCGGCGTTCGGCGATGAGCTTGTTGTCGTCGGCGGCGGGGGCTGCAACGGGCGCAGGGATGGAAGGGGTCAGGTGATCAGACATGGGGGAGCGGATGGGGCGCGCAGGGTAGAGAAGGAAAGCGTGCGCGGCCGGCTATTTTAGACCAAGGTATATGGATCGACCCGAGCCCCAGCGCCCGCCGACTCTGCGCAAAGTGCTATGAAAGAAGGAGCGAAAAGTCGCGCATCGGCAGTCCTGTCGGGGGTATCTGCATCTTCGGCTTCGCGCGCCTAACCGGGATAGCCGAAGACGCGGTATTCGCCGTCCCCGCTCAGCGTGCACATGTAGCCGATGTTTTGCGCGGGCACCTCACAGATGCTGCCGTCCGGATTGACGCCCGAGACGGGCCACCCGAGTTCCTTGAGCAGCAGGTAGCTGCTGAGGCGCTCGACAAAGAAGGAAAGCGCGCGCCGTTGGTAGCCATGGTGCGGCTCAATTGGGGCGTGCCGGGTCAGAAATTCATCGACGATCGGGCGCAGCCGCTCCAGGAGGCCTATATAGAGATTGCAGGGAAAGATACCGAATTCGATCCCACCCGGAACGAAGAGCCGTGTGTCGAAGAATGTCGTGATTTCGGACGCGAGCAGCACCTGATGTTCGATAGCGAGGCGCGTCAGCAAGAGAAAGTCTTCGACGCGATGGTAGGTGGCGTATTGGGCGAGCATCCCTTCGCTCATGATGAACGGGTGGGGCACCAGCAAGTTCGTCGCGTAGCTCGCGAGAATTTCGGCCAACTGATCCTTGCCGAAGGGCATGCCCAGCATCCGCATGAATGGATAGTTGACTGCCGGCGTACCGATGGGGGTCGACGAAATGAGTTTGCGGTACTGGAAAACGCAGACCGAGCGTCCCTCTGTCGGGCGCTCCTGGAGCAACTCGCTGATATACAGCGAGCCCGCGGTTCCGGTGAGGTAAGGGTAGAAGTTGTCGCCGTTCAGGCCGCCCGTGCCGATGGTGCGCCGTGAGTCGCGGATATTCAGGCGACCATTGGCCTGGTATTTGCCCGTGGCAACGACTTCAACGTGGTCCGGCAGGTCGAACCAAGGCGGTTCATGCGCGATGCAAAAGAAATAGTCGGGGCCTGGCATGGCGGATGTTGTGATCACGGTTCGTCGGGCGGTGCATCGTGCACTGGAGTCTTGAGCTTAACGCGCTGCTGCCTGCTGCCGGCATTGCAGATCAGCCCGAAATCCCCGTCCGTGCCAGCAGATCGCTGACCAACTCGAGGCGCATCAGCGGACTGTCGAGCTCCATCAGCCTTTGCCGTAGTTCAAGCTGCATCGGCACCAGCTCGCACCATCGATTGGCGACCCAACCGCAATCGTTGAACCGGTAGGGCGCGCCGATTGGCAGCCGCACCGACTCGCCTTGTTCAGCGCGCCGCTCTTCGAGGGTGTCGACCAGGCGCCGCAGCGCGCTGGCCGTATGCTGCAGATCGTCAGGAATCTCCAGCGCAACGTCATCGAGTACGGCCTCGACTTCGGCGACCCACAGTCCGTGCTTCTGCAACTCGACATCGCGAACACGAAAGCGCTGTGTGCCGACGCATTCGATCTGAAGCAGGCCGCTCTGGGGCGAGTCGAACTCGCGGATCGTGGCGAGCGTGCCGATGGCGGCGAAGCTCTCCGCGTCGGCGCCGGCCTTGCGGACCTCGCTGCCGCTGGTGAGGCTGACCACGCCGAAGGGGGCGTTGGCCTTGCGGCATTTGCCGATCATGTCGAGGTAGCGGACCTCGAAGATGCGCAGCGGCAGCAGCCCGCCCGGAAACAGGACCGTACCGAGCGGGAACAATGGCAGTGAATGCAAAAGGGGTTGTGTCGTCATCGAAGAACCTTGCGTGGCTATCATCGCATTCCGCTCACGGCTGCGCCCTCATGCTCTATCAGATTCCCTCGTTCCTTCTCGACGTGATCGTCGGCCTGCTCGGCGGCGCATGCCTGCTGCGCCTTTACATGCAGTACCACCGTGTGCCGTTCGGCAATCCGCTCGGGCGCTTCGTGTTCGCGATCACCGACTGGATCGTGCTGCCGCTGCGCCGCATCGTGCCGTCGGTCAAGCGTTGGGACCTGGCGAGCCTGATCGCGGCCTGGCTGCTGGTGCTCGTGAAGTTCTTGCTGCTGTGGCTGCTGATCGGCAACCTGGGGCGCATCGCGACCTTGCCACTGGTGTCGCTGGTGGGCCTGCTTCAGCTCGCGGTCTCGGGTCTGACGGCACTGCTGGTGGTCTATGCAGTGCTGTCGTGGGTGCCGGGTGCATCGCCGATGCTGCTCGACCTGATCTCGCGCCTGGCCGAACCGCTGGTACGGCCGTTTCGCCGTTTCATTCCGTTGATCGGCGGCATTGACCTTTCGCCGCTGGCTGCGATCGTCGTGCTGCAGGTGCTGGCGATCGTGCTGAACAACTTGCTGGTGTTTGCCTACCAACTGGCTTTCTGAGTCGAGTCGACACAAGACAAGCAAAAGGGGCCCGGGTGCGATGCACTCGGGCCCTCGTTGTTTTGCGTTGACTTGTCGTCGCGCCCGGCTCAGCTGACCGCGTCGGCCGGCTGACGCAGCAGCATCGCCAGCGTGCTGGCGATCGTCTTGCGCAGTTCGCGGCGGTCGCTGATGAAGTCGATCGCGCCCTTGGTCTGCAGGAATTCGGCGCGCTGGAAGCCTTCGGGCAGGGTCACGCGCACGGTCGATTCGATCACGCGCGGGCCGGCGAAGCCGATCAGCGCCTTGGGCTCGGCAATCACCACGTCGCCCACGAAGGCGAAACCAGCAGACACGCCGCCCATGGTCGGGTCGGTCAGCACGCTGATGTAGGGCAGGCCCTTCTTCGCGAGGCGCGTGAGCGCGGCGTTGGTCTTGGCCATCTGCATCAGCGAGAGCAGGCCTTCCTGCATGCGTGCGCCGCCGGTGGCGGTGAAGCAGATGAAGGGCACCTTCTGCTCGATGGCGGTTTCGACGCCGCGCACGAAGCGCTCGCCAACCACGCTGCCCATGCTGCCGCCCATGAACTCGAACTCGAAACAGGCTACGACCACGCTGATGCTGTGGACCGAGCCACCCAGCACGACCAGCGCATCGGTCTCGCCTGTGTTCTCGAGCGCTTCCTTGAGCCGCTCGGGGTACTTGCGGCTGTCCTTGAACTTGAGGGCATCGACCGGCAGCACTTCCTGGCCGATTTCGTAGCGTCCCTCGGCATCGAGGAAGGCGTCGAGCCGCGCGCGTGCGCCGATGCGGTGGTGATGGCCGCAGCTCGGGCAGACGTTCTGGTTGTGCTCGAGGTCGGTCTTGTAGAGCACCGTCTCGCAAGCAGGGCATTTGATCCACAGGCCCTCGGGCACCTGGCGGCGCTCGCTGGGGTCGGTTTGTGCGATCTTGGCGGGTAGCAGTTTTTCAAGCCAGCTCATAGGCAATCCTGGGTTCTCTCGAAGGGCGATCCTTCGTGATGATTAGCTCCCCTTCGCCGCAAGCAGCGAAGGGGCTTGAGGTGAGGGCAACCGCGATTATCGGCCAGCCGCATTCTTGGGGGTAGCCGCGGGCAGGGCGTCCAGCGCCTGGCGGATGCCGGCGAGGAATTCACTCACCGCCGGCACCACCTTGTCGCGCGGCTGGTCTTCGATCAGCTGAATGATCTTCGTGCCGATCACGACCGCATCGGCGGCGGAGCCCACGGCCTGCGCCGTGCGCGCATCGCGGATGCCAAAGCCCACGCCAACCGGAATGCTCACGTGCTGGCGAATGCGCGGGATCATCTGGCCAACGGCTTCGGTGTCGAGGTGGCCCGCGCCGGTCACGCCCTTGAGCGAGACGTAGTAGACGTAGCCGCTGGCGATGCGCGCGACCTGCGCCATGCGCTCGCTGGTGCTGGTCGGGGCGAGCAGGAAGATCAGGTCGATGTTCGCTGCCTTCAGGTCGGCAGCGAAGTCCTCGCATTCTTCGGGTGGGTAATCGACCACCAGCAGGCCGTCGACGCCGGCGGCTGCCGCGTCGCGGATGAAGGCCTTCTTGCCATGCACGAGGTCGTACCGCTCGACCGGGTTCGCATAGCCCATCAGCACCACGGGCGTGCTTGCGTCCTTCTGGCGGAAGGCGGCCACGATGGCGAGCACCTGCTTCATGCCGATACCCAGCGCCAGCGCGGCTTCGCCGGCCTTCTGGATCACCGGGCCGTCGGCCATCGGGTCGGAGAAGGGCACGCCGAGTTCGATCACGTCGGCGCCGGCCTCGACCATGCCGTGCATCAGCTCGGGCGTGATGTCGGCAAAGGGGAAGCCTGCGGTGACGTAGGGAATCAAGGCCCGGCGGCCGTCTTTTTTCAGCGCGTCGAAAGTGGTGGCAATGCGGCTCATCACTTGCCTCCCTTCACGCTCAGACCGCGCATCGAGGGGCGGTCGTAGAAATCGACGCCCGACAGGTCGGCGACGGTACCGATGTCCTTGTCGCCACGGCCGGAGAGATTGACCAGGATCGACTGGTCGGGGCGCATGGTCTTCGCGAGCTTCATGGCATGGGCCACGGCGTGGCTGGATTCGAGCGCGGGAATGATGCCCTCCGTTCGACACAAATAGTGAAAGGCGTGGAGCGCCTCGGCATCGGTGATGCCCACGTATTCGGCGCGGCCGATGTCCGCCAGGTACGCGTGCTCGGGGCCCACGCCGGGGTAGTCGAGGCCGGCGCTGATGCTGTGGGTCTCGGTGATCTGGCCGTCTTCGTTCTGCAGCAGGTAGGTGCGGTTGCCGTGCAAGACGCCGGGGCTGCCGCGCAGGATCGAGGCCGAGTGCTTGCCGCTGTCGAGCCCTTCGCCGGCCGCTTCCACGCCGATCAACCGGGTACCGGCGAACGGAATGTAGGGGTGGAAGATGCCCATCGCATTGCTGCCGCCGCCCACGCAGGCGACCACCACGTCGGGCTGCTTGCCTTCCGCTTCGCCGGTGATGCCGTCCGCCGCGAGCATGGCAGGCATCTGCTCGATGCACTCGGTGCCGATCACGCTCTGAAAGTCGCGCACCATCGTCGGGTAGGGGTGCGGGCCGGCCACGGTGCCGATGATGTAGAAGGTGTTTTCCACGTTGGTGACCCAGTCGCGCATCGCCTCGTTCAGCGCGTCCTTCAGCGTCTTGCTGCCCGACTCGACGGGCACCACGGTCGCGCCGAGCAGGTTCATGCGGTAGACGTTGGGGCTCTGGCGCTTCACGTCCTGGCTGCCCATGTAGACCACGCATTCGAGGCCGTAGCGCGCGCAGATGGTGGCGGTGGCCACGCCGTGCTGGCCGGCGCCAGTCTCGGCAATGATGCGGGGCTTGCCCATGCGGCGCGCGAGCATCGCCTGGCCGATCACGTTGTTGATCTTGTGCGCGCCGGTGTGGTTCAGGTCTTCGCGCTTCAGGTAGATCTGCGCGCCGCCCATTTCGCGGCTGGTGCGCGCGGCGTGATAGATCGGCGAGGGCCGGCCCACGAAGTGCTTGAGCTCGTAGTGGAATTCGGCGAGGAAGGCCGGGTCTTCCTTGAACTTCGCATACGCGTCGCGCAGCTCGTTGATCGCGTGGGTGAGCGTTTCGCTCGCGAAGGTGCCGCCGTAGTTGCCGAAGTGGCCGGTGGCGTCGGGTTGCTGGTAATCCTGGAAATTGCTTTGCATGGTTCTCGATCGTTGGGCCGCAGCCCGAATGACGATCGGGTGCGGCAGCTAACTGGAGAAGGACGAGGCGTCTGCCGCTCTGACGGCTGCGACGAATTGCCGGATCTTTCCGGCGTCCTTCAGGCCCTTGTTCCCCGGGCCGTCGATTTCGACGCCCGAGCTCACATCAACGGACAGCGTTTTGCAGCGCGTCCGCAGGATGCGAATGCCATCGCTCACGTTTGCAGGTGTGAGCCCACCACTCAAGACGAGGTGAGCGTCGACGGCGGGTGGAAGAAGTGACCAATCGAATGCCTTGCCGCCTCCGCCATAACCTTCGACATGAGCGTCGAGCAGGATGGCTTGGGCGCGGGAGTAATCGGACGCGTATTTTACGAGGTCGAAGCCCGCTCCGGCAGCCCCCAGCGGAATGCGTGCGGCACGCATGTAGCGAAAGCGGCCTGGACCGGTGGCCTCTTCGCATTGCCCTGGTGTTTCTTCGCCGTGGAATTGAGCGATGGCGCCCTTCACGTGTGCGAGTGATGCTATGACTTTCGGAGCATCCTCGTTCACGAACAGCAGCACGGGCGTGATGAAGGGGGGCAGGCGCGAGGCCAATTCGGCGGCCCGCTCGGCCGTTACCGCGCGGGGGCTTTGGGCGTAAAGCACAAAGCCGATGGCATCGGCGCCGGCCTCGACCGCCGCATCCACATCGGCCTCACGCGTCAGGCCACAGACCTTGATGCGGGTGCGAGGAGCGACTGTCATGGCGGGCCATCATAAGGAGCGCCACCGGCTTGCAGCGTGGCTTCGGCCGGCAGACCCCACTGCGCGTCGTACAACGGGCCAAGAAAGTACAGGCCGTCGGCGGAGAAGGTCGGGGCCGCCACCTTGCGGCTGCGTGCTTCCAGCACTTCGGAAATCCATTCGGGGCGCTCATCGCCCCGGCCGATGCGCACAAGGCAACCCATGAGGTTGCGGATCATGTGATGCAGGAAAGCATCGGCCTCGAATTCGAAATGCCAGCGGCAGCGTTCGCCTTCGCCGACCCGCGTGATCTCGATGCGCCGCAGGTCCTTGACCGGCGAGCGCGCCTGGCAGGCCGAGGCACGGAACGAGCTGAAGTCGTGCCTGCCGACCAGCAGCGCGGCGGCGGCGCGCATCGCGTCGCCATCCAGCGGATGCATCGACCAGCCGACCCGGCCCGTGTCGAGGCTGGGCCGCACCGGCGATTGCGACAGCACGTAGAGATAGCGGCGCGCCAGGGCACTGGCGCGGCAATGGAAGGCATCAGGCACCGGCTGCGCCCACTGCACCGCGATGTCGTCGGGCAGAAAGCGGTTGGTGCCGCGCATCCAGGAGAAGGGTTCGCGCTCGACGGTGGTGTCGAAGTGCACCACCTGCATCAGCGCGTGCACGCCGGCATCGGTGCGGCCGGCACACAGCGTACCGATGGGCTGTGCCGCGAACTTTGTGAGGGCGGCTTCCAGCTTGTCCTGCACCGTGCGGCCCGAGCGCTGGCTTTGCCAGCCCTCGTATGCCTGGCCGTTGTACCGGATGCCGAGCGCCAGCCTCACGAATTCAGGGAACGAAACAAACCGCTCAGCGCAGTTCGGCGAGCAGCTGCCGGGCTTGCGACTTGAGGTCGCCAGCGCTTTCGGCTTCGACTTCCTCGACCAGCGAGCGGGCGCCTTCGACGTCGCCGATGGCTTGCAGCTCGCGTGCGAGCGACAGCTTGACGGCGTGCGGGCTGTCATCGCCTTCGTCCGCATGCGCAGCCGCTGCCGGCCTTGCCGCGGTTTCAGCGGTGCGGGCCGGCAGGCCTGCCAGTGCGCTCATGTCGAATTCGATGAAGCCCGAGTCGGCCGGCAGCGCGTTGCGCAGCATGGCCGGGCGGGTGTTGTGCTCCGCATCGCCCAGGTTGAGCGTGGTGGGGCGCGTGTCGGGCGTCAGTGCGCCGGGGGCCGTGTCGAAGTCGTTTTCGAGATCGACCGGCGTTGCGGCGTGGCCGTTGGACAGGGGCGCGGTGGGGCGTGCAGCCGTCGGGGCAGGTGCATAGGCCGACTTCGGCAGGCTTGCACCGACCGGTGCGTGGTTCTGGACAGGTGCCGGCGCGGGGGCTGGCGGTTGGCTCAGATCGAGGTCGAAGTCCAGCGGTGCCACCGAGGGGACGAACGCGGGCGGTGCGGCGGCGACTGGCGGCGCTGCGGGAGGTGGTGCCGTCGGTTTGGCGGCAGCTGCCAGGGCGCCGGCGAAAGCGGCCGTTTCGGCTGCGCTCGCGCTGCGCGGTGCGCCCGATTCGTACAGCGGATTGCCCGGATCGAGGTCCTTGCCCATGTCGACCACGCGGGTCCAGTCGGAACCGAGGCCGCCGGTCAGCTTGTGCACTTCGGTGGCGAGGCTTTCGTAGGCCCGCACGTCACGGCGCTTGGCGTGGATCTCGAGCAGCTTGAGGTGGATGGCGGTGCGATCCGGGTTCAGGCGCAATGCTTCGCGCAGGATTTCCTCGGCTTGCAGGTCGCGGCCATAGGCCAGGTAGACGTCCGCTTCGGCCACGGGGTCGACGTCGCCCGCGTCGAGCTGGCTGGGCGAGTACGACAGCGAAGAGACGGTGGAGTCGCCGCGGTGCTTGGTGTCGACCGATTCGCCGCCGCTGGCGCCAAAGAACGAATCCTTGGGGATGCGGCTTTCGAGGAACACGCTTTCGCTCATTTCCTCGCGCCGACGGCCCAGCACGCGATAGAGCAGGAAGCCGACCAGCAGTGCAATCAGCGCCGCGCCGGCGAGCATCAACGGGTTGTCGAGCAGTTCTTCGAAGAAGCTGCGTTCCGGCGGGGGCGGCGGTGGAGGCGCTGCCTTGACCACTGGCTTGGGAGCGGGTGCCGGTGCTGCCGCAACTGCGGCGCTGGCCGCTGCAGCCACGGGTGGGGCGGCCGCATCGGTGGCGGACGGTGCTGCCGTACCCGGCGCGGGGGCTGAGGCGGCTGCGACAGGCGCAGCAACGGCTGCTGGCGTGGTTGCTTCGGGCGTCGGGGCGGCCGGGCTTGGCGCCACCGCTGGTGCGACTGCGGCAGCAGCGGGTGCAGGTGCGGGGGCAGGCGTCGGTGCGGGACTTGCGGCGGCCGGCGTCGTCGTGGCGCTGGTTGCCGGTGTCGGAACCGGGATGCCCGGCGCAGCCGGAGCCGGTGCGGCAGGCGCTGCCGCTGCGGGGGCCGACGAGCTGGCACCCGTGCCGGCCTTGAGCTTGTTCAGCTCGTTGATATTTTTCGACAGCTCCGCCACGCGGTTGCTGCTGTCTTGCGCCTGGCGTGCCTGCGCGAGCTTTTCGTCGGCTGCGCGGGTCGATGCGCCGCCTTGGGAAATAGTGAGCTTGTCGGGAGCGCTGGCCGCCGCATTGCGGTCTTCTACGTTGGCTTGCAGCTTGCCCGAGGCCTTGCGGCTCGCGGCGGCCACGTTCTGGGTCGGCGCGTTTTCAGCCAGACGCTGGCGGTACGCGCCGAAGTCGCGGCTTTGCGCCGTGACCGTGCGACGCGCTTCTGCCGGAGTGACGGCGGACGCTTCGGCAGCGCTCGGCAGGTCGAGGACCGCGCCAGCCCGCATGCGATTGACGTTGCCGCCAACGAACGCATCCGGATTGGCGAGCAACAGCGCCACGAGCATCTGGTCGAGGGACACGTCGGCCGGCTTGTGGGCGCCAGCGATCTTGCTGGCGGTGTCGCCGCGCTGCACCGTGACCTGTTCGCCACTGCCACCGCCGGTACGTGCCGGAGCGGATGCTGCGACGGGGGCAGGTGCAGGAGCTGCTGCCGCTGGTGCGGCGGCGACAGGTGCCGAAGGAGCGGCCGCTGCAGGTGTCCGCTCGCGGCGCGGCGTGCGTGCCACAGGGGCAGGGCGTTCGACCGGCGTGCTGATCTGCGGGGCAATCGGCGTTGCCGGCGTGCTCGCTGCCGCCTGGCGCGTGGCCGGCGGATCGAGCAGCACGGTGTAGTCGCGCACGATGCGACCCGACGCGCCGTTGGCTTCCAGCAGCAGGTCGATGAACGGGTCGTTGAGCGGGCGATTGCCGCTCAGGCGCACCACGTACTGGCCGCCCGCGCGGCGCTGAAGCGTCGCCTTGACGTCGCTCAGGGCTGTGTTGTACGGAACACCCGCGTTCTTGAAGGCTTCGGCCGTGGCAATGTTGATCTTCAGGCCGTCCGCTTCGGTCGCGGCGATTTCGGTCACCTCGATCTCGGCACGCAACGGTTCGCCCAGGGCCGACTGCACCTTCAACTGACCCAGCGCGAAAGCGCTGGCATCGGTACTGGCAAGGCCCAGGGCCACGGCGGCGGCCGCGCCCAGAATGGAAAGGCGCCAACCGTTCGATGGCAGAAGCGGGCGAGCGGCCGATGGGCTGGCCGCAGGCAACAGATGTCTTGTCATGCTGATAGGGGCGGCTCAGGCCCAGAATTTGTAAGAGGACGTTAGCATCATCACCGGGCACTGACAAGGCAATGCGCCTGTTCTACCCAGTGCGCGCATACTTACGATCACATCTTATGTTGCCCAATGGCAACAAATTGTGTTTCAAATGGGCCTGAGCAGCCCGCATCAGGCTTCGAGCAAGATGCGCAGCATGCGGCGCAGCGGTTCGGCGGCACCCCACAGCAGCTGGTCGCCAATGGTGAAGGCGCCGACGTATTCGGGGCCCATCGCCAGCTTACGGATGCGGCCGACCGGAATATTCATCGTGCCCGTCACGGCCACTGGCGTCAGGTCCTTGAGGGTGGCTTCACGGGTGTTCGGCACCACGCTCGACCAAGGATTGTCGGCGGCGATCATCGCTTCGATGTCGGCCAGCGGCACGTCCTTCTTGAGCTTGAAGGTCAGGGCTTGGCTGTGGCAGCGCATGGCGCCGATGCGCACGCAGAAACCGTCGACCGGCACGGCGGCGGTGCCGAAGCCCGCACCCTGGCCGAGGATCTTGTTAGTCTCGGCGCCGGCCTTCCACTCTTCCTTGGACATGCCGTCGCCCAGGTCCTTGTCGATCCAGGGGATCAGCGAGCCGCCCAGCGGTGCACCGAAGTTGGCCGTTTCAGCGGCGCTCAGGGTTTGCTGCTTGTGCAGCACCTTGCGATCGATTTCCAGGATGGCCGACTTCGGGTCGTCCAGCAGCGCACGCACTTCGGCGTTGATCGTGCCGAACTGGGTCAGCAGCTCGCGCATGTGCTGCGCGCCGCCGCCCGAGGCTGCCTGGTAGGTCATGCTGGTCATCCACTCGACCAGGCCGGCCTTGTAGAGGGCGCCCACGCCCATGAGCATGCAGCTCACGGTGCAATTGCCGCCGATCCAGTTCTTGCCGCCATTGGTGAGCGCGTTCTGGATCACCGGCAGATTGACCGGGTCCAGCACGATGACCGCGTCGTCCTGCATGCGCAGGGTGGAAGCGGCGTCGATCCAGTGGCCGTTCCAACCGGCGGCGCGCAGCTTGGGGAACACCTCGCTGGTGTAGTCGCCGCCCTGGCAGGTGATGATGATGTCGCACTTCTTCAGTGCGTCGATGTCGTTCGCATCCTTCAGCGCGGTCTCGTTCTTGGCCATCGCCGGGGCCTTGCCGCCAGCGTTGGAGGTCGAGAAGAACAGCGGCTCGATGAGACCGAAGTCGCCTTCGGCCTGCATGCGGTCCATCAGGACCGAGCCGACCATGCCGCGCCAGCCTACGAGGCCGACCAGAGGTTGTTGGGATGCGTTCGCCATTTCAGTTTGCCCTTGTGAAAAAAGAAAGAAGTTGTCTTTTTTTGCCCCCGACTCGTCGAGCCGGGGAGGGGCGTGACGAAGCGGGCTGCGGTTAGCCGGTAATCGTCTTTTTGGTGATTGCTGCAACGACCGCGTCGCCCATTTCGCGGGTGCCGACGCGCTTCGTACCTTCTGACCAGATGTCACCCGTGCGCAGCCCGGAGGCGAGCACGTCCTTGACCGCCGACTCGATACGGTCGGCAGCTTCGGCTTGGTTGAGTGAGAAGCGGAGCATCATGGCAGCGGACAGGATTGTAGCCAAAGGATTGGCAACCCCTTTGCCGGCAATGTCTGGGGCGCTGCCGTGGCTGGGCTCGTACAGGCCCTGGTTGCTCGAATTGAGCGACGCCGAGGGCAGCATGCCGATGGAACCGGTGAGCATCGCGGCCTCGTCCGAGAGGATGTCGCCGAACATGTTGCCGGTGACCACCACGTCGAATTTCTTGGGTGCCTTCACGAGCTGCATGGCCGCGTTGTCGACCAACATGTGGTCGAGTTCGACGTCCGGATATTCCTTCGCGACGTCGAGCATCACGTCTTTCCACAGTTGCGAGGTTTCCAGCACGTTGTTCTTGTCCACGCTGGTCACGCGCTTGCTGCGCTTGCGGGCCGCCTCGAAGGCCACGCGCGCGATGCGCTCGATCTCGGGGCGCGAGTAGCGCATCGTGTCGAAGGCCTCTTCGGCACCCGGAAAGTGCCCGTCCGTCGCGATGCGGCGGCCGCGCGGCTGGCCGAAGTAGATGTCGCCGGTCAGCTCGCGAATGATGAGGATGTCCAGGCCCGCGATCAGCTCGGGCTTCAGGCTCGACGCGTCCACCAGCTGCTCGTAGCAGATGGCCGGACGGAAGTTCGCGAACAGCCCTAGGTTCTTGCGCAGCCCCAGGATGGCCTGCTCGGGGCGCAGCGGCCGGTCGAGCTTGTCGTACTTCCAGTCGCCGACCGCGCCGAACAGCACCGCGTCCGATTCCTTCGCCAGCTTGAGCGTCGATTCGGGCAGCGGATGGCCGTGGGCCTCGTAGGCGGCACCGCCGACCAGTGCCGATTCCATCTCGAACTTCAGGTCGAGGACGTTGAGCACCTTGACGGCTTCCGCCACGATTTCGGTGCCGATGCCGTCACCCGGGAGAACTGCGATTTTCATTTGTGTCGTGTGTTGAAGAGAAAAATCAGAGACGCGCTCAGGCGTTGGCCAGCATCGTATGCGCGAGCCACGGCTTCTGCGCCAGGCGCTCGGCTTCGAAGGCCTTGATCTTGTCCTTGTGGCGCAGCGTCAGGCCGATGTCGTCCAGCCCGTTGATCAGGCAGTACTTGCGGAAGGCCTGCACGTCGAAGGCGAACTCGCCGCCGTCCGGCTTCACCACCACCTGGCGTTCCAGGTCGATGGTCAGCGTGTAGCCGGGGAAGGCGAAGGTCTCGTCGAACAACTGCGCCACCTGCGCTTCGGTCAGCACGATCGGCAGCAGGCCGTTCTTGAAGCTGTTGTTGAAGAAGATGTCGGCGTAGCTCGGCGCAATGATCGCGCGAAAGCCGAACTGGTCGAGTGCCCACGGCGCGTGTTCGCGCGACGAGCCGCAGCCGAAGTTCTTGCGGGCCAGCAGCACCGAGGCGCCCGCGTAGCGCGGCTGGTTCAGCACGAAGTCGGGGTTGGGCTTGCGGCTCTTCGGGTCCTGGCCCGGAAAGCCGGCGTCCAGGTAGCGCCACTCGTCGAACAGGTTCACGCCGAAGCCGGTCTTCTTGATCGACTTGAGGAACTGCTTGGGAATGATCGCGTCGGTGTCGACGTTCTCGCGGTCCATGGGGGCCACGAGGCCCTTGTGCACGGTGAATTTCTGCATGGTGAATCTCTCTTGGGATCAGGCGAACGTACGGACGTCGACAAAGTGGCCGTGCACCGCGGCGGCGGCGGCCATGGCCGGGCTCACGAGATGGGTACGGCCACCGGCGCCCTGGCGGCCTTCGAAGTTGCGGTTGCTGGTGGATGCGCAGCGCTCGCCGGGCTCGAGGCGGTCGGCGTTCATCGCCAGGCACATCGAGCAACCGGGTTCGCGCCATTCGAAGCCAGCGGCCTTGAAGATCACGTCGAGCCCTTCGCGCTCGGCCTGTTCCTTCACCACGCCCGAGCCGGGCACGACCATCGCGAGCTTCACGTTCTTCGCGACCTTCTGGCCCAGCTTCTTCACCACGGCGGCGGCTTCGCGCATGTCTTCGATGCGGCTGTTGGTGCACGAGCCGATGAACACCTTGTCGATGAAGATGTCGTTCATGGCCTTGTTGGGCTCCAGGCCCATGTAGACCAGCGCACGCTCGATGGCGCCGCGCTTGTTCGCGTCTTTTTCCTTGTCGGGATCGGGCACGCGGCCATTGATCTCGACCACCATCTCGGGCGAGGTGCCCCAGGTCACCTGCGGCTGGATCTGCGTGGCGTCGAGTTCGACCACGGCGTCGAACTTCGCGCCCGGGTCCGATTGCAGCGTGCGCCAGTAGGTCACGGCCTGCTCCCACTCCACGCCGGTGGGCGCGAGCGGGCGGCCCTTGACGTAGCTGATGGTCTTTTCGTCGACCGCCACCAGCCCGGCGCGCGCACCGGCTTCGATGGCCATGTTGCAGACCGTCATGCGGCCTTCCATGCTCAGGTCGCGAATGGCCGAGCCCGCGAATTCGATCGTGTAGCCCGTGCCGCCGGCCGTGCCGATCTTTCCGATGATCGCCAGCACGATGTCCTTGGCCGTGCAGCCCAGCGGCAGCTTGCCCTCGACCTTCACGAGCATGTTTTTGGCCTTCTTGCCCAGCAGCGTCTGCGTGGCCATCACGTGCTCGACTTCGCTGGTGCCGATGCCGTGCGCCAGCGCACCGAAGGCGCCATGCGTGGAGGTGTGCGAGTCGCCGCACACCACAGTCATGCCCGGCAACGTGGCGCCCGACTCGGGCCCGATCACGTGCACGATGCCCTGGCGCTTGCTCAGGAACGGAAAGAACGCGGCAGCACCGAATTCCGCGATGTTGTTGTCCAGCGTGGTGACCTGTTCCTTGCTGGTCGGATCGGCGATGCCCGCGTAGCCGCGTTCCCAGCCGGTGGTCGGCGTGTTGTGGTCGGCCGTGGCCACCACCGAGCTGATGCGCCACAGTTTGCGGCCGGCTTCGCGCAGGCCCTCGAAGGCTTGCGGGCTGGTCACTTCGTGCACCAGGTGGCGGTCGATGTAGAGGATCGCGGTGCCGTCTTCCTCGGTGTGGACGACGTGTTCGTCCCAGATCTTGTCGTAGAGCGTGCGTGCCATGTCGGTCTCTTCTTTCGTGGGGAAATGGATTGTCTGTTTGTCTGACGGTTTGCTTGTCGGTCCGTGCGGCTCAGGCGGCGAGCTGCTCGGCGGTGTCGGCTGCCGCGTGCAGGTGATTCACCAGCGAGCGCGCCGCCACCGGCAGCGTGGAAAAGTCGCGTGCCACCAGCCGGATCTCGCGTGCCGCCCAGGCATCGTTGAGCGCCACGCTCACGAGGCCGCGGCCGATGCCGTTCTGCATCAGCTCGAAGGCGCGCTGCGGCATCACGCCGATGCCCAGCCCGTTCTCGATCATCCGGCACATGGCGTCCAGGCCTGTGACGTGGATGCGCAGCTTGATGCTGCGGCCAGCGTTCAGCGCGGCCTCGTGCATCGCCACGTAGATCGAGCTGTTGGTGTGCAGGCCGACGTGGTCGAAGTCGAGCGAATCGATGAAGTCGATGGCGCCCTGCGGCGCCAGCGCATGGCCCGTTGGAACGATCAGCGCCAGCCGGTCGTGCCGGTACGAGAGGCTCTGCAATTCGCCCGCGCCGCCGGCCACATGGCATACGCCAAGGTCGGCCGCGCCTTCCTGCACCGCACGGATCACTTCGCTGCTCAGGTGCTCTTCGAGGTCGATCTTGATGGCTTCATGCGCCCGCGTGAACACGCCCAGGTCTTCGGGCAGGAACTGCACGATGGCCGAAATATTCGCGTGCACTCGCACGTGGCCGCGCACGCCGTCGGCGTATTCGCTGAGCTCGCCCTGCATCTTCTCCAGGCTGTAGAGCACCGAGCGTGCGTGATGCAAAAGGCTTTCGCCGGCCGGCGTGAGGTCGACGCCGCGCGCATGGCGATAGAGCAAGGTGGTGCCGAGCGTGGCTTCGAGGTCGGACAAGCGTTTGCTGATGGCCGATGCCGCGATGAATTCGCGCTCCGCCGCGCGGCCGATGCTGCCCAGCTCGCACACGGCCACGAACAGCTGCAACGACGTGAGGTCGATGCGGCGTGCAAAGTTGCGTTCGGATGTGCTCATGGGGCTTGGGGCATCGCGTCTGGCGATGAGTTGTCTATTTTCTTCCTGTTTTCGGTGCAAGGCCATCGCGATATGCGATGACCTTCCTGCCCGGTGGCGAAGAGCGCTTGCTTTGGTGTCCTCCAACGAAAAAAGCTGCCCGAGGGCAGCTTTTTTGATGGGATGGCAACGAGAGCCGAAGCTCCCGCGGCGATCAGCGAGCCGTGATCGGCTTGACGTCGCGCTTGGGCGAGCCTTCGAACAGCTGGCGCGGGCGGCCGATCTTGTACTCGGGGTCGCCGATCATTTCGTTCAGCTGGGCGATCCAGCCGACCGTGCGGGCCAGCGCGAAGATCGCGGTGAACAGCGGCACCGGGATGCCGATGGCGCGCTGCACGATGCCCGAGTAGAAGTCGACGTTCGGGTACAGCTTGCGCGACACGAAGTATTCGTCTTCCAGGGCGATCTTTTCGAGTTCCTTGGCGAGCTTGAACAGCGGGTCGTTTTCCAGGCCCAGCTCGGTCAGCACTTCGTTGCAGGTTTCCTGCATCAGCTTGGCGCGCGGGTCGTAGTTCTTGTACACGCGGTGGCCGAAGCCCATGAGCTTGACGTTCGAGTTCTTGTCCTTGACCTTCTTGATGAACTCGCCGATCTTCTCGACGCCGCCTTCCTTCTGGATGTCGTACAGCATGTTCAGAGCTGCTTCGTTGGCGCCGCCGTGGGCAGGGCCCCAGAGGCAGGCCACGCCAGCTGCGATGGCTGCGAAGGGGTTCGTGCCCGACGAGCCGCACAGGCGCACCGTCGAGGTCGAAGCGTTCTGCTCGTGGTCTGCGTGCAGGATGAAGATGCGGTCGAGCGCGCGCTCGAGCACCGGGTTCACCTTGTACTCTTCGCACGGCGTGGCGAACATCATGTGCAGGAAGTTGCCCGCATAGCTCAGGTCGTTCTTCGGGTACATGTACGGCTGGCCGATCGTGTACTTGTAGGCCATGGCCACGAGCGTGGGCATCTTCGCGATCAGGCGGATCGCGGCGATCTCGCGGTGCTCGGGATTGTTGATGTCCGTGCTGTCGTGATAGAAGGCCGACAGGGCGCCCACGAGGCCGGTCATGATGGCCATCGGATGCGCGTCGCGGCGGAAGCCGCGCAGGAAGAACTGCATCTGCTCGTTCACCATCGTGTGGTTCGTCACGAGCTTGGTGAAGTTGGCCTTCTTGGCCGTGTCCGGCAGCTCGCCGTACAGCAGCAGGTGGCAGGTTTCGAGGAAGTCGCAGTTGGTCGCGAGTTGCTCGATGGGGTAGCCGCGATACAGCAGCTCGCCCTTGTCGCCATCGATGTACGTGATGGCCGACTGGCAGGCGGCGGTCGACATGAAGCCCGGGTCATAGGTGAACATGCCGGTCTGTGCGTACAGCTTGCGGATGTCGATCACGTCGGGGCCGACGGTGCCCTTGTAGATCGGCAGTTCAACGCTGTCGCCGCCGTTGCTGAACGACAGCGTGGCCTTGGTATCGGATGCTTTCATTTCGGTTTTCTTTCAGAGGAGGATTCGGGACGAAGGAGAGATGGCGGGGCGCTGCGTAAGGCAGGGCGCTTTCATTGACGTGCTGCGCCGTCGGTGCGCATCAACTGCAGCAGTTCGACCACCTCGGCCCCGGCCCATGCGGGCTCGGGCTCCTTTCTGCGTAGCAAAAGGTCGAGGAGGTCGTTGTCCGACAGGTCCATCAATGTCTCCATCGCTCCCGCTTGACCCACGGTCATGCGGGATTCGTGCCGCTCGAAGAAGCGGGCGATGAACAGGTCGTTCTCGAGCAGGCCGCGCCGGCAGCGCCATTTCAGCTTGCTCAGCGCACGTTCGCTGAGCGGCTGGTCGAAGTCGGCGGCGGATTGCATGGTGGCTTCTTGATGAAAAGGTTCAGATGGCGCGACGCACCATCAGTTCCTTGATCTTGCCGATGGCCTTGGTGGGGTTCAGGCTCTTCGGGCACACGTCCACGCAGTTCATGATCGTGTGGCAGCGGAACAGGCGGTACGGGTCTTCCAGGTTGTCCAGGCGCTCGCCGGTGGCTTCGTCGCGGCTGTCGGCGATGAAGCGGTAGGCCTGCAGCAGGCCGGCGGGGCCGACGAACTTGTCGGGGTTCCACCAGAAGCTCGGGCAGCTCGTGGAGCAGCTGGCGCACAGGATGCACTCGTACAGGCCGTTGAGCTCTTCACGCTCTTCGGGCGACTGCAGGCGTTCCTTCTCGGGCGGCACGCTGTCGTTCTGCAGGTACGGCTTGATCGAGTTGTACTGCTTGAAGAACTGCGTCATGTCGACGATCAGGTCGCGAATGACCGGCAGGCCGGGCAACGGCTTCAACACGATCGTGCCCTTGAGCGTAAGCATGTTGGTCAGGCAGGCGAGGCCGTTCTTGCCGTTGATGTTCATGGCGTCGGAGCCGCAGACGCCTTCGCGGCACGAGCGGCGGAACGACAGCGTCGGGTCTTGTGCCTTGAGCTTCATCAGGGCGTCGAGCAGCATGCGTTCGTGGCCGTCGAGTTCGATCTCGACTGTCTGCATGTAGGGCTTGGCGTCCTTGTCCGGGTCGTAGCGGTAGATCTGGAATGTGCGCTTCATCGTAGTGACCTTGTGAATGCTTTGTATGAGCTGACTGTGAGCCGTTTGACCGTTCGCTTAGAACGTGCGGACCTTGGGTGGAACCGAGGCCACGGTGAGCGGCTGCAGCTTGACTGGCTTGTACGAGAGGCGGTTGTCCTGGCTGTACCAGAGCGTGTGCTTCATCCAGTTGGCGTCGTCGCGGCCGAGCGGCGCGACCGGGTCGTCCGCCGGGCGTTCGTAGTCTTCGACCGTATGCGCGCCGCGGCATTCCTTGCGGGCGGCGGCCGAGACCATCGTGGCCTGCGCCACTTCGATCAGGTTGTCGACTTCCAGCGCTTCGATGCGGGCGGTGTTGAACACCTTGGACTTGTCCTTCAGGCCGATCGAATTGACGCGCTCGCGCACGGCGGCGATCTTGACCACACCTTCGTCCATCGAGGCCTGCTTGCGGAACACGGCCGCGTGCTGCTGCATGACGGCGCGGATCTCGCCGGCCACGTCCTGGGCGTATTCGCCGCCGGTGGTGGCTTCGAGGCGGTTCAGGCGCTCCAGCGTGCGGTCGGCCGCATCCTTGGGCAGGGGCTTGTGTTCCTTGAGCTTGTCGTTGAACTCGACGATGTGGTTGCCCGCCGCACGGCCGAACACCAGCAGGTCGAGCAGCGAGTTGGTGCCCAGGCGGTTCGCGCCGTGCACGCTCACGCAGGAGCATTCGCCCACGGCGTAGAGGCCGTTCACCACGGCACTGTTGTCTTCACCCTTCTGGATGACGACCTGGCCGTTGATGTTGGTCGGGATGCCGCCCATCTGGTAGTGGATGGTCGGTACGACGGGAATCGGTTCCTTGGTGATGTCGACGTTGGCGAAGTTGACGCCGATTTCGTACACCGAGGGCAGGCGCTTGTGGATGGTCTCGGCACCGAGGTGGTCGAGCTTGAGCAGCACGTAGTCCTTGTTGGGACCGCAGCCTCGGCCTTCCTTGATTTCCTGGTCCATCGAGCGCGAGACGAAGTCGCGTGGTGCCAGGTCCTTCAGCGTGGGCGCATAGCGCTCCATGAAGCGTTCGCCGTTGCTGTTCAGCAAGATGGCGCCTTCGCCGCGGCAACCTTCGGTGAGCAGCACGCCCGCGCCGGCCACGCCGGTCGGGTGGAACTGCCAGAACTCCATGTCCTGCAGCGGAATGCCCGAGCGGGCCGCCATGCCGAGGCCGTCGCCGGTGTTGATGAAGGCGTTGGTCGAGGCCTGGAAGATGCGGCCTGCACCGCCGGTGGCCAGCAGCACGGTCTTGGCCTGCAGGATGTGCAGGTCGCCGGTTTCCATCTCGAGTGCGGTCACGCCGACCACGTCGCCTTCTTCGTCACGGATGAGGTCGAGCGCCATCCATTCGACGAAGAACTGGGTGCGGGCTTCGACGTTCTTCTGATAGAGCGTGTGCAGCATCGCGTGGCCGGTACGGTCGGCCGCGGCGCAGGCGCGCTGCACGGGCTTCTCACCGTAGTTGGCCGTGTGGCCGCCGAACGGACGCTGGTAGATCGTGCCATCGGGGTTGCGGTCGAAGGGCATGCCGAAGTGTTCGAGCTCGTACACGACCTTCGGTGCTTCGCGGCACATGAACTCGATGGCGTCCTGGTCGCCGAGCCAGTCGGAACCCTTGATCGTGTCGTAGAAGTGGTAGTGCCAGTTGTCTTCGCTCATGTTGCCGAGCGATGCGCCCACGCCGCCTTGCGCAGCGACGGTGTGCGAGCGGGTCGGGAACACCTTGGAGAGCACAGCCACGTTGAGGCCGGCACGTGCAAGTTGCAGCGAGGCGCGCATGCCGGAGCCGCCGGCACCGACGATCACGACGTCGAACTTGCGCTTGGTGATTTTTTCTTTTGTGTAGGTCATGGTGGGCTCAGATCTTCCAAAGCACTTGAATGGCCCAACCCGCACAACCGACAAGCCAGACGATGGTGAAAATTTGCAGGGCGAGGCGAATGGCAACGGGCTGGACGTAGTCCATCCACACGTCGCGCATGCCGACCCACACGTGATAGAGCAGGCCAACGATCACGGAGAAGGTCAGCACCTTCATCCACTGCGCCGCGAAGATGCCGGCCCAGAGGTCGTAGCCGATGGGGCCGCGCGAGAAGATCAGCTGTGCGAGCAGGATGATCGTGAAGAGCGCCATCAGGCCGCCCGTGATGCGCTGGCTGAGCCAGTCGCGCAAACCGTAATGTGCACCGACGACGATGCGCTTGGAGCCGTAATTCACAGACATGGGGTGGCTCCTTCTCAGTACAGGCCGAACAGCTTGGCGCCGAGCACCAGGGTGAGCACGATGCTCAGGGCCAACGTGGCCACGGCCGAGTTGTGCCCGAATTCCTTGGTGACCGCGGCATGGCTCACGTCCATCCAGAGATGGCGCAGGCCGGCGATGAAGTGGTGCAGGTAGGCCCAGATCAGGGCCAGTGCGACGAGCTTGAAGAACCAGCCCGGAACGAAGCCAAGGCCGCTGTTGAAGGCGGCCTTGAATTTGGCGAACGAGTAGTCAGATGACAGCGACGTGTCGAACATCCAGATGATGAACGGCAGCAGCAGGAACATGATCACGCCGCTCACGCGATGCAGGATCGACACGATGCCGGCCGGCGGCAGCCGGTAGGTCGTGAGGTCGGTGAACGCATTGATGTTGCGAAATTCGCGACGTGGCGGCCGGGGGGGAGTTGCAAGCTCTGTCATGGGGGAGGGCTTTCGTGGCTTGGTGGCTTGTTCTGAGAGCGAACGCTTTTGTTTCTTATGCGGAAATGCAAACAACGCAAAATTCTATTGCAATGCACCATCGTGCTGCGGACGCACTCGCGTCAACGCACCGCTGCAGTCGGATGCTATTGACTTCGTAGCGCATCGCGCATGTTGTGTGCGCACGTTGGCGCACCGGAATTCGATTTCTGTCCGCATCGGGTTCAGCCCAACTGATTCCTGTAGTGGTGCGTGTCGGTGCGGTACAGCCCGCGGCGCAACTCCATCGGCATGTCATGGTAGGTGTGCGCGACACGTTCCACGCTCAACAGGGGCATCTGCTGCGTCACGTCGAGCAGTTCGGCCTGCTCGGCATCGGGCAGCACGGCACGGATTTTTTCTTCGGCACGCACCATGCGCACGCCGAATTCGGTTTCGAACAGCGCGTACATCGGGCCGGGCCATGCGCGCAGTCGCTCGGCCGTGAGGCCCTTGAAGGGCGTGCCGGGCAACCAGAGGTCTTCGAGGATGGTCGGTACGCCCGCGTAGGCGAGTACGCGGCGTACCTGCAGCACCGCGTCGCCGGTGCGCAGGCCGAGGGCGCGTGCCACGTCGGCCGAAGCGCGCTGGCGCTTGCAGTCGACGATGGTGCGCACGGCCGGGCCTTCGGTGCTCGGGCTGCCCGCATCGGGCACGAGCTTGAGAAAGCGGTACTGCACATGCTGCTCGGCATGCGTCGCGACGAAGGTGCCTTTGCCCTGGCGCCGCACCACGAGGTTTTCGGCGGAAAGCTCGTCGATGGCCTTGCGCACCGTGCCCTGGCTCACGCGATAGCGCACGGCCAGGTCCATCTCGCTCGGGATGGGTTCGCCCGGCTTCCACTCGCCCGCCTGCAGGCTCTGCAGGATCAATGTCTTGATCTGCTGGTAGAGCGGACTGAAGGACGGCGTCGCGGGCTCGTCGAGGGCGGTGGGGGTGTTCATGGCAGCGGTGGGGTGCGCCTTGGCGGACCCCCAGAGGATATCTTATATAAGACATAAGACGAGGCTCATTGAATCGGCTTAAAATGCGGGCCGGTCCCGCGCCGCGGGAAGGTAATCCCCCCGTTGGACCATTGGCGCACCACGAGCGCGCCGACACCGTTTTCATCACCTTCTGGAGTCTTCCCATGAGCAAAAAGCCCGTCCGCGTTGCCGTCACCGGTGCCGCCGGTCAAATCGGTTACGCCCTGTTGTTCCGTATCGCATCTGGCGAAATGCTCGGCAAAGACCAGCCGGTCATCTTGCAACTGCTCGAAATTCCCGACGAGAAGGCCCAGAAGGCGCTCAAGGGCGTGATGATGGAACTTGACGACTGCGCCTTCCCGCTGCTGGTCGGCATGGAAGCGCATGGCGACCCGATGACCGCCTTCAAGGACGCCGACTACGCACTGCTGGTTGGCTCGCGTCCCCGCGGCCCGGGCATGGAACGTGCTGAACTGCTGGCCGTCAACGGCGCCATCTTCACGGCACAAGGCAAGGCCCTCAACGCCGTCGCCAGCCGCAACGTCAAGGTGCTGGTGGTCGGCAACCCTGCCAACACCAACGCCTACATCGCCATGAAGAGCGCGCCCGACCTGCCGCGCAAGAACTTCACCGCCATGCTGCGCCTGGACCACAACCGCGCTGCCAGCCAGATCGCTGCCAAGACCGGCAAGCCCGTGGCCGACATCGAGAAGCTCACCGTCTGGGGCAACCACTCGCCCACGATGTACGCCGACTACCGCTTCGCCACCATCAACGGCGAAAGCGTCGCCAAGATGATCAACGATCAGGAATGGAACGCCAACGTGTTCCTGCCGACCGTCGGCAAGCGCGGCGCAGCCATCATCGAAGCCCGCGGCCTGTCGTCGGCTGCTTCGGCCGCCAACGCCGCCATCGACCACATGCGCGACTGGGCCCTGGGCACCAACGGCAAGTGGGTCACCATGGGCATTCCGTCGGACGGCCAGTACGGCATTCCGAAGGACACGATGTTCGGCTTCCCCGTCACCTGCGAAAACGGTGAGTACAAGCTGGTCGAAGGCCTCGAGATCGACGCATTCAGCCAGGAACGCATCAACAAGACCCTGGAAGAGCTGCAAGGCGAACAAGCCGGCGTCGCTCACCTGATCTAAGTAAGCAAGCAAGATCCGCCGGCATGCTCGACTGGAACCCCGCGCTCTATCGTCGCTACGAGGACGAGCGCACCCGCCCCGCGCAGGAACTCCTGGCGCGGGTGCCGTTGACCAAGGCGGCCCGTGTGGTCGATCTCGGCTGCGGTCCGGGCAATTCCACCGAGCTGCTGGTGCAGCGGTTTCCGAAGGCGCACGTCATCGGGACCGACAACTCCGAAGCCATGCTGGTCAGCGCGCGCGAGCGCCTGCCGCAGGCGCGCTTCGAGCTGAGCGACATCGCGACCTGGGCGCCGCAAGAAGCGCCCGATCTCATTTATGCCAACGCGTCCCTGCAATGGGTGCCGGATCACGACACGCTGATCCCGCGCCTGTTCGATGCGCTGGCCCCGGGCGGCGTGCTCGCCGTCCAGATGCCCGACAACCGCCAGGAGCCTACCCACCGCCTGATGCGCGCGGTGGCGGCCGAAGCGCCCTGGGCCGAGCCCATCGGCGATGCCGACAAGCTGCGCACGAAGCTGTTCGGCCTGGGTGGGTACTACGACCTGCTGGCGCCGCGCGCCGCGCATGTCGATGTCTGGCACACGATCTACCAGCACCCGATGGCGAATGCTGCGGCTATCGTCGAATGGGTGCGTGGCACCGGGCTGAAGCCTTTCGTCGACCGGCTCCCGCCGGACCTGCAGGCAAGCTACCTGGCCGAGTACGAGCGCCGCGTTAACAAGGCATATCCGGCCCGTGCCGACGGCAAGCGCCTGCTCGCTTTTCCACGCATGTTCATCGTGGCGCAGAAGAAAGCATGACGAACGCAGTCCACCCTGCTGAAGTGCTGCTCGGCGCGCAGGCCGGGGCCGTGACCCTGCCCGTGTGCGACCACTACAGCGGCGTTGAAGCCCGCATGAAGAAAAGCCTGGCGCTGCAAGCCGAAATGGCCGAAGAGTTCGGCGCCTGCGTGTTCGACGTCACCCTCGATTGCGAAGACGGTGCCCCGGTTGGCGGCGAGGCCGAGCATGCGGCCCTCGTCACCGAGCTGGCGCTGGCCGCCAAGCCCGGCATGCGCGTCGGCGTGCGCGTGCATCCGGTCGACCATCCGGCCTTCGCCGGCGACGTGATCACCATCGCCGGCCGTGCTGGTCAGCGCCTGAGCCACCTGATGGTGCCCAAGGTCGAATCGGTGGCCGATGTGTTGCAGGCTGTTGCGGCGCTCGAAGCCGCGGACGCCGGTGCGCTGCCCCTGCACGTATTGATCGAATCGCCCCTGGCGGTGCACAACGCCTTTGAGATCGCCGCGCATCCGCGCGTGCAATCGCTGAGCTTCGGCCTGATGGATTTCGTGTCGGCGCACGCCGGTGCCATTCCCGCCGACGGCATGGGCGCGGCCGGGCAGTTCACCCATCCGCTGGTGGTGCGCGCCAAGCTGGCCATCGCCTCGGCGGCGCACGCCTACGGCAAGGTGCCTTCGCACTGCGTGGTGACCGAATTCAACAACACCGATGCCATGCGCATCGCGGCCCGCAAGGCGGCCACCGAATTCGGCTACACGCGCATGTGGAGCATCCACCCGAACCAGATCCGCCCCATCCTCGAGGCCTTCGCGCCCGACGAAGCGCAGATTCAAATTGCCACACAAATCATTGCAAAAGCCGCAGATGCGGATTGGGCTCCGACACAAATTGATGGCACATTGCACGACCGCGCGAGCTACCGCCATTTCTGGCAGGTTCTGACGCGTGCCCACGCAACAGGGCGCGCGTTGCCCCCCGAGGCGAAAGCCTGGTTTGCATTCGCGGCCTCCTGAAACTCACTGAACCCAGCCTCAAGGAAACCCACACATGAAGAAAATTGCCCTGATCGCCGCTGTTGCCCTGGCGCTCCCGCTGGCCGCAATGGCCCAGGACGCAGCCAAGCCGGCGGCCAAGCCCGCCGCCAAGACCACCACGGCCAAGGCACCCGCCAAGAAGCACCAGGTCACGCGCAAGGCCGCCAAGGCCGTCGAAGAAGTCACGCCCATCAACACCGACACCGACGTGACGCTCTCCGAGGCCGACCTGGCCGTGGCCCAGCGCGTGTCCGTCGGCAAGGCCCAGTGCGAACTCGGCGCCGACGTGACCGTCACGCCCGACGAGAAGAAGCCCGGCTTCTTCACCGTGACCACCAAGGGCCTGAAGTACCGCATGCACCCGGTCGAAAGCCGCACCGGCGCCATTCGCCTCGAAGACCCGCGTGCCGGCGCCATGTGGCTCCAGCTCGGCAACAAGTCGATGCTGATGAACCAGAAGGCCGGCCTGCGCATCGCTGACGAATGCCAGACCGCGGCCCAGGTCGCATTTGCCGAAGAAATGAAGAAGAACCCGCCGAAGGCCCTGTTCGAAGGCGCCGACGCGGCCAAGAAGTAAGCGTACCGAAACGGGGTGCGGCGCGGCTCTTGCATGAGCGCTCCGCACGCCCGCCAGCCCAGTTTCCGGAGAAAAGAAGATGTTGCAAGCCTACGTTGACCATGTTGCCGAACGCGCCGCGCTCGGTATCCCGCCGCTGCCTTTGAGCGCGAAGCAAACCGCCGAAGCGATCGAGCTCCTCAAGAGCGCGAATGCCAAGGACGGTGCCTTCCTGCTCGATCTGCTCACCTATCGCGTGCCCGCCGGCGTCGACGATGCCGCCAAGGTCAAGGCGAGCTATCTCGCGGCCGTGGCCCACGGCACCGAAAAGAGCGAGTTCATTTCGCGCGCCCGCGCGACCGAACTGCTCGGCACCATGCTCGGCGGCTACAACATCAGCCCCATGATCGACCTGCTCGACGACGCCGAAGTCGGCGCCGTGGCGGCCGAGGGCCTGAAGAAGACCCTGTTGATGTTCGACCAGTTCCACGACGTCAAGGAAAAGGCCGACAAGGGCAACGTCCACGCCAAGGGCGTGCTGCAAAGCTGGGCCGATGCCGAGTGGTTCACCAGCCGTCCCGAAGTGCCGCAAAGCATCACCGTCAGCATCTTCAAGGTGGCTGGCGAAATCAACACCGACGACCTGTCGCCCGCACCCGATGCAACGACGCGTCCCGACATCCCGATGCACGCGCTCGCGATGCACAAGAACGCACGCCCCGGCATCGTTCCCGAAGAAGACGGCAAGCGCGGCCCGGTGAAGTTCATCGAAGACCTGCGCGCGCGCGGCCACCTCGTGGCCTACGCTGGCGACGTGGTCGGCACGGGTTCGTCGCGCAAGAGCGCCACCAACTCGGTGCTGTGGTTCACCGGCGAAGACATTCCCTTCGTGCCGAACAAGCGTTTCGGCGGCGTCTGCCTCGGCGGCAAGATCGCACCGATCTTCTACAACACGATGGAAGACTCGGGCGCGCTGCCCATCGAGCTCGACGTGACGCAGATGAACATGGGCGACGTGGTCGAGCTGCGTCCCTACGAAGGCAAGGCCCTGAAGGACGGCAAGGTCATCGCCGAGTTCCAGGTCAAGAGCGACGTGCTGTTCGACGAAGTGCGCGCCGGCGGCCGCATTCCGCTGATCATCGGCCGTGGCCTGACCGCCAAGGCGCGTGAAGCGCTGGGCCTGCCTGTCTCGACGCTGTTCCGCCTGCCGCAAAGCCCGGTCGACACCAAGAAGGGCTTCTCGCTCGCACAGAAGATGGTCGGCCGCGCCTGTGGCCTGCCTGAAGGCCAGGGCGTTCGCCCGGGCACGTACTGCGAACCCAAGATGACGTCGGTCGGCTCGCAGGACACCACCGGCCCGATGACCCGCGACGAGCTGAAGGACCTGGCTTGCCTGGGCTTCTCGGCCGACCTCGTGATGCAGTCGTTCTGCCACACGGCGGCGTACCCGAAGAAGGTCGACGTCAAGATGCACCACGAACTCCCCGAGTTCATGGCCAACCGCGGCGGCGTTTCGCTGCGTCCGGGCGACGGCGTGATCCACTCGTGGCTCAACCGCCTGCTGACGCCCGACACCGTCGGTACCGGCGGCGACAGCCACACCCGCTTCCCCATCGGGATCAGCTTCCCGGCAGGCTCGGGCCTCGTGGCCTTCGCCGCTGCCACCGGCGTGATGCCGCTGGACATGCCCGAATCGGTGCTCGTGCGCTTCAAGGGCAAGATGCAGCCCGGCGTCACGCTGCGTGACCTGGTCAACGCGATTCCGCTGTACGCCATCAAGTCGGGTCTGCTGACCGTGGCCAAGCAAGGCAAGAAGAACATCTTCTCGGGCCGCATCCTCGAAATCGAAGGCCTGCCCGACCTGAAGGTCGAACAAGCCTTCGAACTGAGCGACGCTTCGGCCGAGCGTTCGGCCGCCGGCTGCACGGTGCATCTGAACAAGGAACCGATCATCGAATACATCAACAGCAACATCACGCTGATGAAGTGGATGATTGCCGAAGGCTATGCAGATGCCCGCACGCTGGCACGCCGCATCGCCGCGCAGGAGGCCTGGCTCAAGGACCCGCAATTGCTCAAGGGCGATGCCGACGCCGACTACGCCGCCGTCATCGAGATCGATCTGGCCGAAATCCACGAACCGATCGTGGCCTGCCCGAACGATCCGGACGACGTGAAGACGCTGAGCGACGTGGCCGGTGCCGCGATCGACGAAGTGTTCATCGGCTCGTGCATGACCAACATCGGTCACTTCCGTGCGGCTTCGAAGCTGCTCGAAGGCAAGCGCGACATTCCGGTCAAGCTGTGGATCGCGCCGCCGACCAAGATGGATGCGCAACAACTGACCGAAGAAGGCCACTACGGCGTGTTCGGCAATGCAGGTGCCCGCACCGAAATGCCGGGCTGCTCGCTGTGCATGGGCAACCAGGCACAGGTGCGCGAAGGCGCCACGGTGATGTCGACCAGCACCCGCAACTTCCCGAATCGCCTGGGCAAGAACACGAACGTGTACCTCGGCTCGGCAGAGCTGGCCGCGATCTGCTCGCGCCTTGGTCGCATCCCGACCCGCGAGGAGTACATGGCCGCATCGGGCGTGCTCGATGCAGCCAGCACGCAGATCTACCAGTACCTGAACTTCGACAAGATTGACGACTACAAGGGTGTGGCGGACACGGTCGCGGCCTGATCTTCTTCAGATCGCCTCAATCAAAAAGCCCCGCTTCGGCGGGGTTTTTTTGTGGGCGCAGCCCCAAGGGACTCGCGGCGCTCAAGGGGGCGGAGCGTTCGGCTTCAGGTGCTCCCGGCCCGTGAGCACCATTGCCGCACCGGCGGGGCCGCCGACCGCATAGGGCAGCGCGGTCAGCAACGAATTGGCGAAGTCGCCGCGATACAGCTTGGCGCCCTGGTGCGAGAGGTTGGAGTTGGCATCGATGTAGATCGACTCGCCCAGCCCCGACCACAGGCGGCAGAAGCCATAGTCTTCCGACAGATAACGGCGCGTCACCGGATCGACCATCACGTCGAAGAAGCGGTAGTGCAGCCCGAGGTTCGCTTCGCCGATGCTGTCTGGCACGTAGCTGAGGTCGGGGTAGCTGGCCATCAGCCGCTCGAACACCGCGCGCTTGATCACCATGAAGCCGGTCGGCGCCTCGTCCATCTTCATGAAGCCGTCGGGCTGAACGTCGAGTTCCACCTGCGAGGTGACTTCCGAGGCCTTGGCGTTGACGGTGTAGCGCGTGAACGTGGCTTCGAACTGCTGCTGCGTCGTGCCTGCGGCCACACCCTCGGCGGGCCAGTTCTCGCGCTTGAGCGGGTAGACACCGGCGGCAATGTCGTAGCCCGACAGCAGCAGCCGGAAGGCCGCCTGCGCCGAAAAGCCGATGTCCGCGTCGATCCAGAACAGGTGCGTCCAGTGCGGATTGGCCAGGAACTGGGCCACGCAGTTGTTTCGCGCGCGCGTCACCAGGCTCTCGCCCTGGTGGAACAGCACCTGCAGCCGCATGCCGGCCCGCTCGGCTTCGATGGTGAGGTTCAGCATCGACAGGACGTAGTTCTGGAAAAACTTGCCGTCGTGGCTGGGCGAGACAACGACGGGAAAGAATTGGCGGAGTTCGGAGGGGTCAAGCATGGGGCGTTGCTCGTTTCATTTGGCGGGCCGCTGCATCAGGCCGAGCAGCAGCGTGTTGTACACCTCGGTGGCGGCCGCGTTGCCGGGCAGGTAGCGGTCGATCAGGCCGCGTTGCCGCTCGCGGTAGGCGAGCGCCTGTGCATCGTGCGTGTCGATGGCTTCGAGCACACGGGCGCTGCCTGCCGCCACGTCGTTGTCCTGGTAGTAATAGCCGAGGTCGGCGCACAGATGCGCGTTGTGCACCAGCGGGTAGCCCTGCCAGCAGGTCTCCAGGTAGAAGTAGTTGAGCGGGTTCTCCCACTGGTGCGAGACCACGATGTCGGTGTTCTGCGCCAGGAACACTGGCGTTTCGTGCCGGCCCAGGAACACCGCCTTGTGCTGGCGGATCAGGTCGAGCTGGTTCATCAGCGTGATGAACTCCATGTTCTCCTTGGCCAGCCGCTCGGCGTTGGTGACTTGCAGCAGGGCAATGGCGTCGGGCCGCGCGCGGTAAGACAGCTCGGCAATCAGGATCGGGTAGAGGCAGAACTTCACGACGTTGATGTTCGGCTCCATCACGCTGAGCCGGCGCGGGCCGCTGCGCGGCTGGTAAACGCCGGCATCGGGCAGCGTGCGGGTGCGCTCGTCGAGGAACACCGGGCTCCACACGAAAGGCACGGCGCGCGCTTCGGCGCGGCGCAGCACCTCGAAATAGGCTTGGCTGATATGGGTCACCTGCGGAACCATCCATATGTCGTCGTAGCGCTGGTTGATGAACAGGTTCTGCCCCCAGAGCGGCCTGCTGAACAGCATCGACTCCATGGCGTGCACATATTCGAAGCCGCAGCAGTACGACACCAGCCGTGCGCCGCGGCGCTTCAGGTAGTCCGTTTGCACCGGATCGATCTGACCGCCGAGCTCGATCAGCACGTCCACGTTGTCCTTGGCCGCTTCGAAATTCACTGTGGGCCAGCGTGCCAGGTCCCAGGGTAGGGCGGCGGTGATGGGCACGGCCGTGGTGTTCACCAGCACGACCGACGCCACGCTCGGGCAGTGCTTCAGCGCTTCCGCCAGGAACACGGCGTTCTGCTTGATGCCGTTATTCCATAACGTTTCAGCCTCGTGATGCAGGCCGATAGTGATGCCAATACGGAGCTTGGTGGAGGCGGTCATTTTTAATTTGTTTCCAATTTGTTAATTTCTGACAAAGGCAATAGCGGTGCCTCTTTGGGTAAGAAATTAATTGCCAGTCCTGTGAGAAATTTCCAGATTTCGAGTGCTTTCGATTTGACCTGGCGTGCGGTATCAGGGCCGCCAATCACCGAGGAAGAGGTGCAGATCACAGGAAAAGCCGGATTTACCGGCGGATTTGTGTGATAAATGTCCGCTTTCAAAGCCGCCCAAATTCTACGTGGCGGTGCTCTTTCGTGGTTCGAGGACAACTCGCAACCAGCGGTTTGCCCACTCTTATTTCGTTTCTGTGAACTAAATCATCCGCTGCATTTTCAGCGGATGTTGCATTGCGCCATAAATGTAAACAACCCCGTACATTTCACCGTTCTTGTAAATGGGCGTCGCATGCGGGCGCCTTTCGCGACGGATTCTGAGCCAGGGAGGTCGCGTTTCCTATCGGTCTGTACCTGGCTGTTCTCTACCGTGAACTGAGTTGAATAAATGAATAAGTCTTACAGAACTGTTTGGAACGAAGCCCTGGGTGCTTGGATTGCGGTCAGCGAACTTGAAAAGAGCAGGGGCAAGGCCAGCAAGAGCGGGCGTGCTCGGGGCATGCTTCGCACGACGTTGCTGTCAGCCTCGATGGCGGTTGCCTTTGGTTGGATCGGGTCGGTGGCCAACGCCCAGATCACCTGTAACGCAACTACTTCTTGTCAGCCCAGCAGCAACAACGGTCTTACATTTGTCTCGAACCCTGATTCGATCGGATCAGGCGAGTTCATGGTTCTGCGCGGCGGCGGGGCTGGTACCCCTATTCGCAACTACTTCGTTGGCAATGCCGACATCGCCAATGCCACGAACATCACGTTGGGCGACGCGAGCACAACGAATTCGACTACCACCATCCTTGCCAACCACTTCCAGGTAGGCGACAGCAATACCAGTGCATCCGGCGCCAACAGCTCGGCCATCGGCATCAGCGCGAAAGCCACCGGATCAGACTCCGTTGCCATCGGGAGCAGCAGTGCAGCAGCCGGAAACAGTGCTACCGCACTGGGCAATGGCGCGCGAGCGACGGTCGATGGTTCGATCGCCATCGGCAAGAATGCGGGTGCGTCGATTGGGGCCGGCGGCGGCGAAACCAATTCGATTGCCATTGGTACGAATTCGAACAGCTGGGGTGGAAGCGTCGCGTTGGGCGTGGGTGCATCTGCCGATCAGGTGGGAGGCGCGATGCCGAACGCAGCCATCGCGATCGGTAGCAACGCCACGACGGACAACAACACGACCCGTGCCGTCGCAATCGGCAATGGCGCACTGGTCAAGTCGAACACCGGGAGCGTGATCGATGCAGCGATGGCGTTGGGCGCCAATGCGGTCAGTGGCGGAAATGGCGCGTTAGCGCTCGGCAGTGCGGCCAATGCCGCATCGGACAACACCGTCGCCATCGGGACGGGTGCCCGTGCAAACGGAGGTGGCGCGACGGCGTTTGGCAACAACGCCAACGCTGCCTTCAGCAATGACATGGCCTTCGGCACCAATGCAAAGGCCGTTGGCGACCCGAGTGGCCTGGCGCCTTCGACGGCCTTCGGTAACCTTGCAAATGCCAGCGGTGGTGGTTCTACGGCATTCGGCACCCTCTCCAATGCCGCAGGAAAGACTTCCGCGGCATTTGGCTACGCTGCGCAGGCTGGCGCAGAGAATGCCCTGGCACTCGGGACCTCCGCAGTCGCGAACGGAAATCGCTCGGTGGCCATCGGCTCCGGAGCCACCGCGGCCGGCGATTTTTCTTCTGCTCTGGGTCGGACGGCAACCGCCACCGGCAATGGCGCCACGGCGATCGGTACAAACAGCAACGGCGGTGCTTCGGCGGCTGCAAGCGACGCCATCGCGATTGGCGGGCAATCCGTGGTCACTTCGGGTGCCACTTCGGGTGTCGCGATCGGTCTCGGGTCCAACGCCAGCGTCGCCGGGTCGGTTGCCCTCGGGCAGGGCGCGGCAACCACTGGCGCCGCCACGGCAGCCACCGGTGGCACCACGACCGTCAGCAGCGCGACCATTGGCGGCACGACGTTCGGCGGCTTTGCAGGCGCCAGCTCGTCCGCAGGGGTGGTGAGCGTGGGCGGCCCGGGTGCGGAGCGCCGCATTCAGAACGTCGCCGCCGGCCTGGTTGGTGCCAGCAGCACCGACGCGATCAACGGCAGCCAGCTGTACTCCGTGGCGAGCACGACGACGAGCAGCCTCAGCAGCTTGTCGACCTCGACGTCCACCGGCCTGAGCACGACGAACAGCAATCTGACCAGCCTGTCGACTTCGACGTCGACCGGTTTGAGCACGGCGACGAGCAGCATCGGCAGCCTGTCGACCTCGACTTCCACCGGAATCAGCAGCCTGTCGACCTCGACGTCCACGGGCCTGAGCACCGCGACCAGCAGCATCAGGAGCTTGTCGACGTCGACCTCGAGCGGCCTGAGCACGGCGACGAGCAGCATCAGCAGTCTGTCGACTTCAACCTCCACCGGGATCGGTAGCCTGTCGACTTCGACGTCCACTGGCCTGAGCACGGCGACGAGCAGTATCGGCAGCTTGTCCACGTCCACCTCGACGGGTCTGAGCACTGCAACCAGCAGCATCAGCAGTCTGTCGACTTCGACGTCTACTGGCTTGAGTACCGCCACGAGCAGCATCGGTAGCTTGTCGACGTCCACCTCGACCGGGCTCAGCACGGCGACCAGCAGCATCAGCAGCCTGTCCACCTCGACTTCCACAGGCATCAGCAGCCTGTCGACTTCGACGTCTACTGGCTTGAGCACCGCCACGAGCAGCATCGGCAGCTTGTCGACGTCTACCTCGACCGGTCTGAGCACCGCAAACAGCAGCATCAGCAGCTTGTCGACTTCGACTTCCACCGGTATCGGTAGCCTGTCGACCTCGACCTCGACGGGCCTGAGCACCGCGACAAGCAGCATCGGCAGCCTCTCAACCTCCACGTCCACTGGCCTGAGCACTGCAACGAGCAGCATTAGCAGTCTTTCGACAGGGTTGAGCACGACCAACAGCACTGTCAGCAGCCTTTCGACGGGCTTGAGCACGTCGGCGAGCGGCATCAGCAGCCTTTCCACAGGGTTGAGCACGACAAACAGCAGCGTTGCCAGCCTGTCGACCTCGACGTCCACCGGCCTGAGCACGGCAACCAGCAGCATCGGCAGCTTGTCGACTTCCACTTCGACCGGTCTGAGCACCGCGACGAGCAGCGTCAGCAGCTTGTCGACGTCGACCTCCACCGGGATCAGCAGCCTGTCGACTTCGACGTCTACCGGCCTGAGCACAGCGACAAGCAGCATCGGCAGCTTGTCCACGTCCACCTCGACGGGTCTGAGCACCGCGACCAGCAGCATCAGCAGCTTGTCGACGTCGACCTCGACCGGGATCAGTAGCCTCTCGACTTCGACGTCCACCGGTCTGAGCACGACGAATAGCAGCGTTGCCAGCTTGTCCACGTCCACCTCGACGGGTCTGAGCACCGCGACGAGCAGCGTCGGCAGCTTGTCGACCTCGGCCTCCACCGGGATCAGCAGCCTGTCGACTTCGACGTCTACCGGCCTGAGCACGGCGACCAGCAGCATCGGCAGCCTGTCCACGTCCACCTCGACCGGTCTGAGTACCGCGACGAGCAGCATCAGCAGCTTGTCGACCTCGGCTTCCACCGGCCTGAGCACGACGAATAGCAGCGTCGCCAGCTTGTCCACGTCGACCTCGACGGGTCTGAGCACCGCGAC
>NZ_JBIGLT010000007.1:0-553435 GCF_043658315.1 Variovorax sp. VaC1 | reverse complement strand
CGGCCGTGGCCGCCGGGCCCCGGTTTCCGTCCACCCGGACCGGGCTTCCGACCAGGGCCGGGTCCGCGCCCGCCGGTGGACCCTGGTTTCAGGCCGCCCCGGCCGCCGGGCTTCCGGCCCGGCGGAGGTGGTGGGCACCCGCACGGCGGTGGCGGCGGGCATCGGCACTGACTGACCGACTGAGCAGGGCGCGCGCTATCCGGCCTTGGCGGGCTGGGCGCCGGCGGCCGCCTGGCGGTCCCGTGCGATCAGCGCCACGAAGCGCTGGGCGCCCAGGCCCAGCGGGCGCTCTCTCGACCACACCAGATCGACCCACAGGTCGAGCCCGTTGCTGAGGTTCTCGAAAGGAATCTCGACCAGCGCGCCCGCTGCCACGTGCGGTCGTGCGAAGTTGCGCGGCAGCCAGCCCCAGCCGAGCCCGGCGGTGATCAGGCTCAGCGCCGCCAGCGCGTTGTCGGTGCGCCAGACATGGCGCGCGAACACGAAGCGCGGGTCGCTGGTGGTGAGGTCGCGCCCGGCGACCACGATCTGCCGGGTGTTCGTCAGGTGCTCTTCGCGCAGCCGGCCGCCGGAGGCCGCGAGCAGCACCGGATGGTCGGGCGCCATCACGGCCACCATGATGTCGCTGCCGACCTCCTGAAAGCCCTCGCGGCCGTCCAGGCTGGGGCGCTCGAACACCAGCGCCAGTTGCGCGCGGCCGCTGTGCAGCAGGTCGAGCGCGTCGGCCTGCGGGGCGGCCAGCACTTCCACCTGCAGCAGCGGGTATTCCTGTGCCAGTTCGGACAGCTGGCCGCTCCAGGGGGCGGCCAGCAGCTCGGGCGCGATGGCGAGCGTGAGCCGGTCTTCCAGCCCCTGCGTGAGCGCCAGCGCCTGCACCTGCAGTTGCTTGAGCTGGGCGGCCAGCAGCCGCGCCTGTGGTTCGAGCGAGCGGGCGGCGGCGGTCGGCTGGGGCTCGCGGCCGCTGCGGTCGAACAGCGGCAGGTCGAGCTCCGCTTCGAGGTTGGCGATGGCCATGCTCACGGCCGACGGCACCCGCCGCAGGGCCCGCGCGGCGGCCGAAAAAGAGCCGTGGTCGATCACGGCCAGGAAGACTTCGACGTTGTCGCTGGAGAAGGCCATGGCACCGATCTATCAGTAAAACTGAAACAAGTTAACTTTTTATATCAGCAAATAGCAAATAAAGTCCACCCCATCGCAGTCAAACATCTCAGTGAGCAAGTCATGCAAGGCATTCAGCGTCGCATCGTTTACATCTCCCTTTACGAAGGCATCGCCATCGTGGCCGCCAGTGCCGGCCTCGCACTGATGACGGACGCCGGCCTCGGCCATTCCGGCATGCTGGCGGTGGCCGCCTCGGTCATCGCGGTGCTCTGGAACCTGGCGTTCAACGCCCTGTTCGAGCGCTGGGAATCGCGCCAGGCCGTGCGCGGGCGCAGCGTGCGCCGCCGGATCGCCCACGCCATCGGCTTCGAAGGCGGGCTGATCGCCTTCCTGGTGCCGATGTTCGCGTGGGGCCTGGGCGTGTCGCTCTGGCAGGCGCTGGTGATGGACCTGGGGCTGGTGGTGTTCTTCCTGGTCTACACCTTCATCTTCAACTGGGCCTTCGATCGCGTGTTCGGTCTGCCGGCCTCGGCCATGGGCGAAGCGCAACCCGCGTAAGCCTGCGCTTACTTAACCGCCTTGCCGCGCCGGTTTGGACGCGGCAGCCGAGCGCATCGCCAGGGCACCGCTCAGGCGAAGGCGCTCGGTGTCGTTGAAGAGCGTCTCGCGCAACTGGGCCTGCTCGGCTTCGGAGGCGTTGGCGTAGCGGTCGAGCCGGGCATTCCACTCCTGCGTTTCCTGGTCGAGCGTCGCCAGGCCGCGCGCCACTTCGTAGCCGTAGGCCTCGCTGCGCGCGGCAAAGCGCTCCTGGGGGCTGGCGCCGCGCGCGTCCAGCGCCTCGGTCTGGCGCATCACGTCCAGGTGCGCCACCGATTCCTTGCGCACCTCGCGCTGTTCCGGCGACAGCCAGGCCTGCTCGCTTTTCGCGAGGGCCGCGGCCCGCTGCTCGGGCGTCAGGGCGGTGTTGGCGAGCAGTTCCAGCTTGTCGGCCATGAAGTTGTCCTGCCGGATCTGGTCGCCGAACAGGCCTTCGATTTCCTCGGGTGCGAAGTACTGGCGGCGCAGCGCCTCGCGCGCCTGCAGGCTGCGGCGCAGGTAGGCCGCGTCGCCGGGCGTGGGCGGCTGCATCGCCTGCATGGCTTCCTGCAGGTCGACGTAGCGCTCCAGCAGGCCCAAAGCGCGCACGCGCCAGTCTTCGCGCAGGTACTTGGCGAGCAGGGCGGGTGCCCTGGCCATCAGGGTGGCCTTGCTGTCGGCCTGTGCTTCGGCGAGCACCTTGTCGAAGACGGAGACCAGGTCGCTGGTCAGCAGCGCATCGGGGGCGGCGGGCGCCTGTGCCGGGCGTGGCTCGGGGCTTGCCGTGGGCCTGGCTGTGGTGGCCACGGCGTCGCGGGTGGCCGCCGGCGATGCATCGGTCGCGTCGGGCCCGGCCGCGAGCCAGCCACCGCCGACGGCGATCAGCAGCGCCCCGCCGGCGGCCCAGAAAGGCCATTGCCTGCGCATGCCCGCGCCCGCCTTCAGAGGCCCACGCTCTTCAGCCGCGCGGCCTGTTCCTTGAAGATTTCCGGCGGCTTCTTCTCGTAGTACGGGAACTGGCTGCCATAGGTGTTGCCCAGCACCTGGTTGACTTCGTCCAGATGGTTCTGGCGGTAGTCGCCCAGGTGGGTGCCCAGGCGCGTGGTGCAGACCGCGAGCAGGCCGTCGTTGGCTTCGCCGAAGAAGAAGAGCGTGCCCAGCGCCGACAGGGCGCCGTCGCTCGGGTCGAACAGGCTGAAGCCGGTCGAGACGCCCGACCACGAGTAGTAGCGCACGCCGTTGACCGTGGCCGCGCCGCTCTTGACGTCGCACGAGGAACCGGGGGCAGGGCGCCCCTGCGGGAATTTCTTGTCGAAGGCCGCGCCGCCCGCGGTGGTGAGCGAGGCGAGGGCGTTCAGCGGCACTTCGGGCAACTGGCTCGGGTCCTTGCCGGAGAGGAAGCCGATCACGTTCGTCAGCAGCCCGATGGCGGTCACGGCCACGCCTTGCGCAAGGCTGCCGTCGGGCAGCTTGGCCAGCAGGTCCGCCACCTTCGAGCCGCCGTTCGCACCGCCCACCGACGTGACCGACGCCACCATGTCGGGCGCCACCGCCGCAACGTAGCGCACCGTCGGCGCGCCCTGCGAATGGCCGATCAGGTTGAACTTGAGCGTGGGGTTCTTCTCGAGCACGCGGATGGTCTTGAGCTCCTGCAGCAGCTGCTCGCCACGGATCTCGGAGGTGTTGGTGCCCGACACCTGGGCCACGTAGACCTTGGCGCCCGCACCGGCCAGCTTGCCGGGAATGTCGTAGAAGTAATCGACACCCAGCAGGTTGTCGAAGCCCAGCAGGCCGTGGACCAGCACGATCGGGTACTTGGTCTTGGCCTCGTCGGATGTCGCGCGGGCCTGGACCAGCGTCGATGTTCCGCTGGCGGCGGCATGGGCGTTGTGCGTCAGGGCCGCTGCGGCCATGAGGCCGCAACAAAGCGCCACGGCGCGCATCGGGTTGGCTGCAAGCTGCAGTCGGGCGTTCCACTTCCTGGCCATCTGGCGCTCTCCCTTACGTTGGTTGAAAAACACGAACGTTCGTTCAGAAACGGTGGCCGCATTCTGTGGATGCACGCCGAAATGGAAACTGGGGTTTTCCCCGGGGCTGACCGAATCGCCCTAAAATGCGCGACTTCCCAAGGAGCGTTGCAGCGGCTTGCCACAGAGGCAAACCGTCAGGCTTGGGGCGACAACGACGCTCGCCTGTTCGACTGTTCCGCAGGTGAGGCCATGTCCCAGATTCCCGCTTCTTCCTCCTCTTCTTCTCCCGTTCCTCCGCCCATGAAGCTGTCCGGTCTCGAACCGGTCGCCATCGGCGAGGGCACGCTGTTCGTCAACATCGGCGAACGCACCAACGTCACCGGTTCCAAGGCCTTCGCGCGGATGATCCTGAACGGCCAGTTCGAAGAGGCCCTGGCCGTCGCGCGCCAGCAGGTCGAGAACGGCGCGCAGGTGATCGACATCAACATGGACGAGGCCATGCTCGACAGCAAGGCCGCCATGGTCCGCTTCCTGAACCTCATCGCCAGCGAGCCCGACATCGCGCGCGTGCCGGTGATGGTCGACAGCTCCAAGTGGGACGTGATCGAGGCCGGGCTGCGCTGCATCCAGGGCAAGGGCATCGTCAACTCGATCTCGATGAAAGAGGGCGTCGACAAGTTCAAGCACGAGGCCAAGCTGGTCAAGCGCTACGGCGCCGCCGCCGTGGTCATGGCCTTCGACGAGAAGGGCCAGGCCGACACCTACGAGCGCAAGGTTGAGATCTGCGAGCGGGCCTACCGCATCCTGGTCGACGAGGTGGGCTTTCCGCCCGAAGACATCATCTTCGACCCGAACATCTTCGCCATTGCCACCGGCATCGAGGAGCACGACAACTACGCGGTCGACTTCATCAACGCCGTGCGCTGGATCAAAGAGAACCTGCCGGGCGCGAAGGTCTCGGGCGGCGTGAGCAACGTGAGCTTCAGCTTCCGCGGCAACGACCCGGTGCGCGAAGCAATCCACACCGTGTTCCTGTACCACGCGATCAAGGCGGGCATGGACATGGGCATCGTCAACGCCGGCATGGTCGGCGTGTACGACGACCTCGAACCCGAACTGCGCGAGCGCGTCGAAGACGTGGTGCTCAACCGCCGCCCTGACGCCGGCGAGCGCCTCGTCGAAGTGGCCGAAACCGCCAAGAGCGGCGCGAAGGACGACAGCAAGAAGCTCGAATGGCGCGGCACGCCCGAGAACCCGGTGCACGTCAACCAACGCCTTTCGCATGCGATGGTGCACGGCATCACCGACTTCATCGTCGAAGACACCGAAGAGGCCTACCAGCAGATCCTTGCCAAGGGTGGGCGACCGCTGCACGTGATCGAAGGCCCGCTCATGGACGGCATGAACATCGTGGGCGACCTGTTCGGGCAGGGCAAGATGTTCCTGCCGCAGGTGGTGAAGTCGGCGCGCGTCATGAAGTCGGCCGTGGCCCACCTCATTCCGTACATCGAGGAAGAAAAGCGCCAGGACGAGGCCGCCGGCCGCGACGTGCGCACCAAGGGCAAGATCATCATCGCCACCGTGAAGGGCGACGTGCACGACATCGGCAAGAACATCGTCACCGTCGTGCTCCAGTGCAACAACTTCGAAGTGGTGAACATGGGCGTGATGGTCCCGTGCCACGAGATTCTTGCGAAGGCGAAGGTCGAGGGCGCGGACATCGTGGGCCTGTCGGGCCTCATCACGCCGAGCCTCGAAGAAATGCAGTACGTGGCCGGCGAAATGCAGAAGGACGACCACTTCCGCATCAAGAAGATCCCGCTGCTCATCGGCGGCGCCACCACCAGCCGCGTGCACACGGCCGTGAAGATCGCGCCGCACTACGAAGGCCCCGTGGTCTACGTGCCCGATGCTTCGCGCAGCGTGAGCGTGGCGCAGTCGCTGCTGAGCGACCAGGCCACCGCGTACATCGACGAGATCAACGCCGACTACGAGAAGGTGCGCGTCCAGCACGCCAACAAGAAGCAGGTGCCGATGTGGCCGCTGGCCAAGGCGCGCGCCAACAAGACGCCGATCGACTGGACGAACTACACGCCGCCTTGCCCCAAGTTCATCGGCCGGCGCGTGTTCAAGAACTTCGACCTCACCGAACTGGCCAAGTACATCGACTGGGGCCCCTTCTTCCAGACCTGGGACCTGGCCGGCCCGTTCCCCGCCATCCTGAAGGACGAGATCGTTGGCACCGAGGCCGTGCGCGTGTACGCCGACGGCCAGCGCATGTTGAAGCGCCTGATCGAAGGGCGCTGGCTCAGCGCCAGCGGCATCGTCGGTTTCTGGCCCGCCAACACGGTGAACGACGACGACATCGAGCTGTACACCGACGAGACGCGCAGCGAAGTCGCGCTCACCTGGTACGGCATGCGCCAGCAGACCGAAAAGCAGGTGATCGACGGCGTGATGCGCCCCAGCCGCTGCCTGGCCGACTTCGTCGCGCCGAAAGATAGCGGCCTGAAAGACTACGTGGGCATGTTCGCGGTCACCGCCGGCCTGGGCGTCGAGAAAAAAGAGAAGTACTTCATCGACGACCTGGACGACTACTCGGCCATCATGCTCAAGGCCCTGGCCGACCGGCTGGCCGAGGCCTTCGCCGAGGCATTGCACCACCGTGCGCGCACCGACTTCTGGGGCTACGCGCCCGACGAAGGCCTGAGCAACGAGGACATGATCGGCGAGAAGTACCGCGGCATCCGCCCCGCGCCAGGCTACCCGGCCTGCCCCGACCACAGCGTGAAGCGGCCGATGTTCGACCTTCTGGCGTGCGCGGACATTGGCATGACCCTGACGGAAAGCCTCGCTATGATGCCCGCCGCCAGCGTGAGCGGCTTCTACCTGGGCCACCCCGAGGCGACGTACTTCAACGTCGGCAAGATCGGGCACGACCAATTGCAGGACCAGGCCGCGCGACGCAAGGAAAGCGAATCCGACCTCGAGCGTCTGCTGGCGCCCAATCTTTGAGCGTTCTTCTTTGAACCTGCCGGCCGGCGTGGCCGCCCGGCACCGGGAGTTGTTATTCAGAAGCTGATGTTTGCAGCCGCGCACTACGCGGCACTGGCGATTTTCGTGATCAGCTGCTGGGGTGCCGGACGCGCCGTGCTGGCCCGCCTGGCGCCGCCGCCCCGGCGCGACGCGTGGCTCGAAGGCGCCGTGGCCGTGGCGCTTGGCGTCGGCCTTTTCATCTGCGTGTTCCAGGCGCTGGCCATCTTCGGTGCCTTCAAGGTCGAGGCCACCATCGCGCTGGTCGCGGCCGGCGTGGTGGCCGCTGCCTTGCAATTGCCCGCATGGCTGCGCGAGCAACGTGCGCTGCGCGCCCATGCCGCCGTGGCACCGTGGACATGGTTCGACAGGGTCGCGATGGTCGCGCTGGCGCTGGTTGCCTTGCCCGCGCTCGTCGCGCCGCTCGCACCGCCCGCCGCCTTCGACGAGCTGATGTACCACCTGCCCTATGCGCGCGAGGTCGCGCAGAACGGCTCGCTGGGCATCCACGCGTGGCTGCGCTACCCCTGGTTCCCGTACAACTACAACCTGCTCTACGCCGCCGCGCTGCAGGTGGGCGACGACGTGCTGCCGCACTTCCTCAACGGGCTGGCGGGTGCGTTGTCGGTGGTGATGGTGCTGCGCCTGGGCACGCTGCATGCCAGTCGGCTCACCGGCCTTGTGGGTGCGGCCATCTGGCTGGGGCTCGGTGATTATTCGAACGCGCTGATCGACATGGGCGTGGCGCTCTTCGTGCTGACGGCCTGCGTGTCGCTGTGGTGGTGGCGCGAGTCCGAGCCCGTGCACAGCGGCGCGCGCTGGCTGGCACTGGCTGCGTTCTTTCTGGGGCTGGCGGCCGGCTCGAAGTACCAGGCGCTGGTCTTCCTGCCGCTGGTGGCGCTGTTCGTCGTCTGGCACGAGCGCCGGCCGAAGGTCTGGGCGCTCGCGCTGCTGTGCTTCGTGATTCCGTGCCTCTACTGGTACGCGCGCAACGCCGTCATGACCGGCGACCCCTTCATCCCCATCGGCGCCCGCGTTTTCGGCTTCACCGAATGGGTGCCCGAGGACTACGTGCGGCAGGTCGACGACGTGCGCGCGCACGCGGCCATGCCGAACCCGCTCATCTGGCTGGTGGTGCTGGCGCCCTTCAGCGTGTTCTGGAAGCGTTCCGCGGCGGTGCGCGCGGCGGGCTGGTTCTGCCTGTACTCGGTGATCGTGTGGGCCGTGACTTCGCGCTATCCGCGCTACCTGATGGCCTCGTTTCCGCTGCTCGCGATGACGGCGGCCGTGGGCTGGCAGGTGTTCTTCGGTTGGATCGCCGCAGGTGTGCGCCGCGTCTTCGGCGCGAAGCGCACGCCGGCCACCGAAGCCAACACCGCATTCACCGGCGCCATGAGCCGCAACACCGCGCGCTCCGGCGCCCGCGTCGGCGACTGGGTGGCCGTGCTGCTGCTCGCCGTGCTGGCCGCCGTCGCCGTGCGCCAGACCGCGGCCAAGGTGGCGATGATCTCGCCCGACCCCGAGGCGCGCGAAGCCTTCCTGCGCAAGAACGTGCCGGGCTATGCCGTCATGGACTACATGCGCCGCAACGCCACCGGCCGCGTCTACCAGATCGCGCTGAGCGAGGCGATCTACTACGGCCCGAACCCGATCTGGGGCGATACGCTCGGCCCGTGGCGCTATGCCGACTTTCTCTTGCTGCCGCCCGCCGACATGGCGCGCAAGCTGGCCCAGCAGGGCTTCGCCGCCATCGTCATGTCGCCGGAGATGGTGCCGATCTTCACCACGCGGCCCGGCTTCGACACCCATTTCAACCTGCTGCTCGACAAAGACGGCAGCCGGGCCTACAGCATCCTTCCGAGCGCAGCACCATGACCGACGCCGATCTCTCCGCCGCCTCCTTCGCCGCTTCTTCCGCGAGCCGAAGCCGCAGCGGTGCGGCGCTGCGCATCGCCGCCGTCATCCCCTGCTACAACGAAGCGTTGGCCATCGCGCAGGTGGTCGAGGGCTTCCGCGCGGCGCTGCCCGAGGCCGAGATCCACGTCTTCGACAACAACTCGACCGATGACACGGCAGCCGTGGCACGCGCGGCGGGCGCCATCGTCACGCACGTGGCGGCGCCCGGCAAGGGCAACGTGGTGCGGCGCATGTTCGCGGACGTCGAGGCCGACGTGTACGTCATGGTCGACGGCGACGCCACCTACGACACCGGCGCCGCGCGCCGCCTGATCGACCGGCTGGTCGACGGCAACCTCGACATGGTGGTCGGCAACCGGGTCGACGACGGCCAGGACGCGCAGACCTACCGCAAGGGCCATCGCTTCGGCAATCGCCTGCTCACCGGCGCGGTGGTGCAGCTTTTTGGCGGCGGCCTCACCGACATGCTCTCGGGCTACCGCGTGTTCTCGCGGCGCTATGCGAAGTCGTTCCCGGCACTGTCGCGCGGCTTCGAGACCGAGACCGAACTCACGGTGCACGCGCTCGAACTGCGCATGCCTTACGCCGAGGAAAGCACCGCCTACAGCACGCGGCCCGAGGGCTCGCACAGCAAGCTCTCGACCTACCGCGATGGCTGGCGCATCCTCAAGGCCATCTGCAAGCTCTTCGTGAGCGAGCGGCCGCTGCAGTTCTTCTCGATCATCGCGGCCCTGCTCATGGTGGCATCGATCGCGCTGGCCGTGCCGCTGCTCATGACCTACATGCACACCGGCCTGGTGCCCCGGCTGCCCACGGCTGTGCTGTCCACCGGCGCGATGCTGGCGGCGATGCTGTCCTTCGTGTGCGGCATCGTGATGCACACCGTCACGCTCGGCCGGCAGGAGGCCAAGCGCCTGTGCTACCTGGCCATACCGGGTGTGCGCGACCGCATCACGCAGCAGCAGCAACAACAACGATGAAGCTCGGCCGCGAGTTCCTCTCGTTCGCCGTGGTCGGCGTGATCGGTCTCGTGGTCGACGTGGTGCTGCTGTACCTGCTGGCGCCGATGCTCGGCTGGTACGTGGCGCGGGTCGTCTCGTTCCTGGCGGCCGCCACCACGACCTGGGCCTTCAACCGTCGCTACACCTTTGCCACGCGCGTCTCGGCAAAGGGCTCGATCTGGCGTGAGTACTTCAGCTACCTGGCCACCATGGTCGCGGGCGCCGTGCTGAACTACGGCGCCTATGTGCTGACACTGCACTGGGTCGAGGGGCGCTGGGCTGCCGCGCTGGGCGTGGCAGTGGGCAGCATCGCGGGGATGGGCGCGAACTTTCTGTCGGCGCGCTTCCTGGTCTTCCGTTCGAAGTAACCGTCTTGCTCCCTCCCCCTCTGGGGGAGGGCTGGGGTGGGGGCACGCGGCGCATCCATCGGGCATCCAGCCTGCCCCCATCCCAACCTTCCCCCAGAGGGGGAGGGAGAAAGAGGAAGCACTGACGCTCTCAGTGCGCGCCCGACACCACTACCGGAATCTCTGTCGCGGGCGGCGTGTTGCGGCTGCGGCCGCAGCGCACGATGCCGTCGATCATCACCATGCCCACGCCCGGGATGTCGCCGAGCTGCACGCTTTCGAGCAGGCCCGGCGCGGGCGAGTGCTGCGCGCGGTCCATGAAGACAAAGTCGGCATCGCGACCCACTTCGACCAGCCCGCAGTTGAGCTTGCGGATCTTCGCGGTGTTGCCGGTGGCAAAGCAGAACACCAGCTCGGCCGGGATGTTCGCGATCGACGACAGCATCGCCACCATGCGCAGGATGCCCAGCGGCTGCACGCCCGAGCCCGCGGGCCCGTCGGTGCCCAGGATCACGCGGTGCAGGCACTTCAGTTCGAGCGCGGCCTTGGCTGCCGCGATGGCGACCTTCTCGTTGCCGTTGTGCACGATCTCGATGGCGCGCGAGCTCTTCTCGCACAGCTCGCACACATGCGCCTCGGGCAGCGAGGTGTGGCCGCCGTTGATGTGGCCGATGATGTCGGCGTCGGCTTCGAGCACCACGTCCTTGTCGATCAGGCCCGAGCCCGGGATCGACGGGCCGCCCGTGTGGATCGTGCTCTGGATGCCGTACTTGCGCGCCCAGGCCACCATCTCCTTGGCCTCGTAGCCGGCCTTCACCGAGCCCAGGCCGACTTCGCCGAGCAGGCCCACGCCGGCTTCGGCGAGTTCCTTGAAGTCGCTCTCGACCATGCCTTTTTCGATGACCGGCGCGCCGGCCAGCACCTTCACGCCGCCGGGGCGGAAGTTGTCGAAGGCGCGCTGCGCGGTGATGGCCAATGCCTTCAGGCCGACGATGTCCTTCGGGCGGCCGGGCAGGTGCACTTCGCCCGCGGAAATCATCGTCGTCACGCCGCCGTGCATGGTCGAGTCGATCCAGCCGATCTGGCCCTGGCGCGGCGTCCAGTCGCCGAACACCGGGTGCACGTGGCTGTCGATCAGGCCCGGTGCCACGCAGGTCTTGCGCGCGTCGATGACGGTCTGGGCGCCTTCGAGGTCGCAGTCTTTCTCCTTGCCGACCGCGACGATCAGGCCGTCGTTCACCACGATGGTGTCGGCGTCGAGGATGGGCTTGTCGATGTCGCCCGAGAGCAGCAGCCCGATGTTCTTTATGACGACCTTGCCCGACTTTGCGCCGGCTGCGATTTCTGCCATTTCGTGGTGTCCTCGTCGTGGGGTGGGGAGTTGTTGTCTTGTATGTCGTCCGCGCGCACGGTGCGCAGCACGGTCTCGATCACGAAGTCTTCCCAGTGCGTGATCGCCTCGGGCGATTCCAGCGGCTCGCCGAGGAAGGCGGTCAGCGTGTGCCGGTTCGAGGTGTAGAAATAGCCGGTGGACGCGATCAGCAGGTAGATGTCGCGAGCCACGAGGTCCTTGCGGAACAGGCCCTGCGAAGAACCGCTGGCCAGGATCTCGGAAATGATCGCCACCGCCCGCGACGAATACTCGCGCGCCCGCAGCGACTTCGAGATGTGCCGGCCCTTGTGCAGGTTCTCGGTGTTCAGCAGCGTCACGAACTCGGGGTTCTTGCGGTAGTAGCCGAGCACGAAGCGGATCACTTCGGTGAGCGCTTCCACGGGGCGGCTCGCGTCGAGCGCAATGGCGGCCTCGGCATCGTCCATGCGCTGGTAGATGCCTTCGAGCACCGCGATGAAGAGGCCTTCTTTGCTGCCGAAGTAGTAGTAGATCATCCGGTCGTACGACTTGGCCGCCTTGGAGATCTTCTCCACGCTGCCGCCGTCGTAGCCGTACTTGGCGAACACCTTGGTCGCCGACTTCAGGATGCTGTCGCGCGTGGCCTGCGCCGCCGCCTCGCGCACGCCGATGCGGCGCTGGGGCTTGGTCAACTTCGTGGCGGTGCGGCTGTCGGCCATCGTGCGCGCGGCGTCTCTTGGCTTACTTTTCTGCGAAGGCGCGTTCGACGACGAAGTCGCCCGGCGTCGAGGTGTTGCCTTCCTTGAAGCCACGCGCCTCGAGGATGTGCTTCAGGTCGACCAGCAGGCCGGGGCTGCCGCACAGCATGACGCGGTCTTCCTCGACGTTCAGGGGCGGCAGGCCCAGGTCATCGGTGAGCTTGTTGCTCTCGATCAGGTCGGTGATGCGGCCCTGGTTGCGGAACTCTTCGCGCGTGACCGTGGGGTAGTAGAGCAGCTGCTTTTCGATCATCTCGCCCAGGATCTCGTGCTTGGGCAGGTGGTCGGTCACGAGGTCGTGGTAGGCCAGCTCGTCGACCTGGCGCACGCCGTGCACCAGGATGACCTGCTCGAACTTCTCATACGTCTCGGGGTCGCGGATGATGCTCATGAACGGTGCAAGGCCGGTGCCCGTGCCGAACAGGTACAGGCGCTTGGCGGGCAGCGTGTAGTCGATCAGCAAAGTGCCGGTGGGCTTGCGGCCCACGATGATGGTGTCGCCCACCTGGATGTGCTGCAGCTTCGAGGTGAGCGGGCCGTCTTCCACCTTGATGCTCAGGAACTCGAGGTGCTCCTCGTAGTTGGGGCTCACGATGCTGTAGGCGCGCAGCAGGGGCTTGTTGTTGACCTTCAGGCCGATCATCGTGAAATGACCGTTCGAGAAGCGCAGCGCCGCATCGCGCGTGGTGGTGAAGGTGAACAGGCGGTCGGTCCAGTGGTGGACGCTCAGGACGCGTTCTTCGCTGAATGCACTCATACAGAACTCAAGTGTTGGTTGAAAACAGAGGAAGGTGGCTGAGCCGAAATGCACGCCTGTGGGGCGGCAACCGTCGGCCGGCTTCGAACCCTCCATTGTCGTTGGTCGGCAAAAACCCCGAGAGAAAACACCATTGCAAGCATCGGGCCCGTTTGCTACATTGACCTCGAATGTAGTGAACGCAACATGAAAGTGTAGGGAATGCTACACAAACGGCAGTCGACGCACAAGCGGGCAGACGGCACGTTTGTTGCAACCCTCGCCGGACGGTATTGCCCGACACACGCCCACGAGATCGCCCCGATGACAGAACACACCAAGACAGACGGATTGCCCGGCATCGACATGCCGGTGGTTGCCGAAGCCGGCAGCAGCGCCTTCGGCAAGGCGCCGCCGCGCAACGAGCGCATGAGCACCGCCAAGGTCGAGTGCAACGCCTGCCCCGTGCTGTGCCAGATCTCCGACGGCCGCACCGGTGCCTGCGACCGCTATGCCAACAAGGAAGGCGTGCTGGTGCGTGTCGACCCCGTGGTGCTGCTGCGCCGCGCAATCGCAGCCGATGCGCCCGCGCTGGTGCCGTTCAATCGCACCACCGAAGAAGCCGCCACCACAGCCGATGCAGCGGGCGCAGTGGCCGCACCCGACTGGAACGGCGACCTGCTGCACGCCGACGAAGTCTTCGTCACCGGCGTGGGCTCGTCCACCACCTACCCCGACTACAAGCCCGCCCCCTTCATCGTGGCTTCCAAAGCCCGTGGCGTCGACATGGTCACCGTCGTCACCGAGGGCATCTTCAGCTACTGCAGCTTCAAGGTGAAGATCGACACCGACCGCTTCCTCGGCTCCGAGCAGGCCAACGTGCGCTACCGCGGCGAGGTCGTGGGCCACGTCACCACGGCCGAATACGGCTCGCAGATGCTGTCGCTGGGCGGCGTGCATCACCTCACCGGCGGCAGCAAGAAAGAGGGCCGCATGACGGCCGAGCTGATGCAGCTGCTGGGCAACAAGAAGGCGGTGGAATGCACCATCGACGGCGGCTCCACCCTCGTCATCCAGGCCGGCAAGGCACCCATCGTCAACGGCGTCGAAGAGCAGCGCATGCGCGTGGGCTGCGGCTCGGCGGCGGTCGGCATCTTCGCGCGCCAGTTCGCGGGCGTGGCCGACGAGGTGGTGGTGGTCGACGACCACATCACCGGCGTGCTCACCGAGCACCAGGCCGGCCGCTGCCTCGACATGTCGCCCTCGGGCATCCAGATGCTGGGCCGCAAATCGACACCGGGGCGCTACTTCCAGGTGGCGAACCCGGGCAACGGCTGGGGCGGCACCGACATCGCCGATCCGCTCGCGATCATCGAAGGCTGGGAAGAGGGTGTCGCGCGCCCCGGCCTGCGCCTGCTCATGACATCGACCACCGGCGAGCATGCGCAGTGGTACGTGCTCGACGAGGCGCTCAAGCCGGTCGAGCACCCGATGCCGCCCGAAGTGAAGCGCATCGTTGATCGCATCGGCGAGAACTGCGAGCCGTCGCTGTGCACCGTGTTGTTCCTCGGCGGCGCCGGCGGCAGCCTGCGTGCAGGCGTCACCGAAAACCCGGTGCTGCTCACGCGCGCCATCAAGCGTGCGCTGGTCAACGTCACCTGCGGCGGCGCGCCGGCCTATGTGTGGCCCGGCGGTGGCATCACCGTGATGGCCGACGTCATGCGCATGCCCGACAACAGCTTCGGCACCGTGCCCACGCCGGCCATCGTGGCGCCCATCGAATTCAGCATGCGCCGCGACGACTACGAAGCGCTCGGCGGCCACATGGGGCACATCTTCTCGCTCGAACAGGCGCTTGCGCGCGGTGCGTGGCAGGAAGACGGCGCGCCGCTCGCGCGGCAGTGGCTCGCGATCGACGAGGCCAATCCGTGGCCGCTCGGTCACGCGCCGATGCTGGGTTGAAAAATGCCCGCGTCGATGCGCGCCGTGGTTCTTGCTCCTTCCCCCTCTGGGGGAAGGCAGGGATGGGGGCGGGCAGAGCGCCCGATGGCCGCGCCGCGTGCCCCCACCCCAACCCTCCCCCGGAAGGGGAGGGAGAAATGCGCACCCCTCGAGGGCGAGCCATGACCGCCCAACGCACAGCGCTCGACAACGACCGCTGGCATTTCAACCACGGCCCCATCGACATCGTGGCCGAAGCGCACGGCGACCGGTACGCCGTCGCGGCCGCGCACGACGCGGCCTGGGCGCGCTTCTCGCACGTGCTCGAAGAGCTGGTGCAAGAGCTGCCGCTGCTGCGCCTGCCGGTCACCGACAAGCTGCGCCCGCGCGGCGTCATCGCACGCCGCATGTGGGACGCCTGCGCCGCGTTCTCGCCGATGTTCATCACGCCGATGGCGGCGGTCGCGGGTGCCGTCGCGCAGGAGCTGATGCCCTTCTACGAGCGCCCCGGCATCGAGCGTGCATGGATCAACAACGGCGGCGACATCGCGCTGCACCTCGCGCCCGGCCAGAGCGCGCGCGTCGGTGTCTTCGCCGACATCGCGCGTTTCGACTGGCGCGAAAACAGCGGCCTGCTCACCACCGACGGCCAGTTCGAGCTGCACGCCGACCAGCCCGTGCGCGGCGTGGCCACCAGCGGCTGGCGCGGCCGCAGCTTCTCGCTGGGCATCGCCGACAGCGTGACGGTGCTGGCCGCCACCGCAGCGCAGGCCGACGCCGCCGCCACCGTGATCGCCAACGCCGTCGATGCCGACGACCCCGCCATCCGCCGCCGCCCCGCGAACGAATGCAAGGACAACAGCGACCTGGGTGACACCCTCGTCACCGTCGACGTGCCGCCGCTCGCACCGTCGCAGGTCAGGAGCGCACTCGATACGGGCGCGATCTGCGCGAAGGTGCTGCAAAAAGGCGGGCTCGTGTGGGCCGTTCTACTCGTTTGCCAGGGGCAGTGGAAACTCGTCGAGCCCTTATGCTCGAAGGCGCTCAAGAGCAAGCTGCCCAAGACAGTTGGTTCAGTATTTGCTTAACGAAAAGCAAGGTTCTTTTTCATGATCGAAATCCGTCGCGTCTTCACCCATGTCGAGCACATTCACCACGAGTTCGGACCGCGTGCCGACACGCCGTTGGTGCGCGGTGCCATCGGCGCCGTGCTGACCAATCCCTTCGCCGGCCGCTACGAGCCCGACATCCTTCCGATGATGGCGCTGCTCGACCCGGTGGGCGTCGACATGGCGCACAAGCTGCACGCCGCCATGGACGTGCCGCTCGACCAGATCGCCACCTACGGCAAGGGCGCCATCGTCGGTGCCGACGGCGAGCTGGAGCACGGTGCGCTCTGGCACGTGCCCGGCGGCTACGCCATGCGCGAACTGCTCGGCTGGAAGGGCAGCCGCGCGGCCTACACCGCGGGCAAGGCCGAAGAAAAAACCGGCCAGCCCGGCAATGCGCTTTCCATCGTGCCTTCGACCAAGAAGGTCGGCCCGCCCGGCGCCGCGCTCGACGTGCCGCTCACCAACATCAACGCGAGCTACGTGCGCGGCCAGTTCGACGCCATCGAAGTGCGCGTGCCCGGTGCGCCGGCTGCCGACGAGATCGTCTTCATCCTCGCAATGAGCACCGGCTACCGCGTGCACGCCCGCGTCGGTGGCCTGCTCGCGAAAGACATCAGCAAGTGGGACGGCCTGCGCTGATCCCCGCGCGCACAAAGACAAGCCAAAGAGACAAGACAAGGACCACACAGAACATGACCGCCAACATCCGCAAGCTCGTCATCCAGGTCGATGAAACCCGCAAGGAAATGGGCCAGGACGTGACGCCGCCCACGCGCCGCGCCGTCGCCATCGCCGTCATCGAGAACCCCTACGCCGGCCGCTACAGCGAGAACCTCGACGAGCTCATCGCCATCGGCGAAGAGCTCGGTGCGCTGCTCGGCCAGAAGGCCGTGAAGGCGCTAGGCATCGAGCCCGGCCAGGCGCAGAGCTACGGCAAGGCCGCCATCGTCGGCGAGCGCGGCGAGCTCGAACATGCCGCCGCCATCCTGCACCCCAAGCTCGGCGCGCCGCTGCGCGTGGCCGTTGAAAAGGGCGCGGCGCTCGTGCCTTCGGCCAAGAAGCAGGGCACGCTCGGCACCGCCATCGACGTGCCGCTCGGCCATAAAGACGCCGCCTTCGTGCGCAGCCATTTCGACGCCGTCGAAGCCCGCGTATCCGACGCGCCGCGCGCCAACGAAATCGTGGTCGCCGTGGCCGTCACCGACAGCGGCCGCCCGCTGCCGCGCATCGGCGGCCTGCAGGCCAGCGAGATCAAGGGCGAAGACGGCCTTCGCTGAGCCGGCCGCTTTCGCACCACCGTCACAACATCGTGTTTATTGTTCGAACCCAAGGAGCTTCCCGATGATTCCATTGCGCCATGTTTTCTGCGCTGCTTCCGTCGTCACGCTGGCCACAGCGGCCCTTGTCCCCGCGCATGCGCAGGGCGTGATCAAGATCGGTGAAATCAACAGCTACAAGGCGCAGCCCGCCTTCCTGGAGCCCTACAAGAAGGGCATGGAACTCGCGGTCGACGAGATCAACGCCAAGGGCGGCATCAACGGCAAGAAGATCGAGCTCATCAGCCGCGACGACAACGCCAACCCCGGCGACGCCGTGCGCGTGGCCGAAGAACTGATCTCGCGCGAAAAGATCGACGTGCTGGCCGGCGCTTTCCTGTCGAACACCGGCCTGGCGCTGGCCGACTTCGCCAAGCAAAAGAAGTTCTTCTACCTGGCCGCCGAGCCGCTCACCGACAAGATCGTCTGGAGCAACGGCAACAAGTACACCTACCGCCTGCGCCCCTCGACCTACATGCAGGTCGCGATGCTGGTGCCCGAGGCCGCCAAGCTCAAGAAGAAGCGCTGGGCCATCGTCTACCCCAACTACGAATACGGCCAGTCGTCGGTCGCCACCTTCAAGACGCTGCTGAAGGCCGCGCAGCCCGACGTGGAGTTCGTCGCCGAGCAGGCGCCGCCGCTGGGCAAGGTCGATTCGGGCAGCGTGGTGCAGGCCCTGGCCGATGCCAAGCCCGACGCGATCTTCAACGTGCTGTTCGGTGCCGACCTCTCCAAGTTCGTGCGCGAAGGCAACACGCGCGGCCTGTTCAAGGACCGTGAAGTCGTCAGCGTGCTGACCGGCGAGCCCGAGTACCTCGACCCCCTGAAGGACGAAGCGCCCAACGGCTGGATCGTGACCGGCTACCCGTGGTACGGCGTGAAGACGCCCGAGCACAAGGCCTTCCTCGACGCCTACCAGGCCAAGTTCAAGGACTACCCGCGCCTGGGCTCGGTGGTGGGCTACAGCGCCATTCACTCGATCGCGGCCGGCATCAAGAAGGCCGGTGGCACCGACACCGAGAAGCTCGTCGCGGCCTTCAAGGGCCTGCAGGTCGACTCGCCCTTCGGCAAGATCAGCTACCGCGCGCAAGACAACCAGTCCACCATGGGCGCGTATGTCGGCAAGACCAAGAACGATGGCGGCAAGGGCGTGATGGTCGACTACGTCTACCTCGACGGCGCCAAGTTCCAGCCTTCGGACGACGAAGTGAAAAAGATGCGCCCTGCGGACTGACCGCACGGCTCCTGCAACGCGCCGCTCACCGCCGGCAGCCGGCGGTGAGCGGCGCGGATGTCTCCAGTTTCCTCAGGGTCCTTCATGAGCTTTTCAGGCTTCGTTGTTCAGTTGCTCAACGGGTTGGCCGGCGCGTCTTCGCTCTTCTTCGTGGCGGCCGGCCTCTCGTTGATCTTCGGCGTGACGCGCATCGTCAACTTCGCCCATGGGTCGTTCTTCATGGTCGGCATCTACCTGGCGTATACGCTCGTCGACAAGCTGGGTTCGAGCCTGGGCTTCTGGCCCGCGCTGCTGATCGCGGCGGTGGCGGTCGGCGTGCTCGGCGCGCTCATCGAAGTGCTGCTGCTGCGCCGCATCTACAAGGCGCCCGAGCTGTTCCAGCTGCTCGCGACCTTCGCGCTGGTGCTGGTCATCAAGGACGCGGTGCTGTGGCTCTGGGGCCCTGACGAACTGCTCGGCCCGCGCGCGCCGGGCCTCAGGGGCTCGGTCGAAATCCTGGGCCGGCAGTTTCCTTCCTACGACCTGTTCCTGATCGTCATCGGCCCGGTGGTGCTGGGCCTGGTGTGGCTGCTGCTGACGCGCACGCGCTTCGGCACGCTGGTGCGCGCCGCCACGCAAGACCGCGAAATGGTCAGCGCACTGGGCGTCAACCAGGCTTGGCTTTTTACCGCCGTGTTCGCGCTTGGCGCCTTGCTCGCCGGCCTCGGTGGCGCACTGCAACTGCCGCGCGAACCCGCCACGCTCGAGATGGACCTGAACACCATCGGCGCCGCATTCGTGGTGGTCGTGGTGGGCGGCATGGGCTCACTGCCCGGTGCCTACGTGGCCGCGCTGCTCATCGCCGAGATCAAGGCCGTGTGCATCTGGCTCGGCGTGGTGCAGATCTTCGGCATCGACGTGTCTTTCTCCAAGCTCACGCTGATGGTCGACTTTCTGGTCATGGCCATCGTGCTGGTGTGGCGCCCGTGGGGCCTGTTCGGCCGGCCGCAGGCGCCGAGCCGCTACGTGGGCATGCAGGAAGAGCCGCTGCGCCGCCCGAGCAACGCCTACCTTGTCGCTGCCGCGGTGCTGGCGCTCATGCTCGCCGTGCTGCCGCTGCTGACGGTGAACTCGCCCTACACGCTGGTGCTGATGATCGACCTGCTGATCGCCGCGCTCTTCGCCACCAGCCTGCACTTCATCATGGGGCCGGCCGGCATGCACTCGTTCGGCCATGCCGCGTACTTCGGGCTCGGTGCCTACGGCGCCGCGCTGCTGGTGCGTGCACTGCACCTGCCGATGGAAGTCGCGCTCATCGCCGCGCCGATCGTGGCGGCGCTCGGCGCGCTGGTCTACGGCTGGTTCGCGGTGCGGCTGTCGGGCGTGTACCTGGCCATGCTCACCTTGGCCTTCGCGCAGATCACCTGGGCCATCACCTACCAGTGGGACAGCTTCACGGGCGGCAGCAACGGCCTGACGGGCGTGTGGCCTTCCGAGTGGCTCTCCGACAAGCAGGCCTACTACTGGCTCACGCTGGTGCTCGTCGGTTTTGGCGTGTGGTGGCTGCGGCGCGTGCTGTTCTCGCCCTTCGGCTATGCGCTGCGCGCGGGCCGCGACTCGGTGCTGCGCGCCGACGCCATCGGCATCGACGTCAAGCGCATGCAGTGGGCCGCATTCGTGATCGCGGGCACGGTGGCCGGCCTGGCCGGTGCGCTCTATGCCTTCTCGAAGGGCAGCATCTCGCCCGAGAGCCTGTCGGTCGGCAAGTCGGTGGACGGCCTCGTGATGGTGCTGCTCGGCGGCATCCAGACGCTGGCGGGGCCGGTGGTCGGCGCCATCACCTTCACCTGGCTGCACGACACCGTGGCGCGCAACACCGACTACTGGCGCGCGATGCTCGGCGCCATCATCCTGATCCTGGTGCTGCTGTTCCCGCAGGGCATTGCGGGCTCGATCAAGCAACTGACGGATCGGTGGCGTGCGCCGAAGAATGAAGCAGACGCTGAAGCCAAGCTCAAGGAGGTGAAAGCATGAGCCTCCTCAAGGTCACCAACCTCGGCAAATCGTTCGGCGGCGTCAAGGCCGTGGACGGCATCAGCTTCGAGCTGCCGCCCGGCGAACTGCTCGCGCTCATCGGCCCGAATGGCGCAGGCAAGTCCACCACCTTCAACATGGTCAACGGCCAGCTCAAGGCCGACCAGGGCTCGATCACGCTCGACGGCCAGGAACTCGTGGGCCGCAAGCCGCGCGAGATCTGGCGCAAGGGCGTGGGCCGAACCTTCCAGATCGCCGAGACCTTTGCCTCGCTCACCGTCGTCGAGAACGTGCAGATGGCGCTGCTCTCGCACGACCACAAGCTGTTCTCGATGTGGCGCCGCGCCGCCGACCACAAGCGCGACGAAGCGCTGGCGCTGCTCGACCAGGTCGGCATGAAGTCGCAGGCCGACCGGCCCTGCAGCGTGCTCGCCTATGGCGACGTGAAGCGCGTCGAGCTCGCCATCGCGATGGCCAATTCGCCCAAGCTGCTCTTGATGGACGAGCCCACCGCCGGCATGGCGCCCAAGGAGCGCAACTCGCTGATGGCGCTGACCAAGGACCTGGTCATCCAGCGCGGCATGGCCGTGCTGTTCACCGAGCACAGCATGGACGTGGTGTTCGCGTACGCCGACCGCATGATCGTGCTGGCGCGCGGCCGCCTCATCGCGCAGGGCAAGCCGCTGGAAATTCGCGACCACCCCAAGGTGCAGGAGGTGTACTTCGGCACCGGCAAGACCTTCGAGAAGAAGATCGCCGAAAAAGCGGCAGCTATTGGAGAAGCGGCATGAGCACGCACGAACCCCTGCTGGAAGCCAAGGCCCTGTGCGCCTGGTACGGCGCCGCACAGATTCTTTATGACGTCGACCTCGACGTGCGTCGCGGCGAAGTGGTCGCGCTCATGGGCCGCAACGGCGCGGGCAAGTCCACCACGCTGAAGGCGCTGATCGGCATGCTCGCCAAGCGCCGCGGCGCGGTGCGCTTTCTCGGCCACGACATCTCGAAGAGCGAGCCGCACCACGCGGCGCGCCTGGGCCTGGGCTTCGTGCCCGAAGACCGGCGCGTGTTCACCGACCTCACGGTGATGGAGAACCTCGAAGTCGGCAAGCAGCCCGCGCGCCGCTGGGCCGACGGCACCGATGCGCCGCTGTGGTCGCCCGAGCGGCTGTTCAAGCTGTTCCCCAATCTCGGCGAAATGCCCAACCGCCCCGGCGGCCGCATGAGCGGCGGCGAGCAGCAGATGCTGACCGTGGCGCGCACGCTGATGGGCAACCCCTACCTCGTGCTGCTCGATGAACCTTCCGAGGGCGTGGCGCCGGTCATCGTCGAGCAGATGGCGAACATGATCCTGGAACTGAAGGCGCAGGGCGTGAGCATCCTGCTGTCGGAGCAGAACATGCACTTTGCCGAACTGGTGTCCGACCGCGCCTACGTGCTCGAGAAGGGCCAGATCCGTTATCACGCGACGATGGCCGAGTTGGCGGCCAACGACGAAGTGCGCCGTGCGTATTTGAGCGTCTGATTTTTCTTCAACCCCTGGAGTCCACGCCATGCATCGCAGAACCCTCGTGAAATCCGCCGCAGCCCTCGGGCTGGCCGGTGGCCTCGGCAGTGTCGCTTTCAACGCCTTCGCGGCCGGCAAGATCAAGCCCGGCGCCAAGGCGGCGCTGATCGTGGTGGACGTGCAGAACTGCTTTCTCGACGGCGGCACGCTGGCGGTGAAGGGCGGCAACGAAGTCATTCCGGTCATCAACGCGCTGGCGCCGGCGTTCGAGAACATCGTCGTCACGCAGGACTGGCACACGGCCGGCCATGCTTCGTTTGCCAGCACCTACAGTGGCAAGAAACCCTTCGAGACCACCAAGCTCAGCTACGGCACGCAGGTGCTGTGGCCCGACCATTGCGTGCAGGGCACGGAAGACGCGGCGCTCGGCAAGGAGCTGAAGGTGCCGACCGCGCAGCTCATCATCCGCAAGGGCTTCCACAAGGAAATGGACAGCTACTCGGCCTTCGAGGAAGCCGACCACAAGACGGCCACCGGCCTGGCCGGCTACCTCAAGGCGCGCGGCATCAAGACCGTGTTCGTCACCGGCCTGGCCACCGACTTCTGCGTGGCCTGGACTGCGATGGACGCGCGCAAGGCCGGCTTCGAGGCCTACGTGATCGAAGACGCCACGCGCGGCATCGACCTCAATGGCTCGCTGGCCGCCGCGTGGAAGCAGATGGCGGCCAAGGGCGTCAAGCGCATCCAGTCCGGCGACATCCAGACCGCCTGAGGCACGCAGGGCCGACAACCTGCAACCACGACAAGACCAGAAAAAACAACGAGACAAACGACGCATGAAGCTTTCGATTTCAAGGCGCGCGGTGGTGGCGGGCGGCGCGGCCCTGGCGCTCGGCCCGGGTTTGCTGCGGTCGGCACGCGCGGACAACGGCGTGACGGACACCACCATCCGCATCGGCCAGTCGGCCGTGTTCAGCGGCCCGGCCAAAGACTTCGGCGTCGACTACCGCGCGGGCATCAAGCTGTACTTCGACCGCGTCAACAAGTCGGGCGGCGTCAACGGCCGCAAGATCGAACTGATCACGTATGACGACGCCTACGACCCCGCGAAGACGGCCGTCAACACCGCGAAGCTGATCGATGAAGACAAGGTCTTCGCGCTCACCGGCTACGTGGCCACCGGCAACCTCGCGGCCGCGATGCCGCTGGCCGAGAAGGCCGGCGTGCCGATGTTCGCGCCGCTGGTGGGCACCACGTCGTTTCGCACCAAGACCAACCGCTACCTGTTCCACGTGCGCGCGGGCTACGACCTGGAACTGCGCAAGATCATCAGCCACCTCTCGACCCTCGGCATCCAGTCGATCGCGGTGGTCTATCAAGACAGCGCCTTCGGCAAGTCGAACCTCGCGACCTGCGAGGAGCTGGCGGCCGACTACAAGGTCAAGGTGCTCAAGACCTTGCCGCTGGCGATCACCGCCGAAGACGCGAAGTCCGTCGTCGCGAGCCTGGCCGAAGCCAAGCCCGGTGCGGTCGTGATGATCATGGCCGGCCGCATGGTCGAGGTGTTCATGCGCGACTACCGCGCCAATGCGGTGGCGGCGCCGCTGTACACGCTGTCGGTCGGCATCACCGATGCGGCCGGCTCCGCCAAGCGGCTCGACGGCAAGCTCGCCGGGCTGGTCACGGCCAGCATCGTGCCGCCGCCGACCGCGCAGCGCGTGCCCATCGTGGCCGACTACCAGCGCGACCGCGCCGAGTTCGGCGAGAAGATCGACAGCTACACCGCGCTCGAGGGCTACATCGTCGCGCGCGTGATGGTCGAGGGCCTACGCCGCGCGGGCAAGACGCTCACGCGCGACAGCTTCATCGCCGGGCTCGAAAGCATCGGCAGCACGCGCTTCGGCGACTTCCCCGTCGACTACAGCGCGAAGAACCACAACGGCTCGACCTTCGTGGACCTGGAGATGTACACCCGTGACGGCCAGTTGCGGCGCTGAGCCGCTGCACCTGCGGGTCAACGGCCAGGCGCATGCAATCGCCGGCGTGCCGCGCGAGGCGACGCTGCTGCATCTGCTGCGCAACGATCTGGGGCTGAACGGCCCCAAGTACGGCTGCGGGCTGGGGCAGTGCGGTGCCTGCACGGTGCATGTCGATGGGGTGGCGGCGCGTGCCTGCGTGATTCCGGCGCATGGCGTGGCGGGGCGTGCGATCACGACGCTCGAAGGGCTGGGGGCGCGGGGCAATTGGCATCCGGTGCAGGCTGCGTTCGAAGACGCGCAGGCCGCGCAGTGTGGCTACTGCCTGAACGGCATGGTCATGCAGGCGGCGGCGTTGCTCGCGCGCGATCCGCAGGCGAGCGAGGCGCGCATTCGCAGCGAGCTGTCGGGCAACCTGTGCCGTTGCGGCACGCACATTGAAATTCTCGATGCGGTGCATCGTGCGGCGCTGCGCATGCGCGCGGAGACGAACCCGTGAGCCGCCCACGTTGTCGCCTCCCGAGGTTTTATCCCCTCTCCCTCTGGGAGAGGGCTAGGGTGAGGGCATCGGCCTTCACACAAGCACAGCCTCAACCATCGCCGCGTGCCCTCACCCCAACCCTCTCCCAGAGGGAGAGGGAGCAAGACGGGGAAACGGGGCAACAGCGATGACGCGACGCGCCGATCTGCCGCAAACACGCGCCGAGTTCTTGTCGGCCGATGGCGTCCTGCTCATCGTGCGCGAGGCGCCCCCTGCACCGCCGCCCACCAAAGGCCAGCCCGCATTGATCGCCGGCAACCCCATCGAAGGCGACGAGATCCTGCTCGCCGTGTGGGACGACGGCAGCGCCTCCGCGCTCAACGGCCACGTCGACCTGGGCACCGGCATCCAGACCGCGCTCGCGCAGATCGTGGCGGAGGAGCTCGACCTCGGCATGCCCTGCGTGCGCATGATGCTCGGCGACACCGCGCGCGTGCCCAACCAGGGCGCGACGATCGCGAGCGCATCGATCCAGATCCATGCGCAGCCGCTGCGCCTGGCCGCGGCGCAGGCGCGTGCATGGCTGCTTGCGCGCGCGGCCGAGCGCCTTGGCGTGGCGGTCGATGCGCTGCAGGTGCGCAATGGCGTGGTGCGCGTCACCGAAGCGCCGGACCACCACGTCAGCTATGCCGAACTCGTTGCCGGCCAGCGCACCGTGCTGCGGCTCGACCCGCAGGCGCAGCCCAAGAACCCGGCCGACTACCGCGTGGTCGGCACGCGGCAGGCGCGCGTCGATATTCCCGCCAAGCTCGCGGGCGAGCTCGTGTTCGTGCACGACATGCGCGTGCCCGGCATGCTGCACGGTCGCGTGGTGCGTCCGCCCTATGCGGGCGCGGACCATGGCGAGTTCATCGGCAACACGCTCGAGTCGGTCGATGAATCTTCCATCGCGCACATTCCCGGCATCCGTGCCGTGGTCGTCATCCGCGATTTCGTCGGCATCGTGGCCGAGCGCGAGGAACACGCTGAACAGGCACTGCGCGAACTGCGCGTGAAGTGGAAGCCGTGGCCCGGCATGCCCGACCTGTCCGATGTTGCGCAGGCCCTGCGCGACAACCCTTCGACGCAGCGCCTGCTGGTCGATGAAGGCGATGTCGATGGTGCGATGGCCGCGGCCGCGCAGCCGATGCAGCGCACCTACGTGTGGCCGTACCAGATGCATGCGTCCATCGGCCCTTCATGCGCGCTGGCCGAATGGCAACCGGCCGATGGCAGCGGCATGCAGCTGCGCTGCTGGGCCGGTTCGCAGAACCCGCATGTGCTGCGCGCCGACCTGGCGAAGCTCATGGGCGTCGAAGACGTGCAGGTCGATGTGGTCCGCATGGAGGCCGCAGGCTGCTATGGCCGCAATGGCGCGGACGACGTGGCTGCGGACGCCGCGCTGCTCGCACGCGCGGTCGGCATGCCGGTGCGCGTGCAGCTCACGCGCGAGCAGGAACACGCGTGGGAGCCGAAGGGCGCCGCGCAGCTCATGGAGATCGACGGCGGCCTGATGGCCGATGGCCGTATCGCCGCCTACGACTTCGAGACCTCGTACCCATCGAACGGCGCGCCGACGCTCGCGCTGCTGCTCACGCGCACCATCGAGCCGGTGGCGCAGGCCTTCGAGATGGGCGACCGCACCGCGCGCCCGCCCTACAGCTACGACAACCTGCGCGTGAAGGTCAACGACATGGCGCCGATCGTGCGCGCCTCGTGGCTGCGCGGCGTGTCGGCACTGCCGAGTTCGTTTGCGCATGAGTCGTACATCGACGAGCTGGCGACGGCTGCGGGTGTCGATCCGGTGCAGTTCCGGCTGCGCCATCTGGAAGATCCGCGCGCGGTCGAGCTGGTGCAGGCCACCGCGCAGAAGGCCGGCTGGCGCATGCGCACCGGGCCGCAGGAGAACGCCGACGGCGGGCTGGGCGAGGGCGGCGACATCCTCTTCGGCCAGGGCTTCGCGTATGCGCGCTACATCCACAGCAAGTGGCCCGGCTTCGGTGCCGCGTGGGCCGCATGGGTGGCCGATGTCGAGGTCAACCGCAAGACCGGCGAGGTGCATGTGCGCCGCGTCGTGGTGGGGCATGACGCGGGCTTGATGATCAACCCCGCAGGTGTCGAGCACCAGGTGCACGGCAATGTGATCCAGACGACCAGCCGGGCGCTCAAGGAGCGTGTGCAGTTCGCGCCGCAGCAGGGTGGCGCCGAGGCCGGTGGTGCGCAGCTGCCGGGCGTGTTGCCGTCGGGCGTGGTCGCGAGCCGCGAGTGGGGCAGCTACCCGATCATCAACTTCCGCGAAGTGCCGGTGATCGAGGTGATGCACATGCCGCGTCCGGGCGAGCCTTCGCTGGGGGCGGGGGAATCGTCGTCGGTGCCGGGGACGGCGGCGATCGCGAATGCGATCTTCGATGCGACGGGGGTGCGGTTTCGGGCGCCGCCGTTCACGCCGGAGACGGTGTTGGCGGAGTTGAATCGGGGTTTGCTCCCTCCCCCTCTGGGGGAGGGCGGGGGTGGGGGCATACGGCGCTCAGATGGTGACGCTGCTGTGCCCCCATCCCAACCTTCCCCCAGAGGGGGAAGGAGCAATGCCGAAGCCATCTGGCCCAAGAGGAAGGGTGTGTGGGCGACGGGCGCAGCCCTCTTCATCGGCGGCATCGGCGTTGTTGCCGGCCTGCTCGGCTGGCGCTCCGCCATCGCGCCCGTGTCCCTCACCGCACCGGTCTACAGCGAGTCCACCATCGAGCGCGGCCGCGTGCTCGCCGCCCTCGGCGATTGCGCCGTGTGCCACACTGCACCCGGCGGGGCACCCAACGCCGGAGGCCGCGCGATGGACACGCCCTTCGGCACGCTCTACACCACCAACCTCACGCCCGATGCCGACACCGGCCTGGGCCGCTGGTCGTTCAGCGCCTTCCAGCGCGCGATGCGCGAAGGCGTCTCGCGCGACGGCCATCACCTGTACCCCGCGTTCCCCTACACCGCATTCGCGAAGACCAGCGACGACGACCTGCAGGCGCTCTATGCGTACTTCATGTCGATGCCTGCCGTGCGCGCCGAAACGCCGAAGTCCGAACTCAAGTTCCCGTTCAGCATGCGGCCGCTGATGGCCGGCTGGAACGCGCTCTTTCATGACCCCGCGCCATTGCAGCCCGTGGCCACGCAAAGCGCCGAGTGGAACCGCGGCGCCTACCTCGTCAACGGCCTGGGCCATTGCGGCGCCTGCCACACGCCGCGCAATGCATTGGGTGCAGAGCAGGGCGGCAGCGCCTTTCTCTCGGGCGCGATGGTCGACGGCTGGGAAGCACCCTCGCTCACGCAGTTGTCGAAGTCGGCCGTGCCGTGGGATGCCGACGCGCTCTATCGCTACCTGCGCAACGGCCACTCGCCACGCCACGGCATCGCTGGCGGCCCGATGGCCGAGGTGGTGCGCGAACTGGCCCAGGTGCCCGACGCCGATGTGCGCGCCATGGCCACCTACCTCGGCTCGTTCAATCCATCGCCGGTGGCCGAACCACAGGCCATCGCGCAACAGGCGATCGACAACGCCGCCCGCACGCAAGGCCAGTTGCTCGGCTCCGCGCAGCGCATGTTCGACAGTGCATGTGCGTCATGCCATCACGATGGCAACGGCCCCACGCTGCTGGGCGTGAACACGCCGCTCGCGCTCAACAGCAACCTCACGAATGCGCGGCCCGACAACCTGCTGCGCACCATCCTCGATGGCGTGCGCGAACCCGCGAGCCGCGACATCGGCTTCATGCCCGCGTTTCGCGAAGCCCTCGACGACCGGCAGATCGCCGAACTGGCCGGCTACATGCGCGCACGCTTCGCGCCGCAGGAGCCGGCGTGGAAAGACCTGCCCGCCGAAGTCGCCCGCGTGCGCGCGGCACCGGGGCACTGACAGGGCCGGCCGTCGTCATCCGCGATGCGCCGCTACGATGCCCCGTAGCGACACATACCTACGGAGACACGACGCCATGCCCTTGAACCTCTCGACTTCTTCCAGCCTGCCCCGCGACGCCGAGCGCGCCACACTGGTCGGCCGCATCTGGCAACCGGGCGTGGGCCCGGTGCTGGTGGCTGTTCATGAGGGCGGCCTGCACGACCTCTCGACGCTCGCATCGACCATGAGCGAGCTGCTCGAAGGCGACGCACAGCCTGCAGAAGCCGTTCGCCGGGCATTGATGACGAACGCACCGCGCATCGCAACGCTCGACGCCGTGCTCGCCAACAGCGATGAGACCGCGCGCGACGAAAGCAAGCCCTGGCTGCTTGCGCCCTGCGACTTGCAGGCCATCAAGGCCAGTGGCGTGACCTTCGTCGCGAGCCTGCTCGAGCGCGTGATCGAGGAGCAGGCGCGCGGCGATGCATCGAAGGCCGAAGCCACGCGCGCCGCAATCGGCGATGTGCTCGGCGACAACCTTGCCGACATCGTGCCGGGCTCGCCCGAAGCCGCGAAGGTCAAGGACGTGCTGATCGCGCAGGGCCTGTGGTCGCAGTACCTCGAAGTCGGCATCGGCCCCGACGCCGAGATCTTCACCAAGGCCCCGGTGCTTGCGGCCGTGGGCACGGGCGCCGACGTCGGCATCCATTCGGGCTCCGTGTGGAACAACCCAGAGCCCGAAGTCGTGCTCGCGGTCAACAGCCGCGGCCAGACGCTGGGTGCCGCGCTCGGCAACGACGTCAACCTGCGCGACTTCGAAGGCCGCAGCGCATTGCTGCTCGGCAAGGCGAAGGACAACAACGCCTCGTGCGCCATCGGCCCCTTCGTCCGTCTGTTCGATGCGCACTTCGGCATCGCGGATGTGCGCCGCATCACGGTCGGGCTCGAAGTGACGGGGCCCGAAGGCTTCAGGCTCGAAGGATCGAGCTCGTTGTCGAAGATCAGCCGCGATCCGCTCGACCTCGTGGCGCAGACGGTGGGCATACATCACGCCTACCCAGACGGTTTCATGTTGTTTCTGGGAACCATGTTTGCGCCGACACAAGACCGTCACGGGCCTGGTCAAGGATTCACCCATGTGGTGGGCGACAGCGTGCGCATCGCCGCACCCGAATTGGGAGCGTTGGTCAATCGCGTGGTGCACGCCGATCAGGCGCCGCGATGGACTTTCGGCATCGGCGCGTTGATGCGCAACCTGGCCGGGCGCGGACTGTTGTAGTTGCGCTGTAGACGTTCGGTAAACGTTTTAAAAGGAGTTGTACTCCTTTGTGATTCATAGGCTGCGCGTTGCATTCTGTTGCGGTTGACCGAAGCTTGCGTACCCCTCAAGATAACTATTGTTGAAAAACGGTTAACAGGGGAGAAGAGTTGTCGCCGAGCGAGATCGAACTGTTGCAGTCGCCTGTGGAGGGCCCGTTCCCGTGCGGTGAAGATCTGGAGTACGACCCCGATTTCATGGCACTGCAGCAGGCAACGACGGGCAAGCGCGAACAACAGTTCGGGTCGACCATCATCCCCGCCGAGCCACCGGACTGGGCCCGCGTCGAGCGCATCGCCAAGCAGCTGTGCACGCGCACGCGAGACCTGCGTGTGCTGGTGCCGCTCACGCTGGCATGGACCGAAAGCCGGGGCCTTCCGGGCTATGTCGACGGCCTGCAGGTGGTCGATGCGGTGCTGCAGAAGTTCTGGAGCGACGTGCATCCGCGCGTGGTGGTCGATGAGGATTTCGAAGACCCGTTGCCGCGCATGAATGCGTTGGCTGCCCTGGCCGAATCCGAAGGACTCGGACGCAGCGTGCGCGATGCGCGCCTGCTGGACGACGGCGGCGCGGCCATGAGCCTGCGGCAGGTCGAGGCGCTGCTCGATTCGAGCAAGACCGACCAGGTCGACTACCCCGGCGGCATCGGCCGCCTGCGCGATGCGGCCCGCCGCGCGCACGAGAAAGAAGCGCCGCCGGTGGTGGCCCTGCGTGCCGCGCTCGATCTGCTGCAGCGCATTCGCCAGACCTCCGAGCGCGCGTTGGGGCAAAGCTGGGCGCCCGACTTCTCGCGCCTCGAACGCTCGCTGCGCACGGTGGTCCAGCTGCTCCCCGAGCAGGCGCAACCCGACCCGTCGCAAGCTGTTGAAGCCCCATCAGGAGTGGCATCGGATGGGGTCGCACCCACCGAATCGGTAGTACCAAATGCCGCGGCCGGTACGGCTGCAAATGGCGGCGCAGGACTACGCGCGGCCAGCATTAAAGATATTGAAATATCGAGTCGTGATGATGTGCAAGTGTTGTTGGAAAAAGCTTGCCTGTATCTGGAGCGTGCGGAGCCCAGCCATCCGGCGCCCATGCTGATACGAAGAGCGCAGCGGCTGCTGGACCTCAACTTCTTCCAGATCATCGAAGAGCTCGTGCCCGAGGGATTGCAAAAGATAGAGAGCCTCGCGGGGCGGCCGTTGAACGGCGGGAGCCCGTCGCAATAGCCACCAGACGCCGCGGGCCCGGCGACAGCCGGTCGATCAGGGGCGGACCCCACACGCATTCAGATTCAAGAGGAAGCTTATGGCAGACAACCGTGTCAGAAACAGTGGTCAGAAGTTCATCGCGCGCAACCGCGCGCCGCGTGTGCAGATCGAGTACGACGTCGAGATCTACGGCAGCGAACGCAAGATCCAGCTGCCCTTCGTGATGGGCGTCATCGCCGATCTCGCGGGCAAGCAGATCGATCCGATGCCGGACCTGGCCGAACGTGAATTCATGGCCGTGGACATCGACAACTTCGACGACCGCATGAAGTCGATCAAGCCGCGCGTGGCCTTCCAGGTGCCCAACACGCTCACCGGCGAAGGCCAGATGAATGTCGACATCACCTTCGACAGCATGGACGACTTCTCGCCCGCGCGCATCGCACGCCAGGTCGATGCGCTGCAGCAGCTGCTCGAAGCGCGCACCGAGCTGTCGAACCTGCTGTCCTACATGGACGGCAAGAACGGTGCGGAACAACTGATCGCGCAGGCGCTGCAGAACCCGGCGCTGCTCAAGTCGCTGGCGTCCGCGCCCAACCCCGCCGTTGCCAAGGCGGTGGAAGCCGCGAACGAAAAAGCGGGCTCGGCACCCGGCGCTTCTTCCGAGTAAGCGCACGCACGAGCAGCACCCGCAACGCAAGCCGACGACGACAGGATCTCCATCATGAGCACCGCACCCAAACAGACAGCAGCGCAAGCGCAGGCCACCGTGGAGGCGCTCGCGCCGAACGAGTTCTCCGACCTCCTGCAGCGCGAGTTCAAGCCCAAGACCGACCAGGCCCGCGAGGCGGTGGAGAACGCCGTCAAGACGCTGGCCGTGCAGGCGCTGGAAAACACCGTCACCATCTCCAACGATGCCTACCGCTCGGTGCAGGCCATCATCACGGAGATCGACCGCAAGCTCTCGGAGCAGATCAACCAGATCCTGCACCACGAAGACTTCCAGCAGCTCGAAGGCGCATGGCGCGGCCTGCACTATCTCGTGAACAACACCGAGACCGACGAGCAGCTCAAGATCCGCGTGATGTGCGCGTCCAAGCGCGAAGTGGCGCGCTCGCTCAAGCGCCACAAGGGCATCGGCTGGGACCAGAGCCCGTTGTTCAAGAAGATCTACGAAGCCGAGTACGGCCAGTTCGGCGGCGAGCCCTTCGGCGCGCTGATCGGCGACTTCCACTTCGACCACAGCCCGCCCGACGTCGAGATGCTCGGCGAAATGGCCAAGATCGCCGCGGCCGCGCACTGCCCCTTCATCGCCGGCGCATCGCCTACCGTGATGCAGATGGACTCGTGGCAGGAGCTGTCGAACCCGCGCGACCTGACCAAGATCTTCCAGAACACCGAGCACACCGCATGGCGCTCGCTGCGCGATTCGGAAGATGCGCGCTACATCGGCCTGGCCATGCCGCGCTTCCTGGCGCGCCTGCCTTATGGCGCGCGCACCAACCCGGTCGACGAATTCGAGTTCGAGGAAGAAACCGATTCGGCACAGCACACGCGCTACACCTGGGCCAACTCGGCCTACGCGATGGGCGTGAACATCAACCGCTCGTTCAAGCAGTTCGGCTGGTGCACGTCGATCCGCGGCGTGGAGTCGGGTGGCGCGGTCGAGAACCTGCCCACGCACACCTTCCCGACCGACGACGGCGGCGTGGACATGAAGTGCCCGACCGAGATCGCCATCAGCGACCGGCGCGAGGCCGAACTGGCCAAGAACGGCTTCATGCCGCTGGTGCACCGCAAGAACTCCGACTTCGCGGCCTTCATCGGCGCGCAGTCGCTGCAGTCGCCGGCCGAGTACTACGACGCCGATGCCACGGCCAACGCCAACCTGGCGGCACGCCTGCCGTACCTGTTCGCATGCTGCCGCTTCGCGCACTACCTGAAGTGCATCGTGCGCGACAAGATCGGTTCGTTCCGCGAGCGCGAGGACATGGAGCGCTGGCTCAACGACTGGATCATGAATTACGTCGACGGCAGCCCCGGCACGTCGTCACAAGACACGAAGGCAATGAAGCCGCTGGCGGCGGCCGAAGTCCAGGTGGAAGCCATCGAGGACAACCCCGGCTACTACGCCGCCAAGTTTTTTCTCCGGCCGCACTATCAGCTCGAAGGGCTGACGGTTTCCTTGCGGCTGGTTTCGAAGCTGCCATCCAACAAGAAGGACGGCAGCTAGTTCAACGGTGTCCCGGCACACGGGCGCAAATAACTTTGGGGGTTAATCATGGCAGTAGACATGTTCATGCGCGTCGAAGGCGCGAACGGCGAATCCAAGGACTCGAATCACAAGGAATGGACGGATATCAAGTCGTTTGCCTGGGGTGCGACGCAGCCTGGAAACATGGTCAGCGGCGGTGGCGGCGGTGTGGGCAAGGCCAGCTTCAACGACTTGCAGGTTCTGGCCCGCATCGACAAGGCGGCACCGTCCGTCATGAAGAACTGCGCAAGCGGCAAGCACCTGTCCAAGATCGAAGTGTCGGTGTGCAAGGCCGGCGGCTCGCAGATCGAATACACGCGCGTCACGCTCGAAGAAGTGCTGGTCACCTCGGTGCAGTACACGGCCGAACAGGGCTCTGACGCCGTGCTCGTGCAGTACGCCTTCCAGGCCGCCAAGGTGAAGCAGCAGTACTGGGAACAGACCGACAAGGGCGGCAAGGGCGCCGAGACGGTGCTGGCCTGGAACATCAAGGAAAACAAGGAAGCCTGATTTCCTTGCGCTGAGCCCGACGGGCCGCGCGCGTCGCACGATGGTGCGACGCGTTCGCGGGCCGGCCGGGGATGTTCCCCGACGGCCATCGACGGCCGTCTTTTGCACGACGGCTTTTTTTCGCGCCGCGTGCCAGCAGTCAATGAGGAAGCTTCATGGGCGATGGGTTTGCAGTGCTGGGCGATCGCTCCGTGGCCGAGCACACCGAAGGGGTACAGCGGCAGATTCGCGCCCGCCCCCAGGACGCCGGCCTGCGGCTTGCCCTGTGCCACTTTCTTGCGCTGCGCGGCGAATGGCAACGGGCTGAAGACCAGCTCAAGCTCGCCACCAAGCTCGATCCCACGTTCACGCCGGCCAGCGTCACCTGCGCGATGGCGCTCGCGGGCGAACGTCATCGCACCGAATTCTGGGCCGGCGGACGCGCGCCGGCCATCGTCTGCGGCAACGCGGACTGGGTCGAGCAGCTGATCGCCGCGGCGACGCTGCCGGCCGAACGCGCCGAAGAAGCAGCCGCCCTGCGCGACAGCGCGCGGCAGGCCGCGCCCGCATTGCAGGGCACCCTTGCCAGCGTCGACCGCTCGGATGCGCGCGCCGTGCAGGCGCTCGACGGCGAACCGGTCGAGCACAGCGAATTCGCCTGGCTGTGCGACGGCGACGCGCGCCTGGGCGCGGTGCTGGAACTGCTCACGCCCTCGGGCTATGCATGGCTGCCGCTGCCTTCGGTGCGGCGCATCAAGTTCTCGCGCCCGCAGCATCTGGTCGACCTGTTGTGGGCCCCGGCCCAGATCGAGCTGCACGACGGCCGCGCACTCAACGGCCTGGTGCCGGTGCGCTACCCCGGCCCGCTCGATGCCCTGGACGACGACACCGCGCTGGGCCGCCGCACCGACTGGCTCACGCTGCCCGGCGAGGCGCAGTACGCGGGCGTTGGCCAGCGCACGCTGATCAGCGAGGCCGGCGACCATTCATTGCTCGATCTGCGGCTCATCGAATTTGCGGCCGCGGCGAGCGCCTTGCCATGAGTGCCCTGATGGACGCCGAAGGCGACCCGCAGGAAAGCGTTGCGCGCGACCGCCTGCAACCCGTGCTGCTCGATCGCCTGACCGACAAGCAGCCGCTGACCCGGCAGGAGCGCGCGGGTTCGTTCCTCATGAGCGGCAAGCTGCTGCGCGACTCGGTGCTGCGCGATCTGCAATGGCTGCTGAACACCGCCAACTTCGGCGCCGACCACACCATCAACGGCATGCCGCGCGCACGCAGCTCGGTGCTGAACTACGGCGTGCGCGGCTGGGCCGGCGGGCGCATGTCGGAGGTCGACTTCGCGGACGTCGAGGCGGCCATCCGCGCCTCGATCATCGACTTCGAGCCGCGCATCATGAAGGACAGCATCGACGTGCGCTGCGTGACCGACGCGACCGAGCTGGAGCACCACAACCTGCTCGCGCTGGAGATCCGCGGCACGCTGTGGTCGGTGCCTTACCCGATCGAGTTCATCCTGCGTTCGGAGCTGGACCTGGAGAGCGGGCACATGGTGCTGCGGCCGACCGGGGGACTTTGATGCTGGCGTTCTCTTTTCGTGGAACACCGTGGAACCGGCTTTGCCGGGCCACCGGTGTTGCCCCCTGCAAGGGGGTTGGCGAAGCGACACGAAGTGCGCGCAGCCTGGGGGTGAGTCGCTGATGGATGCCCGGCTCCTCGACTACTACAACCGCGAGCTCACCTACATGCACGAGCTCGGGGCCGAGTTCGCGCAGCGCTATCCCAAGATCGCGGGCCGGCTCGGCATGCGCGGCATCGAGGTCAGCGACCCGTACGTGGAGCGTCTGCTCGAAGGCTTCAGCTTTCTCACGGCGCGCATCCAGCTCAAGATGGACGCGGAGTTTCCGCGCTTCTCGCAGCGGCTGCTCGAAGTGGTGTACCCCAACTTTCTCGCGCCGCTGCCCGCCATGGCCGTGGTGCAGATCGACGGCAATCTCAACGAAGGCTCGCTGAAGTCGGGCTACGAACTGCCGCGCCACACCATCCTGCGCGGCCGCATGATCAAGGGCGAGCAGACGGCCTGCGAGTTCCGCACCGGCCATGCCGTCACCCTGTGGCCCATCCGGATTGCCGAAGCGGGCATCGGGCCGGTGCCGGCGGAGATCGCGCATGCGATGCCCGTGGTGGCGCGGCAGGCCAAGAGCGCGCTCACCATCCGGCTCGAAGCCGTGGGCGGCGCACGCTTTTCCGACATGCCGCTCGACCGGCTCGAGTTCTTTCTCTCGGGCGCCGAGCTGCATGCGCTGCGCCTGCTCGAACTCGCGGCGCACCACAGCGTGGGTACCGTGTGCCGCAGCGGCCCCGGCAGCACCGCGCGCCTGGTACCGCTGGGCGACGACGCCATCCGCCACGAAGGCTTCGACCCCGAGCAGGCGCTGCTGCCTTACGACGCGCGCTCGTTCCAGGGCTATCGCCTGCTGCACGAGTACTTCGCCTTTCCCGATCGCTATCTGTTCTTCAGCGTGAGCAAACTGCGCGCGGCGGTCTCGGCCATCGGCGGCACCACGATGGAAATCGTGATCCTGCTCGACCGTGCCGATGCCGACCTGGAGCGGCTGGTCGATGCCAAGCACTTCTCGCTGTTCTGCACGCCCATCATCAACCTCGTGCCGCGTCGCAGCGACCGCATTCCGGTCGGTCCCGGCCAGCACGAGCACCATGCGGTGATCGACCGCACGCGGCCGCGCGACTTCGAGATCTTCACGGTCGAGCGCGTCACCGGCCACATGGCCAACGGCTCGGAGGAGCGCGAGTTCCGGCCCTTCCTCGGTTCGTTCGCGGCCGACGACGGCGACTTCGGTGCCTACTTCTCGCTGCGCCGCGAGCCGCGCCTCGTGTCCGACCGCGCACGGGCGCAGGGCACGCGCACCAGCTACACCGGCAGCGAGGTCTACGTGTCGCTGGTCGACCAGCACGACGCGCCCTTTCCGCACAGCCTGCGGCATATCACGCTCGATGCGCTGTGCACCAACCGCGATTTGCCGCTGCTGATGCCGACCGGCCTCGAGTCGGACTTCACGCTGCGCGTGTCGGCACCCGTGCGCGCCATCCGCATCCTGCGCGGCCCTTCGCGGCCTTACCCCGCGCTGGCCGAAGGCGCGCTCACCTGGCGCCTCATCAGCCACCTGGGCCTGAACTACCTGAGCCTGACCGACATCGATGCGGCGCAAGGCGCGGCCGCGTTGCGCGAGATGCTCGACCTCTACGGCAACCTGGCCGACCCGTCGGTGCGCCGCCAGATCCAGGGCGTGCGCTCGATGGCGCTGGCACCGGTGTTCCGCCGGCTGCCCGAGCCGGGGCCGATCGTCTTCGGGCGCGGCGTGGAGATCGCGCTGAAGATCGACGAGGTCGCGTTCTCGGGCGCCAGCCCTTACCTCTTCGGTGCCGTGCTGGAGCAGTTCTTCAGCCGCCACGTGTCGCTCAACGCGTTCACCGAGTTCGCGCTGTCCAGCCTGCAACGCGGCGAGATCGCGCGCTGGACGCCGCGCGTGGGACGCCGCCCCGCCGTATGAGCGAAGCCGGCGTCACTGAAGGCATGCAGCAACAAGCGTCGTCGGCCGAAGACGGCGAGGTGCTGCTGGACGCGGCCGTGGCCGGCATGGCCCACGGCATCCCGCCGTCCGCGCAGGCCACGCCCGCGCCGCGCGGCATGCCCGAGGCCGACCCCGAGCTCTGGGCCCGGCTGCTCGATCAACCCTTCGAGCACGACCTCTTCATGCTGCTGCGCCGCCTCGATGCGCAGGGCGACCATCCGCTGCTGGGCCGCGCGCCGCGCCCGCTCGACGAGCCGTTGCGGCTCGGGCAAGAGCCTTCGATGGCCTTCGCGCCATCGAACGTGTCGGGCGTGGAGACGGATGGCGATGGCCCACCGCGCATCTCGATCTACGGCTTTGGTTTGTTCGGCCCCAACGGCCCGTTGCCGCTGCACCTGACCGAGTACGCACGCGAGCGCAAGCGGCACCACGCCGACAACACGCTCAGCGCATTCGCCGACCTGTTCCATCACCGGCTGATCATGCTGTTCTACCGGGCCTGGGCCGATGCGCAGTCGGTCAACAGCCTGGACCGCGTCGACGGCCACCGCTTCGTCGACTACGTCGCGAGCCTCATGAGCATGGGGCAGCCAGGCCTGAAGAAACGCGACCGCATCGCCGACCATGCGCGCACCTTCATGGCGGGCCATCTTGTGCGTCAGACGCGCAACCCCGAAGGCCTGATTCAGATCCTGCGGCTGTACTTCGACGTGCCGGTGCGCGTCGAGGAGTTCGTCAGCAACTGGATGATGATCGACGAGCGCCAGGTGAGCCGCCTGGGCCTGTACGGGCGCAACCACCAGTTGGGAGGCGGCGCCACCATCGGCCTGGCGGTGCGCGATGCGCAGAGCAAGTTCCGCCTTGAGCTCGGGCCGCTGTCGCAGGCGCAGTTCCGCGAGTTCCTGCCGGGCAGCACGCGGCTGCGACAGGTGGTCGACTGGGTGCGCCAGTACGTCGGCATCGAATTCGCCTGGGAGCTGCGGCTCGTGCTGCGCAAGCAGGACGCGCAAGGCATGCAGCTCAACGGCGGCCAGCGCCTCGGATGGGGCAGCTGGCTCGGCACGCGCCTGTCGGACACCGACGCCGGCGACATGGTGTTCCAGCCCGAGGCCCTGTTTTCTTCCCACGCAACGGCGGCATCCGCTGCCGCGCCCGCATCTTCCCTATGACCGACATCCGCCGCGTCTCCCTGTTCTCGAAACTCAATCCGATGCTCTACAAGGCATTGGAGACCGCCACCGCATTCGCCAAGCTGCGCGGCAATGCGTACGTCGAGCTGGTGCACTGGCTGCACCAGATCCTGCAGCTGCAGGACAGCGACATGCTGCGCATCATCAAGCGCGCGGGCCTGAACCTCGACGCGGTCGAGCAGGACCTGGTGCGCGCGCTCGACCGCCTGCCGCACGGCGCCACGTCGATCAGCGATATCTCGGAGCATGTCGACAACGCCGTCGAACGCGCATGGGTGTACGCCAGCCTGCGCTTCGAGGCGACCTCGATCCGCGGCGCCTACCTGCTTGCGGGCATCATCAAGACGCCGGGGCTGCGGCAGGTGCTTTCGGGCATCTCGCGCGAGTTCGACAAGATCGTGCCCGACGTGCTGGTGGCGCAGTTGCCCGCATGGACCGAAGGTTCGCCCGAAGACGACTACGACGTCGCGCCAAGTGTGGGCGGCACTGGCAGTGCCGGCGCATCGGCCGCTGCGCACCACCAGGGCGATGGCCCGGCGGCGGGCGGCTCGGCGCTTGCGAAGTACGCGAGCGACCTGACGGCCAAGGCACGCGCGGGTGAACTCGATCCGGTCTACGGCCGCGACGACGAGATCCGCCAGATCATCGACATCCTGATGCGGCGCCGGCAGAACAACCCGTTGCTCACCGGCGAGGCTGGCGTGGGCAAGACGGCCGTGGTCGAAGGGCTGGCCTCGCGGCTGGCGGCCGGCGACGTGCCGCCTTCGCTCAAGGACGTGTCGCTGTGGGTGCTCGACCCCACCCTGCTGCAGGCCGGCGCGGGCGTGAAGGGCGAGTTCGAACAGCGGCTGCGCCAGGTGATCGACGAGGTCGAGAAAAGCCCCAAGCCCATCGTGCTGTTCGTCGACGAAGTGCACACGCTGGTCGGCGCGGGCGGCACCGCCGGCACCGGCGACGCGGCCAACCTGCTGAAGCCGGCGCTGGCGCGCGGACGGCTGCGCACCATCGGCGCGACCACCTGGTCGGAGTACAAGAAGTACATCGAGAAAGACCCGGCGCTCACACGCCGCTTTCAGACCATCCAGGTGCACGAGCCCACCGAGCCCAAGGCGGTCGTCATGCTGCGCGGCATCTCGGCCGAACTCGAAAAGCACCACGGCGTGCTCATCCTCGATGCCGCGCTCGAAGCGGCCGTGAGCCTGTCGCACCGCTACATTCCCGCACGGCAGTTGCCCGACAAGGCCGTGAGCCTGCTCGACACCGCCTGCGCGCGCGTGGCGCTGAGCCAGCATGCGCTGCCGGCTGCACTGGAGGATCTGCAGCGGCGCATCGAAGTGCTGGGCATCGAGTCGGGCATCGCGGGGCGCGAGGCAGCGATCGGCGTCGGCGAGCACCAGCGCGTTCAGGACATCGCGGCCGAAGTGGCGGCGGCGCAGGCCGAACTCGATCTGCTGGAGCAGCGGCGCGTGGAAGAAAGTGCGTTGGTCGAGCGCATCGTGGCGCTGCGCAAGCTGCTGTCGCCGGCGGCCGTGCCGGCGCAAGCCGAAGTGCAGGAAGAGGGCGTTGAGCGCGCGGAAGCCGCTGCCGCAGATACCGCACCGGCCGAGCCCGAAAGAACCCCTGAAGAGATTCGCGCCGAACTCAACGAGGCGCAAGACAAGCTCGTGCAGCTGCAAGGCGAATCGCCGCTCATCCTGGCGGCCGTCGATGCGCAAGCCATCGCCACCGTGGTGGCCGACTGGACCGGCATTCCCATCGGCCGCATGGTGCGCGACGACGCGCAATCGGTGCTGCGCCTCGGTGAGATCCTGTCGGCCCGCGTGGTCGCCCAGCCCGATGCGCTGGAGACCATCTCGCGCCGCATCCGCACCGCGCGTGCGCGGCTCGACAACCCCAACAAGCCCGTCGGCGTGTTCCTGCTGTGCGGCCCGTCGGGCGTCGGCAAGACCGAGACCGCGCTCGCGTTGTCGGAGGCCCTCTACGGTGGCGAGCAGAACCTCGTGACCATCAACATGAGCGAGTTCCAGGAGTCGCACACCGTCTCCACCCTCAAGGGCGCACCGCCCGGCTACGTGGGGTATGGCGAAGGCGGCGTGCTCACCGAGGCCGTGCGCCGCCGGCCCTACAGCGTGGTGCTGCTCGACGAGATCGAGAAGGCGCACACCGATGTGCACGAGATCTTCTTCCAAGTCTTCGACAAGGGCTGGATGGAAGACGGCGAAGGCCGCCACATCGACTTTCGCAACACCGTGATCATCATGACCTCGAACGTCGGCACCGACCTGGTCATGCAACTGTGCGAAGACCCGACCCTGCGGCCCGACCCCGAGCCGCTGGCCGCGGCGCTGCGCGAGCCGTTGCTCAAGGTGTTCGCGCCCGCGCTGCTGGGCCGGCTCGTCGTCGTGCCTTACTACCCGCTGCATGCCGAGGCCCTGCACCGCATCATCCGGCTGCAGCTCGACCGCATCGCCACACGCCTGCAAGCGAATCACGGCATCGCACTGGCCTACGACGACAGCGCTGTCGAACTCGTCGCGCGTCGTTGCACCGCCATCGAATCGGGTGGCCGGATGATCGACGCGATCCTCACGCACACCATCCTGCCGCGACTGAGCGAGGAAGTCATCGGTGCCACGGTCAGTGCGCGCAAGCTCGCGGGCGTGCAACTGAGTGCGGCCGGCGATGACTTTCATTACGAATTTTCTGAACACTGAGCGCAAAGAGGGAGTACCACATGGCCAGAGTCGTCATTGCACATACGCCGCTTGCACCGGACCAGTTGCTGTTCCGTTCGATGCACGGCAACGAAGGGCTGTCGGAGCTGTTCGAGTTCGAGGTGGACCTGCTGAGTCCCAACACCTCCGTCGACATGAAGGCGTTGCTCGGCAAGCCGCTCACGCTCGAGATCGTGACCATCGACGGGACGCCGCGCTACCTCAACGGGCAGATCACGCGCTTCACGATGATCGGCCGCGAAGAGAGCTCGTCGCGCTATGTGGTGTACCGGGCCCTCGTGCAGCCCTGGCTCTGGTATCTCACGCGCACCAGCGATTGCAAGATCTTCCAGAACAAGTCGGTGGTCGACATCCTGGACGAAGTGCTCGGCGAGTACGGGTTCGCGTTCGAGAAGAGGCTCAGCGCCAGCTACCGCCAGCGCGACTACTCGGTGCAGTACCAGGAGACCGACTTCGAATTCGTGAGCCGCATGATGGAACACGAAGGCATCTACTACTACTTCAAGCACGAGAAGAACCAGCACACGCTGGTGCTGGCTGACGACATGGGTGGGCACGACACGCTGCCGGGCTATCCGCGCATCGGCTACCTCGCCACCGATCGCGTGGGCGGGACGGGCCGCGAAGTGATCGACCAGTGGGAGGTGACCGAGGAGATTCGTCCCGGCACCTTCGTGGTCGACGACTTCGACTTCAAGAAGCCCAAGGCCGACCTGCTCAACACGCGCAGCCAGCCGCGCGACAACGACCACGGCCGCTACGAGATGTACGAGTGGCTCGGCGGCTACAGCGACGCCGGGCAGGGCGAGCACTACGCGCGCATCCGGCTCGAGGAAGCGCAGGCGAAGGCCGAAATCGACACCGGCCATTCCAACGTGCGCGGCATGGCGCCCGGTTACCGCTTCAACATGCAGAACGCGCCGCGCGATGAGGACAACAAGGAATACCTGATCGTCGCGGTGACGTACAACCTGCGCGAGGGCGGCTATGCAACGGGCAGCCCCGACGGCCTCTACAGCTTCAACTTCGGTGTGCAGCCCACGTCGTTTCCGTTCCGCGCGCCGCGCGTCACGCGGATGCCGACCACGCACGGCCCGCAGACCGCCACGGTCGTGGGCCCGCCCGGGGAAGACATCTGGATCGACAAGTACGGCCGCGTGAAGGTGCAGTTCCGCTGGGACCGCTACGGCCAGCGCAACGAAGACAGCTCATGCTGGGTGCGTGTGTCCAGCGCGTGGGCCGGCTCGAACTTCGGCGCGGTGAATCACCCGCGCGTGGGACAGGAAGTGGTCGTCGATTTCATCGCCGGTTGCCCCGACCGGCCGATCATCATCGGCCGCGTCTACAACGCCGACCAGATGCCGCCGCTCGAACTGCCGGCCAAGGCAACGGTCAGCGGCTTCATCAGCCGCACCATCAAGGGCGACGGAGAGCTGGCCAACCACTTCGTGATCGACGACGACCCCAGCAACGAGTCGATCAAGCTCCATGCGCAGAAGGATCTTGGCGTCAGCGTCGAGAACAATGAAAAACACACCGTGGAAGGTACGCGCGAGACGTGGATCGAGCGCGCGGACACCTACACGGGAAACACCTCGCTCGATGAGACGATCAACGGGCCGCACACGCTGACGGTCAACAAGGGCGGGCCGCAGAAGATCACCGTCAACGGCGGCGACCAGTTCATCAAGGTGGATGGTGGCAACCAGCAGGTCGATGTCATCGGGAATCAGACCATCCATGTCACCGGCAAGCGCACAGACACGGTGGACAAAGGGGAAGAGCGAATCATCGGTATCTCGCTCAAGGAAGACATTGCGGGCCCGCAGACCACGACGGTGGTCGGTCTGTATACCGAAAACACCAAGGGAAAGAAGGTGACGGTCGACGGCAACGAGGACTATCTCGTCAAGGGGGCCCAAAAGGTGCATGCGAACACGTCGTTGAGCGCGACGACGGATGGCCCCATGAACCTGGAAAGCACCAAGGCGGACATCACGATCAAGTCACCGACCAAGATCATCCTGAACGCACCGAATGTGGAGGACACGTCGAAGAAAAAAATAACGTTCACGGACTGGGGCATTGCTTTCAAGGGCTTCAACATGGGGATCACGGGGATCAACGTGAACGTCAATGTCGCAGCCATCACCGCGAATGGGAGGACGGTCAGCGTTGCCGTCCAGAACATGGGGTTCAACGCCTACTCGATCACGGGTTCCATCAACAAGTTCGACATGTATTCCGCCAGCGGGGCAATGGGCCTCTACTCCACCACGCAGACGCTGTTCCAGACAGCCAACAAGGCGACGACCATCGAAATGTCTCAAGTGAAGGTGAATCCCCGTGGGATCACCGTGTACCTCTGATGGCTCAGATGTCGGATCTTTTCGTTGGGTGGTTCGCTGAACACTGGCTTCTCATTGTTCCGATCGCAGTCGTCCTGCTGCTGTGGTCCGGGCTGACCGCGCTGGCCAAGCGCTATGTGTTCCACATATTGCATATGCAGAGCGAGGTCAACCGCCGTGTGATGGGCTCGGACCGCGCCGAGCGCGTGCTTCGCACCGGGCAGGCGGCGGTGGCGACGGTGCTCGACAGCCATGACACCGGCATGCGCGTCGAGTTCATCTATGTCATGGTGCGGCTCAAGCTCCGGGTACAGCCCGAGGGCGGGTTGCCCGCCTACGAGACTGAACTGGACGCTCCGATCAGTCCGGTGAAGCTCGCCGACTTCGCACCAGGGCGTTCCGTGAAGCTGCGCTTTGATCCGGTCTCACGCGAGATCGCCATCGACCAGCCGATGCGCTGAAGCAGGTGCGCTGCCCCGATGAAGACCATCAAGCCTTTTCGCCTGAGCATCCTCACGCGGCCCTTCCGAAGGCAACGGCAAGACCACCTGGGCGTCTCGGTCTTCGCGATGGCCAGCCTGGCGCCCGAGCCCTTGCTGATGCCTGACCAGGATCTCTGGAAGCTGGCGGCCGACGAGATCGGGCCCGGCAACGTGCTGGACATGGGTGTGCCCAAGATCGAGCCGGAGTGGTTGGTCAGCGGCTATGCGTACACGGCGCATCAGGACGACAAGACACTGTGCGCGGCCCAGGCCGTCTTCCATGGCAAGGCCAAGTCGTTGCTGGTGAGTGGTGATCGCTATTGGCTTGGCGGCCGCGCGACGCATCCCCAGCCTTTCGAGCGCCTGAGGCTGGATTGGGCACATGCCTATGGCGGCCCGGGCGAGTCCGAAAACCCCGAAGGCATCGGCAGCTTCGATGAAACGATCAACGGCGTGCATACGCGCCGGGTTCCCAATGTCGAGTTGCCCGGCGCGCGTCAGGACGCACCCGGGCGGCGCATCGTGCCTGCGGGTTTCGGCGCCGTGCCACCCGATCGGCCGCAGCGGCTCGCACTGATGGGGCGCGCCTACGACCAGCAGTGGCTGCAGCACGAGTACCCGGGTTTCGCCGATGACATGGACTGGCGCTACTTCAACGCTGCGCCTGCCGACCAGCGCCTGCCCGGCCAGCGCGAGTTGCCGCCGGGCGCCGCCTACGAACTGTGGAACATGCACCCTCGGCAGCCGGTGATGCGCGGCCAGCTGCCCGATTGGCAGGCGCGCTGCTTCGCCAGCTTTCAGAAAGACGGTGGCGCGCTGTCGGAAATTTCGCTGAGCTTGAGCACAGCCTGGTTTTTCCCACACGCCGAGCGCGTCATCCTGGTCTGGCACGGTGCATCACCCATCGCAGAGGATGACGCGGCCGACGTCAAGCACATCATGCCCGCGCTCGAGTTGCGCGGGCAGCCGCGGCCGCTCGCCCACTACCAGCAGGTGCTGCAGCAGCGCATCGATCCAGCCAAGGCGGTGCTGGTCCTGCGCGACAGCGACTTGGTCCCCAAGGCGGTCATGGGGCCGTGGGCGGGCGACCAGGTGCCCGATATCGCCTCGCTTCCGCTGGTGCGCAATCTGCGCGCAGGCCGGCAGCGCGAGCGCGAACGCCTGCACGCCCGTCTGCTGGAGCAGGGGCTGGACCCGGCGCAGTATCTGCCGCCCCTGTCCGAACCGGATTTGCAGCCGCCTGCCTCCATGGACGATCTGCCCGACTTCGCCGAGAAGGCCGATCAAGCCCTCGAGCAGATGCGCAAGGCGGCCCTTGCCCGCGGCGCCGAGGACCGGGCTCAGGTCGTCGCACACGGGATGCCCGCGGCCATTCACCCCGATATCGATATCCCGCCGCTGTCGCAGATGGATCCGCGCAAGCTGTCCGACGAGATCAAGGCGAGCATCGACAAGGCCATGACCGAGGTGGCATCGCAGACCGGCAAGCCTGTGCAGCGCCGATTCGACCCGGACCGCCTGCTGCACGACCTCGTGCGCCTCGAGGAAGACGCGGCGCGTGAGCGCCGAACACCCCTCACGCCCGACGAGGCCGCCGAAAGCGCGCGGCTGCGCGAGCAGGCCGGGCGCAGCGCGCGCATGGGGCACCTCTACGGCGCACACCTGCTCGAGCCGGCGCCGCCGGCCAGCAGCCTGCGCTCCAGGCGGCTGCGTCGGCGTCTCGAGGCCGCAGCCAGCGGCGAGCGTCGCTTCGCAGGCATGAGCTTCGCCGGCGCCAACCTCTCGGGGCTGGACCTGCGCGGTGCCGACTTCACGGAAGCGAACCTCGAAGACGTCGACTTCAGCGATGCGCGGCTCGATGGCTGCAACTTCACGCGCGCGGTGCTTGCGCGGACGCGGCTTGTCCGGGCGTCACTCACCGATGCGAGGCTGGACGAGGCCAACCTGGGTGGCGCGCATTGCGAAGGCGCGAACTTCACGGGTGCGAGCTTCGTGCAGACGCGTTGCAACAAGACCATTTTTCGTTCCTGCGTGCTGGCGAAGACCGCATTCAAGCAAGCCGATCTGTTCGAAAGCGAATGGGTGTGTTGCGATGCGCGCGGCTCGCACTGGGAGGAAATGGCGCTGCTCAAGCTGGCGCTGAAAGACATGGCTTTCGACAACGCCGCGTTCAAGCAGGTGAGCTGGATCGAGTGCAGCTTCAAGGGAGCATCTTTCGTACGCGCCGCGCTGAACGCCTGCGCTTTCGTCACCGTCGATGCGCAGGAGGGAGTCGACTTCACCGAGGCCAGCCTCGTGACCTGTTCCTTCGTCCATGGCTGCAGCCTGGTGCAGGCCGTGTTCTGCGCTGCTTCGCTCAGGCAGTGTGGCCTGCGCGGCGCCATATTGGTCGGCGTCGACCTCGCGAAGGCACGCCTTGACGGCTGCGACTTCTCCGAGTGCGACCTGCGGCGCGCGCGGCTGGAAGGGTTGCATGCCGGCGAGAGCCTGTTCATTCGCGCGGACTTGCGCGAAGCCTCGTTGCGCGGTGCGAACCTCATCGATGCCAATCTTTCCAAGGCCGACCTGCGCTTTGCCAGCCTGCAGGACGCCAATCTGTTTCGCGCCGACGTGTCGCAGGCCGCCATCGACGGCTCGACCACCTTTGTCGGCGCCTACACCCAAGGAGCCAAGACCTTGCCTGCAAGAAGGACTGAGCCGGTTCGATGACAGTCGAAGAACTTCTGGACAAGATTCGGCATGGCGAACCGGTGGTCAAGGCGAGTCTCGCGGGTCAGGACCTCAGCGGCATCGACTTGTCGGGGGCGCAGATGGAGCACGTCGACTTGAGCCGGACGAATCTGCGCGGCGCCTGCCTCGACGACAGCTCGCTGGCGCAATGCAACTTCGATCAAGCCGACCTGTCGGCGGCCAGCTTGAAAGGCGTGCGCGTGTTTCGGTGTCGATTGGAAGCCGCGCAACTCGGCCGCGCGTTCATGCAGGACGCCAACTTCTTCGAATCTTCACTGGCTCACGCGGATTTAGAGAAAGCGCAAATGGAGCGCGTGGCTTTTGTCCGATGCGAGCTCGGACATGCGGCGTTGAAGCCCAGCATCTGCGATCAGATCGTCATCACCGAATCACGGGTCGACCAGCTCGATTGCCGCGGGGCGAAGCTGCTGCACCTGATGTTCTTTCGCATGGATCTGCGCACGGTGGAGTTCGCCCAGGCCCAATGTGATGGTTCGATCTTGATGGAGTGCAATCTCGAAGGGCAGCGCTTGCCGCACACCGCCTTCCTGCGCTGCCAGTTCACCGACAGCGCCATGGCCGGTGTTGATTTCAGCGGCGCCGTGCTGACCCAGAGCAACTTCAAGGGCGCCACGCTGACCAAGGCGAATTTCAGCGCAGCGGATGCCGCGCAGACGATGTTCCCGGAGGCCGATCTGCGTGAAGCGAATTGCACCGATGCCATCTTCGATCAGTCGATCTGGGCCGACGCCAAACTCGAAGGTACCGATTTCAGCCGCTCGCGCCTGCCGTTGAGCGTGTTCCATCGCGCGCAGGCCAGGGGGGCCAGCTTTCGCGACGCGGACCTGCAGGATGCCGATTTTTCTTATGCCGGACTTCAGAATGCGGATCTGCGCAATGCACGTTTTTTGCGCACCCGCTTTCATCGCGCTGTGCGCACAGATGCGCGTTTCTCGGGAAGCGGTGGCATCATCGAAAACGATGCGGAGCTGTTCAAGGCTCAAGAGCTCCTTTCGCCGCGCTGATGCCGCCAGGCCTGTCCGTTCCACTGTTTACCCATCGAAACAAGGAAATCTCCATGTCAGTCGTTTCACTGCGCAAAGCCTCGAAACTGGCGACGCCGGTTCACTTCCAGGGGGTGGTCGCCGCATTGCTGCCGGATGGACGCGTCACCGTCGATGACGAGCAGGGTGCTGTCTGGGTTTGCCGGCGCGCGGCGAGCTGCCTGCTCAAACCGGCCGGCGGCGATACCGTGCTGGTGTCCGGTCCTGACAGCGCGCGGGCCTACCTGATCGCCGTGATCGAGCAGGCCGATGCGTCGTCAAGCTGCATCGAGGCGGCGGGCGACGTCACCTTCGCATCCACCGGCGATGGCCGGGTGACCATCGCGAGTGCCTCGGAGCTCAAGCTTCGCGCAGACAAGCGCTTCGTACTCAAGACGGAAGAGGGCGAGTGCGACATCGGTGAACTGCGGCTGGTGACGCGCTCCGCGCAGGCCGCGGCCGGAAGCGTCCGGCTGGTTGGCAAGGTGTTCGAGACCGTGGCCGATCGCATCGTGCAGATGGCGCGCCAGACGCTGCGCCTGACGGATGAAGTCGACCAGGTGCGTGCGGGCCACATGGACTACAAGGCCAGCGAGACGGTGCGCATTCATGGCCACCACACGATGGTCACCGGCCAGGAGCTGGTGAAGGTGGACGCGGCTCAGATCCACATGGGCTAGGCAAGGAGGTACCCGATGTTTGCAAATTGCCAGCTCATGGGAATGGACATGGCATTCCCCGACGTCTGCAGGACGCCGGTGCCCATTCCTTTCCCGAACATGGCCATGGGGCCGATGGCCATTCCGAATGCCTGGAACATCCTCTTCATGGCGATGCCGGCACATAACATGGCGACGACCACGCCAATCACCCTGGGCGATCAGCCCGGGGCACTGGGTGGCGTTGTGTCGCAGACCTTCATGCAGCAATCGCGTCATCTGACAGGCGCGTTCACCGTGCTTCTCAAGGGGACGCCGGCCACGCGGGTCACCAGCATCACGACGCAGAACCGATGCAACATCGTCGGCATGCGCATCGTGCCGAGCCAGTTCAAGGTGCTGATGCTGGCGCCCTGAGGGCGCACCGATTCAGACCGTCCCCGCCAGCGTCACCTGCTGCGGAAACCCCACCCACACGGCCAGCGCCGAGTAGTTGTCGCGCGACTCGTCGGCCTTGGCTTCGGCCGCGCGACGGATCAGCGCGAGCCACTCTTCCGCGCTGTCGGCCAGTTGCAGCGAGCGTTCCATCACCTGCTGCGAGATCAGCTGCCACAGGCCATCGGTGCACAGCAGGAAGGCATCGCCATCGGCCAGGCGCTGCGGCGCGGTGATCGTGGCTTCGGCCGTGGCGCGTGCGCCGAGTGCGCGGTACAGCAGATTGGTCTTCACCAGGCGCTCGCCGCCGTTCTGGTGGCTCGCGGCGGCATCACCCGAGCGCTCCGACAGGCTGTGGTCTTCGGTGCGCTGCATCAGCGCACCGCGGCGGAACCAGTAGAGGCGGCTGTCGCCCACGTGGGCCCAGCAGGCCTGGTTGGTGGCGCGGTCGACGAACAGCGAGACGAACGTGGCGCTCATCTTGCTCTGGTCGGCCAGCTCGCGCTGCTTCGCAAGAATGGCGTCGTTGGCGGACTTCACGCAGCGCTGGATGGTGTCGGCTTCGAGCGAAGGCGCGATGACGAAGGTGTCGAGGGCGGTGTCGACGGCGATGCGCGAGGCCAGCTCGCCGCCCGCGTTGCCACCGACGCCGTCGCTCACGACGAAGCAGGCGTTGTGTTCGTCGAGGTGGTAGCCAATGGCGTCCTGGTTGCCGCTGCGTTCGCCCACGCAGGAGAACTGCGAGGTCGAGATGGGCACGGCGAAAGCGCGGGCGGCCTCAAGCACGGCGAGCCTCCTTCAGCCGGTCCATTTCCTTGTCGTAGGCCTGCTGGAAGGCCCGGCCGAAGACGGCCTGGAAGTCGTCCTCGACCGCCGCGGTGGTGTCCGCATGCAGTGCCTGCAACTGGCGCCACAGCCGCGCCTCGCGTCCGCCGGGCAATACCTTCTCGCCGAAGCTGCCGTCGTGCGGCGTTTCGCGGTTGAGCACGGCGGGGTCGAAGCGCTGCAGCAGCGTGAGCAGCGCGGCACGCATGCCGGCCACCATGCCGAGTTGGTGCGACTGCAGGTCGCCGAGCGCATCGTGCACGGCGGCCTCGGGCGTGAGAAAGCCGGGCATGCGCGCACCGAACATCTGCATCAGCACGGCGCGGCCGTTGGGCAGGATCTTGAAGGGGTTGTTCTCTTCGTCCACGATCATCGTGATCTCGGCGCGCACCTCGCGCTTGAGCATCGCGCGCGAGGACAGCAGCTCGATGGTGCCGTCGGTGAAAGCGCGCATCAGGCGGCCCAGGCGCTGCATGGCCTCGATGTCGAGGGCCTGCTGGCCAGCGACGTCGGGCACGCCGGCGCCTTCGAGGAACGCCTTGAAGAGCGCTTCGGACGAAGCGGATGAACCGGAGGGCAGCGAAGGCGCATCGGTCGCCGGGGTCGTCGGTGCCACGGGCGTTGTAGGCGTCACCGGGGGCGCGACAGGCGTTGTTGCAACAGATGCCGTGACGACAGGCGCCACGGCCGTCGGCATTTCGACGGCAACAGGGGGCACTTCGGCTGCGATTGGCGGGGCTGCTGCCACGGGTGGCGCCACCACAGGGCTTTCCTGCACTGCAGGCGGAGGCGGCGGTGCAGGAGGAGGCGGTGGCGGTGGTGCCTCCACCTTCACCGGTGCCACGACAGGCGGCGGTGCGGCCACGACCGCAGGCGCTGCGACCGGATTCGGTGGCCGGAACTGCGCCGCCACTTCACGCGTGTGGTTCGCGTGGCTGAACCCCGGTGTGACCTGCGGCGTGGGCCGGGTCAGCAGGTCGAAGGGGGTATCGACTTCACCGAGCAACGGCTGGTCGTGCGTAGTGAGCGCGGTGGGGCGCGGATCGGACAGCGGCGAAGGCGCGCTGTCGTCGTGCGCGAAGAAGGACAGCGGATCGACGCCGCGCTTGAGCGCCACGTCCGACATGTCGTTCGCCGCATTTGGGTTCAGTTCCGCGAGCGGATCGACCGGGTTCCTGCGCGCCTGCGATGGCAGCTCGAAGGGCTCGTGTGCCATGGGGTCGGGCATCGGCGCGGGCGTGCTGTCGACGCGTCGCGGTGCGTTGGCCAGGATGGCGTCCCAGTCTGCCGCGGAAGGTATCTGCGACGAAGGCGCGCTTGCCGTGCGAGGCGCTGCAGCCGGTGCAGGTGATGACAAGGGCGGCGCGTACATCGCGGGTTGCACGGGCGCTGCAAAAGGGTCCCTGGGTGCATGCACCGGTGCGAATGCGGGAGGCGGTGCAAATGCAGGCGCCGGTGCGGGCACAGGCGCGGGTGCCTGCATGGGCGACGGCATCGCCACCGTTTGCTGCTGGTGCGCATCGCCGATGGGCAGCGCGCCTTCGCCGAACAGGTCCGAGAACACGTCGGATGCCGGCGATGCGGGCAGCAAGCCGCCGAGCGGGTTCGATGGCGTGGCGCGCGCATCGTGCGGCGCCGGCATCGGCGCGGGCGGCGGAGGCGGTGGTGGCGGTTGCCATGGCGGCGGTGCAGCCACCGCTTCCACCATGGGCGCCGCGCGCTGCGCGCTCGCGGCCTCCAGCAGATAGCTGCCGATGGCCACGTGGTCGCCATCGGCCACGCGCGATTCCTGCTCGTGCGCCAGCGTGCGTCCGTTGACGCTGATGGGCAGCACCGCGCTCATGTTGCGCAGCACCGCGACACCGTCTTCGTCGAAGCGCACGGTGGCCTGCAGGCGCGAGATCTGTCGCTGCTCGTCGGGCAGCACGAGGTGGTTGTCGGGACTGCGCCCGATCGTTCCGCCGGGCGCGGCGAGCAGTGCCGAGGGCCCCGCCGTCACCGGCCTGCCGGCATGTTCGATCACCGTCCAACGCATGGCTTCTCCGTGTTCATGTCGAGCCGCGGCCCTCTCTGTTGCCCGCGGCGTTCAACGCTTCATTCGCTTGGCGGCCTCGAAGGCCGGGCCCCACACCGGGTGCTTGCGTTCGGCCACGTTGAGATCGAAGCTGGGAAACGCGTCGAGGATCTTGCGGAACTGCGTGCGGCACTCGGGCACCTGGTTGGCCACGCAGTAGCTGAAAGCTTCGAGCTTCATCGCGTCGAGGCGCGTGTTGGGGTCGGCACCCTCGAACACCGAGACGCCACCGCTCTTGAGCGTGTTGATGGCCTTGGCGTAGTCGCCTTCGTCGTACGCCTGTTGCGCGCGTTCGAGCGTGGTGCGCGCGACCTGCTGGCTCAGGCGCTCGGGCGTGGGAGGCGGTGTGGGCTCGGGCGGCGGTGTGGTCTTACAACCGGTCACCAACAACAAAGTGAACGCCAGAGCTGGCAGACATGACTTCAATCTTCTCTCCTACCTCGCGAAAGGCAATGCTTGAGATAGTGTGCCGCTGTGTTGCGACATGCATGTGATGCGACATTCGAAGTGCGCATGACTTCGATAATATAGGCCGCGAACCTCTGGGGGAGATATCAATGCATCGACGAACCTTGCTACAAGGCGCACTTGCAACAACACCGTTGTTTGCGGGCCTCAGTGGATGCGCATCGACAGCCAAGTCCTTGCCCACACCCTATGCCATCTCGATCAGCATCGACGATGGCGTCAACCCCGACGGACGCGGCCAGGCCGCGCCGATCCTGGTGAAAGTCTTCGAACTGAAATCGTCCGGTAACTTCGAGACGGCAGACTACTTTGCACTACAGGACCGCGACCGCGAGACGCTGTCAACAGAACTCGTGAACGCAGACCAGGCCATCATGCGCAGCGGCGAAGAGCGCGTGTTCAAGCGCGAGGCCGGGCTCGACTCGCGTGCCATCGGCATCATCGCGGGCTACCGCAGGCTAGAAGCCGCGCGCTGGCGCATCGTGCTGCCACTGAAAGAACCGAAGCAGACCAACCTCTACAAGGTGTGGCAGTTCTCGCCGAGCGAGCAGGCGGTGCATGTTGCCATCCGCAAGACGGGCATCGAGCTACTACCAAGTCGCTAACTCTGGGGCTCCAGTAGTGCGAAAGTGCGAAAAATGAGTGCGAGAAATGCGGTGCAAAACGTAAGACGCGCCGTGTAGCATCAAGAGCAAAACCGATCGATCGGGAGGTCGTTCATCCACGCACCTCCCGCTTCCGTGTTGAGCACTCCCAGGAGGTTCTTTGGTGACAGTTCGCAACTCGGGCTCCGGAAGAAACGGCGCCCAACCGCAGGCATTGGCGAATCGCGTGGTGTGGTCCGAAGGCATGTACCTGCGGCCGCAGCATTTCCAGCAGCTGGAACGCTATGTCGAACAGTACGTGACCCGCCGCACCGCGGGCCTGCAAGGTGCCTATTGGGGTTGGCTGCACCTGGAGATCGACCGCGATGCCTATGCGCTCGGCCGCGTGTCGCTGCTCGGTGGCGCGGGTGTGCTGCCCGATGGAACACCGTTTTCTTTTGGCGCCGAAGATGCGCCGCTGCCTTATGAAGTGCCCAGCGACCTGACCGACGAGCTGATCGTGCTTGCGTTGCCGCTGCGCAGGCCGGGCAGCGAAGAGGTCATCTTCTCGGACGACGAAGGCTCGGCCGCGCGCTTCGGCGTGATCGAGCGCGAGGTCAACGACGGCAACGCGGTCGCGCTCGGCCCGGCCGTGCTGCAGCTTGCAGCACCGCGCCTGCGCCTGGCGCGCGCGTCCTCGCTCACGGCCGAATGGCAGGCCATCGGCGCGGTGCGCGTCATCGAACGGCGCACCGACCACAAGCTGGTGATCGATGCGAACTACATTCCGCCGGTGCTCGATGCCTCGGCGCACACCATGCTGCGCAGCATGATCGCCGAGCTGCACGGCCTGCTCACGCAACGCTCCGAAGCCCTGGCCTCGCGGCTGTCGCAACCGGGGCGCGGCGGCGTGAGCGAGGTCTCCGACTTTCTTCTGCTCGAACTGGTCAACCGCTACCTGGCCACCACCTGGCATGCGCAGCAGGCGGTGCAGGTGCACCCCGAAGAACTCTTCGTCGACTGGCTCAAGCTGGCCTGCCACCTCGCCACCCACACCTCGCCCACTCGCCGGCCGGTGCTGTGGCCGGTGTACGACCACGACAACCTCAACGAAAGCATTCGTCCGCTGATGGAAGAGCTGCGGCGTTCGCTGTCGGCGGTGCTCGAGCAGAGCGCCATCGCCATCGAGCTCGAAGAGCGCAGCCACGGCGTGCGCGTGGGCCGCATGCCCGACCCGGTGCTGGTGCGCAACGCGGGCTTCGTGCTCGCGGTGCATGCCGACCTGCCGGCCGAGGCGATCCAGCAGCGCTTTCCGACGCAGGTCAAGATCGGCTCGGTCGAGCGCATCCGCGACCTCGTGCAACTGCAGCTGCCTGGCGTGGTCGTGCGGCCGCTGCCCGTGGCGCCACGGCAGATTCCGTACAACGCGGGCTACCACTACTTCGAACTCGACAAGAGCGGCGACATGTGGCGCCAGCTCGAAAAATCAGGCGGCGTCGCCATGCACCTGGCCGGTGACTTTCCAGGGCTGGCCATGGAGTTCTGGGCCATCCGTCCGTGAGGGACTCTATGAACGGTGTCAACGACATGGCCGTCGGACCGGGAGGCTTCGTGCCGCCGAACCCCGGTGGCGGCGCGAACGGCGATTCGTCGCGCGGCTTCGGCGCGCAGCCCGAATCTTTTACCGCGTGGCATGACGCGCGGCGTCCGCATGCGGGCGACACGGCGCTGGCCGGCAACAACCCCTTGGTCGCGGCGGCCAATCCGCTGCTCGACCTGATCCCGCAGATCCGCGCCACCGGCCACCACCCCGCGCCCGCGCAACTGCGCGAGCATCTGGTCGATGAAGTGCGGCGCTTCGAGACGCGCGCGCAGCAGGCCGGCATCGCGCCCGAAGTGATCATCGGCGCGCGCTATTGCCTGTGCACGGCCGTCGACGAGGCCGCGGCGCTCACGCCGTGGGGCGGCAGCATCTGGTCGTCGCAGAGCCTGCTCGTGATGTTCCACAACGAGACCTGGGGCGGCGAGAAGTTCTTCCAGCTGCTCTCGCGCCTGGTGCAGAACCCGCAGCAGCACCTGCAGCTGATCGAACTCATCTACTTCTGCCTGGCCATGGGTTTCGAGGGGCGCTTTCGTGTCATCGACAACGGCCGCTCGCAGCTCGAAACGCTCAAGCAGCGGCTGCTGCAGATCATTCGACAGACACGCGGCGAGATCGCCGTGCCGCTGTCGCCGCACTGGCAGGACGCGAGCGCGCCGGTGCGCCGCACGCGCAACTGGCTGCCCGTGTGGGCGGTGGCCGCGCTGGCGGGGGTGCTGCTGGTCATCGCGTTCACGGTGCTCAACTTCAACCTGGCCGGCAGTTCCGACGGCGCGTTCGCGGCCGTCAATGCGGTGCACCTGCCGCAGTCGGCGCGCGCCGTGGCCATTCCGGCGGCGCAGCCGCGCCTGCAGCGCTTTCTTGAACCCGAGATCCGCGACGGCCTGCTGACCGTGCGCGACGAGGCCGACCGCAGCGTGGTGGTGCTGCGCGGCGACGGCCTGTTCGCCTCGGGCTCCGACCGCGTGCTCGACCGCTATGCGCCCGTGCTCGCGCGCGTGGCCGATGCGCTCAATGCGGTCGAAGGCAACGTCCTGGTCAGCGGCTTCAGCGACGACCAGCCGATCCGCAGCGTGCGCTTTCCTTCCAACTGGCAGCTTTCGCAGGCGCGTGCCGATGCGGTCAAGAAGATGATCGCCGCGCGCGTGACCCGACCCGAACGCCTGCGCGCCGAAGGCCGCGGCGATGCCGATCCGCTGGTGCCCAACGACTCGGCCGCCAACCGCGCGCGCAACCGGCGCGTCGAGGTCACGCTGCTGGTGGCGCCGGTGGCCGGCGTGCCGGTGCAGCCTGTGGCGCCCGCCCCCGCACCCGCGCAAGGAGGAGCACGCTGATGCTGCGCGCCATCTTCCGTTTTCTCATCAGCCGCGATCTCTGGGTCTTCCTGGGCCTGATCGCCGTTGCGTTCCTGATCTGGATCATCGGCCCGGCCATCGCCGTGGGCCGCTACCGGCCGCTCGAAGACGAACTCGTGCGCATCGTGGTCATCGTGCTGATGTTCGCGATCTGGCTGATACGGCTGGTCTACCGCAAGTGGCGCGAGCACCGGCTCAATGCGCAGCTGCTCAACCAGCTGCGCACGCCCTCGAAGAAAGAGAAAGAGGCCAAGCCCGAGGACGCGCCCGAAATCAAGGAGCTGCAGAGCGGCTTCACCGACGCCACCGCAATCCTGAAGAACATGCGCTTCGGGCAGGGCGCCGACGGCAAGCCCGCGAGCCGCTTCGCGGTGTTCGACCGGCAGTACCTGTACCAGCTGCCCTGGTACATCTTCATCGGCGCGCCGGGCTCGGGCAAGACCACGGCGCTGGTCAACTCCGACCTCGACTTTCCGCTGGCCGACCAGCTCGGCAAGGCCGCGGTGCGCGGCATCGGCGGCACGCGCAACTGCGACTGGTGGTTCACCAACGAGGCGGTGCTGATCGACACCGCCGGGCGCTACACCACGCACGAGAGCAACCGCGAGACCGACGAAGGCGAGTGGAAGGGCTTCATCGAGCTGCTCAAGAAGTTCAGGCCGCGCCAGCCGATCAACGGCGCCATCCTCACCATCAGCATCGCCGACCTGCCGCTGGCCGACGACGCGCAGCGCGCGCGTCACGCCATGGCGCTGCGCAAGCGGCTGCTGGAGCTGCGCAACGACCTGGGCATCGACTTCCCGGTCTATGTGCTGGTCACCAAGACCGACCTGCTGGCCGGCTTCAACGAGTACTTCGGCTCGCTGGGCCGCGCCGAGCGGCAGCAGGTGTGGGGCTTCACCTTCCCGATCGAAGGCAACCCGGCCAACAAGTCCCGGGGCAAGGCGGCCGCTCCCGCGAGCACCGACCTGCGCGAGCGCTTCCACCAGGAATACAAGCTGCTGCACCAACGCCTGGACGAACGCCTGCCCGAGCTGCTGGCGGCCGAGCCCGACCCGATGCGCCGCGCGCAGGCCTACCTGCTGCCGCAGCAGTTCGCAAGCTTCGAGGACATCCTCGGTACCTTCCTGGCCGACGTGTTCAACCCCTCGAAGTTCGAGGCCGCGTCGATGCTGCGCGGCGTGTACTTCACGAGCGGCACGCAAGAAGGCACGGCCTTCGACCGCGTGATGGGCGCGATCAAGCGCTACCTGCAGGTCAACGCGCCGCCGGCGCCGCCGCCCGGCCCCGGCAAGAGCTACTTCCTCAAGGAGCTGCTGCAGCAGGTGATCTTCCGCGACGCGGGCGTGGCCGGCACCAACCTGCGTTGGTACCGGCGCAAGCGCGCCATCGACATCGCGGGCTACAGCCTGATCGGCGTGCTGCTGGTGCTGTTCCTCGGTGCCTGCGTCAACAGCTGGCGCAACAACAAGGACTACGTGGCCGAGGTCGATGGCAACGCGAAGGCCTTCAACAAGGCGTCCGCGCGCGGCGAGCTGCCCACGGTGGTCGACTCCAGCGGCGACATCGCCAGCTCGCTGCTGGTGCTGGACAAGCTGCGCGACCTGCCCAAGTCGAGCCACTTCGACATCGGCGATCCGCCCGTGTCGTACCGCTTTGGCCTCTACCAGGGCGAGAAGCTGCAGGCCGCGACCGATGGCGTCTACCAGCGCGCGCTCGAAACCGTGCTGCTGCCGCAGGCGGCGCAGCGCATCGAGCAGTCGCTGCGCGAAGCCTCGAAGGCCGACGCGGAATACAGCTACGAGGCGCTCAAGGCCTACCTCATGCTGTACGACGCCGAGCGCTACGACGCCGACTTCCTGCAGGCGTGGCTGCTGACCGACGTCGACCGCAAGATCGGCGCCTCGCTCACGCGCGAGCAGCGCGCCAACCTCGAGATGCACCTGAAGACGCTGTTCGCGGGCCGCGTGCTGACGTCGCCCTTCGCGAAGGACGACCGCCTCATCACGCAGACGCGCGAGCGCCTGGCCGGCGTGCCGCTGGCGCAGCGCGCCTATGCGCGGCTGCGGCGCATACTGCTGCAGACCAGCCCGCCCAATGCCTTCAGCATTGCCGAGGCGGGCGGTGCCGAATCGGCGCTGGTGATCCGGCGCGCCAGCGGCAAGCCGCTGACCGACGGCATCCCCACGCTGTTCACCTACCGCGGCTACTGGGACACCTTCGACAAGCGCATGGCCGAGACCACGCTGTCGCTCGAACAGGAAGACCGCTGGGTGCTGCAGATCCGCGCGCCCGGCATCGCCGACATCACCTCGCGCGAGCTGCTGCTGCGCGAAGTGCGGCGGCTCTACCTCACCGACTACATCAAGGTGTGGGACGACTACCTGGTCGACATCCGGCTGGCCGACAGCCGCTCGCTGCTGCAGAGCATCCAGATGACGCGCGTGCTCTCGACCAGCGAGTCGCCGATGTCGCGGCTCATTCGCGGTGCGGCGCGCGAGACCGACCTGCTGCGCAACCACGACGAGGCCGCGCGCAGCCTGCTCGACCAGGCACAGAACCGCGTGGCCAGCACGCGCGAGCGCATCGAGCAACTGATCGGCCAGCCCGACGGCAGCCAGCGCCGCAACACGCAGGTCGACCGGCCCGAGTCGTTGGTCGACAACCACTTCGAGCCGCTGCGCCGCATGGTGACCGCGCCCAAGGCCGGCGGGCAGGCGCCCATCGACGCGACGGCCGCGCTCATCAACGAGCTGTACAACTTCCTCACCGCCACCGACACCGCATTGCGCAGCGGCAACATCCCGCCGTCGAGCGATGCGGTCACCAAGGTGCAGGCCGAGGCAGGGCGCTTGCCGGTGCCCTTCCAGGGCATGCTGAACGACCTGTCGGCCACCGCGTCGTCGAAGGCTGCGGCGGTGACGCGGCAGAACATCGGGCAAAGCGCGGCGGCCAGCATCGGCTCGTTCTGCAACCAGGCGATCGCGGGGCGCTATCCGTTCTCGCGCGGTTCCAACCGCGACGTGGCCTCGGGCGATTTCGCGCAGCTCTTCGCGCCGGGCGGAATGATGGACGACTTCTTCCAGAAGAACCTCGTCACGCAGGTCGACACCTCGGTCAACCCGTGGGCCTTCAAGCGCGGCGTGGACGGCAGCGCCTCGGGCCGCTCGGGGTATCTCGATTCGTTCCAGAAGGCGCAGGCGATCCGCGACGTGTTCTTCTCGGGCATGGCGGGCGGGCGCACGCCGTCGTTCACGCTCGACATCCGGCCCGAGGACATGGACGCCGCGCTCACGCAGTTCACGCTCGACGTCGATGGCCAGACGGTGCGCTATGCGCACGGCCCGCAGGCACCGAGCACCATCAAGTGGCCCGGCCCGCGCAACAGCAACCAGGTGCGCCTGCAGGTGACCACCGCCAACGGCACGCCGGCCGGCGGTATCGTGACCGAAGGGCCGTGGGCGTTGCATCGCCTGTTCGACAAGGCCTCGATCTCCGCGGGCAGTTCGCCCGAATCGTTCAACGCGACCTTCGACCTGCAGGGCAAGAAGGTGGTGCTGGCCGTGACGGCGAACAGCGTCTACAACCCGCTGCGGCTGCCGCAGATGAACAGCTTCTCGTGCCCCGGGAAGTCCTGACCGACATGAACAGCAGCATTCCCCCTCAAGCCTGGGTGCCGGTCGACGAACAGGTCGGCTGGTACGGCAAGCTGCCCGCCGCCGGCGACTTTCTTTATCGCCGCATGCCGCGCGAACTGCAGGCCTGGTGGGACCGCTGGATGCAGAACGGCCTGGGCAGCTTCAAGCGCTGGCCCGATGCGATGACGCGGCACTATGCGGTGGCGCCGGTCTGGAACTTCGCCATTCCGGCCACGCAGGGCGTCAATGCGGTGCAGCTCGGCTGCATCGCGCCGAGCTGCGACCGCGTGGGCCGCTACTACCCCGTGTGCGTGACGCTGCAGGTGGCCGCGTCGAGCTACCGGCCGTCGGTGCTGGAAGGCTCGGCCGAGTGGTACTGGCAATGCGGCACCGCCTTGCTGCAGGCCATCCGCCATGGCGTGGCACCCGACCAGTTCGACAGCCAGGTGCTGGCCGCGGGCCGCGCCGGCTTCCAGACCGCCAGCGGCGGCTCGGACGACATTCTTTCGATCCTCGGGCCTACAGCCGGTGGCGCGGGTGCCCAGCAGCGCCTGGGCTGGCCAGAGCTTCCACTGTGCTTCGATGCCTTCGGCAGCACCAGCTACTGGTGGACCAACCAGGCCGACGGGTCGCCGTTGCGGACCGCTGCCCACGGCGGCGGCCTCAACACACCGCTGTTTTCAAAACTGTTTTCGCAGGGGCATGTGCCATGGGCATGAAGCGTCACAAGAGCCACGGTCCGGCCGCGGGAGGAGAAGAAGCATGACAACGACGACGCATGGCATCGGCAGCCTGCCGGCCGATCCGCAAGAGCAGCCTCATCCGCTGGGCGTGGGCCATCGGCTGGACGAATTCGAGCTGCTGGAGGTGATCGGCGAAGGCGGCTTCGGCATCGTCTACCGCGCGTACGACCACTCGCTGCAGCGCGAGGTAGCCATCAAGGAATACATGCCCTCGATGCTCGCGCGCCGCGTGGGCGACAACAGCGTGCACGTGCGCTCCGAGCGGCTCACGGCCACCTTCGAGGCGGGCCTGCGCAGCTTCATCAACGAGGCGCGCACGCTCGCGCAGTTCAGCCACCCGGCGCTGGTGCGCGTGCATCGCTTCTGGGAGGCCAACTCGACCGCCTACATGGCGATCCAGCTCTACAAGGGGCGCACGCTGCGGCGGCTGGCCGAGGAAGAGCCGGGCAAGGTCACCGAGACCTGGCTGGTCGGCATGCTCGGCCCGCTGCTTGGCGCGCTCGAGACGCTGCACCGCAGCCAGTGCTTTCACCGCGACATCGCGCCCGACAACATCTTCATCCAGCAGGACGACCTGCCGGTGCTGCTCGACTTCGGCGCGGCGCGCAAGTCGATTGCCGACCTCGTCGACGAGGTGGCGGTGATGGTGAAGTCGGGCTACTCGCCGATCGAGCAGTACGCCGACGACAACACGCTGCTGCAGGGCGCATGGACCGACCTGTATGCGCTGGGCGCCGTGCTGTACCGCGCGGTCACCGGGAACCCGCCGCCCTCGGCCGTGGTGCGCAGCGTGCAGGACGCCTACGTGCCGCTGTCGTCGCTGGGGCGCAGCGACCTGAGCCCGGCCTTCTGCGCCGCCGTCGACCACACGCTGGCCGTGCACAGCAAGGACCGCACGCAGACCGTCGCGGCCTTCGCGGCCGAGCTGGGGCTCGTGAAGCTCGGCGAGATCTACGTGAGCGGCATGGCCGCGCCGACGGTGATCATTCCCGCCGCGCCCGTGCCGGCGACACCGCCGCCGCCGCAACGCGTGCCGCAGCAGTTTCCACCCGCGTCGGCGCCGGTGCCGCTGGAGGGCGGCGATACGCGGGGCTTCGCAACGCCACCGGTCGCGGCGGCCGAGCCCGTCATGAAAACCAGCGCCAAGGCCAAGCCGAAGCCGGCCGCTGCGCCGCAGCTTGCTGCGCGGAAGAAGGCGTCATCGGGAAAGCCGTGGCTGCTGGTCGGTGGGCTGGTGGTTGCGCTGGTCGCCGTGGGCAGCTGGATCGGCCTGCGCATGACCTCGACCAAGCCGGAGACCTCGACCGCGATGGTGCCCGTGCCGCCGCCTGCATCGTCGATGTCGAACACCGCATCGCCGCCGGCGGTGATGCCGCCGGACACGGGTGCGCCAGCCTCGACCCCGGTCGCCGGATCGGGTGCACCGGGCGCACCCGATGGCGTGGTGCCGCCGGCCGTTGCCGGTGGCAGCACCGTGGTCGCCGCCGCATCTCCGCCCGCGGCAGCGGCAAGCGCACCCGCTGCCGGCGGTTCGCTGACCCCGTTGGCGAGCGTGCCCGTCAACCAGCCGCCGACCACCGTCGTGCCGCCCGAGACCCCGGCTGTGACGGCCGAAGTCGAAGACTGGAACCTGGCGCAGGCCGAGAACACGCGCGAAGGCTACGAGGCCTACCTGCGCCGCTATCGCCGCGGCCTGCACGCGCGCGATGCACGCAACGCGATCGCCGAGCTGAACCGGCTCTCGCCACAGACCGTTCCGGTCGCGCCCGGCGCGCTGCCACCCGGTGCCGCCACCACGACGGTGGCGGGCGTGACCACGGGCACGGCAGGCGGCACCGCCGCACCCGCAGGCCCGCCGGGTACGGGGCGCGTGGTGCTCAACATCCGCCCGTGGGGCCAGGTGTTCGTCGATGGCGCGGACCGTGGCGTGAGCCCGCCGCTCAAGTCGCTGTCGCTGCGCCCCGGCATCTACAACATCGAAGTGCGCAACGGCGACCTCGAGGTGTACCGGCAGCGCGTGACGGTGCAGGACAGCAAGTCGGCACCCGTGGTGAGCCACGAGTTCAAGTAACGGCCAAGCGCCTCAGACGCGTCAGGCGGCGCTGCGCAGTGCCCGCCGGTACTGCACCGCTTCCGCCACGTGCACGATCTGCACCGCATCGGACGCGGCCAGGTCGGCGATGGTCCGCGCCACCTTCAGCGCGCGGTGCGTGCCGCGTGCCGACCATCCGAGCTTGTTCGCGGCGTTGAACATGAACTGGCGCGCCGAGGCCTCCAGCCCTGCGTGCACGTCGATGGCACTGCCTTGCAGCGATTGATTGGGCGTGCCCTGGCGCCGCATCGCGCGTTCGCGCGCAGCGACCACGCGGGTGCGGATGCTGTCGGTCGATTCGCCAGGCGGCGCATCGAGCAGCAACTGCGGTGACACCGCTGGCACCTCGATGTGCAGGTCGATGCGGTCCAGCAGCGGGCCGCTGAGCTTGCCCTGATAGCGTGATATCTGGTCGGGCGTGCAGCGGCAGGCCTTCGAGGCCGCGCCGAGATAACCGCAAGGGCAGGGGTTCATCGCGGCGATCAACTGGAACCGTGCCGGAAATTCCGCATGCCGCGCAGCCCGCGCGATCGTGATCGTGCCGGTCTCTAGTGGCTCGCGCAGGGCTTCCAGCGCGGCGCGCGCGAACTCGGGAAATTCGTCGAGGAACAGCACGCCGTGGTGGGCCCGCGAGATTTCACCGGGGCGTGGTGGCGACCCTCCTGTGAATTACTGCTAAATATGCGACTGAGAAAAATTGACTTCCAATGAGGCATGTCGCATGCTTCACATCAAATATCGTGACTGAAAACCACTAATAAGTGCGACTGAATGGAGATTTCAGCTTAATGACGCGACTCGTTTTGGATGGGCCAGTCAGGCCGCTTAAATTGGCCCGCAGAAGTCTTAGCGGGCGTGTTGCCCTCGGCGCTGGGGGGACGGCTGGCTATGAGTCTTCGCTTGAACGAGATTGGCTCATAGCCCTTGATTTCGATTGGCGAGTGAAGCGCATCCAGGAGCAGCCCTACACGCTGGGCTACTTACATGAGGGAACCCTTGTATTGCTCCTTGTCCCTGAAGTTTTTCAAGTGCGTGGACCAAATATTCGAACTGCTGCGACCTGGCGCGCATGCGCTCAAGAGCATCAGCGGGCGCTGGTGCGACACCGGCGTACGTCGGACTTCCCGCCGAGACCAGCGATGCGGCACCACTCGGTGTTTGAGGTGCGGGCTTCCCAAACTTTTGGCTGCTCTCCTTCTTCTGCTTATCGATCTTCGGCTCGTTAAGAAAAGCGAACGAATCCAAGGAGAAGACATTGATCGATTCGTCGGCATCTGGATCTGATGTAGACGTAGCCAATGCTTCGGGATCGCCTTCTACGGGAGGTTTTCCAGGCCGATAGGGGCGATTGCCTTCGGCGGGATGCTGCACTTCCCCTATCGCGTTGCTGGTGTGGCTTTCGCGCATGATGACTTGGTCCGGGAGGGACCAAGAGGAGCCTGTAATCGCCGTGACCAGGAAGCGCTCGAATTCCTGTGGCTGCGATGGTTTACGCGCGCGTAGCTCAAACCCCTGAAAAATCATCTTGAACGGATTTGGCTCCGAGCGATGTGGAATGTTCGCGCTTGCGAACCAACTTCGGCCCTCTGAGCCTCTCTTGCCGTTGTTTTGAATGAGCGAGTCGGTATACAGTGAATCGGCCTGCATTCGCCCATGCGGGTCGAACCATAGCAAAGCCAACGGTGCAGCCAAATGAAGAGGGACTCCTGGTTGCAGCACGATGTTCCAAGTCCCAGTCGCGGCATCGACCCCCGTAAATATTCCCGACTCGTAGTTGTTGAACGAGATGAGCTCCTTGGCAGACCGAATCCAAGCATCGCTGCAGAGGGCATTGATCATCTTTGAACTCAAGCCATAAAAAGCTCGGAAGATGACTATCTTTGGCAGGATGTATTCGGTTTTCTTGTGCCGAAACACGAGACAGCGCGATTCCTGAACGCCAGCGATGCCTCCGATAAGCTGATACTCGAAGCGATTCAGCACGCGAAAGGGTGTAGGAACCGTCCAATCGGGCGGAGCATCAATCTCGGCACCAATCCTCTGGTCAGCAATCGTCGTGCTGCCGGTGAGCGTAACTGTGCGGGATTTTCTCGGTAGCCGGCTAACTCGCCCCGCTCCCTCGATGACGTCACCTACGTACAGCAAGGGAAGGTAAGCAGCCTGGATCACACGACCAACAAACATCGGTGGTTCCTGCGCCGGCGCGGGATCGGAAGCGTATGGTGAGCGCGGCCTCGTGCCGAGTAGCTCTTTGACGTTGTCGTCGTTCAGCAGGGCGAGTGGTGATTCGGAATCATGACCGAGTTGAAAGCGGTCTATCCACTTAACAAGCCACAGGCCGGGTGGAAGAGGATCGTCTGCGAAAAGTTGCATCTGCTTATAGGGCTCCCTTCACTAATTTAACGCAGTCGCGTCAATAGTTGTAGATGAACTGCGTCAACTAGATCCACAAAATCTGCTGGGTGAGTTATCACTTCACAGTGCTGACTACGCGCTAGCGCAGGTACGCGGCGTTTGTAGTAGAGCGGCCCGGCTACGAAGGCAGGTTTCCTTTGACGAACTCAGACGGCTAGCCTTTCATGATCGGGAGAGGAGGAGAATTCATTCTCGGCGGCCTCATCGGCGCATCGAGTGGTCTTCTCCTGAGCTACTTGGTTGTGGATGCTGTGGGATTATTTGAAGGATCTCCATCGGTGTATTTTCCAGCGCTGCTTGAGAATCTGCCTGCCTATCGCTCGGCGCATACTCTCTATGACCGCTCACATTGCGTAGGAGATCCGGAAAAAATAGCGCCACATACTGGCTCTTCGGCCACAAAGGACTCGTAGCTGGCGGTGCGCCTCAAGCGCATTACTCTCCAAAGATAGAAGTGTCGATCTGGGGTCTGCTCTCCATTGGCCTGCGGGGGGGCTGCCTCTCCAATCAGCGCCGTACCGCAGAGCCCGCTCATCGCTGTGGGATGGGCTGGCGACCAGCCAGCGTTCCAGTAGTTGAGGGTTGCCACTTGCCTGTGTCCCGATGAGATCTTCAAATTGCCTTCCATTGGTTCGACAGTGAGGCCTCCGTCGATTCCGGTCATGATCGGGTAGTAAAGGCGGTTGGGGTACAGATCTGTCTGGAGATATCCGATTCGACCAAACCCATAGACGGTAGCCATTGGAGCAGCGTTTGTTTCGGGATCAAGCACACGCTCAAGTTCGACCTTCGGTACGGAAGTCGTCTGCGCGCACCCGGAAGCTTGGCAAGCACCGTAGTAACCCCGGATCTGCTGAGCATGAAAACGCTTTGCCAAGTCTTGTGCATCAACGGTAGTTGATCCCCACTGGCGCCACCTGACGACGGAGACCTCCACGATCTCGTTGTCGCTCACATACGTCGGCGTCACCAAGGCGAGCAGCACGGAACCAGGGTGGGTTGCAGATAGACCGGCGATCGCATCGCGAATGAAGGCTTTAACAGCACGATTTCTAGTGCCGACCCCTTGACCAAGCGGAGGCAGCCACCGAGGGCGCGTGGAACGCAGAAATGCCAGCGTGGGGTCTATAGGTAAAGCCGCGAGGGCCAGTATCATCGTCCACTTCTCGGGTGCACCCCAGAAGGCCCTTGCCACGGCGAGCGTGCGCTGATACGCCGTCGTCATTCGATGAGTTGCCCTGGACGTCAAGCCGCCTGTGGCATTGCCGCCAAGTGGTCGTACAAAATGGCCCAAATCGCCTTGGAGTGGCGCCCCTGGATAAGTTTGCTCGGTCTTGAACCACTCGAAGGCGCACTGTCGGATAAATGGAAGACCGGTGTCGCGCTCTAACTGCAGCAGACGTGTGCGATAAACCCGCGGTACGTTGACGCCTTGGATGTCTACAAATTGTGCCGGAGCGTCGAAGTCGTCGGGGGACTGTTGTAGCGAGGGATTTGGTTGCTCGTGCAACGTGAGTCCCATATCGCGCAGCAATACCTCTGCCAGTAATGAAGGGCGTGTCAACGCGGGTATCAGCCCGGCGTTTGGCCTTCCTCCTCGCTTGGCGGCCATCCAAAAGATGAACAGGATTTCGACAGCTTCGCCTTCCAGGCGGCAGCGTGTTAGCTCCTTCAAAAGCCGCCTCGACACTTCCTCGCAGGTCGCCGGCAGAAGCAAAAAAGCTGCGAGCTCTTGAATCACCCACCATCGCGTTGCTGATACAGGCCAGCGCAGGCGAGCAATGAGAATCTCGAGGTCCTCGCTCAAGCTGTGTCCCGTTTGGCTTCAACGAGAGCATCTGCCCATTCAGGGCGCTCGAGTCGCAGGGTCCTAGTGTCCTCTTGAACGGATCGAACCATCGCCTCGGTAAACTGAACTGCTTCAGTCTTTTTCCCCTGAAGACCAAGAAAGTAAACCATGATGTCGCTCGGAATGACGCGGCCTGCGAATGGCTTCTCGTACCAACTGAACGATGATTTCAAGAAGAACTCGTCGCATCGACGGGGGTACTTTTTGACGACGGTTCTCAACCGAGCTTCGGTGACCTCTCGGGGCTCCCAATGCATCGGCCCAAGCCATCCACCATTGAACCGCTGTGCCTGCACCACATACGGAAAGGCCGCGGCCGGACCTTCCAGCCTCACTTTCGTCGCGAAAGCCAAGTCAAGTAGCGCGTGCAGGTCATCGTCACGGCAATCGAGTGAAAGAAGTCTGGGCTCAAGCGTCGCGATCAGCTCCGAACCTTGCTGCTGTCCTTCCCAGTAGCTGTACCACTCACACAGAACGTCCCTGCGAATGCCGTAGTGCTCGGCCAGATCAGACAGCAGTCGAGGCAGGTCGGGCACCTTGTAAGTCTTGACGTCTCCAGGGAAAGGTTTCCAGTTGGTCGTCGAGTTTCCTGACTTTGGTGAACGGATCCTGCCTACGTCGACTCCGATGTGTTCTTCACCTTGAGCAAGCAGGTCCGCTGCGGTCGCATTTCCGCCAGTGGCTGCTTCTTCCATCCGGTCGACGGCTTCTCCATGGAGCCCTGTCCGCATCAATGCATTCAGCATGGGGGAGCTAGAGGCGCTGGTTGCCACGAATGTGTTGAAGCTGCTTTCGGCATGACTCCATTTGCCAGCCTCCGTGTGCTCCCTGTGCTTCTCTACGAGCGCGCCTCGGTGCAACCTCGCCAACAACTCATCTGCTTGGCCCAAGATGTGCCGAGTGCCCTTGCCGTCCGTGTACGACAACACGTTGTGTACCTGAGGAGAAATTTCGGCCAGCAGCCTGCGCGTCTCATCTGGAGCGATGGGCTCCAGATAGTCCAACGCATCCATGACTTCGGCGAGAGCCGGATCCTTGCGCTGGCCATAGCCGATCGCCAACTCCCATGTTCTACGGCACGCATCCGTAGCTAGCGTGCGGAGGTTGTGCCGCAAAGCCATCTCGCAAAGCTCGAGGCACATCGTCATGCGGGTACCGGTTTCCTCGTCGACGCTCGCGTCCAACGCTTCCAGTTGTTTTCGAATGAAAAAATCGGCTGCTTCGTCAGACAGAGCCTTCACGCCGCCAGACACGTATTGCACCCTGAACTGGTTTACGTCGAACCACTGCAGTGGCATGGCACGCTGCATCTCATCAATTTCGACCAATGGGCTTTGACCAAATCTTGAGCTCAGAAGGTGCAGATCGATTGCAATAGCGTGCAAAGAGCGCCGAAAGTCGGACGCGCCTTGGGCGAGATCGTAGTTCGACGAATATCCCGGAAGGGTGATGCTCTCAAATGCTTCATAGACATACGAAAAGGAGGTGGGTACTCCCGAACGCCATCGGCCTGCCGCATCTTTGCCAAGTTCACTGATGTGGTCCAGATAGTCCGAGACATTGTCCCGATCTCCGAATCTTGGGGCCTTGGATAGAGGGATGTCATCCGTCTTCGTGGTCAGCGCGAGGTGCGCCGAACCAAAAAACCAGTCATGGACAAGATTGGCAAGGGATTCCTGGCGCTGCTCGTATCCGCCATTCAACCAGTCCACTTCGAGCGGTCGTTTCCACACATCCGCTTTTCCTCCAACCATCGCCGTCAGGCAGCCGACGAGAACACCACAAGTAAGCCGGGGAAACTCAGTCCATGACGGAAGATCCGCGCCGGCTATGGCGGCTGCTCGAACTGCAGCATCACACACCATCTGCTTGGCGCTGTCTTCGGGAAGTTCGATAGCGATACCAACCAGAGCCCGCAGATCCTGCCTGTCGATGTACACCTCCATGAACTTGCGCACGATAGAAAGTGAGTTCTCGCGAACAATCTTAGCTGCCTGTGCCGTAGTTGTACCCAGTACACCAAGTGATCCAAATGCCCGCGCCAAATAAAGGTGCCCAATGCGCGCTTCATTCCTTCTATTCAGGTTGATGAAGCGGCTTTCGCCGCGGTACCGCCGATAGGCTTCTTCGGCGCACTTGACTGCAGTCGCTCTGTTGCCTCGGGCATCGAGTGACAGCCCAAGGGCTGCCATGTCTGTAGTCGGTAACTCGTGCCGCGATGCGACGGCCTCGTCAATGACGCTGTCGTCTTGAGCGAGCATCCAAGTGCATGCCTTGAGACGAGTCGCGTCTACGCCGTGGAGCTGGTACGAGAGGGCGTTCAGCAGTCGGGTTTTGAGGTGGCGAAGCCGATACGCGTCGGCATACTGTGCACGCTGGATCGCGTGCTCCTCGGCTTCGCCGAGAAGGCCTTCAAAAAGCTCGATAGAGTAGCCCTCTTGTAGGCGTTCCATGACCCAATCACGCCGCAATCCCTCAATGAGTTCATCTGGACGACCTTGCCTAGCTTTCACAGCCCAAAGCCAATTGACGCGTAAAGCATTGGGAGCGGATTGGCTTAACCAAGCCTCGACGTGCGGTGTCAGCTCTGCAATACGTCTTCCGTATTCATCGGTCTGCTTGATGAATACAACAAGGCTTTCGTGAAACGGCTTGAGTCCTGCCGCAGAGTTGTGTAGCAGGTGTTCGACTGCCGTGACTGCAGGAACGGGCAGTCCGGCGAGTACTGCAATCTCTGCAAACGCCGACTTGGGCCAAAAGAATGGGAACTCGCAAACCAGTCGTAAGACGTCCTTCTGACTTGCAGTGAGTAATTGCCAGAGCGAGCCGTAGTAGCTCTTGGCGTCGTGACTCAGGTCGCCAGCAAGCTGTTCGATGCTCCACTTCGAAAGCGCACGGCCCGAGTGAACAAGCTCCTCTGTCGCATAGATCACGTGCAGAGGATGGCCGTTTGTCCGCGCTCGCAACTCGGCCGCTGCAGATTGAAGTTCCTCTCCTGCGCGCGCTTCGTCGATGGTCATCTGTAGACGCCCCTGCGAAAGCTCTTTTCGCAGGTACTGGAAGACAGCCTCGTCAGACATCGACGGAAGTTCCCGCCATGTGCTGCGCGGGGCCTCGGTCAGCAGCCGGTTCGGCAATTGCTGGTCGTCGACGGGCTGGGTTCCGACCACTACCACCAGATTGTCCTCAGCCGGCAGGATCTGGTCGAATATCTCCTCCAGGGGGCGCTTGTCTTGGCCTTGGTTGCGCCAGACATGATCAAGACCGTCCAGGATGACCACAAAGGGCTTTCCCTTCGACTTGTAGTGACTGGCGCAGCTGGCCAAGACTGATCGCAGTGATTGATCCCCAGTCACCACGTCGCTGTGAAAGGTCTTGACCTGAGACTGTAGCGATTCTTCGACAACAAAGCTGGTGTGACGATCAAACGTCCGATCGGTGGCCGACAGGTAGTAGTGATGGCGAACGAAGGGGATTCCCTTTTTCTGCAGCAGTTCACACACTCTGCTCAGGTAGGTGCTTTTTCCGCGGCCTGGTGGCCCCGTCAGGACGATCGGCTGTTTAGGCCTTGCTTCGATGGCCGTGACGAAGCCGAGATGAAATGCGGTATCGGGAACTCGATACCCTGGCGGGATGAAGAAATTCTCCGGCAAGGGCTCGGGCGCCACCGCGCGAAGCGTCGTCTTCAGGATCTCGAGGGTGATCCACCCCTCAGGCGCCGGCTGGTTTTTCTCGATCGCCCAATGGACTGCACGGTACTTTAGTGCTTCTATGCCCTCCGCAGTCGCGTGGCGTCGAAGCCTCTGAGTGACGTGAGCTTCAATGCTGGAAAAGCCTTTGTCACTATGCCGAATCACCAGTGCCTTGAAGAGTCGCTTGGCGTTCGCGGCCCCATCGAGTGTTTCCTCGATCTTCAATCGAACATCTTCCGGGGCGCGGGTGTAGTTGATGAGGTTGTCGTCTGTAAGGCAGGTCTCCATCACGAGGTCCGGCACGCGATTGGTCAACAGGCGGATATCACCGATCTCCGATTGATCAATGGACTCAAATGCATCAAACCATTTGCGCAGATTAGATCGAGATTTCCCGCCTGCCTTGCCCGGTTTATCCAGCAGCCAGTCCCAGTTGAGTGGGTGCTTTTCCGAGGAAGGCGTGAACTTCACTTGCCACAGATCGCGGCGTCCATCAGCGCGAAGCGCAACCAGGTCGTCGAGACCCTGAGGTGCCACCTCCTCCTCATCGCATTCGAAGCGGACGCGCGTGTAGCGCGTAGGGGAGTCCAGCCAATCACAAAGCAAATTCACGCCCTGCATGGTCTGGTAAACGTATCCCGAAGCGGGGATGGCCGAAGTTTTGATTTCTGCGCTCATTGCAAGAGGGACATGTAGACGCAACGCGGTGGATTATTTAGGGGAACTCGACGTTGAGCACCTGTTCGGGCGAAACGGCCGTGTTTTTCCCATCGAAGCACCAGACGGCGCCGGGACCGGGACGGCCCTCCAAAGCGCAGGATTGCAGGTAGCGCAGAGACACACGTACGGCACACTCCGCAGAGGCACCCGCTGGCGCAACGAACTTCACTACGGCAGGTGTCCAGCGCTCTTGAAAAATCGTGAGCAAATCAAGTCCACTGGCGAATTGCACGTCCTCGCACAAATCCTCGATGATCTCAGGCATTCCGAGATAGTCGTGTTGACCGAGGGCGTTTGCATATGACGCAACCTCACGCACAAAGATGGCGTAAGGCCCCCAGTGCAGCGAGTTCTTGAGCTTATTTCCGAAGTGGAAGCCGAAGCCTCCTTGACGAGCGAAGGCTTGGTCGACTTCGCGTTTGGCGCCGGGATCGTCAAGGGTGGCAAGCAGCGCTTCTTTGAGCTGAGGGAGTACCCGTCCCAGTGGAAGGATTCCTTCGCCAAATGCGGTGGAGGCAGGCACTCTGGTGCAATGAAACCAGCAAAGCTCGTGCGGAAGATGCGGATGGCCGAGCGCTTCGCAGGCACGTGCGTACAGAAATTGGTCGTACTCGGGCAATGATTGCCAGTGCTCCTCAAAAAACCGTAGGTGACTTGAATCCCCCAGAAAGTGATTCAGGTCCGGGGAGGAACAGCCAAATATCTCAAGCAGCGACGCTTCAGTCGACTGGCGCGTCTCGCAGTCGAGCCGACTCCGGCGCATCACTTCTTCAGGCGGAGGGAAAACTGTGGTCATTGTTTGCATGTGCCCAATCCGGCAGAGCCCCGACATTGAGCTTCAGCATAGCTTCTCTGTCATGGTTAAAGAATGCTGCCGATCAGCGGAGCGGGATTTCAGGCTTCGCAGATTGGCCGGCATGCATGGTGTTTTCCATGGTGTCTACGCGAGTTTTAGGAGGGCATCATCGTCGTGGACATGAGCCATTTGCTCAGGGCAGATCACCCCGCGCCGATCAGACTCGTGCTCGCTGGACCGTAGTCCTTTTTGAAGCTGGTGAGCCAAAGGCGTTGACCTCTTGGGGACCCCGATCTGAGCGAGCAGGCGTGTAACCTCCATCGGATTCTCCAACGTGAAATAGATGTATGCAAATTCGAGATCCAATAGTCGAGCTGCACGAAACGCAGCTGTACCGCGCGCTCACCGAGTGTGATCCGGAATACGCGCAGCGCATCACGCAATTCGTCAGCGCGGTGGCGCCGATCATGGCTACCACCGAGCGGCATTTCCCTTACTTCACTCGGCACGACGCTCACCACGGATTTCGCGTTGTGCGTCGCATGGAGCAAGTGGTCAAGAAATCTTGTCTGGAGGCCGGCGCGGAAAATGCGTTCTCGGCCGTAGAAATTTTCCTTCTGATTGCAGCAGCCTATGCCCATGACCTCGGCATGACGGTTTTTCCCGGCGAAGCGGACGAGTTGCTGGGCATGCTGAAGCTGGAGCAGACGCCGGGATGGGAAACGCATCCCGACCTGCAGCGGCACCTGCGCCGCGAGCACTCTCGACGCGGAGGCGACTTCATTCTCAAAAATTCTGCGATGCTCGGAGTTCCGCTGAACCTGGTCAATGCGTTGGACACGATGATGAAGGCGCACAACTTGGCTGTCTCCGATTTAGAGGCACTCAATGTCGTCTATGCCGCTCAGGAACGTGAGTTCGAAATACGCCAACTCGCTGCAATCATTTGTGTCGGCGATGCGCTGGAGTTCAGTGACACCCGTGTGATGGAGGGAGTTCTTGATCGCATTCAGATCGATCCCAGCGACAGCGCACGCGTCTCCTACAGGGAGAACATGAAGCATGTGTGCGTCGGCGATAGCTTGGCTGTGGACAACGAAGGGCGTGTCATTGTCTCTGGAACGTTCCAGGAAGAAGAAGTACTGGGCCTTGCGCACTTCACGCTGGATCAAATGGAGGACTGGGTTCAAGGCTACTGCGACATTGACAGGCGAATGAAGCAGCCACGATTCAGGATTCGACCTGAGGTCTTCTCGCGCAACCTGGTGTTCACTGGTGGTCAGTTCGAGCGATTGGGAGTTCGCCTGAACAAGAAGAGCGTCATAGATCTGATCGCTTCAAACGCTGTATGGCGAACGAGCGCGGGCATTGCGGTTCGAGAGCTCATCCAGAACGCTGTGGAAGCCTGTCGCTACCGGGTTCATCATTCCGGGCCTGCAGATCGATACGTTCCTGCAGTGAGGGTGGAGTTTGATCGCGGCAATCACACCATCTCGGTTTCCGACAATGGGTGCGGCATGTCCGAACGGACGGTCCTCAATCACTTCCTCACGGTAGGAAGCAGTCGATCCAAGACCGCCGGATACATGGAGACGGACTATGCGCCGATCGCCCGCTTCGGCATCGGCTTCTGGTCTGTCTTTACGATTGCGCGCACCGCACGAATCGAGACCGCTGCTTTTGAGCCGTGCAGAGGTTCTCCAGCATCAGCCATGCAAGCAAGCGGCATTTCGTTTGAGGTCTCACTCGATGAGCTCAAGGAATACACCGTTTTTCGACCTGTCACGCGCCATTGCGGTACTCAAGTAGTTCTGACTCTTCGTAACGACGCCGTGTTCGATGACGTCGTTGCACAGGGCCGTGGAATGCTTCTTTGCTCGGAAATCCCGGTAAGCCTGTCTCTTGATGGTGAAGAAATTGAAGTTTCGCAGTCGGTGCCCGATGTCTCAGACCACGACATCTTGGGTAGTCGAAATCGAGTGATGGGCGAACTGGGAGTGCAGATCTTCCGGTGGCGCGGCACTGTAAATGCGACAGAGCTCGCTTTGGCTCTTGCATATCGGGTCGTCGATGGCAAGGCAAGCTTCCTTGCGGATTCATCGTCTTCACTCATGACTGCTATTGGAGGACTTCACCATCCTAAAACGAGTGTTTGTGGCTTCTCGGTTCCGGTACACCCCGATCCGTTGTGTATCGATCTCATGCGAATTGGCGTTTTCTTCGCAAACCACCGCAGCCCCGATGGGTTTGAGTTTTCTCTTGATCGGCAGCAGTTGCTGGTGAACGCCGCGTCACAGCGCTTCTCGCGAGAAATCACGGACCTGTTTCATGCTGGATACCGTGCGTTCCTGACAGCGACAAACTCACAAGATGCTGCGACCATCTCAGCCCTGCGCGATCAAGCGCAGATGAATGGCGGGAACGTCTACGACGCGTTCACCGGACTGGAGCTTTCTAGTGCTGCGGAGCGCTTTCCCGATTTGCTCTGCTTTCGGCTCCTTCCTGTGCAGCTTGCAGATAGCGGGAGCCCGGTGATACCGGTCCATGTCAATCTCGATGAACTTCGGAAGCTCCGTGGAACGGTCTACACACTGCAGAAAGGCGTTGACAGGCCAATCCAAGGCGGGAGGTATATCGGTCTCAATGTCGAAGATCCACGGATTTTGGCTTTTACCTATAACAATGTCCGGGCAATCGCGGCGGCTGATCCATCTACTCAGCCTGCATACGTTATGGAGGTCGACAGACGCGGATCAATGCTCTTTGACGCGGATCCCGAAAGCTCGGTCAGATTTATCAACATTCCCTCGTTTGACTCACTATGCATTCAAGTGATGAAGCTCGAGCGGGCTCGCTTCAACACTCCGCCTGAGAACATCCTTGCGCAAGTTCAGGGTAGGTGGTCGGGTGCCATTTATTTGCGGGCTTTCAACACACCCGATGCCACGCCCTACCTTTTCCTCGGAAGGTATCGTGTGCTGATTGAACGCTCCAGCCGGCTTGCCCAGCATCTGCAAGAACTGATGGATGCGGGCAAGCGCACGCGCCTTGCAGAGGTGATTGCTGATCTGAAGGAGGCCGAGGCCGGCTATCCTCCTGCTGCGATCGTTGATCTTCTGTGACCGTCACAGACGCGCCGCTGCGATGGCCGCACAGGACAAAAAGCCCTATCGCGGCGAATCGTCCAACTCACGTTTGGGCGATGGGTATAAGGACAGGACTCTCCGAGCACACAATGACTCGCTGTGCTCCGCGAGTCAGCGCGACATAGAGGTTCGAGGCTGTCATCAATTCAGGTTGCAAAATGACGGCCACGTCGGCCTCCAAGCCTTTGAGCAAAAGAGTGCTTCCGACAGCGCGACGTGACAATGAACGGCCAAGGTGGCGATTTCGTTCCCGAGCCTGAAGCACCGCGGCATGCAAGGTGCATGCCCCTCCCGCGGCCGCCTGCATTGCGGATATGCAGCATCTGAGAATTTCGGGCCGGTAGACGCGCACGCCGTCCTGTTCGGTCAAAGTGCTCAAGACTCGTAGCGCTGCTGGAATGCTCGGCGCGTTGGCGAAATCCACTGCAGCTGCCTCCACTGGTGTCGGAGGATTGCGCGGACGTCCTTGCCGCAGTATTTGCACCCTTTTCATCAGCTCTGTCGCTCCTACACCTATCATGAGGCTGGAGTAAAAGTTGATCATTTGCTCCAGCCCATCCGATGCTGCTGGGTCAAATCGACGCCCAAATCGAGCGAGATCTGCGAGGTCGACACTTTCCACCGCGGTGGCTCCAGGCGTCTGGCTGGCCAGTTGATAGCGGCCTTGAGGATTTCGAGCATCGCCAATGATGAGAACATCGCCGTGGCGGTTGGGCGCATGCACGCGAACGGCGGCCAGTCGTTGCTGAACGGCCGTGGAAGGATGGAGTTGGACCCACTGGACTTCGCCTGGAGCGCCACGCAGATCGATCGGCTGTCCTGCCAGAAGCTGCACTCTTGTGGCTAGTAGCCAGTTGCCGAGGTTCTCAGTTCCGGCTTTGCGCCAGCGCCACGGGGTCTGCAATTCGCCAGCGGCAGGAAACTGCGGTTGCACGTTGGCTTGCCAGTTCACAAGTTGATTTCCCGCGAACCCGAAGATGCCCTGTAGCGGATCTCCGAACACGCACGTTGGCAAGACGACGGCGGCCCAATCCACGATGGCGTGTTGGGTCAAACTGCAATCTTGGTATTCGTCAACGAGCAGACGGGAATATGTCGAGCGGAGCGCGTCACTCACATGACCAGCCTGGAGCAACTGCCAAGCAGCGCTTCGAATTGCCGGGTAGTCTTGGGCGGCGTTATCCAGATTCAAGATGCGGGGGTTGTGCCCGCTTCTGTGCGGAAACTTGCTGATGAGGCGAATAGCGAATCCATCGATGGTCGAGAGCCGGTAGGCTGTGTTCGGCACTCCTGCTCGCTGGAGGCGTGTGCGCAATGCGCTCACCCCGGCATTAGTATGCGTAAGGACGAGGACGGGCCTGGTGCCGCTGTGTTGGCTCACCGTGTCCGCGATGAGCTGGGTTTTCCCGCAGCCTGCTGGGGCAGTTATCGAGCCTCGAATGACTCCAGATAGGTCCAGCTCAGGCGGCATGAATCCATCCGCGAAGCTGTCCGACAAGTGTTTGGAAACCAAGCTCGCTGGTCGCTAGGTTTGGGCCCACGATATCCCTCGCGACGCCTTCAAATTTGGTCACAGACTTGAACCAACTGTTCTTTCCCTTGCGTGAGGCGAGGCTCAGCAAGGTTCGAGTCGCCGTGGTATAGCCACCGCCGGTAGTTCCCTCGGCCCAAGCAGTGTTCAGTGTCACTCGCCCTTGAGATTCGGACTGAATGTGCGCGTTGACGAGGTCGGCTTCGACGAGCTCTACCGCTCTTTGCACCAGTCCGCTGACCGCGTCATTGTGCAATGACAAGAACAATTCATCTTCAAGGGCGCGACCTGGCCTCCATGTGATGGTTGCCCCGCCTGCGGCAAAAAAAGTTTCAACGGACTGTTGTCTCGGGGTCTTGTCGGCATCCACGAGCACAAGCACCCTATAGCCAAGACTGAGCAGAGCGGTGCCCCTGGAGTAGCACTTGTCGGGGTCGCCGCCGCCAACGTTGACATGGGCCCCGCCCGTGGCGAAGAACGAGGGAGCGCCCTGGCTGACCCAGTATTGGTCCAGCCCACGCGCAAAACCCACCTCACTGGCACCTTCGCAGACGATGACCGATTTCGCGAGAAAGGCTTCAGGATCCGCGCGAATGGTGCTTTGAACGTCGTCGGCAACGCCTATCGCGCGCACGTGGTGCTGGTTTCCCCGCGCTCTGACAACGAAGACTTGGTCGCCTGACAGCTCCCGAATCGCAACGGGAGAATGCGTGGTCATGAAGACCTGCAGCGGCAACGTGGGGGCCTTGGCTCCGAGGGAATCCAGAAGACGAACCAGGCGATGCGGCTCAAGTCCATATTCCACTTCGTCCACCAATGCGATGGTGGCCGCTTCTGCCGCGGCGCGTTGAAGGCCTGCGATGAGGAGGCGAGCCGAGCCGGTACCTAGAGATCGAAGTGGTACGCCGACCTCGTTGTGTAGAGCGATGGCACCATCTCCTATCGAGACAGAGTGGGCGTCCAGGAGAGCTTGGGCAGATGCCCCGACGGGGACCCCGAGTGAGCCTGCAGTGGCGTTGACAACACCAATGGTTCGGGCCAACTGAACGCCCGCCTGGTTTCCGAAGCTCGCGCGGGCTTCGCGTGCCGCGCGCGCAAGCTCAGCTCCAAGGTTCGCGCGTTCTTCGGTGAGTCTGTTCAGAACCGAGCCTCGGGTCCAGGAGAGGTTCGTGTTCGCGTAGCTGCCGATGCGAGCTGGCGCGAGCGAATTTCTATCCTTCCAGGTCAAACCTCTTTCCAAGCCCTGCTGTTCTGCTCGTTCCGAGAACAATGTCCAAGAAGGCTCGAGGTCCCCTGTAACCCTCAAACGCAGCGTGATTACCGTCTCGATGCCGACGCGTGGCTCGTCTTCAACAAGCTTTGTCGCCGGGTCATACCCGCGCAGAAACTCTCCGTACGCATCGAGATTTTTAAGCTCGTCGGCCAACGCGCCCAGAGTCAATGCGATGACGATGGGCTGCTCGACATTCAGCCGAAAGAAGTCGGTGTCTCCAAAGGGCGCGCTTCGACGCGCTCCGAGACAGAGATCAATGGCGTCCAGAACGCTGGATTTCCCGCTATCCCCTGGACCGATGAGGCAATTGATGCCCGCCGAGGGTGACCAGTCCAGTGCCTGGATGGAGCGAAAGTTCCAGATCTCGATTCTTCGGATACGGGCCACGCGACCTCCCTGGTGCAAGTTGGCATTTGAGAGTACCTCCAAAGTATCTCAGCGGCTAGCGATTGCCGAGGCGCATCACTGCGACTGCCGCGTTCGCCAGGACTACCATGCGGCCCTCTCAAGAGGAGGAGTGCTCCGGTGTTGCTCTGCACAAGGCCCAAATCTTTCTCTCGGCTTCATCGACTGCGCTGGCGTCAGGAGAGTCGATTCGTATGGCCGTATGAACCCCGATGGGGCGGCTGACCAAGAACCGGTGTACGGCGATCAGCGTAAGCAACTTCGACAAATGCGAGTGGACCCAGGTCTGCTGTCATTCAATGCGAATGCTCCGAGGAGCTGCTGGGGCGCGCGGGTTCGAATCCTGCCGTAGTACTCTTGCTGCGGTGTTGCACTATCGCGTGGTTAGGCGCTCCGCAATTTCGCGTGCACCGAGGGTTCGCACTGTCGCAAGATTTTCGAGTTGCGCTGCCCGCGGGCGTGCCTTGCCTTGTTCCCAGTGGTAGATCGTCTGCCCGGACACGCCGACCAACTGCCCATAGCTCGCCGCAGACAGTTCGAGCTTTGCGCGATGTGCCGCCAACCTGGTTGCGCTGAATCGGCGCTTCGTGCCTGCCGCCGTCTCATCGTCTGAATCAGGCGCTGTGGCGGGGCCTGTCATTCCCCTCGCAACTCGACGCAGTTCCTTCTCGAGCGCATTCATTTGGCGACGTAGCTCAGCAATCGATGCGCGATGCGCGACCGATGCTTTCTTAAGAGTTTCGATCTCCGCACGCACTTCTTTGCGAGCAACGCGGGAGATTTCGGCTTTGAGGATCGAGGCGATATTTGGCATGGACGCATTGTGCCGTTCCATTGCAGCGCTGATGCTCCGCTTCTGGACCTACAAGCTTGAAATTGAAGAGCAACAGCGGTCGGCATCGAGGCGGTTCCTGAGTGGCTTTTTCTCCCTGACCTCTACCAGCGCCGAACCCCTGTCGAGCGGCAGTGTCCGTGACCCAAGTGAAGTCCGTGCAGGAGTTCTGTGAAACGATGCTCGCCGTCTTGCTTCGTGCAACCGCAGCCCCTAACGCCGCCAGTCGGACCAGGGAGTTCAATTGATCGGTATGCCACCTTTGTTTGCCGGCTCGAAGATGTAAGCAAGCGGTGTGCTGAACAAGATCACAAGACGATTGAGCCAGACCGCGGCGGTCCTGCATCCAATGCCTCCGCATCAAGAATTTAATGCAGGTCTTTGCAAGTCGAAGCTGGCCGGCATGCCCATCCGCGCTGTTTAGCGATCCGGCAGAGGGATTCCTTTAGGCGCTTCCATGCCCCATCGCCGACTACGTGGGGAGCGCACTCGATCTGAGCGTGAGCATAGTTTTCGTCCAAGGGGCGATGCAGTACGTCCACAGCGTGCTTCACCTCAACCTCATCGTTCTTGTTCATGGTCGCGACCGATATGCCGCGAACCTCGCTTGCACCAAGAGCGATCACTCCATCGGAGGGCGACTTTTTGGAAGCTTGAGGGGCGCCTTGACGCAGACCTTGTCTATCTACCGAAGGCTTGCGCTCCCGATCATTGAAGGCTGAGGTTCTAACTTGTAGAAGCTCCCCTGAGCCATCGCACATGAAGCAGTCCTCACTGTCTCGAACGGATCGCAACAAAAGTTCGTCTGCTGCTACCTCGGTGACAGGCTCAGGCATATTGCAGCCAACCCCAAACAGCCGCGAAAGCATCAAGCGATGGCATAGGGCGTTGGTCCATTTCCGTGTCTATGTTTGTTCCCCAACTACGGATGACTTCCATGGACTCAGGTGCAAAGTAGAGCGTGACCTTTCGCTCGCCGCTCCACCATTCGAAAAGCACCTCCCCGTCTTCGCTCGCGCTGATTTGAGGCTCGCGCCAGATTCCAACACGCGTGCTCAAGCGATAAAGCTCAGGCAAGCGTGCTTCAGCGTTTGCTATCGCTTCGGCCATTGGTCTAGCACTACCATTGCCGTCCCAGTTTTCGTCGAAATTTCGAATGAGTGCCAGCTTCTGTTGGGATTTCGATGTCAGCAATCTGGCAACCTGGTGTTGAGGTGGTTCCCCGATCTCTTCGGGTATTGAGCTGTATCGCCCCAGACCATATGTGTCTGCGGTGTTCGTCATGCTGCTCGACAACAGACTGCCGTGCCTAGTGGGATGCAAGTTCATTCGATCATCCTCCGGACCTCATCAGTAATAGCTGCTTCAAATATCTTGTTCTTTCGCTCGCGCAGTTGGTATAACACGTCCCAAACTGCGGCAGAGTCCATGGCAAGCTGTTTGGTGCAGAAGACGTCTATATCTAAAAGTACTGCCATCGCCTTCGGGTCTGGCGCCGCTTCGAGGCCAGAATTGACGATGGCTGTGTATTCGACGCCCAGATCTTTCTGCGGAAGCACCAGCTGCATGAAGTAGCCCTGCAGGTCGGCAGAAACGTCACCAATCAATCGAGGTGACAAGTTCAGATAGGTGTCTAGCTCGACACCCTGTGGTACGACGATTCGATTGATATATCGAACGGCAAGGCGATTAACTGAGGTGGCCTTGAACTCGAGAACGAAGTTCTCCAAGATTGGACGCATCTCCTCGGCGAAACTTTCCCACTCCGAGTACGGCTGCATATGGCTGTAGGACAAGCCTTGGCGACGTAGCTGCAATATTCGATCGCCCTTGGAGCTTGTCAGGCGCACACCGAGCGTCTCGCTTGCCGTGTTACTTGAAATCTCGCCCGCATTCGACGCCGCAAACGCCAATGCAAAGGTATTGATGCGTTGCGATTGGGGAAAGGAATCGCGCAGTGACGCCGCATATTTTGCAAGATGCGTCACCGTCGGCTGCTCCTCGAAACCGAGTTGCAGGTCGATAACAGCTTCTGCGATGGGTGCTCGGTTGTAGTGGGCCAATCTGATTGCGGCGACGTCTCGGGTGGGCATCAACCGGTTTTGTCCTCGTCAGTACGCCTATGTTGCCTCAGGAAATTGGCCTTGGGAATACGTGTTCGCCAGTTTATGCACCGATTTTCCACCAAGTTATCCACAATAGAGGGCGCAACGGCAGCCGGGATGGCAAGCAATGTGCGGCGGTCCGCTGCCGTGCCTACTATGACGTTGCGGGGACCCTTCCGCCGCAATCGTTGCCAGAGTGACCTGGGCTGTCGCCGACGCCGCTCGTCGCCAAAGGGCGCGGATATCGCGCACGAGCCACTTTGTGGCGGAGAAGGGGCCAGGCATGCTGGAGTCATGAGCAGGTCCTGTTCCACATGGACGAACAGGACCTTCCTCTTTTTTTCGCATTTTTCGACCGCGTTCACAGAGCGACGTCGAGTCGCATTCATTGATGGTGAGTCGCATTTATAGGTGGAATCAACACCTCCGCCCACCAGCGCCACCGCACTGGCTGTGTGATGGGGTGCCGCCGTTGGCCGGCACATCCACTTCTCGGTGGCAAAGCGCCCGCCAAGGCTCGCCACTGCGGCGCTCTCCAGCGCCTCGTCGATGCTCATCGGCGGTAGCAGGCCGGCAAAGCGCTGCGCAAGCATCGACTTGCCCGAGCCCGGCTCGCCCACCATCAACAGGCTGTGGCCACCCGCCGCCGCGATCTCAAGTGCGCGCTTGGCACCCGTGTGGCCCTTGACGTCGGCAAGGTCGGCATACGCGGGTGCGGCCACACCGGATGCGGCCTGCACCCGTGCCCAGCCGTCGCCTGGCGCATCGGGCAACTGCGCGGCCGCATCGGCGTCTGCGATGAACTGCCGCACCACGTCCAGCAGATGCCGTGCGCCGTAGACCTCGCCGCTAGGCACGAGCGCGGCCTCTTGCGCGCTGTCCATGGGCAGCACGAGCCGCGTGGCCACGCCGCGCACATGCAGGGCCAGTGCCATCGCCAGCGTGCCGCGCACGGGCCGCAAATCGCCCGAGAGAGACAGTTCCCCGGCGAACTCGTGGCCGGCAAGGCGGGCGTTGTCGATCTGCCCGCTGGCGGCCAGGATGCCCAGGGCAATCGGCAGGTCGAAGCGGCCCGAGTCCTTGGGCAGGTCGGCGGGCGCGAGGTTAACCACGATCTTCTTGTTGTTCGGAAACTCCAGCCCCGCGTTCTGGATGGCCGAGCGCACGCGTTCGCGCGCCTCTTTCACCTCGGTCTCTGCCAGGCCCACCAGCGTGAAGCTGGGCAGGCCGTTCGCCAGATGCACCTCGACAGTGACGCTGGCCGCTTCAAGCCCAAGCAAAGCGCGGCTCTGCACCAAAGACAGACTCATTCTTTTCCCTCTCCCCAAGATGGTGCGCCCATCTTTCTCGCGTCCGGTGGGGTGCGGTGTACCCGCATCTGCAACCACTCGAAACATCCGTTGTAACGAATTGGCTCTCAACCCGCGCCGCATTCACCGCCTTGAACGGCCGCATTCGTGCACTTTGGCACGCTCCCTGCTTTGGGGGTCATCAGGTTCCACAACATAACTTGCGAGGAGTTTCCCGATGACGCACCGTTCCGCCGTTCCGGCGCTGATCGTTCTGGCCACTGCATTGACCACGTCGGGCGTTGCCCTGGCGCAGACAGCAGCAACGACGGACGCCGCGGCGCCGGCGGCAGCTCCCGCCCCGAATCTCACGGGCAACGTGTCGCTGACCACGAACTACAAGTTCCGTGGCCAGGACCAGGACATGATCGGCCGCAACGACTACGCCAAGACCAAGGGCTTCAAGCCCGCCATCCAGGGCGGCCTGGACTACGCCTTCGGCGACAGCGGCTTCTACGTGGGCAACTGGAACTCCAGCGTCAACTGGCAGAAGGGCAACAGCATCGAGATGGACGTGTACGGCGGCTACAAGTTCAAGGCCGGCCCGATGGACATGGACGTGGGCGCGCTCACCTACATCTACCCGGGCAACTCGGCAGGCAACACCACCGAGCTGTATGTCGGCGCCACCTACACCAACGACGCCATCGGTTCGTTCACCGCCAAGTACTCGCACACGGTGTCGAAGGACTACTTCAACTTCGCAGGCAACAAGGGCGGCTCGGGCCTGAAGGGCACCAACACCGGCTACCTGAACCTGGCCTACAGCAAGGAGATCTTCCCCAAGGTCACGCTCAAGGCGGCGGTGGGCTACACGGCCCTTTCGAGCGACATCCGCAGGAACACGCCGTACAAGAGCTACGTCGACTACAACATCGGCGCCGCCTACGACTTCGGCAATGGCCTGTCGCTGACCGGCTCCGTGCAGGGCGCCAACAAGAAGACGGCCTACAACACCGCGGCCGGCCCGGTGTACGACTTCGGCTTCTACACCGTGCAGCAGGTCTATTCGCCGAACAAGGCGCGCTTCATCCTCACCTTGACGAAGACGCTGTAAACAACCACAACGAGGCGCGGCCCAAGCTGCTGCGCCATTTCATTTCCATCCAAAGGAGCAACTCATCATGAAGCTGGTCACAGCCATCATCAAACCGTTCAAGCTCGACGAGGTGCGCGAAGCACTGTCGGCCATCGGCGTGCAGGGGATCACCGTCACCGAGGTCAAGGGCTTCGGTCGCCAGAAGGGCCACACCGAGCTGTACCGCGGCGCGGAGTACGTGGTCGACTTCCTGCCCAAGGTCAAGATCGAGGCGGCTGTCTCCGATGACCTCGTCGATCGCGTGATCGAAGCCGTCGAGGGCGCAGCCCGCACCGGCAAGATCGGCGACGGCAAGATCTTTGTCTACAACCTCGAGCAGGTCGTTCGCATCCGCACCGGCGAAACAGGCCGCGAAGCTCTCTGATCCCGTCCAGGCCCGAAAGAACAACGACTATGAAAAAACTGCTTGTCTCTCTTGCGCTCGGCTTGAGCGTATTGGCCGCCGGCACCACCGGCTTCGCACAGACGCCCGCAGCGGCCACGGCCGAAGCGCCGGCCGCTTCGGCGCCGGCTGCCGCCGCACCTGCAGCGCCGGCCGCGCCAGCAGCAGCAGCCGACGCGGCACCTGCCGCTGCGGCAGCCGCGGCGCCCGCCGCCGCACCGGCACCGAAGATCGACTCCGGCGACACCGCCTGGATGCTGACCTCGACCCTGCTCGTGATCCTGATGACCATCCCCGGCCTGGCGCTGTTCTACGGCGGCCTGGGCCGCTCGAAGAACATGCTGTCGGTGCTGATGCAGGTCTTCGTGATCTTCTCGCTCATCAGCATCCTGTGGGCCGTCTACGGCTACAGCCTGGCCTTCTCGGGTGACGGAAACTTCTTCGGCACCTTCGACAAGATCTTCATGAAGGGCATCACGCAGGAAACCTTCGGTGCGCTGACCACCATTCCTGAATACGTGTTCGTCGCCTTCCAGGGCACCTTCGCGGCCATCACCGTGGCGCTGATCGTCGGCGCCTTCGCAGAGCGCGCCAAGTTCTCGGCCGTGCTGCTGTTCTCGGTGCTGTGGTTCACCTTCAGCTACGTGCCGATCGCCCACATCGTGTGGGGCGGCGGCCTGCTCGGCAAGGACGGCGCACTCGACTTCGCGGGCGGCACCGTGGTGCACATCAACGCCGGTGTGGCCGGCCTGGTCGGTGCCTACATGGTCGGCAAGCGCGTCGGCTACGGCAAGGAAGCCTTCACGCCGCACTCGCTCACGCTCACCATGGTCGGCGCCTCGCTGCTGTGGGTCGGCTGGTTCGGCTTCAACGCCGGCTCGGCCGGTGCTGCCAACGCCGTTGCCGGCCTGGCCTTCATCAACACAGTGCTTGCCACCGCCGCCGCCGCGCTGTCGTGGATCCTGGGTGAGAGCCTGCACAAGGGCAAGGCCTCGATGCTGGGCGCTGCGTCCGGTGCCGTTGCCGGCCTCGTGGCTGTCACGCCCGCCGCCGGCTTCGTCGGCCCGATGGGTTCGATCGTGCTCGGCCTGCTGGCTGGCCTGGTCTGCCTGTGGGGTGTCGGTGGCTTGAAGCGCATGCTCGGCGCCGACGACGCGTTCGACGTGTTCGGCGTGCACGGCGTGGGCGGCATCCTGGGTGCCATCCTGACCGGCGTGTTCGCGGCCAAGGGCCTCGGCGGCACCGGCGGCGCAACGCCCGACACCTTCGCGATGGGTGCACAGGTCTGGATCCAGATCAAGAGCGTGGCGCTCACGATCGTGTGGTCCGGCGTGGTGGCCTTCATTGCCTACAAGATCGCCGACCTCACCATCGGCCTGCGTGTGTCGGAAGAAGAAGAGCGCGAAGGCCTCGACATTTCTTCCCACGGCGAAACCGCCTACAACCGCTGATCCGCCGCCGCGGGGCTGCCCTCGGGTGGCCTCGCGGCTGGATGGATGACCGGATGACCACCATCCTTTTTTACAAGAACAAATCTTCGTAACGAGTTTTCAAGCGAGAGTCTCCTTTGGATGTTCAGCCCGCGAGCGCTTCGGCGCCAGCGGGCTTTTTTTTGCCCGCTGGCGCGATGGCCGGGGGCACAATCGACGGCACCATGTGGACCTCCATCGAAGACAGCCTTTGCGAACTGGGTGAATCGCCGTTCTGGCACCCGCAGGAACGTGCGCTCTACTGGCTCGACATTCCTGGCCGCGCCGCGCTGCGCACACGCGGCGACATCGGCACACCGTCCGCCACCGTCGAGCGATGGCCCTTGCCAACCGAGCCCGGCTGCATGGCGCCCGCGCGCAGCGGCGGCCTCGTGATCGCACTGCGCGACGGCATCTACCGCGCCCGCGAATGGGGCGGTGAACTGGTCGCGATGGCGCGCGTGGAGCACGACGTGCGCACCATGCGCTTCAACGACGGCAAGTGCGATGCGCTGGGCCGCTTCTGGGGCGGCTCGCTCAACGAGGCCAAAGACCGCCCCAACGCCGCGCTCTACTGCCTCGACGCGCGCAGCGACACGGGCATCTCGCCCACCATCACGCAGATGCTCAACGAGTCCACCACCGCCAACGGACTCGCGTTCTCACCAGATGCCCGCACGCTCTACTGGGCCGACACCGCCGCGCACGTGGTGTGCGCGTGGGACTGGGACGCCGAGGCCAATTCGCTGTCGCACGCGCGCGTGTTCCAGCAGTTCGACGCCAAGCCCGAAGGCTGGACGCCCGATTCGCCGGTGCGCTACGAAGGCCGCCCCGACGGCGCCACCATCGACGCGCAGGGCCACTACTGGGTGGCGATGTTCGAGGGCGCGCAGTTGCTGCGCTTCGCGCCGTCGGGCGAGCGTGTGGCGTCCATCGCCACGCCGGTGCAATGCCCGACCATGCCTTGCTTCGGTGGCGACGATCTGAAGACCTTGTTCGTCACCAGCGCCCGCAAGGGCCGACCTGTTGCGGAGGTCGAGCAGCGGCCGGCCTCGGGCACGGTGATCTCGATGCGGGTCGATACGCCGGGGTTGCCTGTCAGCTTCTTCGAGGACTAGTTTTTTTGCGTTGTGCGTGGGGTGCGTTGTTCAGGGCGCGCTCACGCCGACGGGGTACCTTGCTCCGCGAATGTCCCCCGGGGCTTCGCCCCTCCTCCTTTATTTCGCTGCGCAAGGTACCCCGCCAGCGTGAGCGTTGGGCAGTGCGGTGATTGATCGGCGAGCACAACGACAGCGCCTCTTGTGCGCAGGGCATCGGGTGCTCCCCGCAGCGAAATAAAGGAGGAGGCCGCAGGCCGGGGGACATTCGCGGAGGGGAGTACCCGGTGTCCTGTGCACGCGCCCTGAACAAGAGCCCCCAAACAAGGAGCCCCCTTGAACACGAGCAACCAGAACACATGCACCGCGTGACGAATCCAAGCACCGCAAATCCAGCGACAAGAGGCTAGACCCCCATGGCCCTGCAACACATCCCTCCCATCCAGTGCCTGCTGACTTTCGAGACCGTGGCCCGGCTGCGCCATGCGGGCCGCGCGGCCGACGAGCTGTGCGTGACGCCCAGCGCGGTGAGCCACCGCATCCGCCAGCTCGAATCGCATGTCGGCTTCAAGCTCTTCGGCCGCAGCGACTTCAGCCTCACGGCCGATGGCGCGGCCTACCTTGCGAACGTGCGCACGGGCCTCGCGGCACTGCAGGCCACGCCGCTCGGCAGCAGCGCCGTGCAGCGCGCCACGCGCCTGCGCATCGCCGTCACGCCCACCTTCAGCCGGCAGTTCCTCATGCCTCGGCTGGAGCTGTTCCGCAACATCTACCCCGACATCGAACTCGTGCTGCAGGTGTCGATCCCCTTGCTCGACGTCACGGCCGAGCAGGCCGACCTCGAAGTGCGCTACGGCCCTGGCGCGTATGCCGACTGCGAGCACCGCCTCCTGCTCGAAGAGCAGGTCGTGCCCGCCTGCAGCCCCAGCTACCTCAACGAGTTCGGCCCGTTCACCGGCTTTCGCACGGCCGCTGAAATTGCCAGCGCACGGCTGATCCGCAGCCCGCTCGAACCCTGGGGCACATGGTTCGCAAGCTGCGGGCTCGACCAGCCCGAGCCGAACATCGGCTCGCAGTTCAACGACCTCGGGCTCGTGTACGACGCCGCCGCCAGCGGCTTCGGCGTGGCGCTGGTGCGGCAGAAGCTGGGCGCCGAGTGGTTCGAGTCGGGCCGGCTCGTGGCGCTGTCGGAGCAGGCCGTGCCCTCGCCGCACCGGCACTACATCTGCTGGCAGCCCGGCACGCTCGAACGTTGGGAATGCGCGGCCTTTGCCGACTGGCTGGCGCAGAGCCTGCACTGAGCCCTGAGCCGCGCGGGCCACGCGTGGGGAGGGCGGCAAAGTTCTCTCAAGCGCCGCACAAAAAACCTTCAACCCGAAGGCGCCGCATTTCCGTAGAGTGCGGGCATCCACGAGACATTTCGCCAGAAGAAAACAAGACAGAAGGAAGAGGTCCGCCGCATGAACGCGCCGCTCACCCCCACGACCCACGAATCGCTACAGAAAGCAGAGCGCCAGTCCCAGGTCGTTCGCGCGCTGCAGGCGCACCTGCCGGCCCACGCGCTGATCTGGCACGACGAAGACACCACGCCCTACGAGTGCGACGGCCTTACCGCCTACCGCGCGCGCCCGCTGGTGGTCGCGCTGCCCGAAACCGAGGCGCAGGTGGCCGCCGTGCTCAAGACCTGCCACCAGCTCGGCGTGCCCGTGGTGGCGCGCGGCGCCGGCACCGGCCTGTCGGGCGGTGCCATGCCGCACACGCTGGGCGTGACCATGTCGCTCGCCAAGTTCAACCGCATCCTGAAGATCGATCCGGTGAGCCGCACGGCCGTCGTGCAGTGCGGCGTGCGCAACCTGGCCATCAGCGAGGCGGCATCGCCCTTCAACCTCTACTACGCACCCGACCCGTCGAGCCAGATCGCCTGCACCATCGGCGGCAACGTGGCCGAGAACTCGGGCGGCGTGCATTGCCTCAAGTACGGCCTCACGCTGCACAACGTGCTGCGTGTGCGAGGCTTCACCGCCGAGGGCGAGCCCATCGAATTCGGCGGCGAGGCGCTCGACGCGCCGGGGCTCGACCTGCTCGCGCTGGTGATCGGCAGCGAAGGCATGCTGGCCGTGACCACCGAGGTCACCGTCAAGCTGGTGCCCAAGCCGCAGCTGGCGCGCTGCATCATGGCCAGCTTCGACGACGTGCGCAAAGCGGGTGATGCGGTGGCGGCGGTGATCGCGGCCGGCATCATTCCGGCGGGGCTCGAGATGATGGACAAGCCCATGACTGCCGCCGTCGAAGACTTCGTGCACGCGGGCTACGACCTCGATGCCGCCGCCATTCTTCTGTGCGAATCCGACGGCACGCCCGAAGAGGTCGAGGAAGAAATCGGCCGCATGACCGCCGTGCTGCGCGGCTGCGGCGCCACCGCCATCGCGTGCAGCACCAGCGAAGACGAGCGCATGAAATTCTGGAGCGGCCGCAAGAACGCCTTTCCGGCTTCGGGTCGCATCAGCCCCGACTACATGTGCCTGGACTCCACCATTCCGCGCAAGCGGCTGGCCGACATCCTCCTGGCCATCCAGGAGATGGAGAAGAAGTACAACCTGCGCTGCTGCAACGTCTTCCACGCGGGCGATGGCAACCTGCATCCGCTGGTGCTGTTCGATGCGAACGACCCCGACGAACTGCACCGCTGCGAGCTGTTCGGCGCCGACATCCTCGAGACCAGCGTGGCGATGGGCGGCACCGTGTCGGGCGAGCACGGCGTGGGCGTGGAGAAGCTCAACAGCATGTGCGTGCAGTTCACCGCCACCGAGAACGAGCAGATGTTCGGCGTCAAGCGCGCCTTCGATCCTGTGGGGCTGCTGAACCCCGGCAAGGTGATCCCGACGCTGCAGCGTTGCGCCGAATACGGCAAGCAGGTGGTGCGCGGCGGCAGGTTGCCGCATGCCGACCTGCCGCGTTTCTGAAAGGGCACCGGTCATGGATCAAGCCCTGCACCAGATCGTCGAGCGCATTCGCGCCGCGACCTCCGACGCCACGCCGCTGTGCATTCGCGGCGGCGGCACCAAGGACTTTCATGGCGAAGCGCTTCAAGGCGAAGTGCTGAGTACCAGCGCGCTCACCGGCATCACGAGCTACGAGCCGAGTGAGCTGGTCGTGACCGTGCGCGCCGGCACGCCGCTCGCCGAACTCGAAGCGGTGCTCGCTGAAAAAGGGCAATGCCTGCCTTTCGAGCCGCCGCACTTCGGCACCAGTGGTGCCACCACCGTGGGCGGCATGGTCGCCGCCGGCCTCAGCGGCCCTGCGCGCGCCAGCGTGGGCGCGGTGCGCGACTACGTGCTCGGCGCCACGCTCGTCAACGGACGCGGCGAGCTGCTGAGCTTCGGCGGCCAGGTGATGAAGAACGTGGCGGGCTACGACGTTTCGCGCGTGCTCGCCGGCTCGCTCGGCACGCTGGGCGTGATCGCCGAGGTCAGCCTCAAGGTGCTGCCCGTGGCGCCGGCCGAAGCCACGCTTGAATTCGCCTGCGGCCAGGCCGATGCGCTGCGGCTGCTCAACGAATGGGGCGGCCGGCCGCTGCCATTGAATGCGAGCTGCTGGTTCGAGTACGCCGGTGCTGGTGCGCTCTACCTGCGGCTGCGCGGTGCGGTGGCCGCCGTGGAAGCGGCTTGTACTCATCTCGGCGGCGAGCGCAAGGACAACGTACGCGCCGCCGCCGATTGGCAAGCGCTGCGCGACCAGCAGTTGCCGTGGTTCGCCACGACCGAGGGGCCGGACGCGCTCTGGCGCCTGTCGGCGCCGCAGACCGCACCGGTGCTCGCAATGGATGGCGCTGTGCCATTGATCGAATGGCATGGCGGCCAGCGCTGGTACAAGGCGCCGCTCAGGCAGGCTGTGCGCATCCGCGAGATCGCACGCGCGGCGGGCGGCCATGCCACGCTGTTCAGGCTGCCTGCTGGTGCCGATGCGCAAACCGGTGCGCCGCGCTTCGACGCATTGAGCGCGCCGGTAGCACGCATTCATCGCGCGCTGATGCACGAGTTCGATCCGCACCGGCTCTTCAACCGCGGCCGGTTGTTCGCAGCCGAATAAATAAAAAAGAAACGACACCCGCGATGCAAACCGAACTCGCCCCCGAATTCCGCGACACCGACGAAGGCCGCGAAGCCGAAGCCATCCTGCGCAAGTGCGTGCACTGCGGCTTTTGCACCGCCACCTGCCCCACGTACCAACTGCTCGGCGACGAGTTGGACGGCCCGCGCGGCCGCATCTACCTCATCAAGCAGGTGCTCGAAGGCAAGACGCCCACGCGCAGCACGCAGCTGCACCTCGACCGGTGCCTGACCTGCCGCAATTGCGAAAGCACCTGCCCGAGCGGCGTGCAGTACGGCAACCTCGTCGACATCGGCCGCAAGATCGTGGACGAGAAAGTGCCGCGCCCCGCAATGGAATCGGCGCAGCGCTGGCTGCTGAAAGAAGGCCTGCCATCGCCGCTCTTCGGCCCTGCGATGAAGCTGGGCCAGTCGGTGCGCGGCCTGCTGCCCGAGGCGCTCAAGGCCAAGGTGCCCGCGAAGCAGGAAGCCGGCGCGTGGCCCACCGCCACCCATGCGCGCAAGGTGCTGATGCTCGCGGGCTGCGTGCAGCCGTCGATGATGCCGAACATCAACAGCGCCACCGCGCGCGTGCTCGACGCGGCCGGCATCCAGGTGGTGATCGCGAAGGAGGCCGGCTGCTGCGGCGCCGTGAAGTTTCACCTCAACGACCAGGAAGGCGGCAAGGCGCAGATGCGCGCCAACATCGATGCGTGGTGGCCGCAGGTCGAGCGCAACGAAGTCGAGGCCATCGTCATGAACGCCTCGGGCTGCGGCGTCACCGTGCGCGAGTACGGCCACATCCTGCAGCACGACCCGGCCTATGCCGCGAAGGCCGCGCGCATCAGTGAACTCACGCGCGACCTGAGCGAGCTGCTGCCCGACCTCGTTCCCGCATTGAAGGCCCGCGTGCGCGCGCCCGAAGGCGTGGTGGCCTACCACCCGCCCTGCACGCTGCAGCACGGCCAGAAGCTGCGCGGTGGCGTCGAGACGCACCTGCGCGCGTTGGGCTTCGACGTGCGCGTGGCCATGAACGAATCGCACCTGTGCTGCGGCTCGGCCGGCACCTACTCGGTGTTGCAGCCCGAGTTGGCCTATCCGCTGCGCGACCGCAAGCTGGGGCACCTGAAGCAGCTGCAGCCCACCACCATCGCTTCGGCCAACATCGGCTGCATCACGCACCTGCAAAGCGGCAGCGGCGACACGCCGGTGCGGCATTGGGTCGAGCTGCTCGACGCGGCGCTGGGGCCGCCAGGTAGGGCCTGATCGCACAGCAGGGCAGGGTGCGGTCCGACTCGCGCGAAACGCGCGGGCGGCGCATCATGGCGCACCGAACCTGCAAGGAGCCCGTGCCATGTCCCATGCCCACGCATTCTTCATTCCCGTCCGCCTGCGCCACGTGCTGCTGGCGTGCGCCTGCGCGACCGGCGCCCTGACGGCGCAGGCGCAAGCGCAGTCCGCCATGCCGGCCTGGCAGGGCGCGGGCTCGGTGCGCTATGTGTGCGGCGGCATCGGGTCGGACGAGTCGACGGCCATGCGCGCCGCCATGAAGGACCATCCGCTCGCGCTGCTGTTCTCGCGCGCGGACGGCGCCTACATGGCCAACGTCGCGGTCGCCATCAAGGGCGGCGACGCCAACACCGCCGCCGCGCTCGCCTTGCGCGCCAACGGGCCGATCTGCCTGATCGACCTGCCGGCGGGCCGCTACGTCATCGACGTGACCGCGCCCGGCGGCGAGAGCAAGAGCGAGACCGTGACGGTCGGCAGCGGCTCGAAGACGGCCAGCTTCCGCTTCTGAGCCTTGCCCGAGGCTGCGGCTACGGTGCCTCGCGCCGCAGCGGCAAGGTCAGCCAGAACGTGGTGCCCACGCCCGGCGCGCTTTCTGCCTCGATGCGCCCGCCGTGCTGCTGCAGCACCGCGCGCACCACCGAGAAGCCGAGGCCCATGCCGCGCGCGGCCGGCACCGCGGGTTGCGCGGTGGTTGCGCCGTTGTCTTTTTTCATGACCAGGCGCTGGCCGCGCGGCGTGCTGAGCAGGGCCTGCAATTGCGCGGCGGTCATGCCCGAACCTTCGTCGCTGACGATGATCCGCACGGCGCCTCCGGGCTGGCCGTCGGTGCCCGCAACGATGTCCATGCGCAGGCTCACGCAGCCGCCCCGCTGGCTGTGGCGGATGGCGTTGTTCAGCAGGTTCACGATGGCACGCGTCAGCAGCGAGCCGTCGGCGGGGATCACCGTTTCGTCGCTCTCGTCGAGCCGCGCCTCGACGCGCACGCCATTGGCCTGGGCATAGGGCCACACCTGGTCGCGCGCATCGAGCAGCACCGCGCCCACGTGCGTTTCGGCGAAGCGGTAGTCGTTCGACTCGGCCTCGGTGTAGTCCATGAAGCCTTCGGCCAGCGTGAGCGTGCGCTCGGCCTCGCGGCGGATGGCCTGAAGCAGGTCGTCGGGCGGCGGCGCGGCCCCGGGGTGCGTGGCCGCATCGTGCATCGACAGCAGGCTGAGGATGGTGATCTGCGGGCTGCGCAAGTCGTGCGACAGGAAGCGCCGCCATTCGTCGCGCTGGCGCTGGGCTTCGCGCTCGGCCGTGAGTTCGGGCAGCACGATCACCCAGCCACGGTCTTCGGGCGCGGCGGCGCCGAAGGCCGCGGCCTCCAGGCGGAACACGCGCGCCTCGGCTGTGATGTATTCGCCGTGCAGGCGCGCGGTCCAGTGCGTGCCGTCGGTTGTTGCTGCCGGGCTGGCCGTGGCGCCGGCCCGTGGCGTGGCCGCCAGCGGCGCGATCAGCGCGGGCAGCGACACGCCCCGCAGCGCGCCCGCATCGTCATGCCGCAAAGGGAGCGCGCCACCGCCCAACAGGCGGACGGCCGCGGCGTTGCTCGAACCGATGCGCCCTTCCTCGTCGCAGATCAGCATGGCCACGGGCATGGTGTGCATGGCCTCGTCCATCAGCTTCTGCATGCGCTGCACGCGGGCGATGGCACGGTCCAGCGCGCGCTTGGGCCGGGCCATGGGATCGGCAAGGGGGGCGCCGCGCGCGGGCAGTACTTCGAAGGCGCCGGCCGGCAGCGCGTCGAGTGCCTGGGCGCGCTCGCGCAGGTAGGCGAACTGCGACTCCAGCCGCCGCCAGCTCCACAGCATGTAAAGGATGATGAGCCCGAGCATCGGCGCCGCCGGCGGCAGCCACCAGTGCCGCGCGAACATGGCGACGACGCTCGTGAGCAGGCAGGCGGCGGCCAGGCCGAACGCGATCGGCAACGCGTGGTGCGCCATGCGCACCAGGAGCCACAGCGCGATCCAGAGCGGCACGATCGCCCATGCCGCGTAGGCCAGCGGCGACAGCACATACACGTTGCGCCCGTGCAGCAGGTTGTCGATGGCGTTGGCATGCACTTCCACGCCGGGCAGCACGCCGCGGATGCGCGCATTCGGCGTGAGCGTCTGGTCGCCCAGGCCCGGCGCGGTGGCGCCCACGAGCAGCAGCTTGTCGCGCAGCAACTCGCCGGGCACCTCGCCGCGCAGCACGCTCACGTAGGGCACGGTGCGGTAGCTGCCGCGCGGACCGGCGAAGAGCAGGCGCAGCGGGTCCTGGCGCAGCCAGGTGCGGTCCGGCGCGGCCCTTGTGGTGTCCGTGGTGTCGTCGGGGCCGGGCGGATGATTCGCTATCAGCGCGCCCACATAGGGCTGCAGGTGCCCGGCATAGCCCTCGCGCAGGTACAGCGTGCGCGCCACGCCGTCGATGTCGGGTGTCAGCTCCGCATGGCCGATGCCCTTGGCGCGCTCGGCGAACAGGCCCAGGGGCGGCAGGAAACCCGGCCAGTTGCCCGAGACCGGCGCCAGCGGGTTCGCATGCAGCAGCGGCAGGTAGACCGGCAGCTTTTCCATCGCCTGCGCCAGTCGCTCATCGTCGTGCGTGTCGACGCTGGGCTCGGTCAGGAAGAGGTCGAGCAGCACCGCGCGCGGCTTGTCGGCGGCCAGGCGCTCCAGCAGGCGCGCGTGCGTGTCGCGCGACCAGGGCCATCGGCCCAGCTCGCTCAGGCTGCGCTCGTCGATGGCGACGATCAGGATGTCGGGCGCCGGCGTGTGCGGTGCAAGGAGCAGCATCCGGTCGTGGATGGCCGCATCGAGCTGCAGCAGGCCGGGGCGCTGCGCGAGCCACAGGATCGCGATGGGCAGCAGCAGCGCCATCAACAGCCGTTCGACCGCGAGCCGCGTTCGCATGGTGCGGGCTCAGCGCGCGGGAATGTCGAAGCTCCCGCCGAAGCCTTGCAGCGGCTGGCCGGCGGCGTCGGTGGCGCCCGGCTCGCGCACCCGCCAGTGGTAGCGGCCGCCGAGCGCGAAGGGGCCGACCGTCATGCCGGTGGCATACACGGCAGGCTCGTTGATGAGCAGCAGCGAGAAATCGGCGCTGCGCGAAAGCTCGAAGCTGTAGCGGTGTCCGGCCACGCCGGGCCAGCGGATGTCGACGCGGCCGTCGGCCGCCAGCGTGGCCGAGCCTGCCTGGCCGCCCGGCGCGCTGCCGGTGGAGGGCGGCAGGTAGATCGTGCTGTCGCCGGGCAGGCCTTCGAGCTGCCCCGCGTCGAAGGCGGTCAGGCGCAACTGGTAGAAGCCGGCGTCGAGGTTGGGCGGCACGGTGAACGTGGGGCCGGGGCCGCGCTGTTCGTGCACCGGCAGCAGAAAGCGCTCGTCGCGCGCGAGCTGCAGCCGGTAGGTCTGCGCACCCGCGACGGGCATGAGCTGCAACGTCCGGTCGCCGCCGCGCGGGCCGGTGGCCGGCACGAGTTGCGGCGCCGGCAGCAGGGTGTGCGCCTGGGCGGTGCCGCTGTCCAGCAACACCGCGCCGTTGCCTGCGCGCAGCACCAGCGGCGCGGGCGGGGGCTCGGCGGGGCGCTGCTGTGCACCTTGCGCGGCTTGCGGATCTTGCGAGGCCACGGCGGTGTCGCGGCGCACGACCACTTCGCCCTCGATCACTTCGCCGGTCAGCAGGCCTTCTTCGTCGCGCACGCGGAAATGCGTGCCGCGCACGCCCAGGCCCATCGACCGCGCGCGGATCTCGAACTGCTGGCCGGGCTGCTGTTTCTCGACCTGCGATTCCACGCGGCCCTGCACCAGCCGCAGGCGGATGGTGGTCGTATCGACCGCCAGCACCTCGAGCGTGCTGCGCGACGGCAGCACCACGCGGCTGCCGCCGGGCAGGCCCAGGGTGACGAAGGCTTCGCCGCCGGTCACGAGGGTGTCGCCCGGTTCGATCGGCATGCCGGCCGTGAGCACCTGTTCGGGCGCCGTGCCGCGACGGCGCCAGGCCGGCCCTTCCACCGCGGCGATCACGGCCGAGCCTTCGGGCACGATGCGCCCGTCGACGAAGTACAGCACCTTGCCGGGCTGCAGCAGGCGGGGCTCGCCCACGTTGTTGCGCTGCTGCACCTCGGGCCAGCGCAGCGGCGACTGCAGCGTTTGCCCCGAAATGCCCCACAGGGTCTCGCCGGGCTGCACGACATGCGGCGGAGGCTGCGAAGGGGCCTGCGATTGCGCCGACACCGCGAGCGCCACGAGCCACGCGCACATCGCCAGCGGCCGGCACAGCCGCAATGGAAAAGCTCTTCTCGTCCGGGGTTCGCTGTTCGTCATGTCGGGATCGTTCTTGCCGGTGCCAGCATAGCCCCGGCCCATGAAGCGGGCATCAGGGCTCCGCCTGCTGCGTGGCTTCGAGCCGGTAGCCGCGTCCGTAGACGGTGCGCAGGCTCAGCCCGCGTTCGGCCTCCAGGCCGAGCTTGCTGCGCAGCCGGTAGATGTGGCTGTCCAGCGTGCGTGAGGGCAGCTCTTCGCTGCTGTAGCCGGCGCTTTCCAGCAGGTGGGCGCGCGACACCACGCCGCCCAGGTGCTGGAACAGCGTCAGCGCGAGCTTGAACTCGCGGTCGGTCAGCGCATGCCGTTCGGGCGGCGTGCCGTCCGGCGCGGCGGGATGGATCAGCACGCTCTGCGTGAGCCGGTCGAACTCCCAGCGGCCGAAGCGCTCCTGGTCCGACTGCGCCACCGGCGACCTTCGCGTCATCAGCCGCTGTACGCGCGCGCGCAGCTCCAGCGGGCGGAACGGCTTGACGATGTAGTCGTCGGCGCCGAAGTTCAGTGCCTGCACCACGTCCTGCTCCGACGCGCGCGAGCTGAGCATGAGCACCGGCACCAGGTCCTGTTGCCAGGTGCGCAGCCACTTCAGCAGCTCGACGCCTTCGAGCCCCGGCACGTTCCAGTCGAGCACCAGCAGGTCGAAGCTTTCACGCCGCAGCACGTTCTGCAGCGCCGTGCCGTCGGCGAAGGTGGTGCAGGTCACCGTCGTGTCGCCCACCGTGAGCAGGTGCTCCAGCGTGCGCACGAGGTGCGACTGCTGGTCGGGGTCGTCTTCGAGGATGGCGATGCGCATGGGCTCCGTTCGTCTGGCGGCGGGATTCTGACAGTGAATCGAGGGCGCAAATCTGACGAATTCGGACGCGCGCAGCCTCCGCCGCATTGTTAGCGGGCGTTTGCAAGTAGTAAAGAAATTCACAAATGGGGCTGAAATGCACCGGCAATTCTGACCAAACCTCGTGGCGTCTTCTTGCGCGAAGACCCCCCTCGACATCATCCGCGCCCTGTGCAGTGCCCGCGGCGCTGCGACCCCATTCGAGTTCGCGACTTCTCCGCTGGTCATGGCGCAGGGAGGTTGCGGGTCCCCACGATTGATCGAGGAATCGAGAGAAATGAACACAACCTATCGCTCCATATGGAACGAGGCACTGGGCACCTGGGTGGCCACAGCTGAAATCACGTGCGCACGAGGCAGGAAGTCCAGCAACAAGCGGGCGATTGCAGTTGCGGCGACTGCCTTTTTGATGGCCGCGGCTCTGCCTCTGCCGGGACGCGCAGATGTCGCCATCGGTACTTCAAGCGGAAGCGGCGCCCCGATCGTCTTTGGCACCAACAACGGCGCTGTGTGCTCGACATCGGCTGGAATGACGTCGACATCGCTTTGGACGTGTCAAGTGCCCAACAGCAGCGGCGGCTTTGCCACGGTCAGCGGCGTTCCCAGCAACGCCGCCGGCAACGGACCCGATTACGCATCCTTGAACAATTGGGTATCCGCCAAGCTGAGTGGCGCCAACGCCATCGCATTCGGCGATCTGACGACCCAGGCCACCGGCGCCGGATCCATCGCATTGGGCGTCGGCGCCTCGGCCACGGGCGGGGGCAATACGGCCGTCGGCAACAACGCCGCAGCGACGGGTGGCCTGGCGCTCGTCACCGTTTCGCGTCCGTCCGGGGCTGTCACTCTCAATCCCGCGGCGACGGCGATGGGCGCGAACAGCGCTGCCAGCGGTAGCGCCTCCACCGCCCTGGGCGGAGAGACGACGGCCAGCGCCTCCATGGCCACCGCCGTTGGGGCCACCTCCTATGCGAGCGGAACCAACGGGACGGCCGTCGGCGCTGGCGCCTATGTGGATCAATTCGCGGCGACTGCCGTGGGAAGCGGTGCCACCGGCAAGGGCTTGGGAAGCACGGCGATGGGGGCAGTCGCTACGGCTCTGGGCTCCGCGGCGACCGGGGTGGGCGGGGCATCGCTGGCTGGCGGCGACTATGCAACAGCCGTCGGATATGCCAGCGGGGCGATTGGAACAGCGACCTCGGCGATAGGGACCGCGTCGGCCGCAACAGGCGCGAGCAGCATCGCCATCGGCTCGGGAGTGACCGGCACCGCGATCCGCCCGACAGTCACCAACGCGGACGGTTCGAAGACCATCGGCGGATTCCAGATCAGCGCGGACGGCAACACGATCACGGCGCCCGACGGCACGCAGTACGTCGTGGGCAATGACCTGTCGGTTCCCGCCACCCAGAAGGCCCTGGCCATCCGGAATGCGCTTCAGGGGAACAGCGCACTTGCGACGGGCGACAACGCCATCGCGCAAGGGGCGGCGTCCACCGCGACAGGCGCGTCGAGCATCGCCGTGGGGGCCAGCGCGCAAGCCATGGCGGCAAGCGCCATTGCCGTGGGCCAAAGCGCGCAGGCCACGGGCACCCAGTCGCTCGCGATGGGCGATCAGGCCCAGGCTGCGGGACTCAACGCCGCCGCCATCGGCACCAGCGCCAAGGCAACGGGGCAGAACGCCACGGCCCTGGGCAACAACACCAATGCCGGCGGCGCTTCCAGCCTGGCGGCGGGCGACAGTTCCGCCGCCGCCGGCTTGCAGGCCACGGCACTGGGCGTGCAAGCCAGTGCGAGCCAGAGCAACGCCACCGCCCTGGGCTATGCGGCCACGGCCAGCGGCCAGCAGGCGACGGCACTGGGCGTTGGCGCAATCGCGTCGCAGCTCAACTCAACAGCCGTGGGCGTTGGTGCCCATGCCGACGGGACCAGCAGCCTGGCGATGGGCTCGTCCGCCACGGTCAGCAGCATCAGCACCGATGGCGTGGCGATCGGCTCCAATGCGTCGACCACAACGGCCGGCGGCGTTGCCCTGGGCGGCGGCTCGGCGGCGGGCACCGGGGGCGGTATTGCCGGCTATGTGCCAACCGGCGCTTCGACGGCGCAGACGGCCGCCGTCAACGCCACCACCGGAACCACCGGGGCCGCGGCAGTGGGCGATGCGGCCCATGGGGTGTATCGCCAGATCACCGGCGTGGCCGCGGGCACGGCCAACAGCGACGCGGTGAACGTGGCGCAGTTGCAGGCGGTGCAGACGCACTACTTCAGCGTCAACGCGACGAACCAGGCTGCTGGCAGCAACTACGCCAACGACGGTGCCGCAGGCACCAACGCGGTGGCCGCAGGTGTGAACGCCTTCGCGGCCGGAGCTTCCAGCGTGGCCATCGGCGACGGCGCGCGGGTCACGGGCACGGGCTTCTTTCCTGCCGGCGTGGCCATTGGCCAGAACGCCCAGTCCAACTCGTGGACCGCGCTGGCCATCGGCTCCAACGCCGGGAACGGCTACACCGGCGGCGGCTTCGACACTCTGGTGGGTGTCAACACCGGGCTGAATTCGACCAACGTCAACCCCAACAGCTACTCAGGCTCCACGCTGGTCGGCATGGCGGCGGGATCGAACGCCACGCTGGGCTATCGCGACACCTTCATCGGCTACCAGGCAGGCCAGAAGTCGAACGTCGGCGCCTCGCAGGGCAATGTTCAGGGGAACAATGTCGGCATTGGCGACAGTGCGTTCGGAAGCAGCACGGGTAACTGGAATGTCGTTGTGGGCCGTGAGGCCGGATCCAGCTCGACCGGGTCCAACAACCTGGCTGTGGGCGGGTTCCGAACGGGTACCTCGGTCAACGGCAGCGGCAATGTTGCCCTCGGATCGGAGGCGGGCCAGAGCGTGACGGGCAACAGCAACGTCGCGATCGGCTCGGCGACCGGCGGTGGATTCCCGATCACGGGCACGGGCGCCGGTTCGGGAGCGAATGGCTCGAACAACATCGCGTTTGGCGCTTCGGCGGGCCAGAACATCACGGCCAGCAACACGGTGTCCATCGGCCAGGGGGCGCGCGGCAGTGCGAACCAGGCCATTGCCATCGGCACTGGTGCGATTGCTTCGGGCACGCAGTCGATCAGCGTCGGCACGGGCAACGTGGTCAGCGGCAACAACTCGGGTGCGTTCGGCGATCCGAACAACATCTCGGGCAACGGTTCTTACGCGACGGGGAACAACAACACCATCGCGGCAAACAACGCCTTCGTGGTGGGCAACAACGTCACCATCGCCGCCGGCCTTGACGGCGCCGTGGCGCTCGGCAACAACAGCGGCGTGACGCAGACTGGCGGCGTGGCGCTGGGCAGCCAGTCGCAGGCGACAACGGCCGCGGGCATTGTGGGCTACGACCCGAGCACGGGCACAGCGGCGGCTGCCGGCACGCCCATCGCCAATACGACGAGCACGCTGGCCGCGGTGAGCGTGGGAGGCAACGGGCAGTACCGCCAGATCACCAATGTGGCCGCGGGTACCGCCGACAGCGACGCGGTCAACGTGAGCCAGCTGAAGGCGGTGAGCAGCGCCGCAGCGACGGGCGCGGTGCACTACTACAGCGTCAACTCCACCGCCACCGGCGCGGGCAGCAACTACGACAACAAGGGCGCCACCGGCACGAACGCGCTGGCTGCCGGCGTGGGCGCCACGGCGGGGCAGTCGAGCGACGTGGCCGTTGGCGCCAACGCCACGGCCAGCAGCCAGGCCACACCCAACTTCGGCTTCACCGGCCAGGCCACTGCCGTCGGCAGCGGCGCGTCCGCCTTGGCGTGGCATGCCACCGCCCTCGGCGCCAACGCCAATGCCGGCGGTGTCGCCTCCCTCGGGCTGGGCAACAGCGCCAACGCCAGCGGCGACTCCGCGATCGCCATCGGCGACACCGCCGTATCCACCGGCAATCACAGCATCGCGATGGGCTCGGGCGCCGAGGCCGACAACTACGCCTCGACCGCGATCGGCGCCTTCAGCAAGGCCACCACGGCGGGCTCCACCGCCCTGGGCGATTCCGCGCAGGCCACCGGCGGTACCAGTGCCGCCATCGGCTATGGCGCGCATGCAAGCGGCACCAACGCCGTGGCACTGGGCACCAGCGCCACGGCGCAGGGCACGGGCAACATCAGCATCGGAGCCGGCAGCACCTCCAACGGCGACGGGTCCATCGCGATGGGTTCGGGCGCCACGACCCGTTCGCCGGTCTGGGGCAACGGAATGAACGGCATCGCCATCGGCACCAATGCGGCGGCTGGCGCGCAGGGCATCGCCATCGGCCTGGGGGCCACCAACCAGATCGCCACGTCGGCGACCGGATCGATCAACGGACTGGACTCGATCGCCATCGGCACCAACTCGCAAACGATCACCGACGGCGACATGGCCATCGGCGCCAACGCGGTGGCCAAGGGCACGGGCGGCAATGCGTTCGCGGCCGGCTATGGTGCCAACGCGACCGGTGACAGCGTGGCACTGGGCACCAATGCTCAGTCCCAGGGGGCCGGCTCCGGCAATGGCACCACGGCCATCGGTGCGCAGACGAGCGCCACCAGCCCGCGCGCCACCGCGCTCGGCTACAAGGCCACGGCCACCGTCGATGACGGCGTGGCGCTGGGTGCGGGCTCGGTGGCCAGCACGGCCGCGGGTGTGGCGGGTTTCGACCCGGCGACCGGCGCCGCCAGCACCAGCACCTCGCCGACCTGGAAGAGCACCTGGGGCGCGGTGAGCGTGGGTGACGGCACCAACACGCGCCAGATCACCGGCGTGGCGGCGGGTGCCAACGCGACCGACGCGGTGAACGTGGCGCAACTGCAGGCCGTGAGCAGTGCGGCTGCGGCAGGGGCGGTGCATTACTACAGCGTCAATGACGGCGGCACGGCGGGCGCGAACTACGACAACACGGGGGCGACGGCGCCCTTCACGATCGCCGCGGGGGTTGGCGCCTCGGCATCGGCGGGCAACAGCATCGCCATCGGCCTGCGCGCGCAGGTTCCCGCAATCGAATCGATCGCGATCGGGCGCGACGCGCAAACCTACGGCCAGGGCAGCGTGTCCATCGGTACGGCAGCGGGCCAGGGCACCACCGGGAACGGCGGAAACTTTGCGAACGTCTACATCGGCTACGTTGCCGGCGCCAACAGCGGCGCCAACGGTGCCGCCGGGATCACCGCCATCGGCTACCAGGCCGGCAACAACGTGTCGGGCCGGGACAGCGCCTTCATCGGCAGCAACGCGGGCAACAACTCGAGCGGCAACAGCAACTACGCGTTCGGCTCCAGCGCGGGCCAGGACACCAGCGGCAGCGGGAATCTGGCGCTGGGCACCAATGCAGGTCCTGGCGGCGGCGCGACGACCAACGACAGCATCAGCATCGGCACGTTCTCGACGCCCTATGCGGGCACCAACCGCGCGGTCGCCATCGGCTATGGCTCGGGCGCGCAGGCCACCGATTCGATGGCACTGGGTTCGAACACGGTGGCTGTCAACGCGGGCAACGTGGCACTGGGTTCCGGCTCGGTGGCATCCACGCCGGCCGGTGTCCTTGGCTATGTTCCCACGGGAGCATCCGCCGGGCAGCAGGCCACGATCCTCGGCACCGCGGCGCTGACGCTCGGCGCCGTCTCCATCGGCGATGTGGCCAATGGCCAGTACCGCCAGATCAATGGCGTGGCTGCAGGCACGGCGCTCACGGATGCCGTCAACGTCGCGCAGTTGCAGGCCGTGTCGAGCCAGGTCGTGATTGCCGGCAGCAAGTGGGTCACGGGTTCGCAAACCACCACGTATGTCGCGCCGGTGGCCACGGGCACGGAAAGCACGGCCGTCGGGTCGGGTGCGGTCGTCAACGCCAACAACAGCGTGGCGGTCGGCACCGGTGCCACCGCGACCACCAACAACAGCGTGGCCCTTGGCAACGGCTCGACCACCACCGCCGCCACGCCAACGGCCAGCACCACGATCCAGGGCCAGACCTACAACTTCGCCGGTGCCAACCCCACCGGCGTGGTGAGCGTCGGCGCACCGGGTGCCGAGCGGCAGATCCAGAACGTCGCGGCCGGCCAGCTCAGCGCCAGCAGCACCGATGCGGTCAACGGCAGCCAGCTGTACGCGACCAACCAGGCGATCAACAACATCCAGGTGGGCGGCGCGGGCATCAAGTACTTCCACGCCAATTCGCAGGCGGCGGACTCGCAGGCCAGCGGCGCGAACAGCGTGGCGATCGGGCCGCAGTCGATCGCGCTGGGCACCAACAGCTTCGCGGGCGGCAACGGCGCGCAGGCCAACGGTGCGGGCAGCATCGCGCTGGGCACCAACGCCATCGCCACGAGCAGCAATGGCGTGGCGCTGGGCAACGGCGCCTCGGCCGACCGCGCGGGCATGAACGGGCAGCAGGAGATGTTCTCCAGCGTCTCGGTGCTGTCCACGCAGGGCGCGGTGTCGGTGGGGTCCGCCGGCAACGAGCGGCAGATCACCAACGTCGCCGGCGGCACGCAGGCCACCGACGCGGTGAACGTGCGCCAGCTGCAGGCGGTGCAGCAGAGCACCGTGCGCTACGACACCAACCCCGATGGCAGCGTCAACTACAACAGCGTGACGATGGGCAACGGCGGCTCGAGCGGGCCGGTGGCGGTGCACAACGTGGCGCCGGGCGTTGCGCCCACCGATGCGGTGAACGTGCAGCAGCTGAACCAGCAAGGCGCGGCCAGCACCGCGTACACCGATGCGCGCGTCAACGCGCTGGGCAACGACCTCAACAACGTCGCGCGCAACGCCTACTCCGGCGTGGCCGCTGCCATGGCGGTGCAGATGCCGGCGTCGTATGTGCCAGGCAAGACGGTGATGCGCATCGGCTATGGCGTCTTCAAGGGCGAGAGCGCGGTCGGCGTGAGCTTCCGTCGCACCGCCGAGAACAACGGCTGGAGCCTGACGGGCGGTGTCGGCGTCAGCCGCGCAGGGGCGGCGGCCACGGTCGGCGCCGAGTGGGTCTTCAATTGAGTGCAGGGAGAAAACAAACCATGAATCGAGCGATCTGCGGGGCCGCGCTGGTGGCGGTGATGCTGGCAGTCCAGGGGTGCGCCTCGCCGGGCGCGGCCATCGACAAGGACGCGCAGGCGCGCGCCGCGTCGGAACAACCGGCGGCGCCGAAGCCCGAGGACTTTCCGTCGCCCGATGGCGCGAAGTGGAAGCAGGGCGCCTTCCCCGGCACCGATGCGTTCGCCCGCATCCGCACGGGCATGGGCAAGGATCAGGTGCGCGAGCTGCTGGGCTGGCCGCACTTCAGCGAAGGGCTCTGGGGCGTGCGCGAGTGGAACTACCTCTTTCACTTTCGCACCGGCAAGAGCGCCGACTATGTGACCTGCCAATACATGGTGCGCTTCAACGGCGACGGCGTGTCGACCGGCGGATGGTGGAAGAACCCCGACTGCGCGCTGCTCGCCCAGCCGCCCGCCGCCACGCCGATTCCCGCCACCACGAAGCTCGCGCCGCCGCAGAAGGTGACGCTGAACGCCGACGGCCTGTTCCGCTTCGACGGGGCATCGCTTGCCGACCTGCTGCCCGACGGACGTGTGCGCCTCGAACGCCTGGCGACGGAGTTGCGCAACAACTTCCGCGCGCTGCACTACGTGCTCGTGACGGGGCACACCGACCGGTTGGGCGGCGACGCCTACAACGAGGCGCTGTCGCTCGAGCGTGCCAACACCGTGCGCGAACTGCTGGTGCAGCAGGGCATCGACCGCAAGCTGATCCGCACCGCAGGCATGGGCAAGCGCCAGCCGGTGGTCAGCGATTGCGAGGGCACGCGCAGTTCACCCGCGCTGCTGCATTGCCTGCAGCCGAACCGGCGCGTTGAGATCGACGTCGCAGGGGAGCAATAGGCCATGCGCGCAGAGGTCCATCGGGGGTATCGGATCGCTCTGGTGGATTCGGATGCACTGCAGCGCATCTGCACCAACAACTCGCTGTGGGCGCTGGGTGCGGACAGCACGCCTTTCGGGCGGGTGTCGGAGCTCGTGGCGGCGATCCGCGCGGGGCAGCGTTTCGATGCCGTCATCGTGGGCCTTCATGCCGACGCCACAAGAACGGCCGCCAGGTGGCCCGAGGTGGAAGAGGCCGCGGGCCGGCCGCTGCCCGTGGCGTACATGGCGCACTACACCGAGCTGGACAGCGTGCAGTGCCTGCCTTCGAGGATGCTGGACGCCGCGTCTTTCAGGCTGCTGGCTTCGCCGGTGGACGAGGACGCGTTGCGCACGTGGCTGAACACGCTCGACCCGTGGGACGCGGGGGCCGGGTTCTTGCCGCCGGCACCTCCTGGACTCAGGCGGCCGCCAGCGCGGCCTCGACGTCGCGCGTGAGCGATGCCGGCGTGTCCAGCGGCGCGTAGCGCTTGAGCACCGTGCCGTCGCGCCCGATCAGGAACTTGGTGAAGTTCCACTTGATGGCCGTCAGGCCCAGCAGGCCCGGCTTTTCCTTGGTCAGCCACTGGTACAGCGGCGCGGCGTTGCTGCCGTTGACGTCGATCTTTTCCATCATCGGAAAGCTCACGCCGTAGTTCTTGGTGCAGAAGGCGCCGATTTCCTCGTTCGTGCCCGGGTCTTGCGCGCCGAACTGGTTCGACGGAAAACCCAGCACCGTGAGGCCCTGGCCGGCGTACTTCTCGTGCAGTTCTTCGAGCCCCGCGAACTGCGGCGTGAAGCCGCATTTGCTGGCGGTGTTGACGATCAGCAGCACCTTGCCCTTGTAGGCCGAGAGCTTCACCGGCGTGCCGTCGATCTGGTTGGCCTCGAAGTCGTAGACGCTGGTCATGGGATGTTCCTCAGGTGGACACGGAGGCGCGATCATCGCGCGGCGGCGGCGTTCGTGCAAACGCCGACCACAGGGCGCCCAGCACGATCAGCGCACCGCCCACGAGGATGCGCGGGTCCATCGTGGCCGCGCCCAGCGCCACCGACGAGACGCTGGCGAACAGCACTTCCGACAGCATGATCACCGAGGTCGCGCTGGCCGCGAGCTTCGGTGCGGCGTACTGCAGGCACACGTTGGCGATCACGAAGCCCGTGCCCAGCAGCACGGCCCAGCCGAACCAGCCGGGCGAGGCCTGCATCGGCGAGTCGATGCCGCCGAAGGCCGTGCCGATGACTGCCGCGGTGCCCGCCACGACGGTGCAGCCGCAGAACATCGCCAGCGCGCGCGATTCACCCGGGGCTTGCCGCAGATGGCGCAGCACGATGTTGGTCACCGCGAAGCCGAAGCCCGCCGCCACGGCCAGCCAGTCGGGCAGGCTCGACGGCACGGGCCAGTCGGTGCCCGGCGTCTTGAGCACCACCACCACGCCGGTCAGCGCCAGCGTCACCCGCGCCAGCGCGCCACCCGTGGGCCGCTCGCCCAGCACCAGCCAGGCCAGCAGCACGCTCCACAGCGGCATCAGATAGAACAGCAGCACCACGCGCACCACGTCGCCCTGCGTCACGGCCCAGTTGAAACCCACGTTGGTGAAGCCGGCCGCAAGGCTCAGCAACCCCAGCATCGGGAACGTCGCAAAGCCCTTCCAGGCATGGCGACGCACGAGGCCCATCACGGTGGCGATGGCAAGGTAGACCAGGCCCGTGGTCCACAGCGGGTGCAGCCCGAGGCCCGCGAGATGGCGGAAGGGGAGCCAGGAGATGCCCCACACGAAGGCATTGAAGGTGAGGGCGAGCGCGGGCATGGTGGCGTTGGAAGGGGGCGCTCGGCGCGCCGGCCATCTGCACCAACGCGGTCGCGCAAGATCAGTGGTGCTTGTCGCTGCGGGCGATGGCCAGGAGGTGTTCGACTTCTTCGGGGTACTTCTTCAGGTTGCTTTCGTGCCAGCGCTTGATGAGCCACATGAAGCCCGCCACCACGAGGCCGAAGGCGCTGATGGCACCGTAGGCCGACAGGCCCAGGCCCGTGCACACGCTGTAGAACACGCCCAGCAGCAGGATGCAGGCCTGTTCGTTGAAGTTCTGTACCGCGATGGAGCGGCCCGCGCCCATCAGGTTGTGGCCGCGATGCTGCAGCAGCGCATTCATCGGGACCACCAGGAAGCCGCCCAGGCCGCCCAGGAAGATCAGGAAGGGAATCGCCAGCCAGATGTTGCCGATGAAGTTCATGGCGATCACCATCAGGCCCATCGCGATGCCCATCGGGATCACGCGGGTTGCCATGTCCAGCCGCATGTACACCGAGGCCACGACCGCGCCCACGGCCGTGCCGATCGTCACCACGCCGGTGAGCGCCGAGGCCTGCGTGGTGTTGTAGCCCAGGGCCAGCGAAGCCCAGGCCAGCACGATGTACTTGAGGTTGCCGCCGGCGCCCCAGAACAGCGTGGTGGTGGCCAGCGAGATCTGGCCGAGGCGGTCGCGCCACAGGCGGGAATTGCAATGCCAGAAGTCGGGCAGCAGCGCGGCGATGTTGCGCGCCATGCTGTGCTGCGGGTTGGCGCGCAGCGGGCGCATCTCGACGCCGGTGTGCGGAATGCGCGTGTTGAACCACGCGGCCAGCACATAGACGACGATCAGCACCGCGATCGCGGCCTCGGCCGGCGAATTGATGCCGGTGTCGATGAAGGGGAAGTCGAAGGCCAGCAGCTTGCTGGAGACCGTATGCCCGACCAGCGCGCCGCCGAGCACGATGCCCAGCAGGATCGAGGCGATGGTGAGACCCTCGATCCAGCCGTTGGCCTTCACCAGCTGGGAGGCCGGCAGCAGCTCGGTCAGGATGCCGTACTTGGCCGGCGAGTAGGCCGCCGCGCCCAGGCCCACGATCGAATACGACAGCAGCGGGTGCGAGCCGAACAGCATCATCAGGCAGCCGAGCACCTTGATCGCGTTGCTGATGAACATCACCCGGCCCTTGGGCAGCGCGTCGGCGAATGCGCCGACCAGCGGCGCCAGCACCACGTAGAAGACCGCGAAGATCGGCACCAGGGCCGCGCGTTGCCATTCGGGCGCGCCCGAACTTCGCATGAGGTCGACGGCAACAACGAAAAGCGCTTGGTCGGCCAGCGACGAAAAGAACTGGGCCGACATGATCGTGTAGAAACCGCGCTTCATCGATGGGCTGGCTGGCCAGAGGGTGGGTCTGCTGGCGGTAGTGAAAAAGTGTCGCGTTGGGAGCGAATGGGCGGTTATAGCATGGGGGTACGACGCCGAATTAGGCATCCCCACGGTATTCGCCCCCATTCCCGAAGGTGCTAAAACGTGGGCTGCATTTTCCTCGAACCTCGCCAGAGCCCGCCATGCCGCGCCCCATTCTCGCCACTGTCCACACGGAAGCCCTTCGCCACAACCTCGGCCAGGTCCGCCGCAAGGCCCTCGACGCCCGCGTCTGGGCCGTCGTCAAGGCCAACGCCTACGGCCATGGCATCGAGCGGGTTTACGAGGGGCTGCGCGGTGCCGACGGCTTTGCGCTGATCGATCTTGCCGAGGCCGAGCGCGTGCGCGCCCTGGGCTGGCGCGGCCCGGTGCTGCTGCTCGAAGGCGTGTTCGACGCGCGCGACCTGGAGCTGTGCTCGCGCCTGGACCTGTGGCACACCGTGCACTGCGACGAGCAGATCGACATGCTCGCGGCCCACAAGACCCTGAAGCCGCAGCGCGTGTTCCTGAAGATGAACTCCGGCATGAACCGCCTGGGCTTCACGTCCGAGCGCTTCGGTTCCGCCTGGACGCGCCTGAACGCCCTGACCCAGGTCGACGAGATCTCGCTCATGACCCACTTCAGCGATGCCGACGGCGCCCGCGGCATCGCCCACCAGCTCGAAGTGTTCGAGCGCGCCACGCGCGACATCCCGGGCGAACGCTCCATCGCCAACAGCGCCGCCACGCTGCGCCACGCCGACGCCACGCGCGGCGACTGGGTGCGCCCCGGCATCGTGCTGTACGGCAGCGCCCCCGACTTTCCGGTGCACGACGCGGCGCACTGGCAATTGCAGCCCACCATGACGCTGTCGACGCAGCTCATCGGCGTGCAGACGCTCAAGGCCGGCGACACCATCGGCTACGGCTCCAATTTCACGGCCGAAGGGCCGCTCACCATCGGCGTGGCCGCGGTCGGCTATGCCGACGGCTATCCGCGCCACTGCACCACCGGCACGCCCGTGCTGGTGAACGGCGTGCGCACCCGCATGGTCGGCCGCGTGAGCATGGACATGATCACCGTCGACCTCACGAACATTCCCGATGCGAAGTTCGGCGCCGAGGTCACGCTGTGGGGCCGCTCCCCCAAGACGGGCGCGCTGCTGTCCATCGACGAGGTCGCGCAGGCGGCCGGCACTGTCGGCTACGAACTCATGTGCGCCGTCGCGCCACGCGTGCCCTTCGCGGCCCAGGGCCCTGCCGACGATCGATGAAGGTTCTTTCCGATTGGCGCTCCGTGCGCCTCTGGGAAACGCAGGTCGAGCGCGACCTGCACCGCAACCACAGCCTGCGCACGCACGGCATCCTCATCGGCAGCTTCACGCTGCTGCTCATGTGGGGCGTGTCGGCGCTGCAGATGCACCTGTTCCATGTGGACTCGCTGGCGGTGCGCTACCTGCTCACGCTGGGCGTGGGGTACCTGGGTTATCTGCTCGTGCTGCGCTGGTGGGCCCGCTACCTGGTGAACACAACGACCGGGCTCGATGCCGATGCGGGCGACGCCATCGATGCCGTCGATTTCGCGCTCGATGCGGGCCGCGGCCTCGCCCGCGGCGGTGAGGGCATCGGCGGTGACGGCGGCGTGCTCTCCGACGTGGCGGGTGGTGCGCTCGACATCGCGGGCGGCGCGGACGAAGGTGCCATCGTCGTCGTGCCGGTGGTCGCCGTCTTCCTGATCTGCGTGGCACTGCTGTTCGGCGTCGGCTCGCTCGTGCTGCTGTACTTCAGCTGGGACGCCCTGCTGGCCGTGGCCATCGAAGTCGCCTTCTCGTACGTGTCGGCGCGTGCCGCGGTGCGCGTCGCGCGCGAAGGCTGGCTCATGGCGGCGGTGCGGCTGACGTGGAAGCCGCTGCTGGGCGCGGTCGTCAGCGCGGTGATCCTCGGCGCGCTGCTCGATCACTTCATGCCGCAGGTCAACTCCTTGCCCGAGGCCGTGCGGGTCTTGCTGAAGAAGCACTGAGCTGCGCGCCACGCCCGTCGGCCAGCGCGCCGAGCAGGTGATCGATCAACACCCTGCACTTGGGCGCCGTGAAGCGGTTCGGCGGATAAAGAATCCATGCGTGCCCGTGGTAGTTGCCCTGGAACTCCCAGTCGGCCAGCACCCGCACCACGCGGCCTTCGTCCAGCGCCTCGCGCGCCATGAAGGCCGGCACGCAGGCCACGCCCAGGCCCGCCAGCGCGCCTTCGAGTCGGATCTCGCTGTGGTTGGAGATGTAGCGCCCGCGCACCACGGCCGTCGCGTCTTCTTCGCCCTCTTTTTTGAACCGCCAGTGGTTGTCGCGCTCGTGCTCGCCGAGCGACAGGCAACTGTGCGCCAGAAGGTCGCGCGGATGCGCGATGGCCTCGTGCTGCGCCAGATAGCGCGGCGTCGCGCACAAGATGTGTTCGACCGCCATCAGCTGCCGCGCCACCAGCCCTTCGGGCGGGGCCGTCGTCAGCCGCACCACCAGGTCCACGCCTTCGCGGATCGGGTCGATGTCGCGGTCTTCCACGATCAGCTGCACATCGACCTCGGGGTAGCGCTGCAGAAAGTCGAGCAGGTGCGGATGCAGCACGCGCCGCGCAAAGGCCTTGGGCGCACTCAGGCGCACCAGCCCGCCCGGCTTGCGCGAGAACTGCTGCGCGACGTCCATCGTGCCCTGCGCCGCCAGCACCAGTTCGCGGCATCGAGCGAAGGCTTCGGCGCCGGGCTCCGTCAGGCGCAGCTGGCGCGTGGTCCGCTGCAGCAGCTGCACGCCGATCTCTTTTTCGAGCCGCTTGACCTGCCGGCTCGCGGCCGACGGCGTCATGCCCAGCAGGTCGGCCGCGGCCGAGAAGCTGCCGAGTTCGGCGACCCGCAGAAAGGTCACCATCTCCGGCAGTACTTTGAGAAATGAATTCGTTCCCACGGCGCAAGGGTCCTGTTCCGGCCGGTGGCTACCCGGCCCTGGTGAAGCCAGGAACAATTTCTTCTTTCTTGTTCATGGACGGCGGGCCGACAGTATGGATTCAAAGCAGTTGCGCGGTGCCGCGCCGGTCGGCCGGGGCGCGAAGTGGGCGGCAGGCATCGGTTCCGCCGAAATCATGCTGCTGCTGGTGGCCGCCGTGTGGGGCGGCAGCTATGCCGTCGCCAAGCAGGCCACGCAGCAGTTGCCCGTGCTGGAGTTCATCGCGCTGCGCTTCGGCCTGACCTTCGTCGTGCTGCTGCCGGCGCTCGGGCCGCTGTTCAACGCGCAATGGCGGCAGGGGCTCGCCGTGGGCGGCCTGCTCGGCGCCAACCTGCTGGCGATCTTCGTGTGCGAGACCTTCGGCGTGTCGCTCACCACCGCGAGCAACGCCGCCTTTCTCATCAGCCTGTGCGTGGCGATCACGCCTTTTGTCGAATGGTGGTTGCTGGGGCAACGGCCGGCGCGGCGCGTGTTCTGGGCGGCGGGTCTGTCGGCGTTGGGCGCGGCCATGTTGTCGGCCACGTCGCCCGCCGATATCTCGGTAGGCTGGGGCGATGGCCTCATAGTGGTCGCCGCCTTCCTGCGCGCCGTGATGGTCTGCATGACGCGGCGCCTGGCCGGCCGGCATGCGATGCCAGCGCTCACGCTGACGGCCGTGCAGGCGGGCGTGATGGCGCTCGGTGCCATGGCGATATCGCTCGTCGCGTCGCCGCCGAACGGCGCCTGGCACATGCCGCCCGCCACGGCATCCTTCTGGTGGGGCATGGCGTACCTCGTGCTGCTGTGCACCGTCTTCGCGTTCTTCGCGCAGAACCATGCGGCCTCGCGTTCGAGCCCGAGCCGGGTGTCGCTGCTGATGGGCAGCGAGCCGGTGTTCGGCGCGCTGATCGCGGCGTGCGGCTTCGGCGAGCGCATCGGGGCCTGGGGCTGGGCCGGGGGCTTGCTGATCGTGGTGGCGGCCTGGTGGGTGACGATGCCGCAGCCCGTTGCACCGCGCCCGCATTCGTGAATTTTTAGGCGCGCACCTGTCGGGCAGCGCCCTTCGGCCAAGGACAATCCCGGCCGGAGGAAGAACTGTTCACATGATCCTGAAAAAACGACCACACGCCGCTCTCCCATGCGGCATCGCACTGGCCATCCTTGGCTTCTCGGCGCACGCCGCCGAGCTCGAGGTGCCGGCCCCGGCGGCCGAACCCCCGGCAGTTGCCGCAGACACGCCGGCTCCGCCTGTCGAGGCAACGACAGCAGCGCCAGCACCACAACAATCCACGACGCGCGTGCGCTTCGGCCGGGGCTTCTACAAGCCCGGCATCGAACGGCTTCGTGTGGTCCGGCGCGAAGACACGGGCAACTACATCGCGGGGCAGATCGCGCTGAACGTGGCCACGACCTTGATCGCGGGCAGGCTGTCCGTCGGCGCACAGGGCTTTTCGAAAGACGACCTGGGCGGCACGACGCCGGAAGAACTCAAGGACGATCCGCTGGCCGTCAATCCGGCCATGAGCGAGCTGAACGATGCCTTGAGCAAGGTCGCGACCGACATCTACCGCAAGCGCGCCGAAGCCGCGTATGCGACGGCCCTGACGGACGGCTCCACGCCCGAGGAAATCGAAGAGGCGCGGCAGGTCCAGAAAGAGGCCGACACGCCGCTGCTCCCGGGGCCGTGGCACCTGGTCTACGAAAACCTCACGGGAACCGATGAGCTGTTCCGCCTGAAGTTCGGCGCCGAACTCGGCCGCGCGGGCTTCATGCGCCCGCCGTTCGCGTGCCTCTATCAATCGGAGCCCATCGCCTGGACGCAATGGAAAGCCGACAACTGGCAGCTGCTGCGTGAGGAACGCGCGAAGGCCGTGGCCAGTTGCACCGAGACGCTCGCGGCGACGCCCGAAAAGCGCTGGTGACCGATGAGCGCGGGCGCCGCCTGGCGCGCGCCCTCGCAGGTCGGGTCTCGCTCAGTAAAGCCCGAGCTGCCGCGTGCGCAGCCGCGCCAGCCCCAGCAGCGCATCCGTGAACGGCGTGGCCACGCCCGTCAGTTCGCCGAGCTCGCGCACCACCGTCACCAGCGCATCGAGTTCCACCGAGCGTCCGGCTTCCACGTCCTGCAGCATCGAGGTCTTGAACGCGCCGAGCTTCTTCGTGATCGCATGCCGGTCTTCGGGGCTCTGCGTGATCTCGATGCCGATGCGCCGGCCGATTTCCTTGGCTTCGAGCATCACGGCCGAGATGAAGCCGCGCACGTAGTCGTCGCCCATGATCAGGTCGGTGGTGCAGCCCGTGAGCGCGCTGATCGGGTTCACCGTCATGTTGCCCCACAGCTTGAACCACACGTCCTTCTGGATCTGCGGCGACAGCGTGGTGTCGATGCCGGTGCTCTTGAGCAGGTCGACCAGCTTCTGCACGCGCGGCGTGGCCTCGCCCGAAGGCTCGCCCACGATCAGCCCGTTGCCGAAGTGATGGCGCACCACGCCGGGCCCGTCGAGCGAGCAGCTGGCGTGCACCACGCAGCCGATCACGTTGCGGGCCGGAATGGCCTTGGCAATGGCGCCTTCGGGGTCGACGGCCGCGAGCCGGTGGCCTGTGATCTCGCCGCCGAAGCCGCCTTCGAGAAACCACCACGGCACGCCGTTCATCGCGACCAGCACCAGGGTGTCGGGTCCGATCAGCGGCCCGATGCGTTCGGCCACGCCGGCCAGCGCGGGCGCCTTCACGGCGATTACCACCAGGTCCTGCACGCCGAGCGCTTCGGGGTCGGCCACTGCGTTGACCGGCACGCGCGTGCGAATGTCGCCGCGCATCAGCGAGAGGCCGTCGCGTTGCAGCGCGTCGAGCGTGGCGCCGCGCGCCACCACGTTGAGCCGCTGGCCTGCCTGCGCCAGGCCCACGCCGATCCAGCCGCCGATGGCGCCTGCGCCGTAAATACAAATCTTCATGGGAAAAGTCGCCTCAGTTTCTGTAGCTCGGGTCGATGCGGTCCACCTGCCGCACCAGCGCATTGAACACGTCCTGTCCGGCGCCGTGCTCGGGGCTGAACTGCAGCGCATCGCGCGTGCAGCGGCGCGCGATGTCTTCGCTCACCGGCAGAACGGTTGCACCCATCGAGAAGGTCGCCATCTGGATCTCGCAGGCGCGCTGCAGCGTCCAGAGGATCGCGAAGGTCTGCGGCAGCGTCTGGCCCCAGGCCAGCAGGCCGTGGTTGCGTAGGATCACCGCGTTGCGGTTGCCGATGCTCTTGAGCAGGCGCGGGCCTTCGTCGGCATGGATCGTGATGCCCTCGAAGTCGTGGTACGCCACCATGTCGTGCAGCTGCGCGGTATAGAAGTTGGTCTGCTGCAGCCCTTCTTTCAGGCAGGCCACGGCGACGCCGGCCGTGGTGTGCGTGTGCATCACGCAGTGCGCGCCGGCCAGGCCATCGTGGATGGCCGCATGCACCACGAAGCCGGCCGGGTTCACCTTGTGCGTGGACCCGTCGAGCACATTGCCGTGCAGGTCGATCTTCACGAGGTTGCTGGCCGTGACCTCGCTGTAGTGCAGGCCGAAGGGGTTGATGAGGAACTGCTTCTCGCCACCCGTCACGCTGTCGGGCAGCCGCACCGTGATGTGGTTGTAGATCATCTCGACCCAGCCGAGCATCGCGAACACGCGGTAGCAGGCCGCAAGCTCTTCGCGCGCGGCGCGTTCGTCCGGATGCAGGTTGGGATGGACCAGCGAAGAGGCGGCTGGCGCGGCGGTGGCGGTGTTCATGGGCGGTTCCTTTCCGGGGTTGTCAGGCGTCTGCGGTGAAGCCGATCTTCTTGACGATCGGCCCCCACATCGCGGTGTCTTTCTTGAGCAGTTCGGCCAGTTCGGCGGGCGAGGACGACATCGCTTCCAGGCCGATGCCGGCAAGCCCTTCGACCACGTCCTTCGACGCGATGGCCTGCTTCATGGCGGCGTTCAGCCGTGCCACCACTTCGGGCGAGGCCTTGGCGGGCAGGAAGAAGCCGAACCATTCGCTGAAGGCCATGTCTTTCAGGCCTTGTTCGACCAGCGTCGGCACCTCGGGCGCAAAGCGGCTGCGCTTGGTGCCCGACGTGCCGAGGATGCGCACCTTGCCGCTGGCCAGGTGCTGCGTGATGTCGCCGATGGGGCCGGACACGGCCGACACGCTGCCGCCCAGCAGGTCGAGCATGGCCGGCTGCGTGCCGCGATAGGCCACGTGCTGCAGCGTGATGTCGGCGTTCTTGGCGAGCAGCGCGCCGATGAAGTGCGGCGTGGAGCCCGCGGCCGGCGAGCCGAAGTTGGCGCCCGCCGGATTGGCCTTGGCCCAGGCCAGGAACTCGGGCACCGTCTTCACGCTGGCCGGCACGGCCGGGCCGACCGCGAAGCCGAAGTCGAACACGCAGGCCAGCGAGACCGGCGCCAGGTCGGCCACCGGGTCGTACGGCAGCTTCTTGTAGATGTGCGGGTAGATCGTGAGCATCGAGGTCGGCGTCTGCAGCATGGTCGAACCATCGGCAGGCTGGCCCTTCACGAACGAGATGGCGATCTGCCCGCCCGCGCCGGTGCGGTTCTCGACCACCACCGAACTCGTGGCGTAGCCGGGGCTGAGCTTGGTGGCGACGCGGCGGCAGGTCACGTCGGACGTGCCGCCGGCCGAGAAGCCCGTGATGATGCGTGCGGTGTCCAACTGCGGCGGATGGGCCTGTGCAAAGGCTTGCTGGCCGATGCTGGCAAGCAGCGCGGATGCGCTGGTGGTCTGAAGAAGCTGGCGGCGTGAAATCGGCATGGTCGGTTGTCTCCGGTTTGTTGTCGTGCTGCAGAACTTCAGGACTCGTCGCGCAGCCACGTGACCGCGCCCGAATGGGTCACGGCGCCCTGGTGGGCCGGGCGCACGGTGAGTGCATATTTTTCGAGCACGCCGCCCCGGGCGATGCCTGCGTGGGTTGCGCGGCCGGCCAGCCGCGTGGCGATCTCTTCGGCGCCCAGTTCGACCGAGATCGAACGTGTCTCGGCCCGCGCGTCGATGGCGATGATGTCGCCGTCGCGCAGCGCCGCAATCGGCCCGCCATCGGCAGCCTCGGGCCCCGCATAGCCGATGCACAGGCCGCGCGTGGCGCCCGAGAAGCGCCCGTCGGTCAGCAGCGCGACCTTGTCGCCCATGCCCTGGCCGTAGAGCAGGGCGGTGATGCCCAGCATCTCGCGCATGCCGGGGCTGCCCTTGGGGCCTTCGTTGCGAATCACGATCACGTCGCCCGCTTCATAGTGGCGGTTCTGCACGGCGGTCTGTGCTTCTTCTTCCGAGTTGAAGACACGCGCCGGGCCGCGAAACACCAGGCCCTTCAGGCCCGCCGTCTTGAGCAGCGCGCCATCGGGGCAGAGGTTGCCCTTGAGCACCGCGAGGCCGCCGTCGCGCGTGATCGGATTGCCGGCCTCGCGCACCACGCGGCCATCGGGCGCGAGCGCGCCAGCCAGCTCTTCGGCCATCGTGCGGCCGGTGAAGGTGAGCACGTCGCCATGCAGGAAGCCCTGCTCCAGCAGCGTGCGCAGGATGACGCCTGCGCCGCCGATGTAGAACACGTCGCGCGCCAGGTACTGGCCACCGGGGCGCAGGTCGGCGATGAGTGGCGTGCGCGCGAAGACCTCGGCCACGTCGTCCAGATGAAACTTGATGCCCGCTTCGTGCGCAATCGCCGGCAGGTGCAGCGCGGCGTTGGTCGAACCGCCCGTGGCCGACACCACCGCGCAGGCGTTTTCGAGCGCCTTGCGCGTGACGATGTCGCGCGGCAGCGGGCTGTCACCCATCACCGCCTTCATGAGGTTCTTCGCGGCGCGGCGCATCAGCGGCGCGCGTTCGCTGAACACGGCAGGCACCATGCTCGAGCCGATGGGCGCCAGGCCCAGCGCCTCGGACACCATGCCCATCGTGTTGGCCGTGAACTGCCCCGCGCACGCACCGGCCGTGGGCAGGCAGGCGCGGCTCATCGCGTCGAGTTCGTCGTGCGTGGCGGTGCCGGCCAGCACCTTGCCGATGGTCTCGTAGGTGTCGACCACGTTCAGGTCGCGGCCGTCCGGCCCCGGCATCTGGCCCGGCAACGCCGAGCCGCCGTGCACGAACACGCTGGGCACATTGCAGCGCACCATGCCCATCATCAGGCCCGGCAGGTTCTTGTCGCAGGCGCCGATGGCGAAGATGCCGTCCCACTGGTGGCCGCGCGTGGAGGCTTCCACGCTGTCGGCGATCAGCTCGCGCGAGACCAGCGAGAAGCGCATGCCCGAATGCGCCATCGTCAACCCGTCGCTGATCGACACCACCGGGCACTCGTGCGGCGTGCCGCCGCCGGCATAGATGCCGGTCTTGGCATGCTGCGCCTGCTCGCGCAGGTTGAGGTTGCACGGGCTCATCTCGCCGCCGGTGTGAAACACGCCGATGTGCGGGCGCGCGATGTCCTCGTCGTCCTGCCCCAGCGCATGCAGGAAGCTGCGCGTGGTCGCGCGGATCGTGCCTTCGCGGATGGTGGCGGAGCGAAAGCGCTTGGGCGTCGGATCGGTGGGCGTGGTCATTCGGCTGGCTGGCGTTGGCTGGCTGGGTTTCAGGCGGTCAGAACATGCCGTTCTTGTTGGCGGCGGTTTCGGGAACGGGCTGCACCACGTCCCAGTGCTCGACGATCTTGCCGTTCTCGAGCTTGAAGATGTCGACGATGGCGCTGCCGCGCGTGCCCGGCTCGCGCACCGCATTCACATGCAGGATCACGTAGTCGCCATCGACGAAGCTGCGCTTGATGTCGCTGTGCGATTTCGGAAACTTCTCGCGCAGGAAGGCGACGAACTTGCGAAAGCCTTCGGGGCCATCGGCCGCCGTGGGGTTGTGCTGCACGTAGCGGTTGCCCACGTACTGCAGGGCCGCGTCGGCGTCCTTCTGGTTCAGGCCCTTCTCGTAGAAGGCGAGCACGGTCTGGCGGTTGGCTTCCTGCTGCGAGGTGGTGCCTTGCGTGGCGCCGCCCATGGGAGCGCAGGCTGCGAGGAACAGGGTGGCGGTGGCGGCGATGGCCGTCCAGGTGATGCGTTGCATTGGATAACTCCCTTGGTTGAAAAGATCAGTAGCCGTTGACAGCGTCGGTCTTCGCCGAGTTCCTGTACTTCGCCAGCAGCTGCTTGGCCGCCGCCGCGAGCACGATGGTGTCCACGCCCACCGCCACGAACAGCGCGCCGGCCGCGAGCCATTTGCGCGCCTGTTCCTCGGTGGTCGAGAGAATGCCCGGCGCCTTGCCGGCCTTCAGGATGCGCGCGATGGCATCGGCGATCACGGCCTGCACCTCGGGGTGGTTGGGTTGGCCCACGAAGCCCATCGAGGCCGACAGGTCGGCCGGCCCGATGAACACGCCGTCCACGCCCGGCGTGGCCGCGATGGCGTCGAGGTTCTTCATGGCCTCCACCGTCTCGGCCTGCACCAGCAGGCAGGTCTGCGCGTTGGCTACGTGCAGGTAGTTGGGGTAGGCCTGCCAGCGCGAGGCGCGCGCCAGCGCACTGCCCATGCCGCGAATGCCTTCGGGCGGATAGCGCATGCCCTGCACCAGCCGCGCCGCCTGCTCGGCGGTGTCGACCATCGGCACCAGCAGCGTCTGCGCGCCGATGTCCAGGTATTGCTTGATGAGCGTGGTGTCGCCGGTCGGGATGCGCACGATCGGGTGCGAACGCTCGGCCTCGGGCTGCGCCGACCACGCGCTCGAGATGCCCTGCAGTTGCGCGAGCACCGAGCGCACGTCGTTCGGCGCGTGCTCGCCGTCGACCAGCAGCCAGTCGTAGCCGGTGCCGGCCAGGATCTCGGCCGCATAGCCGTCGGCCAGGCCGACCCAGAGGCCGATCTGCGGCTTGCCGGCCTGCAGGGCCTGCTTGAAGGTGTTGGTGGGTGTTTGCATGAAGATGGCTTTCAGACGAAGCGGAAGGCGATGGCGCCCAGCGGGCCGTAGTCGGCGTGGAAGGTGTCGCCCGGCACGGCGGTGGTGGGCCGCGTGAACGAGCCGCCCAGCACCACTTCGCCGGCTTCCAGGTATTCGTCCCACGGTGCGAGCTTGTTCGCAAGCCAGGCCACGCCGGTGGCGGGGTGATTGAGCACGGCGGCGGCCACGCCCGACTCTTCGATCACGCCGTTCTTGTAGAGCAGCGCGCTCACCCAGCGCAGGTCGACCGCGTCGGGCTTCACCGGCCGGCCGCCGAGCACGATGCCCGCATTGGCCGCGTTGTCGGCGATGGTGTCGAACACCTTGCGCGGCGCCTTGGTGTGGCGGTCGAACTGCTCGATGCGCGCGTCGATGATCTCGATGGCGGGCACCACGTAGTCGGTGGCCGCGAGCACGTCGAAGATGGTCACGTTCGGGCCCTGCAGCTTCTTGCCGAGGATGAAGGCCAGCTCGACTTCGACGCGCGGTGCGATGAAGCGCTTGAACGGGATGTCGCCGCCCTGATCGAAGAACATGTCGTCCAGCAGCGTGCCGTAGTCGGGTTCGTCGATCTGGCTGGACTGCTGCATGGCGCGCGACGTGAGGCCGATCTTGTGGCCCTTCACGATGCGGCCTTCGGCGATCTTGTTCTTCACCCACTCGCGCGAGATGGCGTAGCCATCTTCGATGGTCATCTCGGGAAAGCGCTTGGAGAAATGCTCGACCTGCACGCGCGACTTTTCGCTCTCGTGCAGTTCGGCGGCCAGTTGGGCGATGGTGGCTTTGGACAGCATGGCGACTCGCTTCTTCTATGACTTGTTGAACAGGGGATGCAGGTTGCTGTGCTTGCCGTCGTACACCTGCCCGGGGCTTTCGTCGATCTGCAGCGTGATGCCGATGTGGCGCTTGTCGAAGATGGACGAGAAATGTGCGCGCACGTCGGCCAGCAGTTCGTCGCCGGCCTTCTTCTTCACTGCCTCCGAGCGGCCCGCGGCCATGCGGATGTTGAGGTACACGAAGGCGTAGTCGGCCTTGCCGTCGGCCACCGCGTAGTGCGCGGCGGGGTAGGCCAGCACGCGCGTGCCGCCGATCGGGAACACCGGCTTGTCGGCCTCGTCGCGCTGCTGGAGCATGGTGTCGGCCAGCGTGCGGCACAGGGCCGACATGTCGGTCTCGGCCTCGATGTTGGGCGTGTACAGGATCACCAGGTGCGGCATGTCGTGGCTCCGTTGTTCTTCTTCATGCCACCGACATCACGGCGGCCGTGCAGGTCACCGCGAAGATCGGAATGGCCTTCATGTGGAAGATCTCGCCCTTGCCGCGCGCGGCGGCGGCCACGCTCAGGAAGGTGCGAATCTCGAAGCCGCCCTGGCCCGCTTCGCGGTAGGTGGCCTCGTCGTTGTAGTCGGCCTGCGAGAGCAGCGCCTCGCGGTCGTTGGCGCACCAGCGGCGCATGAACTCGGCGTCCCACTCTGCATTGACCTTGCCCGAATCGGGCGTGGCCGGCCAGTGCGAGATGCCACCCGTGCCCACCAGCGCGATGCGCTCGGGTGCCTTGTCGCAGGCACGGCGCAGCGCTTCGCCGAAGGCCCAGGCGCGGTGCAGCGGCGTGAGCGGCGGGCCCTGGCAGTTGATGTTGACGGGGATGATCTTGGTGTCGAACTTCGGCGTGAGGAAGTTCAGCGGCACCATGATGCCGTGGTCGAACTTCCACTCTTCCGCGTAGGCCACGTCCACCGTCTGCATCACTTCGCGGATCAGGCGCTGCGACAGCGCGGCGTCGCCCGGGATGGTGTGCTTCTCGATGCCCAGCCACTTCGGGTCTTCGATCGGGCCTTCGTAGCTGTCGGCCATGCCGATGGCATAGGCCGGCATGTTGTTCATGAAGAAGTTCGCGAAGTGCTCGGCCGCGATGACGATCACCGCGTCGGGCTTCGTGGCGCGCATCGCCTCGCCGAAGCGATGGAACTGCGCGTGGAACTCGTCTTTCACCGCCGGGTCGGCGAGGTGCGCTCGGCCCGTGATGCCGGGGGCGTGGCTGCACACGCCTGCAAATACGAGACTCATACGCCTGCCACTTTCTCATCGGTTCCGGTTGTCATTGCGTAGATGCCGGCGCGCACCGGGCCGTACTTGCGCACGCCTTCACGCATGGCTTCGAGGTAGTCGGCCCATGCAATGCCGAGCAGCGGTGCGAAGTGCATCAGCAACTGGCCATTGCAGCCGAGCACGTAGAGCTTGCCGACGTCGCCGGTGGCGATGGCTTCACGCTCTTCGTCATTGAGGTCGTAGTCGGCAAGCAGCGCGGTGCGCGTGTCGCCACCTTCCGCATAGCGGCGCTGCACCTCCGCCTCGCGGTTGAGCGCGAACAGGAATTTCTGCATCGCATAGAGGCTCATCGGTCAGCCCTCGATCTGGATGTTGGCCTTGCGGATCACGTCGCCGTACTTCGCGATCTCGCTCTGGATGAACGCCGCGAAGCGCTCCGGCGTGCCCGACAGCGACGCGATGCCGCCCTTGTGGAAGGCATCGCTCACCACCGGCCCCGCGAGCGCGCGGTTCACCTCGGCGTTCATGCGCTGCACGATGGCGTCGGGCGTGCCGCTGGGCGCCAGCAGGCCGTTCCATGAATTGGACTCGATGGCCACGCCCTGTTCGGCCAGTGTGGGTATGGCGGGCGCGTACTGCGAGCGCTGCGCGGTCGCCATGCCCAGCGCAACGAGCTTGCCGTTCTGCACGTGGCTGCGGAACTCGGGCCAGTTGCCGAACATCATCGTCACCTGGCCGCCGAGCAGGTCGGTCAGCGCCGGGCCTTGTCCCTTGTAGGGCACGTGCACGATGTCCAGCCCCATCTGCTGCTTGAGCATTTCGCCCGACAGGTGCGCCGAGGTGCCGTTGCCGAAGGAGGCAAAGCTCAGCGTGCCCGGCTTGGCCTTGGCTGCGTTGCGCAGGTCGGCCAGCGTCTTCAGGCCGCTGTTCGGGTGCGTGGCGAGCACGTGCTCCGACATGCCCATGAGCGCGACCGGGCGCAGGTCTTTCTGCGTGTCGTAGGGCAGCTTGCGGATCAGCGTCTGGTTGGCCGTGAAGCTGTTGGCCACGCAGACGAAGGTGTAGCCGTCGGGCGCGGCCTTGGCTGCGGCATCGACGCCGATCACCGTGCCCGCGCCAGGCTTGTTGTCGATGATGACGGGCTGGCCCAGCGCCTTCGACAGTTCCACGCCGACGAGGCGTGCGACGAAGTCGGTGGTGCCGCCGGGTGTGAAGGGCACGATCACGCGGACCGGCTTGCTGGGCCATGCTGCCTGCGCGCGTGCCAGCGAGGGCAGGGCCGCGAGCGCTGCTGCGCCTTGCAGCAGCGTGCGGCGTTGTACGTTCACGCCACGGCCCGGCGTGAATTCGGGAGCGTGGCTCACGCCACGCCCCAGTGCGGAATGTGGTGCGAGCCCATCGACACCGCGATGTTCTTCGGCTCGCAGAACACTTCATAGCTCCAGGTGCCGCCTTCGCGGCCCGTGCCTGAGGCCTTGGTGCCACCGAAGGGCTGGCGCAGGTCACGCACGTTCTGGCTGTTGACGAAGCACATGCCGGCTTCCACGGCAGCGGCCACGCGGTGGGCCTTGCCGATGTTCTCGGTCCACACGTAGCTGGAGAGACCGTACTGGATGTCGTTGGCCAGGCGGATCGCATCGGCCTCGTCCTTGAACGGAATCAGGCAGGCGACGGGGCCGAAGATTTCGTCCTGCGCGATCTTCATGCGGTTGTCGACATCGGCGAACACGGTGGGCACAACGTAGTTGCCCTTCTTCACGCGATCGGGCAGGTTGGCCGGACCTTCGAGCCCGCCGCACAGCAGCGTTGCGCCTTCCTTCGGGCCCAGCTCGATGTAGCTGCGTACCTTGGCCAGGTGGGCCTGCGAGATCATGGGGCCGACGATGGTCTTCTCGTCCAGCGGGTCGCCCACGGTGATGCGCTTCGCGCGCTCCGCGAACTTCGCGGCAAAGTCGGCGTAGATCGACTGCTGCACCAGGATGCGCGAGCCGGCCGTGCAGCGCTCGCCGTTGTTGCTGAAGATCATGAACACGGCCGCGTCGAGCGCGCGGTCGAGGTCGGCGTCGTCGAAGATCACGAAGGGGCTCTTGCCGCCCAGCTCCATGCTGAACTTCTTCAGGCCCGCGCTCTTCACGATGCGGTTGCCCGTGGCGGTGGAGCCGGTGAACGAAATGGCGCGCACGTCGGGGTGGCCCACCAGCGGCTCGCCGGCCTCCTTGCCGTAGCCGTGCACCAGGTTCAGCACGCCGGGCGGAATGCCGGCCTCGAGCGCCAGCTCGCCCAGGCGCGCCGCCGTGAGCGGTGACAGCTCGCTCATCTTCAGCACGGCCGTGTTGCCGAAGGCCAGGCAGGGCGCGACCTTCCAGGTGGCCGTCATGAAGGGCACGTTCCATGGGCTGATGAGCGCGCACACGCCCACCGGATGGAACAGCGTGTAGTTCAGGTGCGTGGGCGTGGGGTAGGTGTGGCCGTCGACGCGCGTGCACATCTCGGCGAAGTAGTAGAAGTTGTCGGCCGCGCGCGGCACCAGCTGCTTGCCGGTCTGCGCGATCACCTGGCCGCAGTCGTTGGTTTCGGTCTGCGCGATCTCGGGCACGTTCGCGGCGATCAGGTCGCCGAGCTTGCGGATCAGCTTGGCGCGCTCGGGTGCGGGCATGCCGGCCCACTTGGGAAAGGCTTCCTTGGCAGCGGCCACGGCCGCGTTGACTTCGGCTTCGCCGCCCGAGGCGACTTCGGCCAGCACTTCCTGCGTGGCAGGGTTGACGGTCTCGAAGTAATCGGTGCCGGCAACGCTCTTGCCGTTGATCAGGTGATCGACTCTCATGCTTTTCCTTGGATGGTCTCGATGGTGTTCATGAGCGCGCCGATGCGCTCGATCTCGGTGACGATGACGTCGCCCGGCTTGCAATCGACCACGCCGTCCGGCGTGCCCGTGAGGATCAGGTCGCCCGGCGACAACGTCATGAAGCGGCTGAAGTACTCGATGAGGAAGGGCGCGTCGAAGATCATGTCGCGCGTGTTGCCCTGCTGCGTGACAGTGCCGTTGACGGTGGTGCGCAGCGCAAGGGCCATGGGGTCGGGCACGTCGGCCGCATCGACGAACCACGGGCCCAGCGGCGTGCAGGTGTCGCGGTTCTTCACGCGCAGGTTGGGGCGGTACCAGTTCTCCAGGTAGTCGCGGATGGCGTAGTCGTTGGCCACGGTGTAGCCGCCGATGAAGTCGTAGGCGTCGTCGCGCTTCACGTTCTTCGCGGTCTTGCCGATGACGATGGCGAGTTCGCATTCGTAATGCATGAACTGCACGTCGGCCGGGCGGTGCGTGTGCTGGCGGTGGCCTATCAGCGTGCTCTGGCCCTTGACGAAAACCAGCGGCTCTTCGGGCGCCTTGAACTCGAGTTCCTTGGCGTGGTCGGCGTAGTTCAGGCCGAGCGCGAGGATGGTGCGCGGGCGTGCCGTGGGTGCGAGCGGGGGGAGCCAGGTGAGCTGGTCCTGGAACACGATGCGGCCGTCGTCGAGGCGCACGGCTGCATCCGGGTGACCACCGAACTCATGAGCCGTGCCTGTGTATTCGCGGCCTTCGTAGATGACGCGTGCGTGCTTCATGCGGCTTCCTTCACCAGCGTGTCGACCAGTGTGTTGGTGAGGGTCTCGAAGCCCGGCGCAGAAATGTCGATGCGGTCGCCCGCGTGTGCCAACGGCCGGCCGGCGTCGCAGCCCAGCATCAGCACATCGCCGTGCGCAAGCGTCATGAAGTCGCCGACCTCGGCGAGCAGTTGCTTTGCCGGGCGCACGAGCTGCGAGAAGTCGATCGACTGCTTCAGCTCGCCGTTGACGCGCACCTCGGCGCGGAAGTTCGCGGGGTCGGCCACGTCCTGTGCGTCGCGCAGCACCGGGCCGATGCCCAGGAAGCCGTCGACGCACTTGAACTTGACCGGCGGGCGGAAGAAGCTGGCGTGCGGAATCGACAGGTCGTTCATCAGCACGAAGCCTTCGACGTCGCCCTCGGCGCCGATCACCATGCCGATGCTGGCGCCGACTTCCACCTCGGGCACGCCGGTGGGCACTGTGATGGCGCCGCCGTGCGGGCTCCAGGTGTTGGCCGTCTTCACATAGAGCACGGGCGCTTTCGGCGGTGCCTTGTAGGGCGGCTGCGTCATGTGCGGCGCGAGCGCCTCAACCTCGGCGCGGAAGTTCAGCAGGGTGCCGTACACCGTGCCAGTCGGAAGGTAATGGGGAAAGTCGCTCATGAGGGTTGTTCCAGTGCGATGAGTTCGTCGAGCAGCCCGTAGAGCTGCGTGAGCTTGGCCTTGCCCATGGACTTTTCCATCCACTCGTAGTGCGACTCGATGCTGGTCGACAGACGCTTGACCAGCTTCATGCCGTGCGGCGTGGCCTCGACCACGGTGCGGCGCTGGTCGGCCGGGTCGCGGCTGCGGGTGATGAGGTCGTCGCGCTCCATGCGCGCGAGCACGCCGGTGAGGCTGGGGCCGAGGATGAAGGCCTCGCGCGCGACGCGGCCGGTGTCGACCGCGCCGTGCTCGCCCAGCACGCGCAGCACGCGCCATTGCTGGTCGGACAGCGCGTGCTCGCGCAGGCTGGGCCGCGTGTGGGCCATCACGGCTTCGCGGGCCTGCAGCAGCAGGCGCGGCAAATTGCGGTGCGTGAAGGTGGTGCTCAAAAGCTGTGCCTCTCGAAATTACTTAACATGTTAAATGATTGGCCATTTCTTTCCAAGGCGCCGGCCATCAGGGTTTGTGCGGACACCTAAACTCGGAAGATGGCCAAGGACAAAACAACTTTCGTTTGCAGTGAATGCGGTGGCACCAGCCCCAAGTGGCTCGGAAAATGCCCGAGCTGCGGCGCCTGGAACACGCTCGTCGAGCAGGTCGCGGGCGCGGCCGGCGGCCCGGCCAACAACCGCTTCGGCACGCAGTTCGCGTCGCTCGCGGGCGCTTCCGAACTCGCCACGCTGTCCGAGATCGAGGCGACCGACGTCGCCCGCACGCCCACCGGCATCGACGAACTCGACCGCGTGCTCGGCGGCGGCATCGTCTCGGGCGGCGTCACGCTGATCGGCGGCGACCCCGGCATCGGCAAGTCGACGCTGCTGCTGCAGGCGGTCGATGCACTGCAGCACGCGGGGCAGAACGCGCTGTATGTCACCGGTGAAGAAAGCGGCTCGCAGGTTGCGCTGCGCTCGCGTCGCCTCGGGCTCGACCACTCGCAGGTGCAGGTGCTGGCCGAGATCCAGCTCGAAAAGATCATCGCCACGCTCGACGCCACGCGCCCGGCCATCGCGGTGATCGATTCGATCCAGACGGTGTATTCCGACCAGCTCACCTCCGCGCCCGGCTCGGTGGCGCAGGTGCGCGAATGCGCGGCGCACCTCACGCGCTTTGCCAAGACCAGCGGCACGGCCGTGGTGCTGGTGGGCCACGTCACGAAAGAAGGCGCGCTGGCCGGCCCGCGCGTGCTCGAGCACATGGTCGACACGGTGCTGTACTTCGAGGGCGACACGCATTCGAGCTTCCGCCTCGTGCGCGCCATCAAGAACCGCTTCGGCGCCGTCAACGAGATCGGCGTGTTCGCCATGACCGAGCGCGGCCTGAAGGGCGTGACCAACCCGAGCGCCATCTTCCTGAGCCAGCATGCCGAGCCAGTGCCCGGCAGCGTGGTGCTGGTCACGCTCGAAGGCACGCGGCCGATGCTGGTGGAAATCCAGGCGCTGGTCGACAACGGCGGGCCGAGCCCGCGCCGCCTGTCGGTGGGCCTGGACCGCGACCGCCTCGCGATGCTGCTGGCGGTGCTGCACCGCCATGCCGGCGTGGCCTGCATGGACCAGGACGTGTTCGTCAACGCGGTGGGCGGCGTGCGCATCAGCGAACCCGCGGCCGACCTGGCCGTGATGCTGGCCATCACCTCCAGCCTGCGCGGCAAGCCACTGCCCAAGGGCTTCATCGCCTTCGGCGAAGTGGGCCTGGCCGGCGAGGTGCGCCCTGCGCCGCGCGGGCAGGAGCGCCTGCGCGAGGCCGCCAAGCTGGGCTTCAGCGTGGCCGTGGTGCCCAAGGCCAATGCGCCGCGCAAGGGCGCCAAGGAAATCGAAGGCCTGACCATCCACCCCGTCGAGCGCATCGAAGAAGCGATGGACGTGGTGCGCCGCCTCGACTGACCAAGCGCAGGTTCGTGCCGCCGGCCGCCCCGCGGGTTACCCTGCGGGCGGTGGCGCAGCCGTTCACACCTTCGGAGGACCTTCACCATGCAACTCATCGTTTCCGCCAGCCTGATCGCGGCGGTCGTCCTGTGGGGGCTGGTTTCGCCGGCAACGCTCGACAGCGTGTTCAGCACCGCGCTGGCCGGCATCACGCGCAACTTCGGCTGGTTCTACCTGTGGGTGGTACTGGGGCTGGTGGTGCTGGCGTTCTTCCTGGCCTTCAGCCGCTTCGGCGACCTGAAGCTGGGCGATGAAGACGACGAGCCCGAGTTCTCGCTCGCCGCGTGGTTCGCGATGCTGTTCGCGGCCGGCATGGGCATCGGGCTGGTGTTCTGGGGTGTGGCCGAGCCGATCTCGCACTACACGAACCCGCCGCCGGGCGTGATCGCGGGCACGCCCGATGCTGCCGGCGTGGCCATGCGCTACGCGTTCTTCCATTGGGGCCTGCACCCGTGGGCCATCTACGGCATCGTCGGCTTGTCGATTGCTTTCTTCAGCTTTCGCCGCAAGGCGCTGCCGCTGGTGAGTTCGGCCACCGAGGCCTTGCCGTGGCGCTTCGTGCAGCGGCTGTCGCCGGCCTTCAACGTGCTGGCGGTGGTGGCCACGGCCTTCGGCGTCGCGGCCTCGCTGGGCATGGGCGCGACGCAGATCAACAGCGGGCTGCATGCGGCCTTCGGCATGACGATCGGGCGGGGAACGCAGGCGGCGATCATCGTGGTGACGACGGTGTTGTTCATCACCTCGGCGGTCACCGGCGTCGAGCGCGGCGTGAAGTGGCTGTCGATGGGCAACCTCGTGCTGGCGGCGCTGCTGGCGCTCGTGGTGCTGGTCGTGGGGCCGACCATTGCCATCGTCGAGACCTTCACCAACACGCTGGGCTCGTACCTGGCCGAGTTCGTGCGCATGAGCCTGCGCATGAACCCGTTCCGCAACAGCTCGTGGGTCGGCGACTGGACGCTCTTCTACTGGGCCTGGTGGCTGGCGTGGTCGCCGTTCGTGGGCCTCTTCATCGCGCGCGTGTCGCGCGGCCGCACGATCCGCCAGTTCATCCTGGGCACCGTGATCGCGCCCACGCTGGTGGGCTTCGCATGGTTCTCGGTGTTCGGCGGCGCGGCGCTCAACTTCCAGATCTTCCAGGGCGTGCCGCTGGTCGAGGCGGTCAAGGCCGATGTGTCGACCACCATGTTCGTGATGTTCAAGGCCATGCCCATGGGCATGCTGCTGTCGATGGTCGCGACGCTGCTGGTGTTCGTGTTCTTCGTGACCTCGGGCGATTCCGCCACGCTGGTGCTGGGCATCATGAGCACCAAGGGCAACCCGAACCCGCCGGCCCGCGTCAAGATCACCTGGGGCGTGCTGGTGGCGGCCATCGCACTGAGCCTGCTGTTCGCGGGCGGCATCAAGGCGATACAGACGGCGACCATCGTGTTCGCCTTGCCCTTTGCGTTCGTGATCCTGCTGATGGCGCTGTCGGTCACGCTGGCCATCCGCGACGACTGGAACGCGGAGCAGAAACGCGAACGCGAGCTGCGACGCAAGATGCGGCAGCTCGTGAACGGTTAGCTGTTGCCAAAAAAAGCCCGGCGCACCAGTGGCGCGCCGGGCACCCCCCCTTATCCCCCGATGTGCATCGTGAACGCCGGCCCGCTGTTGAGCACGCATTGGCCGCTGCCCAGCGTGGCCGAGTTCATCGTGTACTGGCAACTCAGGTTGCCGCCGCGGCTGCCGGTGGCATTTGCCACGCCGGCGCCCCGCGAGCCTGCGACCCGGGTTGCCTCTCCCTGAAACTGTTCGCCGCCGATCTGCGCATTGAAGTGGCCGCGGCCGTTCATGTCGCTGGTCACCGTGCCGCCGATCGCTCCGTAGCGCGCTGCCTCGGCGTTGGACGGATAGAGCCGTGCGCTGAAGGTCTGTGCCACCGGCACCGGTGCGACCGCATAGGCCTGCGACGACGGCGCGTTGGGTGCGGGCTGCCCCAGCGGCACCACGTAGCAACCGCTGAGTGCGGCGGCCGAGAGCGTGGCGACAAGGGTCAGGCGGACGAAGGTGACGGAGCGCGGAATGTTCATATGCTTTTCAGTGGCCCGGGCTGATGCCCGTGCGGCGAAATGTGCCGGCTGCGGCTCGCGCGCCCTGCGCTTTTCGCGGTGAGTACCGCCGCGCGCGCCCGGAAGTAGCCACGGCGGCTACTGCGGCATGCGCGGCCGGGCGGCAGAATCGCGCTCCCTTCTTCACAGGCCCCGAATGAAATCGACTTCTCCCCCGATTGCCGCAGTCATGGTCCACGTCGCCGATGTCGAGGCGGCGCTTGGCTGGTACGCGCGCGCATTTCCCGAGGCCGAGCGGGTGTCGATCGGCACACCGGCCTTCGAGTGCCTGTCGCTCTTCGGCGTGCTGCTGGAGATCGTTCCCGCGGACGAGAAGGTCGGCGCGGGTGCCTCCGGTTCGATCGTGTACTGGAATGTCGAATGCTTCGATGCCGCCCTGGGCCATCTGCAGTCGCTGGGTGCGACGCTCTACCGCGGCCCGATGCGGCTGGAGGGCGAGGAACACATGTGCCAGGTGCGCGACCCGTGGGGAAACTGCATCGGCCTGCGGGGCCTGTCCGGCGGGCGGCGACAATGCGCGCCATGAATTTCCAGAAATTGCTGGTGCCCGTGGGCGCCATCCTCCTTCTCGGCCTGGCCTGGCGCAGCGGTGGCTGGGGCGGCGTCGCACTGGCCGGCGGCGCGATCGTGATGTTTTTTCTGCTGCACTTCAATCGCGCGATGCAGGTGCTCAAGCGGGCCGCCGAACGGCCCGTGGGCTATGTCGGCAGCGCCGTGATGCTGAATGCCAAGCTCAAGCAGGGCGCGACGCTGATGCACGTCATCGCGATGACGCGCGCTCTCGGCGAACTGCGTTCGCCGAAGGACGAGCAGCCCGAGCTGTACCGCTGGACCGATTCCGGTGGCTCCTACGTCGATACCGTGTTCAACGGCGGCAAGCTGCAGAGCTGGGTCATGACGCGGCCCGAAACGCCGCCTGAAGAAGACACCAAGGACAATACCCCCGCGAGCTGATCGCTCACGTACCCACGCTCGTGCTCGCGCCCATCTTGCGGCGCAACTGCCGCCACGGCGGATTCGCCTTCGCATGGTGGCGCGCCTCCTTGGCGAACTCGGTGCACATGTGCGTCATCAGGTCGGCCGAGCGATAGACCAGGTACACCCCGAAGTCCGGCACCTCGTCGGTGATCGGCAGGCGCTCGAGCAGGCCCGGCTGCAGCCGCAGCGGCCCCGCGCCATGGAACACGAAGTCCGACCACATGCTGATCAGGTCGGTCTGTGTGGCCAATTGCAGCCCCAGCAGGTTCGATGCGCTCTGCACCATGCGCGTGGGCAGCGCGAGCCCGTTCAGGCGCATCGTGCTCACCAGCGGGCTGCCCGCGTCGTCGATGGGGTCGAGCACCAGCCAGTCGGCGTCGATCAGCGTGCGCAGCTTGCGCACGCGCCGCAGCGGATGGCCGGCGCGCACCGACAGGTGCATCGCCACTGAAAACAGCGGCTCCCACTGGAAGGCACCGGCGCCCGGCCCGTTGCAGGTGGAGATCAGGCCCAGGTCGAGCCGGCCTTCGCGAAGCCCTTCCAGAATTTGCTGCGGCCGCAGCTCGAAGCCGCACAGCGCCACGTTCGGAAAGCGCTGGCGAAACGAGGCCATCGCGTCGGGCAATGGCCCGCTCGACGCCACCGCGGTAAAGCCGATGTTCAGCTGCGCCTCGTCATGCCCGCGGATGGCCTCGATGTCTTCGAGCGCGTGCCGCAGTTCCTGCTCGACCAGGCTGGCGCGCTTGACCAGCGCCACGCCATAGGCCGTGAGGCTCACGCCGCGCGTGGAGCGCACCATCAGCGTCACGCCGAGTTCGCGCTCCAGCTCGGAGATGGTCTTGGACAGCGCCGGTTGCGTGGTGTGCAGGCTGCGCGAGGCCTCGTGGATGCTGCCATGCTGTGCCACCGCCAGCAGGACGCGCAACTGTTGCAGCTTCATCGTGGTGCGGCCTTCTCGGAAATGGGGCAAGAAATGGGGTGTCTCGGTAGTTGCCCCGATAGCCGCGAAAGGCCTCTTGTGTCGGGGATGCCATTTGGTTATCGGCATGAAAATTTGTGATTCTTCGCTGCAGCGCTTTGCCTGAATACTCCGCCGCGAACGGGCCCATCGCCCCCCCGCAAACAGTACGTGGAGTGACATTAGATGAGCGAAGCCGCATTGCCCGCAAGCCCGATCCAGGGTGCTTTACCCGCCAGCGCGCATGCGCCCCATGCCGCACACGGCAACGCACACGGCAACAAGGGAAAGCAAAGCCAGTTCCGCCTGATCGCCGCCTGCTCGCTGGGCAACGCGCTGGAGATGTACGACTTCACCGTCTACAGCTTCTTCGCGCTCCTAATCGGCAAGCTGTTCTTTCCGTCCGACAGCCCCTACGGCTCGCTGCTGCTCGCGGTGGCCACCTTCGGCATCGGCTTCGTGATGCGCCCGCTGGGCGGCGTGATCATCGGCAACTACGCCGACCGCAAGGGCCGCAAGGCCGCGATGACGCTGACCATCGGCCTCATGGTGATCGGCACGCTGTGCATCGCCCTGGCGCCGACCTATGCGTCGGCCGGCGTGTTCGGCTCGCTGATGATCGTGGCCGGCCGGCTGCTGCAGGGCTTTTCGCTCGGCGGCGAAGTGGGCGCGGCCACCTCGATGCTGATGGAGGCCGGCGGCGTCAAGGGCCGGGGCTTCCGCGTGAGCTGGCAACTGGCGAGCCAGGGCATCTCGGCGCTGCTGGGGGCGCTCACCGGCGCCGCGCTGTATGCCGCGCTGCCGCAGGCCTCGCTCGAAAGCTGGGGCTGGCGGCTGCCGTTTCTGCTCGGCCTGCTGATCGCGCCGGTGGGCCTGTACATCCGTGCGCACCTCGAAGAAACGCACACCGCCGACAGCCATGAGTCCAGCCCCATCGGCCGGCTGCTGCGTGCGCACGGCGGCACGGTGCTCAAGGGCATCTTCGCGACCACGGCGGGCACGGCCACCATGTACCTGGTCGTGTTCTTCATGCCGACCTACATGATCCGCGTGCTGCACATGCCGCCTTCGCTGTCGCTGCTGTCGGGCTGCGTCACCGGCATCACGCTGTTCGTGGTCTCGCTGGTGGCGGGGCGCCTGGCCGACCGGCTGCCCAACCGCAAGCCGCTGGTGATCGGCTCGCTGCTGTTCAGCGTGATCGCGGTCTATCCGGTGTTCTGGCTCATCAGCCACTACCCGAGCGTGCCGCTGGTGCTGGCGCTGTCGGCGCTGCTCACGGCGAGCGTGAACATCGGCACCACGCCCATGTTCCTGATGATGCTGGAGATGCTGCCGATCGGCGTGCGCGCCAGCGGCATCTCGGTGATCTACAGCATCGGCGTGACGGTGTTCGGTGGCTCCTCGCAGTTCATCGTGACCTGGCTGCTCGCGAAGACAGGCAACCCGATGTCGCCGGCCTTCTACATGATGGTCTGTGGCGTGCTGAGCCTCGTGGCGCTCCTGGCGATGCGTGAACGCAAGGCCGACTGAGCCACCTTTCTTCCTGCCTTCCTTCCTTCTTGTCGAACGAACCGAACGCCTTTCATGACACGCGAACTCAGCCTCCAGACCACCAAGCTCCTGTCCCGCCTGCTTCCGCCTGCCGACACGCAAGCCTTCATCGACATCCGCCGCCAGATCCACGCCAACCCCGAGCTCGGCTTCGAGGTGAGCGCCACCAGCACATTGGTGGCCAACCTGCTGCGCGAATGGGGCTACGAGGTGCACACGGGCATCGGCAAGACCGGCATCGTGGCGCAGCTCAAGCTGGGCAACGGCACGCGCCGGCTCGGCATTCGCGCCGACATGGACGCGCTGCCCATCGTCGAGGCCACGGGCCTGCCCTACGCAAGCCGCAACCCCGGCCGCATGCATGCCTGCGGCCACGACGGCCACACGGCCATCCTGCTGGCGGCCGCGAAGGCGCTGGCGCGCACGCGTGACTTCGACGGCACGCTGAACCTGATCTTCCAGCCCGACGAAGAAAACCTCTGCGGCGCGCGCGCAATGATCGAAGACGGCCTGTTCGAGCGCTTCCCCTGCGATGCGGTGTACGCGCTGCACAACGCGCCGGGCGTGCCGCTGGGCACCGCGCTCGTGGTGGCGGGGCCTGTCACGCTGTCGTCCGACGTGGCCGACGTCACGATCAAGGGCGTGGGTGGCCATGGCGCCATGCCGCATCGCTCGCGCGACCCTGTGGCCGCTGCGGCTGCGGTGGTGACGGCGCTGCAGACCGTGGTGGCGCGCAACGTGGCGCCCGACGACACGGCGGTGGTGTCGGTCGGCTTCATCCGCGGCGGTGCCACACACAACGTGATTCCGCAATCGGTCGCGCTCGGCCTCAACGTGCGTGCGGCACGGCCCGAGACGCGCGCGCTGGTCGAGCAGCGCATCCGCGAGATCGTGAGCTTCACCGCGCAGGCGCATGGCGTGGAAGCCGAGATCGACTATCGCCAGCTGGTGCCGCCGGTGGTCAACACCGTGGCCGAAACGCAGCTGATGGCGCAGGTCTGCACCGAGCTGGTCGGCGAGGCGAACGTCGTGACGCAAGTGCCCAAGGGCTTCGCGGGCAGCGAAGACTTCGCCTGGATGCTCGCCACGTTGCCGGGCTGCTATCTGCTGCTCGGCAACGGAGAGGGCGAGTTCGGCGGCTGCATGGTGCACAACCCCGGGTACGACTTCAATGACCAGGCGCTGCCGCTGGGGGCCGCCTGCTGGGTCCGACTCGCGCAGACCTACCTGGTCGCCTGAGGGGCAACGGAGGGCCCGTCAGAACGGCGCGTCTTCTTCCTCGACGGCATCGGCCGGGGTCGTGGTGGTCGGGGTCGATGCCGACGCGGCGGGCTTGGGCGTTTCGTCCGGCAGGGCCGCCGAGAACGCCGCTTCGCCGCCGAGCGCATCGAGCAGCGCCGGCACCATCTGGCCCAGCTCGCCGGTGGCAATGGCCACGTCGGCGTCGAAGTTGTCTTCTTTCTTGCCGCCCGCGGCGCCGTCACCCGTGCCTTCGAGGAACACGATCTTGCGGATCAGCATGCCCTGCGTCAGCTCGAAGGAGACGCGGTCGTCCCAGGTCATGGCCAGGCGCGTCGGGCGCTTGCCGTCGGTGATGTGCTGCTTGACCTCTTCGATGTCGAGCGGGTGCTTGGCATAGCGCACCACGGCCTTCGACTCGTCGGAGGCCTTCAGCTCGCACTCGCGGTCGATGGTGAAGCCGGCCGGCGGCTCCTGCGTGAGCAGCCAGTTGGCCATGGCGGCGGCCGGTTCGATCTGCGTGTTGATCAGGGCCACGGCAAAGCCGTCGAGCGACTTCACGAGGCTGGTGACCACTTCGTCGGCGCGCGCGGCATTGCCGCTGTTGATCACGAGGCGGTTCTCGGCCTTGTCGATCCACACGGCCACGCGGGCGCTGCGCGTGAAGGCCATCGGCAGCAGCTCCAGGGTGATGTCTTCCTTGAGCTCTTTCTTTTCCTTCTTGCCGGGCTTGCGGCCGGTGGTGGCCTCGATCTGCGCGCAACGCTCGTCGAGCTTGCGGCGCACGACCGAGCCGGGCACCGCCTTGCTCTCGATCATGTATTCGACCAGCCACTGGCCGTCGATGGATTCGACCAGCGGGCCGTTGGCCTCGCCGCGGGGCTCGACCCAGCCGGCGGACTTTTCCTGCGAGGGGCCGCAAGGCTCGAAGCGCAGCTTGCCGAGCCCTTCTTCTGCCTCGGCCAGTGTCTGGGACCAGGCAGGTTCGATGCGATAGACGATGACGTTCTTGAATACGGACACGGAAACCCTTTTTCCACTGGTTTGGACAACCGGCCATTGTCGGGTACTCGGTTCCGGACGCGGCCGTAAAATCGCAAGCTTTTGCGACATCCCCCCGGTCGCACCCCACCGCTTCCAAAGGAATCAGGAAATGAGCTCGATCCCCCCCTCGCTGGACGACCGTGACGGCAAGATCTGGATGGACGGCGAACTCGTGGACTGGCGCGACGCCAAGATCCACGTGCTGAGCCACACGTTGCACTACGGCTGCGGCGCCTTCGAGGGCGTGCGCGCCTACAAGACGGCGGACGGCAGCACGGCGATCTTCCGCCTGGCCGAGCACACCGAGCGCCTGTTCAACAGCGCCAAGATCCTGCGCATGAAGATCCCGTTCACGCAGGAACAGCTCAACGAGGCCCAGAAACAGGTGGTTCGCGAGAACAAGCTCGAAAGCTGCTACCTGCGCCCGCTGATCTGGATCGGCTCCGAAAAGCTGGGCGTGAGCCCCAAGGGCAACAAGATCCACGCCATGGTCGCGGCCTGGTCGTGGGGTGCGTACCTCGGCGAAGAAGGCATGAAGCGCGGCATCCGCGTGAAAACCTCGAGCTACACCCGCCACCACGTCAACATCACGATGACGCAGGCCAAGACGGTGAGCAACTACACCAACTCGATCCTGGCCAACATGGAAGCGCTGGACGACGGCTACGACGAGGCACTGCTGCTCGACGCGAGCGGCTTCGTTTCCGAAGGCGCGGGCGAGAACATCTTCGTGGTCAAGGGCGGCGTGGTCTACACGCCCGACCTGTCGGCCGGCGCGCTCAACGGCATCACGCGCAACACCATCCTGCACGTGTGCAAGGACCTGGGGCTCGAACTCGTGCAAAAGCGCATCACGCGCGACGAGGTCTACATTGCCGACGAAGCCTTCTTCACCGGCACGGCCGCTGAAGTGACGCCCATCCGCGAACTCGACCGCGTCGAGATCGGCAACCGTGGCGACGGCGGCGCGCGCGGCCCGATCACCGAGAAAATCCAGTCTGCCTTCTTCGACATCGTGAACGGCAAGAATCCCAAGTACGCCCACTGGCTCACGAAAGTCTGAAACCCATGTCTACCAATGCAACCGTCGAACTCCTGGCCAAGGAGCTCAACCATCAGGGCGGCGTGTTCTGCCCCAACCCCAAGGCGGACATGAAGCTCTGGAACAGTCACCCGAAGGTCTACCTCGACGTGGCGCGCACCGGCGAAGCCAAGTGCCCGTACTGCGGCACGGTGTACCGGCTGAAGGCCGGCGAAGCGGTTTCGGCGCGCCACTGACCTGACGGTCTTTGCCCCGGGTGGGTGCTTCGCGGCGATCAGGCCCGCGAAGCGGCCATGCCGGGTGCCTGCAATTTCTCTCGGGCCCTTTCAGGCCCTCTCAGGCCTGCTGTGCCGCCGGATCGAACGCCCTGGAACCGGCACGCGGCCACAGGTCGCGCCAGGGCGCCGGGTCTTTCGATTCCATGGCCAGCCGCAGGTAGACCTGCGAGATCCACAGCAGCGCCAGGCCGATCTGCGCGTCGCGCAGCGCCGAGTTCACGCTCGATGCGATCAGTGCGATCAGCGTGGCCGCCAGCGCGTAGCGGCCCGCGATGTCGGGCCGCTTCCATGCCTGCCAGACGGCGCCGGCCATGATGACCAGCAGGCTCAGCAAGGCCGGCAAGCCGCCCTGCGAGCCGACCCACAGGAAGTCGTTGTGCGGCATGTTCGAGTCGGCGAACAGCTTCGGGCCGCGCTTGTGCCACTGCTCGGTCCAGCCGCCGATGCCCCAGCCGGTGAAGGGCCGGTCGGCGATCATGAGGCTCGTGTCCTTGTACATGTAGTAGCGGATGACCCAGCTGCCCTTGAAGACGGCGCCGGACTGCGCCTCTTCGATCTCCTGCACGCCGGTCTCGACCTTGTGCTGCAGTTGCGGCAGCTGGTAGAGCCCGGCGCCGAGCACCACGGTGCCCAGCACCAGCGCGCCCACCAGCATCTTCAGGTGGTTGCGCCACTGGTGGATGCACACCGCCGGAATCACCAGCAGCAGCGCGAGCACCGAGGTGCGCGAGGTCAGCGGCAACGCCACCACCAGGCCCAGCCCGAGCATCAGCACGAAGGCGGGAATGGCGCGCAGCGGCCTGTGCGCAGCAATCTGCGCAATGCCCCACACGGCGGCGGTGGACGCCACCACGCTGAACAGCAGCGCGTTGCTGATCGACTTGTTGCCCACCTCCATGACCACCGCGCGCAGCGGCGACCAGATCGGAAAGCCGATGGCGTAGTAGAGAACGATCAGGAGGATGTTCAGCGCCGCGATCAGGAGGAAGCCGCGCAGCGCCCATATCGCTTCCTCGCGCGTGAGCGCCATCGCCATCAGCAGCGTGAGGCCGATGCGTATGCCGTGGAACAGGTTGGAGCCGGTTTCGGGGTAGTGCTGCCCGAAGGCCAGCACGATGAGGGTCCAGGCCAGGTAGGCCATCACCGGCCACCACATCGGGTTGGCGCGCAGCCGCGCGATGCGCTCGCGCGTGTCGCCGGCCAGCATCATCGTGAGCAGGAGAAGAATGGCCGACAGGTAGGTGACGCCGACCGGCAAGAACACCACCAGCCCCCAGAACATGGCCGCGGGCCGAACGATGTGCGATCTCTGCATAGGGGCGGGATTTTAGGTGCGGCCTGTGGCCGCTACCTGACTGCACCCGTGCGGGCGCAGGGTGCTTTTCTTTGGTGTCTTGTCAGTGGCCGCGTGCCACCGGCAGGCGAATCACGAAGCTCGCGCCGCCGCCCGGCCGGTCTTCGCAGCGCACCGAGCCGCCATGGCGTTCGGCGATCGATTTCACCAGCGACAGCCCCAGGCCGACACCGCCATTGCGCTCGCTGGCGCCGGGCAGGCGGTAGAAGGGCTCGAAGATGCGTTCGCGCAGCGCGGGCGGCACGCCCGGCCCCCGGTCGTTGACGCGCACGGTGGCAAAGCCGTTGGTGTTGCCCAGCTCGACGGCGATCTCGCCGGCGCCGTAGCGGCGGGCGTTTTCCAGCAGGTTGCGGATCGCGCGGCGCAAGAGGCGCGACACGCCGGGCACGGTGAGCGTGGCGTTGTCGGTGCCTTCGGCAAGGTCGAGCTCGGCGTTCACCTGCGCGCATTCCTCGGCGGCCAGGCCGGTCAGGTCGACCGCCTCGACGGTGCCCATGTCGGCCTCGCTGGCATCGAGCCGGCTGGCCAGCAGGATCTCGTCGATCAGCTGGTCGAGCTCGCCGATGTTGCGCGAGATCTCGTCGCGCGCGGCCGGGCTCGGGCGCTCGCCCATCAGCTCCAGGCCCATGCGGATGCGGGTGAGCGGCGAGCGGAGTTCATGCGATGCATTGGCCAGCAGCGACTTGTGCGAACGCACCAGCTGTTCGATGCGTTCGGCCGATGCGTTGAATCGTTTGGAGAGATCAGCCACTTCGTCCTGCCCTTCTTCGGTCACGCGCACCGAGAGATCGCCTTCACCCCATCGCTGCACGCCGCGCTGCAGCGATTCCAACCGCTGCGTGATGCGCCGCACGATCGGGTAGACGGCCAATGCCACCGCCACCCCCACCAACGCGATCATCCAGCCCAGCCCGAAGGGCGTGCGCCACGGCGCGAAGCCGGCCGCGCCGGTGGGCCGCTCGCGCGGCGCCACGCGCAGCGTGATGTCCTTGCCGTCGCTGAGCGTCACGTCGAACTCCAGGCCCTGGCCCGGCACGCGCAGCGCCTTGCCGGTGCCGATGGGCTTGTCTTGTGCATCGAGCACGACCACGTCGCGCGGCACGGGCGCCAGCCGCTCGCGCTCGGCCTGCGCCGCCTCGCGCACGATCCAGTTGGCCATCAGCGTGAGGATGACCACGCCGCCCACCACCGCGAGCCAGATGCGGACATAGAGGTGGCGGTTGTAGAGGCTGCGCAGCATCGGGGCCGGCTCAGTCTTGCTGCTTGGCGAACACGTAGCCCACGCCGCGCACGGTGAGGATGCGCTTCGGGTTCTTCGCATCGACCTCGATGGCGGCGCGGATGCGGCCCATGTGCACGTCGATCGAACGGTCGAAGGCTTCCAGCTCGCGGCCGCGCACGGCTTCCATGATCTGGTCGCGCGTGAGCACGCGGCCCGCGCGCTCGGCCATGGCCACCAGCAGGTCGAACTGGTAGGAGGTCAGGTCGGCCAGCGCGGAGGCCACCGACACGGTGCGCGCATTGCGGTCGATCTCCAGCGTGCCGAAGCGCATCACCGTGGAGGCTTCCGCCTCGGTGGCGGTCTCGCTGCGTCGGCGCAGCACCGCGCGGATGCGCGCCAGCAGCTCGCGCGGCTCGAAGGGCTTGGGCAGGTAGTCGTCGGCGCCGATCTCCAGGCCGATGATGCGGTCCATCGGATCGCCCTTGGCCGTGAGCATCAGCACCGACACCTTGGACAGGGGGCCGGGCAGTGCGCGGATGCGGCGACAGACTTCAAGCCCGTCGGTGTCGGGCAGCATCAGGTCGAGGATCACGAGGTCGGGCGCGTGCTGCTGCAGTTGCTCAAGCCCGCTGGTGCCGTCGCCGGCATGGTTGAAGGCGAAGCCCGACTGCGTCAGGTATTCGCCCACCATCTGCGCCAGGCGGGCGTCGTCTTCGATCATCAGGAGTTGGGGGGTGCTCATGCGCTTCATGGTCGTCCACGGGGAGCAAGCGGGCTTGAACGCTCCGTAAAGTTGGGTAAACGCAGCACCGGCCTGTCAACCGCAAGCGCTGCGAAAAGCATAGCGCCTTGCCCAGCGTTCACGGGCGCCATGTTCGTCTTCGAGTACCTACCAACGCGCGGGTGACGGAGCGCGCCGACCACCCCCCGCGCATCGTCAGCCCGCGGGCTGCAACTGCAGCCGCAGCGCGAGCGTGCCCGACAGCGGCAGTTCGATCGGCGCGCCTGCGCTGCCTGCGCTGCCTTCGACCTGCGCCAGCGCCTCGAACAGGCCCAGCGCATCGGCCATCGGGTTGATGCCGACCAGCGTGCGTGCCGCCGCCGAGCGCGGCGCCGCCGGCGCGCCGGTGCCATCGGTGCCGACCAGCGACCAGTCGAGCGAGGCCGCGGTGCGTTCGGTGCGCTCGTGCGCGATCACCAGCGCCACCGCGAGCAGGCCGCGGCTGTCGGTCACCGAGGTCAGCGGGCCGACGGTGGGCGTGTCGTAGCCCACCAGCAGCACCGGCTCCTGGTCGGCCGCGCACTGCACCGCCGCTTCGAGCAGGCCGGAGGCAAAGCTGTGTTCGTAGGCCGAAACCGCATTGCTGGCCGCCATGCAGCCGGTGCCGATGGTCCAGTAGCCCACGGCCGCGTTGTGCACCGAGTTGTGGAACTTGGTGGGCGACAGCATCTTCGGATCGGTCGCGAGCGTGCCGCACATGTAGTCGTTGATCGACAGGTCGCCGTGTGCCGACGTGAACACGCAGGGCACGTCGGCCGCATTGCGGCCCGAGGCCACCATCGCGGCGGCCGCCACTTCGAGCGCCAGCGCCACGGTGTCGGGCGCGCGGCGGCGCTCGGCCGGTGCCAGCACCTGCGGCGACGGGCGCTTGGCGGGCGGATCGGCCAGCGTGCCTTCGCCGCGGAAGGCGGCGCGCGCCGCGTCCCAGCCGGGCAGCGTGGGCGTCCAGAAGGCCGGGCCTTCGATGTAGAGGGTGGGGGGCACAGGGCGCGTCGTGGTCGTGCTCATGCGGCCTCCGCCTTGCCGAACACCAGCGAGCAGTTGTTGCCGCCGAAGCCGAAGGAGTTGGACAGGGCATAGCGCACCTCGCCATGCGCGGGCTGCAGCTTGATCTGCGGACCGAAGCCTTCGTCCAGCGTGCTCGTGTTGACGGTGCCCGGCATCAGGCCGCGCTCGATGGCCAGCAGGCTGATGACGGCCTCGACGATGCCGGCAGCGCCCAGCGTGTGGCCCATGAAACCCTTGGTCGAGCTGGCGTGCGTGCGGGCCGGGAAGCGGCGCGCCACCAGCGCGCCTTCGACCTCGTCGTTCTTCTGGCTCGCGGTGCCGTGCATGTTGATGTAGTCGATGGCCTCGGGCGCAAGGCCCGCGCGCGCCAGCGCCTCGTCGAGCGCGCGCTCGGCGCCCAGGCCCTCGGGGTGCGGGGTCGACATGTGGTGCGCGTCGCTCGCTTCGCCGTAGCCCAGCAGGTGCATCGGCGCGGCGTCGGCGCCGCTCTGCACGCGCTCGACCAGTGCAAAGCCGGCGGCCTCGCCCAGGCTGATGCCCTTGCGGCTGGCATCGAAAGGCCGGCAGGGTTCGCTCGACACCAGTTCGAGCGAGTTGAAGCCGAACAGCACGCTGCCGCACAGTGTGTCGGCACCGCCGACCACGGCCGCGTCGGCCAGGCCCAGGCGGATCAGCCGTTCGGCCGAAGCGAACACCTTGGCGCTGGACGAGCAGGCGGTCGAGATCGTCTCGCTCGGCCCGGTGAGGCCCAGCACCTGCGCGGTGAACATCGCCAGCGAATGGGGCGTGTGCACGGCGGCGCGGCGCTGGTTGGGCGCAAACATGCCTTCGGCGTCGAGCTGCGTGTAGGCCAGCTCGGTTTCGCCGATGCTGGCGGTCGAGGTGCCCAGCACCAGCGCGATGCGCGAGGCGCCGTACTTTTCGCGCGCGGCGGCCACCGCCTCGATGAAGCCGTCGGCATGCAGGCCCAGCCACGCGAGCCGGTTGTTGCGGCAGTCCCAGGGCATGAGCGCCTCGGGCAGGCGGATGTCTTCAAGACCGTCCACGCGGCCGATCCAGGTGGGCAGCGGTGCGTCGCCGAAGTCGTTGGCGCGCAGGCCGCTGCGCGATTGCGCGAGCGCGTCGGCCAGCGATTCCTTGCCGACACCGACGGCAGAGGTCGCCGTGAAGGCGCTGATTTGAAGGGGAGAAATTCGGGACGGCACGATCTTCTTTGAAAGGCTGCAGGCAACAGGGAACGCAGGGGAAGAAACGAATGTAAACCGGCACAGCCTACCAGTTGCAGGGCCTGCGCCGCGTCGGCCGATTCCTATAAGGCCATGGCCCTATTGACGGTCGGGAGGGCTTGTGGTGGTCGTCAGACGGGAAGCCAGCGCCACCAGCACCAGCACCGGCAGGCCCAGCACCGCGGTGGAGGTGAAGAAGGTGCTGTAGCCGTAGGCATCGACAAAAGCGCCCGAATAGCCGGCGATGAACTTCGGCAGCAGCAGCATCAGCGAGCTGAACAGCGCGTACTGCGTGGCCGAATAACTGATGTTCGTCAGGCTCGACAGGTAGGCGATGAAGGCCGCCGACGCAATGCCGCCGGCCAGGTTGTCGGCCGAGACCACCGCGATGAGCGCCGTGAGGTCGTGCCCGCGCGTGGCCAGCCAGGCAAACAGCAGGTTGCTGCCCGCGCTGAGCACCGCGCCCAGCATCAGCACGCGCATCACGCCCAGCCGCATCGACAGCACGCCGCCGACGAAGGCGCCGGCCAGCGTCATGATCACGCCGTAGATCTTGCTGACCGTGGCCACTTCGTCCTTGGTGAAGCCCATGTCCACGTAGAAGGGGTTGGCCATGATGCCCATCACCACGTCGCTGATGCGGTAGATGGCAATGAGCGAGAGGATCAGCACCGCCTGCCACTTGTAGCGGCGGATGAAATCGGCAAAGGGCTCGATCAGCACGCTGCGCAGCCATTCGGCGGCGTTCTTTGCCTTGGGCAGTGCGCGCTGCACCGGCTCGGGCGACAGCAGCACCGTGAGCACACCGACCGCCATCGAGGCGGCCATGACCAGGTAGGCCGTTTTCCAGGCGCCGTTCTGGTAGGCGGCCGCGCCAGTGACGGCGGCGGCCGGCGCCACCTCGGCCCAGGCCGCGACCCACAGCACGCCCGCGCCGGCCCAGATCATCGCGAGCCGGTAGCCGGTCTGGTAGGCGGCGGCGAGTGCGGCCTGCTTGCGCGCCTCGGCCGATTCGATGCGGAAGGCGTCCAGCGCGATGTCTTGCGTGGCCGAGCCGAAGGCCACCAGCAGCGCGCACCAGATCAATGGCGTGAGCCCGAGCCGCGGGTCGTTCAGCGCCATGCCGATCAGACCCGCGATGACCATGCACTGCGCCAGCAGCAGCCAGCCGCGTCGCCGCCCCAGCAGCGTGGTCAGCGGCGGCAGCGGCAGCCGGTCGACCAGCGGCGCCCAGACCCACTTGAAGCCATAGGCCAGCCCGACCCAGCTCAGGTAGCCGATGGTGGTGCGGTCGATGCCGGCTTCGCGCAGGCGAAAACTCAGCGTGCCCAGCACCAGCAGCAGCGGCAGCCCGGCCGAGAAGCCCAGCGCCAGCATGCGCAGCGTGGCGGGCTCGAGGTAGACCTTCAGGGCGTCACGCCAGGGCGGGGAAGGGGCGGTGGGGGTTTCGACGGGCGAGGCGGACATGAGCCCCGGATTGTCCATGAGTGCACGGGGACATCGGCCGGCCTTTTGCGTTCATTTGTTCCTATGATCCGGCCCATGTGCACACGATGCGAACGCCTTCTGCGTATTGATTCCGCCGACTCCACCGTTTCCGCGGCCTCGCCCTGGCAGCCGCGAAGGGCCTTCCTGCTGGCCGCCGCGGGCGCGGTGCTGGCCGGGCCCGCGCTGGCGCAGGTCAATGTCGGCAGTGCCTCGGTGGCGCGCAACATCGTGCCGGCTGAGAAGGTCGAGGCGGCCGGCGTGCAGCAGTACGCCGAGCTGCTCGAACAGGCCCGCGCCAAGGGCGCCCTGGCCGGCGACAACAACCCGCAGCTGCAGCGCCTGCGCGCCATCGCGCAGCGGCTCATTCCCTTTGCCACGCCGTGGAACTCGCGTGCGCGCGACTGGAAGTGGGAGGTCAACCTGATCGGCAGCAAGCAGATCAACGCCTTCTGCATGCCCGGCGGCAAGATCGCCTTCTTCACCGGCATCCTCGAGCAGCTCAAGCTGAGCGACGACGAGGTCGCGATGGTGATGGGCCACGAAATGGCCCACGCGCTGCGCGAGCATGCCCGCGCCCGCATGGCCAAGAGCGCGGGCACGGGGGCGGCGCTGTCGATCGGCGCGCAACTGCTGGGGCTCGGCCAGGTGGGCGACATCGCGGCCCGCGCCGGCACGCAGCTCATCACGCTGAAGTTCAGCCGCAGCGACGAGACCGAGGCCGACCTCGTGGGCCTCGAACTCGCGGCGCGCGCGGGCTACGACCCGAAGGCTTCGGTGACGCTCTGGCAGAAGATGGCTGCGGCGTCGAAGAACCAGGGCGGGCTGAACTTCCTGTCGACGCATCCGACGGGGCCGGATCGCATCACCAAGCTCGAAGCGAACCTGCCGAAGGTCGAGAAGCTTTACCGCGACGCGAAGAAGAGCTGAATGGTCTGACGCCCTCTCCCCTTGGGAAGAGGGAGGGGTGAGGGCCGTGGCGTTCATTCAGGGGTCGTGCCTTATCGGCGGCACTACACCGCAACCCTCCCCCCAAGGGGAGAGGGAGTAAATCCTCCCACCTGTTCCTGATCCGCGCGACCTGTGGTCGCCGCTGGCACATTGCTTGCATCTCGACTTGTACACAAGTTGGGATGCTTAAAGATGGTGCATGTAAAAAACGGATCGCCCGCCGCCGCCTGGATCGCGAAATTCGCGGTGCCCCTGGTTGGCGCGCACGCCGGTGAAAGGCTTGGCGCGGTCCTCCCGCTCGCCGGCCTGCGCTTCGCGGTCAAGGACAACATCGACGTCGCCGGCGTGCCGACCACCGCCGCCTGCCCGGCCTTCGACCGCCTGCCTGATGCCCACGCCGCCGTGGTGCAGCGCCTGCTCGACGCCGGTGCATCACTTGTCGGCAAGACCAATCTCGACCAGTTCGCCTGCGGACTCAACGGCACGCGCTCTCCTTATGGCGAAGTGCCCAACGCCTTCGATGCCAGCCTGGTTTCGGGTGGCTCCAGCTCCGGGTCGGCCTGCGTGGTCGCCGACGGAGAGGTCGACTTCGCCCTGGGCACCGACACCGCCGGCTCCGGCCGCGTGCCCGCCGGCCTGAACAACATCGTCGGCCTCAAGCCCTCGCGCGGCCTGCTGAGCGCCTTCGGCGTGGTGCCCGCGGCGCAGAGCGCGGATTGCGTGTCGATCTTTGCGCGCACCGTGGCGCTGGCGGTCGATGTGCTGCTGGCCACCGCGGGCCGCGACACGCGCGATCCGTATTCGCGCGACGTGCCCCTGCGCCGCCAGCCGCTGCCCGCGCACTTCCGCTTCGGCGTGCCCGACGCGCTGGCCTTCTTCGGCGATACCGCCGCCGAACAGGCCTTCGCCGATGCGCAGACGAAGCTCATCGCGTTGGGCGGAACGCCCGTCACCATTCCCCATGCGCCACTGGCCGAGGCCGCCGCGCTGCTTTATGAAAGCGCACTCGTCGCCGAACGCTACGCCGCGGTGCGCGAGTTCTTCGACGCCCACGAGAGTGAAGTGATCGAGCCCGTGCGCAGCATCCTTGCAAGCGGCCGCAACTACACGGCTGCCGACGTGTTCGACGCGCAAACGCGCCTGCGTGCCATCGCGCAGCAGGTCGAGCCGATGTGGCGCGACATCGACGTGCTGCTGGTGCCCACCGCGCCCACGCACTACAGCCGCGAGCGGATGCGCGCCGACCCGGTGGCACTCAACCGCAACCTCGGCGCGTACACCAACTTCGTCAACCTGCTCGACTACGCCGCGCTCTCGGTGCCGAGCAGCCTGCGTGCCGATGGCCTGCCCTTCGGCATCACCTTGATCGGCCCGTGCGGCAGCGACCTCGCATTGGCCGAGCTGGGCCAGCGCTACCACCACGCCACGGGTCTTGCGCAAGGCGCAACCGGCAAGCCCTTGCCCGCGCCGCGCGCGGTGCCGGGGCTGCGCGCGGTGGCGGCCGACACGCTGCCCATCGCAGTGGTCGGCGCGCACCTCTCGGGCATGCCGCTCAACGGGCAGCTCACCGAGCGCGGCGCCACGCTGCTGCGCGCCATGACCACCGCGCCGTCCTACCGTCTTCACGCACTGCCCGGCACCACGCCACCCAAGCCCGGCCTGCAGCGCGTGGCTGAAGGCGGCGCGGCCATCGCACTCGAAGTGTGGGCGGTGCCTCTTGCGCAAATCGGCGGCTTCCTCGCATTGATCCCGCCACCGCTTGGCCTCGGCAGCGTCGAGCTGGCCGATGGCAGCTGGGTGCACGGCTTCATCTGCGAAGGCCATGCGCTGGCCGGTGCGCAAGACGTGACCCATCACGGTGGCTGGCGCGCGTACATCGCGAGCCTCGACACCTTCCAGCAGGAGGTGCGCCGATGACACCCGAGATCAACATCCCCGACGTGCACGCCGAAGTCAGCGCCGTGTTCGCGCGCTACGAAGAAGCGCTTGTAAGCAACCAACGCGAGGTGCTCGACGAGCTGTTCTGGAACAGCCCGCACACGCTGCGCTACGGCTTCTCCGAGAACCACTACGGCCACGCCGACATCCGCGCCTTCCGCGCTTCGCTGCCCGTGCAGAGCCCGCCACGCGAACTGCTGCGCACCGTCATCACCACCTACGGCCGCGACTTCGCGACCGCCAACGTCGAATTTCGCCGCTCTGGCAGCCGCGAGATCGGCCGCCAGAGTCAGACCTGGCTGCGCACCGCCGAAGGCTGGCGCGTGGTCGCGGCCCACGTGAGTCTGCCGGTCTGACGCCGGATGCGGCAGCACATTTTTTGCACCTTCCTCCACTCCTCGAAAGAACGCCATGACAAGCCAACTCAATCGCCGTGATTCCCTCAAGTCCCTGGCCGCGCTGGGCGCCGTTGGTGCGCTCGGGGGCTGGAGCACCCTGGCCGGCGCGCAGGCCAAGCCGCTCACCGTCGGCGTGATCTATGTCGGCGCGCGCGACGACTACGGCTACAACCAGGCGCACGCCATGGCCGCCGCCGAAATCAAGAAGCTGCCCGGCATCAAGGTGGTCGAAGAAGAGAACGTGCCCGAGACCGCCGCCGTGCAGAAGACCATGGCCGGCATGATCTCGCAAGACGGCGCCAAGCTGCTCTTTCCCACGTCCTTCGGCTACTTCGATCCGCACATCCTCGCGGTCGCGCCCAAGTACCCCGACGTGCGCTTCTCGCACTGTGGCGGCCTCTGGACCGAGGGCAAGCACCCGAAGAACGTCGGCAGCTTCTTCGGCTACATCGATGAGTGCCAGTACCTGAACGGCGTGATCGCCGCGCACATGACGAAGAGCAACAAGATCGCCTTCGTCGCTGCCAAGCCGATTCCGCAGGTGCTGCGCAACATCAACGCCTTCACGCTCGGTGCGCGCTCTGTCAAGCCGAACATCACCTGCAGCGTGATCTTCACGGGCGACTGGTCGATGGCCGTGAAAGAGGCCGAGGCCACCAACAGCCTGGCCGACCAGGGCTGCGACGTGTTCACCATGCACGTCGATGGCCCCAAGGTGGTGGTCGAGACAGCCGCCAAGCGCGGCAAGATGGTCTGCGGCTACCACGCGAGCCAGGCCAAGCTCGCGCCCAACGCGTACCTCACGGGTGCCGAGTGGAACTGGCTCACTGCCTACAAGGCCGCCATCGACGCCGCGCAAACCGGCAAGCCGCACCCCAACTTTCTGCGCGGTGGCCTGAAAGAAGGCTACGTGAAGATGTCCGCCTACGGCCCGATGGTGACGGACGCCGCGAAGAAGCAGGCCGACGACATCAAGGCAAAGATGATCGCGGGCACCTTCGACATCTTCAAGGACGGCATCAAGGACAACAAGGGCGCCGTGGTGGTGCCGGCCGGCAAGGTGCTCAAGCAGACCGACCTGGAGCTGGAGAAGATGAACTACCTCGTCGAAGGCGTCATCGGTCAGGCCTGATCCGCGGAGCCTCGTCATGCGCCACGCGCTCAAGGAATTCGCCCTGCCGGTGTTCGCCATTGCGGCGGCACTGCTGCTGTTCGGCCTGCTGGTGGCCTTTGCCGGTGTCGATCCGGTGGAGGTCTGGACGACGCTCTTCAAGGGCGCGTTCGGCGACTGGTTCTCGTGGCAAAACACGTTGCAGCGCGCGGCGCCCTTGATGCTCACGGCGCTGTGCGTGGCGTTGCCCGCGCGCGCCGGGTTGATCGTCATCGGCGGCGAAGGCGCGCTGGTGCTGGGCGGCCTGGCCTGCGCGGCGCTTGCGCAAGCGGTGCCGCTGCCCGGCAACATCGTCGGCACGGTGGTGGTGTGCATCGCGGGTGCGGTCGTCGGCGGGCTGTGGATCATGCTCGCGGGCTGGCTACGCCAGTACCGCGGCATCAACGAAACCATCAGCAGCCTGCTGCTGGCCTACATCGCCATCGGCATCTTCAAGCACCTGGTTGAAGGGCCGCTTCGCGATCCGGCGAGCCTCAACAAGCCTTCGACCCACGCACTGAACGACGGCATGCTGATCGGCGGCATCGGAGGTTCCGACGTGCACTGGGGGCTGGTGATCGGCGTCGTGGCTTGCCTCGGGCTCGGCTGGTGGCTGCGCGCGACGGCTTCGGGTTTTTCGGTGCGCGTGGTCGGCGGCAATCCGCGCACCGCGCAGCTCGTGGGCCTGCCGGCCACGCGGCTCATCCTCACCGCCTGCGGACTGGGCGGCGCGTGCGCGGGGCTCGCGGGCGCGGTCGAGGTGGCGGCGGTGCACACCAACGCCAACGCCTCGCTGATCGCGGGGTACGGCTATGCAGGCATCCTCGTGTCGTTCATCGCGCGACACAACCCGGTGGCCATCGTGCCGGTGGCGATCCTGTTCGGCGGCTTTGGTGCAGCCGGCAGCCTGCTGCAGCGACGGCTCGGGTTGCCCGATGCATCGGTGCTGGTGCTGCAGGGCATTGCCTTCGTGCTGATCCTGGCGAGTGAGGGGCTGCGCACGGTCAACTGGAAGACCGTGGGCGACCGCATGCTGCCCGAGGCCAGGAGCTACACATGAGGAGGGGCTCCTTGTCTTGTCCCCTCTCCCTCTGGGAAAGGGTGCCAGACCGTTGCAGCGCGGAGGCCGTTGAATGACGGCCGACCAATGGATCGCCCTGATCGCCGGCATCGTCGGCGGCGCATTGCGCGTGGGCGCGCCCTTCCTGTTCGTGAGTCTGGGCGAATGCCTCACCGAGAAGTCGGGCCGCATCAACCTCGGGCTCGAAGGCGTGCTGGTGCTGTCGGCCATGGCCGCATTCGGCGGCGCGTACCTCACCGATTCGGCCTGGCTCGGCGTGTTGATCGGCGCCACGGCGGGCGCGGCGCTGGCGCTGCTGCATGGCCTGCTGTGTTCGCTCGACCGCGTGAACGACGTGGCCACCGGCATCGCGCTGATGCTGCTGGGCACTGGGCTCGCCTTCTACCTGGGCAAGCCGTTGATCCAGCCGCAGGCGCCGCAGATTCCTGCGATCCCGCTGGGCTTCTGGAGCGACAACACGGTGGTGCGCTCGGCGCTGCAGCTCAACGCGCTGGTGCCCATCGGCGTGGCGCTGGCGGTGCTGCTCTGGTGGGGCTTTGCGCGCACGCGCGCCGGCCTGCTGGTGCGCATGGCGGGCGATTCGGCACAGGCGACACGCGCGCTCGGCTACTCGGTCTCGGGCCTGCGCACCGCGACCACCACGGCGGGCGGCTTCATCGCGGGGCTCGGCGGTGCGTCGCTCACGCTGTTCTATCCGGGGAGCTGGAACGAAGGCATCTCCAGCGGACAGGGCCTGATCGCCGTGGCGCTCGTGATCTTCGCGCGCTGGAGCCCGCTGCGCTGCGTGGGCGCGGCGTTTCTCTTCGGCGGTGCGGGCGCCATCGGGCCGGCGCTGCAGTCCATCGGCGTCGGCTGGGGCTACCACCTGTTCAACACCGTGCCTTATGTGCTCACGCTGGTGATCCTGGTGTTCACCTGCAAGCCGGGCAGCGCCGCCATCGGCAGCCCCGGCGAACTTTCATCGACAAAAAACTGAGTGCCCGCGCAGGCCGAACCCAAGCCATGACCACCCTCGCCCACACCACCGAACGCCACGTCGCCGCCGAGCCCTATGCCTGGCCTTACAACGGCGCGCTGCGGCCCGACAACACCGCGTTGATCGTGATCGACATGCAGACCGACTTCTGCGGCAAGGGCGGGTATGTCGACGTGATGGGCTACGACCTGTCGCTGGTGCAGGCGCCCATCAAGCCCATCGCGCGCACGCTCGCGGCGCTGCGGCCGCTGGGCTTTCACATCATCCACACGCGCGAAGGCCACCGGCCCGACCTGGCCGACCTGCCGGCCAACAAGCGCTGGCGTTCGCGGCAGATCGGTGCGAACGGCGTGGGCATCGGCGACGACGGGCCCTGCGGCCGCATCCTGGTGCGCGGCGAGCCGGGCTGGGAGCTGATTCCCGAACTCGCACCGCTGCCGGGCGAGGTGGTGATCGACAAGCCGGGCAAGGGCTCGTTCTATGCAACCGACCTCGAACTGATCCTGCGCACGCGCGGCATCGAGAACCTGATCCTTGCCGGCATCACGACCGACGTGTGTGTGCACACGACGATGCGCGATGCCAACGACCGCGGCTTCGAGTGCCTGCTGCTGTCCGACTGCACGGCGGCCACCGACCATGGCAACCATCTGGCGGCGTTGAAGATGATCACGATGCAGGGCGGCGTGTTCGGCGCGCACACCACGTCGCAGGCGCTGCTGGCCACGCTCGCGCCCGAAGCGACCACGGCCTGAGGCACCACATGGCGGCCGCTCTTTCCGCGCAACCCATCGGCGGCCTGCCCGCCGGCACCGGCGCACTCGCGCTCGATACCTACGAGTTGACCAAGCGCTTCGGCAGCTTCACCGCGATGGACCGCGTGACGATGCGTGTCGAGCCCGGCTCGGTTCACGCGCTGCTCGGCGAGAACGGCGCGGGCAAGAGCACGCTGGTGAAGTGCGTGGCCGGCTTTCAGCGCGCGGAAGAGGGCAGCATCCTGATCGATGGTCGCGAGCAGGACATCGCCAACCCGATCGTGGGGCGCGCCCTGGGCATCGGCATGGTCTACCAGCACTTCACGCTCGCACCCGGCATGACGGTGGCCGAGAACCTGTTGCTGGCCGGCGGCAAGACGCCCGCGCTGATCGACTGGAAGAAAAAGCGCGCCGAGCTGGAAGACTTTCTGGCGACCACGCCCTTCAGCCTCGACCTCGATGCACGGCCTTCGGAACTTGCGGCGGGCGAGAAGCAGAAGCTCGAATTGCTCAAGCAGCTGTATCTGCAGCCGCGCCTGCTGATCCTCGACGAACCGACGTCGGTGTTGACGCCGCAGGAGGCCGACGAAGTGCTGGGCCATGTGCGTGCCATTGCGCGCAGCGGGCGGTGCACGGTGCTCATCATCACGCACAAGTTTCGCGAGGTGATGGCGTATGCCGACAGCGTGACGGTGCTGCGGCGCGGCAAGGCGGTGCATCACTGCCGCGTGGTGGGCACGAGCCCGTCGCAGCTTGCGCAGGCCATGATGGGTGGCGAGGGCGCGGTGGCTTCGGCGCCCGTGGCCAGAAGGCCGGTGGACGCGAGCGCGCCTGTCGCGCTGAAGGTGGAAGGGCTTCAGGCGCAGGGCGACCGGGGCACGCTGGCCTTGCACGACCTGAGCCTGTCGGTGCGTGCGGGCGAGATCCTCGGCGTGGCCGGCGTTTCCGGCAACGGCCAGCGCGAGCTGGTCGAGGCGCTGGTCGGGCAGCGGCCACGGCTGGCGGGCCGCGTGACAGTGATGGGACAGCCCTACAACGCACGGCGTGCGGAGAACCGCAGCCTCAAGGTCCGCAGCCTGCCCGAAGAGCCCTTGCGCAACGCATGCGTGGGCGATCTGAGCGTGTCGGACAACATGGCGCTGCGCGATTTCGACAGGCCCCCGTTGTCGCGCGGTGGGGTGCTCAACTTTCCGTTCTGGCGCAGCCGGGCGCGCGAGTGGATCGCGGCGTATGGCGTCAAGACGCAGGGCGAGGGCGCACCCATTCGCAGCCTGTCGGGCGGCAACGTGCAGCGCGCGGTGCTGGCGCGTGAACTGGCGGGCGACATCAACGTGCTGATTGCCGCCAATCCGGTGTTCGGCCTCGACTTCGCGGCGGTGGCGGAGATCCACTCGCGCATCGTGCAGGTGCGCGAGAAGGGCGGGGCGGTTCTGCTGATCAGCGAAGACCTCGACGAACTGCTGGAGCTGGCGGATCGCATTGTCGTGATGAGCGAAGGGCGCGTGGTGTTCGAGACTTCTGCTGCGGGGGCTGAACGGCATGTGATCGGGGGGCACATGGGGGGTGGGCATTCCGGGCCTTCTGTGGAGGCTGCTGCATGAGTGCTCTGTTGCTTGTTGCGAGGCCGCCCGGCATCCCCGCTGTGCCGGCCGCTTCGCGGCTTCCCTGCGGTGCTCGCGTTTCGCGGGGTCTCGCAGAACTCGCTTCGCTCAAACAGCTGCGAGCCCTGATCCGCGAAACGCTGCGCTCCTCGGCGGCCCAGAGGGGACGTCGGCACCGCACCGCCTGCCGGGCTTCGAGGGGGCGTGCTTGCCCTCTGTGCGTTTATGGCTCTGCACATAAGGGAGGACGACGATGCGCATAGGCATGGAAACGGCAGCACCTTTTCCTTACGAGTTTGAACTCGCGAACACGGCGTTGGTCCTCATCGACATGCAGCGCGATTTCATGGAGCCGGGGGGCTTTGGCGAGACCCTGGGCAACGACGTCTCGTTGCTTCAGGCGATCGTGCCGGCGACGCGGAAAGTCCTGCAGGCTTGGAGAGCCGCAGGCGGCCTCGTGGTCCACACTCGGGAGGCTCATGCCGCCGATCTGTCCGACTGCCCACCGGCCAAGCGCAACCGTGGCAAACCCGCGCTGCGCATCGGCGACGAGGGGCCGATGGGGCGCATCCTCGTGGCAGGGGAGCCCGGCAACCAGATCATCGAGGCGCTTGCACCCATCGACGGAGAGATCGTCATCGACAAGCCGGGCAAGGGCGCCTTCTATGCCACCGGGCTGCACGAAATGCTGCAGCAACGCGGCATCACCCACCTGCTGTTCGGCGGCGTCACCACCGAGGTCTGCGTGCAGACCTCCATGCGCGAAGCCAACGACCGGGGCTACGACTGCCTGCTGCTCGAAGACTGCACCGAGAGCTACTTTCCGGCCTTCAAGGCAGCCACGCTCGACATGGTGCGTGCCCAGGGCGCCATCGTCGGCTGGACGGCACCCAGCGCCGCGCTGCTTGCGGCGCTGCTGAACCACGCGGCATGACGCGGACGCCAGCGACTACCATTCCCCACGTGTCTACCGTTCGACCCCGCCCCGCTTCACCTGCTCCCGCCGTCGTCACTGCTGTCGATGCGGCTGTTTTCCGCACGCGGGCCGACGAGGTCTATGCGCAGCTCAAGCGCGACGTGGCCGACTTCATCCTCGTGCCGGGCGATCGCTTCACCGAGAACGAGATCAGCGAGCGGCTCGGCGTCTCGCGCACGCCGGTGCGGCAGGCGCTGTTCCGATTGCAGCAAGAGGGGTTTGTCGAAGTGCTGTTTCGCAGCGGCTGGCGCGTGCTGCCTTTCGACTTCGACCAGTTCGAGCAGCTCTACGATTTGCGCATGGTGCTGGAGACCACCGCCGTGCACCGCCTGTGCGAAACCGATCGCCACATCGACCGCGGCCTGATCGAGACGCTGGCCGACATCTGGCTCGTGCCCGTGGCGCAGCGCAGCGCCGACACCGCGCAGGTCGCGCAATGGGACGAGGCTTTTCATTGCACGCTGGTGGCTGCAGCCGGCAATGCCGAGATGGCGCGTGTGCATGGCGACGTGACGGACCGTATCCGCATCATCCGCCGGCTCGACTTCACGCAGCAGCCGCGCATCGACGCGACCTACGAGGAGCACGGCAAGATCCTGAAGGCCGTGCGCGCGAACCGTGGCGATCAGGCCGCGATGCTGCTGCGCGCGCACATCGAAACCAGCCAGGCGGAGGTGCGCAAGATCACGTTGCACCAGGTGCATCTGGCGCGGCACGCGGGGAAGGCGGCGCTGCGCTGAGGTTTCGCACCTGCAGCGCACCCTCAGGTGTGGTCAGGGAGCGCCGAGGGGCGCAAACATCATTCGGGGAAGGCGCGTAAGGCCCACTGCCATCATTCCATCCGGCGTCACCACCAGCTGACGGTCATAAAGATAACCGTACCCCTGGAGATTGAAGGATTTCAGCAGCGCCCCGCTGGGCGCATGGAGCCAGAGGCCGTCGTCAAGATAGCCGCCGTCGATGCCGCACAGCACGCGGCCGTCCCTGGTGACCTCGACGTTGTTGGGATAGGGGCTTCCCCCTGGAAGGCTTCCAATGAAGCCCAGGGTCAGAGGATCCACTGAAGAGCATCGGTAGGGCGAGCCCGATGCCGTATAGAGCGCAGTGCCGTCTGAATTCACTGCGATGTCCAAGCCGTTCGAGGCACCATTGATGAAAGCCGCTCCTGCGGTGGATTTCACCATCAGGGTGCCGTTCGCCATTGCCGAGTAGTCGACATCGTATGCACCGACGCTGGCCGGGCTCATGCCTTTGTCCTGTACGAAAACTCTTCGGCCATCGGACGTTGCCGTGAGATTCCAGTTGCTGCTGAAGGGTTGCGGCAACGCGGCAAAACGGGTTCCATCTATGTATGCGATGCCGTTGCCTGTCAGAACGACATCCTTGCCATTGACGCGGATCGCCAGCAGGGTTTGTGGATAAGACTCACCGGGTTTCAACGTCAGCGGCCAGGTCGCGATCTTCGATGCACTTGCCAGGTCGACGACGACGATGGGGCCGCCTCCTTTGTCGAGCACGTACAGGAGGCTTCCATCGGGCGCGACGCTCATGTCGCTCAGCCAAGCTCCGACGTTCGCGATGGTGCCGACTTTCGTGCCCAGGTGCGCGTTGTAGATGTCGATGAACGTGCCGCCGTTGTGCGCGTAGACGTAAGGTCGGACCTTGTCGGCGACGACGTTCGTGTAGCTCGCGGACAGCGGGGTCAGGGCGGTCAGCCCATCGTCGGCGCGCCACAGGCCGACACGGACGATCGCGTCCGCAACGCCCGGTTGGGACGTCTTCAGCGTCACGGTCGCATAGCTGGTCGCACCCGTCGGCGCCAGTTGGGGATCCGCGGTGAGCACAAGGCCCGGACCGGTTCCGGTGGTCCCGCTGCCCGTCACGGAAAGCCAGGAGGCACTGGAGGTGGCGGTCCACGGCAGGGCGCCTGCGAAGTTGTCGGTAACCCGCAGCGTTCTCGTGAGCACCGATCCACCAGGCGTGCTTGCAAAGCCGACGCCCCACTCGGAAGGAAGAAGCTGGCGCTTGTCCCGGTTCAACACCAGGGTCAGGGGCAGGGTGGCCGTGGTGCCGTTGACTTGCGCCGTCACGGTCGCTGTGCCCGATTGGGTGCCGGGCGCGGCGGCATTGAAAACCGGCGAGAAGCTCAACGAAGTGCCGCTCGCATCAACGGTGCCGGAGGTGGGCGAGGCGGTGACCCAGTCGGGCAGCGGCGCCGAGAGGGTCCAGGGCCATTTGTTGTCCCTGTTCAGACTCATCGTCAAGATCGATTGCGTGACCTCGTCTCGCCCCTTGGGGCCACCCAGTGTGACGGTCGTGGATGGCGCCGATAGCCTGGGTTGGGAGAGCGGGGCCAGGAGCGACGCCCTGGCAGCCAGAGAGTCCGGATCGACAGGCAGTCGTGACGAAGCGGTGCCCGCCGTCAAGCCGCTGATCGAATCAAGGCTCGTAGCTCGCAGCGGTACGGCCGCACCGTTCACGTCCGTCAAGGAAAGTGCCGTTGCGTTGTTCGTATCGGCAGGACTGGAAGTGGAAGTCGCCGACGCTGCGCCGGCAACGCCAGAAGAGCCTCCGCCTCCCCCACCACCGCATGCAACCAGCGCCAGACAAAAGCCAACGATGGCTGTGAATTTCAGCGTCATGTCCCTCTTCCCTCGTCATCTTTCTCGCTCGGAGCCGTACTGCGAAGTAATGCACGCATGCACGACGGTTAATACTTATTGCAAAAGTATCGCAGTTTTCGAGCGATGATAGTCTTGTGACCATGTGGTGGTCGATGCACTCTTGAGCCGCGCGCGCCATGCGGTCCGCGCGAGAAAAGCTGAGCCAAGATGCGCAAGAGAGAGTCGGCCGTATTGCTCATGGCCGCAGCCCCTTCTGTGCCCTTCAGCGGGGAAGGGGAAAAGGAGGTTGCATTTAACCAGCTGCGCCACCGTGGCGGCCTTCTGTACGTTCGGGTTCGTTACCAGCAGCAGCGTGCCCCAGGACGTGAGTGACACCGGCGTGAAGTCGTTCACCGGGTCGTAGCTCAGCGACTTGCAGAGGCTGCGGTTCATGAGCCGTACAGCGCTGTGATGCACGCCAGTGCAATTGCTACGGAGAACCGATGGGGACGAATGCCATTTTGGGATCGTTCGTCAGGCCTACAGCCATTGTTCCGTCTGGCGTGACGACCAACTGGCGTTCGAGTAGTCCCTTTGCGTAACCTGCAAACCTGAAGGTTTTCAGTGTTGTTCCATCGGGCGCGTAGATACTGATATCAGCGATTGAATACATGCCACCGCTGCCGCATAGCACACGACCATCCTTGGTTACCTCGACGTTGTTGGTCCCGAAATGTATGTCTGGAGCCGGAAGTTCCGCAATGAATGCCAAGGTTCCAGGATTCAGGGAATCGCAACTCCACCCCCCTGTTATGTAGAGCGCGGTCCCGTCTGCATTGGCTGCGATATCTCTCCCGCTCGTGCGGCTGACACCCCACATTTCTGCAGTGAGTGTTGCCGTCAGCGTCTGGTCTGGCATTGACCCGTAGTCGAGGCTGTACGCACGACCGCTGGCCGGACTGAGACCATTGTTTTGTGCGAAGACCTTCCGCCCGTCGGATGACGCGGTGAAATCCCAGTGGGCATATGACGACAACGTCGCAATGTGCTTGCCGTCCACGTACGCGTCTCCATCGCTTGCCAGGACGATGTTCTTGCCATTGGTTCGGATCGCCAACAAACTGCGTGGCGCGCCGACGCTGACCCCTCCTATCTGCGCTTTCAAAGGCCAGGTTTCGGTCTTCGTCAGGTTTGCGAGGTCAACGACAACAATGGTCTTGCTCGGCAAATACTCGCTCTCGGTGTCTCTGTCGAGTGCGTACAGCAAGCTGCCATCAGGTGCAACGGTCATCTCCGACAGGGCGGCCCCAACGTTTGCGATGGTGCCGACCTTTGTGCCCAGGTGTGCGTTGTAGATATCGATGGAAGTGCCGCCGTTGTGCGCATAGACGTAGGGCCGAATCTTGTCGGCCACGACGCTCGTATAGTCCGTCGGCAATGTGGTGGTGGCAGTCAGGCCTTGACTGGAGCGCCACAGTCCAACACGGATGACAGCCGCCTCTATATCCGGGTTGGACGTCTTCAACGTGACGGTCGCATAGCTGATCGTATCCATCGTCGCCAGCTGGGGATTCGCGGTGATTGCCAGGCCCGGGCCGATATCGGTCGTCCCACTGCCCGTCACGGAGAGCCAGGGCGCGCTGGAGGTGGCAGTCCACGGCAGGGCGCCGCCTCGGTTGTCGGTGACCCGCAGCGTTCTCGTGAGCACCGATCCACCAGGCGTGCTTGCAAAGCCGATGCCCCATTCGGAAGGAAGAAGCTGCCGCTTGAGTTTCAGTGCGGCCCGGGCCGTCAGGGAGGCCGGATCGAAAGGCGGTCCCGACGAGGCGGTGCTCGCCACCAAGCCACCGATCATCTCGGAATCCGAAGCCTGCGGCGAAGCGGTCGCACCGGCACTGTTCGCTTCCTTGAAAGAGAAAGCCTTTGTGCCGTCCAGCGACTGCTCGGGCAGCACTTCAGGTGTGAGCCCGACCTTGGCCTGCTGGCCATTCGTGCCGGCAGCACCTGCGCCCGCAAGGCCGGAAAAACCTCCGGCTCCACCGCTATCTCCACTCCCACCACATGCAACCAGTGCCAGGCAAAAGCCAACGATGGCTGTGAATTTCAGCGTCATGTCCCTCTTCCCTCGTCATCTCAATCGCTAGGAGCCGCACAGCGTTGCGATGCAGGGTGCATGCACGGCGGTCAATACTTATTGCAAAAAGTATCGCAGCTTCGTGTGACGAGTGTTTTGACCGTTGTGTGACGAGCGATGTTCATGCGTCGGGTGACTCGCCGCGGCGCAGCGGCCAAGGAGGAACAAGGGCCGGTGCATTCAGTCGGCCGTGATGTTCCCGCGCTTCACCACCCCAGCCCACCGATCCGCATCCTTCTTGATGAGTGCCCCGAACTCCGCCGGCGTCGAACTCGCCGGCACCATGCCCTGCGACTCGAACGACTTCGCCACGTCGGGCTGCTTCAGCACCGCCGCGATCTCCTTGTTGAGCCGCGCCACCACGTCGGGCGGCGTGCCCTTGGGTGCGAGCACGCCGTACCACATGTCCACGTTATCGGCGGTCACGCCGGCCTCGGCCAGCGTGGGCACATCGGGCAGTTGCGGCAGGCGCTTGCTGCTGCCGGTGGCAATGGCCTTGAGCTTGCCGACCTGGATGTGCTGCAGCGCCACGTGCACCGGCAGGAACATGGTGTCGATGCGTCCGCCCAGCAGGTCGGTCACCGCGCCGGCGGTGCCCTTGTACGGCACGTGCAGCATCTCGGTGCCGGAGCCCTGCATGAAGAGCGCCATCGACAGGTGATGCGGCGTGCCGACGCCCGGCGTGGCGTAAGTCAGCTTGCCGGGGTGGGCCTTGGCCGCGCTCACCAGCTGCGCCACCGTGGTGGCCTTCTGCACGTTCGGGTTCGTCACCAGCAGCAGCGTGCCCCAGGACGTGAGCGACACCGGCGTGAAGTCGTTCACCGGGTCGTAGCTCAGCGACTTGTAGAGGCTGCGGTTCATGACCAGCGTGTTGACCTGCACCATCAGCGTGTAGCCGTCGGGCCTGGCGCGGGCCACCTTCTCGCTGCCGATGTTGCCGCTGGCGCCGGCCACGTTGTCCACGATCACCGGCTGGCCCAGCAGGGCCGGCAGGCGGGCCGAGAGCTGGCGCGCCACGAGGTCGATGCCGGTGCCGGGCGTGTAGGGCACCACCAGCGTGATCGGCTGGTCGGGCCAGGCGTGGGCGGCCACGGCGGTGGCCGAGACGAGCAGGGCGGCAAGGGTGCGGGTGAACAGTCGCATGGGTGGGGGTCTCCGTTGTCTTTCTTGTGGGTGGGTGTGCCGGCGCTCAGAGGTACGAGGCGCGCGCCTTCAGCGCCACCGGGTCGTAGCCGGCCACGCGCTTGTAGTTGTCCGAGATGGCCTGCAGCTCGGCCGTGGTCACGACGTCTTCGATCTGCTCGAAGCGCTGGCCGCCCGAGCGCTCGAACACTTCGCGCAGGATCGCGTCGGGCGGGTTGCTGCGGTTGGTCAGCACGACGTCGGTGGTCGCCTTCACGCGCACGCGGTCGTAGTCCTCGAGCGCGGCGGTGCCCACGCCCAGGTCCTTGAGTGCGCCCGCCAGGAAGCGCGCGTCGATGATGGCCTGGCCCGCGCCGTTGGAGCCGCGCGGCACCATCGGGTGCGCGGCATCGCCCAGCAGCGTGAGGCGTCCGTGCGTCCAGCGCGGCAGCGGGTCCTGGTCGACCATGGGGTACTCGAGGATGGTGTCCGAGGCGAGGATCAGCGCCGGCACGTCGAGCCAGTCGAAATGCCAGTCGGCAAAGGCGGGCATGAAATCTTCGAGGCGACCGGAGCGGCTCCAGTCGCGCATCGCGGGCTGCGGCGCGTGGATCTCGGCCACCCAGTTCACGAGTTGGTGGCCCTGGGCATCGATGTCGTTGCGGATCGGGTAGATCACCATCTTGCCGACCGACAGCCAGCCCGCGCGCACCATGCTCGCACCGGACAGGAACGGCTTCCAGCGTGCGGTGCCGCGCCACATGTTCACGCCCGAGTAGCGCGGCGCGCCTTCGTTCGGATAGAGCTGCTTGCGCAGCGCCGAGTGGATGCCGTCGCAGCCGATCGCGACAGCGCCGCGCACCGAGGGCGCGTTCGCGAAATGCACGGTCACGCCTTCGGCGTCTTGCGTCACGCCGGTGCAGCGGCGGTCGCAGACCACGCTGTCGGGGCCCAGGCGCTTGAGCGTCTCTTCGTACAAGACGGTCTGCAGGTCGCCGCGATGGATCGAGAACTGGGGCCAGTCGTAACCCGCATGCTCGCCCGCCGCCTCGCGAAAGATCAGCTGGCCGTGCTCGGTGAAGAAGATCGATTCCTTGGTGCGAACGCCCACCACGTCGAGCTGCGGCAGCAGGCCCAGCTCGGTCAACTCGCGCACCGCGTGTGGCAGCAGGTTCACGCCCACGCCCAATGGCTTGAGTTCGGGCACGGCCTCGTACACGCGGCAGGGAATGCCGGCCTGGTGCAGGCTCAGCGCCAGGGTCAGGCCGCCGATGCCGGCGCCCAGGATGATGACTTCGTTCATGGTCGTTCGTGGTGTTGCGGTGTATCCCGGAGGCGCATTAGGAACGCAGGCGAGCCATTTGGGAAATTTAGATGTGATATGGATTTATCATGAATCCTTATGAACCTCTCGACCCGCCAGATGCGCGCCTTTCTGCATGTGGCGCGCATCGGCAACTTCACGCGCGCGGCCGAGCAGGCGCACATCACGCAGGCGGGGCTGAGCATCCTGATCCGCGAAATGGAAAAGCAGCTGGGCTGCCGGCTGTTCGACCGCACCACGCGCGTGGTGAGCCTCACGCCGGCCGGGCGGCGGCTGCTGCCGGTGGTCGAGCGCCTGGTCACCGACCTCGAGGACGTGGCCGCGCAGCTCGGCGCCGAGGGCGACGAGGCGCGCCAGACCTTGCGCATCGCGGCCACGCCGCTGGTGTCGTCGCACCTGCTGCCGCAGGTGTTCACCACCTTCCGGCAGGCCCATCCGCAGGTGAGTCTGCGCCTGTTCGATGCCGACCTGCACGACGTCGGCGCGATGGTGACCGCCGGCGATGCCGACATGGGCCTGGGCTTTTTCTTCAAGGTCGCGGCGGGGCTCGACCGCACGCCGGTCGGGCGCTTTCACCTGATGCGCGTGGCGCCCTTGCCGGGCGGTACCGGCGAGCCGCCCGCCGTGCGCACCACTCCCTGGTCGGCATTGCGCGGTGCCGGGCTCATCGGACTGCCGCCGGGCAACCCGATCCAGAAGGTGATCGACCAGCATCTGTCTACCATCGGCCTGGCCGACGCACAGCGGCCCGCGTTCAACTTCTTCGGCACGCTGATCTCGATGGTGGAGGCCGGCTTCGGCACCGCCGTGATGCCGACCTTCGCGCTTGCGGCCTGCCGCCGCCACCGCGTGCGCACCGACGTGCTGACCCAGCCGAAGGTCGGGCTCGACTTCTACCGCATCACCAAGCGCGGCACGCAAGAGACCGAAGCCATGCAGGCCTTCACCGCCACGCTGGTGAAGGCGCTGCCCGCGCTTTCGCGCTAGCGGGTTGCCACCCGCGGGCGCTCAGACCATCGCGTTGTCGCCGCCGGGAATTTCGTGCGCCTTGATCTGGCGGCGCGTGAGCTTGTAGAGCGTGGACGAAAGAAAACCGTCCTGGTGCGTGTTCTTGGTCACGTTGACCACGAACTCGTCTTCAGGCGCGACGGCCTGCGCGCCCATGATCCAGCGCACGCTCTCGCGGTAGTTGTAGAGCACCTTGTCGTTGGCGTCGGCCAGCAGGGTCGACAGCGCGGCCATGGCGATGGCGTCGCCGTTGGTCGCATGCTCGCGCACGAAGTCCAGGTGGCGATGGCGCGCGCTGAGGTCGGACAGGTCGCTGATGAACATCAACGCGCCCTCGGTGGCACTTTCGTGGCCGAGCTCGCGGGCCTTCAGCATGGCCTCGACCGCCTGCACCTGCAGCGCGGGGCGTTGCGCCGCGGGCGTGGCGTCTTCCCAGGCCATGTCGTGGCAAAGGTAGCCGAGCTTGTAGGCTGCGACGCTGTTGCCGACGTCTGCCGCCTGGCTGTAGCAGCGCATGGCCTGCTGCCGGTCTTTCGTGCCGTGCAGGCCACCGGCGTGGAAGATGCCGAGCGTGAGCAGGCACGAGGTGTCGCCTGCCGCAAGCCCGAGTTCCAGCATCTCGAAGGCTTCCTTGTTGCGCGGCACGCGCCACAGCGCGCGCGCCAGGTCGTCCCAGTGCTCGGTGCCGGCGGCACGCTCGCGCGCGGCCGCCAGCCACGCGTTGCCGGTCGCTTCGTTGGGCACGAAGCCGAAGACGCCCTTCAGGCTGCAGTAGCCGTGCAGGATCAGCGCGGTGTTGCATTCGTAGGCATTGGCGCTGTTGCAGATGGCCTGGCCCAGCCAGTGGCCTTCGGGCTCCTGTTCGAGGGCGATGTGCACCGCCATGTTCATCGCGTATTCGTCGTCGATGGGGTGGTGGCTCTCGGCTTCGCGCAGGCAGGCCAGTGCTTCCGCGTGCTGGTCGAGCATGTAGTGGCTGACGGCCAGCCAGCGCAGGGTTTCCCAGCGGTGGTAGGGGTAGAGCGCCTCGTTGGCGCGCTGGCGCGTGGCGGCCATGCGCTGCTGGGCTTCGGCCGGGTCGTCGTCCTTGTCGACCGAGTTGCCCTGGTAGTCGTCGCGCCAGATCTCGTGGCGCAACCGGTCTTTCTCGACCTCGTTCAGGTGGGCGCAGGCGGGCGATGCGATGAAGGCGCGCACGCGCTCGTGGCTGCCGCCCCAGCGCGGCTGCTGGAACCAGACGCACTGGCGCATGAAGAAGAACAGCCGCGGGTGCACGTGCAGCGTGGCATGAATCCAGTAAGAGATGCCGCTGATCATCTTCTTGCCCTGCACGGGCGAGGGCAGGGCGACGGGCGCTTCTTCGGGGCATGCGATGCGCTCGTCGTGCCGCAGGCCCGAGCGCGCGAGCATGGTGAGCAGCTCTTCGCGCGTGGCCGGGTCGCCGAGCGAAAACGAGTGTTGCAGCGGGCTGTCGGGCCAGCGGCCGCTGCGCACCAGCTCGGTCAGCCAGTCGGGCTCGTTGAAGGCCGAAGTGCTTTGCAGCAGCAGGGCGCAGCTGGTCCACATGGTGGGCGCGAGCGTCAGCGCCCGCAGGGCCGCGACCGCGCTGCGCGTGGCGCAGGCATGGGCGCATTCCCAGCCCAGCGCGGTGACCGAACTGGCCCAGCCCGAGCCTCGGTACTGGTAGGCCCAGTGGTACCAGTAGTGGGCTTCGCAAAGCCAGGCATGGGCCGATTGCGGGCGGGCGGCCTGCCAGGCGAGCAGCCGGGCCAGGCCCTCGGCGCCGTCCGCCGTGCAGCCGGCGAGGTCGTCGGGCAGCGCGCCGTAGTAGCGCTCTTCGTCGTCGCGGTCATGGAAGCTGGCGGCCAGCGCATCGTCCAGGCGCTGGTCGAGCGCGGCGTAGTCGCCGGTACGCAGCAGGGCGTCGATGTCGCAGAGCTTCCAGCGCGCGGGCGCGGGAGGAATCACGGTCGCTGCGGCGGGGGGCGTGTTTGTCGTCATGGGCGGGCGGTCGCGCTTCAGGCTGATTCGGGCCGATTCAGGCCGTCGCGACGGGGGCGATGGTGGTGGTGGTGGGTTGGGGGTCGAAGATGCGGTAGCGCTTCCACGGCAACGTGAGCCAGTTGCCCTGGGTGTTCTGCAGGTGCTCCTGCACTTCCAGCGTGGCGCGCGAAGAGGCGGGGCCGTCCTGGCTGCTGATGCGCAGCCAGTGCAGCCGTGCCCGCGCGTAGGCGTGGCCGAAGTCTTCCCAGCTCTCGAAGCTGTCCTGCGCGCGCTGCGCATTCAGGAACAGCACCAGCCAGGCCTGCGATTCGGGCACCCAGCCCAGCAGCGCGATGCAGCGCACCAGGAAGGCGGTGCGCGCGCAATCGAAGGCCAGCGCGTCGCGCACCTTGCCCTCGGCCGCGAGCTGTTCGTAGAAGTTGGCGTGGGTGCGGCCGAGTCCGCCGACCCAGCCGACCAGCGCGGCCTGCATCTGCGTGGCGATGTCGCGCTCGGGCAGGTCGGCGGCCATGTTCATTTCGCGCAGCACCTGCCTGGCCAACCGCTGGCGCTGCTCGGTGGGCAAGTCGAGCGCCAGCGCGTCGCTGTCGCAGCGCAGGCCGTTGCGCAGCAGCAGGATGTCGCCGAGCGCCAGCGCCCAGCGGCGGCGGTTGGGCACGACCTTGCCGGATTCGGCACGGGCCTGCGCCGCGCGCGCCGAGAGGTCGGCGTTGGCTTTTTCCATGTGGCCGATGACCTTGCCCGAGCCGTGCATGGCGACGCGGAAAACCGTGCGCACGATGAACCAGGCCACGCGCACCGCGAGGTACAGCAAGCCCAGCAGCAGCAAGAGGATGAAGGCCTTCAACATGTCGTCATGCAGCCGCGGTGGGTGGCGCGCACATGGCGGCGCTCAGCGAGATGCCCTCGATTTCCATCATCGCGGCGGGTGCCTGCGGTACCTCCGGCACATCCGGCGAGACCGTACGCAGCGACGGCGGCAGGCGGTTCTGGGGCAGCGTCAGCCGGGCGGCGGCCGCCACGGCCACGTCCATCTGCCGCAGCCGCGCCAGCTCATGCGGCGCGATGCGCAGCAGCAGCCATTGCAGCGCCGGCGGCGGCTGCTCGAAGTGCTCGATCAGGTGGAAGTTGCCGCTCATCACGCTGAGCAGGAAGTCGGGGCTCTGCACGTCGGTCACGAACTTCCATTCGCCCCGGGCGGTGTCCGATGCCTCGGGCTCGAACACCAGGCCCATGCCCTCGCAGTCGCTGTGGCGTTCGCCGCGCGGCGGCAGCGTGCGCAGAAACTGCAGCACGTCGTCGGCGTACTTGCGGATCGGGTGGCGGTTCTGCTTGCCCTTGATCTGGTCGACCCGCAGCCCGTCCGGATGTACTTCGAGGCTGATGGTCACGTGCGGCAGGTTGCCCGCGCTGCGCAGCGTGAACAGGCGCAGCCGGCCGCTCTGCGCGGCGCTGGCGTACTGCTCGCCGTAGCCGCCGGCGAGCTTCTTGATGTTGGCGAACTGCCCCAGGCAGTGCTGCATGTGGAACGACTCGTAGGCCATCTCCTCGCGCAGCGCCGCATGGCTGCCGACGAACTCGAAGATCACGCCGTTGGGCGTGCGCAGCAGCTCCTTCAGGGCCAGGCCGCTGCTGGGCACCCAGCCCTTGTTGCGCTTGGCCTGCATGCGCTGGTGTTCCTGCTCCCACATGGCCATCGCCATGAAGCAGGTGATGCGCTGCAGCTTCTGCTCGAGCCGCGTGCCGCGCCGCGAGCGCAGGAACTCGACCAGCATGCGCTCGCGATCGACCAGCAGCAGGTGCTCGGGGTCGAGGTAGTAGAAGGTCTTCGGGCTGGCTTCGGTGGCGGGCGATTCGGTCTTGTCCTGCGACTTGTCCTTCGACTTTTCCTTGTCCTTGTCTTTGTCCTGCGCGGTGGCCGTGGCGATCGGTGCGCGCGGCTGGAACTGCCTGGCCAGCCAATCGGGCAGCGGCTTGTCGGGGCCGGCCGCTGCCAGGTAGTCGGCGGGCGACTGCACCGGCAGCACGTTGGCGAAGCTGCCGATGGCCCAGCGGAAGAAGTGGTTCAGCAGCCAGGCCGTCATGTCGGCGTCGTCGCCGCGCTCGGCGCTGCGGCGTGCGATGGCGGCCTTGACCTCGGGGGCGTTCACCACGTCGCGCGGCAGGTACACCGCCGACGCAGCCGTGGCGGTGGACGAAGACGGCGCGACCGTGGAAGGAGGCGGAACGGGCATCGGCGGCGGCGCGACTTGCTTACAGCGTGAAGTCGTACTCCACCGTGATCGGTGCGTGGTCGCTGAACTTGACGGTCTTGTAGATCGCCTCGGTGCGCGCCAGCGCGCCGATGGCCGGCGTGGCCAGGTGGTAGTCGAGCCGCCATCCCACGTTGTTGGCGTAGGCCTGGCCGCGGTTGCTCCACCAGGTGTAGGCCTCGTCGGTGGTGTCGGGCTTGAGCCGGCGGTACACGTCCACCAGGCCCGCGCCGTCGGTGCCGGCGTCGAGCAGCTTCGTCATCCAGGCGCGTTCTTCGGGCAGGAAGCCGCTGTTTTTCTGGTTGCCGCGCCAGTTCTTCAGGTCGATCTGCTGGTGCGCGATGTTGATGTCGCCGCACAGGACGAAGTCGCGCTTCTTCTTGAGCGCCACCAGGTGCGGAAAGAAGCCCTCGAGAAAGCGGAACTTGGCGGCCTGCCGTTCTTCGCCCGAGCTGCCGCTCGGGAAGTAGCAGCTGATGACGGAGAACTTGCGCTTGGGCGTGTCGAAGCGCAGTTCGAGGTAGCGGCCTTCGGCGTCGAACTCGGCGTCGCCCCAGCCGACCACGACCTTGCTCGGCGCGTGCTTCGTGTAGACGGCGGTGCCGGCGTAGCCTTTCTTCTCGGCGAAGTGGAAGTGGCCCTTGAGCCCGGCCATCTCCTCGAAGCGGCCTTCGACGTCTCCGGCCTGGACCCGGATCTCCTGCATGCAAATACAATCCGGCGCAAGTTCGGCCACCCAGTCGGCCACGCCTTTGGTAGCGGCCGAACGCAGGCCATTGAGATTGAGACTGGTCAGTTTGAACACAAGGAAATTCCCGATGGCTGTAGATGGTGAGAAAAGCAGCGCGGTCGCACAGGACTTCGTCCAGTTTGCGTTGGATGCCGGCGTACTTCGCTTCGGCGAATTCAAGACAAAAGCCGGTCGGATGAGTCCTTATTTCTTCAATTCGGGGCTCTTCGACGACGGCGGCAAGATCGCGCGTCTGGCCGGATTCTATGCAGACCGGCTGATCGAGAGCGGGCTCGAATTCGACATGATCTTCGGCCCCGCCTACAAGGGCATCCCGCTGGGCGCCACGGTGGCCGCCGAGCTGGCCCGCCGGGGCCGCAACTACCCCTTTGCCTACAACCGCAAGGAAGCCAAGGCGCACGGCGAAGGCGGCAACCTGGTGGGCGCGCCGCTCAAGGGCCGCGTGCTGATCGTCGACGACGTGATGTCGGCCGGCACCGCGGTGCGCGAGTCGATCGCCGCGATCCAGGCCGCCGGCGCCACGCCGCATGCCGTGGCCATCGCGCTCGACCGGCAGGAGAAAGCCACCGAGAACGGCGTCGACGTGGACCACAGCGCCGTGCAGTACGTGCGCAACCAGCTCGGCCTGTCGGTGATCGCCATCGCCACGCTGGACGACCTGCTGAGCTACCTGTCGGGCAATGCCGCCGCCGACCTGGGCACGCACCGCGATCGCGTGCTGGCCTACCGCACGCGCTACGGCGCCGCCTGAGGCACGGCACCGATGCGCGCGCGCGATCACGGCAAGCCGACCCGCCTGCTGGCGGTCGCATCGTTTCTGGTGACTTCGGGTTTCAGCGGTGCGTTGCAGGCGCAATCGCAGAAACTGGAAGGCGCCGCCCCCGGCATCTTCACCTGCATCGACTCACGCGGCCGCACGCTCACGGCAGACCGGCCGATCGCGGAATGCAACGACCGCGAGCAGCGCGAGCTGAACCCCAGCGGTTCGGTTCGCCGCAAGGTCGAGCCCACCTATACGGCGCGCGAGCTGGCCGAGCGCGAAGACCGCGCCCGCGAAGCCGCCGCCCAGGCAGCGCGCCTGACCGACGAGCGCCGCCGCGAGCGCGCACTGCTGGTGCGCTACCCGAACGCCGCCACGCACGACCGCGAGCGCGCCGAAGCGCTGGTGCAGATCGACGCGGTGATCCAGGCGGCGAAGAAGCGCATCGCCGAGCTGGGCGAAGACCGCAAGAAGATCGACGAAGAGCTGGAGTTCTACAAGGCGGACACCAGCAAGGCGCCCGGTGCGGTGCGCCGCAAGCTCGAGGACAACACGCAGAGCGTGGCGGTGCAGAACCGCTTCATCGCCGAACAGGAAGAAGAGAAGAAGCGCGTGAATGCGCGCTTCGACGAAGAGCGCGGGCGGCTCAAGCTGATCTGGTCGCCGCAGAACGGCGGCAACCCTCGCTGAACCCGCCGGGGCCTTGCGCAAGGCCCCGGCTTCTTTGTTCGATCAGCCCAGCTTGGCTTTCAGCAGCTCGGTGACCTGCGCCGGGTTCGCCTTGCCGCCGCTGGCCTTCATGACCTGGCCCACGAGGCCGTTGAGCGCCTTCTCCTTGCCGGCGCGGTATTCGTCGACGTTCTTCGCGTTCTTGGCGATGACTTCGTCGAGGATCGCATCGAGGGCGCCGGTGTCGCTCATCGGCTTCAGGTCCTTGGCTTCGATGATCGCGTCGACATCGCTGCCTTCGCCGGTCCACAGGGCATCGAACACCACGCGCGCCGCGTTGTTCGGCAGCGTGCCGTCGGCAATGCGCTTGACCAGCTGGCCGAGTTGCTGCGCTTTGACCGGCGCGGCCTCGATGCCGATTTCGGCGGCGTTCAGGCGGCGTGCCATCTCGCCGGTGATCCAGTTGCTCGCGAGCTTGGGCGCGGCGCCGGCGTTCACGGCTTCATCGAAGTAGCGTGCGAGCGCGGTGCTCTGCGTGAGCTGCGTGGCGTCGTATTCCGACAGCCCGTGGTCGCGCACATAGCGTTCGGCCATGGCGCGCGGCAGCTCGGGCATGGTGGCCTTCACGCGCTCGATCCAGTCGGCCGCAATCACCAGCGGCGGCAGGTCGGGGTCGGGGAAGTAGCGGTAGTCGGCCGAGTCTTCCTTGGCACGCATCGCGCGCGTCTCGCCCGTGTCGGCGTTGAACAGCACGGTGGCCTGCTCGACCTTGCGGCCGTCTTCGATCTCTTCGATCTGCCAGCGGATCTCGAAATCGATCGCCTGCTGCATGTGCTTGAAGCTGTTCAGGTTCTTGATCTCGCGCCGCGTGCCGAGCTTGTCGCCGGGCTTGCGCACCGACACGTTGGCGTCGCAGCGGAAGCTGCCTTCCTGCATGTTGCCGTCGCAGATGCCGATCCACGTGACGATCTTGTGCAGCTCCTTGGCGTAGGCCACGGCCTCGGCGGTGGAGCGCATGTCGGGCTCGGTCACGATCTCCAGCAGCGGCGTGCCGGCGCGGTTCAGGTCGATGCCGCTCTGGCCGATGAAGTTCTCGTGCAGCGACTTGCCCGCGTCTTCTTCGAGGTGGGCGCGCACGAGGCGCACGGTCTTCTTTTCTTCGCCGAGAAAGAACGACACCGCACCGCCTTGCACCACCGGAATCTCGAACTGGCTGATCTGGTAGCCCTTGGGCAGGTCGGGGTAGAAGTAATTCTTGCGTGCGAACACGCTGCGCGGCGCGATGTGCGAGCCCAGCGCCAGGCCCAGCTTGATGGCGCGTTCGACCGCGCCCTTGTTCATCACGGGCAGCGTGCCGGGCAGCGCCAGGTCGACCGCGCAGGCCTGCGTGTTGGGCTCGGCGCCGAAAGCGGTGGACGCGCGGCTGAAGATCTTGCTGGCGGTCGAGAGTTGCGCGTGCGTCTCGAAGCCGATGATGACTTCATAGCCGCGCACCAGCGGACCGGTCGGGCGGCCCTGTTGTTGTGCTTCGAATGTGTTCACGGTCTCGCTCATCTCAAAAGCCCTCCGGCGTGCGTGCGTGCCAGTCGGTGGCCTGCTGGAAGCGGTGCGCTGCATTCAGCAGCTTCGCTTCGCCGAAGTAGTTGCCGATCAGCTGCAGGCCCACGGGCATGCCGCTGTCGAAGCCTGCGGGCACGCTCATGCCGGGCAGGCCGGCCAGCGATGCGGGCAGCGTGAAGATGTCGGCAAGGTAGTCGGCCACGGGGTCGTCGCCGTGCTCGCCGAGCTTCCATGCGGTGGTCGGCGCGGCAGGGCCGGCGATCACGTCGCACTGCTTGAAGGCCTGCTGGAAGTCGTCCGCGATCATGCGGCGAACCTTCTGTGCCTGCAGGTAGTAGGCGTCGTAGTAGCCGTGCGAGAGCACGTAGGTGCCGATCATGATGCGGCGCTTGACTTCGTCGCCGAAGCCTTCGGCGCGCGTGCGTTCGTACATGTCGGACAGGTCCTTGTACTGCTTGGCGCGGTGGCCGAACTTGACGCCGTCGAAGCGGCTCAGGTTGCTCGACGCTTCTGCAGCAGCCAGGATGTAGTACACGGGAATCGACAGCTCGGTGCGCGGCAGCGTGACCTCGACGCGCTTCGCGCCGAGTTTTTCATACTGCAACAGTGCTGCATCCATCGCCGCGCGCACGCCCGGTGCCACGCCTTCGCCGAAGAACTCCTTCGGCACGCCGATGCGCAGGCCTTCAAGCGAGTCGTTCAGCGAGCGGCTGAAGTTCTCGGCGGGCTTGTCGAGCGAGGTCGAATCGCGGTCGAGGTCGGAGCCGCAGAAGGCCGACAGCAGCAGCGCGCAGTCTTCGGCCGAGCGGGCCATCGGGCCGGCCTGATCGAGGCTCGATGCGAAGGCCACCATGCCGTAGCGCGAGGCGCGGCCGTAGGTCGGCTTGATGCCGGTCACGCCGCAGAACGAGGCGGGTTGGCGGATCGATCCGCCGGTGTCGGTGCCGGTGGCGGCGGGGGCAAGGCGTGCAGCCACGGCGGCTGCGCTGGCGCCCGAGGAGCCGCCCGGAATGCGTTCGCGGTTCCAGGGGTTTTGCACGGGCACGGCCTTGTCGTGGCCGACGGCGGGCACGGCGACGTTCTCGTTGGCCGAGCCCATCGCGAACTCGTCGCAGCTCAGCTTGCCGAGCGTGACCGCGCCGGCCTCGGCCAGGCGGCGCACCACGGTCGCGTCGAAGGGCGAGCGGTAGCCCGCGAGCATCTTCGAGCCGGCGGTGGTGGCGAAGTCGGTGGTGACGAAGATGTCCTTGTGCGCGATCGGCACGCCGGCCAGCGCGGGGGCGTTGCCGGCTGCAATTTGCGCGTCGGCCGCGCGGGCCTGGGCCAGCGTGACCTCTTCATTGACGTCGACGAAGGTGCCGAGCGACTCGTGCGCCTTCATGCGGCCCAGGAAAACCTGCGAGGCCTCGACGGCCGAGACCTTGCGGTCGGCCAGCGCCTTGGCCAGCGCAACCACACTCATTTGGTGCAATTCACCGCTGCTCATTATTCGATCACCTTGGGCACGAGGAACAGGCCGGCTTCGACGGCCGGGGCGCTCTTCTGGTTGGCTTCGCGGTTGTCGGGCTCGCTCACCACGTCGTCGCGAAGACGCAAGGTGATGTCCTCGATGGCCGCCACGGGGTGCGCCAGCGGCTCGACGCCTTCGGTGTCGACCGAACGCATGCGTTCAACCAGGTCGAAGAAGCCATTGATCTGGCTGAGCATGCGCTCGCTTTCGTCGGGAGCAAGCTGCAGCCTCGCCAGCGAGGCGATGCGCGCAATATCGGAAGTGGACAGTGACATAGGGTCGGGTGGCCAAAAAAAGCCGAGGTAATCGCACGCCGAAGAGGGTGCTAATACAGGAATCAGAGGGGATTCGGGTATTATCCCGCCTTTGCCGCAACCCCCGCGAACGCGCCGGCTTTTGCGTCAAAAACGATCAATTCACCCCGTCAAACGACCCAAAAATAGAGCGACGACCTGCCGGTGCGCAGGCCGTGCTCCAGAGGATTTCGCACATGTTTGGAGCTTTCCGTCGGTACTTTTCCACCGACCTTGCGATCGATCTCGGCACCGCCAACACCCTGATATTTGCCCGCAACAAGGGCATCGTGCTGGACGAGCCCTCGGTGGTCGCCATTCGCCACGAAGGTGGCCCCCACGGCAAGAAGGTGATCCAGGCCGTCGGCCGCGAGGCCAAGGCCATGCTGGGCAAGGTGCCCGGCAACATCGAGGCGATCCGCCCGATGAAGGACGGCGTCATTGCCGACTTCGTGATCACCGAGCAGATGATCAAGCAGTTCATCAAGATGGTGCACCCGCGCACGCTGCTCACGCCGAGCCCGCGCATCATCATCTGCGTGCCCTGCGGCTCGACCCAGGTCGAGCGCCGCGCCATCAAGGACGCGGCCGAGGCGGCCGGCGCCACCTCCGTCTACCTCATCGAAGAACCCATGGCCGCGGCCATCGGCGCGGGCCTCCCCGTCAGCGAAGCCTCGGGCTCGATGGTGGTGGACATCGGCGGCGGCACCACCGAAGTGGGCGTCATCTCGCTGGGCGGCATGGTCTACAAGGGCTCCGTGCGCGTCGGCGGCGACCGCTTCGACGAAGCCATCATCAACTACATCCGCCGCAACTACGGCATGCTGATCGGCGAGCCGACGGCCGAAGTCATCAAGAAGACCATCGGCTCGGCCTTCCCGGGCTCCGAGGTCAAGGAGATGGAAGTCAAGGGCCGCAACTTGTCCGAAGGCGTGCCGCGCAGCTTCACCATCAGCAGCAACGAAGTGCTGGAAGCCCTGACCGATCCGCTGAACAACATCGTCTCGGCCGTGAAGAACGCGCTGGAGCAGACGCCGCCCGAACTGGGCGCCGACATCGCCGACCGCGGCATGATGCTGACCGGCGGCGGCGCGCTGCTGCGCGACCTCGACCGCCTGCTGGCCGAAGAAACCGGCCTGCCGGTGCTCGTGGCCGAAGACCCGCTGACCTGCGTGGTGCGCGGCTGCGGCATCGCCCTCGAACGCATGGACCGCCTGGGCAGCATCTTCACGAGCGAGTAAAAGGCGAAAGCCATCATCGGCCGGCCTCTGCTTGCATAGGCCGGCTTTTTGTTATTTGATTCCGCACCACCGCCGGGTCTGAATTCATGCCTCTGGGCACGCTCGATCGCACAGCGCCACCTCTGTTCAACCAGGGGCAGTCGGCACTCAGCAAGCTGATCTTCTTCGGCGCGCTGTCGCTCTTCCTGATGGTGGCCGATGCGCGCTTTCATATCGTGCAGCCGATCCGCGCCGGCCTCGGCGCGGTGCTCTACCCGGTGCAATGGGTGGCGCTCAAGCCGGTGCAGATGGCAGTGGGTGGCGGCCGCTACCTCGAAGATTTGCAGACCGCGCAGCGCAACGAGGCCGATGCCCGCAAGGCGCTGATGATGCAGGCCGAGCGCGCCAGCCAGGCCGACACGCTGGCACAGGACAACGCCCGCCTGCGCGAGCTGCTTGAACTGCGCCAGACCACGCAGACCCCCGGCCGTGCGGCCGAGGTGCTGTACGACGCCGCCGATCCCTACACCCGCAAGATCGTGATCGACCAGGGCATGACGCAGGGCGTGGTGGCCGGCTCGCCGGTGATCGACGCGCGCGGCGTGCTCGGCCAGGTCACGCAAGTGCTGCCCTTCACGAGCGAGGTCACGCTGGTGATCGACCGCGACCTCGCCATTCCCGTGCAGAACACCCGCACCGGCGTGCGCAGCGTGGCCTTCGGCGACGCCTCGGCGCACGGCGGTGGCCTCGAACTGCGCTTCATGGCGGCCAACGCCGACCTGCAGGAAGGCGACTTGCTGTCCACCAGTGGCGTCGACGGCATCTACCCGGCCGGCCTGCCGGTCGCGAAGATCGAACGCATCGAACGCCGCGCCGACTCGGCCTTCGCCCGCATCTACTGCGTGCCGCTCGCGCATGTGACGGCCGCGCGCTACGTGCTCGTGCTCGAACCCACCGGCGCACCGACGGCCCCGCCGCCCGCGCCGCCCGTGACCACGCAGCGCAAGCGCCCCGACGGCAAGCCCGGCGCAGGCAAGAACGAAAAGAAGCCCGGAGAACGCCGATGATCAAGCGACCCGGCCAGCAGCAGCTCCTGCTGCCCGTCAGCCCGCTCTTCATGTGGACCAGCCTCGTCGTGGCGCTGCTGGTCAACATGGTGCCGATCGGCCGCGCCGTCTGGATGCCCGACCTGCTGGCGCTGGTGATCGTGTTCTGGGGCGTGCACCAGCCGGCGCGCGTGGGCATCGGCGCGGCCTTCGTGTTCGGCCTGTGCATGGACGTGCACCAGTCGTCGATGCTGGGCCAGCATGCGCTGTCCTACACCACGCTGGGCTTCTTCGCGATCACGATCCACCGGCGCCTGCTGTGGTACCCGGTGCTGTCGCAGGCGCTGCAGGTGCTGCCGCTCTTTGCGCTATCGCAGCTGATCGAGGTCATCACGCGGATGATCGGTGGCGGCGTGTTCCCGGGCTGGGCGGTGCTGATCTCGCCGGCCATCGAGGCCGCGCTCTGGCCGCTGGCCTCGGCCCTGTTGCTGGCGCCGCAGCGCCGCACGCCGGAACCGGACGAGAACCGACCGCTCTAATCCTGCCCCGCAGCCGCATTTGCCATTGCACTTGCACGCGCCTAAGCTCCCACCGCCATGACCGAAATCCGCAACGTCGCCGCCGATCTCGCGCGCTTCAAGCGCCGTGTGATCGTGATCGGACTGGCGGTGTTGTTTGCGTTCGGCCTGCTGTGCGCGCGGCTGGTCTACCTGCAGGTCACGCGGCACGAAGACCTGGCCGAGCAGGCCGAGAGCAACCGCACGGCCATCGTGCCGGTGGTGCCCAACCGTGGCCTGATCCTCGACCGCAACGGGATCGTGCTGGCCTCGAACTACTCGGCCTACACGCTGGAGATCACGCCTTCGAAGGTGGGCGACGTCGAGGAAACCATCGACAGCCTGACGCAGGTGCTCGAGATCTCTCCGCGCGACCGGCGCCGCTTCAAGCGCCTGCGCGAAGACTCGCGCAGCTTCGACTCCATTCCGATCCGCACCCGCCTGAGCGATGAAGAGGTGGCGCGCTTCGCGGCCCAGCGCTATCGCTTCCCGGGCGTCGAGATCAAGGCGCGCCTGTTCCGCAACTACCCGCAGGGCGAGCTGGCCTCGCACGTGCTCGGCTACATCGGCCGCATCAACCAGCGCGAGAAGACCGCGATGGAAGACTGGGACGAAGACGAGCAGGCCAACTACAAGGGCACCGACTACATCGGCAAGCTGGGCATCGAGCAGAGCTACGAGAAGACGCTGCACGGCCAGACTGGCGTGGAGCAGATGGAAACCTCGGCCGGCGGCCGCGCGGTGCGCCGCCTTGCGAGCCACCCGGCCACGCCCGGCAACACCGTGATGCTGGCGCTTGACATCAAGCTGCAGAAGCTGGTCGAAGACATGTTCGGCGAGCGGCGCGGCGCGGTGGTGGCCATCGATCCCAAGACCGGCGAGGTGCTGGCCTTCGTGAGCAAGCCGACCTTCGACCCCAACCTTTTCGTCGAAGGCATCGACAACGAAAGCTGGACGGCGCTGACCGAATCGCTCGACAAGCCACTGCTGAACCGCGCCCTGCGCGGCACCTACCCGCCGGGCTCCACGTACAAGCCCTTCATGGCGCTGGCCGCGCTGCAGACCGGCAAGCGCGGCCCCAGCGTGGTGGTGAACGACCCCGGCTACTTCAACTTCGGCGGCCACCGCTTCGGCAGCCCCGAAGGCTACCTGGGCGGCGTCGACATGCGGCGTGCGATCCAGCTGTCGAGCAACATCTATTTCTACTCGCTGGCCAACGAGATGGGCGTGGACATGATCCACGACGCCATGAAGCCGCTGGGCTTCGGCCAGATCACCGGCATCGACCTGGGCGGCGAAGTGCGCGGCGTGCTGCCCAGCACCGAGTGGAAGCGCAACACCTACAAGCGGCCTGAGGCCAAGAAGTGGTACGCCGGCGAAACCATCTCGCTGGGCATCGGCCAGGGCTACAACGCCTTCACGATGCTGCAGTTGGCGCAGGCCACGTCCATCGTGGCCGACGGGGGGCTCAAGCACAAGCCGCACCTCGTGCTGGCCACGCGCGACACGGTCAGCGGGCAGGTGGTGCCGCTGCCGCAACCGCCGGCGGAAAACCTCGGCTACACGCCGGCCGCGATCGCGGTGATCCGCGAAGGCCTGACCAGCGTGGTCACTGCCGGCACGGCGCGCGGCGTGTTCGCGGGCGCGAGCTACCAGGCGGCCGGCAAGACCGGCACGGCGCAGGCCGTGACGCAGGCGCAGAACACCAAGTACAACGCCCGCGCGCTGGAAGAACACCAGCGCGATCACGCGCTCTTCATGGGCTTCGCGCCAGTGAACGACCCGAAGATCGCCGTGGCGGTGATCGTCGAGAACGCAGGCTGGGGCGCGGGTGCGGCGGCTCCCATCGCGCGCCGCGTGTTCGACTACTGGCTGGCGAACCAGTACCCGAGCGAGGCCGACATGGCGGCCATCAAGACCGGCAAGGCGACCGCGCCGATCGGCAAGCCGCGCGTGGCGAGCGAAGTGGCGTGGCCGGCGGCTGCGAGCACGACGGCGCCTGCGCCCTGACGTCTTGCTCCCTCTCCCCTTGGGGAGAGGGTTGGGGTGAGGGGGGCGGCGATGAAGGCCGCGCGATGTGGTGAGGCCGCTTGCCCTCACCCTGACCCTCTCCCAGAGGGAGAGGAAATAAAACCTCAGACCACCGTGCCGGCAACTTCACCCAGGCCGATACGCACAGCCCCCGCGCGCTCGCAGTACCCGCGCATGACCAGCGTGTCCCCATCTTCCAGGAACGTCCGCTTCTCGCCATTCGGCAGCGTGATCGGCTGCTTGCCGCCCAGCGTCAGCTCCATCAGCGAGCCGGCTTCGTCGGGCTTCGGCCCCGACAGCGTGCCCGAGCCCAGCAGGTCGCCCGGCTGCAGGTTGCAGCCGTTCACCGTGTGGTGCGTGATGAGTTGCGCTGCGGTCCAGTAGGCGGCCTCGGTCGTGTTGCCGCGCGTCAGGCGCACGGGAGCGACGCCTTCGGCGCGCATCTTCGCGGTCTGCAGCAGCACTTCGAGCGTGATGTCGAGCGCGCCGCCTTCGCGGTTCGATGCCGAGTCGAGGTACGGCAGCGGCTGCGGGTCTTCCGCGGGCCGCTCGAACTTCGCGCGGAACGGCGCCAGCGCTTCCATCGTCACGATCCACGGCGACAGCGTGCTGGCGAAGTTCTTCGCCAGGAACGGGCCGAGTGGCTGGTATTCCCAGGCCTGCAGGTCGCGCGCCGACCAGTCGTTGAGCAGCGTCACGCCGAACAGGTGGTCTTCGGCCTCGCCGATGGCGATGGGCTCGCCCAGCGCATTGCCTTGGCCGACCAGGAAGCCCAGCTCCAGTTCGTAGTCCAGGCGCTTCGAAGGGCCGAAGCTCGGTGCCACGGCATCGGGCGCCTTGGTCTGGCCTTGCGGGCGCTTGAAGGTCTGGCCGCTCACGCCGATCGACGAGGCGCGGCCGTGGTAGCCGATCGGCACCCACTTGTAGTTGGGCATCAGCGGCTGGTCGGGGCGGAACAGCTTGCCGATGGTGGTCGCGTGATGGATGCCGGTGTAGAAGTCGGTGTAGTCGCCGATGCGGCAAGGCACCGTCATCTCGGCCTTGGCCTGCGCGAGTAGCGCCTTCGACCATGCGGCCTGCTTGTCGCTGCCTTCGGCAAGACCGGCCGAGATCGCGGCGCGCAGCGCCTGACGGTCTTTCACCGAGGCGTTCATCAGCGCGTTCATGTCGTCGGTGTCGATCAGGCCCGTGGCCTTCAGGTCCAGCACCTGGTCGCCGATGGCGACGCCGACGCGAAAGCCTTCGCTGCTGCCGGCGGTGCGAAAGCGGCCGAAGGGCAGGTTCTGGATCGGGAAGTCGGTGCCGGCTTCATTGGCCGAGGCGACCCAGCTGCGCAGCTTCGGGTCATGGGTGGCGTTCAGTGCGGTCATGGATGTCTTTCAAACAGTGTTCTATGAGGGCGGGGCTCTTTCGGGGAACACCGCAGAACCGGCTTTGCCGGGCTGCTGGTGTTGCCCCCGGTAGGGGGTAGGAGGCCACACGAAGTGGGCAAGCCTGGGGGCGAGTCTTAGTCTGCGCTCATGCCGGCCTTCTTGGCGACTTCGCCCAGGCGCTTGTATTCCGTGTCGGTCAGCGTGGTCAACTCCTGCGCGGTCGAGCCGCGTGGCGAGAAGCCGGCCTGCGCCAGCTTGGCCTTCACGTCGGGCATCGCAAGCGCTTCCACGAAGGCTTCGTTCAGCGCCTTCACGATCGGCGCCGGCAGCTTCGCCGGCCCGTACACGCCGAACCACGGCTCCAGCGCGTAGCCCTTCAGGCCCGCCTCGGCCATCGTCGGCACGTCGGGCAGCGACGGCGAGCGCGTGGGCCCGGCCACGGCCAGCGCGCGCAGCTTGCCAGCCTGGATGTGCGGCAGCGACGCCGGCAGGTTGTCGAACATCGCGCCGATGTTGTTGCCCAGCATGTCGGTGATGGCCGGGCCGCTGCCCTTGTAGGCGACGTGCACGAGGTCGGTGCCCGTCATCTGCGCGAACATCACGCCGGCGAGGTTCATCGACGTGCCGGCGCCCGCGGTGGCGTAGGGCATGCCGGGGTTCTTCTTCGCGGCCGCGATCAGGTCGGCCACCGATTTCACCGGCGAGGCCGCCGGCACTTCGAGCACGATGGTCGAGGTGCCCAGCAGGCTGATGGCGGTGAAGTCCTTGCGCGGGTCGAAGGCCATCGACTTGTAGATGTGCGGGTTCAGCGCATTGGTCGAGATGGCACCGAAGCCGATGGTGTAGCCATCGGGTGCGGCCTTGGCCACGGCGTCCATGCCGATGTTGCCGCCCGCGCCGCCGCGGTTGTCGATCAGCACCGGCTGGCCCAGCTTCTCCGACACTTTCTGGCCCACGGTGCGCGCCACCAGGTCGGTGGTGCCGCCGGGCGTGTAGGGCACCACGAAGCGGATCGGCTTCGTCGGGTAGTCGGCAGCCTGCGCGAAGAAGGGCACTGCGAGCAGGGCGACGGCCGCGGCGCGACGCGTGATGACGAAAGCGGTTGTCTTGTTCATGCTTTGAATTGGTCTTTCAGGCCGGCCCAGCAATCGGCGTAGTCGGTATCGAGCACGGGGCTCTTCAGGGCGAAGTTGGTGGGAATGAAGCGGTAGCGGCTCTCGAACATGAAGGCCAGCGTGTTGTCCAGCTTGTGCGGCTTCAGGTCGGCGTGCGTGGCCTTGTCGAAGGCCTCTTCGTCGGGGCCGTGCGGCACCATGCAGTTGTGCAGGCTCGCGCCACCGGGCTTGAAGCCGCCCGGCTTGGCGTCGTACTCGCCCAGCACCAGGCCCATGAATTCGCTCATGAGGTTGCGGTGGAACCATGGCGGACGGAAGGTGTTTTCCATCACCATCCAGCGCGGCGGGAAGATCACGAAGTCGCAGTTGGCCGTGCCGGGCGTGTCGCTGGGCGAAGTCAGCACGGTGAAGATCGACGGATCGGGATGGTCGAAGCTGATCGAGCCGATCACCATGAAGTGCGCCGTGTCGTACTTGACCGGCGCGAGGTTGCCGTGCCACGCGACCACGTTGAAGGGCGACTGCTTGGCCGGCGCCTTCCAGAAGCGGCCGGCGAATTTCTTGACCAGTTCGTAGGCTCCTTCTTCCGTCTCGAACGCCGCCACGGGCGCCTGGAAGTCGCGCGCATTGGCCAGGCCGTTCGAGCCGATGGGCCCCAGCTCGGGCAGGCGGAAATGCGCGCCGTAGTTCTCGCAGACATAGCCGCGCGAGAGGCCGTCGGGCAGCGCGACCTTGAAGGCCATGCCGCGCGGCAGCAGCGCGATTTCGCCGGGCTTGACGTCGAGCACGCCCAGCTCGGTCGTGACGACGAGGCGGCCCTGCTGCGGCACCACCAGCATCTCGCCGTCGGCGTTGACGAAGGCGCGGCGCTCCATCGAGCGGCCGGCCAGGTACATCAGCGAGCCGATGCCGACCTGCGACTCGGCGTCGCCATTCGCCGCGATGGTGTGCATGCCGTCGATGAAGTCGGCTTCGGCGGCGCCGTCCAGCGGCTGCGGATGCCAGCGCAGGGGCTCGGGCGGCAGCGCGATCTCGCGATCGGCGCCGGTGGTCCAATGCGGTTGCGCATACGGCTGGTAGCGGCCCGACACCACCGAAGGCTGGCGACGGTACAGCCAGGTGCGGCGGTTCTCATGGCGCGGCGCCGTGAAGGCCGTGCCCGAGATCAGCTCGGTGTACAGGTCGAACGGGCCGCGCTGCGGGTTGTTGCGGCCCTGCGGCAGCGCGCCGGCCACGGCCTCGGAGGCGTATTCGTTGCCGAAGCCGCTCTGGTAGCGCCGCTCGGTGGCGGGGGAGGGTTGGGTCATGGTGTTCTCTTTCGAAAATCGCGATGAGATGGAAATGATGCGGCGCGTTGCGTTCAGGCGCTGCGCGCGGCGTCGAAAGCCTCACGCAGCACGGCGAGCGAGCCGACGTGGTTGGCCAGCACGAGCACGAGGCGCGCGTTGAAGGCGTGGCTCTCTTCAGTGGAAAGCCCCTGGTGGGCCTCGATCAGCGCCTCGTAGAAATCGTCGGGCGCGTCGAGGTTCGGCGTGGTGATCAGTGATTGCTGTTGTTGCATGGCGTTCAGGCCTTTGCCAGTGCGCGGTGGGTCGCCGCGCGGATGTGGTCCGCCGTGGGCTGGCGCCAGCGCGCGCACACGTGCTGGTCGGGCCGCAGGAGGTAGACGGTACCGGGTTGCGCGTCGTAGCGCTGCGCCGCGAGTTCGCCGGCGGGCGTGCTGGCCTGCACCTGCACGATGTGCAGCGCCACATCGCTGGCCTTCAGCGCCTGCAGGCTGCGCGCGGCCGCCTCGCCGGTGCCGAACACCAGGGCCGTGAACCGCGCCGCATCGCATTCGCGCAGCAGCCAGCCGGTGCTGCCGTCGGCGCGCAGCACGGGCGCGTCGGCTGCGGCGGCGCCGGGCACCATCGCGCCGGCGAAGGCTTCGGCGTCGGGCGTGTTGAGCGGCGAATCGCGCAGCACCGTGGCGACGGAAAGCCGCCCGCTGTTGACCAGCGTTCGCGCAAAGGCATGGCGCCGGGTCAGCTCCAGCACCGCATCGCGAAAGAGCCGGCTCACCTCGCTCTTGGGCGTGATGAAGTCGGTGGCGCGCGTCGAGTTGCGGATGTTCTCGTCGGCCGCGAACTCGCGCTCGCTGGCGTAGCTGTCGAGCAGCGCGTCGGGCGCGTCGCCCTGCACCACGGCCGCGAGCTTCCACGCGAGGTTGTCGGCGTCTTGCACGCCCGAGTTGGCGCCGCGCGCGCCGAAGGGCGACACGCCGTGCGCCGAGTCGCCTGCAAACAGCACGCGGCCATGGCGGAAGTGCGCCATGCGCTGGCAGGCGAAGGTGTAGACGCTGGCCCAGCCGATCTGGAACTGCACGCCCTCGAAGCCGATGCTGTCGAGCAGGGCGCGCACGCGCGGCGTGATGTTCTCGGGCTTGCGTTCTTCCACCGGGTCGGCGTCCCAGCCGAGCTGGAAGTCGACGCGCCACATGCCGTCGGCTTGCTTGTGCAGCAGCACGCTCTGGCCGGGGTGGAACGAGGGGTCGAACCAGAAGCGGCGCTCGGTGGGCAGTTGCGCGTCCATCGTGATGTCGGCGATCAGGAAGCGGTCGCGGAACACGCGGCCCTTGGCCTCCTGGCCCAGCAGCTGGCGCAGGTTGGAGCGCGAGCCGTCGCAGGCGGCGACGTAGCCGGCCTGCAGCTGATAGTTGCCTTCGGGCGTTTCCACCGTCAGCACCGCGCCGTCGTCGCGCTGCTCGATGCCCGTGACCTTGCTGTTCCAGCGCAGGTCGATCAGCGGCAGCTCGGCCACGCGTTCGACGAGGTAGCCCTCGACGTAGTACTGCTGCAGGTTGATGAAGGCCGGGCGCTCATGGCCGGGCTCGGGCAGCAGGTCGAAGCGGTAGACCTGCTCGTCATGGAAGAACACCTTGCCCACGTTCCACGACACGCCCTTGTCGACCATGCGGTCGCCGCAGCCCAGGCGGTCGAACACTTCGAGCGTGCGCTTGGCGAAGCAGATGGCGCGCGAGCCGCTGGACAGGGTGTTGTCGTTGTCGAGCAGCACCACGGGAATCTGGCGCAGCGCCAAGTCGATGGCGAGCGTGAGGCCGACGGGGCCGGCGCCGACGATCACCACGGGGTGATGGGCAGGGGTGGCCGCGTCCTGGTCGGCGTGGCGTTTGTAGTCGAAGCGCAGACTTTGATAGTCGATCACGTGTTGTCTCCGTGTCCTTGGGTCTTGTATTGCTCCTTCCCCCTCTGGGGGAAGGTCGGGATGGGGGCTCGGCGGCGCTCGAAACTGGCGCTCTGCCTGCCCCCACCCCAGCCCTCCCCCAGCGGGGGAGGGGGCAAGGCAATCAGCCTTCCAGCGCCTTCCACATGTCGATGTCGCGCTGCGCCGTCCACACGCGCGGATCGGCGTGGCCCGAGGCTTCGTCGTACGCGCGGCTCACGTCGAAGGGCATGCAGTGGTCGAAGATCACCCACTGGCTGTACTTGGGCTTGAGCTTGGCGTAGGTGTCCTTGTAGACCGCGTTCAGGTCGCGGCCGGCCTTCACGCCTTCCTGCACGCTGGCGTACACGTCGGAGATGAAGTTGCGCGTGCCGGTCAGGCCCTCGGCCACGGCTTCGGGCGTGGTGAGCGCGGCGCCGCGGCCCGGCACCAGTGCCACGGGCTTGAGCGCGGCGATGTTGTCCAGCGTCTGCGGCCAGTCCTTGAAGTAGGCGTCGCCGGCGTAGGGCGTCGCGCCGAACTCGACCAGGTCGCCCGACAGCAGCGTGCGCTCCTGCGGCAGCCAGACGACGGTGTCGCCCTTGGTGTGGCCGCGGCCCAACTGGATCAGCTGCACTTCGAGCTTGCCCAGCCACAGCGTCATCTTGCCGGTGAAGGTCATGGTGGGCCAGGTCAGGCCCGGCGGCACGGTCTCGACGTTCTGGAACAGGCGCGGGAAGCGGCCGATTTCGCTGGCCTTGTCTTCCTCGCCACGCTCGACGATCAGGTCGCGCGTGTCCTGGCTGGCCAGCACGTGTTCGGCGCCGTAGCCCGCCGCGCCCAGCACACGCACCGCGTGGTAATGCGTGAGCACCACGTACTTGATGGGCTTGTCGGTCACTTCGCGGATGCGGCGCACCACGTCGGCGGCCATGGCGGGCGTGGCCTGGGTGTCGGCCACCAGCACGCAGTCGTCGCCGATGACGATGCCGGTGTTGGGGTCGCCCTCGGCGGTGTAGGCCCAGGCGTGCTCCGAGATCTGGCTGAAAGTGATCTTCTTTTCTTCCATGTCGGCCTGGCTGGCGAACTTCTTGGCTTGGCTCATCGTGTGTCTCCGGTTCGTGGGTGGGTTTCTGGCGGGGTCTGGAATTCGCGGGTCAAAAATTCGTTTAGAGCGAATGAATTTGCGGATAACGAATTTCTGCAGTGTAAGCGCCGGATCAGTTCATGTCTAATCCCTTCTTCATGAACGAACAACCAGACGGCAAGGCGGGCCATGGCAGCGACTGACACCGACCGCGCCCAGCGCGGCATCCAGAGCATCGAGGTCGGTGGCCAGCTGCTGCGTGCGCTGGTGCACCACGGCCGGCCGATGGCGCTGAAAGACCTCGCGCGCGAGGCCGACATGACGCCCGCCAAGGCGCACCCGTACATGGTGAGCTTCGGGCGCCTGGGCCTGATCGAGCAGGACCGTGCCAGCGGCCACTATCTGCTCGGACCGCTGGCCTTGCAACTGGGCCTGATCAGCCTGCAGCAGGCCGACCCGGTGCACATCGCCACGCCGCTGATCGGCCAACTGGCCCAGCAGATCGGCCACACCGTGGCGCTGGCCGTGTGGGGCGCGCGCGGCGCGACCATCGTGCGCACGGCCGAGTCGCCTTCGCCGGTGCACGTGAACATGCGGCACGGCACGGTGTTTTCGCTCACCCACACCGCCTCGGGCCGGGTGTTCGCCACCTACCTCGATGCCGCCGTGGTGCGGGCGCTGCTCGAGGAAGAGCGCCAGCGCCAGAAGCAGCGCAAGGGCGCCGAACCGGCCCCGCCTGCCGGCATGCCGCCGCTGCAGCCGCTGCCCTCGTGGAGCGACTTCGAGCAGCAGCTCAAGGAAGTGCGCGACCACGGCATCAGCCGCTCCGACGGCGAGGTGATCGAGGGCGTGAGCGCCATGGCCGCACCGGTGTTCGACCACACCGGCGCCATCGTGCTGGCCGTGACCGCCATCGGCCCGGCCGGCATCTTCGACACCGCGTGGGACGGCGAGATATCGCGCGCCCTCAAGGCCTGCGCGGACACCGTCTCCCAGCGGCTGGGCGCCACCGTGGCCCCGGCCGCCACCAGCCTTTCCAGAACCGAACGATGACGCCAGTCAGTCCCGATACATCTTTTTCCTTTTCTCTCGATGCGGCCACGGCGCTGCTGCGCGATGCCCGGCGCATCGTGGTTTTTTCCGGTGCGGGCCTGTCGCGCGCCTCGGGCATCCCGACCTACCGCGATGCCGACGGCCTCTGGAAGAGCCAGAACGCCCTGCAGTTCTCCCATGCCGAAGACCTGCAGCGCGATCCGTCCGGCTTCACCAAGTTCTGGGCGCAGCGCCTGTCGGTGGTCGAGTCGGCCCAGCCCAACCCGGGCCATGCCGCGCTGGCGCAGCTGCAAAGGTTGCGGCCCGCCACGCGGCTGGTCACGCAGAACGTCGACGGCCTCCTTACGCTGGCCGGCGGCCAGGACGTGCTCGAGCTGCACGGCTCGCTGCGCCGCTGGCGCTGCGACCACTGCGGCAACCGCAGCGGCCCGTGGCCTTTCCACCGGTGCCTGCGCTGCGGCTCGCACGCGCGGCCCGACGTGGTGATGTTCGGCGAGATGCTCAACGCCGGCGTGCTGCTCGACGCCCAGGTGGCGGCGCAAGAGTGCGACCTGTTCCTGGTGGTCGGCAGCACGACCATCGTCTACCCGGCCGCCGAGCTGCCGCAGACCGCGCTGGCCCACGGCGCGAAGCTGGTCACGCTCAACCTGGAGCCGCTGCCGCACCTGGACGATGCCGCCTCGGCGGTGCTGCGCGGCGCGTCCGAAGACCTGCTGCCGCGCCTGCTGGCGGGCATGGCCTGAAACCCCCGCACCGCCGTCGGGCACTTTCGCCCGGGCGACGGTCTAAACTCGTGCGCCCCACGAGGCGTCGCGAGTTCGCGCTTCCGCATACCTATTTCCAAAGATGACGCCCGCAAAACTCTGGTTGTCGATATTCCTGACGGCCTTTGCCGTCTTCACCGGACTGCTGATCCAGACACTGGTCACCCCCATTCCCTACGGTGACCTGGCCCGCATCGGCCGCATCTCCGACTACGACTTCGGCTGGCGCATCGAACCGCCGCACGTCGAGCCCGAGCTGCTGGAAGGCGTGCCCATCGACAAGGCCGACATCGTCGTCATCGGCGACAGCTTCTCGGCCACGCACCGCTGGCAGTCGCGGCTGGTGAAGGCCGGCTACGGCGTGACCACCGTCTTCTGGGACACGATCGACGAACGCCTGTGCGGCGACTTCGACGACTGGCTCGCCAAGGCGGGCTTTCGCGGCAAGCTGGTGATCGTCGAAAGCGTGGAGCGCATCGTGTCGCTGCGGCTGTCCAACTCGGAAGGGTGCGGCAAGATGAAGAAGCCGCTCGAATCCCAGGCCGCGCCGCGTTCGCCGCCGCCCGAGCACGTGCCCGGCTTTGCCCTGAACTGGGACGGGCAGCTCATCTCCGGCTGGCTCACGGCCCAATGCACCCGCGCCGCCATTGCCGGCAAGGTGAACGACGAATGCGACCAGCAGACCGTGGCCCGCCCCGTGCAGGACGGCTGCGAGCGCTTCAGCCACCGGCGCTGCGACCTGGCGTTGTTCCTGGCCGCCGATCGCGACCTGGGCGAAATCAAGCCGGAGAACGTGGCGCAGCTGCAGGCCTTCACCCGGTCGCAGGCCAAGGTGCCGATCCTGTGGATGCTGGTGCCCAACAAGTGGACCACCTACCTGGAGCCGACGCACTCGCAGACCTTCATGGCCGCCTTCAAGCAGACCGACCTGGGGCCGGATCTCTTCAGCTTCACGCAGGAAGAGAAGGTCAAGATGAAGGACTTCTACTTCCCCAACGACACCCACATCTCGATGCACGGCCAGCTGCTGCTGGGCGATCGCATGCTGCAGGCGGTGCGGCAGAAGCTGGGCGCCGCGCCCGCACCTTCCGGCGACTGACAAGGTGTGAATAAACCTGCTGCGCGTCCCGATCTCGCACCTGCGGTCCTCACCGTACAAAGTACGGCTCCGGTCCTCGATGCAAGCTCGGGGCGCTCGCTACGGTTTCTTCACACCTTGTGAGCCGGACGGGGCTCAGCCCTTCCGGCCGCCCAGCAGCACCAGCGCGCCGCCCACCACGATCACGGCGACGCCGGCCCAGGCCGGGAAGTTGACGGTCTGCTTTTCCTTCACCGAGAACTCCAGCGGGCCCAGCTTGGCCTGATGGGTTTCCTTGGTGAAGCTGAAGCTGCCCATGGCCAGGGCGGCGATGCCCGCCACGATGAGCAGGATGCCGACGATGCGCGTGACGTTCATGGGGACGGCCCTCCGTTCAGGGGTTTACTGGCGCGGCTGCAGCGGTTGTTGCTGCGGCTGCTGCTTCTGCAGCGCGTCCACCCATTGCACCACCTCGGCCACCGCGCCGTCGCTGGCCGCGATCAGCGCCTTCACGCCGCCGGGCGCATCGGCTGTGGGCGCGGGGCGGCGCACGGTGAACATGCGCTGGCCCATCACGCGGTCGCCGCCGGTCGTGCCGCGGATCAGCGTGGCGCGCAGGCGCACCAGGCCCACGCTGCTGGTGGCCGAATCGAAGTAGTGGCTGAACTCGTCGAGCGAGATGCGCAGCGTGTCGGGCACTTCGCCTTTGGCGCGCGCAATGGTCGCGCTCTCTTCCGGGCCGAGCACGGTGCGCTGCTGCGCCAGCGTGTCGCGCAGCCGCTGGCGCAGCAGTTGCGCGGGCGGCTGGCTCCAGCGCGACTGGCCGTAGGGGCGCAGCTCGTTGGCGTCGGCATAGCCCAGGCGGTACAGGATCTGCGTGCCGTCGATGCGCGTGTTGCTCTCGAACTCGGCCAGTGCCAGCGTGGGCAACTGCGTTGCAGCAGCGGGCGCTGCGGCGGCCGGGGCCGTGGCGCCGGGGCCGAAGTCGTACAGCGCCGCGCGCGCGGGCTTGTCGGGCAGCGCGCCGCAGCCGGCGGCCAGCAGCGCGATGCCGAAGAAGAGCGCCGCGGCGCCCACGCGGCGTGCACGGCGCGCGCGTGTGTTCAGGGTGGATCGAATGGCGTTCATGGTGGTGCTTGCCTTCCCTCAGGGCCGCGTGGCTGCCGGCGCGGAAAAACCGGGTTCGCCGGGGCCCGCGGCCGAGCCGCCGTTGCCGAACAGCAGCGATTGCGGGTTGTCGTTGATGCTGTCCGCCGCGCGGCCCAGCCGGCGCACGGCGTGCGAGGTGTCGTCGGCCACCCGGTTCACGCGTGGCAGCGTCGCCGAGTTGAACGAATCGACCGCCTGCGCCAGCGCCTTGGTGCCGTCGCCCAGCCGTTCCATCGGGCCGTCGGGTGCGTTCAGGCGGCCCACGGTGGTGTTGAAGTTGTTGGCCACGCGAGAGACGTCGCCGGCCGCCTTCTTCACCGAGGCCAGCGTGTCCGGCAGCTTGGTCAGGGCCGGGTTCAGGCCCGTCTTGACGGTGCTGTCGAGCGTCTTGAGCAGCGTGTTGGCGCTGGCCGAGGCGGCGGCGATGTTCTCCAGCGCATCGGCCGCGCGCTTCTGGTTCGGGTCGCTCAGCAGCTGGTTGGCGCGCTTGGTCACTTCCTCGACCTGGTTGATGATGGCTTCGCCACGGTCCTGCAGTTGCGCCAGCATCGAGGGCTTGAGCGGAATGCGCGGCGGGTCGTCGTTGTCGGGCTTCAGTGACACGGTCGATTCGCCCTTGTCGTCCAGCGCGATGAAGGCCAGGCCGGTCACGCCCTGGTAGCTCAGCGTGGCAAAGCTCGACGTGGTGAGCGGCACGCGCTCGTCGACGGTGATGCGCACCCGCACATTGCCCTTGACCTTGGGGTCGAAGTCGATCGAGGCCACCTTGCCGACCGCGATGCCCCGGTAGCGCACCGTGGCCTGCGGCTGCAGGCCGCTGACGGCCTCGCGCGTGGACAGTTCGTAGATGTTGCGCACGGTGTTGTCGCGCGTGAACCAGATCACCAGGGCGACGAGCGCGGCAATGAGGCCGAGCACGAAGGCGCCGGCGGCGAGGGCATGGGCCTTGTTTTCCATGATGGGGCTACCTTTCAGCGAGCGCCCGCGCTGGTGGCGGGCGGCGGTGTGGCTTCGGCGGGTTGGTCATGCAGGGCCTCCAGGGCGCGCTGTCCGCGTCCGCCGAGAAAGTATTCATGAATGAAGGGGTGCGGGTAGGCGATGACATCGCGTGCCGCGCCGCTGACGATCACCTTCTGGTCGGCCAGCACCGCGATACGGGTGCTCAGGTCGAACAGCGTGTCCAGGTCGTGCGTGACCATCACCACCGTCAGGCCCAGCTCGCGGTGCAGGCCGCGCAGCAGGTTGCAGAAGCTGTCGGACGCCTCGGGGTCGAGGCCGGCCGTGGGCTCGTCGAGCAGCAGCAGCGGCGGGTCCATGATGAGCGCGCGCGCCAGCGCCACGCGCTTGATCATGCCGCCCGACAGGTCCGACGGGCTCATGTTGGCGTGCCGGGGCTCCAGGCCCACCATCTGCAGCTTCACCAGCGCCGCGTGGCGGATGAGTCCGTCGGGCAGGAGCTTCAGCTCGCGCAGCGGAAAGGCGATGTTCTCCAGCACGCTGAAGGCCGAGAACAGCGCGCCGTGCTGGAACAGCATGCCCACGTTGGCCGCTCCGGTGGCGCTGAGTTCGCCGGGCGGCTGGCCCAGCACCTCGACCACGCCACGCGTCGGCTTTTCGAGCCCGAGGATCTGGCGCAGCAGCACCGTCTTGCCGGTGCCCGAGCCGCCGACCAGCGACAGCACTTCGCCACGGTCGATGTGCAGGTTCAGGTCGCGGTGCACCACCTGCTCGCCCTCGGCGTTGCGGAACACCGTCCACAGGCCGCGGATGTCGACCACGGCGGTGGGCGTGTCGGGGCGGATGGGCATGCTCATGGGCGCATCTCCATCACCCCCGGAACCCGATGCCCTTGAAGAGCACCGCAAACAGCGCGTCGACCAGGATCACCGCGGTGATCGACGTCACGACCGACGACGTGGTGCCGCGCCCCAGGCTCTCGGTGTTGGGCTTGACCTTCATGCCGAAGTAGCAGCCGATCAGCGCGATGAGAATGCCGAACACCGCCGACTTGGCCATGGCCAGCCAGAGGTTCGAGATCGGCACCGCGCGCGGCAGTGCCGACAGAAAGTAGGCCGGCGAAATGTCGAGCGCCGCGTCGGCCGCCAGCATGCCGCCCGCGAGCGCCGCCATCGAGGTCCAGAGGCTGATCAGCGGCATCGCGATGGCCAGCGCCAGCACGCGCGGCATCACCAGGCGAAAGCCGTGCGGAATGCCCATGACGCGCATCGCGTCGAGTTCTTCGGTCACGCGCATCACGCCGATCTGCGCGGTGATCGCCGAGCCCGAGCGGCCCGCGATCAGCACCGCCGCCAGCACCGGCCCCAGCTCGCGCACCAGCGACAGCCCGAGGATGTTGACCACGAAGGTCTCGGCGCCGTACTGGCGCAACTGCTGCGAGATCAGGTAGGCCAGCACCACACCGATCAAGAGGCCGACCAGCGCCGTGATGTGCAGCGCCGTGGCGCCGAACTGGTAGAGATGCCCCGAAAAATCGCGCCACGGGCCGCGGTGCGGGGCCCGGATCAGCGCGCCCACGTCGAGCGCCAACTGGCCGATCAGGCCCGTGAAGTCGCGCATCACGTACATCGCGCGCGGGCCGTTGTGCGAGAAGTCCCGCACGCGGTCGGCCAGCGTCCGGGGCGCTTCTTCGGGCGTGGCGGCGGTGAACTGCGCCACCTGGTCGAGCACCGCCTTCTGCTGCGGCGACATCTCCAGCGTGGCCGGCCATTCGTGGCGCCAGTGGTCCCAGAGCAGCTGCGCGCCGATGTGGTCGAGCTGCACGATGGGGCGCAGGTCCCAGGCGCGGTCGTCGGCAGGCGGCGCGGCTTCCAGGCTTTGGGCCAGCGCCCGCCAGGCCGGCTTGGACGACAGGCCCAGCGTGGTCCAGCGGCCGCTGGCCACGGTCCACGCGCGGCCGTCCTGTTCATGTTGCCGCACCAGCGGCATCACGCTGCCGGCGGCTGAAACGTCGGCAGGCGACGGTGCATTCGACATGGGCGTATGAACAGGAAAGTAAACAGAAAGGAGACGGGGAAGCGCGCATCGTAACCGGGTGCATCCATGCCCGATGTGCTCCAGACCCCTCGTTGGCGTAGGGCGCGACGCCGTTTCTTGCGAAGAACCGCGCTGACTGGGCAAGAAACGCCGACGACACATTGTTTGCGCCTTTTCAGCATCCCTTCAGGATCGCGCTTCCGGACAGGCGCGCGGCATGCCCCATGTGCCTTGCGCGCCTGCCCGCGCGTTTTTTTATTGGCCGTCGAGTTCGAGCCGGTAGGCCAGCGCGATGAACAGGCTCTGCGCCAGGCCGATGGCGCTGGTCAGCGAGCGGAATCCGAAGGAGATGTTCTCCTGCACGCACAGCACGGCCTCGGCCTGCTCGGCGAGCGGGCTCAGGCGGCTGTCGGTCAGGGCGATGATTCGCGCGCCGCGCTGGCTGGCCGCCTCGGCGATGGCCAGGGTTTCCGGCGCGTAGGGCGCGAACGAGATCGCCAGCAGCACGTCGCCCTTGCGCAGGGAGCGCAGCTGCCCCTCCTGCATGCCGCCGAGCGCGCCGATCAGCGCCACCCGCTTGTCGGTGTGCTGCAGCGCGTAGTCAAGATAGGACGCGATCGAGAACGAGCGGCGCATGCCGACCAGCCAGATCGAATCGGCCCCGGCCAGCAGCTCGACCGCCTGATCGAAGTCGCTGCGGTCCAGCGTGCCCAACAGCTCCTGCATGCCGGCGATGCTGCCGCCCAGGAACTGGCGCGCGATGTCGGTGCTGGCCAGCGGTTCGTTGACCTTGATCGCGTCGCGGATGCGCGCCTGGTAATTGCGCCCCGGCGCGATCTGCAGCGAGATCGCCTCCCGGAACAGCTTCTGCATTTCCGTGAAGCCGGTGAAGCCGAAGTGCTTGGCAAAGCGCACCACCGCCGAAGGCTGCACGCCGCAGGCCGCGGCCACTTCCTGGATGCCTTCGATCGCGAGGTGCTCGCGGTGCGTTTCCACGTACTTGCCGATCAGCTTCAGCTGGCGGCTGAGGTTCGGGTACTGCGCCGAAATATCGTTGAGCAGTCGCTGTTCTGCGGAGAGGGAAGGCTGCGATGAGGTGGCGTTCATGGGCGTGGGGCACGGGGAAAGGCGACGGCCAGGTCCGGGCAATCTTAGGGCCTGTGCCTTTCCGCGCGGCGGCGCGCCCGGCGCCGCTTCTTCGGGCTGCTTCTTCGCGCTGCCTGTTCTGTTTATTCCCACCAGGCTTCCATCTGGATGCCGTAGATGGTTGCGGCCCGTCGGCCATTCGCACCGAAGGTGCTGGCGTTGGCATCGGCCGCGGCCTTGTTCCAGCTCGCCCGCGTGGCGTAGATGCGGAACTCGGGCCGCGTCCAGAAGTCCGTGTTCGGCGAGAAGGCCACCGCCACCGTCCCCTTGTTCAGCGTCTGGCGCGGCTGGTCGCTGACGCTGCGGCGCGTCGTGCCCAGCTCTGCCAAGAGCTTGGTGTACTTCGCAATGCCATACGACACGCGCCCGCCGAGCGTGAAGTCCTTCGTCTCCGGCCCGTTGTCCGGGCGCGTGGTCTGGTAGCCGATCAGCGTCTGCCCGCCGAAGCGCCCGAACTGGAAGTCCATCGAATCCAGGATGCGGCGCTGCTTCGCACCCGCCTGCGGCGTCACCACCGTGCGCTCCACCAGCGGCGCGAACAGGAAGATGTCGGATGCGGATGCACCGAAGCCCGGCGGCAGCAGCAGCCCCGTGGTCGTGGTGCTGTTGTCCAGGTTGTAGAACTTGCCGCTGAGCGACGCATGCCCGCTCGATGCCTGTGCAATGAAGATGTTGTTCAGCCCCGGCACCAGGAAGTTCTTCTGGATGTGCATCAGGCCCAGCGCACCGCCATCCTTGCCCTTGGCGAAGTTGCCCGAGATCAGCCCGCCCGTGATCGTGAGCTTGCCGTCTGGGTTGGTCGGAATGTCGCGCCACTGCACGTTGATGCGCTTGGCGTTGTTCGGGTTGCCGCTTTTGTTGTCCACCGAGTCGGCCGTGTGCACCGCCACGTTCAGCCGGCCCAGGCCGCCCAGCGGGATGTCGTCGATGCCGGCGCCGTAGTTGTCGCCGTCCTCCACCACCCACTTGTCCACGATGTGCACGTCCTGGATGCGGTGGTAGCGCTGACCGGCCCACAGCGTGGCGCTGTTGCCGAAGATGCCGCTGAGCGAGAAGTACGCCTGCGCCGTGCCGCTCTTGCCGTTGTAGATCGTGGGCATGTAGAACACTCCCCACTTGATGCCGCCGCCCAGGTCGAACTTCTTGCCGATGCCGAATTCCAGGTAGTTGTCGCCCTCGTTGCCCAGGCGGTACTTCTGCAGGTCGCCGCCCAGCGAGTAGCCGCCCTTGGGTGCACCCTTGGGGGCGCCGAAGAAGCCGCCGCGGCCGTAGCCCCAGAACTCCAGGCCGGTGGCGTCGTTGACCTTCTTGATGAAGTCCTTGGTGGGGTCGGTCTTGACCTCGGCTTCGGGCGGGGCGTCCGTGGGTGTGTCCATCGACTGGGCATGGGCCAGTGTGTGGATGCCGGCGAACAGCACGAGGGCCGCGGCTGCGGTGGCTGGGGTCGCTGCGAGTCGGTTCGGCTTTCTGAATTTCACGTCATGTCTCCTCTTGTGGGTTTCGGTTGGCGGTGGAAAAAAGAAGTGGCCTGGCTTCTCGAGGGCGCAGGCGTGCCCTGCGCCAGCGACGCGGGTCGCTGGACGGTTCGGAAAGCGGGGGAGAGGGGGCCGGAGGGAGTGGCTAGGCTGCGGGCTGCAGCATCCACTCGTGGGCCGGGTCGTTCCTGAACACCCAGTAGCGGGTGGGTCCGGCCATCACGTTCAGGTAGTAGAGGTCGTAGCCGTGCGGCGCCACCACCGGGTGGTAGCCGCGCGGGACCATCACCGTGTCGTGGTTCTCCACCGCCATCGCCTCGTCGAGGCTGCGGTCATCGGTGTAGACGCGCTGGAAGGCAAAGCCCTGCGGCGGGTTCAACCGGTGGTAGTAGGTTTCTTCCAGCCGCGTTTCTTCGGGCAGCGCATCGCGCTCGTGCTTGTGCGGCGGGTAGCTCGACGAATGGCCGGCCGGCGTCAGCACTTCCACCACCAGCAGGTGCGCCGCGCGTGGGTCGGTGTGCGGCAGGATGTCGCAGACATGGCGCGTGTTGCTGCCCTTGCCGCGCACCGAGCGCGTCATCGCGGCCGGGTCGATCACCGACACCGTGCGGGGCTCGGTGCCGGCCGGCGCGGTGCACAGCGCCACTTCGGCGTTGCGCCGCGCGCGCACCGTGACGGTCTTGCCGCCGGGCACGTACACCGCGGCGGGCGACACGGGCTCGAACACGCTGTCGCGCGTGCCGAGCTTGTCGAAGCGCTGGCCGTCCACCTCCACGTCGACCGTGCCGGTCAGCACCACGAGGCACAACTCGCGCGCGCCGGTGTCGACCGATTCGCGCTCGCCTTCGGCCAGGCGCAGCACCTTGAAGCCGACGTGCGTCCAGCCGGCGCGCTCGGGTGTCACCTCGACCACCGTGCGTCCTTGCGCGGACGCCTTCACAAGAAGCGGACTGAGCGGCATCAGCGGGCTCCCTGTTCCATGGCGACGAGCTGGGCATCGGCCGTGGCAGCGTCGATCCGGTCCACGATGCGGCGCAGCGTCTCGTAGCCCTTCTTCGCGTAGGCGTAGCTCGGCGCGACTGCCGGGTCCTGCTCGGCTTCGACCACCAGCCAGCCTTCGTAGCCGCTCGCATGCAGCGTGCCGAGCAGCGTGTCGTAGTCGAGCGCGCCATCGCCCGGCACCGTGAAGGTGCCGTTCAGCACCCCGTCGAGGAACGACCAGCCGTTGTTGCGCGCCTGCCGGATCACGTCGGCGCGCACGTCCTTGCAGTGCACGTGCGCCACGCGGCTCGCGTGCTTCTGCAGCAGTTCGACCGGGTTGCCGGCCCCGCCGAAGTAGGCATGCCCGGTGTCGAACAGAAGGGACACGCAGTCGGGCGCGGTCAGGGCCATCAGCCGGTCGACGTCCTGCGGCGATTCGACATAGGCGCCCATGTGATGGTGGTACGCCAGCGTGATGCCGTATTGCGCCTTCAGGTGTTCGCCGAAGGCGTTCAACCGTTGTGCATACGCTTTCCATTGCGCGTCGTCGGCGAACTGCGGGCGCTTGGCCAGCGGCGTGTCCATGCGGCCCTGGATCGAGCCAGCGACCTCGCCGTAGACCACCACGCGGCAGCCGTTGAAGCGCAGCTTTTCCATGTGGGTGGCGCAGCGTTCGATCTCGTGGTCGACCGTGTCCTCGGCCAGTTGGCCCGAGTACCAGCCCGAGACGCAGGCCAGCCCGTACTGCGCCAGCTTGGCCTTCAGGGCCGCGGGCTCCTTCGGAAATTTGTTGCCCAGCTCGAAGCCGGCGTAGCCGATCTCGGCGCCTTCCTGCAGCGCGGTTTCGAGCGGCGTGTCGCCGCCCAGCGCGGGCAGGTCATCGTTCATCCAGGACAGGGGGTTGATGCCGATGCGGACGTTCCAGGTGTTCATGGTGTGGTTCTCTCCCAGGGGCGATGTCATTCAGAGTCGTTGATGTTGTTTGGCGGCTTCGTAGCGGGCGCGGGCGTCGAGCACTTCGGTGCGTGCCGACACCTCGGGAATCGCCACCTCCCACCAGCAGCCGCCTTCGGCCGTGGTGCGTTCCGCCGTGGTGTCGATCACGATCACCTGCGTGCGGCTGGCGGCGCGCGCGGCCCGCATGGCCTCGCGCAGTGCGGCGATGCCGTCCACGTGCACCGCCTGTGCGCCCATGCTGCGCGCGTGCGCGGCGAAGTCGATGTCCGATGCGCTTCCGCCTTCGGGAATGCAGTCGTCCAGCATGTTGTTGAAGCACTCGCCGCCGCTGGCGCGCTGCAGCCGGTGGATGCAGCCGTAGCCGCGGTTGTCCAGCACCACCACGATCAGCTTGCGACCGAGCAGCACCGAGGTGGCGATCTCGGCGTTGAGCATCATGTAGGAGCCGTCGCCCACCATGACGATCACTTCCTTGTCGGGCCGCGCGAGCTTGACGCCCAGGCCACCAGCGATCTCGTAGCCCATGGTGGAGTAGCCGTATTCCATGTGATAGCCCCCCGGCGCGCCGCTGCGCCAGAGCTTGTGCAGTTCGGCGGGCAGCGTGCCGGCCGCGCACACCACGATGTCGCGGGTCGGTGAATCGCTTGCGGAATCGCGCACGGCGCCGATCACTTCGGCGTCGTAAGGCAACTGGTCCCGTGGCGGCTGCGCGGTCGTGAGCTCGGTGACGCGTGCGGCCCAGCCGGCCGCCAGCGTGCGGCTGCGCGCGGTCCACGCCGGCTCGGCCTGCCAGCCTTCCAGTGCCTCGCCGAGCTGTTGCAGGCCGGTGCGCGCATCGCTCACCAGCGTGGCGCCGCCCCGCTTGGCGGCGTCGAAGGCCTGGACGTTCAGGCTCAGCAATGGCACGTGGCCGAAGAGGCTGTGCGAGCCGGTGGTGAAGTCCTGCAAACGCGTGCCGACCGCGAGGATCAGGTCGGCTTCTTGCGCGAGGGCGTTCGCGGCCGGCGAGCCGGTGACGCCCACCGCGCCCAGGTTGAGCGGATGGTCCCAGGCCAGGCTGCCTTTGCCGGCCTGGCTCTCGGCCACCGGCACGCCATGGGTTTCCGCGAAGCTGCGCAATGCATCCCACGCCTGGCTGTAGAGCACGCCGCCGCCCGCGACGATCAACGGCCTGCGCGACGAACGCAGCAGGGCGGCTGCATGCGTCAGCTCACGGGGCTCGGGCTGCGGCCTGCGCCAGCGAATCACCTCCGGTTGCAGGAAGTGCGTGGGGCAGTCAAAGGCCTCGGTCTGCACATCCTGCGGCAGCGCCAGGCAGACCGGGCCGCAATTGGCAGGGTCGGTCATGGTCTGGATCGCGCGGGGCAGGGCGGTAAGGATCTGCTCGGGCCGCATGATGCGGTCGAAGTAGCGCGTGACCGGCCGCAGGCAGTCGTTGACGCTCAGGTCGCCGTGCTGGAAATCTTCGAGCTGCTGGAGCACCGGATCGGGCGCGCGCGAGGCGAACACGTCGCCGGGCAGCAGCAGCAGCGGCAGCCGGTTGACGTGCGCCATCGCCGCCGAGGTGACGAGGTTGGTGGCGCCCGGCCCGATCGAGGTCGTGACCGCCATCGCGCGCTGGCGGAAATGCGCCTTGGCAAATGCCGTTGCCGCGTTCGCCATGCCTTGCTCGTTGTGGGCGCGGTACACCGGCAGCGTCTCGCGCCGCGTCGCCAGCGCCTCGCCAAGGCCGGCCACGTTGCCGTGACCGAAGATCGCGAACACGCCGCCCAGGTACGGCTGCACCGTGCCGTCGTCCATCTCGACGCGCAGCGCCGCAAGGTGCTGCACCAGCGCCTGCGCCATGGTGAGCCGTTGAGTGTCTTGTTGCTTCATGCAGGGCTCCTTCAGGCGGCCGCGCGCAGCGGCTGGTGGGCGAGGTCCCAGGCTTCCACCAGCGCGGCGAAATTGCGCGCCACTTCCTGCACCAGCGTTTCGTCGTCGATGGCCTGCTGCAGCCAGCGCAGGCCCGGTTCGGCCCAGAGCGTGCGTCCGATCATGAAGCCCTTGACCACCGGATTGGTGGCGTCCGAGAAGCTGCGCGCCAGATGCGCCAGCGGTTGGTTCAGCCCGAGGATCACCGCGCCCCGGCATTGCGGGTCGCGCGCGGCGATCAGCTCGGCGAGCCGGTCCCAGGCCTGCGGCGCCATCGGCGAGAGCTTCCACCATTCGGGCTTGAAGCCGAGGTTGTAGAGCCGCTCGATGGAGCGCAGCACCACGGCGTCGCGGGCTGCGTCGGTGTCCGTCTTCGGCAGCATGCCGGCGGGCGGGATCAGCTCCAGCAGCAGCTCGTGGCCGCTGGCGCGCGTGGCTTCCCACAGCTCGCGGATGCGGGCCTCCTGCTCCAGCCGCAGTTCGACCGCGTCGTCGGGGTGGTAGTACACGAGGCACTTGACGGTCTGCTCCACCGGCCACTGCACGAGCTGCGAAGCCACCGACGAAGTGCCATCGAAGCGCAGCGGGCGCGACAGCGGCAGCTCCACCGGCCGCCCGACCCACCAGCCGCAGCCGGTGGCGGCCGCGAGCGCGTCGCTGCCGTAGCTGCCGTCGATCAGCACGCCCACGCGGCCCTGCAGCGAATGGCTTTGCGCCACGCGCGCGGCGGCGGACACCAGCAACTGCTTGAGCGCCGGCACCCGCGATTCGTCGCTGCCGGCCTGGCGTGCGAGGTCGGCGAACTGCGCGCGGTGGTCGAAGGCCAGCACCGCCAGCGACGACCACGGCGTGCGTGCCGCGGTGGTACGGTGCAGGTGCGCCAGTTGCGCGTCCGCGTCGACCTTGGGGTTGCGCTGGCCGCTGAACCAGTGCGCCAGTTCGGCCGGCGTCGGCATCGCGGCCGAGCAGGCATGGCGCGAGACGACGATGGCGCCGCATGCGTTGGCCAGTTGCGCGGCCTCTTCGAAAGGCTGGCCGCGCAGCAGGCCGGTCATGAGGCCGGCGGCGAAGGCATCGCCGGCGCCCAGCACGTTCAGCACCTCGACCCGCTCGCCCTGCACCGTCTGCGCGTCTTCGATGCGCTCGGGCACCGCACCGGGAATGAAGCAGCAACCCGCTGCGCCCAGCTTCACCACCATGGCGGCTTGTGTCACGGCGCGCACCGCACGCAGCGAGGCCATCAGGTCGCCCGGCACGCCGCCGGCGATGAGGAATTCTTCTTCCGTGCCGATCAGCAGGTCGAAGCGCGGCAGCAGCGTCTGCAGCCGCTGCGTGACCTGCGCATCGGGCACGAAGCGGTTGGCGCCTTCGCCGCGCTTGGTCAGACCCCAGAGCACGGGGCGGTAATCGATGTCGAGCACGCGCAGCACGCCATGCTTTTGCGCGTGGTCGAGCGCGGCGACCGAGGCCGCGCGCACGCCGGGGGCGCTCAGGTGCGTGCCGGTGATCAGCAGCGCGCGGCATTGCGCGATGAAGGCCTCGTCGATGCCGTCGGCCTCCAGCGCCATGTCGGCGCAGTTCTCGCGATAGAACAGCAGGGGAAAGGTGTCGCGGTCTTTCAGTCCGAGCAGCACCAGTGCCGTCAGGCGCTGCGGATCGACCTGCACCTGCGACACGTCGCAGCCTTCGCGCTGCAGCGTCTCGACAAGGAAGCGGCCCATCTGCTCGTCGCCCACGCGCGAGATCATGGCGGCCCGCAGGCCCAGCCGCGCGGCGCCGAATGCGATGTTGGCGGAGCTGCCGCCCAGGTACTTGGAAAAGCTCGCGGCGTCTTCGAGCCGGCTGCCGATCTGCTGGGCGTACAGATCGACGGCGAGCCGGCCCAGGCAGGCCAGGTCGTAGCGGCGTCCTTCGGGGAAATTCAACGTTTGCATGTTTCTCTCTGTGGCTCTTGGTCTTCTGTCGTTGTCTTGTCAGTCAATCAGTGCTTGCCGCCGCGGCGCGACTTGGCGTAGGTGTCGAAGGCCACCGCGATGACGATGATCACGCCGATCACCACCTGCTGGTAGTAGGCCGATACGTTCAGCATCACGAGGCCGTTGAGCAGCACGCCCAGCAGTAGCGAGCCGATGATGGTTCCGCCCACGCCGCCCAGGCCACCGAAGAGGCTGGTGCCGCCGATCACCACCGCGGCGATCACGCGCAGCTCGTAGGAAATGCCGGCCACCGCCTCGGCGGAGCCCAGGCGCGCCGCGAGCAGGAAGCCGCTCAGGCCCGCCAGCAGGCCGACAAGCAGGTACACGCTCACCAGAATGCCCTTGACGTTCAGGCCCGACAGGCGCGCCGCTTCGGGGTTGCCGCCCACGGCGTAGATCGAGCGGCCGTAGCGGGTGTAGCGCAGCGTCACGTAGCCGGCGCCGGCCACCACCGCGAACACCAGCACCGGCACCGGAATGCCGAGCACGTCGCCGCGCCCCCACCAGCGAAAGCTTTCGTCGAAGCCGCTGATCGGGCCGCCGTCGTTCAGGATCAGCGTGGCGCCGCGCCAGATCGTCATGCCGCCCAGCGTGACGATGAACGGCGGCACGTTCAGCTTGGTGATGGTCTTGCCGTGCAGGTAGCCCGCCGCCATGCCGACGCCGCAGGCCACCAGCAGGGCGACCAGCCAGCTCAGCGGGAAGGTGCCGCCGAGCGCCATCACCACGGCCGCGGCGCACATGCCGGCGAAGGCCAGCAGCGAGCCGACCGCCAGGTCGACGCCGCCCGTGAGGATCACGCCGGTCATGCCGACCGCCATGATTCCGTAGATCGACACTTCGGTGAGGATGTTGAAGACGTTGCGCGTGGACAGGAAGCGCGGGTTCTGCGTGGCGAACAGCAGGATCAGCAGCACCAGGAACAGCAGCACGCCGTATTTTTCGAGGAAGCCCACGAGATCGAAGCTGCGCGGCTTGCGCGCCTCGACCGTGGCGGTGGTGGGGGTCATGGGTGTCTCCTTGCGGGGCGAATCGATGGTTTCATCTCAGGCGGCGAGCGCGCTCGGCAGCGCAGCCTCTTGCGGCGCGTCCTCGCCGAGCGCCATCAGGCGCATCAGCTGCTCTTCGGTGGCTTCGCCGCCGGGCGTGGAGCCGGTGATCACGCCGTTCATGAAGGTCACGATGCGGTCGCTCACGGCCATCACCTCGGGCAGCTCCGATGAGATGACGATCACCGCGACCCCCTGGGCCGCCATGTCGAACAGCACCTGGTGCACCTCGGCCTTGGCCCCCACGTCGATGCCCCGCGTGGGCTCGTCGACGATCAGCACCTTCGGGTTCAGCGCCATCGAGCGCGCCAGCAGCACCTTCTGCTGGTTGCCACCCGACAGCGTGCCGATGGTCACCTTGTCGCTGGACATCTTGATCGACAGCTTGCGGCGGTATTCCTCGATCAGCCGCGTCTCGGCCGCCTCGTCGACGAACCAGCGCATCTTGCTCAGGCGCCCGAGGCTGGGCAGCGTCATGTTCTGGCGGATCGAGTGCGACAGGAAGCAGCCCTGTTGCTTGCGGTCTTCCGGCACCAGCACGATGCCGGCGTCGATGCCGTCGCGCGGCGAGCGCAGCGTTACCAAGGCATCGCGCAGCCGCACGGTGCCGCTGTCGCAGGGGTCGGCGCCGAAGATCACGCGGGCCATCTCGGTGCGGCCCGCGCCCACGAGGCCGGCAAAGCCGACGATCTCGCCGGCCCGCACGTGCACCGACATGTTCAAGAGCGACGTAGCGCTGGTGCCCGAGACCGCCTTCAGGCGCGTCACGCCCTCGACCCGCAGCACCACCTCGCCCAGCGTGTTCGTGGCCTGGCGCTTCACGCCGGCCACGTCGCGGCCTACCATCTGGCGCACCAGGTCATTGACGCTGGCATCGGCCACCGTGCCCGTCGTCACGTAGCGGCCGTCGCGGAACACCGTGTAGCGGTCGCAGATGGTCTTGACCTCGTTGAGCTTGTGCGACACGTAGATGATGCCGATGCCGCGCGAACGCAGGTCGCGGATGATGTCCAGCAACTGACCCACCTCGCGCCCGCTCAGCGCGGCGGTCGGCTCGTCCATGATGATGAGCCGGGCCTGCACCGTCATCGCCTTCGCGATCTCGACCATCTGCTGCTTGGCCACGCTGAGCGTGCGCACCTCGGCGCGCGGATCGAGGTCGACCTTCAGGTCGGTCAGCACCTCCTGCGCGCGGGCGTACATGCGCGGCCAGTCGATCAGCCCGTGCCTGAGCGGCTCGCGGCCGATGTACATGTTCTCCGCCACCGACAGCGCGGGCAGCAGGTTGAACTCCTGGTAGATCGTGACGATGCCCATGCGCTGCCGCTGGATCGGCGTGTCGGTGGGCAGCAGGGCGCGGCCCTCGAAATGGAGCGTGCCTTCGTCGGCCGGCTGCGCACCCGCGAGGATCTTGAGCAGCGTCGACTTGCCCGCGCCGTTTTCGCCGAGCAGCGCGTGCACCTCGCCCGGCGCGATGTCGAGATGGACGCCGTCGAGCGCCTTCACGCCCGGGAAGGATTTGCGAACGCCGCGAACCGACAGCAGTGCAGTGGTGGACGACATGGCCGGTGCCTTACTTGAGCTCGCCGGCGCGCGCGGCCTCGGCGATGTTGGTGCGCGTGATGAGGATCGGCTCGATCGCGACGGTCTTGATCTCCGTCCTGTTGCGGATGTTGGCCACCAGCACCTGCAGCGCGGTGCGGATCTGCCGGCCGGGGCTTTGCTCCACCGTGGCGGCCATCTCGCCATCGCGCACTTTCTTCAGCGCGTCTGGCGAGGCGTCGTAGCCCAGCACCTTGATGCCCTGCTTGCCGAGGCCGGCCGACTGGATCGCCTCGACGGCGCCGAGCGCCATGTCGTCGTTGGCGGAAATGATCACCTGCGGCGGGTTGCCGGTCAGTGAGGTCAGGATGTTCTGCGTGACCGTCAGCCCCTGGTCGCGCGCCCAGTTGGCGGTCTGCTCCGCGACGATCTTGTACTTGGGACCGGCGGCGGCCAGCGCTTCGTGGATGCCCTTCGCGCGGTCGATGGCCGAGCTGCTGCCGGGCTGGCCCGTCAGGAAGACGATGCGCGCGCCCTCGGGGAAGTTCTGCACCACCCACTGCGCCATCTTCCGGCCACCCGCCACGTTGTCGGCGCCGACATGCGGAATGGGCTTCTTCGCGCCGTCCACGCGCCGGTCGACGGTCACGACGGGGATGTTCTCGGAAAGGATCTCGTTGATGGCCGGCACCATCGCCTTGGCGTCGGTCGGCGCGATGACGATGCCGCTCACGCCTTGGGTCAACGCGTTGGACACGTCGGCGCTTTGCTTGGGTGAACTGGCCTGGCCGTCGACCACGTTCACCTTGACCTTGAGCTTGCGGGCCTCGTCCAGCAGTTCGCGGTTCATGAACACGAAGAAGGGTTCGGCCATGTTGTGGAAGAGCACCGCGACGGGCTCGTTGTCGGCCAGCGCCGGCGAAGCCGGCAGGGCCAGGGTGGCGGCGATGGCCGCTGCGAACAGCACCCTGCGAAGAGGCCGTGTTGCGTTCTTCATTTCTATGTCTCCTGTGGCGTTGAGCGGTTTTGCCTGGGGCAAGCCGTGCTTTTTTGCGTGGTTTGTCGCCGGCCGGCCCGTCTGTGTGACGGTCACGCAAATTCTAGAAATGAAGAATCAAAATTGCAAAGAAATTTCTAAATAAATAGATAAGTGAAAACCCTGTTCCAAATTGGGAGGGGGTTTCGCAGAATCGCCATGGCCTTGCGCGGGAGGCGCCCGGCCGTTTTTTCTTCCCCCAACCCGCTTTCCAGCGAACTTCACCGACTCATGAAACAGGTAGCCGTCTTTGGCGCTGGCCGCATCGGCCGCATTCACGCAACCAACCTCGCGGCACTGCCGGGCGTGCGCTTGCGCTACATCAGCGATCCGGTGGGCGAGAGCGCGTCGTCGCTGGCCCATCGCCTGGGGGCCGAGGCCAGCTCCATCGAGGCGGCGCTGGCCGATCCGGCCATCGACGTGGTGGTCGTCACCTCGCCCACCACCACGCACAGCGACCTGATCCTGCGCGCCGCGCAGGCGGGCAAGCACATCTTCTGCGAGAAGCCGGTGGACTTGTCCGTGCCGCGCGCCGAGGCGTGTGCCGCAGCGGTGCGCGCCGCGGGCGTCGCCTGCATGATCGGCTTCCAGCGCCGCTTCGATCCGACCTTCAACGAGGTCAAGTCGCGCATCGAGCGCGGCGACATCGGCTCGCCCGAGATGCTGGTCATCACCAGCCGCGACCCGGGCGCACCGCCCGCCGAATACCTGCGGCAATCGGGCGGCATCTTTCGCGACATGCTGATCCACGATTTCGACGTGTTCCGCTGGATCCTCGGCCAGGGCGACGGCAGCGCCGGCCCCGATGAAGCCGCGTGGCTCAGCGCCACCGGCGCCTGCCTGGTCGATCCGGCCATCGGCGCCGTCGGCGACATCGACAGCGCGGTGGTCAGCATCCGCACCCGGGCCGGCCGGCTGTGCCAGATCAACGCCTCGCGCCGCGCCGCCTACGGCTACGACCAGCGCTTCGAGGTGCTGGGTGCCAAGGGCCTGCTGGCCGCCGGCAACCACCGGCCGCACGAGGTCACGCAGATGGACGCGAACGGCGTGCGCACCGACAACCCGGAGCCCTTCTTCCTCGAGCGCTACCGCGCGGCCTACCAGCTGGAGATGGCGCACTTCTTCGAGCAACTGCAGTCGGGCGGCAGCTTCCGCTGCTCGGTTCACGACGGCGTGGCGGCACAGAAGCTGGCCGACGCGGCGGCACTCTCGTTCGAGACCGGACAGCCCGTCACCTTTTCCGAATGAGCATCGCCATGACCAACACCACCACCCGCAAACCTCCTCTGCGCATCGGCATCGCCGGCCTCGGCCGACTGGGCTGGCGCCATGCCGAGAACATCGCCCACCGCATCCGCGATGCGCGCCTCGTCTGGGCCTGCAGCCCGGTGCAGGCCGAGCTCGATGCCGCGCGCAGCGAACTCGGCGTCGAGCAACTGACCACCGATTTCGACCGCTTCATCCACGCGCCCGACATCGACGCCGTGGTGCTCGTCACGCCGACCGCCATGCACGCGGCGCAGACCATCGCGGCGCTCGAAGCCGGCAAGCATGTCTTCGTCGAAAAGCCGCTGGCGCTCGACCTCGCCGATTGCGAACGCGTGGAGGCCGTCGCGGCGCGGCATCCGGACCGCGTGGCGATGGTGGGCTTCGTGCGCCGCTTCGACCCCAGCTACCGCCGCGCCCACGAAGGCGTGGGGCGTGGCGACATCGGGCGGCCCTTTCTCGTGCGCTCGCAGACCTGCGACATGAACGACCCCTCGGGCTTCTTCGTGCAGTACGCGCCGCAGTCCGGCGGCATCTTCATGGACTGCAGCGTGCACGACATCGACCTGGCGCGCTGGATGCTGGGCAACCCGCGCGCCGAGCGCGTCTTCGCCACCGGCACCATCGCCATGCACCCGGGCCTTGCGCCGCACGGCGACGTCGACAACGGGCTGGCGCTGGTCGACTTCGAGGGCGGTGGCCGCGCGGTGTTCTATGCCTCGCGCACCTTCGCGCACGGCCACGAGACGCAGACCGAAGTCATCGGCACCGCCGGCAAGCTGCTGGTCGGCCACGACGCGGCGCGCGACCGGATCGTGACGAGCGACAGCGCGGGCGTGCGCTTCGCGTCCACCGGCGATTTCTTCGAGCGCTTCGGCGATGCGTTCCTGCACGAGATGAACGCCTTCGTCGCGGCCTGCCGGGGCGAGGCCGCGCTGGGGCTCACGCTGTCCGACGCGACGGAGGCCACGCGCATCGGGCTGGCCATCACGCGCTCGCTGCGCAGCGGGCAGGCCGAGAAGGTCTGATCTCTTCGGCGTTTGAGGGCCGGATGTTTGTGCTGCCGTTCAGGCCGCAAAACCGCCGGCCAGCACTTCCCGCAGCCACGCGACGAAGGCGCTCACCGCCTGCGGCACATGCGTGGCATAGGGGCGAATCGCGTAGAGCCTTTCACCGAAGGCGCCCACCGAGCGCCATTGCGGCAGCACCTCCACCAGCTTGCCCGACTGCAGCGCCGACTGCGCGCTGAAGTCGGGCACCAGCGCAATGCCCAGGCCGGTCAGCGCGGCATCGCGCAACGCCTCGCTGTTGTTGGCGACCAATGGCCCCGACACCGGCACCGTGAGGCGCGGTGTCTTTGATTTCTGTGACGCCGTGCGCGCCTCGAAATGCCAGGTCGGCGTGTCCTGCGCGCGCGGGTAATGCAGGCAGTCGTGTTCGGCCAGCGCCGTCGGTTCGCGCGGCGTGCCACGCCGGCGCAGATAGGCGCGGCTGGCCACCAGCACGGAACGCGTGTCGCACAGCGTCCAGGCGACGTGCGTGTCGGGCGGCGAGGCCGTGTGCCGGATCGCGAGGTCGAAGCCTTCCATGGCGAGCGAACTGAGCCGGTCCGACAGGTCGAGCTCGATCCGCACCTCGGGCTGCGCGCGCAGGAAGTCGGCCAGCCGCGGCACCAGCTGCTGGCGCGCAAAGGCCACCGGTGCGGTGACACGCACCAGCCCGCGCGGCACGCCCGCCAGGTCGCGCACGCCGGCAAAGCTGTGGGCGATCTGCTCGAAGGGCGTGCGCATGTCTTCCACCAGCCGTTGCCCGGCTTCGGTCAGCCGCACGCTGCGCGTTGTGCGCTGCACCAATGGCGCGCCGGCCGCGCGCTCCAGCTCGGCGATGCGCTGGCTCATGGCCGCCTTGCTCACGCCCAGGCGCAGCGCGGCGGCCGTGAAGCTGCCCTGCTGCGCCAGCACCGTGAGCCAGTGCAGGTGCGTCCACAGCGACTCGATATTTTGAGGTTTCATGCATCCATTGTTCGCTATGCTGAACAATAAGTTCAAGTCTCGTGGCTATGCGCGTCGGCGGTCGCTGCCTAAACTGCCGCAACGCCCCCTTCTTCTTTCACGCGAAAGCCCCGACCCATGTCCACCGTTCACCTCGACCACTACATCGCCGGCAAGCCGGCCGCCAACACCTCCGGCCGCACGCAGGACGTGACCAACCCCGCCACCGGTGCCGTCACCGGCAAGGTGGGCCTGGCCGATGCCGCGCAAGTCTCGGCCGCCGTGGCCGCCGCACAGGCCGCCTTTCCGGCCTGGGCCGACACGCCGCCGATCCGCCGCGCCCGCGTGATGTTCAAGTTCTTGCAGCTGCTCAACGAGCACAAGGACGAGCTGGCCCACCTCATCACCGCCGAGCACGGCAAGGTCTTCACCGACGCGCAGGGTGAGGTCTCTCGCGGCATCGACATCGTCGAGTTCGCCTGCGGCATTCCGCAGCTGCTCAAGGGCGACTTCACCGACCAGGTCAGCACCGGCATCGACAACTGGACGCTGCGCCAGCCGCTCGGCGTGGTCGCCGGCATCACGCCTTTCAACTTCCCGGTGATGGTGCCGATGTGGATGTTCCCGGTGGCCATCGCCGCGGGCAACACCTTCGTGCTCAAGCCCAGCCCGACCGACCCGAGCGCATCGCTGCGCATGGCCGAGCTGCTGAAGGAAGCCGGCCTGCCCGACGGCGTGTTCAACGTGGTGCAGGGCGACAAGGTCGCTGTCGATGCGCTGCTGGAGCACCCCGACGTCAAGGCCATCAGCTTCGTCGGCTCCACGCCCATCGCCAACTACATCTACGAAACCGGCGCGCGCCACGGCAAGCGCGTGCAGGCGCTGGGCGGCGCCAAGAACCACATGGTCGTCATGCCCGACGCCGACATCGACCAGACCGTCGATGCACTCATCGGCGCAGGCTACGGCTCGGCCGGCGAGCGCTGCATGGCGATCAGCGTCGCGGTGCTGGTGGGCGACGTGGCCGACAAGATCGTGCCCAAGCTCGTCGAGCGCGCCAGGACGCTCAAGGTGCTCAACGGCACCAACCTCGCGGCCGAGATGGGCCCGATCGTCACGCGCGCCGCGCACGAGCGCATCACCGGCTACATCGCGCAGGGCGAGAAGGAAGGCGCGAAGCTGCTGGTCGACGGCCGCCAGTTCGACGGCAAGGTGGCCGGCGATGGCTGTGGCGACGGCTTCTGGATGGGCGGCACGCTGTTCGACCACGTCACGCCCGAGATGCGCATCTACAAGGAAGAGATCTTCGGCCCGGTGCTCGGCTGCGTGCGCGTGGCCAACTTCAAGGACGCGATCGACCTCGTCAACGCGCACGAGTTCGGCAACGGCGTGAGCTGCTTCACCCGCGACGGCAACGTGGCGCGCGAATTCAGCCGCCGCATCCAGGTCGGCATGGTCGGCATCAACGTGCCGATCCCGGTGCCGATGGCCTGGCACGGCTTCGGCGGCTGGAAGAAGAGCCTGTTCGGCGACATGCACGCCTACGGCGAAGAGGGCGTGCGCTTCTACACCAAGCAGAAGTCGGTCATGCAGCGTTGGCCCGAGAGCATCGGCAAGGGGGCGGAGTTCGTGATGCCGACGGCCAAGTAAGCAGATAAAAAGCAAGCCCCCGGCCGCTGTCGCGCCGGGGTCTCCCCGATCCTTCGGGTCCTGAAACGTTTCTTCCGTAGAGTTCGCGATGACCGCCTAGAAACCCGGACGCATTCCACGTCCAACATCAGAAGACCAGAGAGGACCGAGGAGAAATGGCAGCGAACAACGACAAGACGACTTCCCGTACTTCGGCCCCGGCCGGCATCGCGCTCTGGCGGCTGCTGGCCCTGGCCATTGCACTCGCGGCCCCGCCGCTGCACGCCGCCGGCGTGCTCAGCGTGAGCCCGCAGGGCGAGGCGCGCGATGTGCGCCAGCTGGCGATCCGCTTCGACGCCGATATGGTGCCGCTGGGCCAGAGCGATGGTGCTGAGCCCGCGAGCGTGCAGTGCTCGCCGCAGACGCCGCAAGGGCGCGCGCGCTGGATCGGACCGCGTGCCTGGGCCTTCGAGTTCGAGAGGGACGTGAGGGGTGGGACGCGATGCAATGTCGTGTTCAAGGCGGGGTTGAAGACGCTGGTGGGCGAGGCGGTGACTACGCCGCCGAACCCGGGCTTCGTCGCCGGTCCTTACGGTTTCTTCGCGTCTTATCCAGGCGAGGGTTCGGAGGTCGCGCCCGACCAGGTCTTCCTGCTGCAGCACCACGACCCGCAGCCAGCCGCCGACCCGCAACAGCTGGCCGCCGGCTTCACCTGCGAACGGCGCGACGGCGACAAAGTGCTGAGCCAGCCGACCGTGCCCGTGACCGGTGCCACGCTCGATGCCGCACGGCGCGCCGTGCCGTCCGTCACCTTCGCGCTGGCATTGCGCTGCGCGCAGCCCGTGCCCGAAGGCGTGGAACTGCGCCTGCGACAGGCGCCGGTGGGCAACGCGGAGCCACGGCTCTTCAACTACCGGGTGCGCCAGCCTTTTACGGCCCGTGTCGCCTGCACCGTCGTCGAGTACCCCAAGGGCAACAAGGCCTGCGATCCGCGCCAGCCGCTGGCGCTCACGTTCTCGGCGCCTCTCGGCATGCAGACCGCGCAGCAGATCCGCCTCGTGGGTGCTTCGGGTAGTGAGGTGCCGCTCAGGCCGTCGCCCAACTGGCGCAATGCCACGGAAACGACGCAGGTGCAGGTCATGCCGCCCGGAGGAAGTTTTGGCGAAGAGAGCCGCTACACATTCCAGATGCCAGCGGACCTGCGCGACCTGCTGGGCCGGCCGCTGGCGAACGCCAATGAGTTCCCGAAGGCCGTAGCGTTCGCGCGTCTGCCGCCGTATCTCGGCGCGGTGAATTCGCAGTCCGTCATGCCGTGGCAACCAGGCGCGTCCGCTGCCGTTGCGGCCTTCGCCGTGCGCCGCGTCGAAAAGTCGATGCCGCTGCGGCAATGGCGGCTCGGCGGAGAAATGGGCGCGGGCATCGAGGCCTACGCCATCGAACTGCTGCAGAGCCGGCAGAACGGTCAATGGCCCGCCGAACAGCTGACCGCCAAGGCGGGTGCGCCCCGCACCTCGACACTTGTTACGCAAGGCGACGCGATGGAGTTCGTCGGCGTGCCGTTGACCGCGCCCGGCCTGCATGTGGTGCGCGCCGACAGCGCAGCTTTTGCTGAATACATGGACGCCCGTACGCCGGGCCCGAACGAGTCGCCCGACGCCACGCCGCGCCAGCGCTACGCGGTGGTGCAGGCCACCAACCTCAACCCCGGTGCCAACTTCAGCGACACGGGCGCGTCGGTGGTCTGGGTCACGGCGCTCGACAGTGCGCAGCCAGTGGCGGGGGCGGACGTGGCGGTCTATTCGTGCACACGCGAACTTCTATGGCGCGGCAAGACCGATGCGCAGGGCCTGGCACGCCCTGAAGAGGCGCTGCGCGGCAAGCTGGCCTGCAGCGGCGGTGGCTACAACGGCGGCCCCTGGGTGGTCGCGCGCGCCGGCAACGACATGGCTCTGATGCAGGCTTCGATGGGCTGGAGCGGCTACTACGCCGGCCGTACGGCGCAGAACCTGCGTGCCCACACGGTCCTCGACCGTACCCTCTTCAAGGCCGGCGAGACCGTCAGCATGCAGCACGTGGTGCGGCTGCTCGAAAGCCGCGGCTTCGCGCTGCCGCCGACGGGCACGCTCGACGTCGAGATCCGCTACGGCTGGAGCGACAAGGTGAACGCCACCAGCGTGCCGCTGGCCGCCGACGGCAGCGCCACAAGCCAGTGGACGATTCCACTCGATGCCAAGCTCGGCAGCTACACGGTCCAGTTGTCGCAGGGTGGGAGTCATCTGGCCAGCACGCAATTCCAGGTCGAGGAGTTCCGCACGCCGGTGTTCGATGCCGCGCTGGGCGCCAAGGCGTTCTGGGAGCGTGATGTGCAAGTCACGCAACTCGATGCGCGCCTGGCCTACTTTGCCGGCGGTGCCGCGGCGGGCCTGCCCGTCAGCGTCCAACAGGGCTGGCTGCGCCAGGTGCAGGCTCCGCGTGTTGGTTACTTGTTCTACGAAGAGAGTATCGACATGGCCCCGGTCATGCCGGCGTCTATCCCGCGACGGGACCTCAAACTGGACAGCGGCGGCAGGGCGCAGATCCGGCTGAAAGCGCCGCCGCTCGAGCGGCCGATGCTTCTGCAGACCGAACTCAAGTTCCAGGACCCCAACGGCGAGACCCAGACCGTCGGAGCCAGCGCCATGCTGTGGCCCGATCGCATGAAGCTCGGCCTGCGCCTGCGCGCCAAGGACCGCGACCGGCCACAGGCCATCGAAGGCATCGCGCTGGACGACAAGGACCAGCCGGTGGCTGATGAGCCCGTGACTGTCCGCGTCAAGCCGGTGCGCCGGGACTGGAGCGGCGGCCAGAACCGGATCACGGATGTCGGGCTCGAGGTGGAGGTGTGCAGCACCCGCACTGACGCGCAGGGCCAGTGGGCGTGCGAGTGGCAGCTGCCTGCCAACGCGCAGGACCAGCAGGTGGCCGAGCAATGGCTGTTCACCGCCAGCGCGTCCGCCCTGAAGCGGAGCCGCGCCGTCGTGCGCACAGCGATGCTGCAGTACCGCTGGACGCTCGGCTGGCAGGCGGCGCTCGCGCGTGACGCGCTAAAGTTGGAGAACGGCCCGTCATTCAGTCCCGGCGACACGGCCATCGTGGTCGCGCGTCCTGAACGCCTGCCGGCGGACCTGCTGCTCACCACCGAGCGTGAAGGCGTGATGGCCGCCAGCGTGCATGCGATCACCGCGATGGAGCAGCGCATCCCGCTGCCGCTGAGTGCGCAGCATGCGCCCAATGTGCACCTCTCGGCGCGCTATGTGTATCCGCTGCAGGGTGCAGGCAACAGCGAGCCGCTGTCGAGCACGCAACGGGTGAGCGTGCGGGTTCGTCCTGACGCGTGGACGCTGTCGGTGGGCGTGCGTCCTGCGAGTGCGAGTGCGAGACCGCGCGCGCAGGTGCCGATGGAAGTTGCGGTGCGCGATGCCGCCGGCCGACCCGTGGCCGATGCGCGCGTGACCCTGGTGGCGGTCGACCAGGCCCTGCTGGCGCTCAAGCCCAACGGTACTTGGGCGCTTGCTGCCGCAATGTTTGCGGCGCGGGACAACGCAGTGCACACCACCGCACTCGACGCGCGCCTGCTGCGTCGCGTGGAGACAGGCCCGCAACCGCAGCACCGGCCGAACGACGAGGCCGCGCGCAGCATGTTCGGCGTCGCGCCTGTCGCGGCGGCGGCTCCGATGGTTTCAGCCTCCAAGGTCACCGATCCCAACGACCGCGACGAGTCGCCGCCGCGTACCGACCTCTCGTCGCTCATCCTCTGGCGCACCGACCTGCGCACCGACGCCGAGGGTATTGCCCGCGCCACCGTTCCGCTCAACGACGCGCTCACCCAGTTCCGCATCGTCGCCATCGCGAGCGCGGGAGAGGCACAGTTCGGCCAGGGTGAGACCACGATCACCAGCACCCAGCCGCTGCAGATATTCAGCGGCTTGCCCGAGTTGCTGCGCACGGACGACGCTATCGTGCAGAAGCTCAGCCTGCGCAACACCGGCACGACGCCGCTCGCCGTGGTGCTCAAGGCCGAGGCTGCGGTCGAGCCCAATGGCGAATGGCCTGGCGCACGCGAAGTCGTGCCCGCCGATGCATTGGCCGCGCGCGGCCTGAAGATCGAGCGCCGAGTGCACCTTGCGGCCGGCCAGACGCAGGAAGCGCTGTGGCCCGTGGCCGTGCCTGTAGGCGCCGGCACGCTGCGCTGGCGGATCAGTGCACAGGGCGGTGAAGAACGCGACGCGCTGGAAGTCACGCAGCGCGTGGTGCCCGCGCTGACCGCCACGGTGCGCCAGTCGACATTGCTGTCGGTGGCCGATACGGGCGCCGTGCCGGTCGTACAGCCGCGTGATGCCGTGCCGCTCACGGGCGGCGTGCGCGTGGCACTGCAGTCCAGCCTGGTCGATGCGGCGCTTGCCGAATCCACGCGCTGGATGGCTCAGTACCCGTACAGCTGCCTCGAACAGCAGAGCTCGCGCTTCGTCTCGCTCGACGACCGCGCGAGTTGGGACAAGCTGATGGCCCAGCTGCCCAAGTACATCGACGGCAAGGGCCTGGCGCGCTACTTCCCCGAGTCCTCGCTGCCCGGCAGCGAGATGCTCACCGTGCAGCTGCTCGACCTGGCCCACGCCAAGAGCTGGCCCGTGCCCGATGCGCCGCGCCGCCAGATGCTCGATGCGCTCGACTCCCTGCTGCAGGGCCGCATGGCCGCGCAAGACTGGGCGCCGCGCAACTACCTGGAGCCGCAACAACTCGCCGCGCAGGCCACTCTAGTGGAGCACGGCCGCGCGAAGATCGTGGTGCGTCCCAAGGCGCTCGATGCGCTCTCGGCCCAATCGCTGGTCGATTGGTCGCGCGCGCTCATGGCGATGACCTCTGATGCCGAGCACGACGCAGCCCTGAAGGAAGCCGGCGCGCAGCTGCGCAGCCGCTTCGACGTGCAGGGCACGCGCCTGCGCTGGCGCGACGAATCTTCGCTGCACTGGTGGTGGTTCATGTGGAGCGGCGACAGCACCGCCGCGCGCATGGCCCTGCTCGCGCAGCAATGGGCCGAGACCGACGCAAGCTGGAAGGCCGATGCGCCGCTCATCACGCAAGGGCTGGTCGGTCGCCAGAGCGCAGGCCGCTGGAGCACCACCACCGGCAATGCCTGGAGCACGGTCGCGCTGCGCCGCTTCCAGCAGCAGTTCGAAGCCGGCCCGGTCGATGGCACGACGCGCGCCACGTTGGGCAGCAACACGCGCGATGCGGTTTGGGCCGAGGCCAAGGCCCCGAGCATGCTGCTGCCTTGGCCCGCGCAAGGCGCCCAGGGCGCGCTGCAGCTGCGCCACGAAGGCAGCGGCAAGCCCTGGGCCACCATCAGCACGGTGGCCGCGGTGCGCAACACGCAACCCGTCGCCAACGGCCTTGTGGTGCACCGCAGCGTCACGCCGGTCGAACAGAAGCGCAAGGGCCAGTGGTCGGTGGGCGACGTCTACCGCGTGCGGCTGGATCTCGAATCGACCGCCGAACAGACCTGGGTGGTGGTGCGCGACGCCGTGCCCTCGGGCGCGAGCCAGCTCGGCCGCGGCCTGGGCCGCGAGAGCAATCTCGCGCAGCGTGGCGAAACCAGCGAAGGCTGGGCCTGGCCCAGCTACATCGAACGCACCACCGACAGCTACCGCGCGTATTTCCGCTATGTGCCGCGAGGCAACTGGCGCGTTGAATACAGCGTGCGGCTGAACAACGCGGGCGACTTCAAGTTGCCGCCGGTGCGCGTGGAGGCCATGTACGCGCCCGAAGTTTTCGGCGAGGGCACCGCCCAGACCATGACAGTGAAACCTTGAGAAAAAAGATGAGAGACAACGACATCACCTTCGACTTCATCATCATTGGCGCCGGCACCGCGGGTTCGCTCATGGCCAACCGGCTCAGCGCGGACAAGACAAAGCGCGTGCTGCTGATCGAGGCCGGCCGCAAGGACGACTACCACTGGATCCATATTCCGGTGGGCTACCTGTATTGCATCGGCAACCCGCGCACCGACTGGCTCTACACCACCGAGCCCGATGCGGGCCTGAACGGCCGCGTGCTGCGCTATCCGCGCGGCAAGACGCTGGGCGGCTCGTCGAGCATCAACGGCATGATCTACATGCGTGGCCAGTCGCGCGACTACGAGCAGTGGGCGCGGCTCACGGGCGACGAGTCGTGGCGCTGGCAGAACGTGCTGCCGGCCTTCAAGAAGCATGAAGACTTCTATCTCGGCGCCGACGAGATGCACGGCGCGGGCGGCGAGTGGCGCGTGGAAAAGCAACGCCTGCGCTGGGACATCCTGGACGCCTTCGCCGATGCCGCGGCGCAGGCCGACGTGCCGCACACCACCGACTTCAACCGTGGCAGCAACGAAGGCGTGGGCTACTTCCAGGTCAACCAGAAGAGCGGCTGGCGCTGGAACACCGCCAAGGCCTTCCTGCGGCCGACCTGCTATGGCAGGCCCAACTTCGAGCTGTGGACCGGCGCGCAGGTGTCGCGCCTGCTGTTCGAGACGCTGCCCGACGGCACGCGCCGCTGCACCGGCGCCGAGGTGTGGAACGGCAGCGAGATGGTCACCGCGCACGCCACGCGCGAAGTGATCCTGAGCGCGGGCGCCATCGGCTCGCCGCAGATCCTGCAGCTCTCGGGCGTCGGCCCGGCCGAGCTGCTGCGCCAGCACGGCATCGACGTGGTGCTCGATGCGCCCGGCGTCGGCGCCAACCTGCAAGACCACCTGCAGATCCGCGCGGTCTACAAGATCAGCGGCGCGCCCACGCTCAACGTGCTGGCGTCGTCGATGGTCGGCAAGGCGAAGATCGGCCTCGAATACCTGCTCAAGCGCAGCGGGCCGATGAGCATGGCGCCGTCGCAGCTCGGCGCCTTCACGCGCAGCTCGCCCGACCACGAATGGCCGAACCTGCAATACCACGTGCAGCCGCTGTCGCTCGATGCCTTCGGCGAGCCGCTGCACAGCTTCCCGGCCTTCACCGCGAGCGTGTGCAACCTGAACCCCACGAGCCGCGGCACCGTGCGCATCAAGAGCAGGCGCTTCGAAGATGCGCCCGCCATCGCGCCCAACTACCTGAGCACCGACGAAGACCGCAAGGTGGCGGCCGATTCATTGCGCGTGACGCGCCGCATCGCGTCGCAGCCCGCGCTGGCCAAGTACAAGCCCGAAGAATGGAAGCCCGGCGCGCAGTACCAGACCGACGAAGACCTCGCGCGGCTCGCGGGCGACATCGCCACCACCATCTTCCATCCGGTCGGCACCACGAAGATGGGCGCCGACAGCGACCCGATGGCGGTGCTCGACGCCAGGCTGCGCGTGCGTGGCGTGCAGGGCCTGCGCGTGGTCGATGCGGGTGCAATGCCCACCATCACCAGCGGCAACACCAACAGCCCGACATTGATGATGGCCGAGAAGGCGGCGGGCTGGATTCTCGAAGACAGCGCCGGCCGCTGAGGCGGCGTCAGCGGCGCGGCGTCGGCTTGCCCGGTCTGGCTTTGGGCTTGGGCTTTTTGTCGGCCGCCAGCCGCGCCTTCGCGCCTTCGAGCATGAGGTCCACGCCGACATCGAACATCGCATCGGGGCCGGCCTTGCGGTAGTTGGCGAAGGCCTCGGCCAGCAGGGGGCGCGACGCCGCGGCGGCATCGAGCGTCTGTTGCCGCACTTGCGCATCGGGCGGCGCGGCCTGTTCCTCGAGCACGCAGCCCACGGTGTAGCGGCCCAGTGCGATCAGCAGCGTCATGGCCTGCGTTGCCGGCATGCCCAGGCGGACCACGGCCGCGAGCTGGGCTTCCACCATGTCGAGATCGTCCGGGTCGGGCTCGGAGCCGGCATGCAGGCGCGCGCCGTCGCGCCGTGCCAGCAGCGCGCGGCGGAAGCTGCGCGCGTTCTCGCGCAGGAAGGTCTCCCACGTTTCCTCGGGCAGAGGCAGCCGGCGATCGTGCGCACGCCGCAGGAGCTCGCGGTTCATCGCATCGAGCAGCGCGCGCTTGTTCTTGAAATGCCAGTACAGCGCGGGCTGCTGCACGCCGAGCCGCTCGGCCAGCAGCCGGGTGCTGAGTTTGTCCATGCCGACCTCGTCGAGCAACGCAAGCGCTGCTTCGAGGATCACTTCACTGTCCAGTTTCATGCCGATGTCCGTGCCCGTTTCCGGGCCGATGGGTGGGGTGCTTCACAACCTGGAATTTATCGCTGATAATTCCTTATCAATGATAAATTCCAACATTTCTTCCAACCCCTCAGTCGCGGGCAGTCGCCATGCGCATGCGGTGATCCTGGCGATCGTCACGCTCGATGCCGTCGGCATCAGCCTGGTCATGCCGATCGTGCCGGGCCTGTTGCGCGAGGTCGGCCACACGGGTGATCTCGGCTGGCGCTTCGGCGCTTTTCTCTCGCTGTACGCGCTGATGCAGTTCCTCTGCGCGCCAGTGCTCGGCGCGCTCAGCGACCGTTTCGGCCGCCGGCCGGTGCTGCTGGTGTCGGTGGCGGGCGCGGCCATCGATGCGCTCTTCATGGCCTTCGCGCCCTCGCTGTGGATGCTGTTTGTGGGCCGCGCGATCGCGGGCATGACGGGCGCGAACATGGCGGTGGCCTCTGCCGCCGTCGCCGACCTCACGCCCGAGGACCAGCGCGCGCGCTGGTTCGGCCGCATGGGCGCCTGCTTCGGCCTGGGCTTCATCGCTGGGCCGGCCATCGGTGGCGTGCTCGGCGACCACGGCGTGCGGCTGCCCTTCATCGCGGCCGCGGTGCTCAACGGCCTGACCTTCCTCGTGGCCCTGCTGGTGCTGCGCGAATCGCGCCCACCCGACCTCGCGTCACGGCCTTTCGACCGCAGCGTGCTGCATCCGCTTGCGCCGCTGCGCTGGGCGGCGGGCTTTCCCGCGCTGCTGCCGATCCTCGGCGTGTTCCTGGTGCTCGTGCTGGTGGGCGAGGTCGCCGGCACGACCTGGGTGATCCACGGCGAAGACCGCTACGCCTGGAACGGCACCACGGTCGGCCTTTCGCTCGCGGGCTTCGGCCTGATCCACGCGGTGGTGCAGGGCTTTTTGGCGGGTCCGCTGGTCGAGCGCTGGGGCGAGCGCGTGGCGATCGCGGTCGGCACCCTCTCCGACTGCACGGCCTACGCGTTGATCGCCTTCGCCTCGCAGGGCTGGATGGCACTCGCGCTGCTGCCGTTGCTGTGCATGGGCGGCGTCGGTCAGCCCGCGCTGCAGGCGATGCTCTCGCGGCGCGTGGGCGAAGCCGACCAGGGGCGGCTGCAAGGCGTGCTCGCGAGCATCTCCAGCCTGGCCTCGGTGGTCGGGCCGTTGCTGATCAGCGCGCTGTACTTCGCGTACCGCGCGCGCTTTCCGGGCATCGTGTGGCTGGTCGGCGCCGCGCTCTACCTGCTGTGCCTGCCGGTGCTGCTGCGCAGGACCACACCTCAGGCGCCGGCGGCCGCCGCCGCGGCGCGTCGCTGAAGAAACTGCCGCACGGCCGGATCGCGTTCGAGACCGATCGCCAGCTGGTAGGCCTGTGCCGCCCCCGGCACGTCGCCGCTGCGGGCCAGCAGGTCGGCGCGCGCGGCCCAGTAGGGTTGGTAGTCCGCCAGCCGCGTGTCGCCGGCGAGGGCGTCGAGCGCCAACAGGCCAGCCGCGGGCCCCATGGTCTGCGCCAGGGCCACCGCCCGGTTGAGCGCCGCCACCGGCGAACCGGTGAGCGCGCACAGCGCGTCGTACAACTGGCCGACGGCCACCCAGTCGGCGCGGCCGGTGTGGCGGCGCACCGCGTGCGCGGACTGCACCGCCGCTTCCAACTGATAGCGGCCGCCGTCGTCCTGGCAGCGGCTGGCGCGCGACAGCAGCGCTTCGGCTTCGTCGATCATCGCGGTGTCCCAGCGCCGCGTGTCCTGCTCGCCCAGCGGCACATAGGCGCCCGAGGCATCGCGTCGTGCCTCGCGGCGCGCGTGCGCATGCAGCATCAGCGACAGCAGGCCCAGCGCCTCGCCTTCGTCGGGCAGCAGCGACGCGACCAGTCGGCCCAGCCAGATGGCCTCTTCCGCGAGATTGCGGCGGCGCGCGTCGGCGCCCTCGGGGTCCGACCAGCCTTCGGCGAAGGCCGCGTAGATGGCTTCGAGCACCGCGTCGAGCCGCTCGGCCAGCAGATGGCGCGGCGGCACTTCGAAGCCGATGCCGGCCTGACGGATCTTCGCCTTGGCACGGCTCAGCCGCTGGCCCATGGCGGCGGGCGCGATCAGGAAGGCCGAGGCAATCGCCGCGGCGTCGAAGCCGAGCACCACCTGCAGCATCAGCGGCGCGCGCACGCCGCGGTCGATGCCCGGATGCGCGCAGGCGAAGAGCAGGCCCAGCCGGCGATCGGGCATGCCGGACGGATCGTCCCGGCCCTCGTGTTCGTCGGCCGTCAGCTCCGCCAGCCATTGCAGGTGGGCGGCCGCGTCTTCGTCGAGCACCCGCTGGCGCACCGCGTCGACCCGGCGGCGCCGTGCCACGGTCAGCAGCCAGGCTTCGGGCGCCCGAGGCACGCCCTGCACCGGCCAGTCGGCCAGCGCGGCGGCGAAGGCTTCGGACAGTGCGTCCTCGGCGCCCGCCACGTCGTGCGTGCGGGCCGAGAGGAAGGCGACCAGCTTGCCGTAGCTGTGCCGCGCGGCCGATTCGGCCGCGCGTGCCGCTGCACGGGCGTCGTCGGCCGTCATCGGGCCTCAGTAGTCGGTGGCGGGCCAGAGCGGCCGCACCTCGACCGCGCCGTGGCTCGCGCCAGGGCAGCGCGCGGCCCAGGACAGGGCCGCGTCGAGGTCCGGCACGTCGATCAGGTAATAGCCTCCGAGCTGTTCGCGCGTGTCGGCGAAGGGGCCGTTCAGCACTTCGGTCTTGCCGGATTGCAGCCGCACGGTGGTGGCCGTGGTCGCCGGCCGCAGCCGGCTGCTGTGGCGCAACACGCCGGCCTTGCGCAGGGCTTCGCCGTAGGCGCCATAGGCGGCCAGGGCTTCGCTCGTCTGCGCGGGGGTCAGGGCCGCGAACCCGGTGGGGTCCGAAAAGAGCAGCAGCATGTATTCCATGACGATCTTCCTTCTGGTGACGGCGCGGCACCATGCCTCGCCTGGACAATGTCGCGTGGCGCGGCGCGGTTTCGACATCGGATCACAAAAAAAGAAAAGGCCGCAAGAAAAACTTGCGGCCCCTTGCGCCAGGAATGATGCCGCGGCTCAGCGCTCGATGGTCTTGTTCCAGCGCGCGTTCCACGCTGGCCGGTTCGCGTTGATGCTCTCCCAGTCGATGGTGACGGCGGTCTTCATCCACTTGTTGATGTTCGCCACCTGGGTCGCGCTTTCACCCGTCACCGGGGCCTTGGCGTTGGTCGGGATCTGCGCGCCGTACTGCAGCACGTTGGCCTGAGCCACCGGGCTGAGCAGGAACTCGGCGAGCTTCTGCGACAGCTCGGGCTCGCTGTTGTTGGCGATCACGCACTGCGCCGTGACCAGCACCACCGCGCCTTCCTTGGGCGGCGCGTACTCGACCGGAATGCCCTTGGACTTCAGCGAGTCCACGATGGTCGGCGTCAGCGGAAAGATCGCCGCCTCGCCGGTCTGGACCATCTCCGACAGCTTGGCCGAACTCGGGATGTACTCCAGCACGTTCGGTCCGATGGTGGTGGGCCAGGCCTTGAAGCCCGGCTCCACGTTCTTGTCGTTGCCGCCCTGCAGGCGGTTGAACATCAGGAAGCCGTGCAGCCCGAAGGACGAGGACGACATCGACTGGAACACCACCTTGCCCTTGAACTTCGGGTCGGCCAGGTCCATCCACGAGGTGGGTGCGGCCCAGCCCTTTTCCTTGAACATCTTCGCGTTGTAGGCCAGGCCCGTCATGCCCAGGCTCACGCCGCTGGCCATGTCGTCCTTGAAGCGTGCGGCGGGGTAGATCTCGCTGAGCGACTGACTGGGCTTCTGCTTCTGGCACAGGCCCATGCCGATGGCGCGCACCATGATGCCGTCGTCCAGGAACATCACGTGCATCTGCGGCTTGTCCTTGTTGGCCTGCGCCTTCGCAAGGATGTCGGACGAGGTGCCGGGCACCACCACCACCTTGGCGCCGTAGGCCTTCTCGAAGGCCGGGAACACGTACTGCGTGTACGCCTTCTCCATGGTGCCGCCGTTCATGCCGATGTAGAGCGTCGGGACTGTCTGCGCGAATGCGGCCCCGCTGCATGCGAGCGCGGCGGCTGCTGCGATCAGGGGGCGGCGTGCGAAGAAGGAGCAGGAGCGGGTGAGGCGAGGCATGGTTTTTCCTTTCAGTGGGGAAGGGCGTCGGAAGCGGTCGTGGATGCAGGTTGGGGTTCAGGTTCGGGAACGGGGTCGAAGCGTTCGATGGCAAAGGCATCGATGGGCGTGCTGCTGCGCCCGTCGCGTGCCAGTTCGGCAAGCACCTCGCCGGCGGCCGGACCGATCTGGAAGCCCGCGCCCGCAAAGCCGAAGCCATGGAACAGGCCCGGCGTGGTGCGGCTCGGGCCCAGCACCGGTTCGCGGTCGGGCAGGTAGCCTTCGGTGCCGCTCCAGGTGCGGATGAAATGCGCATGGCGCAGCGTGGGCAGCAGCTCGATGGCCTGCACCGCGAGCGTGGCGATGGCGTCGCGGTCGACGCGCGCGCGGTCGGCATCGAGCGCAATGCCCGCGCCGCCGCCCAGCACGAGATTGCCGCGCGCCACCTGCCGGCAGTAGATGCCGCCGCCCTCGACGCCGAGGCTCCAGTCCATGAAATGCGGCACCGGCTCCGTCACTGCCATCACCGGGTGGCCCGAGCGCAGCGGCAGCGTTTCGCCGAACCGTTCGGCGATGGCGCCGGCCCAGGCGCCCGCGCAGTTGAGCAGCACGGGCGCCTGCACTTCGAGTGCATTGCCGGAGCGCACCATGAAGAGCGCGCCGTCGTGCGCGACCTCGTCGACCTTGTGGCGCTCGAAGACCTGCGCGCCCGCGCGCTGCGCCGCGAGCGCGAAGGCCGGCGACACAAGGCGCGGATTGGCCTGCCCGTCTTCCACGCACAGCGAGCCGCCCACGGCGCGCGTGCCGAGCCAGGGGCATTGCGTGCGTAGGCGCGCGGCGGAGATCAGCTCCAGGCCCAGGTCGAAGTCGCTGCTCATGGTGCGGTAGCGCTCCAGCGAGGCCATGTCCGACTCGCTGCGTGCGATCTTGAAATGGCCCGAGCGGATGTATTCACCATCGGTGCCGAGCAACTCGGGCAGCCGACCCCAGATGCGGTGTGCGCGCTGTGCCAGCGGCAACTGGCTCAGCGGACGGCCCTGTCGCCGCACGCCGCCGTAGTTCACGCCACTGGAGCGCGAACCGCAAAGGTCGCGCTCCAGCAGCGCGACGCCGAGGCCCATCTGCCGCAGCGCCAGCGCGGCGGAGGCGCCGACGATGCCGCCGCCGATGATGGCGACGTCGGTGCGCAAGGTGCGGATCGTCGTCATGCGTCGCCCTCCGTGCAGGGCACGAGCCGGATCGGAATAGGCTTGATCGGCGCCTGTCCGCGCAAGCGGCCCACCTGCTGCACGGGTTGGCCGGTGGCATGCGCCAGGATCTCCGCCGCCGCCACGCCGCACATGCGGCCCTGGCAGCGGCCCATGCCCACGCGCGACAAGGCCTTGAGCCGGTTCATCTCGTCCGCGCCGTTGATGGCGACGGTCTGGCGCAGCGTGCCGGCCGTGACGTTCTCGCAGCGGCACACCACCAGATCGTCGGGCGCGTGCGCGGCCCAGTCCTGCGGCAATGGGAAGGCGCGCTCCAGGCCGCGGCGGAAGGTGGTCAATCTGTCGAGCTTGTGTTCGAGTGCCGTGGCGCGCGCGGCGTCGATGGCCACGCCGTTGTCGGCCAGCAGCGCCAGCGCGGCGCGCTCACCGGCCCACTCGGCCGCGTCCGCGCCCATGATGCTGGCGCCATCGCCCGCGAGGTACACGCCTTCGACGCTGGCGCGTCCCGCTGCATCGCGCACCGGCAGATGGGCGCGGTGCATCGGCGCGTAGTCGAAGCGGCAGCCGAGCAGGTCGGCCAGTTGCGTCTCGGAGCGCAGCGCGTAGCCGAAGCCGACGGCATCGCAGGCCAGCGTGCGTTCTTCGCGACCGTCGTGCCATGCCACGCCGGTGACGCGACCCTGCGGTTCGTCGCCGATCACGCGCAGCGGACGCACGCCGCTGTGCAGGGCAACGCCATGCGCGCGCAGCCAGCCCACGTAGTACACGCCCTTGGCGAACACGGCAGGTTGCGTCAGCATCGCGGGCGTCGCGGCGAGCTGGTCGGCAAGGCGCGCGGTGTCGAGCACCGCCGCCACCGTCACGCCGGCCTTCGCGTACTGATACGCCACCAGGTACAGCAACGGCCCTGTGCCCATGAACACCACGCGCTGCCCGATGGCGCAGCCCTGGAATTTGAGCGCCACCTGCGCACCGCCGAGCGTGTAGACGCCAGGCAGCGTCCAGCCCGGCACCGGCAGCACGCGGTCGGTCGCGCCTGTCGCCACGATCAGATGGCTGTAGGGCACGCGGCGGGTGCTGCGGGTCGGGTTGTGCAGCACGTCGAGTTGCTGCCCTTGCGCGTTCCACACGAGGCTGTCGGGGCGATGGTCGATGCTGCCTTGCAGCGCGTCGAAGGCCTGGTGTACTGCATCGGCACGCTTCGACTCGAAGCCGTAGAGCGTTTGCGCGCTGCGCTGCGTCAGGCCCGTGGGTGGACGCCGGTAGATCTGCCCGCCGGCACGCGGAGCTTCATCGATCACCACGGGCCGCAGGCCGTGCGCCACCAGTGTTTGCGCGGCGCGCACGCCGGCCGGTCCGGCGCCGACGATCACGGGCCGCAATGCGTTGGCCGTTGCAGTGGTCGTCGTCATGCGCCGTTCTTTCCCGTGACCAATGCCATGCCCGGTGCGATGAAGGTCGAGCAGGCGCGCAGCCGCTCGCCCTCGTCGGTCGAGATCCAGCAGTCCTGGCAGGCGCCCATCATGCAGAAGCCGGCACGCGGCAGCCCGCTGAATTCGTTGCGCCGAAGTTGATCGGATTGCGTGAGCACGGCCGTCAGCACGGTGTCGCCGGCCAGTGCGCGCGCGGGTGCACCGTCGAGCGTGAAGGGCACGGCCTCGCGGCCGTTCTGCTCGGCCACGCGATGCAGCAGCGCGCGTGCGCCGGTTGTCGATGATGTGTTTGTGCTCATCTGCGTCCCACCAGCACGCGGTCCAGCCCGTAGATGCGGTCGAGCAGCACCATCGCGAAAGCCGTGACCGCCACCATCAGCGCCGACACCGCCGCCATCAGCGGATCGATCGATTCGGTCGCGTACATGTACATGCGCACCGGCAGCGTCACCGTGCTCGGCGCGGTGACAAAGATCGACATCGTCACTTCGTCGAAGCTGTTGATGAAGGCCAGCATCCAGCCACCGGTGACGCCGGGCAGGATCATCGGCAGCGTGATGCGCCGGAACACCGTGGCTTGGCTCGCGCCCAGCGACAGCGCGGCCTGTTCGGCGCTGCGGTCGAAGCCCACCAGCGCGGCCACCACCAGCCGCAGCGTGTAGGGCGTGACGATGAGCGCATGCGCCATCACCAGCCAGCCGAAGCTGCCCGTGCCGCCGACCAGCGCGAACAGCTGCAGCAGCGCCACGCCCAGCACCAGGTGCGGCACGATCAGCGGCGACAGGAAGAGGCCATTGAGAAAGTCGCGCCCCGGAAATTCATAGCGCGTGATCGCCATGCCGGCCGGCACCGCGAGCAGCGTCGCGATGGTGGCCGAGCTGAGCGCCAGCCACAGGCTGTTCCAGAACGACTGCATGAAGTCGGGGTGCGCGAACACCGCCTTGAACCAGCGCAGCGAGAAGTGCGTGGTCGGAATGGTCAGCGTGTTCTCGGGCGTGAACGCGACGATGCACACCACCACCAGCGGTGCCAGCATGAAGACGATGACGAGCGCGTTGAAGGTGAGGGCGATGGGGCCGTTCTTGTTCATCGGGCCTCCCGCCGGGCCGCCCCAAGGGAGGCCTGCGCCCCCTTGGGGGGCAGCGAATACACGTAGTGATTGAGCGTGGGGGTCATGTCAGCCCAGCGCTTTCTTGTAGCGGCCTTCGACGAGGCGGTTGTAGCTGAGCATGACCACGAGGTTGGCCACCAGCAACACGAGTGCGACGGCCGCGCCGAGCGGCCAGTTCAGCTCGCTCAGGTATTCGTCGTAGACGATGGTCGCGACCATCTTCAGCCGCCGCCCACCCAGCAGACCCGGAATGGCGAACGAACTCGCGGCCAGGCCGAACACGATCAGGCTGCCCGACAGAATGCCCGGCATCACCTGCGGCAGCACGATGCGCCGCAGCGTGGTGAAGGGCGTGGCGTTGAGCGAGAGCGCCGCGTTCTCGACACCCGGGTCCAGCTTCTGCAGCGAGGTCCACACCGGGATCACCATGAAGGGCAGCATCACGTGCACCAGCGCGATGACCACCGCCGCGTTGGTGTAGAGGATCTTCACCGGCCCGATGCCGAGCAGGCCCAGCAGTCCGTTCACCGCGCCTTCGGGCCCGAGCAGCATGCTCCAGCCGAAGGCGCGCACCACCACCGACACCAGCAGCGGCGCGAGCACCACCAGCAGCAATACCGAGCGCCACGGGTTACGCATGCGGCTCAGCACATAGGCCTCGGGTGCGCCGATCACGACGCAGATCAGCGTGACGAGGGCCGAGACCCAGAAGGTGCGCCAGAAGATACCGAGGTAATAGGAGTCCGAGAACACCAGCGCGTAGTGCGCGAGCGTGAACTCGCCGGCCTTCGGCCCGGTGGCCGGGTCGTACACGTTGAACGACAGCACGGCCGTGAGCGCGAGCGGCACCAACAGCAGCGCGGTGAACAGCAGCAGCGCCGGCCCCGACAGCCACCACGGCGTGGCTTTGTTCTGCACGCTGCTCATGCCGCCACGGCCTCGTCGGCGGGCAGCAGCCGCATGCAGTGGGCGGGCCAGTCGATGCCGGTGCGGGCGCCTTCGTCGAGCGCGTCGCGGCCATCGTTGGGGCTCAGCACCGTGAGGTCGCCGACCGGCGTGGCGATGCGGTAGAGCCACTGGCTGCCGAGGAAAAAGCGCTCCTGCACCTCGCCGTCGAGGCGGCCCCGGCCCGGCGGCACCAGCTGCAGCTTCTCGGGCCGCACGCTCAGCAGCGCCGATGCGTCGACGCGAAAACCCGTGTCGTCCACGTCGAGCGAGAGCGCGCCGACCTCGACGCAGGTGCGGGTGGCGCCACTGTTCGACACGCGGCAGTTCAGCAGGTTGGCCTTGCCCACGAAGGTCGAGATGAAGCGCGTGCTCGGGTGCTCGTACACCCGCTGCGGATGGTCGATCTGCGTGGCGCAGCCGCCTTCCATCACCACCACGCGGTCGCTGATGGACATGGCCTCGCTCTGGTCGTGCGTGACCATCACCGTGGTGGTGCCGACCTTGCGCTGAATCTGGCGCAGCTCGAACTGCATCTCTTCGCGCAGCTTGGCGTCGAGGTTGGACAGGGGTTCGTCGAGCAGCAGCACCGGCGGCTCGATGACTAGCGCGCGGGCCAGCGCCACGCGTTGCCGCTGGCCGCCCGAGAGCTCGCGCGGGTAGCGCGTGGCGTGTGCCTCCAGGTGCACCAGCGCCAGCGCCTGCTTCACGCGGTCGGCGCGCTCGGCCTTGGGCATCTTGCGCATTTCGAGGCCGAAGCTCACGTTGTCGGCCACCGTCATGTGCGGGAACAGGGCGTAGGTCTGGAACACGATGCCCAGCCCGCGCGTGTTGGCCTTGGCATGCGTGATGTCCTTGCCCGCCAGTTCGATGCGCCCGCTGCTCACCGCCTCGAAGCCCGCAATCATCTGCAGCGTCGTGGTCTTGCCGCAGCCCGAAGGGCCGAGCAGCGAGACGAACTCGCCCTTTTCCACCGTGAGGTTCATGGCCGACACCGCGCGGGTGGCGCCATAGAACTTGGTCACGTCGGTGAGCCGGAGGAATGACATGGAAGAGCCTTTCTGCGGTGCGAATGGATGGCGTGCGACACCTTGGTGCATGCCATGGACGACTTGCTGCTTTCAATTCACTCTATTGCAACGATTGCGCCAGATCGCCTCGGGTATTCCATTAATCAGAATTTTTATCTGATTTATTCCGTTCAATGAAATATGATGGCCGAACGCAGTCCAAGAAATTCCACAGGAGGAAGGTATGGAAACCCCAACGGCGGCCAGCGGCGGCGTGCCCCGCGTCTTTTCGGTGATCCGCGCGCTCGGCGCGGTGCAGGCCGAAGGCGGCCGCGTGACCCAGATCGCACGGTCCGTGGGCCTCACGCAGGCCACCACGCACCGTTTGCTGCAATCGCTCATGGCCGAAGGCATGGTCGAGCAGGACGAACGCAGCAAGCTCTACCGGCTCAGCATCGACTTCTTCGCGCTCGCGGCCAGCGCGGGCAACCCCGGCGACCTGCGCTCGATCTGCCGGCCGGTGCTGCTGCGGCTGTGCGCGAGCCTGGGCGACAGCATCTTTCTATTGGCGCGCAGCGGTTTCGACGCGGTGTGCCTGGACCGCAGCGAAGGGCCGTTCCCGATCCGCTCCTTCACCGGCGACATCGGCGGGCGCATTGCGCTGGGCGTGGGGCAAGGCGCGCTGGCGATCCTGGCCTTTCTGCCCGAAGCCGAGCGCGAGGAAGTGATCCGCTTCAACCTGTCGCGTGTGCGCGAGTACGGCGTGTACGACGAGGTCTATTTGCGCACCGAGATCGAGCGCGTGCGGCAGCAGGGCTACGCGGGGCGCAACACCGGCCTGCTCGAAGGCATGGCCGGCGTGGCGGTGCCGATCCTCGACCGTGAAGGGCGCGCCGTGGCCGCGCTGAGCGTGGGCACCATCGCCGACCGGCTCAACCCCGACCGCATGCCCACGGTGGTCGAGCTGCTGAAGCGCGAAGCAGCGGCCATCGGGCCGAAGATCAACCCCTTCGACGCGACGCTGCGGCGGCCGGCGCAGAGCCTGGCGGGGTCGCCGGCGGGGCAGCGCATCACGCTGCCCGAGGCGCCCGGGCCGGCGTAGGCTCGCGGCGGGCGCATCGGCCGTTTCGTCTTCCGCTCATCCATCCATCCATCGAACGACAACGTGGAGCCTTCTTCATGCACGACCCTTCGATCCTCTACCCCGTGTTCGCCCTGGCCGCATGGACGGGCTTCGTCCTGCTGCTGATTCCCATCGTCCGCATCCGCGCGGTGAATCGCCGCGAGGTGCGGGCCGCCGATTTCCGCCTGGGCGAATCGCCGGCCGTGCCCGATGCGGTGCGCGTGCCGAACCGCAACTACATGAACCTGCTGGAGCTGCCGGTCCTGTTCTATGTGGTGTGCCTGCTGTTCTACGTGGCGGCCATGCCGTCGCCCACGGTGATCTGGCTGGCCTGGGCGTACGTGGCCCTGCGCGTGCTGCACAGCGTGGTGCACCTGACCTACAACCACGTCGTCCAGCGGCTGGTGCTGTTCGCCGTGAGCAACGGGGTGCTGGTGATGCTCTGGGTATCGGCAGCGACCCGGTTGGTGCGCTAGCCGCACGCGAATGTCGCGAGTTCATTCCTGAAACGCATCAGGTCCTTCCATATTTTCGCTATGCAAGGGTGCGGGATTCGCTGATATTGCCCGGATGTCCGAAGCCCACACCCCCCTTCCCGTCGCCACCGAAGTCGAACAACTGCTGCAGCGCCTGGGCGTGCCGCACACCGCCTACACCGGCGGCGATCTGGCGGTGCGCTCCCCGGTCACCGGCGAGGTGATCGCGCAGGTGCCGCAGACCACGCCGGTCGAGGCCACCGGCGCCATCGGCCGCGCGCACGAGGCCTTCAAGGCCTGGCGCAATGTGCCGGCGCCGCGCCGCGGCGAGCTGGTGCGCCTCCTGGGCGAAGAGCTGCGCGCCGCCAAGCGCGACCTGGGCCGCCTCGTCACGCTGGAGGCCGGCAAGATCCCGTCCGAAGGCGCGGGCGAGGTGCAGGAAATGATCGACATCTGCGACTTCGCGGTCGGCCTCTCTCGCCAGCTCTATGGCCTCACGCTGGCCACCGAGCGCGCCGAGCACCGGATGATGGAAACCTGGCATCCGCTGGGCGTGTGCGGCGTGATCTCGGCCTTCAACTTTCCGGTGGCCGTGTGGTCGTGGAACGCGGCGCTGGCGCTGGTGTGCGGCGACTCGGTGGTGTGGAAGCCGTCCGAGAAGACACCGCTGACCGCGCTGGCCACGCACGCCATCGCGCAGCGCGCCATCGAGCGCTTCGGCGATGCGCCCGAAGGCCTGCTCGGCCTGCTGCTGGGCCAGCGCGACATCGGCGAAGTGCTGGTCGACGACCACCGCGTGCCGATTCTTTCGGCCACCGGCTCCACCGCGATGGGGCGGCAGGTCGGGCCGAAGCTGGCGGCGCGTTTCGCCCGCGCGATTCTTGAACTGGGTGGCAACAACGCCGCCATCGTCACGCCCTCGGCCGACCTCGACCTCACGCTGCGCGGCATCGCCTTCGCGGCGATGGGCACGGCCGGCCAGCGCTGCACCACGCTGCGCCGCCTGTTCGTGCACGACAGCGTGTACGACGCGCTGGTGCCCAAGCTCGCGAAGGTTTATGGCAACGTGCAAGTGGGCGATCCGCGCGAGGCCGGCACGCTGGTCGGTCCGCTGATCGACCGCGCCGCCTTCGACGGCATGCAGAAGGCGCTCGGCGAAAGCCGCGAAGCCGGCGCGACGGTGCACGGCGGCCAGCGCGTCGACGGCATCGGCACGCAAGACGCCTACTACGTGCGCCCGGCGCTCGTGGAGCTGAAGGCGCACGCCGGCCCGGTGCTGCGCGAAACCTTCGCGCCCATCCTGTACGTGGTGCGCTACACCGAACTCGACGAAGCCATCGAATGGCACAACGCGGTGGGCGCGGGCCTGTCGTCGTCGATCTTCACGCTCAACGTGCGCGAGGCCGAGCGCTTCATGTCCAGCGCGGGTTCGGACTGCGGCATCGCCAACGTCAACATCGGCCCGAGCGGCGCTGAAATTGGCGGCGCCTTCGGTGGCGAGAAGGAAACCGGCGGCGGCCGCGAAGCCGGCTCCGACAGCTGGAAGGCGTACATGCGCCGCGCCACCAACACCATCAACTACTCGACGGCACTGCCCCTGGCCCAGGGCGTGACCTTCGACATCGGCGACTGATCGCCCCCCGGCCCGTTGTTCCTGCCGCGCAGCACTCGGCTGCAGCGGCAAGGAAGCGGCCGTGCCTTTCAAAGAAAAACTACCAGGAGACAGAGAAGATGAAGATGCAATTGAAGACCCTTGCCACCGCAGCGCTGCTCGCGCTCGCATTCGGCGGCGCCAGCGCGCAGACCGCCACCACCGGCACGCTCGACAAGATCAAGGCCAATGGCAAGGTCGTGCTCGGCGTGCGCGAAGCCTCGCCGCCGATGGCCTACATGCTGGGCGCGGGCGAGAAGTACGTGGGCTACCACGTCGAGCTGTGCGAGCGCGTGCTGAAAGACATCGCGCCCAACGCCAGGCTCGAATACATGGCCGTGACCGCGCAGAACACCATCCCGCTGGTGCAGAACGGCACGCTCGACATCGGCTGCGGCCCCACCACCAACAACACCGCGCGCCAGCAGCAGGTGGCTTTTGCGCTCACCACGTACGTGAGCGAAGTGCGCATGGCGACCAAGGTCGACTCGGGCATCACCACGCTCGACCAGCTCGCGGGCCGCAACGTGTCGGCATCGACCGGCACCACCGCCGTGCAGTTGCTGCGCAAGCGCGAGCGCGCGCAGAACGTCTCGTACAACACGATGCTCGGCAAGGACCATCTCGAAAGCTTCCTGCTGATGGAGTCGGGCCGTGCCGATGCCTTCGTGCTCGACGACAACCTGCTCGCCGGCATCATCGCCAACTCGAAGAGCCCGGCCTCCTACCGCATCGTGGGCGAGGCGCTGGGTTCCGAGCCCATCGCGCTGCTGTTCCGCAAGGACGACCCGGCCTTCAAGAGCGCGGTGGACGATTCGCTGCGCAAGCTCATGAAGAGCGGCGAGCTGGAAAAGATCTACACCAAGTGGTTCGTGGCAGCCATTCCGCCGAAGAACACCAGCCTGAACCTGCCGATGAGCCCGGCGCTCAAGCAGCTGATGCTCGAACCCAACGACAAGCCACTGGAGACCTACACCAAGTGACCCCCGACACCGCCGTGTTCTCGCCGGCGCAGCGCGTGCGCGCCATCCACGTCTCGGAGATCCTGCGCATCACCGACCAGGCGAACGCGCTCAAGCGCGCGGGCCGGCCGGTGATCGTGCTGGGCGCGGGCGAGCCCGACTTCGACACGCCGCACAACATCCGCGAAGCGGCGGTGCGCGCCATCGAAAAGGGCGACACGCGCTACACGGTGCTCGACGGCAGCCCGGCGATGAAGGCGGCGGTGCAGCTCAAGTTCAGGCGCGACAACGCGCTTGAATTCGCGCTCGACGAGATCAGCGTGAGCGCGGGCGCCAAGCAGGTGATCTTCAACGCGCTGATGGCGAGCCTCGACCCCGGCGACGAAGTGATCCTGCCCGCGCCGTACTGGACCTCTTACGCGGACATCGTGCAGATCTGCGGCGGCGTGCCGGTGTCGGTGGCCTGCAGCGAAGAGAACGGATTTCGCCTGAGCGCAACGCAGCTCGAAGCGGCGATCACGCCGCGCACGCGCTGGCTCTTTCTGAATTCGCCGTCGAACCCGAGCGGCGCGGCCTACAGCGCGGCGCAGTTGCAGCCGCTGTGCGATGTGCTGCTGCGCCATCCGCAGGTGTGGGTGCTGGCGGACGACATCTACGAACACATCCTCTACGACGGGTTGGCCTTTGCCACGCCCGTGGCGATCGAACCGCGCCTGCGCGAACGCACGCTGACGGTGAACGGCGTGTCGAAGGCCTACGCCATGACCGGCTGGCGCCTGGGTTACGGCGCGGGGCCGCGTGCGCTGATCGGCGCAATGGCGGTGGTGCAGAGCCAGTCGACCTCGTGCCCGTCGTCGATCACCCAGGCGGCGGCCATCGAAGCGCTGACCGGGCCGCAGGAGATCGTGGCCGAACGGTGCGCCGATTTCCAGGCGCGTCGTGACTTCGTGGTGGCCGCGCTGAACCGCATGCCTGGCCTGCATTGCCGCGTGCCCGAGGGCGCGTTCTATACCTTTGCGAGCTGCGCCGGCGTGCTCGGCAAGCGCACCCGTGGCGGCGCGCTGCTGCAGACCGACAGCGACTTCTGCCGCTATCTGCTGCAGGACTTTGAAGTGGCGGTGGTGCCGGGCAGCGTGTTCGGGCTGGCGCCGTATTTCCGCATTTCGTATGCAACGTCGATGGCGCAACTCGAAGAAGCCTGTGCCCGCATCGCCGCTGCATGCGAAGCCCTCGAATGACTTTGAATTTCTCCCTCCCCCTTTGGGGGAGGGCAGGGGTGGGGGCAGGCGGCCTTGCAATTGCTGTCGGCCCATCGACCGCCGCTTGCCCCCATCCCAACCTTCCCCCAGAGGGGGAAGGGGCAAGACCCGCACCTCATACCTTCATCATCTCCTTGGACACTGCATGACTTCCTCCCGCACCGGCGGCCAGATCCTGGTCGACCAGCTCATCACCCACGGCGTGCAGCAGCTCTTCTGCGTGCCCGGCGAAAGCTTTCTCGCCGTGCTCGATGCGCTGCACGACGCCGCCATCGACGTGACCGTGTGCCGCCAGGAAGGCGGCGCCACCATGATGGCCGAGGCGCAGGGCAAGCTCACCGGCAAGCCCGGGGTCTGCTTCGTCACGCGCGGACCGGGTGCCACCAACGCGGCGGCCGGCGTGCACATCGCGCACCAGGACTCGACGCCGCTGCTGCTGTTCGTGGGCCAGGTCGCGCGCGATGCGCTGGGCCGCGAGGCCTTCCAGGAGCTGGACTACGGCGCGGTCTTCGGCACCATGGCCAAGTGGGTCGTGCAGATCGACGATCCGGCGCGCGTGCCCGAGCTGGTGTCGCGCGCCTTCCATGTCGCCACCTCGGGCCGCCCCGGCCCCGTGGTGATCGCACTGCCCGAAGACATGCTGACCGAAGCCGCGACGGTGGCCGATGCGCTGCCGTATGCCGTGACCGAAACCCATCCCGGCGCGGCGCAACTGGCCGACCTGCAGCAGCGCCTGTCGCAGGCGCAACGGCCGGTCGTCATTCTGGGCGGCAGCCGCTGGTCGGAAGAAGCCACGCGGCAGTTCGCAGGTTTCGCCGAGGCTTTCTCGCTGCCCGTGTACTGCTCGTTCCGCCGCCAGATGCTGATGTCGGCCGAGCACCCTTGCTATGCCGGCGACCTGGGCCTTGGCGCGAACCCGCGCATGCTCGAACGCATCCGCAATTCAGACCTCGTACTGCTGGTCGGCGGGCGGCTGTCGGAAGTGCCATCGCAAGGCTACGAGCTGCTGGCCATTCCGCAGCCCAAACAGGCGCTGGTGCACGTGCACGCCAATGCCGACGAACTCGGCAAGCTCTACCGCCCTGCGCTCGGCATTCATGCCACGCCTCAGGCGTTTGCCGAAGCGGTGAGCGCATTGCGCCCGGCTTCAACGCCGACCTGGCAGGCCGAGACGAAGACCGCGCGCGAAGATTTCCTGCGCTGGAGCGACCCGGCTCCCATCCGCATTCCCGGCCCGCTGCAGATGGGGGAGGTCATGCAGCACCTGCGCGAAGTGCTGCCGGCCGACACCATCTTCTGCAACGGCGCGGGCAACTTCGCCACCTGGGTGCACCGCTTCTGGCCGTTCCGTGCGTTCGCCAGCCAGCTCGCACCCACCAGCGGCTCGATGGGCTACGGCCTGCCGGCCGGTGTCGGTGCCAAGCGGCTGTGGCCGCAGCGCGAGGTGGTCGTCTTCGCGGGCGACGGCGATTTCATGATGCACGGCCAGGAGTTCGCGACCGCCGTGCAGTACGGCCTGCCGATCATCGTGGTGCTGCTGGACAACGCCATGTACGGCACGATCCGCATGCACCAGGAAAAGCATTACCCCGGCCGCATCAGCGCGACCCAGTTGAAGAACCCGGATTTCCGCGGCTATGCCGAAGTGTTCGGTGGCCACGGCGAGCGCGTGACGAATACCGAAGAGTTCGGCCCCGCACTGGCGCGCGCCCGTGCCAGCGGCAAGCCCGCGATCCTGCATTGCCTGCTGGACCCGGAAGCCATCACGCCGGTCAGCACGCTCCAGAGCATTCGCAAGGCGGCGCTGGCTGCGAGTTGAGTCAGCGACGGAGGGCGTGATTGTTCAGCGCCGTGGTTGATCGGCCAGCGCAACGGCAGCGCCCACTGTGCACAGGGCACCGGGTGCTCCCCGCAGCGAAATAAAGGAGGAGGCCGAAGGCCGGGGGACATTCGCGGAGGGGAGTACCCGATGTCCTGTGCACGCGCCCCGAATGAATCCGCGCAACCCAAGAGTCAACGCAACCCACCCACATAGCGAGGCGGCGGCGTAGGCGGATTCCCATCCGGCTGCCGCGCCGCCAGCCGCGCAGCCCGCGCCAGCGGCTCCATCGCCTGTTCGAGGCGTGTCGCGAGCTGCTCCAGTTCCGCGTCCTGCGTGTCCGCCGCGTGCGCACGCGTCATGCGCACGATCTCGGCGGCGTACTCGGCATTGGTTGCCATCCACTCGGTGTCGGTCACGCGCCCATGCTTTCGCCGCAATGCCACGTGGAGGCGGGCGGCGAGGGCGATGCGTTCGCTTTCGGACATGGATGGCATGGTTCCTCCGTCGGTGGATCAGCTCCCCAGGTGTTCACGATGCTGTGCAAGATCGAGGCCCAGTTGCTCGCTTTCCGGATCGACGCGCAATCCGACCAGCACATGCACCAGGAACAGCACGATCGCCGTTCCCGCCGCACTGTAGATCGCCACGCTGCCGACGGCGATGGCCTGCGTCAGCACATTGCCGGTCGCGCCCGAGACACGCGCATCGGCGAACACGCCCGTGAGCAGCGCGCCCACGATGCCGCCGATGCCGTGCACGCCGAACACGTCGAGCGAATCGTCCGCGCCCAGCAGGTGCTTCAGGCCCGTCGCGCCCCAATAACAGGCCAGCCCCGCGATGGCGCCGATGGCCAGCGCCGCCGGCGGCGTCACGAAGCCCGCTGCGGGCGTGATCGCGACCAGCCCCGCCACCAGCCCCGAACACAGCCCCAGCAGCGACGGACTGCGCCGCACGGTCCATTCGCCGACCATCCAGCTCATCGCCCCGGCCGCCGCCGCGATGTGCGTGACCAGCATCGCCAGGCCCGCGCGCCCGTCCGCTGCCACCGCCGAGCCCGCATTGAAGCCGAACCAGCCCACCCACAGCAGGCCCGCGCCCACCATCGTGAAGGCCAGGCTGTACGGCTCGAAGGCCTCGCGCCCGTAGCCCTTTCGCGGCCCGAGCGCATAGGCGCAGACCAGCCCCGCGATGCCCGCGTTGACGTGCACCACCGAGCCGCCCGCGAAGTCGAGCGCGCCCATCTGCGCGAGCCAGCCGCCCGGTTCCCACACCCAGTGCGCGATCGGTGCATAGACCAGCACGCTCCACAGCAGCGCGAACCACAGCACCGCCGAAAAGCGCATGCGCTCGACAAAGGCGCCCAGCACCAGCGCGGTGGTGATGATCGCGAAGGTCAGCTGGAACATCGCGTAGATCGATTCGGGTACGTTGGGCGCGACATGGCTCACCGCCACCTGGCCGGCGTCCTTCAGGTACTCGAAACCCGAGAACCAGAAGCGCCCGGTGCCGCCCAGCCAGGGCCAGCCCTCGGTGAACGCCAGCGAATAGCCCAGCGCGAACCAGGTCAGCGAGACCGCCGCGGCAATCGCCACGACCGCGGCCATGGTCGCCAGCACGTTCTTGCGGCGCACCATGCCCGCATAGAAGAGGGCGATGCCGGGCAGCGTCATCAGCAGCACCAGCGCGGTCGAGGTCATCATCCAGGCGGTGTCGGCCGCGTTGATGGAGGCTTGCGGGACCAGGGCCATGACGGTGCTCTTCTTCGGGTGGTGAACCGTGGTGTGCAGTGCACAAGTCATGCCACATCGTTAACTACCAGAAACACTTTGGTTTGCGAACAGGTCTTCGCAGGTAAGGCAAAGCGGGTAATTCCTAATGCACTGGCGCGGTGCACCCCCTAAAGTCTGCGCACTCGCGAACGGGCCCTGCTCGTGCTGCCGAGGGTCCGAGGAGACAATCCCCCGAACAAGAAAAATGCTTCCGAAGGCTCCGTACGAGATGCCATGTCTGACTTTGAAAGGCGCCGCTGGTCGGCGCCTTTTTTATGCCCGCCAGACTGTCGAAGGGCACGTTTTTCCTGGAAGCCAAACAACCCCGGTTCGCGCGCAGCGTGTGCGTATGCAGCTATCGTTTCGGTAGCAAACCGGTGAGACAATCCCGGCATGGAAATGCTGGTGGTGACGGGCGCCTCGATGCTCGCGGGTTTTGTCGATTCGATCGTGGGCGGAGGCGGGTTGATCCTGGTGCCGGCGCTGTTCGCCGTGTTTCCCGGCGCACCGCCGGCCACGTTGCTGGGCACCAACAAGAGCGCGTCCATTTGGGGCACGGCCGCCGCCGCGGCCCAATTCAGCCAGCGGGTGCAGATGCGCTGGGGCGCCTTGTGGCCGGCCGCGCTGCTCGGTTTCGTGGGCTCGATGCTGGGCGCATGGGGCGTCACGGTGTTTCCGGGCGACTTCCTGCGCCGGGCGCTGCCGGTGATCCTGCTCGGCGTGCTGCTCTACACGCTGGCGCGCAAGGACATGGGCCGGCTGCACGCGCCGCGCTTCAGCGGCCGGGCCGAAACCCTGGCCGCCTGCACCATCGGCCTGTCGATCGGGCTGTACGACGGCTTCTTCGGGCCGGGCGCGGGCAGCTTCCTGGTGTTCCTGTTCGTGCGCTGGATGGGCTACGACTTTCTCAACGCCTCGGCCTCGGCCAAGCTCATCAACACCCTGACCAACGCCGCCGCGCTGATCCTGCTGGCCGCCAAGGGTCACGTCTGGTGGCACTACGGGCTGGTGATGGCGGTGGCGAACGTGGCGGGCAGCCTGCTGGGCACGCGCGTGGCGCTCAAGCACGGCGCGGGCTTCGTGCGGGTGGTGTTCATCGTCGTCGTGAGCGCGCTGATCCTGAAGACGGCTTACGACGCGTTCCTGAAATGAAACAACGCTGCCGCGCTGGGGTTTGACGCTTTGTGCCGTGGGGCGCGACTGTCCAGGGCGTGCTCGCGCCGACACGGTGTCATTCGCACGCCCCCGAACCGCAGCACCTCTCAAAACAAAAGCAAAAGCCGCAATAAAAAAGCCCCCGGATGGGGGCTCTTTGCGAAGGCCGAAGCCGCTCGGTTTACTCCTCGACAAAAGCCTCTTCGCGCTTGGCCTTGATGGCCGGCAGCAGCACGATGCCCAGCAGCATCGCCGCAGCCACCAACAGCCCCGCCGACAGCGGCCGCGTGACGAACACGCTCCACGCACCGCGCGACAGCAGCAGCGCGCGCCGCAGGTTCTCTTCCATCATCGGCCCGAGGATGAAGCCCAGCAGCAGCGGCGCAGGCTCCGTGCGCAGCTTGATGAACAGGTAGCCGATGAAGCCGAAGGCGGCCACCATCCACACGTCGAAGGTGTTGTTGTTGGTCGAGTACACGCCGATCGCGCAGAACAGCACGATGGCGGGGAACAGGAACTTGTAGGGCACCGTCAGCAGCTTGATCCACATGCCGATCAGCGGCAGGTTCAGGATGATCAGCATCGCGTTGCCGATCCACATCGAGGCGATCAGGCCCCAGAACAGCTCGGGGTTGCTGGTCATCACCTGCGGGCCCGGCTGGATGTTGTGGATGGTCATCGCGCCCACCATCAGCGCCATCACCGCGTTGGGCGGAATGCCCAGCGTCAGGAGTGGAATGAAGGAGGTTTGCGCACCGGCGTTGTTGGCCGACTCGGGCGAGGCCACGCCGCGGATGTTGCCCTTGCCGAACGGCACTTCGCCGGGCTTCATGCGGATCTTCTTTTCGAGCGCATACGAGGCGAACGAAGCCAGCAGCGCACCGCCACCGGGCAGAATGCCCAGTGCAGAACCGAGCGCCGTGCCGCGCAGCACGGCCGGCATCATGCGTTTGAAGTCGTCCTTGGTGGGCCACAGGCCCTTGACCTTGTGCGTGAACACTTCGCGCTCGTCGTCGGGCTGCGAGAGATTGCCGATGATTTCGCCGTAGCCGAACACGCCCATGGCGATCACCACGAAGCCGATGCCGTCGGTGAGTTCGGGAATGTCGAAGCTGTAGCGCGCCACGCCCGAGTTGACGTCGGTGCCCACGATGCCCAGCAGCAGGCCCAGCACGATCATGGCCACCGCCTTGATCAGCGAGCCCGAGGCCAGCACCACCGCGCCGATCAGGCCCAGCACCATCAGCGAGAAGTATTCGGCCGGGCCGAACTTGAAGGCCAGTTCGGTCAGCGGCGGCGCGAAGGCGGCCAGGATCAGCGTGCCCACGCAGCCGGCGAAGAACGAGCCCAGGCCCGCCGCCGCCAGCGCAGGGCCCGCGCGGCCCTGCCTTGCCATCTGGTAGCCATCGATGCAGGTGACCACCGAGGACGACTCCCCGGGCAGGTTCACCAGAATGGCCGTGGTCGAGCCGCCGTATTGCGCGCCGTAATAAATGCCGGCCAGCATGATCAGCGCCGACACGGGCGGCAGCGCATACGTGGCGGGCAGCAGCATCGCGATGGTCGCGACCGGGCCGATGCCCGGCAGCACGCCGATCAGCGTGCCCAGGATGCAGCCGATCAGGCAGTACAGCAGGTTGGTGAAGGTGAACGCGACGCCGAAGCCGGTCGCCAGGTTGTGGATCAGGTCCATGGTGTTGTTCTCCCTCAGCCCGAAATGAATGTGGGCCAGACCTGGATCTGCAACTTGAGCGCCCAGATGAACGCCACGTAGCTGCCTGCCGCCAGGATGGTCGAGAGAACCAGCACGTCGCGCAGCTTGAAGTGCTCGCCCGCCATGCTCGAGATGATCGTGAGCGCGTAGATCGCGATGACCATGCCCATCGCCGGCAGCCCGATGCTGGGCAGTCCGCCCAGCAGCACGCCGAAGGCGAGGTTGGCGCCGAGCACGAAGGCCAGCGGCTTCCAGGCCCACTTGCCGATCGGATCGCCGTCGGTGGTTTCCACCACCAGCGCCTGGAACATGATGATGACCCCGAGGATGGCCAGCAGGATGCCCAGCATCAGCGGGAAGTAGCCGGGCCCCATGCGGGCTCCGTTGCCGACCGTGTAGGTGGTCGCGCCAATCGCGAAAGCGCCCCCCACGGTGGTGAACATGACTCCTGAAAAGAAGTCAGCCTGACTCTTTATTTTCATTGTCTCGACCCTCTTGTTTTGGAGGGATGAGGGTCGTTGTCGGCGGCTGACCGTTGGCTGACCGCCCCGGTACGGACAAATGCGTACCGCCGGGACAGGGTTCTCCCGCAGGGCCCGGCGCGTGGTGCTTCGCTTCTTGCCGGTGGGCATCGCGGGCCCGCGAAGCCCGCTTGCTGGCGCGTTTGAAAAGGACGGCGCAGAAACGAAAAAAGCTCCCGAAGGAGCTTTTTATTCATTCAGAGGGCCGAGGCCCTCATGAGTGTGGGTGAGGGCTTAGTAGCCGCCGCGACCACCGCCGCCGCCGCCGTAACCGCCGCCGCCACCACCGCTACGGCCACCGCCGCCGCCGTAACCGCCGCCGCCGCCACCACCGTAGCCGCCGCCACCACCGCCGCCGTAGCCGCCACCACCGCCGGTGCGGGGAGGACGAGCTTCCATCGGACGGGCTTCGTTCACCGTCAGGGCGCGGCCCTGGAGCGAATGGCCGTTCATGGCTTCGATGGCTGCGAGTGCTTCAGCGTCCGAACCCATTTCGACGAAGCCGAAGCCCTTCGAACGGCCGGTGTCGCGTTCCATCATGACCTTGGCGCTGACGATCGAGCCGAACTCGCCGAAAGCCTGTTCCAGGTCGTTGTCACGCACAGAGTAGGCGAGGTTGCCTACGTAGAGTTTCTTGCCCATGGAGGGACTCCTAATTCAAACCAACAAAACAAAGCGATGGAGTCCCAGAATCACAACAAACAAAATGCGCTGTGGCGCGAAACTGACCGATCACCGAATTACGTGCACGGGAGACAAAGCTCGCAGACACGTAGGCGGGATTATCCAGCCCCATTTCGGAAAAGAGTGGGGAAATCATGTGTTATTGAGAAACATCTCGACCCGACGGGCGGTTTCGCAACGGTTTGAGCAGGTCCGAGAGCCCGTTGTGGTCTATTTCATGCATCAAATGGAGCAGCCGCCCTATTTCTCCCGAGGGAAAACCCTCGCGTGCAAACCACGTCAGGTAATTTCCGGGCAAATCGGCAATCAGCGTGCCCTTGTGTTTGCCAAAAGGCATTTGGAGCGTCACCAGGCGCTGAAGGTCTTCGGGGTTCATCGCGCGCTCAGCCTCCGGCCCGCTTGACCGTGTGGCCCTGCTTGACCAGCGCGGCGATCACGGTTTCGCGGTGGTCGCCCTGGATTTCGATGACGCCGTCCTTCACCGTGCCCCCCGAGCCGCAGGCCGTCTTGAGCTGCTTGCCGAGTGCCGTGAGCGCCTCCGCATTCAGTGCGACACCCTTGATGACGGTCACGCCCTTGCCTTTGCGCCCCTTGGTCTCGTGCGATACACGCACAATGCCGTCAGTGGCCGGCACGCGCGCCTTGAGTTCCTTGCAACGGCACTGGGCCACGGGCTCGCCGCAGTCGGGGCACATGCGTCCACCGGCCTCGGTGGAATACACCAGGGCGCTGCCGGTCTGCTGATTGCGCTGTTTCATCGTCGACATTCGGTACGTCTCTTCTCTATCTATCTCGGGTTTTCTCTCTGTCTGCTCACATGCCATTCGACTCACTGGGCCTGGCCCCCGCGCTCGTGCAGGCTGCCGCCGAAAGCGGCTATGCCGCGCCGACCGCCATCCAGGCCGCGGCCATCCCCGCGATTCTGCAAGGTCGCGACGTGCGGGGCTCGGCACAGACCGGTTCCGGCAAGACCGCTGCATTTTCCCTGCCGCTGCTGCAGCGCCTGGTCGCCGAAGCCGCGCAGTCGCCGCGCCGCGTGCGCGCGCTGGTGCTCGTGCCCACGCGCGAGCTCGCGGCCCAGGTCGGCGAGACCATGCGCAGCCTGGCGCAGCACCTGCCCCAGCGCCTGAAGATCGCCATCGCCTTCGGCGGCGTGTCGATCAACCCGCAGATGATGGGCCTGCGCGGCGGCGCCGACATCGTTGTCGCCACGCCCGGCCGTTTGCTCGACCTGGTGGACCACAACGCGCTCAAGCTCAACACCGTGTCGATGCTCGTGCTCGACGAGGCCGACCGCCTGTTCGACCTGGGCTTTGCCGACGAACTCAACCGCATCCTTGCGATGCTGCCCGCACAGCGCCAGAACCTGCTGTTTTCCGCCACCTTCCCGCCCGCCATCCAGGCGCTGGCTGACGGCATGCTGCGCGAGCCCGCCGTCGTCGACGTGCAGGGCGAGCCGGGCACCGAGCCGAACATCGTGCAGCGCGTGATCGAGGTCGACCCCGACCGCCGCACCCAGCTGCTGCGCCACCTGCTGAAAGAGAACGAGTGGGAGCGCGTGCTGGTCTTCGTCGCCACGCAGCATGCGGCGCAGATCGTGGCCGAGAAGCTCTACAAGAACGGCGTGTACGCAGTGCCTTTCCATGGCGACATCGCGCAGGGCACGCGCACCGACATCCTTGCGCAGTTCAAGCAGAGCCGCTGGGACGTGGTGATCGCCACCGACCTTGCGGCGCGCGGCATCGACATCGCGCAGCTTCCGGTGGTCATCAACTACGACCTGCCGCGCTCGCCGACCGACTACATCCATCGCATCGGCCGCACCGGCCGCGCAGGAGAAAGCGGCCTGGCCATCAGCTTCGTGAGCGCGTCCACTGAAGCGCATTTCCGCCTGATCGAAAAGCGCCAGGGCCTGAGCCTGCCGCGCGAGCGCATCGAAGGTTTCGAGCCGACCGAAGTGGCTGTGCCGATGGTCGATGCCACCGGCACCGGTGGCATCAAGGGAAAGCGGCCGAGCAAGAAAGACAAGCTGCGCGCGGCGCAGGCCGCCGCACAACAGCAGCAACAACAAGCCAAGCCTGCCGAGAACGACGACTGAGGTGCGTGCCGGTCTTCAGCCGATGTGGGTGGCGAACCAGTCCAGCATCAGCTCGGGCTTTTCCGAGAAGTAGTTGTAGCCATCGAAGCGCCGGCTCGTGCCTTCGATCCAGAACAGCTTCTTGTCTTTCGCGGCAATGTTGTCGTAGATGGTTTGCACGTCCGAGGGTTTGGTGAGCACGTCGTCGTGCACCTGCACCACGAGCGTGGGCACGGTGACCGCCTTGGCGTGTTCGATCGGCGACAGCTCGTCGATGCCGAAACCGGTGCGCCGGCGGCTCGCCGCATCGAAGAGTTCGGGCCCGTTCGCAATGCCCGCATTCTCCGAAGCGCGCTCCACGAAAGGCCGCGCCGACACCGGCTGGTGTGCCAGCAGCGCCTGGATGTGCGTGAACTCCTCGGGGTGCCTGTTCATCGCCACCATCGTCGAATTGCATCCGAGGCACACGCTCAACAGCGCCGTCTTCATGTGGCCGCGCGTCTTCGCATAGCGCAGCGAACCGATCACGTCGCGGTACTCCAGCAGCCCGATGCCGACCAGGCCGCCATTGCCCGCGTCGCTGCGGCCGTGATTGCGCAGGTCGTAGGCCAGCACGTTGTAGCCTGCGTCGTGCAGCGCCTTGTACTGCGGCAAAAAGTTGACCTCGAAGCCGCCGAAACCGGTCCACGGTTCGAGGTGCCCGGGATAGCCGTAGCGGTTGCCCGGCATGAAGTGATTGCAGATCACGAGGCGGTCGGAGTCGGCGGGAATGAACCAGCCTTCGAGGGCCACCCCGTCGAGCGATGGAAAGAAGACATCCTCGTAGGCCATGCCGTATTCGTCGGGCCGCCGGAGGATCGGCGTGCGCATCGAGTGCGCAAAGAAATCGGCCAGGCCATCGATGACCGGGTTGGTTGGCGGCTGTGTATTGCTCATGGTGTGGTTCCCTGTGTTTCCCTGTGTGAGGGCGGCACGGAGGTTGCCATAGGCACGTAGCCGGATTGTCAATTCGCCGCGCAGCGGCCTGAACTTCCGCCCGAGCAGTGGCGCGGCGGCGCGGCCCGCGCCTTTTCACCTTGCCAATCGCCGCTCGCTACGCATGCTTGCCAAGAAAGCTCGTGATCAGGTCCACCGGCAACGGGAACACGATGGTCGTGTTCTTGTCCGCACCGATCACCGTCAGCGTTTCGAGGTATCGCAGCTGGATCGCCTGCGGTTCCTGCGCCAGCACATGGGCCGCCTGGAACAGCTTCTCGGACGCCTGCAGTTCGCCCTCGGCGTGGATCACCTTGGCGCGGCGTTCGCGCTCCGCCTCGGCCTGCCGCGCGATGGCGCGAACCATCGATTCAGTGAGGTCGATCTGCTTGATCTCGACGTTCGACACCTTGATGCCCCACGACGCCGTCTGCACGTCCAGCGACTCGCGCACATCCAGGTTGAGCTTCTCGCGCTCGGCCAGCATGTCGTCCAGCTGGTGCTTGCCCAGCACCGAGCGCAGCGTGGTCTGCGCCAGCTGGCTGGTGGCGTTGAAGAAGTCCTTGACCTCGATGATGGCTTTCTCTGCGTTGACGATGCGGAAATAGACGACCGCGCTGACCTTCACCGACACGTTGTTGCGCGAGATCACGTCCTGCGTCGGCACCTCGAGCACCACGGTGCGCAGGTCGACGCGCACCACCTGCTGGATGCCCGGGATCACGACCACCAGGCCGGGCCCCGTGACCTTCGAGAACCGCCCGAGGGTGAACACGATGCCGCGCTCGTACTCCCGGAAAATCCATATCGCCGAAAAGACCAGCACCACCAGCAGGATGAAGATGACGGAGCCGATGCCGTAAGTCAAAGAGAACATGGTGATCTCCCGCGACCCCGACAGGAGCCGCTGGATCGTTGGACACGCGCATCGCGCAGGCGTTCCAGGATGGACGCGAAGAGGGGCCCGCCCAGTGTAGGCGCGCGCCTACCAGCCCATCTGCCGCGCCGCCAGTTCCTTCATGATTTCCTCGGCGCCGCCGCCGATCATCATCACCTTCACCTCGCGGTAGATGCGCTCGCTCACCGTGCCGCGCATGAAGCCCATGCCACCCAGGATCTGCACCGCCTGGTCGGCGCAGAACTGCATGGTCTGCGTCGCGTGGTTCTTGAGCATGCAGATCTGCGCCACCCACTCGGGCGCGTTGAAGCGGCCGGCGGCTTCGTGCGCATCGCCCTCGGCCGACACGGCTTCGAGCCACGCCTCGGTGGAGGCAATGCGCATCTGCATGTCCACCAGCTTGTGACGCACCGCCTGATGCTCGATGAGCGAAGCGCCGAAGGCCTTGCGCTCGCGTGCCCAGGCCAGTGCTTCGTCGAGGCAGGCTTGCGAAAAGCCCAACGCCCCGGCCGCCAGCCCGATGCGCTCGCCGTTGAAGTTGCCCATGATCATGCGGAAACCCGCGCCTTCATCGCCGAGCAGATAGCGCGCGGGCACGCGCACGTTGTCGAAGTGCAACGTGGCCGTGTCGGAGCACAGCCAGCCCATCTTCGACAGGCGCGTGCGATTGAGGCCGACCGAATCGCCCGGCACCAGCAGCATGGAGATGCCACCCGCGCCGCGCCCTTCGCCAGTGCGCACGGCCACCGTGATCCAGTCGGCGCGCATGCCCGAGGTGATGAAGGTCTTCTCGCCGTTCACCACGTAGTGATCGCCGTCGCGTTTTGCTGTCGTGCGCAGCGCCGCCACGTCCGAGCCGCCACCGGGTTCGGTGATGGCGAGCGCCGCGATCTTCTCGCCGCGCAACACCGGCGGCACCACCTCCTGGCGTACCGCATCGCTGCCATGCAGCACCACGGGCGGTAGGCCGATGTTGTGAGAGAACAGGCTGGCCAGCACCCCGCCGCTCTTGCCGTGCCGAGCGAGCGCGATCCATGCGGGCAGCTTGAGCGCATAAGAGGCCGGCGTGCCGCCCAACGCCTCGGGATAGCTCAGGCCGAGCAGCCCCAGTTCAGCGGCGCGCGTGTACAGCGTGCGCGGAAACTCGCCCGCGTCGTCCCATGCCTGCACATGCGGCGCGATCTCGCTTTCGGCAAAGCGCCGCACCGTGTCGGCAAGTGCCGTGCGGTCGGCCTGCAGTTCGGCGTCCATGTCGTGCTTCGCTTCAGCCGCGCTGCGGTGGCCGCTTGGCGATGCCCATCGTCTTCGCGAGGATGCCGAGCATCACTTCGTCCGCGCCGCCACCGATCGAACCCAGCCGGCCGTCGCGATAAAGACGCGAGACGCGGTTATCGAGCGTGAAGCCCATGCCGCCCCAGAACTGCAGGCAGGTGTCGGCCACCTGCCGAGTGAGGCGGCCGGTCTTGAGCTTGGCCATCGACGCCAGTTCGAGCACGTCCTCGCCCTGCACATGCAGGTCGCAGGCGCGGTACGTGAGGGCGCGCAGCGCCTCCACCTCGGTCTTGAGTTCGGCCAGCTTGAACTGCACCCACTGCTGGTCGGCCAGCGTGCCGCCGAACATCTGGCGCTGCTGCGCCCATTCGATGGTCTGTGCGATGCAGTCTTCCATCGACTCGAGCGAACTCGCGGCGGCCCACAGCCGCTCTTCCTGGAACTGCTGCATCTGGTAGATGAAGCCCTGGCCCTCTTCGCCGATGCGGTAGCGCTGCGGCACGCGCACGTTGTCGAAATAGATCAGACCCGTGTCGCTCGAATTCATGCCGATCTTGCGGATCTTCTTGGCCTTCTCGATGCCCGGGAGGTTCATCGGCACCATCACCAGCGACTTGTTGCGGTGCACCGGGCCATCGCTGGTGTTGACCAGCATGCACATCCAGTCGGCCTGCAGGCTGTTGGTGATCCACATCTTCTGGCCGCTGATGAGGTAGTCGTCGCCGTCCTTGCGCGCGTGGCTCTTCAGGCCCGCCACGTCGCTGCCCGCGCCGGGTTCGCTCACACCGATGCAGCCGACCATGTCGCCCGCGATGGCGGGTGCCAGGAACTCGCGGCGCAATTCATCGCTGCCGAAGCGTGCGAGCGCCGGCGTGCACATGTCGGTCTGCACGCCAATGGCCATCGGCACGCCGCCGCAGCTGATGTGACCCAGCGCCTCGGCCATGGCCATCGCATACGAATAGTCGAGCCCGGCACCGCCGAAAGCCTCGGGCTTGTTCAGGCCCAGCAGGCCGAGGTTGCCGAGCTTCTTGAAGACCTCGTGTGCGGGAAAGATTTCGGCCGCCTCCCATTCGTCCACATGCGGGTTGATCTCTTCATCGATGAAGCGGCGCAGGGTCTTCTGGATCTCGAGGTGTTCGTGGGTGTACTGCATGTTGCTTGTCTCCGGTCAGTCGTTCGATTCGTTCTTCGGCGGTGTCTGGAACACGCGCGGCGTCTGCGCCAGGTGAAAGCCATCGAAGGGCCGCACCGCCGCGCGCTGCTGTGCCTGCGCATCGGGCAGCGCCATTGGCCAGCCCATGCGCACCTGCGGCCGCGCGCCGTCCACGCGCAGCACGCTGCCGCTGATGAAGCTGGCGGCCGGGCTCAGCAGGAAGGCGATGGCGGCGGAGGTTTCGGCCTCGTTGCCGAAACGGCCCGCGGGCACGGTCTTGCGCATGGCGCGCAGCATGTCGCCGGCTTCGGGCGGGTAGTGGTCCATGCCGCTCGATGCGATGTAGCCCGGCGCCACGGCGTTCACGCGCACGCCGCTGGCGGCCCATTCGAGCGCTGCCGTTTCGGTGAAGCTCACCATGCCGGCGCGCGCGGCGCCGCTGTGGCCCATGTTCGGCATCGAGCCCCACATGTCGGCCACGATGTTGACGATGGCGCCGCCGTTCGCGCGCATGCTCTGCCCGAAGCATTCGCGCGCCACGAGAAAGCCGCCGGTGAGGTTGGTGTGGATCACCGCTTCCCAGCCCTTGGCCGAGATGTCGGCCAGCGGCGTGATGTACTGGCCGCCGGCGTTGTTGACGAGGCCGTCGATGCGGCCATGCGCAGCGACGATGGCCGCGACGGCCGTGCGCACGGCTTCTTCCTGGCGGATGTCGAAGGCCTGCGTGCTGGCCTTGCCGCCGGCCTCGACGATCTCGGCCTGCACCGCTGCGAGCTTCTCGGCATTGCGGCCGACCAGCACGACTTGCGCGCCGAGTGCCGCCAGTTCATGCGCGGTGCAGCGGCCGATGCCCGAGCCGCCGCCCGTGACGACGATGACCTGCCCGCCGAAAAGGCCGGGCGCGAAGACGGAGCGGTAGCGGGAAGAGGGGGCGTTCATGCGAAAGACTTCCGGGGCATTGAAAGAAAGAAGCGAGAGGCGGGCGCCGTCATGCGTCGGCGATTTCGGCGACCACATGGCGCGCGGCCACCTGGGCGCCCACGGCCACATGCAGTGCGGCAACACGGCCGGCGCGCGGTGCGCAATGCACGTGCTCCATCTTCATGGCTTCCAGCGTGACGAGCGGCTGTCCGGCCGCGACCGCATCGCCTTCGGCCACCAGCAGGGCGATGACGCGGCCGTTCATCGATGCGCGCAGCAGGCCGTCGCCACCGGCGGCGTCGGCACGCGCTTCGGTGACATGCGTGAGGTCGCGCAGCTCGAAAGATCGGCCGTGGAAGTGAATCCACAGGTGGTCGGCGGCTTCGCGCACCGCAAGTGCTTGATCCGCCATGCCTTGGCACGAGAAGCGCACGGTGCCATCGCCCGGCAAGGCCAGCAGGTCGACTCGCGTGGGTGCTTCGTTGTCCAGCGCCACATCGAAGTGGCCGGCGCCGCGCGGCGTCACGCGGGCTGCATGCACCTTGCCGTCGAGCGCGAATCGCAGGGCGTTGGGGAGCGTGTGCGCGAGTGGTGAAGGCCAGCCGCGTTCACCCAACTGGAGCAGCAGCGCGGCGAGCAATGCGGCATGCGTGTCGGTGGCCGCATCGGGTGCAAGCAGCGCATCGAGGTGATCGGCGATGAATGCCGTGGTCGCGCCACCGCTTGCAAACACGTCGTGCGAAAGCACGCGCTCCAGCAACTGCTGGTTGATTGCAAGGCCCAGTGCCACCGTGTCCTGCAGGCCCGCGACCAACCGGTGCCTGGCTTCATCGCGCGTGCGGCCATGGGCGATGAGCTTGGCGATCATCGAGTCATAGAAAGGCGGCACGACCGCACCATCGCGCAGCGCGTGCTCGGTGCGCAGGGCCGCAGCCGGCCGCCATGCGGCGAGCGTGCCGCTCTGCGGCATGAAGCCCTGCTGCGGGTCTTCGGCGCACAGCCGCACCTCGATCGCATGGCCGGTGATGCGCACGTCTTGCTGGGCCAGCGGTAGGGGCTCGCCGGCCGCGACGCGCAGTTGCAGCTCGACCAGATCGAGCCCGGTCACCGCCTCGGTCACCGGGTGCTCCACCTGCAGGCGCGTGTTCATTTCCATGAACCAGTACTGGCCTTCGGCATCGAGCAGGAATTCGAGCGTGCCCGCGCCTTCGTACGCGATGGCCTTCGCGGCGGCGACGGCGGTGGCGCCCATGCGTTCGCGCAGCGCCTCGGACACGGCCGGCGAAGGCGCTTCCTCGACCACCTTCTGATGCCTGCGCTGCACCGAGCAGTCGCGCTCGCCGAGATGGATGGCGTTGCCGTGCCGGTCGGCGAACACCTGGATCTCGATGTGGCGCGGCGCGACGATGGCGCGTTCCAGGATCACCGTGGTGTCGCCGAAGGCATTGAGCGCTTCGGACTGCGCGCTCTGCAGCAACTCCGCGAACGATGCGGCCGAGGTCACGAGCCGCATGCCGCGCCCGCCGCCACCGGCCGTGGCCTTGATCATCACGGGCCAGCCGATGCGCGCGGCTTCGGCGGCGAGCGTGGCGACGCTCTGGTCCTTGCCCTGGTAGCCGGGAATGCAGGGCACGCCGGCCGCCTGCATGAGCCGCTTGGCGCCGGCCTTGTCGCCCATCGCGCGAATGGCCTCTGGCGAGGGGCCGATGAAGACCAGCCCCGCGTCGCGGCAGGCCTGCGCGAACTCGGCGTTCTCGGCGAGAAAGCCGTAGCCGGGGTGCACCGCATCGGCACCGCTGGTGCGTGCAGCCTCGATGAGGGCGGCGATGTTCAGGTAGCTTTGCGCAGGGAGCGATTCGCCAATCCACACGGCCTGGTCGGCTTGCCGCACGTGCTCGGCATCCGCGTCTGCACTCGAATACACGGCAACCGTGCGGTAGCCCATGGTGCGCGCGGTGCGCATCACGCGCACCGCGATCTCGCCGCGGTTCGCAATCAGGATCTTGTGGAATTTTTTCATGGCCGTGCCACCGAAAACTGCATGGCCTGCGGCGTGCGCGCATCGGCATCGCGGCACACGGAGAGCACTTCGGCCAGCACCGCGCGGGTGTCGCGCGGGTCGATCACGCCGTCGTCGAGCAGCAGCGCGCTGGTGGTGAACACGCTCATCTGCCGATCGAAGCGCTCGATGATCTGCTGCTGCATCGCGTCGATCTTCGCGGTGTCGACCGTGCCCTTGCGCGCCATGCCGGCCTCCATGACGATGGCCATGGTCTTGGCGGCCTGCTCGCCGCCCATCACGGCGGTGCGCGCGTTGGGCCACGAGAAGCAGAAGCGCGGTGCAAAACCGCGCCCGCACATGCCGTAGTTGCCCGCGCCGTAAGAGGCGCCGCAGTACAGCGTGATCTGCGGCACGGTGGCGCTGGTCACGGCCTGGATCATCTTGGCACCGTGCTTGATGATGCCGGCCTCTTCGTGCGCGCGGCCCACCATGTAGCCGGTGATGTTCTGCAGGTAGACGATGGGCGTGCGCGACTGGCAGCAGGCCTGGATGAAGTGCGTGGCCTTGGTCGCGCCATCGGAATCGATGGGGCCGTTGTTGGTGATGATGCCGACCGCGTGGCCTTCGAGCCGGATGTGGCCGCAGACGGTGGCGCTGCCGTAGTGCTCGCTGAACTCCAGGAACTCCGAGCCATCGGCGATGCGCGCGATGACTTCGCGCATGTCCACCGGACGGCGCCCGTCGCTCGGCATGATGCCGAGCAGGTCTTCGGCGTCGTAGCGCGGCGGCGCGAATTTGCGCGGCGCTTCGTCGCGCGCCCAGTCGATGCCGCCGAGGATCGAGCGCGCGATGCGGATGGCGTCGCGGTCGTCTTCGGCCAGGTAGTCGCCCAAGCCCGAGATGTGGGTGTGCATCACGGCACCGCCCAGTTCTTCTTCGGTGGCGATCTCGCCGGTGGCGGCCTTCAGCAGGGGCGGCCCCGCGAGAAAGGCCCGCGTGCGGTCGCGCACCATCACGATGTAGTCGGACAGGCCCGTCTGGTAGGCACCGCCCGCGGTCGACGAGCCGTGCGTCACCGTCACCACCGGCAGCCCCGCGGCCGAGAGCCGCGAGAGGTTGCGAAAGATGTTGCCGCCGCGCACGAAGTCCTGCACGCGGTAGTGCATGAGGTTGGCGCCGGCGCTTTCCACCAGCTGCACGTAGGGCAGCTTGTTTTCGAGCGCGATCTCCTGCACGCGCAATTGCTTGTCCAGGCCCATGGGCTGCAGCGCGCCGGCGTCGATGCCGGAATCGGAGGCGTTGACCATGCAGCGCACGCCCGCCACCTGGCCGATGCCCGAGATCAGCCCGCCGCCGGGCACGCTTTTCGACAGGTCGGGGTTGTCATGGCCCAGCCCCGCGAGCGAGGCGAGCGGCAGGAAGGGCGCGCCGGTGTCCAGCAGCAGCGCGATGCGCTCGCGCGGCAGGAGCTGCCCGCGCTTGGCAAAGCGCTCGGCCGATGCGCCGGAGGCCGCCACGGCGCGGGCCTCGTGTGCACGCACCTGTTCGAGCAGGGCGAGCATGCCGGCGCGGTTGGCCTGGAAGGTGTCGCTGGCCGCGTGCAGCCGGGATTCGATGACGGGCATGAAGAGTCTGTGCAGATCGCTTGTTGAAGGTCTGCACAGACTGTAGGCCGCGGGCGCCGGGCCCGCTTGTGCCAACTAGCTGGTCAGCTGGTGCGTGCGCGGCGCTGCGTGGGCGCTGCGTCGAGACTGCTGCCGGTGACCACCCAGTAGATGAAGATCAGCACCGCGCCGGCCGTGCCGAACACCGTGAGGCCCATGGAGCTGCCGCCGATGGCCAGCGCGTCGGCGGGCGCCGCGGCGATGCAGACCATGCTGGCCGCGCTCATGCCCACGTAGTGCATGGTGCAGACCGCCACGCCCATCACGGCGGCGGCCGCGACCTTGTGCGTGAACTTGTTCAGGTTGAACGCCAGCCACAGGGCAGCGGCCGCTGCGGTGATGGCGATCAGCACCGACAGGCCGACCGTGGCGATGTTGAAGTCCATCGTGGCACGCATGTTCATCGCGTACATGCCCATGTAGTGCATCACGCACACGCCGAGCCCGGCCAGCAGGCTCCCGGCCGCCCAGCCCGACCTGCTGAACTTGCGCCGGCCGCCGGCCATGTACAGGGCAATGCCCGAGATCAGGATGGCCGCCACCAGCGACACCACCGTGAGCGGCATGTTGTAGGAGATGCCGACCGGCAGCCGGTACGCCAGCATGCCGATGAAGTGCATCGACCAGATGCCGATGCCGCCCAGCGCCACCGCGGCGCAGGCCACGACGGCGAGGTTGGGTTTGCCGTCCGCGCCGACCATGCGCCCCGCGCAGATCAGCGCCACCAGCGAACCGGCGAATGAAATCAGGAAGGAGAGCGCTACCAGGCCCAGTGAGTATTCGGGCGATAGCAATTGGCCTACGACGAGCGGAGTCATGCGTTTGTCCCTTCAGGAAAGAACGCCTGGGCAACACCCCCGACAGCCGGATGCGATCAGGGCGCCACGAGACGTCCCGATCAGTCTGTAATATTTGTTTTTAAAAGTAAATGATAATTTACACTTATTGTTACGCTACCTTACAGCGCGAATCCGGTAGATCGCGTTGTTGCGATCGGCGGCCATGTAGATCGTGCCGTCGCTCCCCACGGCAACGCCCGTGACCACGTACGGCGGCGGCATTCCGGGGCTCGGCGCCAGGCCGATCGGCAGGTTTTCGGCCACGGTGCGGCGGCTGCCGTTGGCCGGGTCGATCTCCACCAGCCGGCGGGCCGCGCTCTCGGCCACGATGAAACTGCCCCACGGCGTCTGCGCCACGCCTTCAGGCAGCGCCAGCCCGTCGGCCACGGTGCGCAGTGGCGCGCTGGCGTCCAGCGGAATGCGCAGCAGCTTGCCGGCCGCCTCGGTGACGTAGAGCGCGCCGTCGTGGCCGACGATCATTTGCACCGGGCCGCTCAGGCCGCTAGCAAGCACCAACTTGTCGGCAAACTTCGGCCCGCTCGCGCGGGTGATGCTGCCAGCGGCCAGCTCGGCGTAGATCACGCTGCCGTCGGCCATGGGGATCGCGTCGAACGGCGCCTTCAGGCCGTGGATGGTCTCGACGGTCTTGAGCGTCTGGCGGTCGACCAACTGCACCGTGCCGCCGAACCATGAGCTGAGCGCGAAGAGCCTCGCCGACAGGCCGACCGCGAAGGGGTAGTCCAGGTCCGGATCGCGCTGCATGCGGAACACGTCGCGCACTTCGCCGGTGCGTACATCGACCTGGCGAAAGCCGAAGACGTCGGCCACCCAGAGGTCGTTGCCGTCGATCTTCATGCCCGCCGGCACCGCCACCTTGCCGCTGGTGAGCGTGCGCAGCTCGCCCGTGGCCGGGTTGAAGGACTGCACCTCGTTGTTCGCCATGTTCGACACATAGATCATTCCGTCGGGCGCGATCGCGAGGTTGTCGAGCGACGGGCGCAACTGCTTCGCCACCGTCTTGTGGCCCGTGGCGAGGTCCACGCGCACCAGTTCGCCGCTGCGCGCATCCACCACCCAGAGGTTGCCCTTGCCGTCGAGGTTGGCCGCGGCCGGGATCTTGAAGCCATCGGCGATCACGGCCATGGCGCCGTTCGCCGGGTCGATCTTCACCACCTGGCCCTTGAACCACAGCGGCCCGTAGAGCATGCCGTCGGGCCCGACCTCGAAGCCGTTGAAGCCGCCCATGTCCTTCTTGATGAGCCGGGGCGGCTTCTTGCCGTCGCGGTCGATCTCCCACAGAGCGTCGCCCAGGAACACCTGCGAGGCGTAGAGCTTGCCGTTGCGGCGGTCGAAGTCGAGCGAGTTCAGGCCGGGCAGGTCCTTGGCCAGCACGCGCAGCGGCGCGTTGTCGCTCTCGCGGTAGCGCAGCATGCCCATGAGGTAGTTGGTCCATGCCAGCTCGCCCTTGGGGCCGACCGCGATGTCGTCGGCCTGGCCTTCGGGCGCGTCGATGAGCACGCGCGCCGCGCCGGTGGTGCGGTCGACCTCCCACAGCGTGTTGCCCAGCACCGAGCCCGCGAGCAGGCGGCCCTTGGCGTCGATGGCCAGCCCGTGCACGCCGGCGAACGAGGAGGGCGCGACCAGCGCCTCGGGTGCCGCCCACGATGCGGGCCGCGTGGGTGGCGTCGCCGGCGATGCAGGTGCCGGCGACACGGCCGCCGGCGCCGATGACGGCGGCGCGGACACCGGCGGCGTCACCGTGCTGCAGGCGCCCAGCAGGGCGGCGATGGCGGCCAGCGAGGCGCCGCGAAGGCTTGGACGGGGCATGCGTTCTTCTCCTCTTTTGATTGCGCGGAGCAGTCTAGGAGGCGGATGTGTCCGCGGGGTCGCTCCCGGGACAGGATGCGCACTTTCGTTCGCTGTGGATTACCCGCAGCCTTCAGATGCCCTTGAGCTTTCTCTTATTGGCTCAGCCGCGCAGCAGTTGCGTCACGGTGTGGATCAGCAGCCCCACCAGCCCGCCCACCAGCGTGCCGTTGATGCGGATGAACTGCAGGTCGCGCCCGATGTTGCGTTCGAGTTCGAGCGTCATCTCTTCGGCGTTCCACTCGCCCACGCGCTCCTCGATGTAGCGGCGGATGTCCTCGCGGTAGCGCTCGATGGCCAGCGGCGCGGCGGCCTCGATCTGCTCGTTGATCCAGCGGCGGATCGGCTCGTCGGCCTGCAGCCGCGTGCCGAGCGCGCCGGCCATCGACGCGATGCGCTGGCGGATCGTCGAGTCGCCACGGCCCAGGTCGTCATGCAGCCACGCCAGCAGCTCGCCCCAGAGCCCGTGCAGGTAATCGCCCAGAGCCGGGTGCGCGATCAGCTCGGCGCGGATCTGCTCGCCGCGCTGCTGGAATTCGGGGTCGAGCTTCAGGCGCACCACGAAGTCGTCGACGAAGTGGTCGAAGCGTCTGCGCATCGGATGGTCGGGCTCGGCCGCGAGTTCACCGATGGTGCGCGCCACCGCCGCCACGATCTTGCGGGTGGCGAGCTTGGCCGCCACCTGGTCGAGGCCCACGTAGCGCAGTGTCTTGATCTCGCGCGCAATCGCCTCGGTGATGTGCGCCTGCACCTCCTCGCCGTCGAGCAGGTCGGCCACCTGCTGCAGCACGTCGTCGAGCAGTGCCTGGTGGCGGCCACCGGCCGTGAGCGCGTCGAGCGCCTGGCCGGTCAGGCGCGACAGGTCGATCTTCGCCAGGCCTGCCGCGGCGGCGCGGCCCATGAAGTCGCGCACGCGTTCGTCGTCGAAGGCCGAGAGCCCGTAGCGCGTGGCGGCCACGCCCCATTCGCCGAGCTTCTGGCCGCTCGCGGGGCGCGCCAGCCAGTCGGCAATGCGGCCGGCCGCATCGAACTGGCGCAGCTTGGCGAGCACCTGTGCGGTGCTCAGGAAGTTGTTGCAGATGAAGCCGGCGAGCTTGGCGCCGATGCGGTCCTTGTTGCTCGGAATGATCGCGGTGTGCGGAATCGGCAGGCCCAGCGGCCGGCGGAACAGCGCCACCACCGCGAACCAGTCGGCAATGGCGCCGACCATTGCGGCTTCGGCGAAGGCCGCCACATAGCCCCAGGCCGGATGCTGCGCGTGCAGCGCGCTCGCCACCGCATAGAGCAGCGCCGCCGTGCACAGCAGGCCGAGCGCGACGCGCTTCATGCGACGCAGCGCATCGCTGCCCTCGGCTTCAGCCAATGGCAGGGGAGGTCGCGAGGCGCTCCATGAACAGCTCGCAGCGCGCGAGTTGTTCCAGGCTCACGAACTCGTCGGGCTGGTGCGCCTGCTCAATGCTGCCGGGGCCGCACACCACGGTGGGGATGCCGGCGTTCTTGAACAGGCCCGCTTCGGTGCCGAAGGCCACCAGCGTGGTGCGGTCTTCGCTCGCCAGGCGTTGCGCGAGCAGCGTGATCGGGTCGTTGGCTCCGCCAAGAAAGCTCGGGATCTCGCAGATGGTCTCGAACTTGAAGCCCGCATCGGGCGCCACCTTCTTCATCGCCGGCTCGATGCTGCCCGCGTAGGCCACCACGTCGGCCTGCATGCGCCGGGCGTCGGCCGTGGGCAGGTCGCGGAATTCATAGCGGAACTCGGCGTCGCGCGGCACCACGTTGTCGGCGATGCCGCCGTGGAACTGGCCCACGCTCGCGGTGCTGAAGGGCACGTCGAAGCCCTCGTAGCGCGGCTCGTTGCGCTCGAAGTCTTCCGCCATGTCGCGCACCTTGCCGATCACGCGGGCCGCCATCTCGATGGCGTTGACCGACTTGGGCGTGAGCGACGAATGCGCTTCCTTGCCGCGCACGCAGCACTTGTAGCGGTACACGCCCTTGTGCGCGATGGCCGGCACCATGCTGGTGGGTTCGCCCACGATGCAGGCCAGTGGCTTGATGCCGGCGTCGCGCATGTCGGCGATGAGCTCCTTCACGCCGAAGCAGCCGATCTCTTCTTCGTAGCTGAAGGCGAAGTGCACCGCGAAGGGCGAGTCGCTTTCAAGGAAGCGATGGGCATTGGCCAACGCGATGGCAATGAAGCTCTTCATGTCGGCCGAGCCGCGGCCGTACAGGCGCTCGTTCTGCACGATGGCTGAGAGCGGGTCGACGCTCCAGTCCTGCCCGTCCCAGGGCACCGTATCGGTGTGGCCCGAGACGATCACGCCGGCCGGCTTGCCTTCGCCCAGCGTGGCGAACAGGTTCGCCTTGGTGCGTTCGGCGTTGTAGGTGATGCGGCTCTTGACGCCCAGGGCCGCGAGGTGGCTCTGCGCAAAGTCGATCAGTTCGAGGTTGCTGTTGGCGCTGATGGTGTTCATGCGCACCAGGGTCTGGGCCAGCAGGAGGCTTTGGGGGGAAAGCGTGTGGAGCATGCAACACATTCTCCCGGAAGTCGGCGCCCTGCGCCGGCCGTCATCGAAGCCGTCACGCGAAGCGGGTACCCTGCTTTTTTTGGACGGAGAAGCAAAGACCATGCGCACCCTTCAGATCGCCCTGACCGCGACCGCCGCCCTGTGCGTTGCGGCCTGCAGCACCACCGGCCCTTCCAACAAGCTGCTGACGCTCGACGGCAATCCGCCGCTGGTCATTGCCCACCGTGGTGCATCGGGCTACCTGCCGGAAGAAACGCTCGAAGCCTATTCGCGCGCCATCGAACTGGGCGCCGACGTGATCGAGATGGACCTGGTCTCCACCAAGGACGGCGTGCTCATCGCCCGCCACGACCCCAACCTGGCCATCAGCACCGACGTGGCCAAGCACGCCCAATTCGCCTCGCGCAAGAAGACCATCAAGGTCGACGGCGAAACCCAGACCGGCTGGTTCAGCAACGACTTCACGCTGGCCGAAATCAAGACCCTGGGCGGCATCTCCACCGACGCCGAGCGGGCGCAGGAATACAACGGCAAGTTCAAGGTCGTGACCTTCCAGGAGATCATCGATTTCGCCAAGGCCAAGACGAAGGAAACCGGCCGCACCATCGCGATCTACCCCGAGTCCAAGAACCCGACCTACTTCCGCGACCTCGGCCTGCCGCTGGAAGACAAGATGATCGCCGCCATCGTCGCCGCCGGCTGGAACAACAAGGCCGCGCCGATCTACGTGCAGTCCTTCGAGCCCGGCAGCCTGAAGTACATGAAGAGCAAAGGCCTGAACACCAGGATCATCCAGCTGATCGACGGCGACAGCGTCGACCTGAAGACCGGCGCCGTGACCTTCGCCGTGCCCAGCGACCGCCCCTACGATTGGACCAAGGCCGGCGACAAGCGCAACTTCGACGCCATGGTCACGCCCGCGGGCCTGGCCGAAATCAAGACCTATGCCGACGGCATCGGCCCGTGGAAGCGCTACATCGTCAGCGTCAAGGGCACCATCGGCGCCGACGGCAAGCCGGTCGACGTGAACAAGGACGGCAAGATCGACGACGCCGACGCCACCTCGATGGCCCCGACCACGCTGATCGCCGACGCCCACAAGGCCGGCCTGTTCGTGCACCCCTTCACCTTCCGCAACGAGTCGCGCCGCCTCGCGTCCGACTACAACAAGGACGGCAAGAACGAGTACGGCGTGTACTACAAGCTCGGCGTCGATGGCGTGTTCACCGACTTCACGGACACCGCGCTGGCCGCGCGTGCGGACTACCTGAAGAGCATCGGCCGCTGAAGCCGGCGGCTTTCAGAAGGTCGTCGGGTGACCGGCGCTGTCGGTCTCCGATACCTTGAAGCGCGCCAGCTCGGCGCGCAGCCAGGTGCCCGCCTTGCCGAGCGGGCGCGCCTTGTTCCAGAGCAGGTCGACGCCCAGCAGCCAGTCGGTGTGCGGGTAGGCGCCCAGCTGTAGCTCGACCAGTTCGCCGTCGGCCAGTTCGCGCTGCACCAGCCGCCTCGGCAAGGTGGCCCAGCCCAGGCCGGCGCGCGTCATCTCCAGCAGCGCCAGGTAGCTCTCGGCGCGCCAGCACCGCGTGGCGCCCAGGTACTCGGTGGTGGGCAGCCGCTCGCTGTGCGCGCTGAAGGCGAGCCGGCGATGCCGGTGCAGGTCGGTGAAGTTCACCGTGGCCATGGCTGCCAGCGGATGCCCGCGCGCCGCCACGTGTGCCATCACCAGCTTGCCCATCTGCACGAAGTCCAGCTCGTGCGCGTAGCCCGGCTGCGCGAACCCGATGCCGATCTGCGCCTCGCCTTGCTTCACCAGCGCACTGACATCGCCGTGCAGCGGATGCCGCACTTCCAGGTCGACATACGGAAACTGCTCGGCAAAGGCCGCGAACGCCGGCATCAGCACGTTGTACGGAATCTCGATGGCCAGCGTGAGGCCCGACTCGACCGACTCCGACAGGCTCTGCGCATGGCCTTCCAGCGCCAGGCAACGGTCGAGCACGCCATGCGCCTCGCGCAGCATGCGGTGGCCCGCTTCGGTGAGCGTGGGGATCTTGGTCGCGCGGTCGAACAGGGCCACGCCCAGGTCGACTTCGAGGTTGCCGATGGCCGCGCTCACCGTCGACTGCGTCTTGCCCAACTGGCGCGCCGCCGCTGAAAAGGAACCGGCCCGCGCCACGGCGGCAAAGGTTTCGAGCTGCTCCAGCGAATAGCGCACGGCGTCCTTCTTCCATCGAAAAAAACGATGAATACTAACTTTGACTCCCGATGGAGGCCATCGATCATCCGCCCGTCCGGCCACAGAAGCCGGACCGGCACAAAGACGAGAACCCACAACGCGGAGACTTTCGATGACGCTTTCTTCCGGTGTCCACCCCGTGGACGAAGTGCTGCCCTCGCGGCAGATGGCGACCTATGGCCTGCAGCACGTGCTGGTGCTCTATGCGGGCGCGGTGGCGGTGCCGCTGATCCTGGGCAGCGCGCTCGGGCTCACACAGGCGCAGGTCGTGACGCTGATCCAGACCCTGGGCTTCTGGAAGTTCGGCGCGCGGCTGCCGCTGGTGCAGGCCTGCTCGTTCATCGCGCTGGCACCGATGATCATGATCGGCAAGGAATACGGGCTGCCCTACGTGTTCGGCGCCGTCATCGCCGGTGGCGCGATCACGGTGTTGCTGGCACCGGCCATCAGCCGGCTGCTGCGCTTTTTTCCGCCGGTGGTGATCGGCAGCCTCATCACCGTGATCGGCATCTCGCTGATGCCGGCCGCCGCCATCTGGCTGGGCGGCGGCAACCCCGATGCGGCCGATTTCGGCAGCGTGCCGAACCTGCTCCTGGGCCTTGTCACCATCTCCATCACGCTGTTCGTGTATGCCCGCTTCAGCGGTTTCGTCGGCAACCTGGCGGTGCTGCTGGGGCTGGTGGCGGGCACGGCGATTGCAGCGGCGTTCGGGCTCACCGACTTCGTGCAGGTGGGCCATGCGGCGTGGTTCGAGGTGAGCGCGCCTTTCGCATTCGGCCTGCCCGCGTTCGGGCTGGCCCCGATCCTGATCATGACGCTCGCAATGCTGGTCATCATGGCCGAGACCACCGGCAACTGCCTGGCCATCGGCCAGATCGTCGGCCGCCCGTCGACCCAGGCGACGCTGGGCAACGCCTTTCGCGCGGACGGCCTTTCGACCATGATCGGCGGCGTCTTCAACAGCTTTCCGTACAACGCCTTCACGCAGAACACCGGGCTCATCGCGCTGTCGGGCATCAAGAGCCGCTACGTGGTGGCCTCGGCGGGCGCGATCATGGTGCTGATGGGGTTGTTTCCCAAGCTCGGCGCATTGATCGCGTCGGTGCCGCGGCCGGTGCTCGGCGGCTGCGCGATCGTGATGTTCGGCATGACGACGGTGGCGGGCATCCAGGAGCTTTCGCGCGTCAGGTTCGAGGGCACGCGCAACGCGATCATCGTGGCGGTGTCGGTGAGCGTGGGCGTGCTGCCGATGTCGTTCCCCGCGCTGTTCGCGCATGCCAGCGGGCCGCTCAAGCTGGTGCTTGAAAGCGGCATCTTCCTGGGCGCGATCACGGCGGTGCTGCTCAATCTGCTGCTGAACCGGGGCACCGCGACGGTGACCGAAGAAGCGCCCGCGGTCGTGGCGCGCTGATCCAGACAAACATTTCTTTTCTCTCCCGACGAAGCCCTACCGACATGAACCACAGCCCACAAAACCCCACGCCCGCCAACCTGTCCCCGCGCGACCTCGAACTGCTGCGCATGACCATCGCGCTGTCCGAAGAATCGAAGGCCCGTGGCCGCCATCCCTTTGCCGCGCTGGTGGCCGACGAGCATGGCGAAGTCGTCGTGACGGCCGGCAACAACTCGATGCCGCCCGAAGGCGACCCCACGCAGCACGCCGAGCTGGTGGCGGCCGCGCAGGCGGCGCGCCGGCTCACGCCGGAGCAACTGGCGCGCTGCACGCTCTTCACCAGCGCCGAGCCCTGCTGCATGTGCGCCGGCGCCATCTACTGGACCAACATCGGCCGCGTGGTCTATGCGCTTTCGGAACACGCGCTGCTCGGCCTGACCGGCGACCATCCAGAAAACCCGACCTTCTCGCTGCCGTGCCGCGAGGTGTTCGTGCGCGGCCAGCGGCGCGTCGAAGTGGTGGGGCCGTTGCTCGAAGACGAGGCCGCGGCGCCGCATCGCGGCTTCTGGACCGCGGGCCACTGACACGCCGACTGCGTGTTTTCCGCCGTGCCTCGAAATGCCGGAGTGGATAGACTGGCGTTTTGAGACCACGCCATGAAACTCATTGATTCCCTCGTCACCCAGGCGGCCGGCATTGCCGCCGTCCGACGTGACCTCCACGCCCACCCCGAACTCTGCTTCGAAGAAGTCCGCACCGCTGATGTGGTGGCAGGCAAACTCACCGAATGGGGCATTCCCATCCACCGGGGGCTCGGCACCACCGGCGTGGTCGGCATCATCAAGAACGGCACCAGCAATCGCGCCGTCGGCCTGCGCGCCGACATGGACGCGCTGCCCGTCACCGAGCTGAACACCTTCGCCCACGCCAGCAAGCACCACGGCAAGATGCACGCCTGCGGCCACGACGGCCACACGGCGATGCTGCTGGCGGCCGCGCAGCACCTGGCGAAGAACCGCAACTTCGACGGCACCGTCTACCTGATCTTCCAGCCGGCCGAAGAGGGCGGCGGCGGTGCCCGCGAGATGATCAAGGAAGGGCTGTTCGAGCAGTTCCCGATGGACGCCGTGTTCGGCATGCACAACTGGCCCGGCATGGCCGCCGGCCAGTTCGCCGTGAGTCCCGGGCCGGTGATGGCGTCGGGCAACAAGTTCTATCTCAACGTGATCGGCAAGGGCGGCCATGCCGCGCTGCCGCAGACGGGCGTCGACCCGGTGCCGATCGCCTGCGAGATCGTGCAGGCCTTTCAGACCATCCTCACGCGCAAGATGAAGCCGACGGACTCGGCCGTGATCTCGGTCACCACCATCCACGCGGGCGAAACCAACAACGTGATTCCCGACAACTGCGAGCTGTCGGGCACGGTGCGTACCTTCTCGATCGAAGTGCTCGACATGATCGAAGCGCGCATGAAGCAGATCAGCGAGCACATCTGCGCGGCGCACGATGCCACCTGCGAGTTCCGCTTCGAGCGCTACTACCCGCCGACCATCAACACCGAGGCCGAAGCCGACTTCGCGCGCCGCGTGATGGGTGGCATCGTCGGCCCCGAGAACGTGTTGAAGCAAGAGGCCGCCATGACCTCGGAAGACTTCGCCTTCATGCTGCAGGCCAAGCCCGGCGCCTATGCCTTCATCGGCAACGGCGACGGCGCGCACCGCGACGTGCACCACGGCGAAGGCCCGTGCACGCTGCACAACGCGAGCTACGACTTCAACGACGACCTGATCCCGCTCGGCGCCACCTGCTGGGTACAGATCGCCGAGCAGTTCCTCAAGCCCGGCGGCGCTGCTGCCTGATCGCCTGATTCAACCGGAGGTCGAGCGTCACATGATCGGAATAGCCGAAGCCTTCTCGCCGCGCTACGCGCAGGCGCGCCAGAAATTCCTGCAGGGCTGCGTGAGCGCCGGCCTCACGGTCGAGCCGCACGCGCATCCACTGAAGGGTCGCGATGGCGAAGAGCTGTCGATGGACGTGGCGCTCGACGGCAATGCAGATGCCGAGCACCTGCTGATCGTCACCAGCGCCTGCCACGGCGTCGAGGGCCATTGCGGCAGCGGCGTGCAGGTGTTCGCGCTGCACGATGCCGAATGGCGCGAGAAGGCCAAGGCGCAGGGCGTGGCGGTGCTGTATGTGCACGCGCTGAACCCGCACGGTTTTTCGTACGGCCGGCGCGTCACGCACGAGAACGTCGACCTGAACCGCAACTTCCTCGACTTCTCCAAGCCGGTGCCGGTGAACGAGCCCTACGCCAAGCTGCACTCGCTGCTGTTGCCCGACACCTGGCCGCCCACGCCCGACAACCAGGCCGCGATTGCCAAGTGGATCGACAAGCATGGCGCCACCGCCTTCCAGGCGGCCGTGACCAGCGGCCAGTACCAGTTCGACGATGGCCTGTTCTTCGGCGGCAAGGCGCCGACCTGGAGCAACAAGACCATCCGCGAAGTGCTGCGCCGCCATGCCGGCCGCGCACGCCGCGTGGCCTGGATCGACCTGCACACGGGGCTCGGCCCCAACGGCCTGGGCGAACGGATCTTTGCCTGCCGCGACGACAAGGTGGCCTATGCGCGCGCCAACGCGTGGTGGGGCACGCCCGCGGCGCCGGTCACGTCGATCTACGACGGCTCATCGACCTCGGCGCTGCTGCGCGGGCTGATGTGGGACGCCATGTACGAAGAGTGCCCGCAGGCCGAGTACACAGGCATCGCGCTCGAATACGGCACCTTGCCGATGCTCGAAGTGACCGGCGCGCTGCGTGCCGACCACTGGCTGCACAAGCACCCGGAAGCGCCGGCCGACCTGGCCGATGGCATTCGTGCGCGGATGGTCGAGGCCTTCTATACCGACACCGACGCGTGGCGTGGGCAGATCGTCAGCCAGGCGCGGCAGGCGATGTTCCAGGCCGTGGATGGGCTCGCTGGTTGAACTGACCGACCGGCCTGCGCCAGTACGAGCGCAACGCTCATCGTGTCCGGTGTCCTGTGCACACGCCCCGAACAACGCTGACCGCTAAGTCCTGACCCGCCCGTCCCCCGTCAGCATCGACAGCTCGACGAACTTCGAGCCCACATGGTTCTTCGGCGAGAACGACACCTCGAAGCCGCCGAACTGCTGGCGGTCGATGCTCTCCAGCCCCGCGACCAGCCCATCCCGCGTGGCCTTGCCCGGGGCCTTGCGCAGCCCCTCCGTCAGCACCTTCGCGGCCAGATAGCCTTCCATGCTCGAGAAGTTCGCGCTGGCGCCGCCGCCCGCCTTGCGCACTGCCTCGGCGAATTCGCGCGTGATTGCGTTGGCCGGGTTGTAGGGCGAGGGCACCACCTGCGTCACCATCACGCCCGCGGCTTCCTTGCCCAGTTCATCGGCCAGCGCCTGCGTGCCGACGAAAGACAGGTTGATGAAGCTGCCGCCGTAGCCCGCCTTGCGCGCCTCGCGGATGAAGGCCGCGCACGCCTTGTAGGCGCCGACCTGGACCACCGCGTCGGGCCGCGCCGCCACCAGCGTCTTCACCGCCTGCGCCACGTCGGACGAGTTCCGCTCCACCGTGGCCAGCGCCACCGGCTTCAGCTCCTGCTGCGACAACGCCAGCGTCACGCCGTCGAGCCCGGCCTTGCCGTAGGCGTCGTTCTGATGAAAGACCGCGATCTTCTTCAGGCCCAGGTGGGTGAGGTGCTTCACCATCAACGCCGTTTCGTCGTTGTACGACGCGCGCAGGTGAAACACGTTCTTGTGAAAAGGCTCGCGCAGCGACATCGCGCCGGTGAACGGTGCGATGAACGGCACCTTGTCCTTCACCGCCAAGGGCAGCGCGGCCAGGCTGGTCGGCGTGCCGATGTAGCCGAACAGGGCGAACACGTCTTCCTCGATCAGCTTGCGGGTGTTGGCGGCGCAGCGGTCGGGCTCGTAGCCGTCGTCCAGGTTCTTGATGACCACGTCGCGCTGGCCCGGCTGCGCGTTGTACTGGTCGAGAAACAGCTTGGCGCCCTGGTGGAACTGGATGCCCAGTTGCGCCGCCGGCCCGGTGAACGGTGCCGACTGGCCCAGCACCAGCGGAGCCTCGCTCTGCGCCTGTGCAATGCCGAAGCCGCCCAGCGTGGCGGCCGCCCCGACGGTCAAGGAAAAACGCCTGCGATTCAACATCGTGAAAACCTCCCTCCGCGCTCTGGCTTGCGCACAAATTAGACTCGGCCGATGGCCCACGCACCGGATACCTTGCTCGAAGAAGCACCCCAGCCCGTCACCTCCACCGTGCTGGGGGCCTGCCCTCATGACTGCCCGGACACCTGCGCGCTGGTGACCACCGTCAAGGACGGCGTCGCCGTGAAGTTGCAGGGCAATGCCGCCCACTCGCACACGGGCGGCGTGCTATGCACCAAGGTGTCGCGCTACATCGAACGCAACGACCATGCCGAGCGGCTGGTGCAGCCCCTCAAGCGCGTCGGCCCCAAGGGCAGCGGCCAGTTCGAGCCGGTGTCGTGGGATGCCGCTCTGGATGACATCGCCGCGCATCTTCGGTCATTGCAGGGCAATCCTGAAGCAATTGTCCCCTACAGCTATGCGGGCACCATGGGCCTGGTGCAGGGCGAATCGATGGACCGGCGCTTCTTCCACAAGCTGGGCGCCACGCTGCTGGACCGCACGATCTGCTCGATGGCCGGTGGCGAGGCCATGGTCTACACGCTGGGCGCCAAGGTCGGCATGCGGATCGAGTTCTTCGCCGAGGCGAAGCTCATCCTCATCTGGGGCAGCAATTCCATCGCCAGCAACCTGCATTTCTGGCGCCATGCGCAGGCCGCCAAGCGCGCCGGCGCACGGCTGGTGTGCATCGACCCGCGCAAGACCGAAACCGCCGACAAGTGCGACGAGCACATCGCGCTGCTGCCCGGCACCGACGCCGCACTGGCACTGGCGCTGATGCACGAGCTGATCGTGCACGACTGGCTCGACCACGACTACATCGCCAGCTACACGCTGGGCTGGGAGCAACTGCGCGAGCGTGCCCTGCAGTGGCCGCCTTCGCGCGCGGCGCAAGTCTGCGGCGTGCCCGAAGAACAGATCGCGGCGCTGGCAAAGGCCTATGGCACCACTAAGCCCGCCGCGATCCGCCTGAACTACGGCATGCAGCGCGTGCGCGGCGGCGGCAACGCGGCCCGCGCCATCGCCTGCCTGCCCGCACTGGTCGGTGCCTGGCGCGACCGCGCAGGCGGCCTGCTGCTGAGCAGCTCGGGCCACTACCCGGTCGATCGTGCTGCGCTGCAGCGGCCCGACCTGATGGCCGGCCGCCGGCCGCGCACCATCAACATGAGCACCATCGGCGACGCGCTGCTCGACACCGCCAAGCCGGTGAAGGCCATCGTGGTCTACAACAGCAACCCCGTGGCCGTGGCGCCCGAGTCGGCCAAGGTGGCAGCGGGCTTCGCGCGCGAAGACCTCTTCACCGTGGTGCTGGAGCAGTTCCGCACCGACACCGCCGACTACGCCGACTACCTGCTGCCCGCTACCACGCAGTTGGAGCACTGGGACATTCACTGCAGCTACGGCCACACCGACGTGCTGCTCAACCGCCCGGCCGTGGCGCCGCGCGGCGAGGCCCGCAGCAACGCTTGGGTGTTCCGCGAGCTGGCGCGCCGCATGGGCTTCGACGAGCCCTGCTTCTCGGAGAGCGACGAGTCGCTGTGCCGCACCGCCTTTGCCGAAGACAGCATCGATTTTTCGCAGTTGCTCGCGCAGGGCTTCACCAGCGTGAAGCTGCCCGATGCGCCTTTTGCCGAAGGCAGGTTCCCCACGCCTTCGGGCCGCTGCGAATTCTTCAGTGGGCGCCTGCAGGCCATGGGCATGGACGGCCTGCCCGACCATGTGCCCAACTGGGAGCCGGCCGGCAGCTCGACCGAGTTCCCGCTCGCAATGATCTCGCCGCCCGCGCGCAACTTCCTCAACTCGACTTTCGTCAACGTGACGAGCCTGCGCGCCATCGAGGTCGAGCCGCTGCTCGAAATCCACGAGGCCGACGCCGCCGCGCGCGGCATCGAAGACGGCGCCATGGTGCGCGTGTTCAACAAGCGCGGCGAGCACCGTTGCCGCGCCGAGGTCTCGCGCCGTGCGCGGCAGGGCGTGGTGCACGGCATGGGCATCTGGTGGCGCAAGCTCGGCGTGGACGGCACCAACGTCAACGAACTCACCAGCCAGCGCCTGACCGACATCGGCCGCGGACCCACCTTCTACGACTGTCTGGTGCAAGTCGAAAAAGCATGAGGCCCCTGTTCGCCTTGACGCTGGCCGGTGCGGCGCTGCTGTCGCTCTCCGGCTGCGCCGACCTTGGGTACTACTGGCAATCGGCCAGCGGCCACATCGGCATCATGCGGGCCGCCAAGCCCGTGCCCGAATGGCTGGCCGACCCGGCCGTGTCGGCGCAGCTCAAGGCCAAGCTCGAACTCACGCAGCGCATCCGCCGTTTCGCGGTGACCGAGCTGGGCCTGCCCGACAACCCCAGCTACAAGTCGTACGCCGACCTGCACCGCGCCGCCGCCGTGTGGAACGTGGTGGCCGCGCCGCCGTATTCGCTCACGCTCAAGAGCTGGTGCTTCCCGGTTGCAGGTTGCGTGGGCTATCGCGGCTACTACGACGAGGCCGCGGCCAAGGCCGAAGCCGAGGCGCAGAAAAAGCTCGACATGGAAGTGGCGGTGTACCCCGTGCCCGCGTACTCCACGCTGGGCTGGATGAACTGGGCCGGCGGCGATCCGCTGCTGTCCACCTTCATCGGCTACCCCGAGGGCGAGCTCGCGCGCATCGTGTTCCACGAACTGGCGCACCAGGTGCTCTACGTGGCGGGCGACACGGTGTTCAACGAGTCGTACGCCACGGCGGTCGAGCGCATCGGCGGCGCGATGTGGCTGCAGCGCGAAGCCGGCGAGGCGGCCCGCCGCGAATACAGCCAGTTCGACGCGCAACGCCAGGACTTCCGGGCGCTTGCGCTCAACACCCGCCGCGCGCTGACGCAGGTTTACGAATCGCCGCAAGCCAAGGCCAAGGACTGGGCTGCGGTGGAGGTCATGAAGCAGGCCGCCATGGCGGACTTTCGCGCGCGCTATGCCAAGCTGCGCGAAGGCTGGCCGGGTCCGCGCCAGGGCGCCTACGACGGCTGGGTGGCGCGGGCGAACAACGCGGCCTTCGGTGCGCAGGGCGCCTACGACGACCTGGTGCCCAGCTTCGAGAAACTTTTCGAGCGCGAAGGCCACGACTGGCCGCGCTTCTACACTGAGGTCCGGCGCATTTCCAGATTGCCGACCGAGGAAGAACGCCGCAGCGCGCTGCAGGCGGCCACCGGTATCCTGCAAACCCACAGCGACCACAACGACAAAAACGGAGATCACGGTGCCTGACATCCATATCGAACGCAACCACACGCTGGGCATTGCCGGCGCCCGCGAAGTCGCGCGCCAATGGGTGCAACAGGCCGAGCAGGAGTTCGGCCTCGAGTGCGCCTACACCGAAGGCAAGGACCGCGACACCGCGCAGTTCACCCGCGCCGGCATCGACGGCACGGTCGAGGTCACGGCCAGCACTTTCACGCTCGATGCCACGCTGGGCTTTCTGTTCAGCAGCTTCAGCGAACAGATCGAACAGAAGATCACGCGTAACCTCGATGCGCTGCTCGACGCGCCGCAGGGCGGCAGTCGCTTTGCCTGAGCGGCTTTTCTTTCCTTCCCTCTTTTTTCAGACGATGGTGTAGCCGCCGTCTACCGGCAGCGCCACGCCGCTGACCATCGACGCACCGTCGCTCAGCAGGAACAGGACGGGCGCGACCACTTCTTCCACCTGTGCGAAGCGGCCCAGCGGAATGCCCCGGATCGCCGCCGCGCTCTTGACCGGATCGGCCCAGGCCTGTTCGGCCATGGGCGTGAGGGTGACGGTCGGGTTCACGCTGTTCACGCGAATGCCGTGCGGCCCGAATTCGAGGCACAGCGAGCGCGTGATCGCGTCCATCGCGGCCTTCGATGCGCAATAGCAAAGATGCGCGTCGAGCGCGACCAGCGCGGCCTGGCTCGACACGTTGACGATGCTGCCGCGCACGCCGGCCGCAATCATGGCCTTGCCGCAGCGCGAGGCCACCAGAGCGGCGGCGCGCGCGTTGACGGCCATCACGGCGTCGAAGTTCTCGGCCTTCAGGTCGAGTGCCGATTCGAGCAGGGCGATGCCGGCGCAGTTCACCACGAGGTCGAAGGCTGGCAGCGCGGCGAGGGCGCGTTCCAGTGCGGGGGCGTCGGCGACGTCGAGCACCAGTGGCGTGCAGCTGGCTTCGGCCTGCAGCGCATCCAGTGCGGCTGCGTTGCGTCCTATGGCGGTGACCTGCGCGCCCGATTGCGCGAGTCGTACCGCTACCGCGCGGCCGATGCCGCTGCTCGCACCGGTGACGAGTGCGCGCTTGCCGGAGAAGTCGAAGGAGGTGGTCATGTCGGTGGGTCTGTGAGGTGTTGTGTTCGGGGCGTGTGCGAATGACATCGGGTACTCCCCTCCGCGAATGTCCCCCGGCCTGCGGCCTCCTCCTTTATTTCGCTGCGGGGAGCACCCGATGCCATTCGCACATGAGCGCTGCGGTTGTGCTGGCCGATCAACGGCCGTGTCCATCGATCACGTCGATGGTGTGTTCTGCGCAGCGAAATAAAGGAAGAGGGGCGCAGCCCCGGGGGACATTCGCGGAGCAGAGCACACCGTCGGCGTGAGCGCGCCCTGAACGGCAGCGCCCCGAATCGAATGGACGGAGTTCATTTCAGCCGATGCATCGCATCCCGCAGCGCGGGGTAAAGCGACTTGTAGATATCGAAGCGCTCGCGATACACCGCCTGCGCTGAAGGCGCCGGCCGCGCCCGTTCCACCAGCGTGACCCAGCCGCGCTCGGCCGTTGCTGCATCGACCAGCCCCGCACCCAGCGCAGCAAGCATTGCCGCACCCAGCGCTGCTTCGACTTCTTCCTCGATGGTGAATACCGGGTAGCCGGTGATGTCCGCCACGATCTGCATCCACAGGTCCGAATGCGCGGCGCCGCCGACCACAATGAGTCGGTCGTCCAGCGGTTGCCCGCTTTGGCGGCCGGCCTCGATGTTGTGCTGCAGCGCGAAGCTCACGCCTTCGAGCACCGCGCGATACAGATGCGCGCGGCTGTGCGCGAGCGACAGGCCGATGAACGCGCCCTTGGCCTGCGCGTCCCAGATCGGGCTGCGCTCGCCCATCAGGTAGGGCAGGAAGACCAGCCCTTCCGCGCCGGGCGGCACGTCGACGGCCTTGCGCTCGATCAGCGCGTGCGCATCTTCGCCGGTGCGCGCGGCCTCGGCGATCTCGGCCTGGCAGAAGGTGTCCTTGAACCAGGTGATGGCCGCCCCCGCCGTGATCGCACCGCCGAACACATAGCTGCGGTCGGCGCCGCGGTACACATGCGGCATGGTGATGAGCTTGTGCCGCGCATCGACCGTCGGGCTCACGAAGCCCCAGCACATGCTGGTGCCGATCATCGCCACGTGGTCGCCGCTGCCGGTGACGCCCGCGCAAAAGGTGGCCACGGCCGCATCGACGCCGCCCGCCATCAGCGGCATGCCTTCGGCAAGGCCGAGCTTCGTGGCCCATTCCGCGCTGAGGCCACCCACGATGTCGCTCGACTCGACAAGGCGCGGCGGCATCATGCGCGCCAGAATGCCGAGCATGTCGAGCGCTTCGCTCGACCAGCGGCGCCGCGTCGCGTCGTACACGCCGCCGATGTTGCCGGCCGAGCTGTGATCGACCGCAAGCTCGCCGGTCAGGCGCCAGTTGATGTAGCTGTTGGGCGGCAGGAAGTACGCGGTCTTGGCCCACACCTCGGGCAACTGCTCGCGAATCCACAGGATCTTCGTGAAGCCGTGATAACTGTCAACGCCGTTGCCGGTGATGGCTTCGAGGCGCGGCACATCGACGTTCGCGTTCACCCACGCGACCTCGGCGGTGGCGCGCCGGTCCATCCAGATCAGGCAGGGGTGCAGCGGTTGCATGGCCGCATCCACCGGGATGCCCGCGCCACCGTAGAGGCTGCTCACGCACATCGCGGCAATGTCCGAAGGTGCGATGCCGCTTTGCGCGACGCAGGTGCGAACGCTCTCGCACACCGCGTCGAACCACACCGCGCAATCCTGTTGCGCCCACAACGGTTTCGGCGTTTCGGGCTGGTAGGCCACGCTGTGTTGCGAATGCACCTTGCCGTCGATGCCGACCAGCAGGCACTTGGTGCTCTGCGTGCCGATGTCGATGCCGATCACGTATTTCATGGTTGGCCGTCTCTCAGGATCTGGGCTGCGGCTTGAGCAGCACCTTGATGGAATCCAGCGAGTTTGCCAGCGCAAAGGCGCGTTCCCATTCGGTCAGCGGAAAGTCGTGCGTCACGATGCCCTTCGATGTGACGAGGCCGCGCGCCAGCAGGTCGATGGCGATGGGGTAGCAGTACGGCCCCAGGTGCGCGCCACGCACGTCCAGCTCCTTGCGGTCGCCGATGATCGACCAGTCGGCGCTGGTCTCCGAGCCGAACACGCTGAACTCGACGAAGCGGCCGAGCTTGCGGATCATCTCCAGCCCCTGCGTCACGCCGATGGGCGCGCCGGTGGTCTCGATGTACACGTCGCAACCGTAGCCTTCGGTCAGGCCCTTGACGATGGCGTCGGCGTTCTCGGTCTTGGGGTTGATGGTCACGTCGGCGCCGAACTGTTCGGCAAGTGCGAGGCGCTCGGGCACGAGGTCGATCACGATCAGCTTCTTCGGCGTCTTCAGACGCGCGGCCTGCACCATCATCAGGCCCAGCGGGCCGGCGCCTGCGATCACCACCACGTCGTCGAGCTGGATGTCGCCGCGGTTCACCGTGTGGATCGCGCACGAGAGCGGCTCGATGATGGCCGCGTCTTCCAGCGAGATGCCGTCGGGGATCTTGTGCACGCGCGAGGTCGGCGGCAGCCGCATGTAGTCGGCCATGCCGCCATCGGCCACGATGCGCTGGAAGCCGAAGATGTTGTGCACCTCGCACATCCAGTACTTGCCCGAGGTGCAGAAGCGGCACTTGCCGCAGGGCACGATCTGCTCGGCGATCACGCGGTCGCCTTTCTGCACGCCGAAGTGCTCGGCTGCGCCTTCGCCAAGCGCTTCGACGTAGCCGAAGAACTCGTGGCCTGGAATGACCGGAGCCTTGACCCACGAAGGCTGGCCGTCGCCGCCCCAGAACATCTTCGCGCCCGAGTGGCACTTGCAGTCCGAGGCGCAGATGCCGCAGGCGGCGATGGAGATCAGCAGTTCGTTCGCGCCGATGGTGGGCATGGCCACGGTTTCGAGGCGGTAGTCCTTGGGGCCGTGGCAGACGACGGCCTGCATGGCGGCGAGTTCGCCGATGGCACCCGAGGCGTTGGGCTGGAGTTTTTGGTACGACATGGGGTCCTTGTGGTCGGAGGGTGTGTTGGGTTTTGGCTTTTGGTTTTTCTCCCTCCCCCTCTGGGGGAGGGCAGGGGTGGGGGCAAGCGGCGTTGCCAATGGGCACGCTCTGCCTGCCCCCATCCCAGCCTTCCCCCAGAGGGGGAAGGAGCAAGACGGAAGGAAAGAGGGGTCAGCGCTTGGCTTCCCGGCTGATGAAGATCGCGAGCAACACGATCCCGCCCTTGATGATCAATTGCAGGTACGGCGACACGCCGATCATGTTGAGACCGTTGTTCAGCACGCCAAGCAGTAGCGCGCCAACCAGCGTGCCGACGATGGCGCCGCGGCCGCCGGCGATGGACGTGCCGCCCATCACCACCGCCGCGATCGCATCCAGCTCGAAGCCCACGCCCACGCCAGGCTGTCCGCTCGTGACGCGCGCCGCCTGCACGATGCCGGCGATGGCCGCGGTGAGGCCGCTCAGCGCATACACCAGCAGCTTGTAGCGCGACACGCGCACACCCGACAGCCGCGTGGCTTCCTCATTGCCTCCGATGGCATACACGTAACGGCCGAACGGCGCCATGTTCAGCAGCACATACGCCACGAGGTACGTCGCCAGCATGATGAGGATCGGCACCTTGATGCCCGCCAGCACGCCGCCGCCGAGAAAGGCGAACGAATCGGGCAGCCCGTCGATGGGGTAGCCGCCCGTGTAGATCAGCGCGATGCCGCGCGCAATGCCCATGGTGGCCAGCGTCACGATGATCGGCGGCATGCGCAGGTAGGCCACGCAGTAGCCGTTGAACAGGCCGATCACCACGCCGACGGCCAGCCCCAGCGGCACGGCAAGCATCGGCGGAAGGCCGAACTGCACCATCATTCCCGAGGCCAGCGTGCCCGACAGCGCAACCACCGCGCCCACTGAAAGATCGATGCCCCCGGTAAGGATCGCGGCCGTCATGCCGACCGCGATGATCGCGTTGATCGACGACTGCAGCGCGATGTTTTGCAGGTTGCCCCACGAGAGAAAGTTGTCGGTCGCGACGATCATGAAGACCGAGATCGCGACCAGCCCCACCAGCGGCAGGAAGGCTGTCGAGCGGCGCAGCTGGGTGAAGAACCCGCCGGCGGGCGCTGGTGGCGTGGGGTGAGTGGCGGTGGCATTCATTGCGGGCCCCCTGTCGTTGCGTGGCGCATGATGTCGCCGGAGTTGATGGAGTCGCCCTCGAGCGTGGCCACGATGGACCCGCCCGAGAACACGGCGACGCGGTCGCACATGCCGACGATCTCGGGCAGCTCGCTCGAGATCATCACGATGGCCTTGCCCTGTTGCGTCAGTTCGCGCATGAGGCCGTAGATCTCTGCCTTGGCGCCCACGTCGATGCCGCGCGTCGGCTCGTCGAAGATCAGCACCTCGCAGGCGTGGCCGAGCCAGCGCGCGATCACCACCTTCTGCTGGTTGCCACCCGAGAGCGTGGCCACGCGGGTCTCGATGTCGGGCGCCTTCACGCCCACGCGCTTCGCAAGCTCGCTGGCCGACTGCTTCTCCGACTTCTGGCTCACCAGCCCCGCATGACGGTGCTTGCCCAGGTTGTTCATCGAGATGTTGAAGCGGATCGTGAAGTCGGTGATGAGCCCCTCGACCTTGCGGCTCTCGGGCAGCAGGCCGATGCCGTTTTCCAGCGCCTGCGTCGGGTCGTTCAGGCGCACAGGCTTGCCGTTGCGCAGGACGGTCTTTCGATGCACGCGGTCGGCGCCCATCATCCCGAGCGCGAGTTCGGTGCGGCCCGAACCCACCAGCCCCGCGAAGCCGAGGATCTCGCCTTCGTGCAGGTCGAAGGCGTTGACCGGCCCGCCTTTGGCAAGCTGGATCTCCGGCACTTCGAGCACCTTGCGACCGCGCGGCGCGGGCTGCGGCTTGGGCGGAAAGTTGTGCTCGATGCGGCGGCCCACCATCATCTCGACCAGCGCATCCACGTTCGTTGCACCCACGTCCGCATGCCCTGCATTGGCCCCGTCGCGCAGCACGCTGATGCGGTCGCACACCTCGAAGATCTCGTCCAGGTGGTGCGAGATGAAGATCATCGCCACGCCCCTGGCACGCAGCTCGCGCATGATCTTGAACAGGTGCCCGGCCTCGTTCGGCGTGAGCGTGGCGGTCGGCTCGTCGAGCACCAGGAGCCGCGCCTTCAGCGACAGCGCCTTGCCGATTTCCACGAACTGCTGCTGCGCCACCGAGAGCCGGCAGATCGGAACGCCGAGGTCGATCTGCACGCCCAGCTCGTCGAAGAGCTGCTGGGCCGAGCGCTTCATCGCCGCCTTGTCCATCAGGCCGAAGCGGTTCTTCAGGTAGCGGCCCAGGAAGATGTTCTCGACTGCGTTCAGGTAAGGCACCAGGCTGAACTCCTGGAAGATGATGCCGATGCCCGCCGCGATCGCGTCGTTGTAGCCCGCGAACCTGCGCTCGCTGCCTTCGATGAAGATGCGGCCCTCGTCGGCCTGGTAGATGCCGCCGAGGATCTTCATCAGCGTCGACTTGCCCGCGCCGTTCTCGCCGAGCAGCGCATGCACCTCGCCCTTGCGGATCGAGAGCTCGATGCCCGCGAGCGCCTTCACGCCGGGGAAGCTCTTGGAGACGCCTTCGAGCCGCAGCATCTCGGCGTTGTCGTTCGTGGTCACGGGCTTGCCTGCCTGCTTGCTTGCTTGTTTGCCTGTCGCTTGTTCGCGCGGCTTACTTACCAGCTGAAGGTCTTGGCGCCTTCGGCGTCGATCAGCTTCACGTCGACCGGCACGGCGGCCGGCACGTTGGCGCCCCACTTCTTCGCCAGCGCAATGCCGATGGCCAGGCGGATCTGGTCGCGCGGGTACTGCGCGGTGGTCGCGATGAACTTGGAGCCCGGCTTCTGCATGGCCTTGATGGCCTCGGGCGCGCCATCGACGCTGGTGAGCTTCACGTCCTTGCCGCTGGCCTCGATGGCGGCGAGCGCGCCCATCGAGCCGCCGTCGTTCACGCTGAAGATGCCCTTCAGGTTGCCGTTGGCCTGCAGGATGTTCTCGGTCACGGTGAGCGCGGTGGCGCGCTCCTGCTTGCCGTTCTGCGTGCTCACGACCTTGATGCCGGGGTACTTGGCGAGCGCTTCGCGGCAGCCCTTCACGCGCTCCAGGATCGGCACGACCGGAATGCCGTCGAGGATCGCCACGTCGCCCTTCTCGCCGATGTTCTTGGCAAGGTACTCGCAGGCCAGGCGGCCCGCGTCGGTGTTCTTCGAGCCCACGAACGAATCGACCGGGCCCTGCGCATTCGCATCGACCGCCACCACGATCAGCCCCGCCTTCTTGGCCGAGCGCACGGCCGACTGCACGCCGGTGGAGTCGGTCGGGTTCAGCAGCAGGATGTCGACCTTCTTCTGGATCATGTCTTCCACGTCGCCGATCTGCTTGGCCACGTCGTGCCGCGCGTCGGTGGTGACCACGGTGGCGCCGATGCTGGCGGCGGCTTCTTCCAGCGCCTGCTTCATCGTCACGAAGTAGGGGTTGTTCAGTTCCTGGAAGGTCATGCCGATGCGCAGCGGCGGCTTCGGTGCCTGCGCCTGCGCGGCGGATGCAGCGCACAGCAGTGCGGCGGTGAGGGCGGTGGCTTTGAGGATGTTCTTCATGGTGGCTGTCTCCTTGGGTTTGTGACTGGCTGGCTGATGGACTGAGGGACTGACTGACGGTCGAAAAAACGCGGACAAAGGCTCGCCCCACGCGGCACCCGAAGGCGCCGCGCCGGTGACGACACGGGGAACACGGAAAGAGCCGGCTACGGCGGGCTGGCGGCACGCGAGGCCGCGGCCTGCATGCGATGGAAATTGCGGAACTTGGTCGGCGGCATGCGCTTGTGCAACAGGAACTGCCGGTTGAAGTTCGACACGTTGTTGAAGCCCACGTCCATGCAGACGTCGAGCACCGGCTTCTCGCTGCTGGTGAGCAGCTCGCAGGCGCGGCTGATGCGCAGCCGGTTCACATAGCGCACGAACGACTGGCCCGTGTGCTTGCGGAACGACCGCGAGAAAGCGCTCGGGCTCTGGCCCACCAGCTCGGCCAGCATCGGCTCGCGCAGGTCGTCGCCCAGGTTGGCCGCGATGTGCGCCAGCACGTTGTTGATCGCGTGCGACATGAAGGCCTTGGGGTCGGGCTTGAAGGCGGGGCTGGCGAGCCGCTGGCGGTCGCTGCTGTCGACCAGCAACTCGAGCAGCGACAGCAACAGGATCACGCGGCGCAACCCGCGCGCCTCGAGCAGCGACTCCATGATCGGCTTGGCGGCGACGGCGGTCTCGGCGGAAAAGAGCACGCCCGCGCCCGACTCGGCCAGCAGCGGCACGATGCGCTGGAACTCGGGGAAGGCGGCCGCCATGTGGTCGGGCAGCGTGGCCGGAAACTGGATCACGATGCCGCGTCGCTCGACGCTCTGGCCGGCGGGCACGTCGCTGATCCAGTTGTGCGGCAGGTCGGGGCCCATCAGCACGAGGTTGCCGGGCTCGAAGTGGCCGACGTGGTCGCCCACGAAGTACACGCCCTTGGTTTCCACGATCAGCTGGATTTCGTATTCGGGGTGGAAGTGCCAGCGCACCGTGCGATACGGATAGCCGTGCGCCCAGGCGGTGAACGACTCATCACCGCGGACTTCGACGATTTCCAGATCGGGTTGCATGGCGTTCTTCTTTCCTTGTCTCTTCGTTGACTTGTTTGTCGTGCATGGCGACGTGTGACAGCGTGGGGCGGACTGTACGAATCGCCCAGGACGTCAACAACCAGAGAAGGCGCTCCAGATTGATACTTTTTTGACCCAAGGGCAAGGCGCACAAGCTGTGCATTGCGTTGCAGCAAAGTGCTTTCTCCCCGGTGGGAGAAGGGCGCGCCGGGGCGATTGCTGCACTGCAAAAGGCGCGGCAAGTGCGGTGTCAAGAATTCATAGGTGTTTTCCCGCCCCGAGGCGGATGGCCGGCGGCACGGCACACTCTGGCGTCATGACGGAAACCGCTTCTTCCTCCTTCTCTTCCTCCTCTCCCACAGCCTCGGCCAAGGGCCCGCTGGCCGGCCTCAAGGTCGTCGAACTCGGGCAGCTCATTGCGGGGCCCTTCGCCGCACGCACGCTGGCCGACTTCGGCGCCGAGGTCGTCAAGATCGAGCCGCCCGGTGCGGGCGATCCGCTGCGCACCTGGCGGCTGCTGAAGGACGGCACGTCGGTCTGGTGGCAGGTGCAGTCGCGCAACAAGCGCTCGCTGGCGCTCGACCTGCGCGAGCCCGAGGCGCAGGCCATCGTGCGCCAGCTCGCGGCCGAGGCCGATGTGCTGATCGAGAACTTCCGCCCCGGTGCGATGGAAGGCTGGGGCCTGGGCCCCGATGCGCTGCTGGCCGCCAACCCCGCGCTCGTGATGCTGCGCATCAGCGGCTACGGCCAGACCGGCCCATATCGCGATCGCCCCGGCTTTGGCGTGGTGGCCGAGGCCATGGGCGGGCTGCGCCACCTCACGGGCGAGCCGGGTCGCGTGCCGGTGCGCGTGGGCGTGTCGATCGGCGACACCTTGGCGTCGCTACACGGCGTGATCGGCGTGCTGATGGCGATGCAGCACCGGCATGCGACGGTGAGTGCCGAGCATCCGAAGGGCGTGGGGCAGGTGATCGACGTGGCGCTCTATGAGGCGGTCTTCAACTGCATGGAAAGCCTGCTGCCCGAGTACGGCGAATTCGGCGCGGTGCGCGAGGCGGCCGGCAGCGCCTTGCCCGGCATCGCGCCGACCAATGCGTACCGCTGCGCGGACGGCGGCTATGCGCTCGTCGCGGGCAATGGCGACAGCATCTTTCGCAGGCTCATGGAATGCATCGGCCGGCCCGATCTCGCGGCCGATCCGGCGCTGTCGGGCAATGCCGGGCGGGTGGCGCAGGTCGGAATGCTCGACGCGGCCATCGGCGACTGGACCGCGCAGCGCACGGTGGACGAAGTGCTCGCTGTGCTCGATGCCGCGCATGTGCCGGCCGGGCGTATCTACACCATCGCCGACATCGCGGCCGATGCGCACTACGCTGCGCGCGGCATGCTGCAGCAGGTGGCCATGCCCGACGGCAGCGCGCTTTCTGTGCCCGGCTTCGTGCCCAAGCTGTCGCTCACGCCGGCCAGCCACCGGCACAACGCGCCGACGCTGGGCGCGGACACCGATGCGGTGTTGAAGGAAATCGGCTTGAGCGCCGAGCAGATCGCCGCGCTGCATGCGCGCGGGATCGTGGGTTAGCCAACCCGGAGCGTCAGGCTCGGAGCGATTCGATGAGGTCGATGTACTTCTGCTTGGCCTCGTCGGCGCTCGCACCCTTCTGGGCGGTCCAGGCGTCCCACTTGGCGCGCGCCACGATGTCGCTGAAGCTGGGCTTCTTGGCGGCGTTGTCGCCTTCGGTGGCCTGCTTGAACAGGCCGTAGATCTTGAGCAGGGTCGGGTTGTCGGGGCGCTCGGCGAGCAGCTTGGAGTTGGCCTGGGCGGCTTCGAACAGGGTGTTGAGATCGGACATGGCGGTCAAATTGGAATGCGGAAAACGCGCATCTTAAATGCCGCGGTACCCATGGGTACCAAAGTCAGTCGCGCAACCCCACGCGCGCCAGTTCCACGTCCAGCCGCTCCCGCGCATCCGCCGGCTTCAGCGCCGCGGCCTTCTCGAAAAGCCGCGTGGCTTCGCCCATGCGCGATTCGCCATGCAGCATCGCGAGCGCGCGGGCGTACTCCATCATTCCGGCGGCCGAATCGGGGTGCAGTTCGAGGCCGCGCTCGAACAGCTCGATCGATGTCTCGGCCCTCACGCCGTAGGTCATGCGCCCGACCAGCGCGCCCACCTTGTCGATCACCTCGGCATGGAAGGCCGCCAGCGCGAGGTGCGCGTCGGCGTGCCGGGGCTGCAGCGCGATCACGCGTTCCAGCGCGCCCTTGAGCTTGCTGCCCAGGCCCTGCGCCAGCGCGCGTGCCACGCTGATGCCCTGGCTGTAGCGGCCCAGCGCATAGGCCTGCCAGTACAGGGCGTGGCAGTTCTCGGGCTCGGCGGCAACCTGTGCGCCGGCGCGCTCGATCACCTGGCGGAACATCGACAGGCGCATGGCCTCGCGCGGCTCCAGGTAGTTGGCGTAGATGGCAGTGGCCTGGTTGGCGAGCACCAGGCCGTCGCCGCCATGCCGCAATCCGAGCGCGGCGGCGCGTTCGAACTCGCCGCTGTGGAACAGGGCCCAGCCTTCGGCGAGCGGCGAATCCTCGGCCGGCGGCGGCAGGCCGTTGCCGGCATGCAGGCGCTGCCAGTGCGGCAGCACGCTGCGGGCGTCGTAGCGCGGCGCATCGGCGTAGGGCAGGGGCGTCCAGGGTTCCGCGTTGGCGGCAACCGGACCGGCGGACATCAGCGAGAGCGGTTTGAAGTCTGGGTGAGGCATGGTCTAGACCGCCATATCGACAGTGGGGGCCGAGGCGCTGCCGCCTTGGGCAGCATCTTCTCCGTTGTAGGCGTTGCTCAGTGCCAGCAGATGCCGCCGCTGTTCGCGCCCGAGGTAGGGCGCCAGCAGGTGCAGCGTGTGGTGGCCGCCGCGCAGCAGTGCGCCCTGTGCATGCGCGGGCTCCAGCGCCTCGCGCGGGTTGCGCACGTACTCGTAGCTGAGCCAGTAGGTCAGCACCACGACCATGCTCTGCGCGAGCGTGTCGACCTCGTGCGCGTCGATCTCCAGGTGGCCGGCGCGGCTCAGGCCCGCAATCAGTTGGCGGATGGCGCGGGCCTTGTTCTTCAGCACCAGCTGGAACTGGGTCTCCAGGTGCCGGTTCTTGCTCAGCAGGTCGTTGAGGTCGCGATACAGAAAGCGGTAGCGCCAGATCAGCTCAAACAGGCTGTGCATGAAGAACCATGCGTCTTCCACGTCGTGCACGCCTTCGCTGGCGTGCAGCAGCTCGTTGAGCTCGGCCTCGTAGCCTTCGTAGAGCTTGTTGATCAGCTCTTCCTTGGCGGGGTAGTGGTAGTAGAGATTGCCCGGGCTGATGTTGAGCTCGCCCGCCACCAATGTGGTCGAGACGTTCGGTTCCCCGAAGCGGTTGAACAGGTCCAATGCGGCTTCGAGGATGCGTTGCGCTGTGCGGCGTGGCGCCTTCTTTGCCATGTCGGTGCCCCCGTGTGTCTCGTAGTCTCTTGGGGACACTCTAGCGTATGTGCACCGCACCATGGACGGTGCGGGCCATGTTTTGCGGCGCTGATTTTTTGTGCAGTGCCGCAATATCGGCAGGCTCAGCCGGCGTTGCCGCTCTTGTTGCGGCGCACGGTTTTCTTGGCTGGGGCGACGGGCGCCTTGCGTGCCGCGGTCTTGCGCGCGGCGCGTGCCGTCTTGGCGGGCGTGGCAGTTTCGCTAGCGGCGCCACCGCGGTGCTTCAGTTGTGCTTCGAGGGTGTCGATGCGGGCCTGCAGCGCGGCCACGTCGGCGGCCGAGGGCACGCCGAGTTTTTCGAGTGCGCGCGCCACGCGCTCCTCGAAGATGTTCTCCAGCTTGCCCCACTGGCCGGCAGCCTTGGTGCCGAACTCGCTGGCAAAGCCCGCCATGCGTTGCTGGGCCTGCGCCAGGGTTTCTTCGGCGGCCTGCTGGGTCTTCTTCTGCATGCCGGCGCCGTCCTTGACCAGCGCCTCGAAGGCCTTGCTGCCTTCTTGCTGCATCTTGGCGAAGGCGCCGAGGCCGGCCAGCCAGATCTGCTGGGCGGAATCCTTGATGCGGTCGGAGGCTTTGTTGTTGTTGCTGTCGTCGTCGGCGGTGGCCATGCGGATGTTCCTTGAAAGAGGCGTCGAATCGCAGGACTCTAGCCGCCCGCGGCCCCTGCCGTTAGAGCTTTCCGCCTAGCCGGAAAAGGTCAGGGCGTGGCGCCGGCCGCGCGGCTGGCATCGAGGTGCGTCTTGGCGCGCTCGGCCAGGGCCATTTCGCCGGGCGTGCCGGGCACGAAGCTCTCGACCGGCAGCGGCCGTCCGTGCGAGTCGACCGAGACGAACACGATCAGGCATTCGGTGGTCTTTTCCATCGCGCCGCCCTTCATGTCGCCGCTGCGCACCTCGACCGAGATGTTCATGCTGGTCTTGCCCGTGTAGGCCAGGCGGGCTTCGACCTCAACGAGGTCGCCGATCATGATCGGCCGGTGAAAGCGGATGCTGCCGATGAACGCGGTGACGCAGTAGCGCTTGGCCCAGCTGGTCGCGCAGGCGTAGCCGGCTTCGTCGATCCACTTCATGACCGTGCCGCCGTGGACCTTGCCGCCGAAGTTGACGGTGCTGGGTTCGGCGAGGAATCGCAGGGTGATGGAAGACATGGCGCGCCTTTTTGTGTGGGCTGTAGGGTGGGGAGCCGCGATTATGCGAGTGGCTGCCGTCTGCTTCGGCGCCGCTCGTCTCCCGTGCATGCTCGCCTGTCTGCAAGGCTTGTGCCAAGGGGGCTTGTTCGGGGCGAGTGCGCATGACACCGGGTGGTCCCCTCCGCGAATGTCCCCCGCTTCGCTCCTCCTTTATTTCGCTGCGGGGACCACCCGGTGTCATGCGCACAAGGGCGCGCTGCTGGTGTACCGCTGATCAACAGCGGCTCCGAACAACGCTCACGCCGGCGGTGTGCTCCCCGCAGCGAAATAAAGGAGGAGGCCGCAGGCCGGGGGACATTCGCGGAGGGGAGTACACCGTCGGCGTGAGCGCACCCCGAACAGCAGCGCCCCAAAAATTCAGCCGTTGAACAACTGCGCCATCGTCCGCCGCAGCCACGCATTGCCAGGGTCCGCATGAAAGCGCTCGTGCCAGTGCTGCTTGACCGCGTAGTCCGCCAGCGTGAAGGGCGGCTCCAGCAGCTTCACCGGTTCCTGCGTGGCCAGTACCTTGCCCAGGATGCGCGGCACCACCACGATCAGCTCGGTGTGCGCCACGATGCGCGCCACGCTCAAAAAGCTCGACAGCCGTACCACCACGTCGCGCTTCAGCCCCAGCCGGGCGATGGTCGTGTCGACGATCGCGTGGCCCGTGCCCGACGTCGACACCACCGCGTGCGCTTCCGCCTCGAAGCGCTTGCGCGTGAGCCGGGCGCCGATGCGCGGATGGTTCTGCGCCGCCAGGCACACGAAGTTCTGCATGAACAGCGTCTGCTGGTAGAAGCCCGCGTCCAGCTGCGGCATGAAGCCCACGGCCAGGTCAACCTCGCCGTCCTGCAGCCGGCGGCCGCTGATCGTCGAGATGATTTCGGTCTCGATGTGCACACCCGGCGCCACATGCCGCAGATGGTCGAGCAGGCCCGGCAGCAGCACCACCTCGCTGATGTCGGTCATGCAGATGCGAAAGCGCCGCTGCGCCTGCGCCGGATCGAAGCTGCTGCGGTTGCCCTGGGCCTGCGCCAGTTGCGCCAACGCCTCGCGCAGGTTGGGGTAGATGCGCTCGGCATGCGGCGTGGGCTGCATGCCCTGCGCGGTGCGGGTGAACAGGCGGTCGTCGAAATGCGCGCGCAGCTTGTTGAGCGCCGTGCTCGCCGCCGCCTGCGCCATGCCCAGCCGCTCGGCCGCCTTCGAGACATTGCCGGTCTTGTAGACCTCGTCGAACACGGCGAGCCATTCGAGATCGAGCTTGGACATGAGGGGCTTTTCCGAATGCGAAAGACACCATTATCCGAATTTGCAATTCCGGGTATTGGCTATCGGCCTTGAGGAAATAGTGGTGCGGATCAACAATGCCGCCGCTGGCGTTCATCGCCGGCGCCCGGAGACAAAAAACCGCCATGAACCCCGCCCCGCAAAACAAAGCCCCCGCGCCAGCCCCGGCCAACGCCGCCGAGCGCCGCGACTACTACGCGCGCATCCGCCCGCTGAACCTCTCGCCGCTGTGGGAGTCGCTGCACGCACTGGTGCCGCGCGAACCGCAGACGCCCTGCGTGCCCGCCCTGTGGCGCTACGACGAGATCCGCCCGCTGCTGATGGCATCGGCCGATCTCATCACCGCCGAGGAGGCCGTACGCCGCGTGCTGGTGCTCGAAAACCCGGCGCTGCCCGGCAACGCGTCGATCACGCAGTCGATCTACGCGGGCCTGCAGCTCATCATGCCGGGCGAGGTCGCGCCTTCGCACCGCCATGTGCAGTCGGCGCTGCGCTTCATCGTCGATGGCAAGGGCGCCTACACCACGGTGGGCGGCGAGCGCACCACCATGCACCCCGGCGACTTCATCATCACGCCCTCGTGGGCCTGGCACGACCACGGCAACGAAGGCATCGGCGGCGTGACCGAGCCGGTGGTGTGGCTCGACGGGCTCGACATTCCGATGCTGCGTTTCTTCGACGCGGGCTTCGCCGAGAACGACGATGCCAAGGTGCAGCACGTGTCGCGGCCCGAAGGCCACAGCCTGGCGCGCTTCGGCCACAACATGGTGCCGGTGCGGCACGACCATGTGTCGGCCACCTCGCCGATCTTCAACTACCCCTATGCGCGCAGCCGCGACGCATTGGCCCAGCTGCAGAAGCAGGAAGCGCCCGATGCGTGGCTGGGTCACAAGCTGCGCTACATCAACCCGCTGACGGGCGGCTCGCCGATGCCGACCATCTCGACCAACCTGCAGCTGTTGCCCAAGGGCTTCGCGGGCAAGACCCATCGCGCGACCGATGGCACGGTGTACAGCGTGGTCGAAGGCCACGGCACCGCCGAGATCGCCGGCCAGCGCTTCGAGTTCGGCCCGCGCGACACCTTCGTCGTGCCGTCGTGGGCACCGCTGCGGCTGTTGTCACCAGCCGAAGACACGGTGCTCTTCAGCTTCTCCGACCGTCCCGTGCAGCAGGCCATGGGCATCCTGCGCGAAGCCTTCCTCGAAGACGCCTGAACACAGGCCCATCTCCTTTCTTTTTCACTTGTTCGACCGTGTGCCGCCACGTGCGGCAGGAGCCCCCATGTCCTTCGTTTTCACGCCCCCTTCCATCGTCGGCCTGCCCATCGCCGATTCCGACAAGCTGTTCCCCGTGCGCCGCGTCTACTGCGTCGGCCGCAACTACGCGGCGCATGCGCGCGAGATGGGGTTCGACCCCGACCGCGAGCCGCCTTTCTTTTTCTGCAAGCCCAATGACGACGCATCGGTGGTGCCCGTGGCCGAAGGCCAGACCGGCGCCATTCCGTATCCGCCGCTCACCAGCAACTACCACTACGAAGCCGAGCTGGTCGTCGCCATCGGCAAGGGCGGCAAGGACATCCCGGTCGATCAGGCCGCCAGCCACATCCACAGCTACGCCGTGGGCCTGGACATGACGCGCCGCGACCTGCAGATGAAGATGCGCGAGCAGGGCCGCCCCTGGGAAATCGGCAAGGCCTTCGACTTCTCGGCGCCCATCGCACCGCTGCGCACGCTGGCCGACGTGGGCGAGATCAACGGCGGCGCCATCACGCTCGAAGTCGACGGGCAGGTGCGCCAGAACAGCGACATCACCCACCTGATCTGGTCGGTGAACGAAGTCATCGCCAATCTCTCGACGCTCTTCACGCTGCAGCCCGGCGACCTGATCTTCACCGGCACGCCCGAAGGCGTGGGCGCGGTGAAGCCGGGCCAGACGATCAAGGTGAGCATCGAGCGGCTGCCTTCGCTCACCGTTCGCATCGACTGACACGACACGACAGCGCCCGGGAACACAACGACAAGGAGACATCCACGTGCCAGCCGTCCCATCCACCATCGACGTCGCCAGCTTCATCGATCAGCGCAGGGTGTCGCCCTACCAGATCATGATCGTGGTCCTGTGCTTTCTGATCGTCGCCATCGACGGCTTCGACACGGCCGCGATCGGCTTCATCGCGCCGGCCATCCGGGCGCAGTGGCAGCTTGCGCCGGCCCAGCTCGCGCCGGTCTTCGGCGCCGGGCTGTTCGGGCTCATGGTGGGCGCGCTGACCATCGGGCCCTTTGCCGACCGCTTCGGCCGCCGGACGGTGCTGCTGCTCAGCGTCTTCTTCTTCGGCCTCATGAGCCTGGTGTCGGCCTGGTCGACATCGCTCGACATGCTGATCGTGCTGCGCTTTCTCACGGGCCTGGGGCTCGGGGGCGCCATGCCCAATGCGATCACGCTGACGGCCGAGTACTGCCCCGAGAAGCGGCGCTCGCTGCTGGTCATGACGATGTTCTGCGGCTTCACCGTCGGCTCGGCGCTGGGCGGCCTGGCATCCGCCGGACTGGTCGAAGCCTACGGATGGCATTCGGTGCTGGTCGTGGGAGGTGTGCTGCCGCTGTTGCTGCTGCCGGTGCTGTGGGTGTTGCTGCCCGAGTCGGCCCGTTACCTCGTCACCACCGGCAAGCGCCTCGATGAAGTCACGCGGACGCTGCGGCGCATCGCGCCCCACACCGACCTGCAAGGCGCCACCTACAGGCTGCCGCCGCGCCCGCCCGCTGGCTCGCCGGTGTCGCACCTCTTCAGGCCCGACCTGTTGCGCGGCACCTTGCTGATGTGGCTGGCCTTCTTCATGAGCATGCTCATCATCTATCTGCTGTCGAGCTGGTTGCCGACGCTGCTCAAGACCACCGGCGTCAGCCTCAAGACCGCGGCGCTGATCACCATGATGTTCCAGGTGGGCGGCACCCTGGGCGCGATCGCCCTGGGGTGGCTGATGGACCGGGCCAACCCGCACTACGTGCTGGCCGTGGCCTATGGGCTCGCCGCGCTTTTCATCGCCGCCATCGGCAGCTTCACCGCAACGCCGTGGCTGGTGGGAACGGTGGTGTTCCTGGCCGGCTTCTGCGTGTCCGGTGGGCAGGTCGGTGCCAACGCGCTGTCGGCGGCCTTCTATCCCACCGATTGCCGCGCGACCGGCGTGAGCTGGGCCAACGGCATCGGGCGCATCGGGTCGGTGGTCGGCTCGATGGGCGGCGGCGCGATGCTGGCCATGGGCCTCACGCTGCCCGCCCTGTTCGCGGTGGTCGGCATTCCGGCCATCGTCGCGGGGCTGACGCTGGCCATGCTGGGCGTTCATCGGGCGAGGACGCAGCGGCTTGCCTCCCATGTCGTGCGCGCCTAGAGGCGCCTGAACATCGAATGACCCGTTCCCCAGAGAAGAGATACGCAAGGAATCCATCAAGATGACGTCGACCCGAGTCAACCCCACCGTGCTGCTCGTCGGCGGCGGCATCGGCGGCATGGCCGCCGCGCTCGCGCTGGCCCGCCTGGGCGTGGCCATCGACCTGCTGGAACAGAGCGCCGCCATTGGCGAGATCGGCGCCGGCCTGCAGCTGGGCCCCAATGCCTTCGCGGCACTCGACGCGCTGGGCGTCGGCGAGGCGGTGCGCAGGGGCTCGGTGTTCACCGACCGGCTGGTGATGATGGACGCGGTCGATTGCAGCGAAGTGGCCTCGGTGCCCGTCGGCGAAGCCTTCCGCGCGCGCTTCAAGAATCCGTATGCGGTGAGCCACCGCGCCGACCTGCACGGCGCGATCCACGAGGCGGTGAAGCAGCATCCGCTGATCCGCTTCCACACCTCGGCGCAGGTCGAGTCGCTCGACATCGGCGCGCGCGGCGTGACGGCCATCACGCGAGACGGCCGGCGCTTCAGCGCCGATGCCATCGTCGGCTGCGACGGCGTGAAGTCGGTGGTGCGCGCGAAGCTCATCGGCGACGCGCCGCGCGTCTCGGGCCACGTGGTGTATCGCGCGGTGGTGCCGGCGGCCGACATGCCGGCCGACCTGCGCTGGAACGCGCCCGTGGTCTGGGCCGGCCCCAACTGCCACCTGGTGCACTACCCGCTGCGCCACGGCGAGCAATACAACCTGGTCGTCACCTTCCACAGCCGCGACAAGGAAGAGTGGGGTGTGACCGACGGCAGCAAGGAAGAAGTGCTGTCGTACTTCGACGGCGTGCATGCGCGCCCGCGCCAGTTGCTCGACCGGCCCACGTCGTGGCGCCGCTGGAGCACCGCCGACCGCGACCCGGTCGCGCGCTGGAGCGACGGCCCGGCCACGCTGCTGGGCGATGCGGCGCATCCCATGATGCAGTACCTCGCGCAGGGCGCCTGCATGGCGCTCGAAGACGCGGTGACGCTGGGCGAAGCCGTGAAGGCCTGCGACTTCGATATGGCCGCCGCGTTCAAGCTGTATGAAGCAGCGCGCGTGGCCCGCACCGCGCGCGTGGTGCTGTCGGTGCGCGAGATGGGCCGCATCTATCACGCCAGCGGCGTCGAGCGGCTGGTGCGCAACAGCCTCTGGGTGGGGCGCACGCCCGAGCGCTTCTACGATGCCGTCGAGTGGCTGTACGACTGGCGGCCCGCGCATTGCCTGGACGACGCGCCGCGCTGAAACCCGTTCCCTTCATCATCACCATTCGAGGCCGAAGGCCCAGGAGACAAAGCATGAACTTTCCGCGCGCACTGCTGACCGGCATCCTTGCCCTGACCGCCACCACGGGCGCGCTCGCGCAGGCCGGCGACTTTCCGAACAAGCCGGTGACGCTGGTCACGCCCTTCGCGGCCGGCAGCGGCCCCGACGCGGTGCTGCGGCTCGTGTCCGACAAGCTCTCGCGCCTGTGGGGCCAGCGCGTGCTGATCGACAACAAGCCCGGCGGCGGTGGCTTCATCGCCATAGATCAGGCCCGCCGCGCCGCGCCCGATGGCTACACGCTGCTGCAGCTCGACAGCGAGCACATCGCGGCGCTGCCGCACCTGTACAAGTCGAAGAACTTCGTGACGCTGCAGCACTTCGACCCGGTGGCCTCGCTGTTCCGCACGCCTTTCTTCGTGGCCGTGGCCAGCGATTCGAAGTGGAAGAACATGAGCGACCTGATCGCCGCCGCCAAGGCCGAGCCGGATGCGATGGTCTACGGCTCGTGGGGCGTCGGCAGCCCCGGCCACCTGGGCGCGCAACAGCTCGAGGCGCTCACCGGCATCCGCATGCGGCACGCGCCGTACCGCGAGGTGTCGCAGCTGTTCTCGAACGTGGGCGCCGGCGACGTGCCGTGGAGCTTTGCCAGCATTCCGTCGAGCCAGGGCATCTACAAGGCCGGCAAGCTGCGCTACCTCGCCATTGCCGCGCCCAGGCGCATTCCGCAGATGCCCGACGTGCCGACCATGGCCGAGGCCGGCGGCCCGGCGTCGCTGGAGGTCAATTCCTTCGTGTCGCTGCTCGCGCCCAAGGGCGTGCCGGCGGCCATCAAGTCGAAGATCAATGCCGACGTGGCGCAGGTCATCGCCGACCCCGAGATCCGCGCCCGCTTCGACACCTTCGCCTTCGAGCCGCTGGCGTGGTCGCCCGAGGAGATCGGGCGCAATGCCGAGGCCAAGTCGAAGGTGTATGGCGAGCTGGTGCGCAGGGGCAACATCAGTCTTGATTAAGCAGGGCGCGGCTTGCCCGCTGTCTTGCTCGACAGTTAAGCTGCCCCTCTTTTGGTTTTGACAACTTTTTCACACTTCTTTTCATGCAAGCTACCAAGAGAGCTCTTTTGATCGCCTGCGGCCTGGCCGCCGCTGCCGCGCTGCCGCTGACCGCCAGCGCCGACAACAACACCTGGCCGACCAAGCCGATCCGCCTGCTGGTGGGCTTCCCGGGCGGCTCCACGCCCGACATCGCCGCGCGCACCATCGCCGAGCCGCTGTCGAAGGTGCTGGGCCAGCCGATCGTGGTCGACAACAAGGCCGGTGCCTCGGGCAACATCGCGGCCGACCAGGTGGCCAAGGCCACCGACGACCACACGCTGGGCATCGTCATCAACGGCAACCTCACGTCGTCGAAGATGCTCTACGCCAAGCTGCCGTACGACCCGGCCAAGGACTTCACCTACCTGTCGCTGATCGCGACCGCGCCGCTGGTGCTGGTGGCGCAGAACAACCTACCCTCGGGCACCGCCTTCTTCGACGCGGGCCGCAAGGCCGGCGACAAGTGGAACTACGGCTCGGTGGGCATTGGCTCGGTCGGCCACCTGGGCATGGAACTGCTCAAGACCCGCGTGCCCGGCTTCAAGCCCGAGCACGTGCCCTACCAGGGCAACCCGCAGGTCATCACCGCCATGCTGGGCGACCAGGTGCAGATGGGCCTGATTCCGCCGGGCGTGGCCATGCCGCAGATCAAGGCCGGCAAGCTCAAGGCCATTGGCCTCACGGGCGGCCGCAGCGCGCTGGTGCCCGAGATCCCGCCGCTGTCCGATGCCGGCGTGAAAGACTTCAACCTCGAGGTGTGGGTGGCGCTGCTCGGCCCGGCCAACCTGTCGAAGACCGCGCAGGCGCGCATCAGCAACGCGCTCGAAGGCGTCATGAAAGACCCGGACGTGCGCCGCAAGCTCTTCGAGCAGGGCTGGCAGGCCGTGGGCACTTCGCCGGACGGCATGCGCACCCGCGTGAACGAAGAGGCGGCGATCATGACCAAGATCATTTCCGCACGCGGCATCAAGCTCCAGTAATGACAGCCCAGACCCTGCACGAGCCGGCACGCGAGCTGCCGGTCTTCGGTGAATACGACGTGGTGGTGGTCGGCGGCGGCCCCGCCGGCATCGCCGCCGCCGTGAGCGCCGCGCGCCACGGCGCCAACACGCTGCTGGTGGAGCGCTACGGCTTTCTCGGTGGCATGGGCACGGCCGGCGGCGTGACCAACTTCGCGGGCCTGTACGGCAAGCGCAAGGGCGAGATGACGCAGCTCGTGCACGGCGTGGTCGACGACCTGATCGACCGCATCGCCGCGCTCAACGGCATGAACGCGCCGCAGGACGGCATGGGCGGGCGCATCCGCGTGCGCTCGTACGACACCTCGGCCTACAAGCTGGCGGCCGACCAGTTGCTCGAGGCCGCGGGCGTCAAGCTGCTGTTCCACGCGTTCGCGGCGGCGGTCATTCATGACGGCAACCGCATGGCGGCGCTGGTGGTCGAGACCAAGTCGGGCCGCCAGGCGATCCGTGCCAACGCCTTCATCGACGCCAGCGGCGACGCCGACGTGGCCGCCTTCGCGGGCGTGCCCTTCGAGGTGGGCGACGGCCACGGCAGCGGGCTGTTCCCGACCACGATGTTCCGCATCGGCCAGGTCGACGCACCGGCCGCACTCGAAGCCGTGGGCGAGTTCAAGGCCATCAACGACGTCATGGCGCGCGTGCAGGCGCAGAAACCGGGCACCTACAAGTTTCCGCGCGAAGGCGCGATCCTGCGGCCCAACAAGGACCCGCGCGAATGGCGCGCCAACGTCACGCAGATCCGCAATGCGCAGGGCCATGCGATGAACGGCGTGGACGCACGCGAACTCACCGAAGGCGAGCTGGAAGGCCGCAGGCAGATCAGCGAGTACTTCAAGTTCCTGAAGGCCGAGGTGCCGGGCTTCGCCGGGTCGGCCATCGTGGAGATCGCGCCGCAGGTCGGCATCCGCGAGACGCGGCGCATCCAGGGCCTGTATGCGCTGCAGCGCGAAGACATCCTGGCGTCGGCCAAGTTCGACGACAACATCGGCCTGAATGCCTGGCCGATGGAAATGCATGCCGACGGCCGCATCGAATGGGCCTTCCCGCGCGACGAAGCCAATGCCTACAACCACCTGCCCTGGCGCATGCTGGTGCCGCGCACGCTGGACAACCTGCTGGTGGCCGGGCGCTGCGCCTCGATGACGCACGAAGGCCAGTCGGCCGCGCGCGCCAGCGGCGGCTGCTTCGTCATGGGGCAGGCCGCGGGCACGGCGGCGGCATCGCTGGGCCACACGGCCTTTGCGGCGGTGGACGTGCCGGCGCTGCAAAAGAAGCTGGCCGCCGACGGCGTGGACCTGGACCGCTGAACACGCCGCGCACATCCCGTGTGCGCCATGCGCGCGGGATGGCGCTAGAGTCCGGGGCTTGATGAACTCGAACCCCGGACGAAAAGTGCACTTTCTTTCGTTGTCGACCACCGCGCGTCGCATCCTCCTTGCCCTTTCCTGCGCCGCCCTCGGCCTGATGCTGTCGGCTTGCGCCAGTACACCCGAAGGCCAGCCCGTGCACGGCAAGGACCGGATCCTGAGCCTTGTCGCGGCCAAGGACGGCCGCAAGATCGCCATTGCCGGCGACACCTACCACTACGTGTTCGACGGCGACCCGTCCGTGGCGGCGCTGCTGCGCTGGGAAGGCCGCACCAAGATCACGCCCGCCCTGATCGGCGAGGTGAAAGTGGCGCGCAACCAGAGCTTCGAGGGCCAGTACATGCTGCTGGCTTTCGACGCCGACCTCACGCCCGAAGACCGGGTCTTCCTGATCCAGACCGGCTTTGCAAGGGCGGAGATGAAGTACGGCGACCGCACCGGATCGGCGCTGCGCTACTTCGGCACGATCTACGGCAAACGCTATGCGGCGGCGCCGTTGAAGTCGGCCGACACGGTCGATTTTGCGAAGCGCTACTACGTCAACTTCGTCGAGCAGGAAACGCTCAGCGGCGCCTTCACCAAGGCCACGCCCACGCCGCTGGTGTACGCCGACGACGGCTCGATGCTGCTGGGCGGCGTGCCCGTGCGCGTTGTCCAGGGCGGCACCGACTACAGCTGCCGCGCCGGCCTGATGGGCTTCTGCTTCTACAAATAAAGAAGCGCTCTCCGAACGGTCTGACGGCCTGACCGACCCGCGACAGCCCGCGGGCCCGGCCTTTGCTATGGTTGCGGGTTGCACTTTTTTTGCGTTGACCGCTCCCGCCCCGATGACCACCGATCCCGCCACTGCCACCCGCCTCGTCGACGAACTCGTCGCCCTCATGCAGCTCGAGCCGCTCGGGGGCGACCGCTTCCTGGCGCAGAGCGAAGACATCGGCACGCCCGCCGTGTTCGGCGGGCAGGTGCTCGGCCAGTCGCTGATGGCCGCCAGCCTCACGGTCGGCGCCGAACGGCCGGTGCATTCGATGCACGCCTACTTTCTCTTGCCGGGCGAGCATGCGCCCATCGAATACAGCGTCGACCGCGTGCGCGACGGCCGCAGCTTCACCACCCGCCATGTGGTGGCGCGCCAGCAGGAGCGCATCATCTTCGAGATGTCGGCCTCGTTCCAGACGGTGGACGACGGCATCGAGCACCAGTCCGCCATTCCCCAGGTGGACGGCCCCGAAGGCTTGCCGAGCGAACTCGACCAGCGCATTGCCCTGGGCGACCGCCTGCCCGAGCGCTGGCGCATCAAGGGCCTGGAGCCGCACGGCATCGAGTACCGCCGCGTCGAGCCCGAAGACCTGCTGACGCCGGCCGTGCGCCCGTCCGAAAGCGCGATCTGGATGCGCGCCATCGCGCCGCTGCCCGACGATCCGATGGTGCACCGCGCGCTGCTGGCCTATGCCTCCGACCACGGCCTGCTGCGCGCCGCGATGCTGCCGCACGGCCTGAGCTTCATGAGCGGGCAGGTGCGCCCCGCGAGCCTGGACCACGCGATGTGGTTCCACCGCGATTTCCGCATGGACGACTGGCTGCTCTACGTGCTCGATTCGCCCAGCGCGAGCGGTGCGCGCGGCCTGTGCCGTGGCAGCCTGTTCACGCGCGACGGCCGGCTGGTGGCCTCCACCGCGCAGGAAGGCATGCTGCGTATCGTCAAGCCGCGCTGAGATCGCCTGCCGCGAGCGGCGACGGCGCCGCGCCGTCGCGGCTGCGCTCGTCCAGCAGCCGCTGGTAGTTGTCGCGCAGCAGGATGCCGGCGTAGTACACGTGCTCGCGCATCAGCTGCTCGGCGCGCGCCGCGTCGCCCGCGATCACCGCCTGCACGATGCGGTGGTGGTCGTCGTGCGAACGCAGGATCACGCCGTGGTCGTTCCACAGCATGATCCGGTCCGACGCGAAAGGCACCGCCTGCGCCTGCGCGCCGAAGCGCACGATCCACTGGTTGCCGGCACCGTGCATCAGCGCGTTGTGCAGCTTCACGTTCATCTGCTGGTAGGGCGCCAGGTCTTCGACCAGCAGTTGCCCCTTCGCAAGTATTTCGTCGCCTTCGCGCAGGCACGCCTGCAATAGCGCGGCGGTCGGCTTGTCCACGCCCAGCGCCGCAAAGCGCCGGCAGGCCAGACCCTCCAGCACCGAGCGCACCTCGTAGGCCGCCAGGATGTCTTCGAGCGCGAACGAGCGCACCAGGTAGCCCTTCTTCGGCTGATGGTCGATCAGCCCTTCCATCGCCAGCGCGGCCAGCGCGGCGCGCACCGGCGTGCGCGACACCTTCAGGCTTTCGGCGATCGGCACTTCCTCGACCCGCATGCCGGGCGCAAGCCGCCCGTGAAGGATCCAGGTGCGCAGCGTCTCTGTGACTTGTTGGGAGAGTGTGTCCATGTCAGGTATACATGATGCCAGTGAATATAAGAATTAAGGCGTGATATTAGGGTTAACGAGGACTGTAAAAAGTATTCATGTATACACAATGCGGCCCTCGATCAACTTTCACGCCGCACCGACGCGGCACGGAGAACTCGCAGCCCATGGCGGAACATCATGCACAAGCACCCGGCCGGCTGGCCCTCGTGACCGGCGGCGGCCGCGGCATCGGCGAGGCCGTGTGCCGCCGCCTCGCGGCCAGCGGCTTTCGCGTCGTCGTGGCCGACATCGACGGCGACAACGCGCGCAACGTGGCGCAGTCGCTGGGTGACGGCCATCACTTCCGCCAGTTCGACGTGAGCGACGAGGCCGCGGTCGAGGCCGCGTTCGACGGCATCGAAAGCCAGCTCGGCCCCGTCGCCGCGCTGGTCTGCGTGGCCGGCATCCTGCTGATGCCCGGCGGCGAGCGCTCGCTCATCAAGGACACCTCGCTCGACGACTGGGAACGCACCTTCGCCGTGAACGCGCGCAGCGTGTTCCTGTGCGGCCGCGCCTACCTGCGCCGGCGCGAGGCGCTGCCCGTGGCGCATGGCCGCATCGTCACCTTCGGCTCGGTGGCGGCGCAGCTCGGCGGCTACCGCTCCAGCGCGACCTACATCGGCGCCAAGTCGGCGGTGCTGGGCCTGACCAAGGCGATGGCGCGCGAATCGGCGCACATGGGCATCACCGTCAACTCGGTAGCCCCCGGACTGATCGACACCGACATGCTGCGCGGCACCGTGCAGAGCAGCGGTGCGCTGACCGCCGCCGCTGCCAACATCCCGCTCGGGCGCATCGGCACGGTCGACGACGTGGCCGGCGCGGTCGACTACCTGGTCTCGGAGCAGGCGGCGTACATCACGGGCAACGTGATCGACGTCAACGGCGGCTACCGCATGCAGTAAGCGGGCAGCGCCTTTCACTCACACATACCAACGGAGACAGCTCATGAAAAAGAACCCTCTGATTCCCGCCCTGGCACGCGTGGCACTGGTCGCCGCACTGTCCACCCTGACGGGCGCCGCCTTTGCGCAGGCCGAGCCCGGCGTGACCGACAAGACCATCAAGATCGGCATGTTCTCGCCGATGTCGGGTGCGTCGATGAACTACGGCTTCGACGTCATCAACGCCGCGAAGATGTACTACGACAAGATCAACAAGGAAGGTGGCGTGAACGGCCGCAAGATCGAACTCGTGGTCGAAGACGACCGCTGCAACGCCAATGACCTGCTGGCCGCGGTGAAGAAGCTCACCGAGCAGGACCAGGTGTTTTTGCTCAACGGCGGCTCGTGCTCGGCGGCCGTGGTGGGCGCGCGCGAATACGTCGAGCGCGCCAAGATCCCGCTGGTGATGCTCAACGCCTCGGGCGACGGCGCGCTGTATCCGCCCTCGAAGTACATCTACGGCGCGTTCTCCATCTCGCAGCACGCGGTGGGTGGCTCGATGGTGCAGTTCGCGAGCGAGCACCTCAAGGCCAAGAAGATCGGCTACATCAACCACGACGACGCCTACGGCGGCTGGAACCTCGAGTCGGCGCAGGCACAGGCCAAGGCGCTCGGCGGCATCGACCTGCAGGTGCAGTCGGTCAACCCGAACATCACCGACGTCACGGCGCCCATGCTGAAGATCAAGGCGGCCAACCCCGACGTGCTGCTGCTCACCACCTATGCGCGGCCCGTGAGCCTGATCGTCAAGCGCGCCTTCGAGCTGGGCTTCAACAAGCCCATCGTGCTGGCCGTGAACTCCACCGCCGACCTGAAGCAACTGGTCGAGAACGTGGGCAACAAGGACGCCTTCAAGAACGTCTACATCCAGGAAGTGCTGGCCGACATGCCCGGCGGCCCCAAGCTGAAGTGGGTGTACGACATGTACAAGGCCGCGTATCCCGAGCTGGCTTCCAAGCCCGGTCATCCGCAGGCCTACATGCCCTACGGCATTCCGCCCGCGATGGCCGTGGTCAACGCACTGAAGGCGGCCGGCCCCAACCCCACGCGCGAGAAGGTGCTGACGGCGCTCTCGACCATGAAGTTCGACTCCGGCGTCATGGCCGGCCCGATCGAGTTCGGCCCCGACGACCGCGCGGCGCAGGAGTCGGCCATCTACATCAAGTTCGACGGCAGCAACATGGCTCTGGTGCCCGGCAGCTACAAGAGCGTGTGGAAGTACAAGCCCTGAGGGCCGGCGCGACATGAGCCTTTCCGACATCTGGCTGTTCGTCCAGCAGGGCGTGCTGTCCGGCATCGTCACCGGCAGCGTCTATGCGCTGCTCGCGGTGGCGATCGTCATGGTCTTCAAGACCACCGACGTGCCGAACTTCTCGCAGGGCGAGATCTTCATGGCCGGCGGCTACGCCGCGCTCTTTCCGCTGGTGGTGTGGGGCTGGCCCTACTGGGCCGCGGTGCTCGCGAGCATCGTCGTCACCGCCATGCTCGCCGCCGCGTTCCAGCGTGTGGTGATGCAGCGCGTGACCGCCTCGCGCGGCGTCGGCGTGCAGCTCGTGATTGCCACGCTCGGCTTTGCGTACCTGCTCAAGGGCCTGGTGCGCAAGACCGGCCTGGGCGACACGCCGCGCTCGTTGCCCTCGCTGGTGCCGCAAGACCCGATCATGATCGGGCAGGCCTCGCTCACGTTGCTCGACCTGGCCATCTTCGGCTCGGCCGTGGTGGTGATGGTGCTGCTGTATTTGATGTTCACGCGCACCCGCACCGGCCAGGCCATGCGCGCGGTGGGCATGAACCCGCGCGGCGCGCAGATCGTGGGCGTGAAGCTCGGCACCATCCGCATGAAGATCTGGGCGCTCACGGGCGTCATCTCGGCCATTGCGGCGCTGCTCATCACGCCCAAGATCCTCATCACGCCCGACATCGGCCACATCGCGATCCTGGCCTACGCGGCCGCCATCGTCGGTGGCTTCACCAGCCTGCCGGGCGCGGTGGTCGGCGGCTTCGTCATCGGCATCGTCGAGAACCTGGTGGGGCTTTTCATTTCGTCCAACGCCATCGTGGTCGCGCCCTTCGTGGCGATCATGGTGGTGCTGCTGGTGCGTCCGCAAGGGCTGCTCGGCGGCAAGCCTCAGGTGAAGAAGGTATGAGCGCTTCGACAGTTTCGTCCCCGTGGTGGGACCGCGCGGTGCTGCTCGGCATGGCCGTGGTGCTCGCGGTCTTGCCCTTCACCACCAGCGGCTATGTGCTGTACGTGGTCAACCTGCTGATGGTGTTCTCGGTGCTCGCGCTGGGCATGCACCTGGTCATTGGCGAGACGGGCCAGTTCGCGCTGTCGCACGCGGCCTTCTTCGGCATCGGCATCTACACGGCCGGGCTCATCAACAACCAGTGGCAGCCGCCGTTCTTCGTGTCCATTCTTGCGGGCGCCGTGCTGTCGGCCGCGCTCGGCTGGGTCATCGGACTGCTGGCGCTGCGCATGCGCGACATCTACCTGGCGTTGGCCACCTTCGCTTTCGGCGAGGCGATGCAGTGGGTGTTTTTGAACTGGGAGTCGGTGACCAACGGCTCGAACGGCTTGCAGATGAAGCCGGCCTCGCTCGGCGGCTACCAGCTCATGAACGACCTGCAGGCTTACCCCTTCGTCATCGCCATCGCGGCGCTGATGCTGTGGCTGACCGTGGCGCTGTCGCGCTCGCGGCTGGGCTCGTCGTTCCGCGCGGTGCGAGAGAGCGACGTGGCGGCCGTGGCGATGGGCGTGAACACGCGCGCGGTGAAGGTCACGGCCTTCGTGCTGTCGGCGGCGTTCGCGGGCGTGGCGGGCGGCATGTACACGCTGTTCACCTCGTTCATTCATCCCGAGAGCCTGGGCTTCCAGACCACCATCCTGATCCTCACGATGGTGGTGGTGGGCGGCCTCGGTTCGGTGCGCGGCGCGGTGGCCGGTGCCATCGTGTTCGGCCTGGCGTCGGAGCTGCTGCGGCAGGCACCGTCGTACCAGGAAATCATCTATGGCGGCATCCTCATGCTCTTCATGATGTTCCTGCCCAAGGGCATGGCGTCGCTGTTCACGGCGCGTCGCAAGGCGCAGCGTGCGACTTCCGTGAATGCAACGGAGAAGCACGCATGAGCGCCACTGCATTCCTCGACGTGCGCGACATCAGCGTGGTGTTCGGCGGCCTCAAGGCGGTGAACGGGCTGTCGTTCCAGGTGGAGCAAGGCCGCATCCACGCGCTGATCGGGCCGAACGGCGCGGGCAAGTCGACCACCTTCAACTGCATCTCGCGCTTCTACACACCGAGCAGCGGCAGCGTGACCTTCGAAGGCCGCGAGCTGACGAGCGTGTCGCCGCACCGCATGGCCTCGCTCGGCATCGCGCGCACCTTCCAGAACCTGGAGCTGTTCGCCGAACTGTCGGTGCTCGAGAACGTATTGCTCGGCACGCACTCGCGCGGCGCCAGCACGCTGGGCCGGCTGCTGCGCCGCCCCGACCGCGAAACCGAAGACTTCGCGATGCACCTGCTGGAGCGCGTCGGCCTGGCCGACGAACGCCACCAGCCGGCACGCGACCTCGACTTCGGCCGCCAGAAGCTGCTGGAGCTGGCGCGTGCGCTGGCCATCAAGCCCAAGCTGCTGTTGCTCGACGAGCCGGCGGCTGGTTTGCGCAACCGCGAGATCGAAAGCCTCGACCGGTTGCTGAAAGAGCTGGTGGCGCGCGACGGCATCACCGTGCTGCTGGTCGAGCATGTGATGCAACTGGTGATGTCGATCTCGGACCGCATCACCGTCATGGCCTTCGGCGAAAAGATCGCGGAAGGCACGCCCGCGGAAATCGGCAGCAATGCGCGCGTGATCGAAGCCTATCTGGGCAAGGGAAATGGAAAGGGAGCCGCGCATGGCTGAAGCATTGTTGTCCCTGCGCGCCATCTCGGCCGCCTATGGCCGCATCCAGGCGCTGTGCGATGTGTCGGTCGATGTGCCCGAGGGCGAGATCGTCGCGCTGCTCGGCAGCAACGGCGCGGGCAAGACCACCACGCTCAATTGCATCTCGAACCTCGTGGACTGCACCGAGGGCGAAGTGCGGCTCGATGGCGAACGCATCGACCGGCTGGGCTCCGACGCACTCGTCAAGCGCGGCATCGTGCAGGTGCCCGAAGGCCGCCAGGTGTTCCGCGACATGAGCGTGCGCGAGAACCTCGACCTGGGTGCCTACCTGCGGCGCGACCGCGCGGGCATTCGCAACGACCTCGAATCGGTCTACGCGATGTTCCCGCGCCTGAAGGAGCGCCAGCACCAGATGGCCGCCACCCTGTCGGGTGGCGAGCAGCAGATGCTGGCCATCGGCCGCGCGGTGATGGCGCGTCCGCGCGTGATGCTGTTCGACGAGCCGTCGATGGGCCTGTCGCCGCTGCTGGTGGAGCAGATGTTCGAGATCATCGAGCGCCTGCACCGCGAACAGAAGATCACCATCCTGCTGGTCGAGCAGAACGTGCAGCTTGCGCTGGCGGTGTCGAGCTACGGCTACATCCTCGAAAACGGCGAGATCTCTTTGCACGGCCCCGCCGAGCAGCTCGCGAACGACGAGGCCGTGCGCCGCGCCTACCTCGGCGTCTGACGGCGCCTCCCCGAAGGAAAACCCCATGCTCCTCAAAGACAAACTCTCGCTCGTCACCGGTGCCGCGCGCGGCTTGGGCGAAGCCATCGCGCGCCGCATGGCGGCCGAAGGCGCGCACGTGCTCGTGGTGGACCGCGACCTCGACGTGGCGCAACAGGTGGCCGCATCGATCCGCGAAGCCGGTGGCCGTGCCGATGCCGAGAGCGTCGATGTGAGCGATGCGGCGGCGGTCGATGCACTCGCGGTGCGCGTTGCGGCGTCGCATGGCGACATCGACGTGCTGGTCAACAACGCGGGCATTTCGGCGCGCTCGAAGTTCGACGAGCCCGGCGCGCGCGAAGCCTGGGACCGCGTGATGTCGGTCAACCTGCAGGGCGTGTTCAACGTCACGCAGGCCTTCGTGCCGGCGCTCAAGCGCTCGCAGGGCAACATCGTCAACCTGTCGTCCATCGTGGCCTTCGGCGCGGGCATCTCGTCGGCCGGCTACGTCGTGGCCAAAGGGGGAGTGCGCTCGCTCACACAAGTGCTGGCGCGCGACCTCGCACCGTACGGCGTGCGCGTGAACGCGGTGGCGCCGGGCCTGATGGTCACCGACATGACCGCCGGCCAACGCGAGACAGAACACGGCACCGACTGGTACATGAGCCGCGTGCCCATCAAGCGCCACGGCGAGGCCGACGAGATTGCCGGGCCGGTCGTCTTTCTTGCGTCGTCGATGGCCAGCTACGTCAATGGCGTGGTGCTGCCGGTCGATGGCGGCTACCTGGCGGTCTGAGCACCGCCGCACATCGGAACAACCATGAACAACAGCAGTACAGAGAAGCCGCTCGTCCTCGTGACAGGCGGCGCCAGCGGCATGGGCCGCGCCATCGTCGAGCGCATGGCGCGCGACGGCTGGCGCGTGGTCATGGCCGACTTCAACGGCGAGCTGGCCGAGCGCGAAACGCAGGTGCTGCGCGCCGCCGGCCTCGACGTGGAGTGCCGCGCCATCGACCTCACCGACGAAGCGGCCGTGCGCGCGATGGTGCAGCAACTGCCACCGCTCGCGGCGCTGGTCAACAACGCCGGCATCTTCGACGAGCGGGCCTTTCTCGACGTGACCTCGGCGGACTTTCGCCGCATGTACGAAGTGAACCTGCTGGCCGTGGCCACGCTCACGCAGGAGGCCGCGCGCAAGATGACGGACGGCGCGCGCATCGTCAACATCGCATCGCGTGCCTACCTGGGTGCGAAGAACCATGCGCACTACGTGGCGTCGAAGGCTGCGCTGGTGGGCTACACGCGCGCCAGCGCGATGGAACTGGCGCCGCGCGGCATCATGGTCAACGCCATCGCACCGGGGCTGATCGACACGCCGCTCTTGCGCGCGCTCTCGCCCGAACGCCTGGCCGCGCAGCTTGCGCTGCAGCCCACCGGCGCAGCCGGCCGGCCCGAAGACATCGCGCATGCGGTGGCCTTCTTCGCATCGCCCTCGACCTGCTTCGTCACGGGGCAGGTGCTGTTCGTCGATGGCGGCAAGTCGCTGGGAGGCTCCGGGTCCTGATGGCACAGCAGCAACAACAAGAGAAGACCGCGTACGACGTCGTCGTCATCGGCAGCGGCGCGGGTGGTCTTTCCGCCGCGCTCACCGCAAAGCTCGAAGGCCTCGACGTGCTCGTGGTCGAGAAGACCGATCGCATCGGCGGATCGACCGCCATCTCGGGCGGCGCCGTGTGGGTGCCGCTCAACGACCAGGCCGAGGCGGCCGGCCATCCCGACACGCGCGGCAAGGCCTGGACCTACCTGCAGAACACCGTGGGCGCGGCCGGCGACGAAGAACTGCGCCACGCATTCCTCGACGCGGGCCCGCTCGCACTGCGCTACCTGCGCGAACGCACCGACGTGCAACTGGCCGCACGCACCTATTCGCCCGACTACTACCCCGACCGCGAAGGCGCCGCCATGGGCGGCCGTTCGCTCGACCCCATCGAGTTCGACGGCCGGCTGCTCGGCCCTCACTTCAAGACGCTGCGCGATCCGCTGCCCGAGTTCTGCGTGCTCGGCGGGATGATGGTCAACATGACCGACGTGAAGCACCTGCTCGGGGTCTGGCGCTCACTTGCATCGTGGAAGCATGGCGTGAAGCTGGTGCTGCGCTACTTCGGCGACCGCCTGAGCGGCCATCACCGCGGCACGCGGCTGCTGCTGGGCAATGCGCTGGCGGCGCGGCTCTTTCACAGCGTGCTGAAGAAGGGCATTCCGTTCTGGCTGAACACGCCGGCACTGGGGCTGGAGAAGGACGCAACAGGCGCCGTCACCGGCGTGCGCCTGCGCCGCGACGGCAAGGAGCTGACCGTGCACGCGCGGCGCGGCGTGGTCATCGCTACCGGCGGCTTTCCGTGGAACGCGGCCATGCGCGGCCAGCACTACCCGGCGCCTACCGGGCCGTATTCGATGTCGCCCCAAGACAATGCCGGCGAAGGCATCGCGATGGCGCGGCAGGCCGGCGGCGTGCTCGGCACCGGCCACACGGGGCCGGCGCTGTGGGCGCCCGTCTCACTGCTCACGCGGCCCGACGGCAGCGTGCTGCGCTATCCGCACCTGGTGTGGGACCGCGCCAAGCCGGGGCTGATCGCGGTCGATGCGCGCGGCGAGCGCTTCGTCAATGAATCGACCTCGTACCACGAGTTCGTGCGCGGCATGTACCGCGCGAATGCCAACGCCACGGCCATTCCCGCGCTGCTGGTGTGCGACAGCGCCTTCATGGAGAAGTGGGGCCTGGGCCTTGCCTTGCCCGGCGGCCGTCCGCGCGAGCATCTGGTGCGCGCCGGTTATCTCTACCGCGCCGACACGCTCGAAGCACTCGCGCAGCAGGCGGGCGTGGACCCGGCCGGGCTGGTGCGCACCGTCGCCAAATTCAACCCGCTCGCCGCGCAAGGCCAGGACCCGGTGTTCGGCAAGGGCGGCGATGCCTACAACCGCTACCTCGGCGATCCGGACCATCAACCCAACGCCTGCCTTGCGCCGGTGAAGCAGGCGCCGTTCTATGCCGTGAAGGTGTACCCCGGCGACATCGGCACCGCGCTCGGCATTCGCGCCGACGGCAACGCCCGCGCGCTCGATGCGCAGGGCGAGCCCATCGCGGGCCTGTATGTGGCCGGCAACGACATGCACTCGGTCATGGGCGGCGAGTACCCTGCGCCGGGTATCACGCTCGGGCCCGCGCTAACCTTCGGCTGGGTGGCGGGCATGCACCTGGCACACGGCGCGGCAGAGCACGCCTGAACAACATCACTTCTTCTTCTTCACCATCATGAAAATCTTCTTCTCTCCCGCTTCCCCCTTCGTGCGCAAGTGCATGGTCGTGGCACACGAGCTGGGCATTGCCGACCGCATCGAGAAGCTGCCGAGCGCGGCCGGCCCGGTGAAGCGCGACGCCACCATCATTCCGAAGAACCCGCTGGGCCAGGTGCCGACCTTCCTGACCGACGACGGCCAGGTGCTGTTCGACAGCCGCGTGATCTGCGAGTACCTGAACGCCACGCAGTCGGGCAAGCTGTTCCCGGCCGAAGGCGCCGACCGCTGGGCACGTCTCACGGAACTGTCGCTGGCCGACGGCATGACCGGCGCCGCACTGCTCGCGCGCTACGAAAACGTGCTGCGCCCCGAGGAGCTTCGCTGGTCCGACTGGACCGACGGCCAGCTCGCCAAGGTGAGCACCGGCCTTGAATGGCTCGAAGGCGCGACGCCTTCTTTTGGCGACCGCGTCGACATCGGCACCATCGCTTTCGCCTGTGCGCTGGGCTACATGGACTTCCGCTTTCCCGCCGTCGACTGGCGCGCCGAGGCGCCGAACAGCGCGAAGTGGTTCAAGGTGTTCAACCAGCGCGCTTCGATGCAGGCGACGTTGCCTACGGCATAGGCCGGCTTCGGTTCGTTGCGTGGGGTGCGCTGTTGAGGGCGCGCCCACGCCGACGGCGTACTCCCCTCCGCGAATGTCCTCAGGCCTTCGTTTCGTTGCACATGCATTAGGCCTGTCATCATCGCGCCGTTGAGCAACTATGGGGTGACAAAGGGCCATGATCGAACTCGGGCAGGAAGATGCAGCAGCGCTGTATGACATATACGAGCGGGTATTGAAGGTAATGTCTGAGGCCGAGACAGTAGTCTGGCAACTGCCAAAAACACCAGAACGCGACCAACTCTTGCATGCGCACACCGGCGTCGTCGTCGATATCCTCTCGCGACTAAAAACACCTTTGGTCCTTCAGTATCCTGAACTGGACACTTCATTACCCAAGGGCTCGCCAGACACTGAGTTAGATGGCGAAGAGCAGAAGGTAGTCGCGGCGCTCTCTGAATCTCAGATCGCTCTCATCGACAGCATGCTTCTCGCCGACTGCGCGCCGACTTGGAGGAAAGTGGCACGCATCGTAGGAACGGCAATGACTAGGGGGCCAGAAGAGCTGGCAGAAGTGCCGATCGGCTTCTTGGCCCGGAGAGTGAAGGCGCTGGTCGAGTCAGGCGAGCTGGAGTCGAGCGGCAACTTGGACTACATGCGTTTCAGCGAGGTGCGTCTCCCGCGGTGAGCGAGCGCATTGCGCAGCGCACTATCTGCCCCGCCCGCTTCGCTAGAGGAGGATGCAGGGGGCATTTGCGGAGGGGAGTACCCGGTGTCATCCGCACGCGCCCCGAACAGCAGCGGCCCGAAACACAACCCCGCCTGGCAGCAGACCCGAATCCTTGGCTAAATGCAGGCTTTGCATGAACCAAGGAACCCTGCATGTCTTCTGATGCACAGAAAAAAGTAGCCATCGTCACCGCCGGTGGCAGCGGCATGGGCGCAGCCGCTGCCCGCAAGCTCGCGGACGACGGCTTTCGCGTGGCCATTCTTTCGTCGTCGGGCAAGGGCGAGGCGCTCGCGGCCGAACTGGGCGGCATCGGCGTGACGGGCTCGAACCAATCGAACGATGACGTCAAGCGGCTCGTGGACCGCGTCGCCAACGAATGGGGCCGCGTCGATGTGCTGGTCAACAGCGCAGGCCACGGCCCTCGCGCGCCGATCCTGGAGATCACCGACGAAGACTGGCACCGCGGCATGGACGTCTACCTGCTGAGCGCGGTGCGCCCCAGCCGCCTCGTTGTACCGCTGATGGTGGCGCAGGGCGGCGGCACGATCATCAACATCTCGACCTTCGCGGCCTTCGAGCCCGACCCGGTGTTCCCGACTTCGGGCGTGTTCCGCGCCGGCCTTGCAGCCTTCACCAAGCTGTTCGCCGACAAGTACGCCGCGCAGAACGTGCGCATGAACAACGTGCTGCCCGGCTTCATCGACAGCCTGCCCGAGAAGGCCGAGTTCCGTTCGCGCATTCCGATGGGCCGCTACGGCAAGAGCAGCGAGATCGCCGCCGTCATCGGCTTTCTCGCATCGGAAGGCGCGGGCTACATCACCGGGCAGAACCTGCGCGTGGACGGCGGGATCACGCGCTCGGTGTAAGGCCCGCGCTGTCGCGGCTCAACGTCCGGAAGCGCCCCGGGCTTTCGCCCACGGTGCGCTTGAAGGCCGCACTGAAAGCTGTTTCTGATTGGTAGCCGACGCGCTCTGCGATGCGTGCAATGGCTTCGTCGCCATGCCGCAGCGCATTGCGCGCCACCGTCATGCGCCAGCCGCCGAGGTAGTCGAGCGGCGTCGAGCCGGTCAACGTCTTGAAGCGCACCGCGAAGGCCGTGCGAGACATGCCGGCCGACTGGGCGAGGCGCTCCACGGTCCATGGCCGCGCGATGTCGCCATGCATCTGCGACAGCGCTTCGCCGATGCGCGCATCGGCCATCGCGCCGAGCCAGCCTTCGGGTTGCGGCGCATGGGCCAGATACACGCGCAGTGCCTGCACCAGCACCAGCGCCGCGAGGTTGGTGCGTGCCAGCGATGCGCCCGGCCGCAGTTCGGCCGTTTCCCAGGCCAGCAGATCGAGAAGCCCCACCAGCGGCCGCGCACCGGGGTCGCTCGCGCGCAGATGGATGAGCGGCGGCAGGTGGCGCAACAGCAGTTCGCCGGCCTCGCCATGCAGGGTGAAGCGGCCACTGGCCATGACGGCCAGCGGGCCGTCTTCGGCGCTCTGGCCTTCATAGCGCAGCACGCCATCGGGCCCGCGATGGTCGCGGCTGATTTGCACGCCGTCCTGCAGCGGACCGGGCGGATCGCTGGAGGCCGTGAAAGGCTGGCCGTTGGTCAGCAGGAAGAAGTCGCCCGCGTCCAGCACGACCGGCGCGCCGGCGCCCTCGACCTGCAGGCGGAACCGCCCTGCGAGCACCCCGCCCAGCTTGATGTGCGAGGCGTAGTGCGGATACCGAAAGGCCCACAGGCCGCGCGCCTCGAAGCGTGACGAGAGCGTGCTGCTCACCGTGAGCATCGACAGCACATCGGACAAGGGGTCCATGGTTTGTACGGATGAATAGGAAATGCGGGCTGTTGATTATTCAATCATCCAGCCTGCAGCGCGACCATCGGCGCATGTCCTCATCGAACGCTCAACTTTCCCGCTACGCCATCGTGCTGGGCCTGCTCACCGCGATCGGACCGTCGGCCATCGACATGTACCTGCCCGCGCTGCCGGCCATCGGGCACGCGCTGGGGGCTGGCCCGCATGCGGTGCAGGCCAGCCTGATGGCCTTCTTCATCGCGACCGGCATCGGCCAGCTGGTGGCCGGCCCGCTGTCGGACATGTTCGGGCGCAAGCGGCCGATGTACGTGGGCCTGGGTGTGTTCGTGGCCGCGAGCATCGGCTGTGCGCTGGCGCCGAGCATCGGCGTGCTGATCGCGTTCCGCTTCCTGCAGGGGCTCGGCGCCTGTGCCTGCATGGTGACGCCGCGCGCGGTGGTGCGCGACCTGCACACCGGTGCCGAGGCGGCGCGGCTCATGTCGCTGTTGATCCTGGTCTACAGCGTGTCGCCGATCCTTGCGCCGCTGGTGGGCAGCGTCGTGGCCGACGCGGCCAGCTGGCGCGCGGTGTTCTGGGTGATCGGCGCGCTCGCGGTGCTGGCCGTGGCCATGGTGGCGCTCCTGCTGCCCGAGACGCGGCCGCCGGCGGCGCGGCTGCAGAGCAGCCTGCGCGGCGCGATGGCCGGCTACGGCGTGCTGCTGCGCGACCGGCATTTCATGGCGGTGGCCTTCATGGCATCGCTCACGCTCTCGGGCTTCTTCATCTACGTCGCGAATTCGTCCTTCGTGATGAGCACGCATTTCGGCGTGTCGCCGCGCCTGTACGCCGTGCTGTTCGCGCTGAATGCGGTGTCGATGATCGCGGCGTCGCAGATGAACGGCTGGCTCGCGGCGCGCTTCGGCATCCGGCGCGTGTTGCGCACGGCGGTCATGGCGCATGCCGCCATCACCGCGCTGCTGCTGGTGCTCACGCTGGCGGGCGTCGACCGCATCGGCGTGCTGGTCGGCCTGCTGATGGCCGTGTACGGGCTCAATGGCGTGATCGTGCCGTCGACCTTCGTGGTCGCGATGGAAGGGCATGCCGCGCGGGCCGGCACCGCATCGGCGCTGCTGGGCACGATGAACTTCGCGGGTGGCGCGGTGGCCGTGGCGCTGGTCGCGCCGTTTGCCGACGGCACGCCGCTGCCGATGGTGGCGGGCATTGCGTGCTGCTCGGCCGTCGTCGGCGCGTTGGCCCTGCGCGTGCTGGGCCGTGGCGGCAGCCACAACGGACACCGGACGGAGGTCGCGGGCACCTGATTCCGCGCCGTCCCGGGCGCGCCCTCTTACACTTTTGTTTACATCAAGATACCATTCGTATCCATTCTGAACATCGCCGCGGTGGCGCCCTTTTGTTCAGTTTGCCGGTGAAGCAAAAACAATGAGGCGACGCGCGATGAGACAGTGGTGGGTTCGATGTGGTGCGGCCGCGACACTCGTGGCGGCGGCGCTGGGCGCGGGTGCGCAGGGCGAACGCTTCGACATCGTGCGCTTCGAGGTCGACGGCAACACCTTGCTCGGCCCCGCGGAAATCGACCGGCTGGTCGGCCCGCTGACGGGCCAGGGGCGCGCCTACGGCGACATCCAGCGCGCCGTCGATGCGCTGCAGCAGGCCTACGCGAAGGCCGGCTACACGATGGTGAAGGTCTCGGTGCCCGAGCAGGAGCTGACCGGCGGCATCGTCAGGCTCAAGGTCGTGCAGCCCGTGATCGGCGCGGTCGCCGTCACCGGCAACAACCGGTTCAGCACCGACAACATCCTGGCCAGCCTGCCGCAACTGCAGCCGGGGCGCGTGCCGGACCTGCGCGCCATTTCCGAGTCGGTGCAGCTGGCCAACGACAACCCGGCCAAGCACATCGGCGTGTCGCTCGCCGAGGGCGCGACGCCCGGCACCCTTGACGCCAAGGTGGCGGTGACCGACAACAACCCGCTGCGCATCATCGCCACGCTCGACAACACCGGCACGCCCGCGAGCGGCCGCTGGCGCACCGGCGTCGCGCTGCAGCATGCGAACCTGTTCGACCGCGACCAGGTGGGCACGCTGGCCTACACCACCTCGCCCGACAGCCCCTCGGGCATGCGCCTGGAGCTGTATTCGCTCGGCTACCGGATTCCGCTGTACCGCCTGGGCGACAGCATCGACTTCGTCTATGGCAAGTCGAGCGCCAACTCGCCGGCCAGCTCGCCCACGCTCGGCGGCGTGCTGGGCTTCACCGGCAAGGGCGACATCTACGGCCTGCGCTGGAACCACTTCCTGGGCCGCAGCGGCGAGTACAGCGCCAAGCTCGTGCTCGGCATCGACCGCAAGCGCATCGATTCGCGCTGCAACATCGGCGGCGAAGACGTGAGCATCGCGCCGCCGACGCCGCCCATCGCTTCCTGCGTGCCCTACACCACGGCTCCGCTGAGCCTGACCTACATCGGCCAGCGCGAAGGCGTCGGCGAAACGCTGGGCTACAGCGTCGGCATCTCGCGCAACCTTGCGAGCGGCACGCGCTACACCAACGTCGACGGCCGCACCGACCGCTACTCGTACCTCACGCCCGGCAACCGCGACACGCACGACGGCTTCGTGGTGCTGCATGGCGCGGCCTCGTGGTTCAAGGGACTGGCGGGCGACTGGCAGGTGCGCCTGAACGGCAGCGCGCAGTACGCGCGCACGCCGCTGGTGTCGAGCGAGCAGTTCGGCCTGACCGGGCTGTCATTGGTGCGCGGCTTCCAGGAGCGCGCGGTGGTGGCCGACAGCGGCGCCATCGTCAATGCCGAGCTGTACACGCCCGAGCTGGCCGGCCGGGCCGGCATTCCGGGCCAGCTGCGCGCGCTGGTGTTCTACGACGCCGGCTACGGCGCCAACAGCCGCGTGGCGGGCACCGCGGTGCCGCGCCACGTCACCGTCTCGAGCATGGGCGTCGGCGCGCGCTACGCCTGGAGCCGCGACTTCAACCTGCGGCTGGACATCGCCCGCGTCAACGACGCCGGCAATTCGCTGACCGAGAAGCGCGGCGACTGGCGCGCGCACCTGAGCGCCATGCTGGCGTTCTGACCCTCTCCACAAGGCAGACCCTCATGCGCTTGCACCTCCGCCCCCGCTTCATTTCCCTGGCCATCGCCGCCGCGTGTGCCGTGATCGGCACGCCCCTGTGGGCACAGCTTGCGCCGGGTGCGTTGCCGACCGGGTGGAGCGTCACCTCGGGCAGCGTCTCGATCGTGCGCAACGGCACGACGCTGAACATCAACCAGGGCACGCCGCAGGCGCTGGTCAACTTCGCGACCTTCAATGTGGGCGCGGACGCGCTGGTCGATATCCGCCAGCCCGGCAGCACCTCGGCGCTGCTTGCCCGCACCATCGGCGGCGACCCCTCGCTGATCTACGGGCAGATCAAGGCCAACGGTGCGCTGTGGCTCATCAATCCGGCCGGCATCATGGTCGGGCCGGGCGCGCGCATCGACGTCGGCAGCTTCATCGCGAGCACGCTCAACGTGAACGACAGCGACTTCCTGGCGGGCCGGCTGACCTTCAAGGCCGGCGCCACGGCCGGCGAGATCCGCAACGCGGGCACCATCACCACCGCCAGCGGCGGCAGCATCTACATGGTCGCGCCGAGCGTGACCAACACCGGCACGCTGACCGCGCCGAACGGCGAGATCCTGCTCGCGGCCGGCCAGAGCGTGCAGCTGATGGACACCGGCACGCCGGGCGTTTCGGTGGCCATCACCGGCACGGCCGGCGAGGTGAAGAACCTCGGGCGCATCGCCGCCGAAGCGGGCCGCATCGGCCTGGCGGCGGGGCTGGTGAGCAACGGCGGCAGCATCAATGCCGACAGCGTGGTGCGCGAGGGCGGCCGCGTGTTCCTGCGCGCATCGGGCGACCTCAAGACCACGGCCGCTTCCGACATCAGCGCCAACGGCACCACCGGCGGCAACGTGCAGCTCTATGCCGACGGCGCGGCCGCCATCGACGGGCGCGTGTCGGCCACCGGCAGCGCGGGACGCGGCGGCTATGTCGATACCTCGGGCCAACGCTCGCTCGATGTCGTCAACGTGCCCACGGTGGGCAAGGGCGGCGAGTGGCACATCGACCCCTACAGCATCGAGATCGTGGCCGGCGGCGGCAGCGGCGGCACCACCGGCAGCAACGCCATCAGCTCGAACGAGACCAGCGCGTACATCGGCGCCGACGTGGTCACGGCGCAGCTCGATGCGGGCGTGAACGTGAGCATCACGACCGGCCGCGGCAACCCGGCGACAGACATCGACCAGGGCAACATCACCGTGTCGTCGGCCATCGCCAAGCGCGGGGCCATCGATTCGGCGCTGACGCTGAACGCCAGCAACAACATCGTCATCAACGCACCGATCACCAGCAGCGCCAGCGCACTCACGCTGAACCTCAACAGCAACTACCAGGGCGACTATCCCGCCAGCCCCACCACCAACCATGCCGTGAAGCTCAACGCGGGCATGGACCTGCACGGCGGCGTGCTCACGGTGTCCGAGGGCGTGATACAGAACGGCAACGGCACGCTCGACATCGCGAGCGGCACGACCACGCTTGGCTTGCCAGGCTCCGCCATCAACGCGGCGACGGTCAATGTCGCATCGGGCGCCACGCTGGCGGTGGGCGTCGCGGGATCGCCGGTCGCGCCGATCTCGGGCGTGCTCAACAACGCCGGCACGGTGTCGGTCAGCGGCGCGGGCACCGCGGTGTTTGGCCAGGGCGGCACGCACACCGGCACCTTCGACGTGGGCTCGGGCACCACGCTGTCGCTCTCGGGCGGGCATGCCTTCAATGCAGGCGCGGGCTTCACAGGCACCGGCACCGTCGAGTGGTCCGGCAACGTGACGCTCGGCACGGCGGTGGTGTTCGGCGCCAGCGGCAACAACAACAGCCTGGTGCTGCACGCGAGCAACATCTACGGCAGCGCGGGCGGTTCGCTCTCGACCCAGGGCGCGCCCGTCGTGGTCGACGGCCAGGTCGTGCTGCAGGGCGCCACCGCATGGCGCAACGGCGCGGCCATCGCCGTGACCGGCGGCGGTGCGATCAATGCGCGCAGCGAAGGCGTCTACTTCGAGAACAACGGCAGCATCACCACCTCGGGCACGCAGTCCGACGTGCTCGCGGGCTCGGGTGCCTTCATCAGCAACTTCGTCAACAACGGCACGCTCATCAAGAACAGCGCCAGCGACCAGCAATACACCGGCATGTCCAACAGCAACGGCAGCACGGTGCGCGTCGATGCGGGCACGCTGACGCTGCAGGGCGTTTCGCTCGACGGGCAGGTGCTGGTCGCGGGCGGCACGCGCCTGACGCTCGACAGCGTGAACCTCAACAGCCACGTCGCCTTTGCCGGCGCGGGCACGATGGCCTGGAAGAACTACATCACGCTGCTCGGCGCGGTGGACATCGGCGCCTCGGCGCCGCAGCTCGCCATCGGCGAGGCGGCCACGATCAACGGGCAGGGCTACGCGCTCACCACGCGCAACCTCGTGAGCGTGGACGCAGCCCAGCTCGATATCCTGGACCAGACCACCTGGAACAACTACGGCACCGTCAACCTCGGCGCGGCGTCGCCGGCCAGCCTGGTCTTCCATGGCAGCGGCGCCTTCAACAACAAGGCGGGCGCGGTGCTCGACCTCGCCGCGCAATCGCATGTGACGCTGGTTGCGGGCAGCACGATCACCAACGATGCCAACGCCACCGTGCGCATCGCGGCAAACGCCTCGGATGCCGCGCCGCTCTTCACCGCGGGCGATATCGGGCGGCTCCCGAACAGCGGCACAGTCGTCAAGAGCGGCGCCGGTACGGCCTACGTACCGCTGGCCAACCTGGCCGGCGGCACGGTGCAGATCAACGAAGGCGAGCTCGATGCGCGCCTGGGCGCCGACAACCCGAACAACGGCGCCATCGTGCTGCAGGCCGGCACCACGCTGGGCAGCGGCGGCACCCACCTGTACAACAACGGCAGCATCGCGGGCAGCGGCGCCATCGCGCTGGGCGGCGACGCCACGCTGTTCAACAACGGCACCGTGTCGCCCGGCACGGCCGGCGCCACGGGCACGCTCGCCGTGCAGGGCAACTACACGCAGGGCAGCAGCGGCGTGCTGAACATCCGGCTCGGCAACGACGGCTTCGACCTGCTCGATGTGGGCGGATCGGTCAACCTCGGCGGGACGCTGAACCTCGGCGCGCTGGGCGGCTTCGTGCCCGCCAACGGCGCAACGGCCGACTTCGTGGTGACGCGCGGCGCCTACAACAGCGGTGCCTTCGCCCAGGTCAACGCGCCGCCCTTGGCATCGAGCAGCAGCACCGCGACGCTCTTCGTCAGCTATCCGTCGAGCGGCGCGACCGTGGCACGCGCCCTGGCCGTCACCGCGCCGACGCTGTCGGCGTGCACCGCGAATGCCGCGTTGCCGGGCTGCTCGGCCGTGCTGCCGACACTGTCGGCCTGCACCGCCAACGCCGCGCTGCCGGGTTGCACCGCCGTGTTGCCGACGCTGGCCTCCTGCACGGTGAATGCCGCGCTGCCAGGCTGCTCCGCCGTGCTGCCGAGCGCGGCCATGTGCGCGGTGAGCCCGTCGCTCGCAGGTTGTTCCGCCGTGGCATCGACGCCCGCGGTGGTGCCTCCGCCGTCCGCCGACATCTGCACGATCGCGCCCAACTCGGCGCTCTGCCAGGTCCTGTCGCCGCCGACGGCGTCGTCACCGGTCGCGCCTGTGCAGCAGGCGGCCAGCGAAGTCGTCAAGACCGTCGTTGCATCGCTGCCCACGAGCGACGCTTCGTCGACGTCCCCGGACCCGAAGTTGAAGGACAAGACCGCGACCGATGCCGACCTGGTGGCGAAGAGCGAGCCCAAGTCCGGCGCGACCCCGAAGAAGATGTACTGCAATTGAGGCCGGCACACACCATGAAACCGTTTCAATCCATCGCCGGCCTGCTGGCCCTTGCCGCATCGCTCGCAGGGGCCACCGCCGCCCACGCACAGGCCGTCGGCACGGTGACCAACCTGTCGGGCGTGCTGGTCGTTCGCAGCGCAGAAGGCACCACCCGGCTCTTGGCCGTGGACTCGCAGATCCGCCGGGGCGACACGCTCATGACCGAGAGCCGCGCCTACGCGCAGCTGAAGTTCAACGACGGTGCCGAGCTGATCCTGCAGCCGCAGTCGATGCTGGTGGTGACGCGCTACGACTACGACGCTGGCAAGCCGCAGCAGGACAGCATCGAGCTGGGCCTGGCGCAGGGCGGCTTTCGCAGCATTGCCGGGGCCGTGGGCCAGCGCAGCAAGGACGCCACCGTCATCAACACGCCGATGGGCGCACTGAAGGGCAACGCCAGCATGGTCGTGTCCCTTCAGCAGCCTTGAGCCACCGCCTTCGCGAGACCCCGATGAAAAAACACTTCTTCGCCCTGCTTGCCGCCGTGGTCGCGATGGCCGCGACGCCCGCTTTTGCACAGAACAACGTGCCGCCGATACCCGGCGCCGCACGGGCGCCCGGTCTCTACGTGCAGGTGCTCGATGGGCTGATCCACGTCACCAACCCGGCCGGCACGGCCAATTTCAGCGCGGGGCAGTTCGGCTTCACGCCCTCGTTCACCGTACCGCCTGTGGTCGTACCCCAGAACCCGGGCATTCAGTTCACGCCGCCGCCCGTGTTCAATTCGGGCACGCCCGTCGCGGCGAACGGCAGCAATGCACCCAAGTCGAATGCCGTCGACTGCGAAGTGCGATAGGCGCGAGCAAGAGGCCTAGACGCCCAGGTAGCGCGTCCACAGCGAGCGGTCGGCGTCGAGCGCGGCCGAGTCGCCCTGCCACACCACGCGCCCGCGTTCGAGGATCACGTGGCGGTTGGCCAGCGGCAGCAGGCGCTGCACGTACTTGTCGACCACCAGGATCGCTTCGCCCTCGGCCTTGAGCGTGGCGATGCAATGCCAGATCTCTTCGCGGATCACCGGTGCGAGGCCTTCGGTGGCTTCGTCGAGGATCAACAGGCGCGGGTGCGTGGACAGCGCCCGCGCGATGGCCAGCATCTGCTGCTCGCCGCCCGAGAGCTGGTTGCCTGCATTGGCCTTGCGCTCCGACAGGCGCGGGAACAGGCCGTAGAGCGCCTCGACCGTCCAGCGCGGCGCGCTGCCGGGGCGCGGCCGTGCGAAGGCGCGCAGGTGCTCGTCGACACTGAGGTTCGGAAACACGTGCCGGCCCTCGGGCACGATGGCCACGCCGCGCCGCGCGATGGCATCCGGCTTGTGGCCACCGATGGCCGCGCCGTCGAAATGCACGTTGCCGCGCATCGGCGCGAGCGTGCCGGTCAGCACCTTCAGCAGCGTGCTCTTGCCCATGCCGTTGCGGCCGAGCAGCGCAAGCACTTCGCCGGGGCGGATGTCGAGGTCGATGCCGAACAGCACCTGGCTTGCGCCGTAGCCGGCCTCGATGGCCTTCGCTTCGAGCAATGTCGTGGTCATGAATGGCCTTCTGCTTCTGTGCCTAGGTAGACGGCCTGCACATCGGGGTGGCCCCGCACTTCGTCGGCGGTGCCGCTCATCAGCACCTTGCCCTGCACCAGCACCGTGAGCCGGTTGGCCAGGCGGAACACCGCGTCCATGTCGTGTTCGATCAAAAGGATCGCCATCGACGCGCGCAGCGATTCGATCAACTCGACCATGCGTGCCGATTCGTCGGGGCCCATGCCGGCCATCGGCTCGTCGAGCAGCAGCAACTTGGGTTCGGCCGCGAGCGCCAGCGCCACGTCGAGCGCGCGCTGCGCACCGTGCGGCAAGGTGCCGGCGATGCGGTTGCGCTCGCTGCCCAGGCCCACGCGGTCGGCCAGCGCCACGGCGCGGTCGATCAGGTCGCGCTCGGTCGCGCGCGGCGCCATGAAGCGCAGGCTGCTGCCCGCATGGGCCTGCGCCGCGAGCATGAGGTTGTCGTGCACCGTCTCCTTGGCGAAGACGCGCGTGACCTGGAAGCAGCGCGACATGCCGGCAGCCACGCGCTGGTGGTCCTTGAGCTTCGTGATGTCGATCTCGTCGAGCAGGATGCGGCCCGCGTCGGCCTTCAGCAGCCCGGTGATGAGGTTCACCAGCGTGGTCTTGCCCGCGCCGTTCGGCCCGATCAGCGCATGCACTTCGCCGCGCTCCACGGTGAGGTTCACATGGTCGGTGGCCAGCAGTCCGCCGAAGCGCTTGACCAATCCTTCGATTCTGAAAAGGCTCATGGTGTTGCCTTGTTCCCTCGCCCCTCTGGGGAGAGGGTTGGGGTGAGGGGCCGGCGGCGCTTGTAGAGAGCAGCAAGCCCTTTGGGTGCCCACAGCGCAACGGCGATCAACAGCAGCCCCAGCGGCATGTGCCAATGCTCCGTGTGCTGCTTGAGCGCCTCCTCGAGCACCAGCCACACGACGGCGCCCACGGGCCCGCCCCAGCTGCGGCCCAGCCCGCCTATGACCACCATCACCAGCAGCGTCGCGGACTGCGTCCAGTGCATCGTGGCCGGGCTCACGAAGCCGTTGCCGCCGGCGAGCAGCGCACCCGCCAATCCGGCGATGGCCCCCGCGATGGTGAACGCCACCAGCTGCAGGCGGAACACCGGATAGCCCAGTGCCCGCATGCGCGTCTCGTTGTCGCGGATGCCCATCAGCGCATGGCCGAAGCGCGATTGCGTCGCGCGGTGCAGCCACCACAGCGCCAGCGCGACGATCACCAGCACCACCCAGTAGAAGTTCGACTCGTTGCCCAGGTCGAGGCCGGGCAGCAGCGTGGGGCGCGACATCAGCGTGTAGCCGTCGTCGCCGCCATAGCGGCGCAGCGACACCACCACGAAGTACAGCATCTGCGCGAAGGCCAGCGTGGTCATGATGAAGTACACGCCGCGCGTGCGCAGCGCCACCGTGCCGATCAGCGCGGCGACGAGGCCGGCCACGAGCGCTGCCGCCGGCCACATGATCCAGGCCGACACGACGCCCGCGTCGCTGAGCGCCACCAGCGTGTACGCGCCCATGCCGATGAAGCCCGCATGCCCCAGCGCCACCATGCCGCCGAAGCCGAGGATGAAATTGAGGCTCGCCGCGGCCAGCGCCACGATGAGCACGCGCCGCACGAAGCCGATGTAGAACTCGAGCCCGAACAGCGGCGCGACCAGCGGAAACGCCGCGAGCAGCACGAAGAGCAGCCCGAGGCCGATGTAGCGTGAAGATGAGGAAGAGGGCTTCATGCGCGTGCCGAGAAAAGCCCCGAGGGCCGGAAGATCAGGACGATCACCATCAGCGCGTACATCGCGACTTCGGCGAACAGCGGGCCCAGATCGGCCGCCGTGGCGGGCGGCAGCGTGGCACGCAGCAGCATCGGCACGAAGGCGCGTCCGACGGTGTCGACCACGCCCACCAGCAGTGCGGCCACGAAGGCGCCGCGCACCGAACCGATGCCGCCGATCACCAGCACCACCAGCGCCGGAATCAGGATGGCTTCTCCCATGCCGACCTGCACCGCGACGATCGGGCCCATCAGCGCGCCGGCCAGCGCGGCCAGCGCCGCGCCGAGCAGGAACACGCCGTTGAAGATGCGGCCCACGCGCACGCCCATCAGCTCGGCCATCGGCCGGTCGGACGCGCCCGCGCGCACCCGCATGCCGATGCGCGTGTGGTTGACCAGCAGGTACAGCGCGAGCGCCACCAGCAGCCCACCGACAAGGATCACGAGGCGGTAGGCCGGGTAGGGCAGGCCGTCCATGAGATTGACCGGCCCAGAGAGCGCAGCCGGCGTCGGCGCCATCACCGGCGACGGGCCCCAGGCCATCGTCACGATGTCGTCGGCCACCAGGATCACGCCGAAGGTGGCGAGCACCTGCGCGAGGTGGTCGCGTGTGTAGAGCCGGCGCATCAGCAGCACTTCGAGCAGCAACGCCACCACCACCGTGACCGCCACCGCGATGACGATGGCGGCAGTGAACGAGCCGGTGCGCGTGTGCGCCTCGGCCGCCACGTACGCGCCGGCCATGAACAGCGAGCCGTGCGCAAGGTTCAGCACGTCCATGATGCCGAACACCAGCGTGAGCCCGGCCGCCAGCAGGAACAGCATCAGCCCGTAGCCGAGGCCGTTGAGCAGCTGCTCGAGAACAAGAATTCCACTCATAGGATCACAAGGATTGCCCGCGTTTTCATTCGGGAAACACCGAGGAACCGGCTCCGCCGGGCCTCAGGTGTTGCCCCCGGTAGGGGGTTGGAGAAGCGACACGAAGTGCGCGTAGCCTGGGGGCGAGCTTTATTTGAGCGGGCACTTGTCGGCGTAGGAGTCGCCGTAGTTCGTGAGCACCGTGTTGATCAGCTTGTTCGTGACCTTGCCCTGTGCGTCCTTGCCGATCACGCGCAGGTAGAAGTTCTCGACCGGATAGTGGTTGTTCGCGTACTTGAAGTTGCCGCGCGTCGAGGCGTAGTTGGCCTTCTTCAGTGCGGCGATGACGGCTTCGCGGTTCTGTGCGTTGCCGCCCGACTGCTTCACGGCCGCGTCCATCGCAAGGATCGCATCGTAGGCCTGCGCGGCGTACACCGACGGATAGCGGCCGTTGTATTCCTTGCGGAACGCGGCCACGAAAGACTTGTTGGCGGCGTTGTCCAGGTCGTGCGCCCAGTGCGAGGTGTTGAACAGGCCGAGCATCGGCTCGCCCACCGCACCGATCACGTCTTCGTCGGCCGAGAAGCCGCTGGTCACGAGCGTGATGTCCTTCGACAGGCCCGCGCCCACGAACTGCTTGATGAAGTTGATGCCCATGGCGCCGGGCAGGAAGAAGTAGATCGAGTCGGGCTTGGCCGCGCGCAGTTGCGCGAGCTCGGCGGCGTAGTCGATCTGGCCGAGCTTGGTGTACAGCTCGTCGGCCACCTGGCCCTTGAACTGGCGCTTGAAGCCGCCGAGCGCATCCTTGCCGGCCGGGTAGTTGGGTGCGATCAGCACGATCTTCTTGAAGGCGCGGTCTTGCGCGAACTTGCCGGCCGCTTCATGGAACTGGTCGTTCTGGTAGGCGGTGCCGAAGAAGTAGGCATTGCATTGCGCACCCGCGAACTGGCTCGGGCCGGCATTGGCCGAGAGGTACGGCACCTTCGCGTTGAAGAGCGTCGGGCCCACGGCCAGCGCCACGTTGGAGCCGATGGGGCCGCTGAAGAGGTCGATCTTGTCGCGCTGGATCATGCGGTCGACCAGCTGCTTGGCCTGGTCGGGGCTGCCGGCCATGTCGGCCTGGATGAACTCGACGTCTTGCCCGCCGAGCTTGCCGTTGAGCTGCTTGATGCCCAGCGCGAAACCGTCGCGCGCCTCGGCGCCCAATGCCGCGAAAGGCCCCGAGATGTCGAGGGCCAGGCCGACCTTGACGGGGGCGGCGGTGGCCGACACTGCAGCCCCGAGGGCGGCGCCGCACAGCAGCAGCGAGAGCAGGGTGCGCGGCAGCGCGGGCGACTTCAGGGGCAGGTGGCTCATCAGGTTCTCCGTCAAGGATGGGTGAAACGACGCGTCGGCACCACGTCATGCAGCACCGACGACATCGAACCGTTGATAGCTAAATACTTTAACTATAAACAATTCAATGTCAACGGTGCTAGCACGAATGGTGCCAGTGGGTCGTGTCACTTCCTGGTGCGCTGCCTGTTCAAGAACACCGCGGAACCGGCTTTGCCGGGCCGCAGGTGTTGCCCCCTGAAAGGGAGTTGGCGCAGCGACACGAAGTGCGCGAAGACTGGGGGTCAGCCAAACGGATTGGCCGTCGCAAACCACAGGCCGATGCCGGTGGCGATGATGAATGCGCCGTCTGTCACACCCGCGATCAGGAAGAACTTGGTCTGCAGCGTGTCGACCATTTCGGGCTGGCGCGCGCTGCTTTCCAGAAACTTCTGGCCGACCAGTCCGATGCCCAGGCACGAGCCGAGTGCGGCAATGCCGATCAGCAGGGCGACTGCGAGGGGAAGGATGTTGAAGCCGGTCATGGTGTTTTCTCCTGGTTGGTTGATCGATGGACGTACTTTCCCAGAGCGGGTGCGCACGGTCCATGACGTGGGAGGTCATGGGCGGCAAGAAAAAAGCCGGCCGCATGACGCGGCCGGCTTTGCTTTCAGGTGAGTGCCAGGGCTTCAGGGCAGCTGGGTCCAGCTCTGGTTGTTGCCGCCGTTGCAGGTCCAGGTGATCAGCGCCGTGTCCTGCGTCGTGGCGTTGTTCGGCACGTCGAGGCACGAACCCGAAGCACGGTTCTTCAGGGCGCCGCCCACCTGGCTCCATTGCGTGGTGTCGCCGGCCGAGCAGGCCAGCTGCACCACCGCCGCGTTCGTCGTCGCGGTGCCGTTCTGCGCCAGGCACAGGCCGCTGTGCTCGGCCTTGAACTGCACGTAGCCGCCGGGCAGGCCCGTCACCGTGAACCTCTCGTTGCCCGCGTTGCCGCATGGCCACTGCACCACCGTCGTTCCGCTCGTCGTTGCAGCGCCCTTGACGTTCACGCACAGGTTGCTGTGGTTCGAGCGGATGCGGGTGATGGTCGGCGTCGGGTCGGTGTCCTGCGAGCGCACGTACTCGCGGATCGCCACCACGTCGGCGGGCGGCAGGCTGCTGGCGTTGCCGTGACCGCTGGCGAGCACGTCCTGCAGCGTGGCCGCCTGGCCGTTGTGGAAGAACGCCGTCGTGTTCCAGGTGCCCAGCAGCGTCGGGGTGTCGAAGCCCACGCCCGCCAGCGGCTGGCTCATGCCCTTGCCCGACGAGGCCTGGATCGTGCCCACGTCATGCCGCACGCCGTCGCGGAAGGTGGCGCCGGTGTGGCAGGTCACGCACTGCGCCGAGGCGAACAGCGCCTGGCCCCGCGCCGCATCCACGCTGAGGCTGCCGTCGGCGTTGCGCGCCGGGCTGCGCATGTACTTGTTCAGCGAGGTCAGGTAGGCCGCCAGGTCGTCCAGCTGCGCGCTCTTGCCGGCCTTGGGCGCGCCCAGCGGGTCTTGCGTGGCCGCGAAGTCCGCATTCGTCAGGAAGCCGGTGCCGCCGAACTCGTTGCGGATGTCGTTCTCGAAGTCCTGCACCTCGTCGAAGTTGGCCGTCCAGTGCAGCTTGCCGTGGCCCAGGCCGCGCCGTCCCTGCAGGCTGATGGTGCGGCGCAGGCCCTCGCCGCGCTGGGTGAAGTCCCACACCATGCCGTCGTCGCCGGCATCCGCGTGGCAGCTCGCGCAGGAGATGTAGTTGTCCTTGCTCATGCGTCGGTCGGCCGCGTTGTAGAACACCTGCTTGCCGCGCAGCGCCGCGGGCGACATCGGCTCCTGCGCGACCGTCGAGACGTTCTGCAGGAAGACCGCCGCCGCCGATTCCGACGCCAGCACCGAGGCCACGTCGTGCACCGACACCGAGCGCGCCAGGAAGTTGTTGACGTACAGGCGCTTGCGCACCGCGTCCAGGTACAGGCCGTGCGGCGCGCTGCTCGCGTTGATCTCGCCCCGCACCGAGCGGCTGTACGGATCGACGATGGCCACGCGGTTGCCTTCCATCTGCGCCACGAAGAGGTAGTCGCCCGACGGCGAGAACAGCGCGGCGCGCGCCGGTGCGCGGTCGTCGAAGTCGATCTGCTCGGCGAACACTTCGGCCGCCGTCTGCAGGTTGACCTGCGAGAGGATGGAACGCACCGTCTGGTCGTGCACCAGGTTGTTGCCGTCCCTGAACTTGCCGCGCACGATGTTGTCCTTCTTCGAAGGCAGCACCGCCCGCGTGCCGTCCGGCGAGATGACGACCTGGCTCAGGTAGTTGGCCACGCCGCGCGCGCGGCTTTCGGTATCGACCGTGGTGGTGTCCACCGGCAGCGCGATGGTCGTCATCGCGCTCATGGTCTGCAGGTTCACCTTGTGCAGCTGGCCGCCGGTCATCTTCGACTTGAAGCGCGTGACGTAGGCCACCTGCGCATCGGCGTTGACGGCAATGCCGCGCAGGTTGCCGTCGAGCGCGACCGCGCCGGTGGTGGCGCCGTTGCTCGGGTCGAAGCTCATCAGCACCGACTTGCTCTCCAGCGTCAGCAGGCCCTTGGCGCCGTCGGGCGTGAAGGCCACGCCGTACGGGCCGCTGCCGTAGGCCAGCGGCACGGTGGCCGAGGTGCTGCCGTCGGCCGCGTTGAGCACCACCAGCTTGTCTTCGCCCTGCACCGTGACCCAGAGGCGGCCGTCGGGGCCCACGGCCAGCGTCTTCGGCTCTTCGCCCACGCGCACTTCCCAGCGCTTGGCCAGCGTCTGTGCGTCGATGGCGGCGACCGTGCCGCTGTCGGGGTTGACCGAGTACACCGCGTTCGCGTCGCCCGCGATGTTGGTGGTGTGCGTGGGCGCGCGCGCCGTGACCGGAACGATCACCGTGAGGTTGTACGTGTAGAAGGTCTCGCGGCCGTTGGCGTCCTTCACCGTCAGCGTCACCGTGAAGTGGCCGGGGCGCGTGTAGGTGTAGCTGTAGTTCGGCTGGTTCGAATAGGCCGTCTGCGTGCCGTCGCCGAAGTTCCAGCGGAACTGCGCGCCGCCGCTGCCCAGCGTGGCCGGGTTGAACACCAGCTGGCCGTTGACGATCTTCGGCCCGCCGCCAAGGCCCGGGTCGCCGATGATGGCCTGGCCGCGCAGCGTGTTCACCTCGGTGTCGTTGAGCACGCGGCCGTACACGCGCACTTCCGCCAGCGTGCCCTTGAACAGCGCCGCGTTGCCCTGGATCTGGCCCAGCACGCTGAACTTGTTCGACAGGCCCTTGTTGCCCGTGGGGCCGGTGGAGGTGGTCTTCACGCCATCGACGTACACCGCCTGCGCGCCCGAGGCCGCGTCGCGCGTCAACACCACGTGGTGCCAGTTGCCGTCGTTCACGGCCGCCGTGGACGCCGTGCCCGCGTCGTTGCCGATCGACAGCTTGATGCGGCCGCCGTTGTCGAGCCAGCCCCAGAACACGTCGTCCGCGCCGCCCGACTGGTCGCGCCCGAAGATGCCGGGCGCGGTCCACGAGTTGGGGCCGCCTGCCTGCGTGGTCTTCATGTAGAAGCTCAGCGATGCGGTGCCGCCGAGTACGGTGGCCACCGAGTCGTTCTTCAGCGGCACACCGGCGGTGCGGTTCGCGAAGTTCATGCCGATGCTCTCGAACGCATCGCCCTGTGCCGGCGTGCCGCCGTTGTTGCCGACCGGGTCCGAGAGGTTGCCGGCCAGCGTCCAGTGGTGCATCAGGTTGATGTCGGTCGCGTTGCCGGTGTTGAAGGTCGATTTGTAGTCCGCGCCGATGGCGTTGCCCGCGTAGTCCTTCAGGCCGTTGGCCGGCAGGAACACTTCATAGCTCGTGCCCGGCTGCAGCGGCTGCTCGGGGTGGAAGTTGACGATGCCCAGCTGCACGCTGTAGGTGCCCGCCAGCGTGTTGCCGCCCACCGGGCGCACGATGAAGGTGTTGGAATTCACGCTCTCGGGCCGGATGTTGTCGGTCATGCCCAGGCCGATGCGCGAGGTCAGTGCCTGCTGCTTCGCGCCGTTGGCGGGCGAGACCTGCTTCACCTCGGGCTTGGTGGTGTCCGGGTCCACCGAGTGCACGATGAAGCCGCTGCCCGAGCCGTGGTCGTTGCCCACGAAGACGAGGTTGCCGAACATCGCGACCTGGCCATTGTCCGAGTGCGAGAAGTTCGGATCGTCCTCACGCAGGATGCTGCCGCGGCCCACTTCGACATGGTTCAGCGGATTGCTCACGTCGACCTTGTGGATGCGCGTCTGCGCGCCCTGGATCACGTAGTTGTCCTGCGTGGCGCAGTAGAGCTGTTCGTCGATGACGAGGCGGTTGTCTTCGGCCACGAAGCGCGAGCGGTCACTCAGGTCGTAGCTGTACATCTTGGCGCCGCTGTTGCGCGCGGAGGCGTGCAGGTTCCGGCCGTCGAAGCAGGTCGCGTAATAGAACGGCGTGGTGCCCACGATCGAATCGAGCACCTTGGGGTTGAGCGGGTCGGAGATGTCCAGGCTCGCGAAGCCGCCGTTGCTTTCCATCGCGGTCAGCACCATGTGGTTGCCCATCGTGAAGATCGGGCCGATGCGAAAGCCGCCGAGCTCGCCCGTCGGCACCGGGTTCGGCTTGCCGGCGCCGCGGTTCGCGACCACCGCGTTCGCGGGGTCCGTGGCATCGACGATGAAGATGCCGCGGCCGGCAGACGCCACGTACAGGTAGGGCGCCTGCCACCACAGCTGCCAGGCCACGTTCTCGTAGTCGCCGCCGTTCACGCCGGGCAGCGCCAGCTTCTTCACCTGCTTGATGTCGTTGATGTCGGTGAAGTCCCAGAACTCGACGCCGTTGATGCTGGGCAGCACCACGTAGGTCTTGCCGCCGATCTTCGCGGTGCCGAAGGAGTGCGTTTCGCGGAACTCCCTGGTGCGGGCTTCGGGCTCGTAGATTTTCTTGACGAGCTTGATCTGGCGCGGGTTCGACACGTCGTACAGCAGGAAGCCGCCCGGGCCCAGGCCGCTGTCCGGCGCGAAGGAGGTGAGGAAGTAGCCGTTGATCATGATGCCCGCGTTCATGCCGTAGTCCTTGCGGCCCGGGTAGGTGGCGGGCACCTCGCGCGACTCGTAGGCATCGCTGTGCGCCGGGTCGAGCGGGTGCGCCAGGCTCGTGATCATCGACACGGGCTTGAACAGCTCGGCCGAGGTGTAGGTGAGATTGCCCAGGCCCGGCCCCTGCAGCGGGAGCGGGTCGGCGACGGCTTCGGACACCGCCGCCGCCATGTTGCCCAGGGTCGTCATCGGACTGACCCCGGTGATCGCCGCATGCGTCAGCAAGGTGATGCATGGCAGCAGGAACGCCATCAAGTAATACCGGATTTTCATCGTCGCCTCCAGGTTGTTTGAAGTTCGCAGGGAACCCTCTTCCTCGATCAACTCCGTCTCTCACCAGCAAAGCGCGCGCGCAGGCGCACCCCCGGCGGGCAACGAAACCGTTGCCCGCCGTGCAGCCTCTCCCTCCTCCGTTATGCGGGCGTCAGCGCATCACTTCGCGCCGCCCGATTCATAGATGTCCCATGCCTCCTTGGCGCTGGCGCCGCGGTGGATCATGGCCATCAGCGCATCGACCACCGCCGACGGGTTGGCGTGCTGGTAGACGTTGCGCCCGTACACCATGCCGACCGCACCCTCGTCCATCAGCACGCGCGAACGCGCGAAGACCTGCTGCAGGTCTTCGCGGCCGCCGCCGCGCACGAGCACGGGGCAGCGCGCGGCCTGCACCACGCGGTGGAAATCCTTCGGGTCGCTGGTCGGGTCGGCCTTGACGATGTCGGCGCCCATCTCGCGCGCCAGGCGCACCAGCGTCACGATCTTCTCGGCGTCGCCGTCGACCATGTAGCGGCTGCCCGGCGTGGGCGACTGCATCACCAGCGGCTCGATCATCAGCGGCATGCCGTAGCGGTCGCAGTCGGCGCGCACGCGCGCGATGTTCTGCACGCACTGGCGAAACAGGTCGGGCTCGTTCGGCAGCATGAACAGGTTGACCACCACGCAGGCCGCGTCGCGCTGCACGGCCGGCAGCACCGGGTCGTGCTCGTTCTGCAACTGGGCCCACATCACGCGGTGCAGCGTGGCGTTGTAGGGGTTGCCCATGTCGATGCGCATCACCAGCGCGGGCTTGTCACGGCCGGGGCGGTCCTGCAGCAGGTCGGACTGGCCGTAGTTGAGCTGGAGTGCATCGGGCTTGGCGCCCACGAGCCTGTCGATGACCTGGGGCATGTCCTCCAGGCCGTCGAGGAACGAGGGCTCGTTGCACACGCCGTGGTCGAGCGCGATGTCCAGGCAGCGGCCGTTGTTCAGCAGCCGGTTCAGGCGTGCGGTCTTGTCTTTCGACATACGAAGGGAATCCTTGTTCAGAGAAATGAGGGGAATGAAGCGGCGGGCGTCAGGCCAGCGCGTTCAGGTGGCGGGCGGCGGCCGCGTCGATCAGCAGCAGCGCGTCGTCGCGCAAGGTGATCGCGCCGGCGGCCGCGTTCTCGATGGCCTGCTTCGGCACGCGCGCGCCGCACAGCGCCACCGAGACGCTGCCACGCGCGAGCGTCCACGCGATCATCATCTGGCCGAAGGAGCATTCGAGCTGCTTGCGCAGCGGCTCCAGTTCTTCGAAGAAGGCCTTGAGCTTCGTGCGGTTCGCCGTGCTGAAGCGCGGGTTGGTGGCGCGCTGGTCGTCGCCGGTGAACTGGCGCGCGGGATCAATGGGGCCGGCCAGCAGGCCGAGCGCCAGCGACGAGTAGCCGAGCACCGCCACGTTGTGCTCGGTGCACAGCGGCATCAGCGTCTGCTCGATCTCGCGGTCGATCAGGCTGTAGCGCTCCTGCGCCGCATCGACCGGGCCGTATTGCAGGTACTCGGCCAGCGTCTCGGGGCTCACGTTGCTCACGCCGATGGCGCGGATCTTTCCCTGCTTCTTGAGTGCGAGCAGTGCGTCCATGGTCTCGGCCACGGGCGTGGTGCTGTCCTGCCAGTGCGTGATGTACAGGTCGATGTAGTCGGTCTGCAGGCGCTTGAGGCTCTCTTCGCATTCATGAAAGATCGACTCGCGCCCGAGGTAGCGGTACACCGGGTGGCCGTCTTCTTCAAAGAAGTGCGTTCCCTGTTGGGTGTGCCACACCAGTCCGCACTTGGTGGCGATGACGGCCTCTTGTCGGCGCCCCTTGAGGGCCGTGCCGACGATGCTCTCGGAACGGCCCAGGCCGTAGGCTGGCGCGGTGTCGATCAGCGTCACGCCTGCGTCCAGCGAGGCCTGGATGGCCAGCACGGCGGCCGCGTTGTCGCCGCCGCCCCACATCCATCCGCCCATGGCCCAGGTGCCCAGGCCGATGGCCGAGCTTTCGATGTCCGAGGGGCCGAGGGTGGTCTTCTTCATCGTCGATGCAGTGGTGGTGCTCATCGCTTGGTCTTTCGGGTGTTCAGGATGTGGTCGATGGTCACGGCCGCGAGCAGGATCAAGCCCTTGATCACGTCTTGCCAGTAAGGCGACACGTCGAGCAGGATCAGCGAGCTGGTCACCACCGACAGCAGGGCCAGGCCGAGCACCGCGCCCAGCACCGTGCCCGAGCCGCCCTTGAGGCTGGCGCCGCCGATCACGGCGGCCGCGATCACGTTGAGTTCCATGCCCATGCCGAAGGTCGGCGTGGCGGCGCCGAAGCGCGCCGTGTAGATCACGCCGGCTAGGCCCGCCGAGGCAGAGCACAGCACCGTGACCCAGAACTTCACGTGGCCCACGCGAATGCCCGAGTACAGCGCGGCCTTCTCGTTGCTGCCGGTGTAGAACACGCGGCGCAGCAGCGTCGAGCGGCGCAGCACGAAGTCGCTGACCACCACGATCGCCAGGAAGATCAGGATCACCGCCGGAATGCCGAACAGCGTGCCCTGGCCGATGAACTTGAACTCCGCCGGCAGCGAGAACAGCGACTGCGGCGTGCCCTGCGTGAGCGCCAGGCACAGCCCGCGCACGATCACCATGAAGGCCAGCGAGGCGATGAAGTGGTTCAGCCCGATGCGCGTGACGCAGCCGCCGATCATGGCGCCGATCAATGCGCTCGCGCCAATGGCCACGAGGCCTGCGGTCCATGGGTCCAGGCCCATGAGGAAGAGCTTGCCCGTGACCACCATCGCGAAGCACACCACCGAGCCCACCGACAGGTCGATGCCGCCGACGATCAGCAGAATGGTCATGCCGACCACCACGATGCCTTCGATGGAGAACGACAGCAGCATCGCGCGCACGTTGTCCCACGTGAGGAAGTAGGGCGAGGCAAAGCTCATGGCCACGCACAGCACCGCGATGATGAGCAACAGGCCCATCTCGCGCATGCTGGTGAGCTTGTTGGGCGGCTTCGCCGGGCCGCCCGGTGCCTGCCGTGGCGCCACGCCGGCGTCGAGTTGTGCGGGGTAGTTCATGCCATCTCCTGTTCGAGTCCGGAGGCCAGCCGCAGCAGCGCCTCTTCCGTCATTTCGTTGTCTTGCAGTTCACCGGCCAGCCGGCCGTCGCGGATCACCAGTGCGCGGTCGCACAGCCCGATGATTTCGGGCAGCTCCGACGAGATCACGACCACGCCCACGCCCTGGCCCGCCAGCTCGCGCAGGATGTGGTGGATCTCCGACTTGGCGCCCACGTCGACGCCGCGCGTGGGTTCGTCCATCAGCAGCACCGACGGGTTGGTGGCCAGCAGCTTGGCGATGGCCACCTTCTGCTGGTTGCCGCCCGACAGGCTCGCCACGTCGATGGCCACGCCGTCGGACTTCAACTTGAGCTTGGCGCCCAGGTCGGTCGCCAGCTTGTGTTCGGCCGCGCGCTGCAGCAGACCGAAGCGCGAGCTGACGCGCTGCAGCGCCATCGATGCGATGTTCTGCGCAATGGGCAGGTCGAGGTACACGCCGGCCGCCTTGCGGTCTTCGCTGAGGTAGGCGATGCCTTCGCGCAGCGCGTCGCTGTACTTGCGCACCGTGAGCGTCTTGCCGCGCAGGCGCACCGTGCCGCGCGTGGCGGGGCGCAGGCCGCACACGGTCTCGGCGAGTTCGCTGCGGCCGGCGCCCATCAGGCCGGCAATGCCGAGGATCTCGCCGCGCCTGAGCGTGAACGAGATGCCATGCACGCGCTCGCCATCGGCGATGTCGCTCACTTCGAGCACGGGGTCGTTCGAGCTTCGGTCGTCCTGCTTCGGCGGGTAGTAGTTGCCCAGGTCGCGCCCGACCATGCGGCGCACCAGGTCGTCGGCATTGAGTTCGGCCAGCGGGCCGCAATGCACGTTGCGCCCGTCGCGCAGCACGGTCACGCGGTCGCCATGCGCAAAGATCTCGGCCATGCGGTGGCTGATGTAGATGATGCCGATGCCCTGCGCCTTGAGGTCGTGCAGCACCTTGAAGAGCGCCACCGATTCGTTGTCGGTCAGCGCGGCCGTCGGCTCGTCGAGGATCAGCACCTTGCAGTCGAGCGTGAGCGCCTTGGCGATCTCGATGAGCTGCTGGCTCGAAATGCTCAGCGTGCTCACCAGCGAGGCGGGGTCGATGTCCTGCCCCAGCCGCTGCAGCACCTTGCCGGCGCGCTCGTTCAGGCTCGCGTAGTTCATCCACGCATGCTTGCCGGCGTTGATCTCGGGCATGAAGATGTTCTCGGCCACGGTGGCGTCGCCGCACAAGGCGATCTCCTGGTGCACCAGGCCGATGCCCAGGCGCATCGCATGCGCCGGGCCGTCGATGGCCACCTTCTGGCCGTCGAGCGAGATCGTGCCCTCGTCCGGCTGGTGAATGCCATCGATGATGTTCATCAGCGTGGACTTGCCCGCGCCGTTCTCGCCGCACAGGGCGTGGATCTCGCCGGCGTGCAACGAGAAGTCCACGCCCGAGAGCGCGCGCGAAGCGCCGAAGCGCTTGCTGATGCCGCGCAACTCGAGCAGTGCGCCCACCGCGTTCTCCCGGCTCACTCGCCGATGCCCTTGGTGCCGCGGCGGGCGAGGTACTTGTCCCAGTAGAAGTCGTCGGCATTGGCCTTGCTGACCACGGCCAGGCCGTTGTCCAGGAAGGGCACGGCCATCGGGTTGGTGCCGTTGCGCCTGGCGTCGTTCATCGGGTCGATGAGCGAAGGGTTCTTGGCCAGGAACAGCATCATCATCCCCATGTAGCCCTGCATGCCCTGGTTCGGGTTGATGGAGCCGAACACGTCGCCCGACTTGATCATGTCGAGGATCTTCGCGTTCACGTCGCAGCACATCACCTTGATGTTCTTCTTGGTCTCTACCTTGGCCTGCGCCGCGCCGAGCGCCGAGTTGGCCTCGGGCATGAACAGCGCACCCAGGTTCGGGTTGGCCTGTGCCAGGCTCAGCACGGCCTGGTAGGCCTTGTTCGGGTCCTGGTTGCTGGCGGCGCGGCCGACCAGCTTCATGCCCGGGTGCTTGGTCTTCATGCGGTTGACGAAGGCGGCGATGCGGCGGTCGTGGTTGTCCTGGCCGGGGTTTTCCAGCACGGCGTATTCGCCCTTGCCGTTGAGCGACGCGGCAATCGCATCGGCCGCCTGCGTGCCTTCGCGGTCGTTGTCCGAGGTGATGAACGAGGTGCGCTTGGAGTTCGGCGAGTCGGCCGCGAAGGTGACGACCGGGATGCCCATCGCCGCCGCGCGGTTGATCGGCTCGATGAAGGGGTCGGGGTTCATCGGATGCAGCAGGATGCCGGCCGGCTTGCGCGCCAGTTCCTGCTCGAAGGACGCGAGCTGCTTGTTGACGTCGTACTCCGGCGTGCCGGTGTAGCGGGTGCGAACGCCCAGCGTGCGGCCGAGTTGCTTCATCATTTCGTAGACCGGAAACCAGTATTCCACGCCCGACACCATCACGTTCATCACGTAGACGTCGCTGGCGTTGCCGCGCAGGCCGGCACCCGCGGCGGGGGTTGCCGCTTGCTGCTGCGCAAGCGCGCTCGCACCGGCCAGGCCGATGCCGGCGGCCGCTGCGGACTTCAGGAAATTACGCCTCATTTTTTGTCTCCTCACGTTGGGTGGCACAGCTTGCTGATGCTGCTTTTGAAGGCAGCTCTCTGATCCTCGTTGTCACGACAGTTGTTATGACAGGCTAGAATGTACGCGCTGCCTGTTTACGGGGTTAACTAGGGGAAACACTACTGGCAAGGTGCTTTTATTCCGCCGAAGCTGTTATGACATGAAGCCCAACATACTCATCGGCATCGACATGGGGTCGAGCAGCCTGAAAGCCCTGGCCCTCGAGGCCGGGAGCGGCCGGGCCGTCGCCCTGTCCCGAATGCCACTGCCGCACGACCGGCTGCCCGCGGGGGGATGCGAAGTGAGCGCGACCGCCATCCGCTCGGCCCTGACCCATGTGCTGCGCGACGTTGCCCACCAGCTCGGCGCCCGCGTGGCCGAAGTCCGCGCCATCGGCTGCACTGGCCACGGCGCGGGGCTCTATGCGCTCGATGCGCGCAACCAGCTTGTGGGTGGGCGGGCCGTGGCCTCGACCGACCAGCGTGCCGATGCGCGTGCGCGCGCACTGGCTGCCAGCCATGGCCCGCGCCTGTTCGCGGATGTGGGCTGCCAGCCCTGGCCGGGACAGCCCACGGTGATCGCGGCCGAGCTGCTGGGCACCGACGCCGTGCAGCGCGGCGAGGTGCACCGCCTGCTGTTCGCGAAGGACTATCTCGGCTTTCTGCTGACCGGCGAGATCGCGACCGATGCCAGCGACGCCAGCACCGCCGGGCTGGTGTCGATTGCCACGGGCACGTGGTCGCAGGCGGCCTTCGATGCCTCGGGCATCGCGGACCTCGGCCCGCGTGCTTTCGGGCCTCTGCTGCCGAGCAGCACGGTGCTCGGGCAGCTGCAGCCATCGGAAGCGGCACTGTGCGGATTGCCCGCGGGCATTCCCGTCGCGATGGGTGCCATCGACCTGCTTGCCTCGATGACCGCGATCTGCGCCGAAGGGCGCGGGCGCGCGGTGTCGGTGTTCGGCACGTGGTGCGTGAACGCCGTCATCGGGCCGGTGATCGAGCCCAAGCCCGACGTTGCGGCCGTCGTGAACTTCGGCCGCGAGCGGCAACGGCTCTACATGGAGAACAGCCCCTCGTCGATGGCCAACATCGCGTGGCTGGCCGGCGCGCTGGGCCTGCCCGATGCGCGTGCCGTGGTCGATCTGGCGATGTCGGTGCCGCTGGGTGCGGGTGGCTTGCGCTTCCTGCCTTTCGTGAATGGCGGAGGCGGCATCACCGCCGGCTTCGTCGGGCTCAAGAGCCATCACACGCGCGGCGACATGGCGCGTGCCGTGGTCGATGCCACGGCGGCCCTGCATGTGCGGCACACCGCGCGCCTTGCGGCATGCGGCCTGCCCGTGTCGGCCACGACCGTGCTCGGCGGCGGTGCCAGCGACGTGCGGCTGGTGCGCCTGCTCGCTTCATTTCTCGGCCGCCCGGTCGAGCGCTGCGCCGACGACGAAACCGGTGCGCGCGGCGCCGCGATCTATGCCGCCATGTCGCAGGACATCGACCACGCCGCGCAGGGCAGCGCCTTGCTCGCGCCCTGCGGCATCGTCGAGCCCGATGCGCGCGACGCGCAGGCCCATGCCGATTTCAACGCCGGTTTCAATGAACTGATCGACACCATGTCTCCTGTGTTCTCTCATCTGGCAGAGGGGGCGATGAGCGCCGCCCGGCCGCCCGAAGGCGCTCGCACCGCAGCGCGAAGCGCGGAGGTTTCTCCATGAGCGCCTGGCAACTGCCTTTCGTGCGTCCTGCCTCGCTGGCGGATCGCCATTTTTCGACCGTGATCGTCGGCGCCGGCATCAACGGTGTCGGCGTGTTCCGCGACCTGTCGCTGCAGCGCGTCGATTGCCTGATCGTCGACAAGGGCGACTTCAGTGCCGGTGCCAGCAGTGCACCGTCGCGCATGATCCACGGCGGCCTGCGCTACCTGGAAAACGGCAGCTTCTCGCTGGTGGCCGAGGCCACGCGCGAGCGCAACCTGCTGCTGCGCAACGCGCCGCACCTGGTGCAGCCGCTCAAGACCGTGGTGCCGCTGTCGAGCTTCTTCGGCGGCCTCATGAGCAGCGCGCTCAAGTTCTTCGGCCGCATGCCGCCGCAACGCACGCGCGGCCTGCTGGCCGTGGCCGCGGGCCTTCGCCTGTACGACCTGCTGGGCCGCCGCCAGCGCGTGATGCCCAACCACCGCATAAGCCGCGTGCCGCCGACCGACCGCAACCTGTTCCGCGCGGCCGTGCGCTGGACCGCCACCTTCTTCGATGCATGGATCAGCCACCCCGAGTGGCTCATCCTCGAGTTGATCGGCGACGCCTGCCGCGACCAGCCGCGCTCGGCCGCCGCCAACTACTGCCGCGTGATGGGCTGCGCGGGCAACATCCTGACGCTGCGCGACGAGATCACCGGTGCGCTGGTGCGCGTGACGGCCGACACCGTGGTCAACGCAACGGGCGCGTGGCTCGACCGCAGCACCGCCGTGCTCGGCGGCGCGGGCTCGCGCGTGATGGGCACCAAGGGCTCGCACCTCGTGCTCGACCATCCCGTGCTGCGCGACGCGCTCGAAGGCCGCATGGCCTACTTCGAGGCGGTCGACGGGCGGGTGTGCATCGTCTATCCGTTCCTCGACCGCGTGCTGGTGGGCTCCACCGACATCCCGGTGGAAGACCCCGACAAGATCGCGACCGAGCCGGCCGAGGTCGACTACCTGCTCGACGTGCTGGGCGAGGTCTTTCCGAACATGGCCTTCGGCCGCGACAACGTGGTCTACACCTACGTCGGCGTGCGCCCGCTCGCGCGTTCCGATGCCGACAAGCCGGGGCAGATTTCGCGCGACCACTCGGTGGTGGTCGACCTGCCCAATGCCACGCGCGACATTCCCATCGTCGGCCTCGTCGGCGGCAAGTGGACGACCTTCCGCGCGCTGGCCGAAGAAGCGACGAACGAAGTGCTGCAGCGGCTGGGCCGCCCGCGCACCGCATCGACCGAAGGCCTGCCCATCGGCGGCGGCGCCGAACTGCCGGCCGATGCGCAAGCCACCGAGCGCTTTCTCGACCGCATGGTCGCGGCCTCGGGCCTGGGCCGTGCGCGTGCGCAGGTGCTGCTGCGCCGCTATGGATCGAAGGCACTGCCGCTGGCGCAGCGCCTCGGGGCTTCGGGCGACGTGCCGCTGCTGCACGCGCCCGATTACTCGGTGGCCGAGCTGTCCTACCTGTGCCTTGAAACGGGTGTGATGCATCTCGACGATCTGGTGATCCGCCGAACCTTGCTTGCGATCCGTGGCCTTGTCACCGACGCGGCGCTGGCCGAAATGGCGAGCGTTGCGGCCGAGGCGCTGGGGTGGGATGCAACCCTGGCGCACAAGGAGCTGCAGGCCTGCAGCACCGCATTGCGCGAGCGCCATGGTGTGCGGCTCTCGCCGGTGGCGGCCGAGGTGGCACCTTCTTTCGATGCATCATTGATGGCCAGCTCGGCCTTTGGCCAGTCGTGAAATATGAACCACTGGTCGATCAGCGATGCACCAACGGCACTCACTGTGCGAATGGCATCGGGTGCTCCCCGCAGCGAAACAAAGCAGGAGGCCGCAGGCCGGGGGACATTCGCGGAGGGGCGTGGCCGGTGTCATCCGCACGCGCCCCGAACAGCAGCGCTCCTGAACCCACAAAGCCGGTCCCATGAAAAATCCACGACTGCGTGGTGAACCACTGACATGAACTCTTCGACCGACACCCCGACCGTGCTCGACCGCGATTCCGAATCCCCCCTGTGGGCCCAGTTCCGCGACGCCATCCGCATGCAGATATTGCAGGGCGTGCTGCCCATCGGCGCCAAGCTGCCTTCCGAGGCCGAGCTGGGCGAGCAGTTCGGCATCTCGCGCATCGTGGTGCGCGAGGCGCTGGCCGACCTCGTGCGCAACAACCTCATCTACAAGATCAAGGGCCGTGGCGCCTTCGTGTCGGCGCGCGAGCGCGATGAAGATTTTGTCTCGACCGTGCTCGGCTTCTCCGACGAAATGGAGCGCAAGGGCCGCTCGGTGCGCACGCAGATCCTCACGCAGGAACTGCGCGCGCCCACCGAGCAGGAGGCCGCGTCGCTGGGCCTGACCGACGACACCCAGGTGGTCGCGCTCAAGCGCCTGCGCAGCGTCGATGGCGAGCTGCGCCTGCTGGTCGAAACCGTGGTGCCCGCCGACCTGGCGCCGGGCCTGCATCGCACGCGCCTGGACGACCGCTCGCTCTACGACGTGCTGCGCCGGCAATACGGCCTGCGCCTCGTGCGTGCCGAGCGCTGGATCGATGCGGTGCTGCCCGATGCCGCGACCTGCGAACTGCTCGACCTGCCGCAGCCCGAGCCGCTGCTGCGCATCGAGTCGATTGCCTACGGTGCCAATGGGCGGCCACTGGAGCACTATCGCGCGCTGCACCGCTGCAAGACCAGCCGCCTGCACGTGCAGACGACGACCTGAGGCCCCGAGGCGCGCGTCAGGCCTTGGCGGTGTCGCGCGAAGGCCAGAGCACTGAGGCGATCGCGACCATCATCAGCGCGACCGCGACCCAGTCCTGCCAGTGCACGACTTCGCCCAGCCACACTGCGCCGCTGAACACGCCGAGCACGGGGATGAACATCACGCTCAGCGTCGAGGCAATGGGCGGCAGGCCGCGCGCCAGATAGAACCACGCCGCGTGCGCAAAGCCGAAGATCAGCACCGCGTTGTAGCCGATCGATCCCCACGTCACGCTGCCGGGCCAGCGCAACTGCTCGCGCTCGAAGAGCAATGACAGCACCGTCATCACCACCGCCGTGAGCGCCGTCATCCAGAACGACAGCGTGAGCGTCGGCAACCCGATGCGCGTGTGCCGCAACAGCTGCGTGCCCAGTGCCCACGTGGCGGCGGCCACCAGCGCCAGCGCCACGTAGCCGGGCCGCCCCGCGAAGTCGGTGAGCTCGTGCCACAGCAGCAGCCCGACGCCGACCGCGCAGGCACCCACGCCGAGCCACGCACGCCGCGTGAGCACGGCCGCGAACAGCACGGCCCCGATGACGGCGGAGAACACCGGCATCGTGTAGCCCAGGATCGCCGCGCGCCCGCCCGACAGCGCCTTCACCGCCAGGATGATGCAGGCGTGCCAGACGAACATGTTGGTGGCGCCCAGCCACAGCAGCTCGGGCCACGCGCTGCGCGGCACGCGAAACGGCACCTTCATCCACACCAGCGCAAGGCCCAGCACCGGCAGGCCCAGCCAGATCGAGATCGCGCGAAAGCCGAGCGGCGGATAGTCCGCCACGCCCAGCTTCATCACTGGCCAGTTGAAACCCCAGGCGAGGGTCAGGAGAACGAGAAGGACGAACTGGCGCGGTGTGAAGGAGGGCATGGGCTGCGATTGTGGCGCGGCCTGTGTGTCTGTGTGCAGGCGCCTACAGCAGCCGCTTGAGGTAACGCCCCGTGTGGCTCGCCTCGTTCGCCGCGATGTCTTCCGGCGTGCCTTCGCCCACCACCGTGCCGCCGCCCGCGCCCCCTTCGGGGCCCATGTCGATCAGCCAGTCGGCGGTCTTGATGACGTCCAGGTTGTGCTCGATCACGACGATGGTGTTGCCCGCGTCGCGCAGTTGGTGCAGCACCTTCAGCAGCAGCTCGATGTCGGCGAAGTGCAAACCGGTGGTCGGCTCGTCGAGGATGTAGAGCGTGCGGCCGGTGTCACGCTTGCTGAGCTCCAGCGCGAGCTTCACGCGCTGGGCCTCGCCGCCCGACAGCGTGGTGGCCGACTGGCCCAGCTTGATGTAGCTCAGGCCCACGTCGAGCAGCGTGCGCAGCTTGCGTTCGATGGTGGGCACGGCCTTCAGAAACTCGTGCGCGGTCTCGACCGTCATCTCGAGGATCTGCGCGATGTTCTTGCCCTTGTAGAGCACCTCGAGTGTTTCGCGGTTGTAGCGCTGGCCGTGGCAGACCTCGCAGGGCACGTACACGTCGGGCAGGAAGTGCATCTCGACCTTCACGACGCCATCGCCCTGGCAGGCCTCGCAGCGGCCGCCGGCCACGTTGAAGCTGAAGCGGCCGGGGCCGTAGCCGCGTTCGCGCGCGGTGTTGGTCTCGGCCATCAGCTCGCGGATGGGTGTGAACAGGCCCGTGTAGGTGGCCGGGTTGCTGCGCGGCGTGCGGCCGATGGGGCTCTGGTCGACGTTGATGACCTTGTCGAAATACTCGATGCCCTCGACCGACTCGTGCGCGGCCGGCTCCTCATGTGCGCGGTACAGGGTACGCGCCACGGCGGTGTAGAGCGTGTCGTTCACCAGCGTCGATTTGCCGGAGCCCGAGACACCCGTCACGCAGGTCAGCAGGCCGACCGGGAAGGCCACGCTCACGTTCTTCAGGTTGTTGCCGGTGGCGCCGACCACGCGGATCTCCTGCAGGTCGGTCTGCGTGGCAAGGTGGGCCGCTTCGCGCGCGGCACGCCGTTCGGCTGCGGGGCTTTGCGGAAAGCGCGAGGGCTTCTTGCCTTCGTTGAAGGCGGCCTTCTTCACGACCGGCAACCACGCAGTGCGGTGCTTCGGCACTTCGATCTTGCGCACGCCCGAGAGGTACTGGCCGGTGAGCGATTCGGGGTTGGCCGACACCTCGGCATAGGTACCCTGCGCCATCACGCGGCCGCCGTGCACGCCGGCGCCGGGGCCCATGTCGATCACGTGGTCGGCGGCGTGGATCATGTCCTCGTCGTGCTCGACCACGATCACGCTGTTGCCGATGTCGCGCAGATGCTTGAGCGTGCCAATCAGGCGGTCGTTGTCGCGCTGGTGCAGGCCGATGCTGGGCTCGTCGAGCACGTACATCACGCCCGTGAGGCCCGAGCCGATCTGCGACGCAAGGCGAATGCGCTGCGCCTCGCCGCCCGAAAGGGTTTCGGCGCTGCGGTCCAGGCTCAGGTAATTGAGGCCCACGTCGTTGAGGAATTTCAGGCGCAGGCCGATCTCGCGCACGACCTTGTCGGCGATGTCGGCCTTGGCGCCGCGCAGCTTGAGCGTCTGGAACCACGCGAGCGAATCGCGCAGCGTGAGGTGGCTCAACTCGAAGATCGCCATGCGCGGCGGCTCGCCGCCATCGGCCGGGCGCGCCGATTCATCGACCAGGAACACGTTGCGCGCCTCGCGCCGCAGCCGCGAGCCGCCGCAATCGGGGCAGGGCTGCAGGTTGCGAAAGCGCGCGAGGTCTTCGCGCACCATCACCGAATCGGTCTCGCGGTAGCGCCGCGCCATGTTCGGGATGATCCCTTCGAAGGGGTGCTTCTTCGTGAGCTTCTTGCCCGCGAAGTTGCCCGACTCCATGGTGTAGTTGAACTTGATCTCTTCGGCCGCCGAGCCGTGCAGCAGCACCTGCTGCACCGACGCGGGCAGCGACTCGAAGGCCGCGTCGACGTCGAACTTGTAGTGCTTGGCGACGCTCTCGATCATGCTGAAGTAGTAGCCGTTGCGGCGGTCCCAGCCCTTGATGGCGCCGCTGGCGAGCGACAGCGACGGGAAGGCGACCACGCGCGCCGGGTCGAACACCTCGCGGTGGCCCAGGCCATCGCAGCTCGGGCAGGCACCCACGGGCGAGTTGAACGAGAAGAGGCGCGGCTCCAGCTCCGACAGCGAGTAGTGGCAGCTCGGGCAGGCGAACTTGGCGTTGAACAGGTGCTCCTTGTCGGCCACCCCTTCGGCGCCCAGCTCCAGCGCAATGGCACGGCCTTCGGCCAGGCGCAGCGCGGCCTCGAAGCTTTCGGCCAGGCGCTGCTGCATGTCGGGGCGCGCGCGCAGGCGGTCGATGACCACGTCGATGTCGTGCTTCTCGGTCTTCTTGAGTTTGGGCAGGTCGTTGTATTCGTAGGTCTGCCCGTCGACGCGAAAGCGCACGTAGCCCGCGGCCTGCATCTCGGCGAAGAGTTCGAGGAACTCGCCCTTTTTCTCGCGTGCCACGGGCGCCAGGATCATCAGCCGGGGCTCGTCGGGCAGCGCCAGCGTGGCGTCGACCATCTGCGAGACGGTCTGCGCCTGCAGCGGCAGGTGGTGGTCGGGGCAGTAGGGCGTGCCAGCGCGGGCGTACAGCAGGCGCAGGTAGTCGTGGATCTCGGTCACCGTACCCACGGTGGAGCGCGGGTTGTGGCTGGTGGCCTTCTGCTCGATGCTGATGGCGGGCGACAGGCCCTCGATCACGTCGACATCGGGCTTGTCCATGAGCTGCAAAAACTGCCGCGCATAGGCCGACAGGCTCTCGACGTAGCGCCGCTGCCCTTCGGCATACAGCGTGTCGAAGGCCAGACTCGACTTGCCCGAGCCCGACAGGCCGGTGATGACCACCAGCTTGTTGCGCGGAATGTCGAGATCGACGTTCTTCAGGTTGTGGGTGCGCGCGCCGCGGATGCTGATGCGCTGCTGCGCCAGCACCGCGCCGAGGTAGGTGTCGCGTTCGAGTTTCGCGTCGCGCGCGCGCTCCGCGAAGTCTTCAGTGGATGTTGAATTCAAGGGGGCGATCGTCCGAGGGCAACCGGACATGATAGACCGCCCGCGATTTCATGGCGAGCGGGCGGGTTCCGGCGGTTCGGCAGGGGGCGCTTCGGGCGGGGGCGGACGCACCGGTTCGGTGGTGCCGATGGCCCGGCCGACCATGTGCTCGGCCAGCGTGTCGTACAGCGGCCGGCTGATCATGCGAGAGACCAGGCTGGCCAGCATGGCGGCCGCCATCAGGCTCAGCACCATCGAATGGCCGTCGACCATCTCCATCACGATGATGAAGGCCGTGAGCGGCGCCTGCGTCACCGCGGCCAGGAAGCCGGCCATGCCCATCGCGATGAGCGCCGGGCCCAGGTCGCCATTGGCCAGCCGCGCCACCGCGTCGCCGATGCCCGCACCGATGGACAGCGAGGGCGCAAAGATGCCGCCCGGCACGCCGCACCACGCCGTGAGCCAGGTGGCGACGAACTTGAGCACCGTGTAAAGCGGCGTCAGCTGGTCATGGCCCTGCAGCATCTGCTTGACCGCCTCCGAGCCGGCGCCGAAGGTGACGCCGCCCGTGACCAGCCCGATCACCGCCACCGCCAGCCCGCCGGCGGCCGCGAAGCGCACCGGAAAGCGCGCCCGCCAGCGGTTCAGGCGCCCGGGCGCGCCCGTCAGCGAGGCGATCAGCAGCCGTGCGAACAGCCCGCCGGCCGCGCCGCTGAGCAGCGTGACCAGCAGGCCGGGCCCGAGCGCGTCCCAGCCCAGCCGGGGCACGCGGATCACGCCGAAGTAGCTGGTGTTGCCAAAAGCCGAAACCGCCACCAGGCCCGCCAGCACGATGGCCGTGATGATCAGCCCGCTGGAGCGCGCCTCGAGCCGGCCCGACAGTTCCTCGATGGCAAACACCACGCCCGCCAGCGGCGCATTGAAGGCCGCCGCGATGCCGGCCGCGCCGCCCGCCACCAGCAGTGCGCGCCCGTCGATGGTGGTGTTGGGCGACAGCCAACGCCGCGCGTGCTGCATCACGCCGGCCGCCACCTGCACCGAAGGGCCCTCGCGGCCGATCGACAGCCCGGCCGCGAACCCCGCCGCGCCGAGCCCGATCTTGGCGACCGTGAGCCGCAGCGAGGCGAACATGAAACGCCGTTCCTCGGGCAGCGCCGGGTGCAGCGCCGCCTTGATCTGCGGAATGCCCGAGCCGCCCGCGCCGGGGAAAAAGCGCAGCGTGAACCAGACGATGCCGGCGGTGATGAGCGGCGTGGTCAGCAGCACGGCCCAGGGCCAGGCGCTGTAGAAACGGTGAAAGCCCGCAAAGATCCAGTCGCTGGCCAGCGTGAACCCCACCACGAACAGCCCGGCCGCGATGGCGTAGCCCAGCACGATGGCGCGGTCGAGCCAGACGCGGCCGCCCGACAGCTCGGCGCGCAGGTGCTCGAAAAAGTCAGGTTCACGGTTCATCGGCAAGGCCCATTCTGGCACCTGACGGGGGTGCGGCCATCCGGCATCGGGCACAATCGAGGGTTCTCTTCCTCCTCCTTCATCTACTTATCAGGGGCAGTGCATATGGCATCGGTCAACAAAGTCATCGTCGTCGGCAATCTGGGTCGCGATCCTGAAATGCGAACCTTCCCGAGCGGCGACCAGGTCGCGAACGTCACAGTGGCCACCACCGATCGCTGGAAAGACAAGCAAAGCGGCGAAATGCGCGAAGCCACCGAATGGCACCGCATCGTCTTCAACGGCCGCCTGGCCGAAATTGCCGGCCAGTACCTGCGCAAGGGCTCGCAGGTCTATGTCGAAGGAAGCCTGCGCACGCGCAAGTGGACCGACAAGGACGGCATCGAAAAGTACACCACCGAGATCCGCGCCGACCAGATGCAGATGCTCGGCAGCCGTCAAGGCCAGGGCGGCCCATCGGGCGGTCCCGAGGACGACGGCGGTTATTCGCAAGGTGGCGGCGGTGGCGGCTACTCGCAGGGCGGCAATGGCGGCGGCGGTGGTGGCGGCTACGCCCCCCGTGCACCCGCAGCGGCACCGCGTGCTCCGGCACCGGCTCCGCGCCAGGCACCGGCCAAATCGTCGTCGGGCTTCGACGACATGGACGACGACATTCCGTTCTGAAGCCGAAACCGATCTTTCGGTTTTGTCGATCAAGGCCCGCTCTTCCGAGAGCGGGCTTTTTTTATTCCTGAGCCCAGGCCGCCGCTGCGGACGGCCGCGCTGGAACGGGCCGGGACGTCAGCACATTCCTAGCGCAGCACCAGCACGGGAATGTGCGAGTGCGTCAGCACATGCAGCGTCTCGCTGCCCATCAGCAAGCGCGCGAGGCTGCGCCGCCCGTGGGACGCCATCACGATCAGATCGCACTGCTGGTTCTTGGCAGTGGTGATGAGGGCCTCGGCCACCTGGTTCGATGTCATGACGATGGCCTGGGCGCTCTTCACGCCCCTGCCAAGCGCCTTCGCCTTGACTGCATCGACCAGATGCTGGGCGTTCATTTCCACCTGTCGCTGGTTGGCTTCGATCTCCCGCTGGCCCAGCACCATCGAGCCCTCGAAGTAGCCATAAGGCTGCAGATGCGCCACGGTGACGCTGACCAGCTCTGCGCCGGTCAGCACGGCAAGGTCGATGGCTGCAACGACCGCCTGTTCCGACAGCGCGGAGCCATCGGTCGCAACAAGTATGCGCTTGTACATGGCAGGCTCCTTGGCCCCCGGCACCGCGGGTGCCACCCAATCAGTCTAGTGCGCAGGTTCCTGATGAACAAGGAACGAGGGTCGGCTGCAAACTCTAATTTCGCGCTACCTTCTGCGTGTGCAAGAAAGGGCGCCCATGGCCAATCGACCCGACCGCGCGATCCTGCGACAGATCCCCAAGGGTGTCTGGGTGCTCGGCTTCGTCAGCATGCTGATGGACATCTCTTCGGAAATGATCCACAGCCTGCTGCCGCTGTTCATGGTCTCCGTGCTGAGCGCCAGCGCGTTCACGGTCGGATTGATCGAAGGGCTCGCCGAGGCCACCGCGCTGATCGTCAAGGTCTTCTCGGGAACGCTCAGCGACTATCTCGGCAGGCGCAAGGGGCTGGCCGTGCTCGGCTACGCATTGGGCGCGTTGACCAAGCCGCTGTTCGCGCTCGCCCCCAGCCTGGGCATCGTGCTGACGGCGCGGCTGCTCGACCGGGTCGGCAAGGGAATCCGCGGGGCGCCGCGCGACGCGATGGTCGCCGACATCGCACCGGCACATCTGCGCGGCGCGGCCTTTGGCCTGCGCCAGTCGATCGACACCCTCGGGGCCTTTCTCGGGCCCCTGCTGGCGGTCGGCTTGATGCTGCTGTGGGCCAACGATTTCAGGGCCGTGTTCTGGGTTGCGGTGGTCCCCGGAGCGATGGCCGTCGCGCTGCTCGCATTCGGCCTGCGCGAGCCGGCGCATCGGCAAGGCGCCAAGCGCATCAACCCGATCCGTCGCGAAAACCTGAAGCGCCTCGGCGCCGGGTACTGGTGGGTGGTGCTCATCGGCGCGGTGTTCACGCTGGCCCGGTTCAGCGAGGCCTTCCTGGTGCTGCGGGCCCAGCAGGTCGGCATTCCGGTGGCGCTGGTGCCGCTCGTGATGGTGGCGATGAACCTCGTCTATGCGCTGTCGGCCTACCCGTTCGGCAAGCTCTCCGACCGCATGAGCCACACCCGGTTGCTGGCCCTCGGCCTGGCAGTGCTGATCGCGGCCGACCTGGTCCTGGCTGCCAGCAGTCACTGGCGCATGGTGCTGGCCGGCGTCGCGCTTTGGGGCGTGCACATGGGCATGACGCAGGGCCTGCTGGCCGCCATGGTGGCCGATGCCGCACCGGCCGACCTGCGCGGCACGGCCTTCGGGTTCTTCAACCTGGTCAGCGGCCTTGCGATGCTGGTTGCCAGCGTGGTGGCCGGCCTGGTGTGGGATCGGTTCGGCGCATCCGTCACGTTTTATGCAGGGGCGGCCTTTTGCGTGGTGGCGCTTGCAGGGCTGGCGTGGCGTCGCCGATAGCCAGTTGCAACCCGGTCCGGGCGTGAAGCCTCGACAGCCTGCATCTGGTGTTCGCCCGGATGGAGCACGTCTCGACGCGTCAGGAAACAACCTCTTGGCACCTCGCCTCTAGAAGCCAGCCTCGCGCCAGGCCACCGACGCGGCATAGCGCAGGAAGCGCATCGCCGGCACTTCCCATTGCCCGGCGATGGCCACGCGGCCGCGCCACGACGGGCTGGTGGCAGCGAGTGCGTCATCGGCGTCGAGCACCACGCGATAGACGGCGTGTTCCGGATACAGCGTGCCGCCTTTCTCGCGCACCAGCACGTCACCGCCGAACAACGATGCCAGCTCCGGCTCGCCCAGCGTGCGGCTGGCGTCGCGATCGATGCTGGCCACGGTCAGTTGCAGCGCGGGGCCGCCCAGGCCGCCGGCGATGAACAGCGCCCGGTCGCCACGGGCGATGCGGCGCACGGCTTCTTCGTCCACGTAGGTCACGACCTGCCATTTGCCGGACGCGACCAGCGAGCCGAGGTATTCCTGGCCCTTGAGCCATTCGCCGGGACGCAGGTCGGGGTCGATGTCGACCATCACCCCGGCGTTGGGCGCGACCGGTCGGTAGCGTTGCAGGTCGGTCTCCACGGCTGCCTGCTCGGCGCTGGCAAAAGCCAGTTGGTCGTTGAGCACCTGCCAGTCCTTGCGGCTGGTCGCATCGAGGCCGGAGGCCGCCGATTGCCAGGCCAGAAGGTTGTGGCGCGCATCGGCCTCGCTGGCGCGCAGGTCCAGTTCCGCGGAGGACAGATGCAGCAGCGGTTGGCCAGGCTGCACCACCTGTCCGTTGCCGACCGGCAGCGATTCCACCATGGCGTAGACCGGGGCATACAGAGCCAGCCGGGTCTGCGGCTGCAGCAAGCCCGAGGTATGCACGCGGTCCGGCCAGGGCAGAAAGACGGCAAGCACCAGCAGGGCCGCAAGCAAGGCGCTGCGGCGGGCGCGGCGGCTGTGGCGCAAGGCGGTGCGGCGCGCGCGCCAGGCCTGCAACTCGCGCCACACGGGCAACGCAACGAACCAGACCATCTCCACGGTGAACAGGATGATTCCGACTGCCTTGATGAAGAAGTGATAGACCAGCGCCGCGATGCCGAGGAACAGCACGAGCCGGTAGATCCAGACCGCCCAGGCAAACAGGATCAGGCCGGTGTGCCGGCCGCGCGGAAATGCTTCCGGCACCGGCTCGCCCAGTGCGAACAGGCGTTCGCGCAGGTCCCAGCGCGCCAATGCGAAGGCACGGCCATGCAGGTTGGGCAGGCCGAGGAAGTCCGACAGCATGTAGTAGCCGTCGAAGCGCATGAAGGGGCTGGCGTTGATGAGCAGCGTGGTGATCCACGTGGTGGTCGAGAGCAGGAATGCGACCTGCTTGGGGCCGCCCTCAGGCAGCCAGGTCCAGGCCAGCGTCGCCCACACGGCGATGCACAGCTCGGTGACGATGCCGGCACTGGCCACCGCCAGCCGCTGCCCGCGGCGCGCCAGCTTCCACACCTCGTTGGTGTCGGTGTAGGCCACCGGCCACATCACCAGGAACGCCAGGCCCATGGTCGGCACCCGGCAGCCGTAGCGCTTGGCGGTGAGCGCGTGCCCCATCTCGTGGCAGGTCTTGGCGAACACGATGGCGCAGCCGTACAGCACCGCGCCGTTCCAGCTCAGCGTGTCCATCAGCGTGGCGGAGAAGCGGTCCCACTCGCGGTACACGCCGGCCAGCCCGAGCACGCCGGCGGCGATGGTCAGGCGGCGGAACGTGGGCCCGAACAGGAACGCCAGCCGCGGTTGCAGCCAGCTCAGCCAGCGGTCCGGCCGCAGCAGCGGAATGCGAAAGAACAGGTAGTTGTGCAGCAGCCACTGGTGCCAGTTGCCGCGCTGCCTGTCGCGCATCGCGGCCATGGCGGGGGCGGCCCCCTGGCCGGGCTGCAGCAACTGCTGCTCGCGCAGGAAGGCCACCAGGCGCTCGAGTGCGTCGCTGTCGAGCTGCAAGGCGGTGTCGCGGTTGATCTCGCCGAGCACCGCCTGCGGATCGCGCAGGTCCCAGCGGCTGAGCATTTCGAAGCTGGGCCAGTCGAGCTGGAAGAACAGGTTGCGCACGGGGTCGTGCAGCGTCCAGCTGGGCTGGCCGTCGGCCAGCCGCGGACCGGCACCGATGGCCAGCTCCTGGCGCAGGCTGGGGAGGCTCGGCGACATGCGGTTCTACACGGCAAGAAACTGGCGGATGCTCGCGAGCGGGCGCCGCAGCATCCAGTAGACCAGCGGGACCCGCTCGCCCGCCAGCTTTGCCGTGCCCTTGAGGCCGATGCGCTGGTCGATGGGCGCGTCGAGCCTGGCGCGCACGCGGTAGGCGTAGCTGCCGTCGGGGCGGGCGGTGGCGCGGTGGCTCATGTAGCGCAGCGTGCCCGACACCGGCGACATCGGCGATGCCGCCAGGTACAGGTGCAGTGGTGCGTTGTCGGCCAGCGGAATGGCGTCGCCGATGGGAACCCAGGCTTCGATCTCGACATCGGTGGCCGAGGCCACCTGCATGATGCGTTCGCCTGTCTGTACCGGGCGACCGATCCACTCCGAAGGATCGTCGAACAGCACGATGCCCGCCTGCGGCGCCAGCACGCGGGAGCGTTGGGCCTGGCCTTCAAGAAAGCCCGACTGGGCCTTCTTCTCCGCGATCTTGCCGAGCAGCGTGGCCAGTTGCGGCTTGGCGCGCGGGTCGTTGAGCACCATCTGCGCCGCCTGCCGGTATTCGGCCTCGGCGGTGCCCAGCGCTTCGCGCGCCACGCTCAGGCGGCTGTCGATCGGCGCCTGGTCGAAAGAGAACAGCGGCGCACCCGCGGCCACCATCTGGTTCGGGCGAACCGCGAAATCCGCGATCACGCCGTCGAGCGGTGCGCGGATGGTGGCCGGGTTGGCCGGCACCAGCTCGCCGGGTGCCAGCACCGTGAGGCGAACCGGCAGGCACAGCACGGCCAGCAGCACCAGCCCCACGCCGAGCCGGCGGCGCCATCGCTTGCCTTGCGGTCCACCGTTCCACCAGCCGCGCAGCCGTGCGGGCAGCGCGGCCACGGACCATGCGGAACGCCGGTGCGTGGCACGCCAGGCGTGCTGCCAGGTGTCCATCCATTCATCGAGCACGGCCAGTTGCTCGGGCGACAACGGGGCGTCGCCCGCCAGCAGCAGCCCTGCCGCGTCTGCGGTGTTTGCGGTTGCGTTGGCCTGCGCGTCATCGCGCCGGCGCAGGCCGCGCAGCGGCACCCAGGTCGCGAAGGCGGGCAGCCATTCGCTCCACGCGACGCCGACGTCGCGGGGCAGCTGCGCAGGATCGACCGCCAGTGCGCCGCCGGCGGTGTGTTGCGTGGCCAGCGTGCGGCACAACGTGCCGACCCACTGCGCATAGGGCGCATTGGCTTCCACCGCGACCACGCCGGACAGCGTGTGGACGCCGCCGGCGCCGAACCACAGCGCGGCCTGGCGGTACGGTGCCAGCAAGCGGGTGTCGTTGACCGCCAGGAAGGCCAGTTCGTTGCCGCTGGCCGCGGCGCGTGCGCGCCGGGCCAGTTCGATCAGCGTGAGCAGGGGGTTGGCGGGGGCGCCAGGGTTCATGTCCGCAGTCTCGCCACCGCCGCGCCCTGCGACAGCGACGCGAGGCGATCAGCGGTGCTGCCGCGTGCTGCGCGCAACTGGTCGCTCAGGCTGGCGCGGCCAGCCGGCTCTGCAAGGTCGCGCTGCCATCCAGCGCTTGCACCCTTGACGCCCACGTCCTTGGTCACGGTGATCTTGAAGACCTGCGCCGTCTCGCGGCCGTGCGCATCGCGCGCCACCACCTTGAAGGTCAGCGTGCCTTCGAAGGCGATCGGCGGCGTTCCCTCGAAACGCGCGGTGCGGGCATCGAACCTGAGCCAGCCCGGCAGGGGCTTTCCATCCACTATCGACACTCGCAACTCGAGCTTCGTTTTTTCGTTGTCCTGGGTGAAGGCGTCGCTGGGCAGCTGGAGCGAGAGGGGCTCGCCGGCATGCACCGCGAAGTCGCGGATCTGCGCGTTGACGAACAACGCGCCGTCGCGACCTGCGCCGAGCAGTGTGCTGCCCGGGCTCGCGAAGGTTCCATCGGGTCCCGGCGTGACGGCCAGCAATTCGGCGAGTCCACCGCGCAAAACGACATCGGGCCGCAGTTCGGCCAATTGCCATCCACCGACGCTGCTTGCCTCTCCTGCAAACGTGGGCACGACGATCGGTGCGATCTCCGTGGCGGGCGCCGGCAGCCACGGTTGCAGCATAGGCGGCGGAGGCGTCTGGAAAGTGGGCGTCACCACCGGGGGCTGTGGGAGCGTCGGAGTCGGCGGCGTGGCCGCCACTTCGCGCAGCGGCCCGGTGTTGCCCGCCAGATCGGAAACCCTCAATTGCAAGGCGCCGTCGCCGGCCCCCGCGAGCGACCATGACGTGCGGTCGGCCGCTACCGCGACGGCGAACCAGCTCTGCCCGCCATCGCGGGAGGCGAACAGCGTTTCGTCCGCGCCGAGCGGTGCCGACAAGCTGCCCTGCACGGCGCCGTCGGCAGTTCGCACGATGCGCTCGGCCGCGCTGGCAGGTGCCGTCGTGTCGAGTACGTAGGCATGCTGGTACGGCGTGCCGCCGCCGAGCGCATTGGAGACGCGCACCGCCAGGGTGCCGCTGCCGGCCAGTGTGGCATCGATCGACCATTGTCTGGCGCCGATGCTGGCCACGGCGGTGCGCCAGGTGCTGCCGCCATCGAGAGACACCTCGACCGACTCGCCAGCCGCGAGCGCGCCGGAGAGGCTGCCGCTGATGGTCTGGCCCGCGGCGTTGGTCACGAAGTCGGCGTTGCTCGCGCCGTGGTCGGCGGAGAACACCGCGCCGGTGACCGTGGTGGTGGGCACGGTACCCAGCACCAGCTCGCCGGCCGTCGTGTCGGTCGCGACGTTGCCTGCAAGGTCGGTCACGGTCGCCACCACCTCGTAGCGCTGGTTCAACGCCAGGGTCAGCGTGCCGCTGACCGGCACGGCGCTGGCCAGGTCCAGGTGCCAGGCACCAGCCACGGGGACAACGTCGTAGGTGGCACCACCCACGGTCACCGTCAGGGTCTCGCCGGCCGCCAGGGTGGCGCTGCCGGTGAGCACGGGCGTGGTGCTCATGGACGACAGCGGGTCGACGCCCGGCACCGAGGCGGCCGTGTCGTACACATAGGCTTGCGACAGCACGGTGCCGTCATTGCCGGCGTTGTCGACGACCTTGACCAGCAGGGTGTTGCTGCCGGTCAGCGTCTGGCCGGCCAGCGACCACCCGTTGCTGCCGACGGGGATGCTGGCAGCGGTCCAGGTGGCGCCGTTGTCGAGCGAGACCAGCACGCTCTCGCCGGCCGCCAGGTTGGCCGACAAGGTGCCGCTGACGGTCTGCGACGCGGTCCTGGTAATGAAGTCGGTGCTGGAGGCGCCGGTGTCGTTCGAGAAGGCGACGCTGGCCACGTTGGTGGCCGGCGCCGTGGTGTCGAGCACATAGGCCTGGGACGTGCTGGCGCCGTCGTTGCCGGCGGCATCGGTCACGCGCAGTTTCAGCGTGTCGCTGCCTGCCAGCGTGACGCCGTTCCAGGTCAGCGTGGTGCCGCTCACTTTGCTGGTGATGTCGGTCCAGGTGGCGCCGTTGTCCAGCGATCCGTAGACGATGTCGCCGGCGGCCGGTGCGCTGCTGAGCGTGGCGGTGATGGTCTGCGCCGCGGTGTTGGTGATGAAGTCGCTGTTGCTGGCGCCCGTATCGGCCGACAACGCCAGGTTGCCGAAGCTGATGGTCGGCGCCGTGGTGTCGAGCACATAGGCTTGCGAATAGGCGGAACCGTTGTTGCCGGCGTCGTCGCTGACGCGCACCTTGAGCGTGCCGCTGCCGGCCAGCGTCTGGCCCGCCAGCGACCAGGCATTGGAGCCGGTCGAGGCGGTGGCCAGCGTCCAGGTGGCACCGTTGTCGAGCGAGACATAGACGTGCTCGCCAGCCGCCAGGTTGGACACCAGCGTGCCGCTGATGGTCTGTGCCGCCGTCCTGGTGATGAAGTCGCTGGCCGACGTGCCGGTGTCCGCCGAGAAGGCGGCGGTGGCCACGGTGTTGGTCGGCGCGGCGGTGTCGATCACGATGTCCTTGTTGGCACCCAGCGAGCCGGCCGTGCCCGGCGCGGCCAGCGTGACCATGGCGGCCTGGTGGGCGCCGCCGGCGTCGATGATGGTGGCCCCGTTGAGCGACAGCGCGCCGGACGAGCTGTAGTCGAGGTCCGCGCTGTTCTGGCCGGCACCGACGGTGTAGCTGAAGGTCAGCGTGTGGGTGCCCGAGCCGCCGGTGTAGGTGGCGCTGCCGCCGCCGTCGAGCGCCAGCGTCGGCGTGCCGCCGGTGGTGTCCACGTTGACCGCACCGGAGAAGTCGACCGTGATGGTGATGGTCGCGCCGCTGCCGTAGGCGCCGTTGGCGGTGGAGGCGCTGACGCTGGTGACGGTGGGGCTCGTGCCGTCGACGTTGATGGCGGCCGTGCTGCCGACGCCGTTGAGGGTGGTCACGATGTCGTTGCCGGCGGGGTCCTGCACCAGGGCGCCATTGAGCGACAGCGCGCCGACGGTGATGCCGTTGGCGTCCACGTCACCGTGCGGCACGGTGTAGCGGAACAGCAGCGTGTTGGTGCCCGAGCCGGACACATAGTCGGCGTAGCGGGTGGTGGCACCGACCACGAGGGCAATGCGCGGCGTGCCGCCAAAGGTGTCGACGATGACGGCCTCGCTGAAGTTGACCGTGAAGTCCAGCGCGCCGCCGCTGTAGTAGGTGCCGTTGGCCGGCACCGTGACCGAGGCCACGGTGGGAGCGGCGGTGTCGATGGTGATCGTCAGCCCGGCGGAGGCGGCAGAGACATTGCCGGCGGTGTCTGTGGACACGGCGGTGATGGTGTGGTCGCCCTGGGTCAGGACGCCTGTGGTGTAGGTCCAGCCGCCGGCGCCGGCGACGACCGTGCCGAGCAGCGTGGCGCCGTCGTACAGCGTGACCGTGCTGCCGTTCTCGGCCGTGCCGCTCAGCGTCGGCGTGGTGTCGCGGGTGACGTTGTCGTTGTTGAGCGCGCCGGTGTCGCTGGACGTGACCAGATCAGGCATGCCGGGCGTGGCTGGGGCACTGGTGTCGAGCACATAGGCCTGGGACGCGATCGTGCCGTCGTTGCCGGCGGCATCGGTCACGCGCAGTTTCAGCGTGTCGCTGCCTGCCAGCGTGACGCCGTTCCAGGTCAGCGTGGTGCCGCTCACCTTGCTGGTGATGTCGGTCCAGGTGGCGCCGTTGTCCAGCGATCCGTAGACGATGTCGCCGGCGGCCGGTGCGCTGCTGAGCGTGGCGGTGATGGTCTGCGCCGCGGTCTTGGTAATGAAGTCGCTGTTGCTGGCGCCCGTGTCGGCCGACAACGCCAGGTTGCTGAAGCCGATGGTCGGCGCCGTGGTGTCGTAGACATAGGCCTGCGACCGCACGGTGCCGTCATTGCCCGCCTTGTCGCTGACCTTGACCTGGAGCGTGCTGCTGGCGGTGAGCGTGGCGCCGGCAAGGGACCAGGTGTTCTGGCCGACGGTGGCCGTGGCGGCGGTCCAGGTGGTGCCGTTGTTGAGCGACACATAGACCCTCTCGCCGTTGGCCAGGTTGGCTGACAAGGTGCCGCTGATGGTTTGCGCCGCCGTGTTGGTGATGAAGTCGGTGGACGAGCTGCCGCTGTCGTTGGAGAACGCAACCGTGGCCACGGCCGTGGTCGGCGCGGTGGTGTCGAGCGTGTAGATCTGGAAGCTCAGCGCGCTGTCGTTGCCGGCGGCATCGGTGACCTTGAACATGATGGCGTTGCTGCCTGCAACGAGCGTGGCGCCGCTCCAGCTCAGCGTGGTGCCGCTCACCTTGTTGGTGATGTCGATCCAGGTGTTGCCACCATCGGTCGAGCCCTGGACGGTGTCGCCAGCGGCCAGTGCGCTGCTGAGCGTGGCGGTGATGGTCTGCGACGCGCTCTTGGTGATGAAGTCGGAGCTGCTGATGCCGGTGTCGGCCGACAGTGCGATGCCGCCGAAGCTGGTGGTGGGCGCCGTCGTGTCCAACGCATAGGTGTGCGAGTAGGCGGTGCTGAAGGCGTCGGCGTTGGTGACGCGCGCAAGGAAGGTGTTGCTGCCGACCAGCGTGGTGGCCGTGCTCCACGTGCTGGTGCCGGCCAGGTAGTTGGTGGCATCGCTCCAGGTGCCGCCGTTGTCATAGGACACCTGCACCTTTTCGCCGATGCCGAGGTTGGTCGACAGCGTGCCGGTGATGGTCTGCGTCGCGGTGTTGGTGATGAAGTCGGTGTTGCTGGTGCCGGTGTCGCTCGACAGGCTGGCACCGATCACCTTGGCCGCAGGCGGAAGCAGTTTGACGTCGGTGATGTTGAAGTTCTGGAATGTCGCGTAGTCGGCCGAGGTGATGGTGACGCTGCGCATGTCATTGAGCGCGGTGTTGAACCCGGACACCGTGGATATGGTGTTGTTGCTGTTGATGCCGGCTTGGGTGAAGCTGCTCATGGTGCCATCAGCCCAAGTGATGTTGAAGGTGAGCGTGCCGGTATTGGCCTGGGCGCCAAAGGAGCTGATGTCGAAGCTGTAGCCCGCCGCGACCGAGACGGTAAGGCTGATGCCATTGCTACCGGCGGACGCATACGGGTAGAGGCCATCGTCCGGCATGCCGTAGTTGTAGATGTACATCTCCGGACCGGTGAACCGGATGGTCTGGCCCGACACGTTTTTGTTGATGACGGTCACTGGCGTGACATCGTTACCGTCGCTGCCGTAGACGAAGGGCACCACCGTCAACACGCCGTCGTACTGTGTCAGCGCCAGTTCGCGCACATCGATGGTGCCGTCGTGCGCTTCCAGCGTCCAGTTGCCGCCCAGCCGCGCGGCTCCCGTCAGGTCGGTCGAAGCGGCCACATCGGCGCCGGTGGCCTTGGCGATGCCATCCAGCAGCTTCGCGCCATTGCTGCCCGCCGCCACGTCGCAGCCGTAGAGCAGCAGGTCGCCGTCGGTTGTCAGCGCGCGCCCGAGTTCGGCCAGCTCGGCCTGCGTGGCGGCCGACGACAGCGAGGACTCGGTCAACTGCGTGGTGCCCAGGTTGACCACGCCCTGCGAGCCGTGCGACAGGATGTGGATGGCATCCAGCCCACGCTGGTTGGCGGCCCATTGCGCGATCTGCGCCAGCCCGTCGCGGCTGCCGTCGAACTCGACGATACCGACGCCGTCGCGCACGCCCGCTTCCAGGCTCTTGTAGTTGGCCAGCGAGGTGTCGACCAGCACTACCTCTTTCTTGCCCTGGTCCTTCGCCGGTTCGGCGGTGCGCACTTCCACCGCCGGCGGTACGGGTGGCGGCGCGCTGTCGTGGGCGGCTTGCGCGGCATGGGCCGCGTCGGCCACGGCGCCGTCGAACATGAAGCGCTGTTCCAGTGCGAGCAGTTGCGATGTCGCGCGCAACGCACGGCGGCCGCCGAGGGTGCTGGCGGACAGGCGCAGGGGAAAAATCGTGGGGTTCATGGCGGGCTTCCCTGAAGAGGCGCGGCTGTTGCGCTGGACGGGTGAAAAGAGGATCAGCGCGGCGGCGCCATCAGGACCTTGCCGCTCATGCCGGCGGCCAGTTCGCTGAAGCGGCCGTCGATGACGGCGCTCAACTTGACCGACTGGCTCACCGGATCGACGCGGGCCGCGATGCGCTGCACCTTGGCCGGGTAGGTCTTGCCGGTTTCGTCGATATTGACTTCGAACGCCGTGCCAGCGCGCACCCAAGCGAGCCAGCGCGACGGAACGATGAACTCCAACTCCAGCTGGCTGTCGTCGATGATTTCCAGCAAGGGCTGGCCCGGCTGCACGTACTGCTGCTCGCGCGCCTTCTGCTCGGCGATGCGCCCGGAGAACGGGGCGGCAATCTGGCATTTGCCGATCAGTGCGCGATTGGCCGAGACCTCGGCCTGCGCCTTCAGCGTTTCAGCCTTCGACACGTCGAGCTCGACCTTGCCCACCGAATTCAGGTCGGACAGTTTCTGGTTGCCGCGCCAGGCGGTGTTGGCCGCCGCCAGCGCGGCCTCGGCCTTGGCCAGCTGGGCCTGCTGCAGCAGGCAGTCGAACTGCACCAGCATCTGCCCCTGCTTGAAGGCGGCGCCTTCCGACAGCGGCAGCCGGTTGATCTTGGCGCCGATCTCGGCGGCCAGCGTCGTGTAGCGGCGCGGCGCCAACTGGGCCCGCACCTCGCGTGTTTCCAACACCGAGCCGGGCGTCGGCTGCGCTTGCGGTGCAGCAGCCCACACGCCCGAGGCCAGCATTGCCAATGCGCACGCCAGCGCGCTGTACAGGCGCACCCGGAGCACGGGCAACCTCACCGGACGTCCTCGGCGGAGGGCAGCTCGCCCTTGTTCCAGGCTTGCAGGGATTGACCGACCGCGCTGGTCAGGGCCGCCAGCGGCATGCCGGACGAGGCGTCAATCGACGGCTCCATGCCCAGCGTGGCTTGCAGGCGCGATGCCGCCGCCTGCGCATTCGACAGCGCCTGATAGCGACGCAGCTGCGACAGCACCGACGCGCTTTGCTGCGAGATCCGGTCCAGCACCGACAGCTTCTGTGCATCGGCCTGGTTGGCGACGTGCTGGGCGATGCGGCTGTCGACCTGGGCAATCGTGTCGGAGCGCTCGTACTGGCGGGCCGTGTTGGCGTATTGCAGGCGCGCAATGTGCAACTGCGTGAGCACGGCCATCTGCATGGCCATGCGGCGCTGGTCTGCCAATGCGACGCCGGTGTCGGCCAGGCGCATCTGCGCGGGCGCCGACAGCAGGCCCAGCAGGTTGAACGAAATCTGCGCGCCCGCCTCGTTCCAGTTCTGGTGGATCAGGAAGTCGTCGTTGCTGTGCCGGAAGCCGTAGTTGAACGACAGCCCCGGAAACAGCTTGAGCAGCGCGCGCCGCGTTTCCTGTTGCGCGATGCGGGCGTTGTACATGCCTTCGCGCAGGTCGGGGTTGCGCATCAGCGCTACCTCTTCCAGCTTGTCCAGGGGCTGTTGCAGCCAGGCGGTGTTCACTTCACTGGAGGGCTCGACCACGGTGTAGGGCGTGGTCAGCGGCAGGGCGGTCAGGGTCGCCAGTTCGACGCGCGCGGTCGACAGCTCCTGCTCGATGGTCTCCAGCAGGCGCAGGTTCTCCAGCAGCTGGCGCTGGTAGCGCAGCGGCTCCAGCGGCGAGCGGATGCGGTCGTCTTCGGCCTTGCGTGCGTCCTTGAGCGCCTGCTCCGAGTCGGCGATGGTCGTGCGCAGCAGGGGCATCAGCTTCTGCGCGGCGGCCACGCGCCAGTAGGCGGTGCGCACGTCCAGGATCAGGTTGTGCAGAGCCTTGCGGCGGCGCTCGCCGGCGATCAGCACGCGGTCGGCGTTCTGGCGCGCGGCGTAGTAACTCTGGCCGAAGTCGAGCAGGCTCCACGAAAGGCCGATTTCGCCCGTGGCGGCCTGGCGGCTCGAGGAAATGTACGGATGGGCCAGCGACGGCAGGCCGGTGACCGAATCGACGCTGTTGGTGATCAGGTCGTTGTTTCGCTCGCGGTAGCCGGCCGAGGCGATCAGCTTGGGCAGCATGTCGAACTTGCCGACCTCGAAGGTGCCCACGGCAACGGCTTCTTCCATGGCGCGGTAGCGGCGGTCGGCGTTGTACTTGATGGCACGGGCGATGGCACCGTCCAGCGTCAGCGGGCCGGCCAACGGCTCGACGTCGCGCTGCAGCGTGGCTTTGTCCTGCTCCAGCGTCGCGCGGATTTCCGGCGCCGAAAGCTGGGAGGTTTCCACGTTGAACGAGGCGCAGCCGGTGAGCCCCAGCATCGCGGTGACGCCGATCGCCGCGGCCTTTGCCGCAGCGGAACGAAAGTGAAAAGGTGGATGTTGTGGGTTGTTGTGCATGGACGGGGCTTTGTGTTCTCTCTGATCGCGCCTCGACACGCAGCCGCCCACGGAGATCGCCGTGGCCGACGAGAGCATCGGCGGTGGCCCGTGCCGATGGACTCGACAGGGCCGGCAAAACCGTTTGGAGGAGGCGATTCGAGACAGTGAAAGACGCGCTGCTCGGTGCAAAACGCGATCAAGCAAGTCTTTGTTTCCAAGTGTAATTTTATTAATCAAAAATACACAAGTGGCATCTCGTCGAATGGGCGAATTTCGTGCCGATGCCGAACGGCAAAGCCGCGCCGATAGAAAAATCTGTGTCGCGCGCAAGCCGAAATACCTGATTTCGGAGATGCGCTGCGCACCTCGAACGTGGCATCGAGGTGCGCTGACGGGCCGGGATTGCCGGCCGCCTGGCGAAAGCCTGTATCTCCGGACCTAACCTCGCATGGCGCCGTCGATGCAGGTGACGCAGGCGCCACCGATGAGAACGCGGCCCGTTGAATCGACATTCACTGCAATGCGGCCATCGCGGCCCACGCAGCGCCCCTGCGTGGCGACGTAATCCTTGCCGCCGGAAGGCAACAGGCCGCGCGCCCACAGGAACGCAGCCACGCTGCCATTGCCGCTTCCGCAGACGGGGTCTTCATTCACGCCGGAAGAGGGCGCGAAGGTGCGCACTTCGATCGCCGCATCTCCGGACGGGTGCGCGCCGAACACCGTGAGCCCGGTCACGCGCAGCCGACGCTCCAGTTCCGCCAGTTTCGCGAGATCCGGACGCAGGCCGATCACCGTGTCGGCATCTTCGAGCTGCGCAATGACCCAGACAGGGCCGACGTTCACGGTGGCGGGCGCGACCTTCGCCTTCAGCTTGCATCCGACGATGGCCTCGAGATCGTTCAGGTCCGCGTCCTGCAAGGTGCCGATTCGCGCCGGTGGCAGCTCGAAGCTCAGGCGACGCTCCGCGCCCATGCCGGAGACGGTCAACGCGACCAGGCCCATGCCGCATTCCTGCACCAGCCGGCCGTCGTCGCGGGGTGTCGCGCGTCCGGCTTCGAGGATGGCGTGGGCGCTGCCCAGCGTGGGGTGGCCCGCGAACGGCAGCTCGTTGCGGGGCGTGAATATCCGCAACCGGTAGTCCGCATCCCGCGACGTCGGGGGCAGCACGAAGGTCGTTTCGGAGAGGTTGGTCCATCCGGCGATGACTTGCATCTGATGGGTGTCGAGGCCTTCGGCGTCGAGGATCACCGCGACGGGGTTGCCCATGAAAGGACGGGAGGTGAAGACATCGACTACTTTGTAGGAGCGTTTCATTTTTTCCTTTCGAATTTCACGTTCAACGCAGAGTCCAGGCTGGCCGACAGCGCGGCCAGTGCGGGTGCCAGCCTTGCAGGGGGCAGGTACCCGAAGCCGAGGCGGAACACCCGATCGGCCTCGCCGAACCACCGCCCTGACGCGAGCTGCAGGTTGTGGTCCGGCAGCAGTGCCCAGAAACGCGAGACGGCCGCTTCGTCGAACACATCGGCGCGCAGCCGCAGGCAGCTCAATGCGCCGCCATCGGGCCTGATCCATTCGATGCGGCCGCGTTCGGCCTCGCACCAATCCGACAGCGTGCGCAGGGCACTCGCGAGCAGGCGTCGCCGGGGTTCGAGCACCCGCTCCCTGTTGCGCAACAGGGCCGCGGCCAGCGTTTCGTCGAGCACCGAGCCGGAGATCACGGTATTCATCTTCGCCACCGTGAGCCTCGCCCGAAGGCCTGCGTCGGCCACCGTGAGCCAGCCGGTTCGAAGCCCCGGTGCGCCCAGTGCCTTCGAGACAGAGGCACCCGTGACGATGCGCGGATCAAGGCTCGCAAAGCTCTCGGCCATCTTGTCGTCGCCGTAGCAGGCCTCGCGATAGGTCTCGTCGATGAAGAGCAGCGCGCCGGGCGAGAGCCTCTTCATCAGTTCAAGGAGCTTCTCGACATCGGCGCGCGATGTCCGCACACCGCTGGGGTTCTGCGGCGAGGCGACGCTCACGAGCTTGGTCTTCGAGGCCAGGCACGCTTCGATCTGCGCGAGATCGAGCCGGTAGCCGCTCTCGAACGAGAGCCTGACCTCGCGCACCGTCACGCCGGCGCCCAGCAGGCTGTCGCGGCTCGGCGGAAAGCAGGGCGTCGCCAGCACGGCTTCGTCGCCCGCGCGGCAGACCTCGAAGGCCAGAAGGAAGAGGCCGAGCGCCGTGCCTTGGGTCGTGAGGACGTGTTCCGCCGGAACCTTACACGCCTGCGCAATCTCGCGCCGCAGGGCCAGCGAACCGGCGGACGTGCCGTAGCCCAGCTTCAGGTCGCGGATGTTCTCCAGGCCCGGAAAGTCCAGCAACTCGCCGAGGGTCAGGTCTTGCGAAGTGCTTTCCGCCAGATTGAACGGGCGGTTCACATCGAGCAGCGAAATGATCTCGTTGTAGGGAAACCGTCCGCGCCATGGCGGGGACGCCGCGTCGCGAACGGCGTCGCTTTTTTCTCTCTCGGCAAGACTCTCTGGTGCAGCTTTCATCATTTCGCCTCGAACCTTCAGTGGGTAGTTCAGCCGGGGCATCGTAGCCAGCAAGGTCGAAGTGCAACAGCCACAGTTTTTCGATTTTTCGACCAGCACAGTTGGCTTGCCGCGCCGCATCCGCAGGGCTGAAAATGGGCGCCATGTTGGAAGCGCATGCCCCCTATCGATACGAGCAATTGGCCGACCTCATCGTCGGCATGATCGACAAAGGGGCGCTGTCCGCGGGCATGCGTGTTCCGTCGGTGCGCACCGTCAGCGAGCAACATCGCATCAGCATCGCGACGGCGCTGCAGGCCTACCGGCTGCTGGAAGATCGCGGTGTTCTCGTGGCCCGGCCGCAGTCGGGCTTCTACGTCTCGGGTGCCCGCCATGCGGCGCTGGCACTGCCTTCCACCTCGCGCCCTCGCACGCGTGCATCGACCGTGTCGATCAGCGGTGCCGTTGCCGCGTTGCTGGAGCATGCGTCGAACACGTCGCTGGTTCCGCTGGGGTGCGCGGTGCCCGACGTGGGCTTGCTGCAGTCGAAGCGGCTCGACCTCATGCTGGCACGCCTGGCGCGCCAGCACGGTGCCCGTCACAACGTCTACAGCCCGCCACGCGGCGAGGCGGCCTTGCGCCGCGAGATCGCCAGGCGGTCGATGCGAACGGGCCATGCCTTGTCGCCCGACGACATCCTCATCACCAGCGGTTGCACCGAAGCCCTGACGCTTGCGCTGGGCGCGGTGGCCAGGCCCGGCGACACGATCGCCGTCGAGTCCCCGACCTACTTCGGTCTCTTGCACACGCTCGAAGTCCTGGGGCTGAAGGCACTCGAACTGGCGACCGATCCGGTTCGCGGCGTGGATGTCGCCGCGCTGGCGCGCGTGCTCGACAAGGAGCCGGTTGCGGCTTGCGTGCTCTCGTCCAGCTTCAGCAATCCCCTGGGGTCCGTGATGACCGAGAGCGACAAGCGCGCGCTCCTGGCGCTCCTTGCGCAGCACGCCATGCCGCTGATCGAAGACGATGTGTATGGCGACATCCACTTCGGCCGCGAGCGCCCCCAGCCCTTCATCGCGCTGGACCATGGCAAGAACACGGTCATCTACTGCAGCTCTTTCTCGAAGAGCCTCGCGCCCGGTTACCGGATCGGCTGGATCGCACCGGGTGCCCACACGCAGCGCGTGATGGAGCGCAAACTGGCCTTCAGCCTGAGCAGCCCGGTCCTGCCTCAGCTCGCGATCGCGGAGTTTCTCGAAGGCAACACCTACGACGTGCATCTGCGGCGGGTCCGGCGCGTCCTCGAAGAGAACCTCGCGCGCATGGTCCGGGCCATCGAGGCCAGCTTTCCCGCTGAAACGAAAGTGAGCCGCCCCACCGGCGGCTTCATGCTCTGGCTGGAGCTTCCCAAGCACTTCGACTCGCGCGCGTTGTTCGAGGAAGCGCTCGAGCATGGCATCTGCTTCGCGCCGGGGGATGTGTTTTCGGCAAGCCGCCGCTATCGCAACTGCCTGCGCCTGAGTGCCGGACATGCATGGAACGATCGCATCGAAGCCGGCGTGCGCCGGCTGGGTCGAATGGCGCGCGCGCAATTGGCATCGGGCTGATGTCGCGGTGCGTGCCCTCGCAGCACGCCGCCGCAACCACGATGGTCGACCGTCGTGGGCCCTGCGGAATCAGGCCTCGTGCCCCCGTCGTTCAGCCTTCGCGCTGCGGCCACCGATGCCGCGTGCCTCCGGAACGCCGGTCGGCTTTTTCCACGACGGCGCCTTGCGCGATCAACTCGCCGCCGCGCTGCTCCAGGTGCCGCAGGCAACGCAAAAAGATGTCGAGCTCCGAAGGATCGATGCCCGCCAGCAGGTCGGTGTTGAGCGCTGCGATCCGCGGGAACAGCCTGGCGAAGAGCTGTTGGCCCGAAGGGCTCAGGCGCACGTGCACCTCGCGCCCGTCTTGCGCATCCTGGCGCCGCTCGACCAGCTTCTTGTCGACGAGGCTGCGCAGCCCGCGCGAGGTGCGCACGCGGTCCAGCTGCAGGTGCGCGGCGAGCGTCGACGACGTCAGCTCGCCTTCTTGCGCGAGCGTGCCGATCATTCCCCACTCGCGGCGCGTGATGCCGAAGCCGCCTTCGACGAGGCGCGTCGCCATGCCGCTGCCGGCGCGCGCGGCGCGCGACAGCCGGTACAGCAACAGGTCGTCCAGGGATTGCGGCGCGCGCAACGCTGCCGCGTCGGGAAAGGATTGCATACGGATGGATTCAGAAGGGCCGGGAGTGTGGTCCGCTCGCCTCAGCGCACAGGTGATGGATTAGATCAACTGTTTGTGGCGTACGTATAACTCGGTAACAAGTTTCCACAAGCAGCAACAGGTTCGGCGGGCGATTTTCGCTGTGCAGGAATCGCGCCTGCCTGACTGTCTGCCTGCCTGCTCATCACCCCCGCCTCCAGGAGATCCGATGGTTGCATTCCTTTCCCGGCGCAAGCTCATGGCATGGGGCATGGCCCTTGCCGCCTGCGCACCCGTGGCCCATGCCCAGGCACCCGCGCTGGACGCGCCGCTGAGCCTCGTGGTCGGCTACGCCCCCGGCGGCAGCACAGACCGCATCGCGCGCCTGATCGCGGAGCGGCTGACGCCCAAGCTCGGCGTGGCGGTGACTGTCGAGAACCGCCCCGGCGAAGGCGGCCGGCTGGCGGCCAAGGAGGTCAAGCGCGCACCCGCGGGGCAGAACGTGCTGATGCTCGGCAACCCCGCGGTGATGGTGGTGGCGCCGCTCGTCTTCAAGGACGCGGGCTACGACCCCGACAAGGACTTCGTGCCCGTCTCGCAGGTCAGCAGCTACGACTTCGCGCTCGCGGTGGGCAACAAGCTGCAGCTCGACCGCGCGATGTTCCTGGTCGGGCGGCTCTGGGCGCATCCCGAAGAGGCGGTCTTCGGCGTGCCGGCCACCGGCAGCCTGCCGCACTTCTTCGGCCTGATGGTGGGCGATGCGCTGAGCGTGCAGCCGCAGATCAAGGGCTATGGCGGATCGGCGCCGCTGTCGGCCGACCTGATCGGCGGCAGCCTGCCGATTGCCATCGACACGCTCGACTCGGTCTATGCCCAGCATGTGGCCGGCAAGATCCGCATCCTGGCCGTGTCGGGCAAGAAGCGCGCGAGCTTCGCGCCCGGCATTCCGACCTTCCGCGAGGCCGGCATGAAGATCGATGCCGATGGCTGGAACACCTTCTTCGCGCCCAGCTCGATGGCACCCGCGAAGGTGCAGCTGCTGGCCAATGCGATCCACGATGTGATGAAAGACCCGGGGCTGCAGAAGGCGGCCGACGCGCTCTACATCACGCCCGTGGTGAGCACCGCCGCGGAGACCGCGCAGATGCTCAAGGCCTATCGCCAGCAGTGGGAGCCGGTGGTGCGCCGCTCGGGTTTCCAGCCCTGAGCGTTCAATCGTTCATTCAGCTCGCGAGGGCGCGCATCTCGGCAATGAGATCGGCCTTGCCCTCGAAGCCGATGCCCGGCAGCGGCGGCAGCGTGACGTAGCCGTTGTCTACCTTCACGCCATCGGGGAAGCCGCCGTAGGGCTGGAACAGGTCGGGGTAGCTCTCGTTGCCGCCGAGCCCGAGGCCCGCTGCAATCGCCAGCGACATCTGGTGGCCGCCGTGCGGAATGCAGCGCGAGGGCGACCAGCCGTGCGCCTTCAGCATGTCGAGCGTGCGCAGGTACTCCACCAGCCCATAGCTCAGCGCGCAGTCGAACTGCAGCCAGTCGCGGTCGGGCCGCATGCCGCCGTGGCGAATCAGGTTGCGTGCGTCCTGCATCGAGAACAGGTTCTCGCCCGTGGCCATGGGGCCGGCATACACCTCGCCCAGCTTCGCCTGCAGTTCGTAGTCGAGCGGATCGCCGGCTTCCTCGTACCAGAACAGCGGGTACTGCGACAGCGCGCGGCCGTAGTCGATGGCGGTGGGCAGGTCGAAGCGGCCGTTGGCGTCCACCGCCAGTTGCTGGCCGGGGCCGAGGAGCTTGAGCACCGATTCGATGCGCTCGCAATCTTCCGCGAGCGAGGCGCCGCCGATCTTCATCTTCACCACCGAGTAGCCGCGCTCCAGGTAGCTGGTCATCTCGCGCTGCAGTCCTTCCAGCCCCTTGCCCGGGTGGTAGTAGCCGCCGGCCGCATAGACGAACACGCGCGGGTTGGGCGTGCCGTTGCCGTAGCGTTCGGCCAGCAACTGGTAGAGCGGCTTGCCGGCGATCTTGGCGACCGCGTCCCACACGGCCATGTCGATGGTGCCGACGGCCACCGAGCGCTCGCCGTGGCCGCCGGGCTTCTCGTTGATCATCATGCGGGCCCAGATCTTGTGCGCGTCGAGGTTGTCGCCCGTCTCGTCGATGAGCGATGCGGGATCGGCTTCGAGCAGGCGCGGCAAAAAGCGCTCGCGGATCAGGCCGCCCTGGCCATAGCGGCCGTTGGAGTTGAAGCCGTAGCCGACGACGGGCTTGCCATCGCGGATCACGTCGGTGACCACTGCCACCAGGCTCAGGGTCATCTTCGAGAAGTCGATGTAGGCGTTGCGGATGTCCGACTTGATGGGGCGCGTGGACTCGCGGATGTCGACGATTTTCATGGTCTGTCTGTGATGAAAAAGAAAGGAAAAAAACTCAGCGGTGCAGCGACGCACCGCCGCAGATGGCGATGTCCTGCCCGGTGATGGCGGCGGCGGATGGAGAAAGCAAGAAGCCGGCGAGCGCGGCGATTTCTTCCGGCTGGATCAGCCGGCCGATGGGCGGCAGGCGCGGCGCGCTGTCCGCGCGCGCGGGGTCCTGCAGCATCGATGTTTGTGTGGCGCCGGGCGACACCACGTTGATCGTCACGCCCCGGTCGGCGACTTCCGCCGCCCAGCTTCGCGCGAGCGCGATCAGCGCGGCCTTGGTCGCGGCGTACTGTCCGCGTCCGGGCATGCCTTGCGCGACGCGGCTGCCGACGAACACCACGCGGCCACCGGTGCCGCGCGCGGCCATCGCGGGCACGAGGGCATCGGCCAGCCGTGTGGCCGCATCGACGTGCAGGCGCCACATCAGCTCCCCGCCCGCGTGGTCGAGACGGCCCAGCGGGCCCACGCGCAGCACGCCGGCCGCATGCACCAGCGCGTCGACGTCTCCGAGCGTGGCCGTGGCGCGCGCGATGTCTTCAGGCTGCGACAGGTCGACCGTCGCATGCGTGAAGCCCGCCTGCGACAGCAGCGTCGGCGCCGCGAGGTCGAGCCCGCTCACGCGCCAGCCTTGCGCCAGCAGGTGCAACGCGATGGCGCGGCCGATGCCGCCGCTGCTGCCCGTCACCACGGCATGCGGCACTGCGGTGCCCTCATTCGACATGGATGCTGCCTTCCACAATGATCTTCTTCGAGCGCGCCATGTCGGCCGCCTGGAACCTGGCGAAGTCGTCGACGCTGCCCGGCGTGAGCAGCAGGCCCTGCGCGTTGAGCGTCTCGCGCATGTCGGTGCCCAAGGCCTTGTTGACCTCGGCATTCAGCCGCTGCGTGATGGCGGGCGGCAGCTTCGCCGGGCCCCACAGCCCATACCAGCTGTAGAACTCGTAGCCCGGAATGCTCTCGGCCACCGTGGGCACGTTCGGCAGGCTCGTGGCGCGCGTGGCCGAGGTCACTGCAATCACCTTCACCATGCCGCTCTTTTGGTACTGCAGCGAGCCGAGGATGGGGTCGATGAAGCCGTCGATCTGCCCGCCGATCAAATCCTGGAAGGCCGGCGCGGTGCCCTTGTACGGCACGATCAAATAGTCGAGCCCGCCGCCCGCGCGCTTGAGCAACTCGGTCGACAGGTGGCCGGCCGAGCCGATCGAGCCCACCGCGAAAGTCATCTTGCCCGGATGCGCCTTGGCATAGGCAATGAGCGACTTCACGTCGGTCACCGGCAGGTTCTTGTTGATGGCCACCGACAGCGGTGCCTTGGCGACCAGCGCCACCGGTGCGAAGTCTTTCACCACGTCGTAGGGCACGGACTTCATCGTCATCGGCGCGGTCGTGAAGGTCGAGGCGTTGAACAGCAGCGTGTAGCCATCCGCCGGTGCCTTGGACACCACGTCGGCGCCGATGATGCCGTTGCCGCCGGACCGGTTCTCGACGATGAAGGTCTGTCCCGTCTGCTCGCCGAGCTTCTGCGCCAGCAGGCGGCCGATGGTGTCGAGCGTGCCGCCCGGCGGAAACGGGATCACCATGCGCACCGGCCTGCTTGGCCAGGTCTGTTGGGCAAAGCCCGGAGCAGCTGCGGCCAGCGCGAGGGCCATGAGCGTGGCCTGCGCGGCGCGCAGGAAATGGTGGCGTTGCATGTCTCTTGTCTCCTTGTGTTTATCGGAAAGACCCGGCGGTGCCGGGCGGGCGCTCAGCGCCTGGACAGGCCGGCCTGCTGCACGGCTGCGTGCAGCGCTTCCATCTCGCGCGCGTTGGGCGCTTCGGTCGGCGGGCGCACCGTGGCGTTGTCGAGCACGCCGGCCAGGTACATGCCGCCCTTCATGCGCGCATGCGCTTCGCCGGTCGGCTCGCCACCGCCGTACACCGCATCCTTGAGCGGCGTGATGAGTGCCTGCATCGCCATCGCCTTCTTCAGGTCGCCGGCCTTCACCGCATTCCACAGGTCGATGATGAGTTGCGGGATGAAGGTCGCGAAGCCGACCAGCGCGCCATCGACGCCTTGCACCATCGAGGCCAGCAGGTATTCGTCGTGGCAGGTGAGGATCGCCTTCGACGCATCGGCCTCGCGGATCGCCTGGATGTCGCGGGCGTACTTGTTCATGTCACGCTGCCCGACCTTGAAGGCCTGCAGGTAGGGCAGGCGGGCCAGTTCGGCCAGCAGCTGCGAGGAGTACGAGGCGCGCGTCCATGCCGGGTACACGTGGCAGACCAGGTCCAGTTCGGGCGCGGCGCGGTGGATGGCGTCGAAGTACTGCAGCGCATGCCCCGGCGTGAAGCCGAAGCGCAGCCAGTGGTGCGGCGGCATCACGTCGAGCGCCACGGCACCGGCGGCCTGCGCGGCGCGCGCATGCTCGGCGGCTTCGGCCAGCCCTTCGCACACGATGGACGAGATCACCGGCATGCGGCCGCGCAGTTCGTCGGCAACGATGCGGGTCACTTCGGCGCGCTCGGTGGGGGTCAGCGAGAACACCTCGCCGGTGTGGCCATTGGTCATGATCGCCACCACGCCGTCATGGCCTGCTAGCCACGAAGCGAGCTTGCGCAAGGCCGGCTCGTCGATGCGGTGGTCGGCGGTGAAGGGGCAGGAAATGGCGGGAATGATCCCGCGATAATTCGCGATGGAAGGCATGCTGTGTCTCCGTTGGGGTTCGAGGTGCAGGAATGCGTGCATCTTTTGCTGGCGGGGTGCGAACCGTCCAATACTCGAATCGCATACAACTATTCAAACCACCAGATCGCGCTGTGCATGGGCCCCGGCAACCGACCCCTCGACCTCGAATGGCTGGAAGATTTCCTGGCCCTGGCCGAGACCGGCAATTTCTCGCGCGCCGCGCAGGCACGCGCCATCGCGCAGCCCGCGTTCAGCCGCCACATCCGCGCGTTGGAAGAGTGGGTGGGCGTCGACCTGTTCGACCGCAGCGCGCACCCGACTGCGCTGACAGCCGCGGGCAAGCGCTTTCAGCCGCTGCTGCAGGAAGTGCTGGCCGGCCTTGAAGCCGCTCGCATCAAGGCGAAGGCCGCGCACGACCTCGCCGCCGCGAGCCTGAGCTTCGCGGCCACGCACGTGCTGTCGCTCACCTTCTTTCCGCGCTGGCTGGGCAGCATCGAGGCCCGGCTGACCCTGGGCCCGATCCAGACGATTTCAGACAGCTCCCTGGCCTGCGAAGACCTGATGCTGCAGCGCCGCGTGCAGTTCGTGCTGTGCCACGGCCATGCCGATGCACCCGGCAGGCTGGACGATGCGCAGTACCCGATGCAACGCCTGAGCGACGACGTGCTGCTGCCGGTCGCGGCGCCCGATGCGAGCGGTGGGCCGCTGCACGCGCTCGGCAGCGGACAGGCGCCGTCGGTGCTGGCGTACAGCGAGGCCTCGGGCCTGGGGCGGATCATGCGGTCGATCCAGGACAGCGAGTTCGGCAAGGACTTCGCTTCATCGCTGTCGGTGGTCTTCACCGCGCACCACGCCGCGCTGCTGCGCACGATGGCACTCGAAGGGCGTGGCCTTGCGTGGTTGCCGATGAGCCTGGTGGCGGACGACCTGCGCAATGGCACGCTGGTGGATGCCGGCGCGGGCGCGTGGCGGGTGCCGGTGGACATCCGGCTGTACCGGCAGACCGCGCACATGGCGCCGGTGGCCGAGGCGCTGTGGCAGCTGGTCAATGACGGTGTGTCGCGCGGCTGAATTCTTCAGGCCATCGAAACGGCAGTGCGCCCGACACACCACCGGACCAGGCCTGTGGCGTCTTCACGCTCGACGTGAGCGAAGGCGCGGCCCGGCGAATCAATCGACCCGGATATTGCGCGCACGCACCAGCGCGCTGACGCGGCCGGTTTCGTCCTGCACGAACTTCGAGAACGCCTCGGGCGTCGTGCCCGCAGGTTCCAGTCCGAGCTGCAGCAGCTTTTGTCGGACCTTGGGTTCGTTGACCGCTGCCTGCACTGCCTTGCCGAGCTTCTGCACGATGTCGGGCGGTGTGCCCTTGGGCAGGAACACGCCGTTCCACTCGACGACGTTGTAGCCCGGCAGGCCCGACTCGGCGAGCGTCGGTGTGTCGGGCAAGGTGGGCACGCGCTTGGCCGAACTCACGGCCAGCGCGCGCAGCTTGCCCGACTGCACATAGCCGAGGGTCGATGCCGCGTTGCCGAAGTAGGCCGACACCTGCTCGCCCATCACGTCGGTCAGCGCGGGCGCGCCGCCTTTGTAAGGCACATGCATCAGGTTGATCTTCGCCTGCTCGTTCAGCGCTTCGCCGGCCAGGTGCGAGCCGGTGCCACCGCCCGCCGAGGCAAAGCTCAGCTTGCCGGGGTTCTTGCGCGCGAAGTCCAGGAACTCGGCCACCGTCTTGTATGGCGCGGTGGCAGGCACCACGAGGATCTGCGGCGCGGTGGCCACCAACGACACCGGAATGAAGTCTTTCGCCGCGTCGAAGGGCAGCTTGCGCAGCGACGGATTGACAGAGAACGCCGACGCGTCGTAGAGCACCGTGTAGCCGTCGCGGGGCGCCTTGGCCACGTTGTCGGCGCCGATCACGCCGCCCGCGCCGGGCTTGTTGTCGATGATGATCTGCTGGCCCAGCGCAATGCTCATCTGCTGCGCGACGATGCGCGCCGTGTTGTCGGCACCGCCGCCCGCGGCGTAGGGCACCACCATGCGGATCGGCTTGTCGGGCCATGCGGCGGTCCAGCCCAGCAGCGGCATGCAGGCGGCCAGCGCCGCGATCGATGTCAGGACGCGTCTTCTTCTTGTCTTCATTCGGATGTCTCGCTCGGTCTTTGTGGTTTCAGGAAAAGTCGTAGAGCCGCGCCGGGTTGTCGACCAGCACACGGTGGCGCGTGGCCGCATCGGGCACCCACTCGCCGAGCAGGTCGAACAGCACCGCGTCGTCGGGCTTGGCGATGGGCTCCGTGGGGTGTGGCCAGTCGCTGCCCCACACCACGCGCTCGGGTGCCTGTTGCACCCAGGCCCGCGCGATGGCGGTCGTGTCCGCATAGCCACCGGCTGCGCCCACCTTGGAATCGAGGTAGGCGCCGGACAGCTTGATCCACGTGCGGCCGTTGTCGCGCAGCCGGCTGATGACGCCGAACGCGGGATGCGATGCGGCATCGGGCAAGGGCAGCCGCGCGAGATGGTCGAACACGATCGTGCAGGGCAGGCGCGCCAGCAAGGCTGCGTGTGCCGCGATCTGGTCGGCGTTCCAGTGCAGCTGCACATGCCAGCCCAGCGCATGCACGCGCTGCGCCAGGGGCTCGACCATGGAGAAATCGGTCGCCGCGTGCGTGGGCGTGTAGAGCGTGAAGCGGATGCCGCGAATGCCACCCGCGTGCAGGCGTTCGAGTTCGGCATCGGTCACCTCGGGCCGCACCACCGCAATGCCTCGCGCATGCGCGGCGCCGAGCGATTGGATGGCCGCCAGCGTCACGCTGTTGTCGGTGCCGTGCGCGCGCGGCTGCACGACGACCGTGCGCTGCGTGCCGATGCGCTGCTGCAGCAGGCGGTAGTCGTCGACGGTGGCGCCATCGACCATGGCATCCGGTGCGCCGAAATGCGCGAAGCGGCGGTCGTAGATGTGCATGTGCGCGTCGCAGGCGCCCGCGGGCGCCACGTCGATGGGCTTGTGCGTGCCGCTGCTGTGGGGATACGCGGCGCTCGTGCTCATGTTGCCTTGCGCACTGACAGCACCGCGTCGGTGTGCTGCCCCAGCGTCGGCGCGGCAAAGGGCTCGGGGCCCGGCGTGCGGCCGAACTGCACCGGCCGTGTGAAGCCGCGGTAGGTGCCCAGCGTGGGGTGCGCGAAGGTCGCCACCATGTCTTCGGCCAGCACCTGCTCGTTGTCGAACATGTCCTCGACCGTGCGCGCGGCGGAGCAGGGCACGTCTTCGCCGAACAGCGCTTCCCATTCGAGCGCGGTGCGCGTGGCCAGCGCGGTGCGCAGCTTCGGCACGATCTCGGCGAAATGCTGCGCGCGCTTGCGCACCGAGTCATAGCGTTCGTCGGCCGCGAGTTCGGGCAAGCCGACCTTGGCGCACAGCGCCTGCCAGAAATGCGGCGTGTTGGCCGAGATGTAGATGTAGCCCTCGCGCGTCGGGTGCAGGCCGGTGATGCCGCCCGAGCGCATGTCGCGCCCCACGTCTTTCGGCTCGCCCTCGGCCCACACCATGCGCGCCGACTGCATCGTGAGCGCCGAGCGCAGCAGCGACACGCCGACGTACTGGCCCTGGCCGCTTTTCTCGCGCTCGTACAGCGCCGAGGCCACGCCCGCGGCCACCAGCGCGGCCGCGTAGTAGTCGACCACCGAGCCATACAGAATTTCGGGTGCTTCGCCGCGCTTGCCTTGCAGCGCGCACATGCCGGTCATGGTCTGCAGCACCTGGTCGTAGCCCGCCTTCTCGCGCAGCGGACCGGTTTCTCCATAGCCGGTGACGCTGCAATAGATCAGGCGCGGATTGACGGTTTTCAGTTGGTCATAAGCGATGCCAAGCCGGGGCGGCACGCTGGGCCGGAAGTTATGCACCAGCACGTCGGCCGTGCGCACCAGCGCCATCAGCGCGGCGAGGTCGTCCGCGTTCTTCAGGTCGAGCACCGCGCCGAGCTTGCTGCGGTTGACGCCGATGAACGCGCGGCTCTCGGCTTCCAGCGTCGAAGGGTACTTGCGCAGGTTGTCGCCGGTGGGCGGCTCGATCTTGATGACTTCTGCGCCCTGGTCGGCCAGCAGCGAGCAGCCGTACGGGCCCGCGATGTAGGCGCTCAGATCGAGCACGCGCAGGCCGCTCAACGGCCCGGCCGGGCCGCCGCGCGCAGGCAGGCGTGTGTCGTCTTGGGGGGCGTCGAGGCTCATGGATCTTTCTTTCTCTTTGTCGTCTGTCTTCAGTCGGCGGTGATGTTCTGTTGGCGCGCCAGCGTCTTCCAGCGCGCCACGTCGTCGGCGATGACGGTGCCGAACTGCGCCGGCGTGAGCGGCGTGGCGATGGCGCCTTCGCGCAGGAAGTTGGCCGCGATCGCGGGCTTGGCCAGGATGCGGTTGACGGCGCCGTTGAGCCTGGCGACCACATCGGGCGGCGTGCCGGCCGGTGCCAGCAGGCCCCACCAGAGCTCGAATTCGTAGCCCGGCACCGCCGTGGACATCGGCGTGAGTTCGGGCGCGACCGGGCTGGCCTTCAGGCTCGTGATGCCGACGGCGCGCAGCTTGCCGGCACGCACCATCGGCAGCAGCGACGGGCCGCTGGAGATCAGCAGCTGCGTCTGGTTGCCGATCAGGTCGGTCACGGCCGGGCCCATGCCCTTGTAGGGGATGTGCGCGATCTGCAGGTCGCCCACCTTGGCCTTGAGCAGCTCGGTGCCGAACTGGTTGACGCTGCCCGAGCCCGACGACGCGTAGTTGTACTGGCCCGGCTTTGCCTTGATGGCGGCGATCAGCTCGGCCGGCGTCTTTGCCGGAAAGTCGTTGTTGACCGCGACGATGAACGGTCCCTTGGCGAACATGGCCACGGGCGCCAGGCCCTTGACCGGATCGAAGGGGAGCTTCGATTGCACGGCCGCGTTGGTCGTCATGCTCGAAGACACCGCCACCAGCAGGTAGCCGTCGGGCGTGGCCTTGGCGACCTGCGCGGTGCCGGTGTTGCCGCTCGCGCCGGGGCGGTTGTCGATGATCACGGGCTGCTTGAGTTCGTCGCCCAACTCTTTGGCCACCTGGCGCGCGAAGGTGTCGTTCGAGCCGCCGGCCGGATAGGGAACGACGATGGTGACGGGCTTGGCGGGGTACGCGGGCGGCTGTGCGAACACGTTGGCGCCTGGCAGGCCAATGCCTGAAAGAAGGGCCATGGCAAGGGCTAGATCGCGCAGGCGAAGGGATGTAGGCATGTGTCTTGTCTCCGGTTTTTTTCTTGAAGCGAGAGGGTCAGACCGGCAGCAGGCCGAGGCTGCGCGCGCTCGCGACGATGGCGCGCGCGCGGATCACGAAGGGGATGTCGATCATTTTTCCGTCCACGACATAGGCGCCTACGCCATTCGCATCGGCGTCGCGGGCGGCCTCGACCACCTTGCATGCGTGCGCGATTTCTTCGTCGGTGGGGCGGAACACCTCGTTGGCGATGGCGATCTGGCTCGGGTGAATGCAGGTCTTTCCGAGAAAGCCGAGGTTGCGCGACAGCATGGCCTCGGCGCGGAAGCCTTCGGCGTCTCGGATGTCGGCGAAGGCGCCGTCGTAGGCGTAGATGCCCGCTTCGCCGGCGGCCATGCGCACCGCGAACATCGCCTGCTGGATGGCCGCAGGCTCGCGCCGCGCAATGCCCAGCGGCTCGAACAGATCGCCCAGGCCCAGCTGCAGGCCCATCACGCGCGGATGGGCCAGTGCGAGTTGCGACGTGGTGCGCAAGGCAGCAGCCGACTCGATGTTCAGCAGCAGGCCGACGGGCGTGCGCACGCCGTTGGCCTGTTCGGCGCGCTCGATCGCCTCGACCGCGGCGCGCACGTGCGCGGGGCTTTCCGGCTTCGGCAGGTTGATGATGTGCACGCCGGGCTGCACCGTCGCTGCCACGTCGTGCGCGAAGTACGGCGTGTCCATGGCGTTGACGCGAACGATCAGCGTCTTGCCGGATGCGGTGGTGTCACTGCCTTGCAGCAGCAGTTGCCGCACGGTGTTGCGCGCCTCGTTCTTGCGCGGTTCGGACACCGCGTCTTCCAGGTCGAGGCAGATGCCATCGGCCGCGCTGACCAACGCCTTGGCGAACAACTCGGGGCGCGTGCCGGGAACGAACAGTTTGCTTCTCATGCACCGCAGTGTGTGCAGTTCATGAGATTAGAAAAACATATGCTCTCTATGATCAGATGATAGAAAATTTATCTTCATGGAAACGGCCTACCTGCACAGCTTTCTCCTGGTGGTGGAATCGGGCTCGATGTCGGAGGCCGCGCGCCGCCTCGACCTGACGCCCGCGGCGGTGGCCCAGCAGATCCGCACGCTGGAGCGCGAACTCAATGCGCCGCTGCTGGCGCGCGCCGGCCGCACGGTGCAGCCCACTGAGGCGGGGCACCAGCTGGTGCAGCGGGCCCGCAACCTGCTGCGCGAGGTGGGCGACATCAAGGCGCTGCTGGGCAGCGACGCGGCGGGTGGCGAACTGCTCATCGGCACTATCAACACGGCCATTCACAGCCTGCTGCCGGACATCCTCGCGCGCTTCGTGAAGACGCATCCGGGCGCCAAGGTCTTTTTGCAATCGGGCACGACGGCGACGCTCTACAAGGCGGTGCAGCAGGGCGAGCTCGACGCGGCCGTGTGCCTGTACCCGCCCTATGTGCTCGCCAAGACCTTCGACTGGTCGCTGCTGCGCGAAGAGCCGCTGGTGCTGCTGGCGCCGAGCCGCCTGGCGCGGCGCGATCCGCACGAGCTGCTGAGAACCTCGCCGCTGATCCGCTACGACCGCAACCTCGGCGGCGGCAAGCAGGCCGACCGCTACCTGCGCGCGGCGGGCATCGCGCCGCAGGAGCGCTTCGAGCTCAGTTCGTTGCTGGCCATCGCGATGATGGTCGATCGCGGCCTGGGCGTTTCGCTGGTGCCCGACATTGCATCGCCGCTGCTGGAAGGCCAGCGCGTGACGAAGATCCCGTTGCCGCTGCCGTCGGAGCCGCGCCGCTTCGGCATCCTGTGGCAGCGCGCATCGCCGCGCCTGCGGCTGATCCAGGGTTTTGTCGAAAGCGCCGAGATCGTCGTCTCCGGCAAGGGGCCGGCGCGCGGACCGGGCCGCCGCAGCCAACCCGCAGTTTGAGGAGATGGCAACGCGGCTCGATCGCCTGTCATCTCTTTTTCTTCCGGGCTTGGCATAATCGCGGCTCCTGTCATTGGGGAGTAGCTAACCTTTCGTTCTTCGAAAGGTGCTCACGTCAACAGTCTTGGAGTTCTGCGAATTCCATGGCGTGAGCTTCAACCGGAACCGTCTCGGTTTCCGGCTTGACCAGCGAGACCTTTGGCCACAGCGTGAACCGTCAGCCGGACGAGCCACGTTGCTGTGCCAATGGTTCACTGCTTGTCCGGCGCCCCACGTTCCATGCTTACTACATTGGTCTTGTTTGCCTTGTCCGCAGGCGCGATCTATTTCGCCTGCGAGTTCTTCGTCAATGGCGTGGAGTGGCTCGGCCACCGCCTGAATCTCAGCGCCACCGCCACCGGCACCGTGCTTGCGGCATTCGGCACCGCATTGCCGGAAAGCGCGGTCACCTTCACCGCCGTGGTGATGGGCAGCACGCCGGCGCAGAAGGACATCGGTGTCGGTGCCGCTCTCGGCGGTCCGCTGGTCCTTGCCACCATCGCCTACGCGGTGGTCGGCTTTGCGCTGATCGCCAACCGGCGCAAGCAGCAGGGGCTGGCCAACCGGCACGAGGTTGCTGTCGACCAGCGCAGGCTGAGCCGCGACCAGGCCTGGTTCATGGCGATCTTCGTGGTGAAGGCGGGCCTGGGCCTGGTGGTTTTCAGCATCAAGCCGTGGCTCGGCGTGCTGTTCCTGGCGGCCTATGCGATCTACGTCTGGCGCGAGCTTCGGGGTGGAGAAAGCGAGGGCGCGGAAGATTTCGAGCCGCTCAAGATCCGCCCGAAGGACGCCAATCCGCCCCTGTTCTGGGTGGCGCTGCAAACCATCGCGGCACTGGCGGTCGTCGCGGCGGCATCGCATGTCTTCGTCATCCAGCTCGAATCGCTCGGCATCGCGTTCGGCATGTCGCCGCACATGGTGGCGCTGCTGCTGAGCCCGGTGGCCACCGAACTGCCGGAGACGATGAACGCGTTGATCTGGGTGCGCCAGGGCAAGGAGCGGCTGGCGCTTGCCAACATCTCCGGCGCCATGATGATCCAGGCGACGATTCCCAGCGCATTGGGCCTGTTCTTCACGCCGTGGCTGTTCGACGGGCCGCTCATGGCCGCCGCCGTGGTGACGATGGTGGCCGTGGCTTTCCTGTGGTCGCTGTTCCGGCGCGGCGTCATGGACACCCGGCTGCTGGCCAGCGCAGGCCTGCTGTACTTCGTCTTCGCGGGGTACGTCGTTTGGTATTTCAGCTGACGCACGGCCGCGTTCCATGGCGAGACTCGCGGCCCGCGCGCTTTGCAGGGCGCTGCAGCGGCACTGGCATTGGGTTGCCGTGGCGGTGGTCGTGATGCTCTACCTGGGGTTCAACGTCTGCGAATGGGTGGCGATCTGCCCGTAGCGCCGCTTCGCGACCATGCCGGATGCAGTCCGGCAACGGCGGCCCGTCCCAAGCCATGAGGTCTTTTGTATAATTGAGAACAGTTCTTATTAACTTCTGACCGCGGCTTGACCGGCTGCGTGGGAAAGCCATGTCGGCCGCCGAGTTCGCGTTGCAGCATCAAGTGAAGGGGTTGTACAGCGACCATCACGGGTGGCTGCATGCGTGGCTGCGCAGAAAGCTGGGCTGCTCGCACAACGCCGCCGACCTGGCGCACGACACCTTCGTGCGCGTGCTAAGCAAGAAGGAGCCCGTGGCGGCGGCTGAGCCTCGCGCGTACTTGGCGACCATCGCGCACGGGCTGGTGGTCGATTTCCACCGGCGCCGCGCGCTCGAGCGGGCCTACCTCGACACGCTGGCCGCGCTGCCCGAGCCGCAGATGCCGTCGCTCGAAGCGCGGGCCATCGTGCTCGAGGCCCTCACGGCCATCGACGCCATGCTCGACGGCATGAAGCCGGCGGTGCGGCAGGCCTTCATCCTTTCGCAGCTCGACGGGCTCACCTACGCCGAGATCGCCCGGCGCCTGGGCGTGACGGTGCGCACGGTCAACAACTACATGCTCAAGGCCATCGAGCATTGCTACCTGCTCGCACCGTGAGAACACCGCAACCCGAATCGACGGCCACGGTGCACGGCACCGGCGCGCCGGCCCGCACCGAACTCGACGTGCGCAAGGAGGCGGTTGCCTGGTACGCGCGCCTGTGCTCGGGCGATGCGCTCGAAGCCGACAAGGCCGCGTGGCAACGCTGGCGCCAGGCGCACCCCGATCATCAGCGGGCCTGGCAACGGCTCGAGGCCATGCAGGCCACCTTGCGGCGCGTGCCGGGGCATATCGCCGCGTCCACCTTGCGCGCGGCACAGCCCGACCGGCGCCGCGTGCTGCGCGGCATCGGCGTCGTGGCCTCGGGCGGTGCGCTGGCGTACCTCTCGTGGCAGGCGGTTGATGCGCAAGGCGGCTGGCATGCGTGGCTGGCCGACCATCGCACGGGCACCGGCGAGCAGCAGTCCGTCGAGCTGGCCGATGGCTCGAAGCTCTTGCTGAACACGCGCACGTCCGTCGATGTGGCGATGAATGCTTCGCGCCGGGTCGTCCGGCTGCGGGAGGGCGAGATCCTGGTCGAGACCGCGAAGCACCGCGGCCTGCGTGTTGATGCGCAGGTCGATGCGCGGCCCTTCACGGTCGAGACCGATCACGGCCGCATCGTCGCACTCGGCACCCGCTTCACGGTTCGGCGCGATGGTGACCGGACGGCCGTGACGGTGCTGGAAGACGCCGTGGAAATCCGCGCGTCCGAGGCGCCCGAACAGGCCGTCGTGCTGCGCGCCGGCCAGCAGGTCGGCTTCACGCGTGGCCGCATCGACACGCCCCGGCAGGCCGACCCCGCTTCCGCCGAATGGGCGCAGGGCAGCCTCGTGGTGAACGACTGGCGGCTGGGCGACGTGGTGGCCGAGCTGTCGCGCTACCGCCGCGGCCGGCTGGCCTGCGACCCGGCGGTGGAAGACCTCCGCGTGTCGGGCGCATTCCCGCTCCAGGACACCGACAAGGCACTGGCGGTGATCGCCCGTTCGCTCCCGGTGCGTGTGTTTGCCATGACCCGCTACTGGGTCACGCTGGGCCCGCTCTGAGCTTCAGTGCTCACCGCATCCGTTCGCCTTTTCAAAATTCTTTTCGTTCCGGCTTTCATCTTTTTCGATCTCGTTCGGCCTACCAGAGAAGACGCCCAACACCGAACCCTGTGCCGAAGGAGATCCGAATGTCCGAGAACCCGTCACGCCGCGATCGCGCGCGTGAGCCCCTTGCCCCCGCCGCGCTCTTGCCCGTCACGCATGCCGTGCACAAGGCCCTGCTGTGCCTGTTCGCCGCCGTGGCCCTGCCCGCCGCGACGGCATGGGCCGCCGAGCCCGCCGTCGGCCAAGCGGCGGCGCGTACGCAGAGCCAGCCGGCCAAGGCCTACCGCATCGACGCAGGCCCGTTGTCGTCGGTGCTGGGGCGTTTCGCGGCAGCCGCCGGCGTGGCGCTGTCGTTCGACCCTGCCAGCACCCGCACGCTGAATTCCAGCGGCATTCAGGGCAGCTACACGGTGCACGCAGGCTTTGCCGCCTTGCTGGCCGGCACCGGGCTCGAAGCCGTGGAAGGCGGCGTGGGCGAGTTCACCTTGCGCAAGGCGGTGCCCGCATCGCAAGCGGCTGCATCCAGCAGCGAGCCCGACACCGACGCAGACGGCACGCTGCCCGCCGTGCGCGTGGTGGCCCGCGCCGCGCCCGCGCCCTCCGACGCGGACGACCGCTACCAGCCCACGCCCGACGCATCGACCCTGCGCACCACCGCGCCGGTGCTCGACATCCCGCAGGTGGTCAACGTGGTGCCGGCCCAGGTGATCCGCGACCAGCGCCCGCGCAACATCGACGATGCACTCAACAACGTCAGCGGCATCACGCAGGGCAACACCCTGGCCAGCACGCAAGACACCATCATGAAGCGTGGCTTCGGTGGCAACCGCGACGGATCGATCATGCACAACGGCATGCCGCTGGTGCAGGGCCGGGGCATGAACGCGGCGGCCGAAAGCGTCGAGGTGCTCAAGGGCCCGTCGTCGCTGCTGTACGGGATCATGGACCCGGGCGGCGTGATCAACGTGGTCAGCAAGAAGCCGCAACTGCGCCAGCGCACGGCCGTGTCGCTGCTCGGATCGGGCTACGCCAACGGCCGCACCGGCACCGGCGCCACGCTCGACACCACCGGCCCCATCGGCGAGAACGGCCTGGCCTACCGGCTGATCGTCGATCACGTCGACGAAGACTACTGGCGCAACTTCGGCACGCACCGCGAGACCCTCGTCGCGCCATCGCTCGCCTGGTATGGCGACGACACGCAGGCCGTGCTCTGGTACGAGTATCGCAAGTACGTCACGCCCTTCGACCGTGGCACCGCGCTCGACCCGCGCACCCAGCGTCCGCTGAACCTGCCGAAGACGCAGCGGCTCGATGAGCCGTTCAACGAGATGCGCGGCGAAACCCACCTGGGCCAGCTCTCGGTCGATCACCAGTTCGGCGGCGGCTGGGCCGGCCACCTGAACCTCAGCTACAACCGCGAGACCTACGACGCCAACCAGCTGCGCGTGAACGGCCTGAACGCCACGCGCGGCACGCTCACGCGCAGCAACGACGCGACGCACGGCGCCCTGAGCACCGACAGCTACGGCACCGCGTACGTCGACGGCAGCGTGCAGCTGGCGGGCATGCGGCACGATCTGCAGTTCGGCGTCGACGCCGAGTACCGCAAGATCTACCGCGCCGACCTGCTGCGCCAGGCCACCACGCGCACCTTCAGCTACCTGTTCCCGGTGTACGGCCTCGAGCTGCCTTCGAGCACCGTGTCGGCCAGCGACAGCGACCAGACCGACAAGCTCCACAACCAGTCGCTGTTCTTCCAGGACTCGATCCACCTGAACGACAAGTGGATCGCCGTCGTCGCCTTGCGCTACCAGGCATGGACGCAGACGGCAGGGCGCGGCCGGCCGTTCAAGGTCAACACCGACACCGACGGCTCCAAGGTGCTGCCGCGCGTGGGGCTGGTCTACAAGTGGAGCGACACCGTCTCGCTGTACGGCAGCTACACGCAGTCGCTCAAGCCCGCATCGACCATCGCGCCGCTGTCGAGCGGCTTCGTCCTCGACTCGGCCGTGCAGCCGGAAACCGCCAAGTCGTGGGAGTTCGGCGCCAAGCTCGACATGCCGGGCGGCATCACCGGCACCGTGGCCCTGTTCGACATCCACAAGAAGAACGTGCTCGTGTCGCAGTTCAACGACGTGACCAAGCTGACCGACTGGCGCACCTCGGGCGCCGCGCGTTCGCGCGGCCTCGAGATCGACTTCGCGGGCCAGCTCGGCAAGCGCTGGAGCGCCATCGGCAGCTATGCCTTCGTCGATGCGAAGACCACGCAAGACCCGCTGTACGCGGGCAACCGGCTCTGGAACGTGGCGCGCCAGACGGCCTCGATCTCGGCCGTGTACGACGCCGGCCCGGTGTTCGGCGGCGAAGGCCGGCTGCGCCTGGGCGCGGGTGCGCGCTACGTCGGCAAGCGCGCGGGCGACTCCGCCAACAGCTTCGAGCTGCCGGCCTACACCACGGTCGACGCCTTCGCCACGTACGACACGCGCATGTACGGGCGCAAGGTGAAGTTCCAGCTCAACGTGAAGAACCTGTTCGACAAGACCTACTACCCCTCGGCCGTCAACACCTACTTCATCTCGATGGGCGATGCGCGCCAGGTGTCGCTGCTGACCACCTTCGAGTTCTAGGATGAATTCGCTCATGCATCTCTCGCGCCGCGCCGCTTCTCTTCTCGTCGCATGCGGGCTGCTGGCCGGCCTGCAGGCCGCGCAGGCGACCGAACCTGCTGCCTCTGCCACCTCCACCGCTGCAGGCAACGGACGCAAGGTCGTGCTGCTGGTGCAGCGCAGCGGCCCGAACCTGCCGGTCGATGAAAAGATCCGGCAGCACCTCGAATCGCGCGGCTACGCCGTCACGCTGCAGGACCAGTCGGCCAGCCCCGCGGTGGCGAACGGTTCGGACCTCGTCGTCATCTCGTCCACCGTCGCGGCCAAGGACGTGAGCGGCGCGTGGCGCCAGTTGCCCGTGCCCCTGCTCACCTGGGAGAACGACCTCCTGGACGACCTCGCGATGACCGGCAAGCGGCACGACGTCGACTTCGGCGAAGCGCCCAAGGAGCGCTACCTCTGGATCGTGAACGCACCGCACCCGATGGCAGCGGGGCTCGCCGCCGGCGTGAACAACGTCTACGTGAAGCAGGCCGCCATGAGCTGGGGCAAGCCCGGCCTGGGCGCCATCACCATCGCCACGCTCTACGGCCAGCCCGAGAAGGCGGCGATCTTCGGCTACGAGAAGGGCGCGACGATGGACTACGAATCGCTCGCCCCGGCACGCCGGGTGATGTTCTTCCTAGACAACGACACCTTCACCAACCTTGCGCCTTCGGGCCGGCAGCTGTTCGGCGCGGCGATCGACTGGGCAGTGGGTGCGCGATAAATGAAACTCCCCGGACTGCGCCAGATCTGGTTCCAGCTGCATTGGCTGATCGGCATCACGGCCGGCACGGTGCTGGTCGTGATCGGCCTGAGCGGCGCGGTCCTTTCGTTTCATGAAGAGCTGCTGGACGCGATGAATCCGGGCGGGCGCGAAGTGCCCGCGCAGGCCGCGCCGGCGCTCACGCCGCCGCAACTGCTCGGCGCCGTGCGCCAGGCCTTCGGCGAACGGCAGGTCGGCACGCTCACCGTGTACGCAGCGCCGGGTGCCGCGGCACGCGTCATCTTCGCGCCGCCCAAGGGCGAGCGGCGCGGCGAGACCGTCTACCTCGATCCGTATTCGGGTGCCGCGCTGCCGCCGCTCGTTGGCGCCGATTTCTTCGAGTGGGTCGAGGAACTGCATCGCTGGCTGCTGCTGCCGCGCGAGCAGGGCAAGACGACGGCCGGCGTGCTGGCCGGCGGCCTGTTGCTGCTGTCGCTCTCGGGCCTGTACCTGCGATGGCCGCGCCGGCCGCTCGACTGGCGCGCATGGCTCACCTTCGACACCGCCCTCAAGGGCCGTTCCTTCTTGTGGGGCCTGCATTCGGTGCTGGGCACCTGCGCGCTGCTGGTGTACCTGGTGCTCACCACCACCGGCATGTACTGGGCCTTCGATGCATTGCGCGACACCGTCGACGTGATGGTGGGCGGCGCGCGAACGGCCGCGCGCCCGGCGGCCGGTGCGGCTGCGGCACCGCGTGTGCGGAACATGGCGCGCGCGGACGCGGGCGCGGTCGACATCGCGCCGGCATGGGCCGCCTTCGAGCAACTCGCCAAGAACTCCAGTGGATGGAGCCAGGCGATCCTGCGCGTGCCTTCGGGTGCGACGCCCTCGGTGCTCTTCACCTGGCTGGACGCCGATCCGCCGCACGACCGCGCGCGCAACCGCACGACGGTCCGGCTGCCCGACGGCGAGGTCACGCAGGACGAGCGCTACGCTTCCAAGTCGCAAGGCGGGCGCTTCCTGGCGACGATCTACCCGCTTCACATGGGCACCTACTTCGGCTTGCCCGGACGCATCGCGATGCTGCTGGCGTCGTTGATGCTGCCGGTGTTCGCGGTCACGGGCTGGATGCTGTACCTCGACCGGCGGCGCAAGAAGCGCGCGGTTCGTGCCGAGCGCGCGGCGCTTGGCACGGTGCCCCGGCCCGACGACGGCGCGCTGCCCGAGCGCGTGCTGCTGGCCTTCGCCAGCCAGTCGGGCGTGGCCGAAGGCATCGCGTTGCGCAGTGCCGCCGCACTGCAGGCCGCCGGCGTCGCCGTCACGCTGGCGTCGCTGGCGCGGCTCGATGCCGGACAGTTGCGCGATCACCAGCGCGTGCTGATGGTCGTCAGCAGTTTCGGCGAAGGCGGGCCGCCCGATATGGCGCGGCGCTTTGCGCAGCAGCTGTCGCAGTTCGGCGATGCGGTGCTTTCGCATCTGCGCTACGGCCTGCTGGCCCTGGGCGACCGGAACTACCCGCGCTTTTGCGGCTTCGGCCATACGCTCGACCAGGCGCTGGTGGCGGCCGGTGCGCAATCGATGTTCCCGATGATCGAGGTGGACAACGGCGACCCGGGTGCGCTCGCGGCCTGGCGGCACAAGCTCGGCGTGCTGGCCGGTGCGGGCGATGACCACAGCGCCGGTCTGCCGGTGCCACAGGCCGACGAGGCGCCCTTTGCCAACTGGACGCTGTCGGCACGCCGCCTGCTCAATGCGGACAGCATCGGCACGCCGCTGTACGAGATCGAACTCACGCCGGCGCATGGCGAGCTGCCTTCATGGCAGCCGGGTGCGCTGGTCGAGCTGCTGCCGCACTTGCACGACGCCCAGTCGCGTGCCGACAACCTGGCGCCATTGGCGCCCCGGCGTTACTCCATCGCCTCGGTGCCAGAGGAAGGGCGCGTGCGCCTGCTGGTGCGCCAGGCGCGCCATGCGTCGGGGCTGGGCATCGCCTCCGGCTGGCTCACCGCACATGCGCCGCAGGGCGCGGACATCGCGCTGCGCCTGCTGCGCAATCCGGGCTTCGAGCTTGTCGATGGCGACGTGCCCTGCATCTTCATCGGCAACGGCTCGGGCTATGCCGGGCTGCGCGGACACCTGCGCGAGCGCATCGCGCGCGGGCATCGGCGCAACTGGCTGCTGTTCGGCGAACGGCAACGCGCGCACGACGCCTTCTTCATGGACGAAGTGGCGCAATGGCGCACGCAAGGGGCGATCGAGCGTGTCGACCTGGCCTTCTCGCGCGACCAGCCCACGCGCATCTACGTGCAGGACCGGCTGCGCGAGGCGGCCGACACGTTGCGCCGCTGGATCGGCGACGGCGCGGTGGTCTATGTCTGCGGCAGCATGGCGGGCATGGCCGCGGGTGTCGATGCGGTGTTCGAAGAAGTGCTGGGGCGCGCCGCGCTCGACGACCTCATCGCCGAAGGCCGCTACCGCCGCGACGTGTACTGAATCTGACATCGGCGGCTATCCGCAGCGGCGCGGTATGGCATCCGGTCGAAGTTCTTCGTGCGGGTGCTGCATCGCCTAGCATCCGGCGATGGTCACGCCCCTCGCTTTCGTCGTGTCGTTCTTCGCAGGCCTCGCCGCATGACCGATCCACTTCCCCGTCTGCGGATCAGGCAATTGCGCACCCGAACCGGCGGCCTCATCGACCTGGACGTGGCGGCGGGCGAATGCATCTGCATCCTCGGCAAGTCTGGCTCGGGCAAGAGCGTCTTCCTGCGCCTGATCGCGGACATGGACCCGGGGGAGGGGGCCGTCGCGCTCGATGGCATCGATCGCAATGCAGGATCGGGCCCCGAATGGCGCCGCCGTGTGATCTACCAGGCGGCTGAGCCCGCATGGTGGGCGCCCACGGCGGCCGGGCATTTTCCTGACGGCATCGACGAGCCGCTGACGGGTTGGCTGGCGGACGTGGGCCTGTCGGGCGACCTGCTCGCCTCCGACATCGCGCGCCTGTCCACGGGCGAGCGCCAGCGCATGGCGCTCCTGCGCTCGCTCGCGCGCAAGCCGGCCGTGCTGCTGCTCGATGAACCGACGGCTTCGCTCGACGCCAAGACCACGCTCGAGGTCGAAGCACTGCTGTCGCGCCAGCTTCAAGCGGGCCTGACGATCCTGATGGTGACCCACTCGCAGGAGCAGGCAGACCGTATGGGCCACCGGCGTTTCGAAATGGCGCAAGGCCAGCTGCAGGCCATCGCATGACCACCATCCATCTCGACGCCACCGACCTCGTGCTCGCCACGCTGCTGGTGCTGCTGAACGCGGGCGCCTCGCTGATGCTGCACCTGCAACTGCATCGCCAGGTGCTGTGGGCCGCGACGCGCATGGTGGTGCAGCTTCTGCTGGTGGGGCTGGTGCTGCGCTTCGTCTTCAGCGCGGCGTCGCCGGTGGCGACGCTCACCATCGTCGTCCTGATGATCCTGGCCGCCGCGCGCGAGGTGGCGGTGCGGCCCGCGTGGCGGCTCAAGGGCGGTGGCAACTTTCGCATCGGCGCGGCGGCGGTCGGTGTGTCGAGCGTGGCGACGGTGGTGCTGGCGCTGATGACGGCGATCCGCCCGCAACCCTGGTATGACCCGCGCTACGCCATTCCGCTCATGGGCATCGTGCTGGGCAGCGTGCTCAATTCGGCCAGCCTCGGGCTCGACAGCTTCTTCGAGGGCGTGACCAAGGGCCGCGCCGGCATCGAGGCCCAGCTGGCGCTGGGCTCGACCATCCACCAGTCGCTCGCGGAGCTGATCCGCTCGTCGATCCGCCGGGGGATGATCCCGATCATCAACCAGATGTCGGCGGCCGGCGTCATCACGCTGCCGGGCATCATGACCGGCCAGTTGCTGGCGGGCATGGACCCGATCGAGGCCGCGAAGTACCAGATCCTGCTGCTGTTCCTGCTCACCGGCGCGGGCGGACTGGCGGCCGCCGGCGCGGTCTACATGGCGGCGCGGTCGATGACCGACGAGCGCCAGCGGCTGCGCTCGGACCGGTTGGGCTGAGCGCTCGCGCCGGACCCGCGGGCCGATCGAATCGTTGCCTGCGTATAACCATCTGCTTACAATGAGAACGATTCGCAATAAGTGCTGCGATCGCATTGCAAGCCTTCATGTCTTCCTCCGAAGCCTCCATTCGCCTCGTGCACACGCTCTACAGCGACCATCAACCGTGGTTGCTGGACATGCTGCGCCGCAAGCTGGGCAACGTGGACAACGCGGCCGACCTGGCGCAGGACACCTTCGCGCGCATTCTTTCTTCCAATGAATCGGGGCCGCTGCGCGAGCCGCGCGCCTACCTGACGACCGTGGCGAGCCGCATCGCCGCCCAGTATTTCCGTCGCCTTGCACTGGAGCGCACGTACCTGGACGCGATCGCGCATCTCCCGGAGGCCGTGAGCCCCTCGCCCGAGACCCGGTTGCTGGTGCTCGAAGCCCTGGCGGCGGTGAGCCGCGTGCTCGACGGCCTTAAGCCGCACGTGCGCGAGATCTTCCTGATGGCGCAGCTCGACGGCATGACCTATCCGCAGATCGCCCTGCAGCTCCAGGTGTCCGTCAACGTCGTGCAAAAGGCGATGGTGAAGGCGTACCGCCACTGCTACGACGCAGTCTATGGCGAGTGAGTCCGGCGCCAGCCGCTTCGAGCGGCTCGTGTTCCGGCCCTCGGCCGATGCGCCTCGTCCGATCGATCCCGCCATCGTCGACCAGGCGGTGGCCTGGCTGGTGAAGATCCAGTCCGGCGGCGCGTCGGCCAGCGAAAGCGATGCCTGCGACCGCTGGCGCCAGTCGCACCCCGACCACGAGCGCGCCTGGCTGCGCCTGTGCGGGTTGGGCCGCGACCTGCGCGAAGGCACCAGCGCCGTGGCCCCGCAGATCGCCCGCTCGACTCTGCGCGGTGTCGATCGCCAGCAGCGCCGATGGGCGCTCAAGGCCGTGGCGGGCCTGGGTGTTAGCGCATGGGGCGCGTGGGGCGCATGGGCGATGCGGCACGACATCGCCGCGCTGAACGCCGACCACCGCACCGCCGCCGGCGAGCGGCGGCGCGTCGTGCTGGCCGATGGCACGCAGGTCATGCTGAACACGCGCACCGCGATCGACGTGCGCTTCGACGCGGCGACGCGCACGCTCCGGCTGCTGGGCGGCGAGATCATGGTGGCCACCGCAAAGGACGCCGCACGGCGCCCGTTCGTCGTGCTCGGCCGCGACGGGCGCATCGTGCCCATCGGCACGCGCTTCGTCGTGCGCGAGTTCGACGGCGAGGGTGGCGAAAGAAGCGAGGTGACTGTGCTCGAAGGCGCCGTGGACGTGAGCGCGGGCGAGCGCTCCCTGGTGACCCGCGTGCTCGCCGGCAACCGCGTGCGCTACAGCGCGGCGAGCGTCGGCGCCGTGGGCCATCTGGACGAAAGTGCCGCCGCCTGGGCCGACGGCAGCCTGGTGGTCGAGCGCATGCGGCTGGACGATTTCGTGGCCGAACTGGGCCGCTATCGCACCGGTGTGCTGCGCTGCGACCCCGCGGTGGCGGGCGTGCTGGTGAGCGGCTCCTTTCCGCTGGCCGACACCGATGCGGTGCTCGCCATGCTGGAAGAAACGCTGCCCGTCAGGCGCCAATCCCTGAGCCGCTACTGGGTGACGGTCGCGGCCCGGTAAGGCGCCTCGAAAAAAAACCTGCCGGAAAGTGGCAGGTTCCGGAATCTCGTGCATCAACGGAAAGAGGTGCCGCGAAAAGCAAGCGGTGCGGCTTCCATTTCCATCGATCACAGAGAGCTCTTCACATGGCATTCATCGCACGGCCCGAACGACGTTTCCGGCCCTCTCCACTGGCCACGCTTGCCCGCGCCGGTTGCCTGTCCGCGGCACTGGGCGTGGCCGCCACGGGCGGGGCGCCGGCCTGGGCGCAGGCTGCACAGGTGGCAGGCCAGAGCCGGCCCTACGCCATCGCCGCCGGTTCGCTGGACAGCGTGCTGGGCCGCTTCGGCCGTGAAGCCAACGTGATGATCGCGATCGATCCGACGCTGACGAAGGGCCTGGACAGCCCGGGCCTGCAAGGCAGCTTCAGCGTGTCCGAGGGGCTCGACCGGCTGCTCGCGGGCAGCGGGCTCGAAGCAGTGTCGGGCGCGGGCGGCGGGTGGCGGCTGCGCAAGGCGGCGGGCGCGGCCGTGGTCGCACCGGCATCGGCGGCGTCGGGCAGCGAAGCGGGGGCTTCAGGAACAACGCTGGCACCCGTCATCGTCAGCGCCCAGCGCGAGCGGCTCTACGACGTGCAGGACGTCAACGCCGGCGCGCTCGGCATCCGCTCGCTGCAGGACCTGCCGTTCGCCGTCGGCTCCTACACCGTGGACACCATCGAGGCCCAGCGCGCCCGCACCGCACTGGACGTGCTGCGCAACGATCCGTCGGTCACGCCGACCTCGGGCTTCTCGTCGTTCGACGGCGTGGCCGTGCGCGGCTTCTCGGCCAACTCCTTCAACAACGTGCGCCGCGACGGCCTGCTGGCCAACGTCTACAGCGACGTGCCGCTGGAGAACAAGGAACGCGTCGACGTGCTCAAGGGCCTGTCGGGCTTCCTGTATGGCGTGGGCGAGCCCAGCGGCATCGTCAACTACGTGGTCAAGCGGCCGACGCGCGAGCGCTTTGCGAGCGTGACCGCCGAAGTGCGCAGCTACGGCGGGCGCTATGCGGCCGTCGATGCCGGTGGTCCGCTGGATGCCAACGGCACCGTCGGCTACCGCTTCAATGCCGCGACCGAGAAGGTCGGCGACTTCACCCACTTCGGCGACCTGAAGCGCGACTTCCTGAGTGGCGCGGTCGACATCAAGATCAACCGCGATGCGCTGCTGCAGCTCGACTTCGACTGGCAGCGCAAATCGCTCGCGGCCAGCGGCATGATCGGCCCGCGCAGCGACGGCACCGTGCTGGCCGCATCGCGCTTCAATCCGCGCACGCTGGTCGGCCAGCCCTGGGGCCAGTACAAGACCGACGCCTGGAACATCGGCGCGCGCCTCGACTACGCGCTGAACAGCAACTGGGACCTGACCGCGCAGCTGGGCTTCAGCCGCACCAAGCGCAATGCGCTGTTCTTCAACGCCTCGCAGATCGCGCCGAACGGCGATGTGCTCAAGGGCAACACGCGCTACGAGGCCGAGCCTTACCCCACCGCCGCCGGCCAGGTGTTCGCCACCGGCCGCTTCAAGACCGGCACGCTCGGGCACGAGACGGTCATCGGCTACTCGTACTCCAGCCTGCAATCGCCCGATGGCGACTACCAGCGCTTTCCGCAGCTCATCGGCAACGTCTTCCGGCCGCTGCCTTACCTGCAGCCCTACCTGGCCGACAACACCCACCTGCCCGCGAGCACCGCGCGGCAGAGCAGCGTGTTCGTGAGCGACACCATCAGCTTCACGCCGCAGTGGCAACTGTTGGTGGGCGCGCGCCACATCAGCTACAGCAGCGACATCGGCAGCAAGTACGACGGCACGCCCAAGTACACGACGCGCGTCACCGTGCCCACGCTGAGCGTGATGTTCAAGCCGTCGGAGCGCACCACCTTCTACGCCACTTATGGCGAAGGCTTCGAGCAGGGCGCCTACGCGCCGAGCTATGCCGAGAACGCGCTGCAGAAGCTGGGCCCCATCAAGAGCCGCCAGTACGAGATCGGCGTGAAGAGCCGCGTGCTCGACGGCCTGATGGTCACCGCCGCTGCCTTCGACATGGACAAGCCGCTGCAGGCCGTCACGCCCTCGGACAACATCTTTCGCCAGCAGGGGCGGCAGCGCCACCGGGGCGTCGAGTTCACCGCCAATGGCGAGATCACGCCGCAGCTGAGCGGCATTGCCGGCGTATCCTGGCTCGATGCCGAGCAGCGCGAGACCGGCGATGCGGCGCTCGAAGGACGCCGCCCGAGCAACGTCGCGCGCTTCCAGGCCAACCTGTTCCTCGACTACCGGCTGACCTCGGTGCCGGGCCTGTCGTTCAACACGGGCATCTACCACGTGGGCAACCGCCCGCTCGACCGCGCCAACACGATGATCGTTCCGGCCTTCACGCGCTGGGACCTTGGCGCGGCCTACGTGACGAAGGTGCTGGGCAAGGCCTCGGTGGTCCGGCTGTCGATCGAGAACGTCACCAACAGGCGCTACTGGAGTTCCGTCAACTATGGCGGCGTGACGCAAGGCAACCCGCGCATCGTCCGCCTGGCGATGACGACGAACTTCTGAGGCGCATGCAGCGATGAACACCTCTTCTTTTTCTTTCGCGCATTGCCGCCTCGCGCTGGCCGCATGCCTTCTGTCGGCCGTGTTCTGCGTGCCCGCCGCCGCGCATGGCGTGTGGGTCACGCAGCGCGCGGGCGAGCTGGCGCTGGTTCTGGGCGAAGGCGCGCTCGACGAAGCCTACGAGGCCCGCCAGGTTCACGAGGTGAAGGCCTTCACCGCGACTGGTGCGCCCGCGGGCGTCAAGCTGCAGCCGCGCGCCCGCAACGTGGTCGTCGAGCCCGATGCCAATGCGGCCGTGCTCTCGATGGCGGTCGAAGATGGCTTCTGGTCGCAGGGCGCCGACGGCAAATGGGTCAGCGGCTCGCGCCTGCAGGTGCCGGCCGCGCGCAAGGCGGGCTACTACATGAAGCTCGGCACCACCTTGCTCAAGCCGGTGCAGATGCCATTCAAGCCGCTCGGCACCGCGCTGGAGATCGTGCCGTTGTCCGATCCGCTGAAGCTGCGCCGGGGCGAGCGGCTGGTGGTCCGCGTCCTGTCGAACGGCCAGCCGGTGGCGGGCGCGGCGGTCATCGGCGACTTCATCGGCAACACCTCGGGGCCGCGCGTCAAGACCGACAAGACAGGGCGGGCCACGCTCGTCGTCGGAAGCAGCGGCTTGAACGTGATCGCGGTGTCCCTCACGCGGCCGCGAAGCGACCGGAGCGAGGCAGATGAAGACGGGCTCGAAGCCACGCTGGCGTTCACGTTGCCGCGTGCCGGCGACTGATCGCCGCATGCACATGGCAGGGCGGTGAGGGTGCGCCAACACTTCGTGCGGCTGCATCGGTGGGCGGGGCTCGTCACGGCCGCCTTCCTGCTGATGGCCGGATTGACGGGCAGCCTGCTGGCTTTCGAGGACAGCCTCGAAGCCTGGTTGAACCCGGCGCTGTTCGTCGTCCATGCACCGCCGGCGGCATCGGCGCTCGACCCGTTCGTGTTGCGTGAAAGGGCACAGCTTGCCGCGCCGCCGCAGGCGCTGGTCGATACGGTGATCCTGAACCGGCATGACGGCCGTTCGCTGCGGTTCATTCTCTCGGCCCGCGTCGACCCAAAGACCGGCCAGCCGTTCGCGCTCGATGTCGATGAGCTGTTCATGGACCCCTACAGCGCGGCGGTGCTCGGTACGCGGCTGTGGGGCGCATCGCTGTTCCGGCGCGAGACCGCCATCAGCTTTCTGTACCGGCTGCACTACTCCCTGGCGATGTCCGCGCCGTGGAGCGCGCGTGTGCTGGGCGCGGTGGGGCTGCTGTGGACGCTCAATTGCCTCATCGGCTTCGGCCTCACGTTGCCGCGCAGGGTGCCCGCTCGCAGCCCCGCAGGTTCGCCACCGGGCTGGTGGCGGCGTTGGCGAAGCGCGTGGCGCGTGGCGCCGTCCGGCAGCGTTGCGCGGCTGATGCTGGGCCTCCATCGGGCGCCGGGTCTCTGGCTGTGGCCGGTGCTGCTGGTCTTCGCGTGGTCGAGCGTGATGCTGACCTTGCGCGACAGCGTCTACCGGCCCGTCATGTCGCTGGGCGTCGTGTCGCAGGATCTCTGGGCAGGCCTGCCTTCGTGCCCGGTTCCGATGGCGCAGCCCATGCTCGATTGGCGGGCTGCGCATGCGGCCGGCCAGCAAGCACTGTCGACGCTGGCCCGCGAAAGGAACTTCGTCGTCGAAGCGGAGCGCGACCTGCGCCTCGACCGCGCGCACGGCGTTTATGTGTACCGGGTCCGATCGAGCCTCGACATTCGGGACGCGGCCGGTGCGACCGCCGTGCTGATCGACGCCGACAGCGGCGCATTGCGCGGGTTTGCCGGCGGCGGCAAGGGCAACGCGCTGGAAGACTGGCTCGGTGCGCTGCACATGGCGCGCGTGTTCGGCACGCCCTACAAGCTTTTCGTCGCGTTGCTGGGGATGGCCGTGGCGCTGTTGTCAGTCACCGGCGTGCTCATGTGGGTTCGCAGGACGCGCGCACGCGCGGCTTCGTAGGCCGCAGGCTCGGTCAGTCCTCGGCCGGCGGCTCCACGTGTTCGTCATACTGCGGCAGCGCGTCGGTGATCGTGAACCACGGCGCCTTCGAGCCCACGAAGATGTGCGCGCTCGGCCGGATCGCCGGGGCATCGACCAGCGTGCCCAGGGTGACGTGGGCGTACATGCCCTCGCGCACGATCGAATAGAGCAGCGAGCCGCAATGCCCGCAGTGCATGTCGCCCGCGTCCCGCTCGCCGAAGACCAGCAGCCTGTCTTCGCCCTGCGTGATCGCCAGCTTGTGGCGCTCGATGCCCGCGAAGGGCTTGAACGCCGAGCCCGTCGCGCGCCGGCAGTTGGCGCAGTGGCAGTTCAGGGCGTAGACGAATTCATCCGCGACCGCATAGCGGACCGCGCCGCACAAGCACTGGCCGGTGAGCTGTCGCCGGGGCGCTTCCTCGGGAGCGGTCACAGGCCTTTCCTTCTTGCTTCGCCGAGGGCCTACTTCATCCTCGCGCGCAGCAGCGCACGGCCGATGAGTCCACCGATCCCGGCACCTACGGCCGAGATGGTGTAGATCTCCCCGTCACCAAGGTTCACGCCGGGCAGGATGAACTTCAGGAGAACGGCCACGAGACAAAACCCGAAGAACGCGCCGACGCCGCTGTACATGCGGGAGTCCAGCTCGCCGGTCGTCTTGCGGTAGCTGTCCGAATGGCCCACGGCTTCCTGGATCAGCGTGGTGCGGCATTGAAAGCAGCGCACGTCCGTCGCCGAATTGAGATGGTTGCAGACGGGGCACTGCACGAAGCAACCTCAGCCCGCCAGGCCCACGAACACGTTCTGCACGTCGTCGTTCGCGTCGATGGCGGCCAGGAAGGTTTCGACTTCTTCCAGGTGCTCGGCACTCAGGCTGGCCGGATCGACCGGGTTCTTGGGCTTGTAGCCCAGCTTGGCCGACAGCACGGTGAAGCCCTGGGCCGGCAGCGCGCGGCTCACGAGGTCGAGGTCGGTGGGGTCGGTCAGGAAGACGGTGGTGTTGCCTTCGCCGGCCGGCTCGAAGTCTTGCGCGCCGGCCTCGATGGCGGCCACTTCGGGGTCGGCGCCGGCGCCCGTGGGCTCGGCTTCGATCATGCCGACGTGGTCGAAGTCCCACGACACCGAGCCCGAGGTGCCCAGCTGGCCCTTGCGGAACAGCACGCGCATTTCGGGCGCGGTGCGGTTCACGTTGTCGGTCAGGCACTCGACCATCACCGGCACGCGGTGCGGCGCAAAGCCTTCATAGATGACGTGCTCGAAGTGCACCGCTTCGCCCGTGAGGCCCGCGCCCTTCTTGATGGCGCGGTCCAGCGTGTCCTTGGGCATCGAGACCTTGCGGGCCTGCTCGACGACGAGCCGCAGGCGCGAGTTGGAGGCCGGATCGGCGCCGTTGCGCGCGGCCATCATGATTTCCTTGGCGAGCTTGCCGAAGAGCCGGCCCTTGGCATTGGCGGCCAGATCCTTGTGTTTTGCTTTCCATTGCGCGCCCATGTCTGATTCCTTGAGGTGTGTGTTGCGGCCTTGTCTGGCTCTCGTCTGGTTCTCGGCAGAAGGGCTGGATGACCGGTTTGGGGCGACTACTGTAGCTGGAGCGCGGCCGGGAGGGAAACCGGGTGCGTGCCACCACTTGCCCGAGGCAGGAATCGGCCTTTTCGGGAGGCGTGCGCGCGTCATCCTCGATGCGCCGACAGCAGTTTTTTCCAAGTCACGAAAGCGGATCGTGCCTACGCTGTGGCCATTCCTTCACCCCTCGGCATCGAACGACCACCATGCAGACCCACGGCACGCGACAACAACGCCAGCAGACAGACATCTTTCATCGCCTGCACAGCGGCCCCGGCCCGCTCGTGCTGGTGAACGCATGGGACGCGGCCAGCGCGCGCATCGTCGAGCGCGCCGGTGCATCGGCCATCGGCACGACCAGCGCCGGCATGGCGTGGTCATTGGGCTATGCGGATGGCGAGCGCATGCCGGCCGGCGAATTGCTCGCGGCCTGCGCGCGCATCTGCCGCGTGGTGAGCGTGCCGGTGACGGTCGACATCGAGCGTGGTTTCGGCGACAGCACGCTGGCGGTGTGCGATCTGGTGCGCGCGCTGATCGACATGGGCGTGGCCGGCATCAACATCGAAGACGGCGTGCTGCCGGGCACGCGCGAACTGGCGCCGCCGGAGATTCTCTGCGAGCGCATCGGCGCGCTGCGCCAGCTGGACGCGCGCTTTTTCATCAACGCGCGCACCGACACCCACTTCGTCGCCAACGACGACCCCGCCGCGCGCTATCAGGACACGCTGCGCCGCGCGCGGCTCTACGCATCGGCGGGCGCCGACGGCATCTTCGTGCCGGGCATGGGCAGCCTCGAAGAAATCGCGGGCCTTGCGGATGCGGTGGCGCTGCCTGTGAACGTCTACGCCGGCCACACCAAGGCGCCGGCGGTCGATGTGCTCGCCAAGGCCGGCGCGCGGCGCATCAGCCTGGGGTGTGGCCCGTTGCAGGCGGCGCTTGGCCTGCTCGGCCGCATCGCCACCGAAGCATTCGACGACACGGCCCACAACGCCGGCTTTCGCACCATGGGCAGCGAGATGATTCCGGCCGGCGAGATCAACGCGCTGTTTCCGTCCACCCCTTGAGCATTCCATTGGTGCCGGCCGCCGCGGCCTGAAGCGGGGCAGGGAAGGGCCGGCGGCAGGGCGTTCGGGTACAGTGGCGGCCCCTTGCCGCAGCCGACATCCACCACCCCTTCTTCCCCGCACAGCATTCGCCTCGAGGCGGTCACGCTGGTGCGCGGCAACCAGCACGTCTTCGAGGGGCTGACGCTCCACCTGCAGGAGGCGCGCATCGGGCTGGTCGGCGACAACGGGGCGGGCAAGAGCAGCCTGTTCCGCCTCATCAGCGGACTCGACCAGCCGCAGCAGGGGCGCGTCGTGGTGCATGGCTGCGACACGCAGACCGACCGGCGGCAGCTGTCGCAGCACGTGGGGCTGATGTTCCAGAACCCCGACGACCAGATCATTTTTCCGACTGTGGCCGAGGAGCTGGCGTTCAGCCTCACGGCACGCGGGGAAACGCGGCAGGCGGCGCGGCAGCGGGCGCGCGACTTCCTCGCGCAGCGCGGGCTCGACGCATGGGCCGGGCGCGCCATCGGCGAACTGAGCCAGGGGCAGCGCCAGCAGGTGTGCCTGCTGGCATTGCAGATCAGCCAGCCGGCCACGCTGCTGCTGGACGAGCCCTTCGCCAGCCTCGACCTGCTGAGCCAGGCGCGGTTGGCGGCGCAGCTGGACGCCACCGGCCAGCAGATCGTCTTGTCGACACACTTGCTCGACCACGTGCACGACTTCGAGCGCGTGCTGTGGCTGGAGCAAGGCAAGGTGCGCGCCGACGGGCCGGGCCGCGAGGTCTGCGAGGCTTATGCCGCGAATGTGCGCGAGCGCGCCAGGGCGGAGCGGGGCGCGCATGCGTAGCCTCTATTCGGAAGAGCAGACGTGGATGCATGCGATTGCCGCGTGGATCAAGCTCGCGGTCTTGTCGGTGTGCGGCACGCTGCTGGTGCTGGTCGACAAGCCCGTGCATCTGGCCGTGGCCTGTGCCGTGGTGCTGCTGATCTTCGCGTCGCTCGGGCGCCCCGCGTGGCGCCGCGTGCGCATGCTGGTCGGCGTGGCGATTGCCGGCGGCCTGATCGTCGGTTTTCACTGGGCGCTGGGCACGACGCCGCTGGGCGTGGCCAGTGCCTTGCGGCTGGCCAGCGCGGCTACGCTCGCGCTGATGCTGACGCTGACCACGCGCTTCGAAGACCTGCTGGCGGTGCTCGAAACCCTCATGCATCCGCTGCAGCGCCTTGGCGTGCCGACCGAGCGGATCGCGCTCGGCCTTGGCCTCATGCTGCGCTTCGCCGAAAATTTCTATGTGCAGTGGCAGCGCCTGGACGATGCCTACCGCGCCCGTGCGGGGCATGGCGGCGGCCTGCGGCTGCTGGCGCCGTTGACCATCCGCACCCTGCAGACCGCGGAGCGCGTGGCCGATGCGCTGGCGGCGCGGCTGGGCCGCTGACTCCACCCTCTTTCTGGAACGAGATTCCCATGACCACCACCGGCTCCCTCACTTCGTCCCGTTCCCTGTCGTACATCGCGCTGTTCGCGGCGCTGATGGCTGTGTTCGGGCTGATCCCCAAGATCGACCTGCCGTTCGGCGTGCCGATCACGCTGCAGTCGCTGGGTGTGATGCTGGCCGGCTGCCTGCTGGGGCCGCGTCGCGGGTTCCTGGCGATTGCGCTGTTCCTGCTTGCGGTGGCGCTGGGCCTGCCCCTGCTGCCGGGCGGCCGTGGGGGCCTGAGCGTGTTCGTGGCACCGGCCTCGGGCTTTTTATTCGGCTGGATGTTCGGCGCCTTCACCTGCGGCCTGCTGATGCGCCGCATGGCGGGCGCCACGGGCACCGGGCTGCTGGCGGCGGCTTTTGTCGCGTCGGTGGTCGGCGGGATCGTCGTGGTCTATGCCTTCGGCATCGTGGGGCTCTCGTGGGTGGCCCACATGTCGCTGTCGCAGGCGGCGCTGGCGATGCTGGTCTTCATTCCTGGCGACCTGATCAAGTGCGGCATCTGCGCGATGCTCGTGCAGACGGTGATGCGCGGCATGCCGGGCTGGCGGCTCGACCGCGATTGATTTGCCTCTGGGCTATGCGCTGCGCCGCCTGAAAGTGGTGGCGGACAGGTAGTCCTTGCGCGGACCGTGCACCTTGTGCTGGATGACGAAGGTGCCGTCGCCCAGAAAGCGGTAGCTGCTGTCGTAGGTGTCGGGCGTGCACAGGTGCGTGGCCGATCCGGCGAGCGCGTCGCCGTCGCGCACGATGGCGATGCGATGGAAAAGGCGCGGCGGCTGCTCGGCGAAGAAAACGTCGAAGCCGCCCGGGGCGCGCTCGAAGAGATATTCGCGGTGGCCGTCGAATTCCTTGCCGTCGGCCAGCCGGATCCGGCCTTCCTCCCGGTACTTCAGCACCCCTGTGTCGAGCCGCGTGAACATGGCTGTGCCGGTCATGGAGGCCTGGCCTTCGATGGTCCGGTCGAGGTTCCAGGCGCCTTCCAGCCTGTCGAAGACGGCGTCCGGGTTGCCCCAGGGCGCAAAGGCCTCGGACGAAGGGGCGAAGGAAGGGGCTGGCGCGTTCATGCCGGCACTCTACGACAAGCCCTCATCTCCCTTTCTGATGGGTGATTGTTTCCAGCGTGTGAACACCGTGGTTCTGTTTGCTACGGGTTTCTACTTAGATATCGGCGCACAATTCATTCACAGACCGGCCCCCAAGCCGATCTGGATGAACAGGGCCCCGAGCGCGGTGGCCGACCCCCAGAGGGACGGCAACCCACCCAAGACCGGTTCGAAATCATCCAAGTGCAAAAACAATTGAACTGAACTGAAGGAAATCCAAATGACCGCCTCGAAGCTCCTCTCCGCTGTTGCCGTTGCCCTGCTGGCTGTTGCCGGTTCCGCCCATGCCGAAACCTATGAAGGCGTGCATCAGCTGACCTCGGCCGCCAGCCGCGCCGATGTTTCCAGCCAGGCCGTGGTTGCCGCGCACAGCGCCAACCCCTACGCCACCGGTGCCAACTCCGGCCCGGCGCCAGTGTTCGTGTCGTCGACCAGCCGCGCTGCCGTCCGCAGTGAAGCCGTCGCCGCAGCACACAGCGCCGACCCGTACGCCGAAGGCGCATCGTCGGGCGTGGCCCCGATTGTTGCCAGCTCGGTGGACCGCGCTGCAGTGCGTGCCGCAGCCCGCGCTGCCGCACACGGCGACGCAATGCCGCTGTAAGCAAGCCTCACAGCCGACGCCTCGCTCCGGCGGGCGTTGTCTCAATAAGCCGGGCCATGCCAACGCATGGCCCGGCTTTTTTGTGCGCTCGTCCCGCTCATGACGGGCTCACATTGCGTCCGTATCATGGGTCGGCATGGAACTTCTTGACCTGAACCCCCGCCAAACCGCCCTTATCTCCATCGATCTCCAGCGCAGCAACGTGGGGCGCCAGCTCGCACCGCATGCCGCCGCCGACGTGGTGGAGCGAAGCATTCACATCGCCGAGAAACTGCGCGCCGCGGGCGGCACCGTGGTCTGGGTGCGCGTCGACGTCTCGGAGCTGCTGAGCCTGCCGGCGGACGCGTCCATCAGCCGGCCGCCCGGATCGCCCGTGCCGCCGCCCGAGTTTTCGGAACTGGTGCCCGAAGTGCAGGTGCAGCCCGGCGATGTGCGGATCACCAAGCGCCAGTGGGGCGCGTTCTACGGCACCGATCTCGACCAGCAACTGCGCCGGCGCGGCGTCAGGACACTAGTGATGAGCGGCATCGCGACCAACTTCGGCGTCGAGTCGACGGCGCGTGCGGCCTTCGACCGGGGCTACGAACTGGTGTTCGTGGAAGACGCGATGACGTCGCTGGCGGCCGAGCCGCACCATTTCGCGAACAGGGAGCTGTTCCCGCGCATGGGCCGGGTGCGTTCGACCGAGGCACTGCTGGCGGCCCTTGCGGCCGGCGGCACCGCGCGCTGATTCAGCGGGCGGGCAGCAGCCGCAGGCCGGCGACGAAGAAAGGCAGACCGTCGTCGGCCGCCGGGTCGTGCAGTTCGATGAACCATTGCGCCGCGTCGCCGCCGAGCTCAGGGTTGGCGCAGAGCTCGCAGGCGTAGACCAGCCGGTCGGCCCGCGTGTCGTCGCGATGGGCGACGACCTCGTCGCAGCAGGTATCGGACCGATCCGTCTCGCCACCGAGCCCGTCGCCGGCGGCGCGCCGCATCAGGCGCATGACGATGCGCTCGGGCGCCACCGTGCGCTCGCCCGCCCGGGCCCGCGGCACCGTCGCGCGCAGGCGCAGTTCGAGCGGCTCGCCGACGCGAAAGCCCTCGCCGCGCTCCAGCGACATGTTCTCCAGTGCCACACGCACGCGGCGCCCTTCGCGCAGGCGCTTGACGACGAACATCACCGTCAGCACGGAAAAAGTCGAGAACACGGGCAGCCCGATCACCATCCAGAGCCACTGCCAGCCACCGGCCAGCGCCCAGGTCATCGCCTGGAAGCCGAAGACCGCGAAGAACGCCAGCACCGCGAGCGCGATCAGCCACGCCGCCCAGTCGGAGGCCGACTGCGGCACGCGCTCGATCGCCTGCGGGGCGTTGGACGTCCACTCGGTGGGCTCCCCGCCCGTGGGGGTGACGAGGTCGATGGAAGGAGGGTGGCGAGGCATGGGAAGGCGCCGAGCATAGCCATTCGCAAATAGCAGCCCCATCCCGGTGCGGTTCCTCGGCCAGAGCGCCAGTGAGCCCGCCATGCGGCCGAGGCTTCCTTCGCCAAAAGGCGCATTGCCTTGCCCCCACGCATCCTTCATGATGGCAACGCGGAAGGAGGAGCCGCGAGGCTTCATGCTTTCGCATTACTGCGCCATCATGGTGCACACGGGCCAAAATACGAGGGCACTTTCGCCGAAAAAAAGAAAGCATGATCCGTCGCCGTTGACGCGGCAACCCCACACGCATGGCCCTTACTCTCGACCCTGAAGACACGCGCGGACGCATCCACGATCTGGTGTGGAGCGGCTTTTATCCCGACGCCGATGTCGAATGGATGATCACCGACGAGTACCTCGATCCCGACGAGATCACGGCCGAAGACCGTGCCTGGGTCAAGGCCGAAGCCGAGCGTGCCTGCGCCGCCAAGCACGCCGCCGAGCGCGACTGGCCCGCGCAGACCGAGTACGACCGGCTCGACGCCGTCTTCGTGCAATTGCGCGATGAAAAGATCATCGCGCTGCACCGCGCCGGCAACTCGCTGGCCGACGGCCACGACGACGTGCGCGAGCAGTGGCGTGCCGCGGGGCGCCTGGCTTCGGGCATTCGCGGCTGCTGCTTCTATCACTCGCAAGACCTCGACACCGCGGTGCGCACCGGTCGCCTGTACCTGGCCTTCAGCGGCGGCATGATCCCCGAGATCGCGCAGCGCGAGGCCAACACCGTCGTCGTCGGGAATCGCATCGTCGAGCTGCTGCGCGCAGCCGGCTTCGACGCGAGGTGGAGCGGCAACATCAACGAGCGCATCGAGGCCGATCTTGGCCAATGGCGCAAGCGAGGCCCCTCCGCGTGAGCGTGCAGGCCTGGCAGCCGCCGCGCCGCATCGACGCCATCGATTTCTGGCTGCGCTCGCGGCTGCTGGCCACGGCCCATGCGCTGCGCGAGACGCTGCGGCCTTCGGCCCGGCGATGGCGCGGTGGCGATCACGCACTGGCCGATGCGCCTGTGCTCGCGCAATACCGCACGCCCTTGTGGTCCGACGGGCGCGCGGACGAATTTCCTTTGGTCGCCGGCAAGGTGCAGAACCTGCGCGTGGCACGCCGTGCCTTCGATGCGATCGAGGTGCCGGCCGGTGAGCTGCTGAGCTTCTGGCGCCAGCTGGGCCGGCCGGGCGCATGGCGCGGCTTCGTCGTGGGCCGCGAATTGCGCGGCGGCTGCGTGGTGCCGACCCTGGCCGGAGGCCTCTGCCAGTTGTCGAATGCGCTCGCCACCGTGGCGGCGCGTGCCGGCTTCGAGCTGGTCGAGCGGCATGGGCACACGGCGCGCATCGAGCAGGCCGGGGCAGGCGACCACGATGCTGTCGACGCCACGGTGTTCTGGAATTACGTCGACCTCAAGCTGCGCGCAAAGCATGCGTGGCGGCTCGAAGTGGAGCTGACGGCCACCGAGCTGGTGCTGCGCATCCGCGCGCGCTCGCCGCTGGCGACGCCGGTTGCGGCCGTCGCGCTGCGGCGATCCGGTGAAGAGAGCGCTGCGCCGCAGGCACTGCCGCTCGCGCGCGGCTGCCTGAGCTGCGACCAGACGGCCTGCTTTCGCCATCGCCCCGCGGTCGACGTGGCGCCGCAAGGCCGCACCGCCGTGCTGGTCGATGCGTGGACGCCGGAGTTCGCGCGCTACCTGCAGGCGCATCACTCTGGCGCGGACCGCATGCAGCCGGTGCCCTTGCGGCTGGCGTTCTGGCGTGCACCCAGGCTCGGCTGGCATCGGGAGCCCGTGCCCGAAGGCGCGGCACCCGAGACATCGCCATGGGCCGCGAGCCTGCGCCGCGCGCTGTGGCAGCGGCTCTGGGCGCGGCACGCGGGCCGGCGCCAGGCCAGCCTGATCGATGGCCAACGCTGGATGGCGCAGGCTTTTGCCGCGCGCCTGAAGCCCGAACACACGCACCTGGTGGTCGACCAGGCGTTGTTGCCACATCTGCAGCGGATCGGCGCGCTCGACGGCCGCCGCGTCACCGTGCTGGCCAGTGCATTGCCCATGGCCGAGATCGAGCACCGGCTCGATGCGGCTTCCGAACGCTGGCCCGACGACGCCACGCTGCGCGACTTCCGTGCCGACCCCGCGCTGGTGCGGGCCGAGTCCATGGCGCTGGCTCGCGCCGTGGCCGTGGTCACGCCCCATGCGGAAGTCGCACGGCAACTCGCCGGGACGGCGCCGCAGGCCGCGCTGTCGCGGCTCGACTGGGTGCTGCCCGGCACCAAGGCCCTTGCTGCGACACGCGAAGACCTGCCACTTGTCGTGTTCGCGGCAAGCGCGCTGGCGCGCAAGGGCGCGCGCGAACTGGCCGCCGCACTGCAAGGCTGGCCATGCCGGTTGCGCGTGCTGGGCTCGCCGTCCGACGACGTGCGGCTCTGGCAGGGCATCGGCCATGTCGAGCACATGAACTGGCAAGGCGATGGGCTGGCCGGTGCCAGCGTCGTCGCATTGCCCGCGCACATCGAGCACGCGCCGCGCGCGCTCTTGCGGGCCGTGGCGGCCGGCCTGCCCGTGGTGGCCTCGACCGCCTGCGGCCTGGCTGCATGGCCGGGCGTGCGCGAAGTCGCGGCTGGCGACGTGGAAGCCCTGCGCGCCGCATTGCGTGCCGCTTGCAACACCTGACTGGAGAAAGACTTGGCATCGATCGAACAGGCCCGCGCGGCCCTGGCTCCGCACGGCGAGCTGGCGCCTCAACCGGCTGCAACGCATTGGCACGGCGACATTCCGCTGCCGCCCGCCATCGCAACGTTCTACGAACAGGTCGGCCCGCTCGGCGAGTGGGTCAACGACCGCGTGGGCTACGCGGGCCTCACGGTCCCGAACGTCGGCAATCTCTTCTGCATTCCGCCGCTCTCGCGCCTGTGGCATTTGCAGGCCGGCTACCGCTGGCACGGCATCACCGGCGAGCGCTTGGCCGGCTGGCCCGACCATTGGCTGGTGGTGGCCGACCAGGGCGCGGACCCGTTCATCTTCGACCTGCGCACGGGCGCGATCCAGTTCGCGCGGCACGGCGCGGGCGCGTGGCAGGACGACGAGCCGATCTTTGCCGACATCCTGCAGATGGCCGCCTGCCTGGGCATCGTGGGCCAGTTCGTGGAGGAGGCCGGCGACGACCTGTTCCTGGACGACGACAGCGTCGACCCGGTGCAACGCGCGCACCTGGTAAAGCGGCTCGTGTCGCTGCTTGGCGACGCCGCCACGGCCGAAGCCATCGTGGATGAATTCGGCTGGTAGCAGGCGCATGACCGCGGCAGGCAACAGGGTGCAGGGAGAATCGCGGGCAGAACAAGAAAGCGGAAGCACTTCATGACCATCGATCTCCAGACGCTCAAGTGCGGCGAGTGCGGCAGCAGCGTGCTCAAGCGCACCGGGCTCAATGAGTACACCTGCGAGCACTGCGGCTCCGTCACGCTGGTCGAGGACAACGTGTCCGACCGGCTCGAACGCGTGCTCAACCAGGTCAAGAACGAGGCGGGCAGGCGACTGGCGGCCGAGGAAGCGCTCCGGCAGAAGCTGATGCTGCGCAAGATCGGCATCGGCGTGATCGTCGTGCTGGGCGTCGTGCTGGTGGGGAGCCTCGCTGACGTGTTCTTCGGGTCGCGCAACCAGTCCGGCTCGCGGCCGGTGGTGGCTGCCGTCGTCGACCGCACCATCCCGACGGATGGCCTGAAGCTCGGCGAGCCCCGGCAGGTGCTGGTGGGCAGCGGCAGTTCGGCCGTGCCCAAGCTGCTGGTGGTGGTGCGCAACGAGACCGGCAAGCCCTTGTCGCGCGCGGGCATCCGGGCCACGTACTACGACGGCGAGACCCGGCTCGACGAGCGCAGCGAGATGGTGCCGATCTCGGTGCTCGAAGCGGGCGAGAGCACGCCCGCGCTGATCGACATGCCCAGCGGCAAGAACATCACGCGGCAGGAGCTGCAGGTGCAGAAGCTGGCCGAGCCCTACAACGCGGTCGAGGGGCCGCGCATGAGCTTCTCGCGCGTGCGGCTGGTGCAGCAGGGCGAGCGCGTGCGGCTGGTGGGGCGCGTCGCCAACACGCGCAAGGACGGCGCCATGCTCGGCGGCATCGAGGTACTGGCCACGCTGTACGACGACGCGGGGCAGGTGATCGGCTTCGGCCACGGCTACGGGCAAGCGAACGAACTCAAGGCGGGTGCGCAGACCTCGGTGGACCTGAGCATTGCGCGCTTCGGCCGCGCGGCGGCCATCGCGGCGTGGGACTACCGCATCGGCTACAGCACGGTCGAGGCCTCGGGCGCACGCACGGCGGTGCTGAGCGCCGACCGCGTGATCCGCACCACCGGTGCACCCGAGCGCTTCAACCCCGACCTGCGCCTGGGCACCGAAGACCTGCTGGCCGACGACAGCGAGCGCTTCGATCCGAAGCAGCTCGAGCTGCTGCCGCTGATCGACGGGCGCAACAACATCCAGCAGCGGCTGTTCCTGACCGAACTCGTGAACCGCAGCACCGACGCGGTGGTCATCGCGCCGGGTGGCGTGATCTCGCGCTTCAGCGGCAGCAAGGCCGACGGCACCACCAACATTTCGGGGCTGGCATACCTCTATCCGGGCGAGCGGTTCCCGATCTTCCTGGAACCGGAAGACATGGAGCGCATCACCGACACCCGCATCGAGTGGAAGCCGATGCGCCGCGCCGCGTTGCCGGGGCCGCGCATGCCGCTCGAGGTGAAGGTGACGGGCACCAAGGCCGAGACCGGCAGCGTGCTGCTCAACTTCAGCCAGCGCTTCACCTACAAGAGCGTCGAAGTCACGGGCACCGTGAAGAACCCGGGCGCGGGCATCGTCGGCAAGGTGCGGCTGTGGGTCAGCCTGCGCGACCGCAACGGGCAGCTCACGGGCTTCAAGCTGGTGGAGAACCTGCCGGCCATCGCGCCGGGCGAGAGCGTGCCTTTCCAGGTGAACGTGGAGCAGAACGGCCGCGACTTCGCGAGCGTGACGACGCTATACCAAACCGAATAGCCCCTCGCCTGACGGCGTTGGGCGGTTCGCGCCATGATCGCGCCCATGATTCCGTTATCGATCCTCGACCTCTCCCCGATCATCGAAGGCAGCGACGCCGCGCAGTCGTTCCGCAACTCGCTCTCGCTCGCGCAGCACGGCGAGAAGCTGGGCTACACGCGCTACTGGCTGGCCGAACACCATGGCATGCCGGGCATTGCGAGCGCGGCCACGGCAGTGCTGCTGTCGTACGTGGGGGCGGGCACGTCGACCATCCGCATCGGTGCCGGCGGCGTGATGCTGCCGAACCATTCGCCGCTGGTGATCGCCGAGCAGTTCGGCACGCTGGAGTCGCTGTACCCGGGTCGCATCGACCTGGGCCTGGGGCGCGCGCCCGGCTCCGACCAGCGCACTGCGCGGGCGCTGCGCCGCAACCTCGAATCGGATGCCGACCAGTTCCCGCAGGACGTGATCGAGCTCATGGACTTCATGTCGAAGACGCCGCAGCAGCCCGTGCGGGCCGTGCCCGGCGCGGGGCTCGAAGTGCCGGTGTGGATCCTCGGCTCCAGCACCTTCGGCGCGCAGCTCGCGGCGCACCTTGGCTTGCCCTATGCCTTTGCCTCGCACTTCGCGCCGCAGCAGATCATGCAGGCCATCCAGATCTACCGCGAGACCTTCAAGCCCTCGGCGCAGCTGCAGAAGCCGTACGTGATGCTGGGCTTCAACGTGTTCGCGGCCGACACCGACGAAGAGGCCGAGTTCCGCGCCACGTCGTGGCAGCAGGCCTTCGTCAACCTGCGCAGCGGCCGGCCCGGCCGCTTGCCGCCGCCGGTCGAGAACTACCGCCAGAAGGTCGGGCCGGCCGAGAACGCGCTGCTCGACTCGGTGCTGTCGTGTTCCGCGGTCGGTTCGGTCGACACGGTGAAGAAGGGCGTGGAAGCGTTCGTGGCGCGCACCGGCGCCGACGAACTCATGATCACCTCGCAGGTGTTCGACCACGTTGCGCGGCTGCGCTCGTACGAACTCCTGGCCGAAGCCTTCGGCCAGAAGAAGTAGCCGCAACCGTCAGTCAGGCCCGCTTGCGGGCTTCCTCGTCGACGAGGTCCTTCTTCGAGAGCTTGCCCACGGCCGTCTTGGGCAGCTCCGCGCGCAGCTCCAGCGCGCCGATCATCTCGTGCTTGCCCAGGCGGTCTTTCAGAAACAGCTTGAGCGCATCGAGCGTGAGTTCGGGCGCGCCTTCCTTCAGCTTGATGAAGGCCTTGGGCGACTGGCCGCGGTAGTCGTCGGGCACGCCGATCACGCAGACCTCGGCCACCGAGGGGTGCTCGTACACCGCTTCTTCGAGCACGCGCGGATAGACGTTGTAGCCGCCGCACAGCAGCATGTCCTTGGTGCGATCGACGATGTAGAAGTAGCCGTCGGCGTCCATCTTCGCGACGTCGCCGCTGCGGAAATAACCGTCGGGCGTCATCGACTCGGCCGTGGCCTTGGGGTTGTTCCAGTAGCCCTTCATCACGTTCGGACCCTTGACGCACAGCTCGCCCGCTTCGCCGAACGCGGTCACGTCTTTCGTCGGGTCGTCCAGGCTCACGAGCTTGATGCGCACCTGCGGCAACGGCATGCCGCACGAGCCCGCCTTGCGCACGCCGCGCGCGGGCGTGAAGGTGCCCACCGGCGAGGTCTCGGTCATGCCCCAGCCTTCGTTGAGGTGGCAGCCGGTGAGCGCGAAGAAGCGCTGCTCCACCTCCACCGGCAACGGTGCGCCGCCCGAGCCGCAGAACTTGAGCGAGCGCAGGTCCATCTCCTTGGCCTTGGGGTGCGACAGGATGGCCGTGTACATCGTCGGCACGCCGGGGAACACGCTGATCCTGCTGGCGGCCAGCTCGTTCATCACGGCATCGACATCGAAGCGCGTGTGCAGCACCAGTGCTGCGCCCAGGCGCACGCCGAGCAGCATCGCCGCACTCAGCGCGAAGATGTGGAACAGCGGCAGCACGACCAGAAAGCGCTCGCTGCCTTCGTCGAGGATGGGCGGCTCGCCGCGCGTGGACTCGTAGTACTGCGCGCTGGCCGACGTGAGGTTGGCGTGCGTGAGCATCGCGCCCTTGGGCAGGCCGGTGGTGCCGCCGGTGTACTGCAGCACCACGATCTCTTGCGCGAGATCGCCCAGCGGATAGGTGCGGTGCGCGCCTTCGCTTTTCAGGAGGTCGGTGAAGCGCACATGCCGGTCGTCGGTGGGCACGGCAGCGATCTGGCCCGCGGCCTGCAGCTGGGCCTGCACCTTGTCGCCGGCCGCGCCGTAGTCGCCCAGGCTGCCGACCACCAGCTTCTGCAGGCGCGAGTTGTCGAGCAGCCGCGCCATCAGCGGGTAGAGATTGACCAGGTCGAGCGTGATCAGGATGTCGGTGCGGCTGTCCTCGATCTTGTGGGCCAGCACGCGCTCGGCGTCGAGCGGCGAGTAGTTCACCACCGTGCCGCCGGCCTTGAGCACCGCGAAGAAGGCGATCGGGTAGTGGGGCGTGTTCGGCAGGTACAGGCCGACGTGCACGCCGGGCTTCACGCCCAGGTCCTGCAGGCCCTTGGCAGCGCGGTCGACCGCGGCACCGAGTTCGCGGTAGGTCATGACCTGGCCCATGAACTCGACGGCGGAGTGCCCGGGCCATCGCGCGACGGCCTCGTCGAGCATCTGCTGGACCGGCTTGACGGGCAACTCGGCGTCCCAGCGCATGCCGGGCGGGTACGCGCGCGTCCAGGGGGTGGTGTCGCCAGAGGGGAAAGGGATGGCCATGCGTTGTCTCCGCTGTGCTGTTGCAAATCGCGCGGGCGGGTCTGTGCCGCCCTTCGGAGGCACTGTAGCGCCCGGTCTTTCCACTGTGGCCCCCGGACTGACATGCAGGCGACACGGGTTTTCCCGATTTCCCACACGCGAGAAGCCCCTACCGCGAGGCTGGGACAATGGCGGGCTTATGGCAAAGCAACGGATCGTGGTGGGACTGAGCGGCGGGGTGGACTCTGCGGTCACGGCGCACCTGCTCAAGCAGCAGGGGCACGAGGTGGTCGGCATCTTCATGAAGAACTGGGAAGACGACGACGACAGCGAATACTGCTCGTCGAACATCGACTTCATCGACGCGGCCAGCGTGGCCGATGTGCTGGGCATCGAGATCGAGCACGTCAACTTCGCGGCCGACTACAAGGACCGCGTGTTCGCCGAGTTCCTGCGCGAATACAAGGCCGGCCGCACGCCCAACCCCGACGTGCTGTGCAACGCCGAGATCAAGTTCAAGGCCTTCCTCGATCACGCGATGCGGCTGGGCGCCGAGAAGATCGCCACCGGGCACTACGCGCGCGTGCGGCTGAACGAGGCCACCGGCAGGCACGAACTGCTGAAGGGGCTCGACGCGTCGAAAGACCAGAGCTACTTCCTGCATCGCCTGAACCAGGCGCAGCTGTCGAAGACGCTGTTCCCGGTCGGCGAGCTGCACAAGACCGAGGTGCGCCGCATCGCCGAACAGATCGGCCTGCCGAACGCGAAGAAGAAGGACTCGACCGGCATCTGCTTCATCGGCGAGCGGCCGTTCCGCGACTTCCTGAACCGCTACATCTCGAAGGAGCCGGGCCCGATCAAGGACGACCGGGGCCGCAAGCTGGGCGAGCACCAGGGGCTGAGCTTCTACACGCTGGGCCAGCGGCAGGGGCTGGGCATCGGCGGCGTCAAGGAGAAGGGCGCGCAGCGCGGCTCGGGCGACCATTCGCCCTGGTTCGTGGCGCGCAAGGACGTCGAGAAGAACACACTCTGGGTGGTGCAGGGCCACGACCATCCGTGGCTGCTGTCGTCGGAACTGAAGGCCGACGATGCAAGCTGGGTGGCAGGCGAAGCGCCTGTGCCGGGCGCCTACGGATCGAAGGCGCGCTACCGGCAGGTCGATGCGGCCTGCGACATGGGCGCCGGCGAGACGGGTGGCGCCCAGGGGTTCAGCCTGCGCTTCGGCGAGCCGCAATGGGCGGTCACGCCGGGGCAGTCGGCGGTGCTCTACGACGGCGAGCGCTGCCTGGGGGGCGGTGTCATCGTTTGACCGCTGGCGGTGCCGAGCGCACCGATTCGTCGATGTGGACCATCTCGAGCGGATAGCGCTTGCCGGCCAGGTAGTCCTCGATGCATTGCAGCAGCAACGGGCTGCGATGCCGCGCGACGCTGGCGCGAATCTCGGCGAGCGTCATCCAGACGGTGCGCACGATGCCTTCGTCGAGTGCGCGGCCTTCTTCTTGCGCGCCGAGCGTGCCGGTGAAGGCGAAGCGCATGTAAGTCACGTCTTCGCCTTGCTCGGCTTGCGGCCGGGCACGGGCCATGTAGATACCGATGAGCGCCGTGGGCGTGAAATGGTGGGCGGTTTCTTCAAGCGTCTCGCGCACGCAGCCCTCGGCGGGGGATTCGCCGGGGTCCAGGTGTCCGGCGGGCGTGTTGAGCCGAAGGCCGTCGGCGGCATGCTCCTCGACCAGCAGAAAACGCCCGTCTTGTTCGATCACCGCAGCCACGGTGACATTGGGCTTCCAGCGCACGGCAGCCATTGCAGGGCTACCGCAGCACGTAGCCGCTGAAGCGCCAGACGCGGTCGCTGTCGAGGTGAAAGCTCACGAGTTCACGCAGGGTGTTCTCGGGCTTGTTGGTGAAGCGGGTTTCGTATTCGACGCTGACGTACTGGCCGGCCGTGTCGCTGTCAGGGTCGGTCACCACCTGGCGGTTGATGGCCACCCAGACGCGCTGCCGCGGTGCGCCGAGCGAGGCGCGGTTGCCAGTGACCTTGCTCATGAAGTCGGCGCGCGTCGCGCGCTTGCGGGTGGCGGCGGTGGCGCCGTCCCAGAGTTCGCCGGCCCTTCCCTGGTCGATCATCTGGATCGCCTGCATGCCGCCTCGAACCATGTCGCTGGGCTCGACGTCCTGGGCGGCGGCAGGGCCGAACCAACTCCAAAGCAGCGCGGCGGCGAGCAGAAACCGGATCATTCGGGGCATTCGTCTTGTTCCTTGTGAGGGGAGGTCGCGGGGTGCCCGATGAATGGTCTCCGGGCGGCAGAACCGTTGGAGACTTTAGCGCGAGGGAGATTCCCGCGAAGGCCGGGGCAGGCGGGAGGCTGCTGCGTGCCTCGGCAACGGGAGGCCTTGGTTACCGCGTACTGGTCTTGGGAAGCGCGTCCGACTCGATCGTTTCCAGCCGGTACCCCAGGCCATAGATGGCCAGCAGAAGGAAGCCGTTTGCCGGCCGCAGGTCGAGCTTGGTTCGCAGGCGCGAAATGTGGGTGTCGAGCGACCGCGACAGCGCTTCGATGCCCAGGCCCCAGACCGCCTCGTGCAGATGCTCCCGCGAAAGAAGCCGCCCGAGGTTCTGGAACAGGAAGAGCGCGAGTTCGTACTCCCGGTTCTTCAGTTCGACCGGCGCCCCCCGGACCTTCAGCACGCGCGAAGGCGGATAGAAGTGATAGGGGCCGAAGACCAGTTCGGACTCGTGCTGCGCCGGGTAGGACCGGCGCAGCAAGGCCTTGATGCGCGCTTCGAGTTCGCCCGCACGGATCGGCTTGGCCATGAAGTCGTCGGCGCCGGCATTGAGGCCTTCGACCATGTTCGCCTCGTCGCGCCGGTCGGTCACGAAAAGAATGGGAAGACGGCTCTTGAGCTCCTGCCGGATGGTCTTCACGACGTCCGGCCCGGCCATGTCGGGCAGGCTCCAGTCCAGGATGAGCAGGTCGAAGGTCTGCCGGCGCAACGCCTGCAGCAGTGTTCGTCCTTCGGTGTACAGGTGGCACTCGTGTCCGAGTCCCACCATGGTTTGATTGATCAGCTTGAGCTGATCCGGGCCAGCGTCCAGTACGGCAATTCGCATTCCATCCCCTTTTCCTCCCTGCGCCAGCCTCGTTGAGCCGACGATCTGCCTGAAGTGTATCTATCTGCGACTGGCGTAAGAAATGTGAATTGCAACTAATGCACGCTAATCCAGTTTTTCAAGGAAGTAGTGCGGACAATTGGCGTCAGTTGAATACAAATGAAGATTTTCTTGGGCAAGATTGAGTGAGGTGTCACCAACAATTGAGTGCTGGACAAGCGGTGCCACAGTCGATCTCACCAGGGCATCGTGAAGATCGCGATCCGCACCCGCATGAAGGGCGGCATCCTCGATTCGCTATGAATTAGATAGCTAAGACCGCAGCATCCACCGGCACTCCCGGGTAAGGGCGACGGGGCATTTTGGCGACAGCAAGCGTCTGTAATCTTGCTGTAAGCTCTGCCCGCATTCCGTGTGCCCCCTTGCCCTGAGGAGATCTCTATGCTGATAGGCGTGCCTGCCGAGACACTGGCTGGCGAAACCCGAGTGGCCGTTACACCTGAAACGGTGAAGAAACTTTCGGCCTCAGGACACACCGTTCGCGTGCAGTCGGGCGCCGGCGTCGCAGCCAGCGTCACCGATGCCGCCTACCAGGCCGCAGGGGCAGAGATCACCGACCAGGCGGGCGCCTTCGGTGCCGACATGGTCCTCAAGGTGCGCACGCCCACCGATGCGGAAGCCGCGCTGCTCAAATCCGGCGCCGTCGTCATCGGCATGCTCAATCCTTTCGATGCCAGCGGGCTGCAACGCCTGGCGTCGGCCGGCGTCGTCGGCTTCGCCCTCGAAGCCGCGCCGCGCACCACGCGCGCGCAGAGCATGGACGTGCTCTCTTCGCAAGCCAACATCGCCGGCTACAAGGCCGTGATGATCGCGGCCGACCAATACCAGCGTTTCTTCCCGATGCTCATGACGGCGGCCGGCACGGTGAAGGCCGCACGCGTCGTCATCCTCGGCGTTGGCGTGGCCGGCCTGCAGGCCATTGCGACGGCCAAGCGGCTGGGCGCTGTCATCGAGGCCTCCGACGTGCGCCCCAGCGTCAAGGAACAGATCGAATCGCTCGGCGGCAAGTTCATCGAGGTGTCCTACGACACCGATGAAGAGAAAGAAGCCGCCGTCGGTGTCGGCGGTTATGCCAAGCCGATGCCCCCGAGCTGGCTTGCGCGCCAGCAGGTCGAAGTCGCCAAGCGCGTGGCGCTGGCCGACATCGTCATCAGCACCGCGCTCATTCCGGGCCGTGCCGCGCCGACGCTCATCACCGAGGACATGGTCAAGGCCATGAAGCCGGGCTCGGTGATCGTCGACATTGCCGCCGGCAAGGGCCCCGATGGCGTGGGCGGCAACTGCCCGCTGTCGGAAGCCGACAAGACCGTGGTCAAGCATGGCGTGACCATCGTGGGCGAGACCAATCTCGCGGCGCTCGTGGCGGCCGACGCGTCGGCGCTCTACGCGCGCAACGTGCTCGACTTTCTCAAGCTGATCGTCACCAAGGAGGGCGCGCTGAAGATCGATCTCGAGGACGACATCGTCGCTGCCTGCCGCGTCACGCAAGACGGCCAGGTCACCCGGAAATAAGCGAAAACGCGAGGAGAACAAGCGCCATGGATCCCGTTTCCCATACCGTCATCAACCTGATCATCTTCGTGCTGGCGATCTACGTCGGCTACCACGTGGTCTGGACCGTCACCCCCGCGCTGCACACGCCGCTGATGGCGGTGACCAACGCGATCTCTGCCATCGTCATCGTGGGCGCCATGCTGGCGGCCGCACTCACCACCACGCCGCTGGGCAAGACCATGGGCGTGCTGGCCGTGGCGCTGGCGGCGGTGAACGTCTTCGGTGGCTTCCTGGTCACCCGCCGCATGCTGGAGATGTTCAAGAAGAAAGAGAAGAAGGCCGCACCAGGCGCCGCAAAGGCAGAAGAGGGAGCCGCCAAGTGAGCATGAACCTCGTCACGCTGCTGTACCTCGTTGCCAGCGTCTGCTTCATCCAGGCCCTGAAGGGCCTGTCCCATCCCACCACCTCGATCCGCGGCAACATCTTTGGCATGACCGGCATGGCGATCGCCGTGCTGACGACCATCGCGCTGATCCACGGGTTGACGCGTTCGCTCAACGTCGACTTCGGTACCGGCATCGCCTGGGTGCTGGCTGCTGTGGTCGTCGGCGGTGGCCTGGGCGCCTTCATGGCCAACAAGGTCGAGATGACCAAGATGCCCGAGCTGGTCGCCTTCATGCACAGCATGATCGGCCTGGCCGCGGTGTTCATCGGCGTGGCTGCCGTGGCCGAGCCTTGGGCCTTCGGCATCACGGCCGCGCCCGTGGCCGCGCTGATCGGTGCCGCCACGCCCGATGGCGCGCTCGTCCTCGACGGCTTCGTGCGCTACGGCATTCCCTACGGCAACCGGCTCGAGCTGTTCCTGGGTGCGGCCATCGGCGCCATCACCTTCAGCGGCTCGGTCATCGCCTTCGGCAAGCTGTCTGGCAAGTACAAGTTCCGCCTGTTCCAGGGTGCGCCGGTGCAGTTCAAGGGCCAGCACATGCTGAACCTGGTGCTGGGCCTCTTGACCATCGCGCTGGGCCTGCTGTTCGTGGCCACCGAAAACTGGGGCGCGTTCTTCGCGATGCTGGCGCTGGCCTTCGTGATGGGCGTGCTCATCATCATCCCGATCGGCGGCGCCGACATGCCGGTGGTGGTGTCGATGCTCAACAGCTACTCGGGCTGGGCGGCGGCGGGCATCGGCTTCAGCCTGAACAACGCGATGCTGATCGTGGCCGGTTCGCTGGTGGGCTCCTCGGGTGCGATCCTGAGCTACATCATGTGCAAGGCCATGAACCGCTCGTTCTTCAACGTGATCCTGGGCGGCTTCGGTGGCGAAGCCGCCAGCGCCGGCGGCGCGGCGAAGGAACAGCGCCCGGTGAAGACCGGCAGCGCCGACGACGCGGCCTTCGTGCTCGGCAATGCAGAGACGGTCGTCATCGTGCCGGGCTACGGCCTTGCCGTGGCACGCGCGCAGCATGCGGTGAAGGAGCTGGCGCAAAAGCTCACCGACAAGGGCATCACCGTCAAGTACGCCATCCACCCGGTGGCGGGCCGCATGCCCGGCCACATGAACGTGCTGCTGGCCGAAGCCGAAGTGCCCTACGACCAGGTGTTCGAGATGGAAGACATCAACGGCGAGTTCGGCCAGGCCGACGTGGCGATCATCCTGGGCGCCAACGACGTGGTGAACCCGGCCGCCCACACCAAGGGCAGCCCGATCTACGGCATGCCCATTCTTGAGGCCTACAAGGCCAAGACCGTGATCGTGAACAAGCGCTCCATGGCCGCGGGTTATGCGGGCCTGGACAACGAGCTCTTCTACATGGACAAGACCATGATGGTTTTTGGCGATGCCAAGAAAGTAGTAGAAGATATGGGCAAGGCCATCGAATAGGCCGAAGGTCCATGCCCGCGATGCGGGCGAGTTCCTGGCGGCGCCACTTCGTGCGCCGTTTTCGTTTTCAACTGTCCGACTCCCGGAGGAGACAAAACCAATGACCGACCGTCCCTGGCTCAGCAGCTACCCGCAGGGTGTGCCCGCCGATATCGATGCTTCGCAGTACCCCTCGCTGGTCGCGCTCATGGAAGAGAGCTTCACGAAGTACGCCGACCGCACGGCCTACAGCTTCATGGGCAAGGACATCAGCTACGCCGAGACCGACAAGCAGAGCCGCGCCTTCGCGGGCTATCTGCAGGGGCTCGGCCTGGTCAAGGGCGACCGCGTGGCCGCGATGATGCCCAACTGCCCGCAGTACCCGATCGCGGTCGCGGGCATCTTGCGCGCCGGCCTGATCCTGGTCAACGTGAACCCGCTGTACACGCCGCGCGAACTCGAGCACCAGCTCAAGGACTCGGGCGCCAAGACCATCATCATCATGGAGAACTTCGGCACGACGCTGCAGCAATGCATCGCGGCCACGCCGATCAAGCACATCGTGCTGGCCTCCATGGGCGACCGCCTGGGCTTTCTCAAGGGCGCGCTCGTCAACTACGTGGTGCGCAACGTCAAGAAGCTGGTGCCGCACTTCAGCCTGCCGGGCGCGGTGCGCTTCAATGATGCGCTCGACAAGGGCGCCAGCCGCGCGCCGCAGCCCGTGGCCATCGGCCCCGACGACGTGGCCGTGCTGCAGTACACCGGCGGCACCACGGGCGTGTCGAAGGGCGCGGTGCTGCTGCATCGCAACGTGATCGCCAACGTGCTGCAGTCCGAGGCATGGAACGCACCGGCCATGGAGAAGGTGCCCGCCAACGAACAGCCCACCAGCGTGTGCGCGCTGCCGCTGTATCACATCTTCGCGTTCACGGTCGGCATGATGCTGAACATGCGCACGGGCGGCAAGCTGATCCTGATTCCGAATCCGCGCGACATCGCGGGCGTGCTCAAGGAACTGTCGAAGCACACCATCCACAGCTTCCCGGCCGTCAACACGCTGTTCAACGGCCTGGCGAACCACCCCGACTTCAACACCGTCAACTGGAAGAACCTCAAGATCTCGGTCGGCGGCGGCATGGCCGTGCAGGCCGCGGTGGCCAAGCTCTGGCTCGAGAAAACCGGCTGCTCGATCTGCGAGGGCTACGGCCTGTCGGAGACCTCGCCGTCGACCACCTGCAACCCGACCAACAGCACCGCCTACACCGGCACCATCGGCCTGCCGCTGCCGAACACCTGGCTCAAGCTGCTCGACGACGAAGGCAACGAAGTGCCCGTGGGCGAGCGCGGCGAAATCGCGATCAAGGGTCCGCAGGTGATGGCCGGCTACTGGCAGCGCCCCGACGAGACCGCGAAGGTCATGACGCCCGACGGCTACTTCAAGAGCGGCGACATCGGCGTGGTCGACGAGCGCGGCTACTTCAAGGTGGTCGACCGCAAGAAGGACATGATCCTGGTGTCGGGCTTCAACGTGTACCCGAACGAGATCGAAGACGTGGTGGCACTGATTCCGGGCGTGCTCGAATGCGCGGCGGTCGGTGTGCCCGACGAGAAGACCGGCGAGGCCGTGAAGCTCGTGATCGTCAAGAAAGACCCGTCGCTCACAGAGGCCCAAGTGCGCGAATATTGCAGAGCAAACCTAACGGGTTACAAGCAGCCGCGAATCGTAGAGTTTCGTACGGACATGCCGAAGACACCGGTCGGCAAGATCCTTCGCCGCGAGTTGCGAGACGCGAAGAAGTAAGGGTTCGGCCCGGGTAGGGCCACGGCATCGATCTTGCATATTCGCGGGTCGATGTTTCGATTCATTCTTACCCGTGTGAGCCTGTTGGTGCCGACCTTCATCGGCATGACATTGCTCGCCTTCTTCCTCATCCGGCTCGTGCCGGGTGATCCCATAGAAACCATGGCCGGCGAGCGCGGGATCGATCCCGCGCGCCATGCCGAACTGCGCACCGCCTACGGCTTCGACAAGCCCGTGATCGTGCAGTACGGCATCTACATCGGCCGCGTGCTGCACGGCGACCTCGGCAAGTCGCTCATCACGCAAGACACGGTGATGAGCGAGTTCCTCGCCCTCTTCCCGGCCACTGTCGAGCTCGCGGTGTGCGCCATTCTTTTTGCGCTGCTGCTCGGCCTGCCGGCCGGCATCCTCGCGGCGGTGCGGCGCAATTCCATCTTCGACCATGGCGTCATGGCCACATCGCTCACCGGCTACTCGATGCCGATCTTCTGGTGGGGCCTGCTGCTGATCCTGTTCTTCTCGGTGCAGCTCGGATGGACGCCTGTGTCGGGGCGCATCGCGGTGCAGTACTACATCGAGCCCGACACCGGCTTCCTGCTGATCGACTCGCTGCGCGCCGGCGACACCGACGCCTTCTGGTCGGCGCTGCATCACCTGATATTGCCGGCCGTGGTGCTGGGCACCGTGCCGCTCGCCGTCATCGCGCGCATGACGCGCTCGGCCATGCTCGAGGTGCTCGGCGAAGACTACATCCGCACCGCGCGCGCCAAGGGCCTCTCGCGCTTTCGCGTGGTGGGGCTGCATGCGCTGCGCAATGCGCTGATCCCGGTCGTGACGGTCATCGGGCTGCAGGTGGGCGTGCTGTTCACCGGCGCGATCCTCACCGAAACCATCTTCTCCTGGCCCGGCGTCGGCAAGTGGCTCATCGAGGCCATCGGCCGGCGCGACTATCCGGTGCTGCAGGGCGGCATGCTGCTGCTCGGTGCCATCGTGATGATGGTCAACCTGCTCGTCGACGTGGCTTACGGCGTCATCAACCCCCGCATCCGGCGCTGAACGCATGGCGACCACACAAATCATTTCTCCCGGCGCAAGCCCCGCACCGCCCGGCCCTTGGCGCGAGTTCTGGACGGCCTTCTCGGCCAACCGCGGCGCGGTCATCGGGCTGGCCATCATCGTCCTGCTGCTACTCGTCGCGCTGTTCGCGCCATGGATCGCGCCGCACGCGCCGAACGAAACCAACAGCGCCGTCTTCCTGCAGCCGCCGGCGTGGCAACAGGGCGGCAGCGTCAGCTACCTGCTGGGCACCGACGCGATCGGGCGCGACATTCTTTCGCGCCTCATGCATGGCGCACGGCTCTCGCTGTCGATCGGTGTCGCGGTGGTCGCGCTGTCGGTGGTCGCGGGCGTGGTGCTCGGCCTCATCGCGGGGTTTTTCCGCGGCATGCTCGAGATCGCGATCATGCGGCTCATGGACATCGTGCTCACGCTGCCGAGCCTGCTGCTCGCCATCGTGATCGTCGCGATCCTCGGACCGGGCCTCGTCAACGCGATGCTCGCGGTGGCGATCGTGGTGCTGCCGCATTACGTGCGCATCACGCGCGCCGCCGTCATCGCCGAGGTCTCGCGCGACTACGTGACCGCCGCGCGCGTCAGCGGCGCCGGCACGCTGCGCCTGATGTTCCGCGAGGTGCTGCCCAACTGCGCCGCGCCGCTGATCGTGCAGGCCTCGCTCGGCATCTCGACCGCCATCCTCGATGCGGCTGCGCTCGGCTTTCTCGGCCTCGGCGCGCAGCCGCCGTCGCCCGAATGGGGAACGATGCTGGCCGATGCGCGCGAGTTCGTGCTGCGCGCGTGGTGGGTCGTCACCTTCCCCGGCCTTGCGATTCTCATGGCCGTGCTGGCCTTCAACCTGCTGGGCGACGGGCTGCGCGACGCGCTCGACCCGAAGCTGAAACGATGAAAAGTATCGATTTCCTCATTCCAGGGATACCGCGGAACCGGCTTTGCCGGGCCGCCGGTATCGACCCCTGCGAGGGGGTTGGCGTAGCGACACGAAGTGCGCGAAGACTGGGGGAGAGATGAGCCTTCTGGACATCAAGGACTTGCACGTCGAGTTCCCCACACAGGGCGGCGTGCTGCATGCTGTCGATGGCGTGAGCCTCAGGCTCGAAGAGGGCGAAGTGCTCGGCATCGTCGGCGAATCGGGCTCGGGCAAGAGCGTCACGATGATGGCGCTGATGGGCCTCGTCGGTTTTCCCGGCCGGGTGCGCGCGGACCACATGCGCTTCGCGGGCAAGGAGCTGCTCGGCATCTCCGACAAGGTGCGCCGCTCGCTGGTCGGCAAGGAGGTCGCGATGATCTTCCAGGAGCCGACCACGAGCCTCAACCCCTGCTTCACCATCGGCTTCCAGCTCATGGAAACGCTGCGGCTGCACCTGAAGCTCGACAAGCGCGATGCGAAGCGGCGCGCGACCGAGCTGCTCGAACAGGTCGGCATTCCGGCCGCGTCGTCGCGCCTGGGCAGCTACCCGCACCAGCTCTCGGGCGGCATGAACCAGCGCGTGATGATCGCGATGGCCATCGCCTGCAACCCGCGCCTGCTGATCGCCGATGAGCCGACCACCGCGCTCGACGTCACCATCCAGGCGCAGATCCTCGACCTGCTGCGCGACCTGCAGAAAGAGCGCGGCATGGCGCTCGTGCTCATCACGCACAACATGGGCGTGGTCAGCGAGATGGCGCAGCGCATTGCCGTGATGTACGCGGGGCAGCTGATGGAGCAGCAGCGCGTCGACCGCCTCTTCGCTTCGCCGCAGCATCCCTACACCGAGGCGCTGCTCGCGGCGCTGCCCGAACGCGCCGCGCCCGAGGGGCGGCTCGCCACCATCAGCGGCATGGTGCCGGGCGTGCACGACCGGCCCGCCGGTTGCCTGTTCGCGCCGCGTTGCGCCTACGTCACCGAGCGCGCCTGCCATGTACGGCCGGCGCTGCGCGAGTGGCAAGAGGCCGAGGTGCGTTGCCACTTCCCGCTCGGCGAACCGGGGCGGTTGGCGGCCATCGAGAACGACAGGCCGCGCCAGTCGGTTGCCGAGGCCGTGCAATGAGCGAAGTGACGAGCAACGTCGTGGTGGAGGCACGCAACCTCCAGCGCACTTATGAAATCCGGCGCGGGCTGTTCCGCGCGCCTTCGCAGTTGCGCGCGGTGGGCGACATCTCCTTTCGCATCGAGCGCGGCCGCACGCTGGCCGTGGTCGGCGAGTCGGGGTGCGGCAAGTCGACGCTGGCGCGGATGATCGCGCTGATCGAGAAGCCGACGGCGGGGCAGCTCACGTTGGTCGGCGCCGACGCGGTGGATCAGGCGGCGGAGCAGAAGCGCGAGCTGCGCCAGGCCGTGCAACTGGTGTTCCAGAACCCCTATGGCTCGCTCAATCCGCGCAAGAAGATCTCGGCGGTGCTCGAAGACCCGCTCGCGATCAACACCGCGCTGGGCAAGCCGGAGCGCGCCGCGAAGGCCCGCGAGATGCTCGTGCGCGTGGGCCTGCGGCCCGAGTACGCCAACCGCTATCCGCACATGTTCTCGGGCGGCCAGCGCCAGCGCATCGCGATCGCACGCGCGCTCATGTTGTCGCCGCGCCTGCTCGTGGCCGACGAGCCCGTGTCGGCGCTCGACGTGTCGATCCAGGCGCAGGTGCTGAACCTGCTGAGCGACCTGCAGGCCGAGCTGGGCCTTGCGTACCTTTTCATCTCGCACGACCTCGGCGTGGTGCGCCACATCGCGCACGACGTGCTGGTGATGTACCTGGGCCATGCGGTGGAGCAGGGGCCCAAGTCGCGCATCTTCGCGCGGCCGCTGCATCCCTACACGCAGGCGCTGCTGGCCTCGACGCCCGGCCTCAGCAGCCAGCGCATCGTGCTCAAGGGCGAGCTGCCGTCGCCGCTGAATCCGCCCTCGGGCTGTGTCTTCAGCACGCGCTGCCCGCACGTGGCGCCGCGTTGCCGCGAAGAGCGTCCGCTGCCGCGCTTGCTCGACGAGCGGCTGGTGGCCTGCCACTTTTCGGAGAAGTTCCTCGACGGTGCGGCCCCGGTCCGCGCCGATGTTCCTTCGCCCGCCATCTCGATGGCGACGAATCCCTAGCAACCTGCTTTTTCAACCGTGTCCCAAGGAGTCCACATGAAGACCCAGCCCACCGTTTCGCGCCGCTCACGAAAGCTGGCGCTTCTGGCACCGACAGCGCTTGCGGCCCTTACCCTGGCCTGTGGCGTCGTGTCTGCCAAGACGCTGGTGTATTGCGCAGAAGGCAGCCCGGAGAATTTCTATCCGGGCATGAACACCACCGGCACTTCGTTCGACGTGACCACGCAGGTCTACAACACCATCGTCGAGTTCGAGCGCGGCGGCACCAAGGTCGTGCCGGGCCTGGCCGAGAAGTGGGACATCTCGCCCGACGGCACGGTCTACACCTTCCACCTGCGCAAGGGCGTGAAGTGGCACACCACCAGCAAGAGCTTCAAGCCCACGCGCGACTTCAACGCCGACGACTTCATCTTCATGATCGAGCGGCAGTGGAAAGAGAGCGACCCCTACTTCAAGGTCACGAGCCAGAACCACTCGTACTTCAATGACATGGGCATGCCCAAGCTGCTGAAGTCGGTGGACCGCATCGACGACTACACCGTCAAGATCACGCTCAACCAGGCCGAGGCGCCGTTCCTTGCGAACCTGGCGATGCAGTACGCGGGCATCCAGTCGAAGGAATACGCCATTGCCATGCTGAAGGCCGGCACGCCCGAGAAGGTCGACCAGGACCCGATCGGCACCGGCCCGTTCTACCTCGTGCAATACCAGAAGGACGCGATCATCCGCTTCAAGGCCTTCCCGCAGTACTGGGGCGGCAAGGCCAAGATCGACGACCTCGTGTTCGCGATCACGCCCGATGCGTCGGTGCGCTGGGCCAAGCTGCAAAAGGGCGAATGCCACGTCATGCCGTACCCGAACCCGGCCGACCTCGACGCGATCCGCAAGGACCCGAACGTGCAGCTGCTGGAGCAGCCCGGCCTGAACGTGGGCTACCTGTCGTTCAACACCACGAAGAAGCCCTTCGACGACGTGCGCGTGCGCAAGGCCATCAGCATGGCGATCAACAAGAAGGCCATCATCGACGGCGTGTACCTGTCGACCGGCGTGGCCGCGAAGAACCCGATTCCGCCGAGCATGTGGTCCTACAACGACGCGGTGAAAGACGACCCGTACGACCCCGAGGCCGCCAAGAAGCTGCTGGCGCAGGCCGGCTTTCCCGATGGCTTCACCACCGACCTGTGGGCCATGCCCGTGCAGCGTCCGTACAACCCGAACGCCAAGCGCATCGCCGAGCTGATGCAGGCCGACCTGGCCAAGATCAACGTGAAGGCCGAGATCAAGAGCTTCGAGTGGGGCGAGTACCGCAAGCGCCTGCAGGCTGGCGAACACCAGATGGGCATGATGGGCTGGACCGGCGACAACGGCGACCCGGACAACTTCCTCTACACGCTGCTGGGCTGCGCCTCGGCCAAGTCGGCCAGCGGCAGCAACGTGTCGAAGTTCTGCTACCAGCCGTATGAAGACCTCGTGGTGAAGGCCAAGAGCACGACCAAGCAGGCCGACCGCGACGCGCTGTACAAGAAGGCGCAAGTCATCTTCAAGGAGCAGGCGCCGTGGTTCACCATCGCGCACGCGGTGCAGCTGAAGCCGGTGCGCAAGGAAGTGGTCGACTTCAAGCTGAGCCCCTTCGGCCGCCACACCTTCTACGGCGTGGACATGAAGTGATGGACGTGGCCGCATGAGCGGTGCCGCACCGGTCGCCATCGTGGCGGCGATGCACGAGGAACTGAGCGCGCTGCTCGCAAAGATGCCTGACGAGCAGCGCGTCCGGGTTGCCGGGCGCGACTTCTGGGTGGGGCATCTGCAAGGCCAGCCGGTGGTGGCGGTGCTGTCGCGCATCGGCAAGGTCGCGGCGGCGGTCACGGCCACGGTGCTGCTGGAGCGCTTCGGCGTGCGCGCGATCGTGTTCACCGGCGTGGCGGGCGGACTGGCGCCGGGCGTGAACGTCGGCGACGTGGTCGTGGCAACCGAGCTGCTGCAGCACGACATGGACGCCTCGCCGCTCTTTCCGAAGTACGAGATTCCGCTGATGGGCATGGCGCGCTTTCCGGCCGACGCGGCCATCGGCAACGCGCTGTCGGCAGTGGCAGCCGATGTGTTGCGCGACCCGGTGGCCTTGGTCGGCCAGCAAGCCGCCGACGAATTCAGCCTTCGGCAGCCCAGGGTGCACCGCGGCCTGCTGGTGAGCGGTGACCGCTTCGTATCGACCACGGCAGAGAGCGCGGCCTTGCAGCGCGATCTGCCCGATGCGCTCGCGGTCGAGATGGAAGGCGCGGCAATGGCGCAGGTGTGCCACGACTACGGCGTGCCTTTCGCCGCGATGCGGACGATTTCGGATCGGGCCGACGATGCCGCGCATGGCGACTTCGCGCGCTTCGTGGCGGAGGTCGCGAGCCGCTACAGCCTTGCGCTGGTGGGCACGTGGCTTGCCACGGGCGGCACCGCCGCCTGAGAAGGCGGCGTCAGTTTCGCCACTGCGCAAGCCGGCGCAGCGGGAGGTCGCGAAGCAGCGGCGGGATCGACAGCGCCAGCAGCAAGGCCGCCAGCGGAACCACGCAGATGAAGCCGACGTACTTGAAGCCGAGCGCGCCCACGGCCCCGCCGAGCACGAACATGCCGACCAGCCCTGCGGCCCTGCGCAGTCGGCCGCGATCGTGGCGCACCGCCGTCTGCGACGACGCAGTTGCGCGCCGGTTCCAGTAGAGCATCTTGCCCAGCTCGATTCCCATGTCGGTGATGTTGCCGGTCATGTGGGTCGTGCGGATGCTGCCGCCCGAGGTCTTCGACGCCACCGCGTTCTGCAGGCCCATGATGAACGACAGCAGCAGCACGGTGAGCGGCACCGCGAACGGCGTGGCCCAGGTCAGGGTGATGGCGCCCATGAGCCCGAACGGAAACATCAGCGCCGCTTCGAGCACGAGGGGCAGGGCGTAGACGCCGTGCAGGCGATGCTGCCGGCCCCAGTTAACCAGCACGGCGCAGGCCGCGGCGCCAGTCAGGAACGCGAGGATCGCGCCCAGCGCGTTCAGCAACAGCGTGACATTGCCCAGCACCATGCCGTCGGCCAGCTGCGAGGCGAAGCCGGTCATGTGCGAGGTGTACATGTGCAGCACGAGGAAGCCGCCTGCGTTGACGGCGCCCGCGTTGAACGCCAGCAGAAGGCCGAGCGCGCTGTTGGTGGACGGCGCGCGATGGCGGTTGGTGAGGAAGCGAAGTCTGCGCACGGGCTCTCCGGTGGCGCCGGCCGGCTGGCGCCTGCTGTGAGCGACTCTAGCACCCGGTATCCGGCCGCCCTCCGGCCCCCGCGCGCCGTGGCCGCGCGGCAGCGTGTGCGTTGCGTTACTTCAGCCAGCCGCGCCGGCGGAAATACCACATCGGCACCAGCGCGCTGGCTGCCATCAGTACGATGGCATAGGGGTAGCCCATGGCCCAGTCCAGCTCGGGCATGAACTTGAAGTTCATGCCGTAGATGCTCGCGATCAGCGTGGGCGGCAGCAGCGCGACGCTGGCCACCGAGAAGATCTTGATGGTCTTGTTCTGGTTGATGTTGATGAAACCGACGGTCGCATCCATCAGGAAGTTGATCTTGTCGAACAGGAACGCCGTGTGGTTGTCCAGCGATTCGATGTCGCGCAGGATCTGCCGGGCTTCTTCGAACTGCTCGGCGTTGAGCATCTTGCTGCGCATCATGAAGCTGACCGCGCGGCGCGTGTCCATCACGTTGCGGCGGATGCGGCCGTTCAAGTCTTCCTGCCGCGCGATGGCGCCGAGCACCTCGCCGGCCAGTTCGTCGCTGACGTTGCCCGACAGCACTTTCTTGCCCGCCACTTCGAGCTCGTCATAGATGTTCTCCAGCGTGTCGGCCGAGTATTCGGCGTCCGCGTCGAAGAGCTTGAGCATCACTTCCTTGGCGTCTTCGATCAGCCCCGGCGCGCGGCGTGCGCGCATGCGCAGCAGGCGGAACACGGGCACGTCTTCGTCGTGGATCGAGAACAGCACGCCGCGGCTGCGCAGGTCGGTGTTGTGCTGGTTGAGGATGAAGGCGACGCGCACCGTGCGCGGGTTCTCGTCGTCGTCGATCAAGAAGTCGGAGCGGATGTGCAGCTCGCCGTTGTCTTCTTCGTAGAAGCGGGCCGACTCCTCGATGTCCTCGTCCATCGCGTCTTCGGGGATCGAGAGGCCGTAGTACTGCTTGATCCAGCGCTTTTCTTCGAGCGTGGGCGATTCGAGGTCGACCCAGATCGGCCGGAACTTGGAGAGCTCTTCGAGGGCCTCGATCTCTTCCTGGACAAGGCGGCCGTTGGCGAGCGTAAAGATGTTGAGCATGGGCTCACTCCCGGGGATGACTGAACGATGGGCGAGGGAGGGGCGCTTTCAATTCCCGGGCCCGACGTGAGCGATCAGGCCGTCAGAAAGGGAGTTGAAAGCTGCCGAGACGGGGCGGTTTCCATGGGGGAGTCTCCATTTGCAGCGAGGCGCGATTATGTCACTGGCCATGGGGCTGCATCGAGGTCGAACTGGACGGACATACAGTAAAGTCCTGCCCATGCAGACCGCTGCGCTTCCTGTTTTTTCCGCCGCCGCAACGAGCCAGTCCGAACGCCTGGCCGCGGCGCTGGCAACGCTCAACGAGGCGCAGCGCGCGGCGGTCGAGCACGGCGTGGGCGCGGCCGTGGGCGACGACCACCGCCCGCTGCTCGTGATTGCAGGCGCCGGCTCCGGCAAGACCAGCACGCTGGCACACCGGGTGGCGCACCTGATCGCAGGGGGCGTCGATCCGCAACGCCTGCTGCTGCTGACCTTCTCGCGCCGTGCCGCGCAGGAAATGGGGCGCCGCGCGGGCCAGGTGCTGACGCAGGTGCTGGGCTTGTCCTCGGCGGTGCCGCCTGCGCTGCCATGGGCCGGCACCTTCCATGGCATCGGCGCGCGGTTGCTGCGCGAGTACGCCACGCAGATCGGCCTGGACGAAAACTTCACCATCCACGACCGGGGCGACGCCGAAGACCTGATGGGGCTGGTGCGGCACGAGCAGGGCCTGTCTTCGACGGTCAACCGCTTCCCGCGCAAGGGCACCTGCCTGTCGATCTACTCGCGCTGCGTCAACACGCGCGCGCCGCTGGCCCAGGTGCTGAAGGAGTCCTTTCCCTGGTGCGACGAATGGGAGGCCGAACTCAAGAAACTGTTCGGTGCCTACGTGGAAGCCAAGCAGCAGCAGAACGTGCTCGACTACGACGACCTGCTGCTCTACTGGGCCGAGATGGCCGCCGAGCCCGCACTGGCCGCGCAGATCGGCGCGCGCTTCGACCACGTGCTGGTCGACGAGTACCAGGACACCAACCTGCTGCAGGCGTCGATCCTGCTGGCGCTGAAGCCCGACGGGCGGGGCGTGACGGTGGTGGGGGACGACGCGCAATCGATCTATTCGTTTCGCGGCGCGACGGTGCGCAACATCCTCGACTTTCCCTCGCAGTTCACGCAGGCCGCGCGCGTGGTCACGCTGGAGCGCAACTACCGCTCGACGCAGCCGATCCTCGACGCGTCGAACCGCGTGATCGCGCATGCGGCCGAGCGGCACGCCAAGACGCTCTGGACCGACAAGCCCTCGGCCGGCAAGCCCTTGCTGGTGCTCGTGCCCGACGAGGCCGGGCAGGCGCGCTGGGTGGCCGACAAGGTGCTGGCGCATCGCGAGGGCGGGCTGGCGCTCAAGTCGCAGGCGGTGCTGTTCCGCACCTCGACGCACAGCGCGGCGCTCGAACTCGAACTGGCGCGGCGCAACATCCCGTTCGTGAAATTCGGTGGCCTCAAGTTCCTGGAGGCCTCGCATGTGAAAGACCTGCTCGCGGTGCTGCGCTTTGCGCAGAATCCGCGCGGACGCATGGCGGGCTTTCGCGTGACGCAGCTGATTCCGGGCATTGGGCCGGCCACCGGCACGCGGCTGCTCGATGCAATGGACAAGGCGGCCGACCCCGCGGCGGCCGTTAGCGATTTCGTGCCGCCGTCCGCGGCGCGCGCGCAATGGAGCGACTTCGCCAAAGCCTATGCCGCGCTGCGTGCGCCTTCGCTGACGTGGCCGGCCGATGTGGAACTGGCGATGGATTGGTACCTGCCGCACCTGGAGCGGCTCTATGAAGACACCTCCGGCGTGCGCCGTGCCGACGTCGAGCAGCTCGCTCGGCTCGCGGCGGGCTATGGCTCTCGCGAGAGCTTTCTCACCGAACTCACGCTCGATCCGCCCGAAGCCACGAGCGACCGACCAGGGCCGCCGCTGCTCGACGAGGACTACCTGATCCTCTCGACCATCCATTCGGCCAAAGGGCAGGAGTGGCGTTCGGTGCACGTGCTCAACGTCGTCGACGGTTGCATGCCGGCCGACGTGGCGCAGAGCGCGCATGAGCTGGAAGAAGAGCGCCGCCTGCTCTACGTGGCGATGACGCGGGCGCGCGACCATCTGCACCTGCTGGTGCCGCAGCGCTTCCACATCACGCAGCAGGCCGTGCGCGGCGACCGGCACCTGTACGCCAACCGCACGCGCTTCATTCCGGACGCCGATCTCGCGGGCTTCGAGCAGCAGACCTGGCCGCCTGCGCCGGTGCTGCCCCCGGCGGTGCCGCCGCCGGCCGCCGTGATCGACCTGCGCAACCGCATGCGCGCCGCCTGGCGCTGAAGCGGCTGGCCCTGCGGGCGGCAGGGTCACCGCGGCGCGCAGGTGAAAACACTTCCTTTCAAAATGCTGCAGCGGCTGTCCCGCTGACGTTGTCCGCTATGGATTGAATAGCGGATCATGAGGCGTTTCGAGCGCCTCGTACCCCCGGGCAACTCGGGTATTGCAATACCGTGACAGCTTGGGCATAGTGAATCGACCTTCCCCTCTTTCCTCTTCTTTCCCTCTCTCCTTCCCCCTCTTTCTCTTCCTCTCGATTCACCCCGATTCATTGGTTTCGCCGGCCACGCTTCATTCCGGAGCGGGGTCATTTCCCCCAACGTCAATTCCAGGAGGTCATTCATGAATCTGACGATCAGCGGTCATCACCTCGACGTCACGCCTGCCTTGCGCACTTACGTCACGAGCAAGCTGGACCGGATCACCCGACATTTCGACCAGGTCGTCGATGTCAAGGTGATCCTCACGGTGGAAAAGCAGAAGGAAAAGGAACGCCGCCAAAGGGCGGAATGCAACATCCACGTCAAGGGCAATGACATGTTCGCGGAATCGAGCCACGCTGATCTTTATGCCGCGGTCGATGAACTGGTCGACAAGCTCGACCGTCAGGTGGTGCGCCACAAGGACCGCCTGCAGGACCATCATCATTCGGCACCCAAGCGCTTGATGTAAGCAAGACCCCCAGGGTTCACGCCTCAGGCCGCCTTCGGGCGGCCTTTTGTTTTCCGACTGTTGTGGTGGGGCTTTGCAAGTCCCTTCGAGGCGTACGAGGCCTCTGGGCAACATGTAGACAAAAAGTAAATAGGGGGACTGGGGGTTTTTACCAAGCGGGTGCATAATCGCCCCCGCTCTGCACCCACCATGAATCGCCTCGCGTCCATCCTGCCGCCCGCTCAAGTGCTCGTGAGCGTTGACGCCACCAGCAAAAAACGCGCTTTTGAAGAAGCCGGCCTGCTGTTCGAAAGCCTTCACGGTCTGGGCCGTGCCCTCATCACCGACAGCCTGTTTGCGCGCGAGCGCCTCGGCTCCACCGGTCTGGGCCATGGTGTCGCCATTCCGCATGGCCGCATCAAGGGCCTGAAGGCACCGATGGCCGCCGTGTTCCAGCTGGCCAACCCGATCGGCTTCGACGCCCCGGACGAACAGCCCGTGGCACTGCTGATCTTCCTGCTGGTGCCCGAAGCGGCCACGCAGAAGCACCTCGAAATCCTCTCTGAAATCGCCGAGCTGCTGAGCGATGCCAGCCTGCGCGAACAGATCAAGTCCAGCACCGATGCCGCCGCGCTCCACGGCCTCATCGCCGGCTGGCAATCCACCCAAGTCGCCTGAGCGCATGCGTTGGCACTCGCAGCTGCTGATAAGCTGCGCTGCTGCTGCCTTCGTCCATCACAAGAAAATGCCGGCGTGTGAGCGCCGCCTCCTGAACGCATGAAGCCGACCGTCATCAGCGCCGATGCCATGTTCGAGGAGTTCCGTGGGTCGCTCCGCTGGGAATGGCTCGCCGGGCTCGGTGCCTCGGAGCGCCAGTTCGACCCCGAAGTCATCAGCCGCGCCCAGTCGGCTGCCGACCTGGTCGGTTACCTCAATTACATCCACCCGTACCGCGTGCAGATCCTGGGCGCCCGCGAGGTGGCCTACCTGACGCGCGGCAGCCTCGAAGACTGCGCCCGCCGCATTGCCCGCATCGTCACGCTGGAGCCGCCGATGCTGGTGCTGGCCGACGGCCAGGCCGCGCCCGACGAGCTGCTGTCGATCTGCGAACGCGCCCAACTGCCGCTGTTTGCCACGCGCGAATCGTCGGCCTTCGTGATCGACCTGCTGCGCGCCTACCTGTCCAAGCACTTCGCCGAGCGCACCTCGATGCACGGCGTGTTCATGGACATCCTGGGCATGGGCGTGATGATCACGGGCGAGTCGGGCCTGGGCAAGAGCGAGCTGGGCCTGGAGCTGATCTCGCGCGGCAACGGCCTCGTGGCCGACGACGCGGTCGACCTGTACCGCATCAACCAGAACACCATCGAAGGGCGCTGCCCCGACCTGCTGCTGAACCTGCTCGAAGTGCGCGGCATCGGCCTGCTGGACATCCGCGCGATCTTCGGTGAGACGGCGGTGCGCCGGAAGATGCGCCTGAAGCTCATCGTGCACCTCGTGCGGCGCGACAGCTTCGAGCGCGACTACGAGCGCATGCCTTCGGCGCCGCTCACGCAGGACGTGCTGGGCATCCCGGTGCGCAAGGTCATCATCCAGGTGGTGGCGGGGCGGAATATCGCCGTGCTGGTCGAGGCGGCCGTGCGCAACTCGATCCTGCAGCTGCGGGGCATCGACACCTATGCGGACTTCGTGGCGCGCCACCACAAGGCGATGGAAACCGGGCAGGACTGAACACGGCCTGCCGGGAGCGCCGCAGCGCCCCCTGAATCAGCGCTTCTTTACACAGTCGCCGCAAAGGCCGTAGAGCGACATGGCGTGGTCCTGCAGGATCCAGCCCTTGTCCTTGGCGATCATCTGCTGGCGGCGTTCGATCTCGGCGTCGTAGAACTCCTCGACCTTGCCGCACGAGGTGCAGATCAGGTGGTCGTGGTGCGTGCCTTCGTTCAGTTCGTAGACCGCCTTGCCGCTCTCGAAATGGCTGCGCTCGAGGATGCCGGCCTGCTCGAACTGCGTCAGCACCCGGTACACCGTGGCCAGGCCGATGTCGGAATGCTCGTTCAGCAGCACGCGAAACACGTCTTCGGCCGTCATGTGCCGCTGGCTGCCGGTCTGGAAGATTTCAAGAATCTTCAGGCGTGGCAATGTGGCCTTCAGGCCGGTGTTCTTGAGTTCGTCGATATTGGCCATGTTGGTTCCTGCGCCCGGGGCTGCGGCAAAGGCCCTGAAAAGGGTCAGCCGCTACAATGGCCGATCATATCGCTACCCCCCTTTCCTCCCATGCCTGCCATTCTCCAACGCCGTCCCTGGCTGCTGGTTGCTGCCGTCACCGCGACGCTTCTCCTGGGTGCCTGCAGCAGTTTCAGCGATAGCACGCGTGGCGCACTGTCGGCCATCACCCCTTACAAAGTCGAAGTGGTGCAGGGCAATTTCGTGTCGAAGGAACAGGTCGCGGCGCTCAAGCCCGGCATGTCCCGCCAGCAGGTGCGTGAAGTTCTCGGCACTTCGCTGCTGAGCGACGTGTTCCACGCCAACCGCTGGGACTACGTCTTCACGATCCGCCGCCAGGGCGTCGACCCGCAAGAGCGCCACCTGACCGTGTTCTTCAACGGCGAACTGATGGACCGCTTCGAGGGCGACGAAATGCCCAGCGAAGAAGACTTCGTCGCCACGCTCGACACCCGCAAGAAAACCGGCAAGGTGCCGCCGCTCGAAGCCTCCGAAGACGCGCTGAAGAAATACGCGCCCGCCAAGGACGACAAGAGCGACAAGGCCGATGGCGCCGCTTCGGCCAACCTGCCGCCGCTGCCCGCAGCCTACCCCCCGCTCGAAGCCACGCGCTGAGCGCACCAGCAGCAGCGGGCGGCGCCCGCCGAGTCAGGCGGCGTCCGTCCCGTGTCCATGTATCCCAGTGGCCATTCTGAAGACTGAATCCGCGTGACTGAATCCATTTCCTCTTCCTCCTCTTCTTCCGCCCCCGCATCGCATCGCATCGCGATCGCCGGGGCTTCGGGCCGCATGGGCCACATGCTGATCGAGGCCGTGCGCAACGCGCCCGACTGCCGCCTCGCAGGCGCGCTCGACATCGCCGGCAACCCGGCCCTCGGCACCGATGCCGGCGCCTTCCTGGGTTTCGACAGCGGCGTGTCCATCGTCTCCGACCTGCGCGCCGGCCTGAAAGACGCGCAGGTGCTGATCGACTTCACCCGCCCCGAAGGCACGCTCGCGCACCTGGCGGTCTGCCGCGAACTGGGCGTGCAGGCCGTGATCGGCACCACCGGCTTCAGCGACGCGCAAAAGGCCGAGATCGCCGAGATCGCCAAGGACGTCGCGATCATGATGGCGCCCAATATGAGCGTGGGCGTCAACGTCACCTTCAAGCTGCTCGAAATGGCGGCCAAGGCGATGGCCACCGGCTACGACATCGAGATCATCGAGGCGCACCACCGCCACAAGGTCGACGCGCCCTCGGGCACCGCGCTCAAGATGGGCGAAGTGATCGCCGACGCCCTGGGCCGCGACCTGAAGGAATGCGCCGTCTATGCCCGCGAGGGCATCACGGGCGAGCGCGACCCCTCGACCATCGGCTTCTCGGCCATCCGCGGTGGCGACATCGTGGGCGACCACACCGTGCTGTTCGCCGGCATCGGCGAGCGCATCGAGATCACCCACAAGTCGTCGAGCCGCGTCACCTACGCGCAGGGCGCCCTGCGCGCGGTGCGTTTCCTGGCAGGCCGGAAATCGGGCCTGTTCGACATGTACGACGTGCTCGGCCTGCGCTGATCCGCGCAAGACGCCCGACAAAGGACCGCCGATGAGCGTTCTGGATCTCCTGGCCCACGGCGACGGCGTCAGCCGCGCGGTGGCCGCGCTGCTGCTGGCGATGTCGATCTCGAGCTGGGTCGTGATTCTCTGGAAGGCCTGGTTGCTGCGCGGCGGCACGCGCGACGTGCTGCGCAGCATCGCCGCGTTCTGGCAGTCGTCCACGCTTGCCGACGCCGAGCAGAAGCTCAAGGCCTTCGACCGCGCGACGCTGGTGTCGCCCGCCGTGTCGGCCATCCGGAGCGTGGCTGGCGGTGCGCCCGACGGCACGCTGGGTGCCACGGTCGACCGCAACCAGCGGCTGACCCGCGTCCTGCGCGATGCGCTGCATGCCGCGCTGCGGCGCCTGCAGGCCGGCCAGATTCTTCTTGCCACGGTCGGCGCCACCGCCCCCTTCGTCGGGCTGCTGGGCACGGTCTGGGGCATCTATGGCGCGTTGTCGGGCATCGCGGGCCAGACCGGCGGCTTCACCATCGACAAGGTGGCCGGCCCGGTCGGCGAGGCGCTGGTCATGACGGCCTTTGGCCTGGCGGTCGCCATTCCGGCCGTGCTGGCCTACAACGTGTTCGGCCGCGTCATCGGCCGCATCGAGGCCGAGCTCGAAGGCTTCGCGCACGACCTGCTCGGCAGCTTCGGCGAAGCCCCGAAGCCGGCCGCGCCGCCGCCCGCGCGGCCGATGCCGGTCTGACCCGACCCCCGGCAAGACACAACAACCCACGCAGAACATCATGGCCTTCGGTCGCACTTCCCTGGGCAGCAGTGCTGGCGGCGGCGGGCGAGCGATGGGCGCGGGCGCGCAGAGGCCGCTGTCCGATATCAACGTGACGCCGCTGGTCGACGTGATGCTGGTGTTGCTGGTGATCTTCATCATCACCGCGCCGCTGATGGCCAGCTCGATCAAGCTCGACCTGCCGCAGACCGATGCGGGCCAGCCCAACGACGCGCCCAAGTTCGTGAGCCTTTCGGTCGATGCCTCGGGCAAGGTGTTCCTCAACGACCAGCCCGTGACCGACGAGGAACTGGCGACGCGGCTGGAGAAGGCCGCCGCCGACAGCAAGGACACCGAGGTGCAGTTGCGCGCGGACCAGACCGTGCCCTACGGCAAGGTGGTCACGCTGATGGGCATTGCGAACAAGGCGGGACTGAGCCGCATCGGGTTCGTGACCGAGGCGGAAGCGGCGCCGCAGAAGCCGCGCTGACCCTGCCTTGTCTTGCTCCTTCCCCCTCTGGGGGAAGGTTGGGATGGGGGCAGGCAGAGCGCCCTCAATGAGCGCCGCTTGCCCCCACCCCAGCCCTCCCCCGGGAGGGGAGGGAGAAATACCGAAGATTCAACCCAGCACCACCGGCTTGGTATGCCAGATCTCATGCGCGTACTGCGCGATCGTGCGGTCCGATGAAAACGCCCCCATCCCCGCCACATTCAGCACCGCCATCCGCGTCCACGCATCCGAGTCGCGGTACAGCGCATCCACTTCGGCCTGCTTCGCCACGTAGCTCGCATAGTCCGCCAGCAGCAGATAGTGGTCGCCCCAGTTCACCAGCGCGTCGTAGATGCCCTGGTAGCGCGCGGGCTCGCCCGCCGAGAACGCGCCGTCGCGGATCGCATCGAGCACGCGCTTGAGCTCCGCGTTGTCTTCGTAGATGTCGCGCGGTTGGTAGCCCCGCGCGCGGATGTCCGCCACCTCGGGCGTCGTGTTGCCGAAGATGAAGATGTTCTCCGGCCCCACGTTCTCGCGCATCTCCACATTGGCGCCGTCGAGCGTGCCGATGGTGAGCGCGCCATTCAGCGCGAACTTCATGTTGCCGGTGCCCGAGGCCTCGGTGCCCGCGGTGGAGATCTGCTCCGACAGGTCGGCCGCCGGCATGATGACCTCGGCCAGGCTCACGCTGTAGTTCGGCAGGAACACCACCTTCAGCAGCTTGCCCACGCGCGCGTCGGCGTTGATGGTGTCCGCCACGTCGTTGATGAGCCGGATCACCAGCTTGGCCATCGCGTAGGCCGAGGCCGCCTTGCCCGCGAACACTACCACGCGCGGCACGATGTCGATGGGCGTGCCCGCCGCGTGCGCATCGAGGATGCGGTGGTAGCGCGCCACTACGTGCAGCACGTTGAGCAGTTGCCGCTTGTATTCGTGGATGCGCTTGACCTGCACGTCGAACATCGCATCCGTGTCGATGTCGATCTTCAGGTGCTGCTCGACCCAGTTGGCCAGCCGCAGCTTGTTCTCGCGCTTGGCATGGCGAAACGCGCGCACGAAGGCCGGCTGCGCGGCCATGGGCCTGAGCGCCTCGAGCTGCGACAGGTCGCGCCGCCAGCCCTTGCCGATGCGCTGGTCGAGCAGCGCGGCCAGTGGCGGGTTGGCCTGCGCCAGCCAGCGGCGCGGCGTGACGCCGTTGGTCTTGTTGTTGAAGCGCTCGGGAAAGATCTTCGCGAAGTCCGAGAAGATCGACTGCTTCATCAGCTCCGAATGCAGCCCCGACACGCCGTTGATCGAATGGCTCGCCAGCACCGCCACGTAGGCCATGCGCACGCGCCGCTCGCCCGCTTCGTCGACCAGCGACAGCCGGCGCATCAGCTCGACGTCGTTGCCCAGCTTCTGCGTCACCGTGGCAAGAAACTTCGCGTTGATGTCGTAGATGATCTGCAGGTGCCGCGGCAATATGCGGCCGAGCATCTCGACCGGCCAGGTCTCCAGTGCCTCGTGCATCAGCGTGTGGTTGGTGTAGCTGAACACCTTCTGCGTGTGCGCCCAGGCCACGTCCCACGCCAGGCCGTGCTCGTCGAGCAGCAGGCGCATCAGCTCGGGCACCGCGAGCACCGGGTGCGTGTCGTTCAGGTGGATGCTGACCTTCTCGGAGAGCTGGTCGAAGGTCTTGTGGTTGCGCAGGTAGCGGCGCAGCAGGTCCTGCACGCTCGCGCTGCAGAAAAAATACTCCTGGTGCAGCCGCAGCTCGCGGCCCGAGGGCGTGGAGTCGTCGGGGTAGAGCACGCGCGAGACGTTCTCCGACTGGTTCTTGCTCTCCACCGCGCCCATGTAGTTGCCGCGATTGAAGGCCGAGAGGTCGATCTCTTCGGTGGCGCGCGCCGACCACAGCCGCAGCGTGTTGGTGGCCTGCGTGCCGTAGCCCGGAATGATGGTGTCGTAGGCCACGGCCAGCACGTCGTGCGTGTCGACCCAGTCGGCCGCGCCATAGGGGGCGTTGGTGCCTTCGCGCTTTTGCACGTGACCGCCGAAGCGCACGCGGTAGTTGACCTCGGGCCGCTGGAACTCCCATGGGTTGCCGCGCGTGAGCCAGTAGTCGGGCGTTTCCACCTGCTGGCCGTTGACGATGCGCTGGCGGAACATGCCGTATTCATAACGGATGCCATAGCCCATGCCCGGCACGCCCAGCGTGGCCATCGAATCGAGAAAGCAGGCGGCGAGCCGGCCCAGGCCACCGTTGCCCAATGCCGCATCGGGCTCGCGCTCGGCCAGTGCCGACATGTCGACGCCGAAGTCGGCCAGCGCTTCGCGCACCGTGTCGTACAGGTCGACCGCGAGCAGCGCATTGGTGAAGGTGCGCCCGATCAGGAACTCCATCGAGAGGTAGTAGACGCGCTTCAGGTCCTGCGCGTAGTTGGCGCGCGTGGTCATCATCCAGCGCTCGACCAGCTGGTCGCGCACGGCCTGTGAGGTGGCATTGAGCCAGTCGTCCTGGCTGGCGGCGACAGGGTCCTTGCCGACCGCGTAGATCAGCTTGTTGGCCACGGCGCGCTTGAAGGCCGCGACGTCGCGGTCGGGGTGGTCGTAGGCAAAGTCTTTGATCGTCATGGTGGGCGCTCTGGTGTGAGTGATCAGGTTGGCAGTCGAGAGGTCTTCGCGAGAACACTGTGGAACCGGCTTCGCCGGGCCACAGGTATTGCCCCCTGCAGGGAGGTTGGCGCAGCGACGCGAAGTGCGCGAAGGCCGGGGGTCATTCCATGCTCCGCCGGTAGACGTCGATGTACTGCGCCGCCGCCGTGCCCCAGTCGGCCGGCCGACGCATGGCGTTGCCGCGCACGCGGCGCCAGTCGGGCGCGCGGTCGTAGAGCGCGAAGGCGCGGCGCAGGGCGCGTGCGTAGTCGGCATCGTCGAAATGGTCGAACACGAAACCGGTGGCCTCGCCGCTGGCCATGTCTTCGAGCGTGCTGTCGACCACCGTGTCGGCCAGTCCGCCCAGGCGGCGCACCAGCGGCAGGCTGCCGTACTTCAGGCCGTACATCTGCGTGAGGCCGCAGGGCTCGAAGAGCGATGGCACGAGCGTCACGTCGCCGGCGCCGAAGAGCTGGTGCGCGAGCGTCTCGTTGTAGCCGATGGTGACGCTGATCGATTGCGGCGCGGCGGCTGCGCGCTGGCGGAATGCTTCTTCGAGCCAGGCCTCGCCGCTGCCCAGCAGCGCCAACTGGCCGCCCTGCGCCAGCAGCGCATCGAGGCCGCCAAGCACCAGGTGCAGGCCCTTCTGTTCGGTGAGCCGGCTCACGACGATGAACAGCGGCGCATCCGGCCGCTCGGCCAGGCCAAGCTGGTGCTGCAGCACGGACTTGCAGCGCGCCTTGCCGGCCATGTGGCGGCCTTCGGGCGTGTGATAGCCCTGCACCAGCGCGGCGTCGGTGGACGGGTTCCAGACCTGGTCGTCGACCGCGTTGAGGATGCCGCTGAGCACACTGCTGCGTTGGCGCAGCAGGCCGTCGAGGCCGCAGCCCTGTTCGGCCGTCTGGATCTCCAGCGCGTAGGTCGGGCTCACCGTGGTGAGCCGGTCGGCGAAGTACAGGCCGCCCTTCATGAACGACACCTGCCCGTGATATTCGAGCCCGTTCATGTGGAAGGCGGAGGCCGGCAGGCCCAGCTCGGCGAAGTGCCAGGGTGCGAACACGCCCTGGTAGGCCAGGTTGTGCACGGTGAACACGCTGCCCACGCGGGGCCCGCCGGCCTGCCGCGCAAAGGCCAGGTACGCGGGGGCCAGCGCCGCATGCCAGTCGTGCGCGTGCACCACCTCGGGCTGCCACTGCGGGTCGAGCCCCTGTGCGAGCTGCGCCGCTGCCCAGCCGAGCAGGGCGAAGCGGCGGTGGTTGTCGCTGTAGGGCTGGCGTGTCGTGTCTTCGTAGGGATTGCCGGGCCGGTCGTAGAGCGCCGGCGCGTCGATCACGTAGGCCGGGATCGGGGGCGCGCCATCGATCGCGATGTGCCCCGCGCGCAGGCCGAAGCGTTCACCCCACGGCGCCGTGAATTCGGCCAGCGGCACCAGATCGCGCACGCCGGCCACGATGGCCGGAAAGCCCGGCAGCAGCACCCGTGCGTCTTGCCCCGCGGCCATGAGCGCGATGGGCAGGGCGCCGGCGATGTCCGCCAGGCCGCCGGTCTTGAGGAGGGGAAAGATTTCGGCGCTGACCTGGAGGATTCGCATCGTGGGTCGTCGCGGCTTCAGGCAGCCAGTCGTTTCAACATTTCGCGCGTGACCAGCACCACGCCGTTTTCGGTGCGCTCGAAGCGCGCGGCATCGGCCTCGGCGTCTTCGCCGATCACCATCTCGTCGGGGATCACGCAGGCGCGGTCGATCACCACACGGTGGAGCCGCGCGCCGCGGCCGACTTCCACGTCGGGCAGCAGCACGGCCTCGTTGATCTCGCAGAAGGAATGGATGCGCACGCCCGAGAACAGCACCGAGCTGCTGACCTTGGAGCCCGAGACGATGCAGCCGCCCGACACGATGGTGTTGACCGTCATGCCGTGCTTGCCCTCGCGGTCGAGCACGAACTTGGCCGGTGGCAGCTGCCGCTGGTAGGTCCAGATGGGCCAGTCGGTGTCATAGATGTCGAGCTCCGGGGTGATCGAGGCCAGGTCGAGGTTGGCTGCCCAGAATGCATCAATCGTGCCCACGTCCCGCCAGTAGGCCTTGGCGCCCGGCCCGCGAGAGGCCCGCGTGACGCACGACATCGTGAAGGGATGCGCCAGCGCACGCCCCTGTGCCACGGCGCGCGGAATGATGTCCTTGCCGAAGTCGTGGCTCGAATCGGGGTTGACGCTGTCTTCCTCGAGCAGCTGGTAGAGGTATTCGGAGTCGAACACGTAGATGCCCATGCTCGCCAGCGCCAGGTCGGGGTGGCCGGGCATGGCGGGCGGGTCGGCCGGCTTTTCGAGAAAGGCCGTGATCTGCCGTCCGTCGTCGATCGCCATCACGCCGAAGGCCGTGGCTTCCATGCGCGGCACTTCGATGCAGCCGACCGTGCAGCCCAGGCCGCGCTCGGCATGGTCCTTGACCATGATCGAGTAGTCCATCTTGTAGATGTGGTCGCCGGCCAGCACCACCACGTAGTCGTGCCGGGTGGAGCGCGTCTGGATGATGTCCAGGTTCTGGAACACCGCGTCGGCCGTGCCGCGGTACCAGTGCTCGTCGCCCACGCGCTGCTGCGCGGGCAGCACGTCGACCATTTCGTTGAGCTCGGCCCGCAGGAAGCTCCAGCCGCGCTGCAGGTGGCGCATGAGCGAATGCGACTTGTACTGCGTGACCACCGCCATGCGCCGGATGCCGGAGTTCAGGCAGTTCGAGAGCGCGAAATCGATGATGCGGAACTTGCCGCCGAAGTACACGGCCGGCTTGGCGCGCCGGTCGGTCAGCTGCTTGAGGCGGGAGCCTCGGCCACCGGCCAGCACCAGGGCGATGGTGCGGCGGACCAGTTGATGAGCTTGCAGGGGTTCCTGCGTGGTGAGCTGCTTGTCCATCCTGTGTCTCCGTTCGTTCGTTGGAATCCGTCGTCAGAGTTTCTGCATCGAGACTAGCACCGCGGCGTGCGGCTGGCTTCTACGTTCTTGCAATCAGCAGGCTCGAAAAAGGCACTTGTGCCGCACCGTCGAGCGCCTGTGGCGTACCGCCCGCATCGCGCTGCGGGTCGGTGGCGAGGCAGGCGTGCCAGGCGCCTTCGGGCAACTGGAACGACACCGTCTGCGCACCGGCGTTCAGCATCACCAGCCACGCGCCCTGTGTGTTGTTCTCGTCGTTGCCGTTCGTTGCCGCATGCCCGAACAGGATTGCAAGGGCCGTGCCCAGCCGCCAGTCGTCCGGCGTCATCGGCGCACCATCGGGGCGAAGCCAGCGGATGCCTGGTGTGGTTCCCTGCGGCGGCTCGGCCGGCCACCAATGCGTGCTGCGCAAGGCGGGCGCTTCGCGGCGCAGGGCCGCGAGCCGGGCCACGAAGGCGCTCATCTGCGCCGCGTCGCTGGCCGGGTCGGACGTGCCGATCCACGCCAGCCAGGTGGTCTCGTTGTCCTGGCAATAGGCGTTGTTGTTGCCTTGCTGGCTGTGGCCCAGTTCGTCGCCTGCCAGCAGCATCGGCGTGCCTTGCGAAAGCATCAGTGTCGCCAGCAGCGCGCGCCGCAGGCGAAGGCGCAGCGCCAGCACCGTTGGGTCGTCGCTCGCGCCTTCGACGCCGCAGTTGTTGCTCAGGTTGTGGGCGTGGCCGTCGCGGTTGTTCTCGCCGTTGGCAAGGTTGTGGCGTTCTTCGAAACTCACGAGATCGCGCAAGGTGAAGCCGTCGTGCGCGGTGATGAAGTTGACGCTGGCGGTCGGTGCGCGGCCATGGTGCGCGAACTGCGCGCTCGAAGCCGTGAAGCGGTGCGCGAAGTCGCCGAGGCCCGCCGCGTCGCCGCGCCCCTGCCGCAGCCAGAAGCCGCGCTGCGTGTCGCGGTAGCGGTCGTTCCATTCGAGCCAGCCCGGCGGAAATTCGCCGAGGCGATAGCCGCCGGGGCCGATGTCCCACGGCTCCGCGATCAGCAGCGTGCGCGACAGCACCGGGTCCTGCGCGATCGCCGCGAAGAACGGCGCACGCGGATCGAAGCCCGTGGCCGCGTTGCGGCCCAGCACCGGCGCAAGGTCGAAGCGAAAGCCATCGACGCCCATCTCGCAGGCCCAGAAGCGCAGGCTGTCCATCACCAGTTGCAGCACGCGGGGCTCGCCCAGGTTCAGGCAGTTGCCGGTGCCGGCCCAGTTCTCGTAGAGCGCGTGGTCGTCTTCGCGCAGGTGGTAGTACAGCGCGTTGTCGATACCGCGCAGCGAGAGCGTGGGGCCGAGCTCGTCGCTCTCGGCGCTGTGGTTGTAGACCACGTCGATCACCAGCTCCATGCCGCGCGCATGCACCGCATCGGCCATCGCGCGGAACTCGCTCGCGGGCGTGGTGCCGGCGCGGCCGCTCCAGTAGCGCGCTTCCGGCACGAACCAGCCGATGGTGTTGTAGCCCCAGTAGTTGGCGAGGCCCATCGCCAGCAGCCGTTGCTCGTCGGCACGATGCTGCACCGGCATGAGGCTCAGCGTGGTGACGCCAAGGCGCTGCAGGTGGTCGAGCACCGCAGGCTCGGTCAGCCCGGCATAGGTGCCGCGCAGCGCGGCCGGCACGCCCGGATGCAGCCGCGTCTGGCCGCGAACGTGCAGCTCGCAGAGCACGCGCTCGCCGGCTGCGATGCGCGCATGGCCTGGCGGCGTCGTCGTCGTGCTTGTGGCCGCCGTCACGCGTCCCTTGAGCGCAATGGCGCCGTTGTCCCGCGCATCCCGCTGGTCCGGCCGGACGGGGTCATGCCCCAGGAACAGCGCGCTTCCGTCGTAGCGCCCCACGATCTCCCGCGCATACGGATCGAGCAGCAGCTTCGCCGGATTGAAGCGTTGCCCTTCATGCGGCGCCCACGGGCCATGCACGCGATACCCGTAGACCAGCCCGGCCCGCCCGCTGGGCAGCAGCCCATGCCAGACCCCATCGGTGCACGCCGGCAGCCGAAGGCGTTGTTGTTCGTTCTGCCCCGAGCCATCGAAGAGGCAGAGCTCGACAGCCTCCGCATTGGGCGCAACCAGCGCGAAGTTGACGCCGCCCGGGGACAGCGACGCACCAAGAGGAAAGGGCGAGCCGCTACTCAGCATGATCCAAACGCGAAGGAACAGGACACCCGCGCGCCCATATCAAACGAGCACCCACATTACGGTCCCCAGCGGCGGCACGCTCACCGAGATCGAGTCCGCCTTCCCATGCCAGGGCACGGCCGCGCTCTCGACGATCCCGTTGCCGACGCCGCTTCCGCCATACACGTCGCCATCCGTATTGATGATCTCGCGATAGGCCCCCGCCACAGGAACCCCCAGCCGGTACGAATGCCGGGGCAAAGGCGTGAAGTTGCACACCGCGATCACGAACGAACCATCGCGTGCACGCCGGACAAAGGCGAACACCGACTGGTCCGCATCGTCATGCACGATCCACTCGAACCCCGCGGCCTCGTTGTCCAGCTCGTGCAGCGCGGGAAAGTAGCGGTACACGTTGTTCAGGTCGCGCACCAGCCGCCGAACGCCTTGATGCGGCGCGTGCTCCAGCAGATGCCAGTCGAGGCTGCGGTCGGCATCCCACTCCGCGTACTGCGCGAACTCGCCGCCCATGAACAGCAGCTTCTTTCCCGGATACGCCCAGAGATAGCCGTAGAGGTTGCGCAGCCCCGCGAACTTCTGCCACTCGTCGCCCGGCATCCGCCCGATCATCGAGCCCTTGCCGTGCACCACCTCGTCGTGCGACAGCGGCAGCACGAAGTTCTCGCTGTGCGCGTACATCAGGCCGAACGTGATCTGCTGGTGATGGTGCTTGCGATACACCGGGTCGGTGCCTGCATACGCCAGCGTGTCGTTCATCCAGCCCATGTTCCATTTGTAGTGAAAGCCCAGCCCGCCATCTTCGGGCGGCCGCGTCACGCCGGGGAAGCTCGTCGACTCTTCGGCCAGCGTCACCGCGCCTGGCCGCTCCATGCCCACCACGCGGTTCATGCGGCGCAGGAAGTCGATGGCTTCCAGGTTCTCGCGCCCGCCGCTCGAATTCGGTATCCACTCGCCCGACTTGCGGCTGTAGTCGCGGTACAGCATCGAGGCCACCGCATCGACCCGCAGCCCATCGACGCCATAGCGCTCCAGCCAGTACAGCGCATTGCCGACCAGGTAGTTGCGCACCTCCGTGCGCGCGTAGTTGAAGATCAGCGTCTGCCAGTCGTTGTGAAAGCCCTCGCGCGGATCGGCGTACTCGTACAGCGCCGTGCCGTCGAAGCGGCCCAGGCCATGCGCGTCGGTGGGAAAGTGCGCGGGCACCCAGTCGAGGATCACGCCCAGTCCCGCGCCATGCGCGGCTTCGACGAAATGGCGGAAGTCGCCCGGTGTGCCGAAGCGCGAGGTCGGCGCATACAGGCCGATCGGCTGGTAGCCCCACGACCCGTCGAAGGGGTGCTCGCTGACCGGCAGCAGCTCGATGTGCGTGAAGCCCATGTCGCGTGCGTACGGCACCAGCGTGTCGGCCAGCTCGCGGTAGTCGAGCCACTCGTGGCCGTTCTTGCGGCGCCATGAGCCCAGGTGCACTTCGTAGATGCTGATCGGCGCATGGCGTTCGTTGGCCTGCGCGCGCTCTTCGGGCATGGCCACCGGCGCCGGCAGGGGCGCGACCACGCACGCGGTGCCGGGACGCAGCTGCGACGAAAACGCGAAGGGGTCGGCCTTGCGCAGCACCTCGCCGTGCGCCGAAAGAATCTCGAACTCGTAGGCATCGCCGGTGGCCACATGCGGCGCAAAGATCTCCCACACGCCGCACTCGCGGCGCAGCCGCATCATGTGGCGCCGGCCGTCCCAGTTGTTGAAGTCGCCCACCACCGACACCCGCCGCGCGTTGGGCGCCCAGACCGCGAAGGCCACGCCCTTGACGCCGTCCATCTCGCGCAGGTGCGCGCCCAGCCGCTCCCAGGGTCGCAGGTGCGTGCCTTCGGCGAGCAGCCACACGTCGGTGTCGCCGAGCACGAACGCAAAGCGGTACGGGTCCTGCAGCCGCGAGCTGTGCGTGCCCCAGTCGACCTGGAACGAATAGCCCAGCCGGGCTTCAGCGGCCGGCACCAGTCCGCCGAACACGTCGGAACCTTCTTGCCGGGTGAGCATTGCCAGCGGCCAGCCGGTGCGCGAATGCATCACCGCCACGCTTTGCGCGCCGGGCATCAGCGCGCGCACCACCAGGCCTTCGCGCGTTTCGTGAGGGCCCAGCACGGCGAAGGGATCGCCATGCTCGGCGCGCATCAGCGCGCGGACTTCGGATTCGGGCAGCAGCAGCTTCGGGGGCATGGTGGTCAGACTTGTCCTTCGCCGGCAGGTTCACCGAGGAAGACGCCGTAGGGCGCCAGCACCAGCATGCGCCTTTCGCCCTGCGTCTGCACGGTGGCGGTCGATGCCAGCGGATGGCCGGCCAGGGGCGCGAGTCCATCGGGCAGCGGCATCGACACCGGCGCGCTCTTCAGATTGAAGAGCGCCTGCATCGACCGGTTGCCGTCGCGCCGCTCGAACCGCAGCACCTGTTCGGACGCGTCGAGGAACACGATGCGCCCCGTGCGCAGCAGCGGCTGCGTGCGGCGCCAGTGCAGCAGCGCGCGGCTGAAGGCCAGCATCGAGGCCGCATCGCCGGCCTGTTGCTCGACCGCCAGCGGCAGGTGCGGGCCGTACACCGGCAGCCAGGGCGTGCCGGTGGTGAAGCCGCCGTGGGGCGCTTCCGCCGTCCAGGGCATGGGCGTGCGGCAACCGTCGCGGCCCTTGAACTCGGGCCAGAAGGCGCGGCCGTACGGGTCTTGCAGCAACTCGAAGGGCACTTCGGCTTCGGGCAGGCCCAGTTCTTCGCCCTGGTAGATGCTGGCGCTGCCGCGCAGCATCAGCAGCAGTGCGAGCCAGAGGCGGTCGCGCCGCGTGTCGGGTGGGCCGCCGTCGCTCCATCGCGTGGCGACGCGCGGCACGTCGTGGTTCGACAGCGCCCAGCAGCCCCAGCCGTCGGTGGCCGCCAGGGCATGGTCGAGCGCCTCGACCTGATGGCGCAGGTGCCTGGCGCTGTGATCGGCCGTCAGCAGGCTGAAGCTGTAGGCCAGGTGCAGGCGTTTGTCGCGCGCCGTGTACTGCGCCATGACGGGCGGCGCGTTCTCGTCGCCGACCTCGCCCAGCGCCACTGCGCCGTAGCCGTCGAGCAAGCGGCGCAGGCGTTCGAGAAACAACAGGTTCTCGGGCTGGCTCTTGTCATGCAGGTGCTGCTGCATTGCATAGGGGTTGTCGACGCGCACCGTGCTCACCTCGCCCTGCGATTCGACCGAGGCCGGCGGGTTGTCGCGCAGCAGCGCGTCGTGGAACTGGTGGTTGCAGGCGTCGAAGCGAAAGCCGTCCACGCCGCGCTCGCACCAGAAGCGCACCTCTCCAAGCAAGGCGTCCTGCACGGCGGGGCAATGGAAGTTGAGGTCGGGCTGCTCGGTGAGAAAGCTGTGCAGGTAGTACTGCCGCCGGCGCGAGTCCCATTGCCAGGCCGAGCCGCCGAACACCGACAGCCAGTTGTTGGGCGGCGTGCCGTCGGGCCTGGGGTCGGCCCACACGTACCAGTCGGCCTTGGGGTTGTCGCGGCTCGCGCGGCTTTCGACGAACCACGCATGCTGGTCGGAGGTGTGCGACAGCACCTGGTCGATGACGAGCTTGAGGCCCAGTGCATGCATACGCGCCAGCATCGCGTCGAAGTCGGCCAGCGTGCCGAACATCGGGTCGACCGCGCGGTAGTCGGCCACGTCGTAGCCGAAGTCCTTCATGGGGGAGCGGAAGAAGGGCGAGACCCAGACCGCATCGACCCCGAGGCTGGCCACATGGTCGAGCCGGGCGGTGATACCGGGCAGGTCGCCGATGCCGTCGCCGTTGCTGTCCATGAAGCTGCGTGGATAGATCTGGTAGATCACCGCGCCACGCCACCATTCGCCGTTGCTGCTGCTCATGCTCATGCCTGCCCCTGTGGTCGGAATTCATTGTGGCATGCGAGATTCGGGCCAGTGGTACGGGCTTGCAGGCGCATGCGGCCTGGCGGCCCGCGAAGCTTTCTACACTGGGCGCCGTTTCCGCTTTTCAAAATGACATCAGATTCCGCTTCTTCCCTCGCCGCGCTCGAAGCGCGGCTCGCCCAGGACCTCGAATACCTCGGCTTTCCCGGCCGCCAATGGATGCCCGCCCGGCAGGTGGAAGGCGAGACGGTGCTCGACGTGGCGATCATCGGCGGCGGGCAGGCCGGCCTGGCTGCATCGGTGGCGCTGGCGCAGCAAGGCATTCGTGCCGTGGTGTTCGACCGTTCGCCCGCCGGCAACGAAGGCCCGTGGGCGACCACGGCGCGCATGGAGACGCTGCGCTCGCCCAAGGAGCTGACCGGTCCGGCGCTGGGCCTGCCCGCGCTGACCTTCCGCGCGTGGTTCGAGGCCCAGTTCGGCCTCGAAGCCTGGACGGCCATGGACAAGATCCCGCGCCTTCAGTGGATGGACTACCTGGTCTGGTATCGCCGCGTGATGGGCGTAGACGTGCGCAACGACACCGCCGTCACCGGCATTCACCCCTTGCCAGACGCGACGGCCGTTCGCCTCGACCTGAGCACGCCGGAAGGTCCACGCAGTGTGCTGGCACGCCGTGTCGTGCTCGCCACCGGCCGCGACGGTCTTGGCGGACCAGCCATTCCGGCTTTCGTGAATGCACTGCCGCGTTCGAAGTGGGCGCATTCATCGGACGAGATGGACTACGGCCAGCTGCGCGGCCTGCGCGTGGGCGTGGTCGGTGCGGGCTCCTCGGCCATGGACAGCGCGGGCACCGCGCTGGAAGCCGGCGCGCACAGCGTCGAGCTGCTGATCCGCCGGCCCGACCTGCCGCGCGTCAACAAGGGCAAAGGTGCCGGCGTGCCGGGGCTCACGCAGGGCCACTACGACTTGCCCGATGAACTGAAGTGGCGCATCCGCCACTACATCAACGTGGCGAACGTGCCGCCGCCGCACGGCAGCACGCTGCGGGTGTCGGGGCATCCGAACGCCTTCTTCAACTTCGGCTGCCCGATCTTGTCGATCGCGCCCGAGGGCGAGGCCATGCGCGTGTCGACGCCCAAGGGCGACTTCGTGTTCGACTTTTTGATCGTCTCGACCGGCTTCAAGGTCGACTGGGCCCATCGCCCCGAGTTCGATGGCATCGCCTCCCATGTGCGGACCTGGAAGGACCGCTTTGTGCCCACCCCCGGCGACGAAGACCAGGAGCTGGCCGATTCGCCCGACCTCGGGCCGGTCTTCGAATTCCAGCAGCGCGTGGCGGGCGCGTGCCCGGGGCTGGGCCGCATCCATTGCTTCTGCTATCCGGCGGCGCTGTCGCACGGCACGGTGTCGGGCGATATTCCCGCCATCAGCGAAGGCGCCAAGCGGCTCGCCAGTGGCATCGCCAGCCTGTTCTACCGCGAAGACTTCGACCATCACTTCGCCAACCTCGAGGCCTACAGCGAGCCGGAACTGTTCGGCGACGAGTGGGTGCCGGCGCTGCCGCCCGGCGAGCGGGGTGCCGCGCAAGCCTCTTCAACTTCTTCTCTGCCTTCTTCCTTCAAGGACCCCGCATGACGAACCCTGCCGTGCAGTTGCCGGCCATCGACGTGGTCGACCACGTCGTTCCCCTTTCCGCGAACCAACCGACCTGGGCATTGCGACAGCAGCGCGAGAAGGTCGTGTCTGCCACGCAAAGCAGCTATGACGCCATGTTCTCGCACAAGGTCGAAGGCCTCTCGCGCACCGAGCGCCTGCTGGTCGCGCTGCATGCCTGCCGCGTCTCGAAGGCGGCGAATCTTGCCGCGCACTACCGCGAGGAACTTGATGCCGAAGGCGCGGATGCCGCCGTGGCCAACGCGGTGGAGCGTGGCGAGATCGCTTCGCTCGCCGATGCGCGATTGCGCGCAGTGCTGCTCTTCACGGGCAAGCTGATCGAGCGGCCGATCGAAGGCGACCGCGCGGCCATCGACGCGCTGGCGGCGCATGGCCTGTCGACGCCAGCCCTCGTGGCGCTGAGCCAGCTGATCGCTTTTCTCTCCTACCAGGTCCGCGTCGTTGCCGGGCTGAAGGCGCTGGCCGCCGCGGAGGTGTCGGCATGACGCTCCCGATCCGCATCAAGGGCTTCACCACCGAGGTGTTGAGCTGGAAGCCGTGGCTCGACATGGTGAATGTCGGTACCGCCAGCGCGGCCCAACTCGCGGCGTTGGACGAGATGAGCCCGCAGGCGCGCACCTCGCCGTACTTCCTGGTGCTCGCGCACCAGCCAGAGATATTGCTGCAGCGCTCCATCGCCTTCAACGCGATCATGTTCGCGCCGGGCGGCATGCCGCGCGCCGAGCGCGAGCTGGGCGCCACGGTGGAGTCGCGCGTCAACGGCTGCGTGTATTGCGCTTCGGTGCATGCGCAGCGCTTCGAGCAACTGGCCAAGCGCAACGATGTGATTTCGCAGGTGTTCGAAGCGCCGGCCTCCGCCGGCACCACGCCGCGCGAGAAGGCCATCGTCGCGTTCTCGGCCCGGCTGGGCACCGCGCCGGACCAGGTGTCGGCCGAAGATATCCGCGCACTGAAAGAGGTCGGGCTGAACGAGCTGGAAATTCTCGACCTGATCCACTCGGTGGCGCTGTTCGCCTGGGCCAACCGGCTGATGCTCAACCTCGGCGAGCCGGTCTTCCCGGCGAACGCCGCGGCGTAGGTCGCTACAGGCGGCCGAGCAGCCCGGCGACGGTTTCGTTCGCCAGGCCCAGCGGCGCCAGCAGGTCGTTCTCGCGCCGGAAGTCGATGCCGTTGACCAGCGAGGCGGCGTCGACGATGGTGCGCGTGGCGGGCGTCGGCACGCCGGCGATGGCGCCCAGCGCTTCGATGAACGCGAGGCCGTAAGGCATGTCTTCGGTCACGTAGCGGGTATCGGTATCGACCGGGCCGGGCGGGCCGCCGCGCTTGGCGTGCAGCTCGGCCGCGATGTCTTCGAGCCGCGCGGATGCGGTGCCGAAGGAGCGCGCGAAGTGCTCCTCGATGGGGCCGAGTTCGATGCCGAAGGCCCGCGCCACGGCACGCCGCTCCAGGTCGAGCGCCTCGATCGCGCGGGACACGCCTGGCGTCATGCAGTGGTACTGCGGCCAGTTCTCGGCGCGCTCGATGCGCGTCCAGTTGAAGACCGCGAGCGGGCCATGCGATTGCGGGTTGACGTTGGCCAGGGCGCTGGCCAACGTGCTCTCCTGCGCGAAGAAACCGTCGCCGAACAGCGCGGTACACAGCGCCACCGCCTGCGCGACGTGCGCGGCCGGCAGGGCGGACACCCCGACGGCCTTGCGTCGCGTCATCACCTTGACCTGCGTGCCGGATGCGCGGCGCGCGGTGAGCACGGTCGTGCCGAAACTGGCGACGGTCAGCCGCTTGCCGGCGTGCCGGGCGCTTTCGTAAAGATAGAGCGATGAAAGCGACGCCATCGAGCTGACGATGACCGTCTGGCCGTCGCGAATGAAGGGCAGCAGCGCATCCATCACGTGCCGGTGGCCGTTGACGGGCAGGGCGAGCAGCAGCACGTCGGACGCGAGGCACAGCTGCGCCGGGTCGTCGGCCACCTCGACCGTCACGCTGCAGGGCTGGACACCGCTGGCTTCCAGCGCCTGCGTGCGCAGGGCCTCGGCGCCCTGGCCCCCCGGCGACCAGAGTGTGACGGCGTGGCCCGCGTGGCGCAGCCAGGCCGCACTGGCGAGCGCGATGGCGCCGGTGCCAGCGATGCCGACCCGGTGAACCTTCTTCGTGATCTCAGTCAACTTTGATGCTGCCTTGCTTGATGACCTTGGCCCAGCGTTGGCTGTCCTCGGTGATCACCTTGCCCAGCGCCGCCGCATTGCCGCAGGTATTGACCGCGCCCAACTGCGCAAAGCGCTGCTTCGTTTCAGGCAGGTTGCACACCTCGACCAGCGCGGCCGAGAGTTTCTCGACACTCGCGGCCGGCATGCGCGCAGGCGCCATCACGCCGACCCAGACCGGCACTTCCATGCCCGGCAGGCCGGTCGCTTCGCCGACCGTCGGGGCCGTGCCCATGCTGGGCAGCGCCACGCGGGAGAAGGTGCCGAGCACGCGCGCCTTGCCGCTGACCACCATCGGCTCGATCGACGCCACGCTGGTGACGATCAGCGCCACCTGCCCGCCGAGCAGGTCGGTCAGCGCCGGCGCGGCGCCGCGGTAAGGCACGTGCAGCAGGTTCACGCCGCTCGCCTGGGCCAGCAGCGCGCCTGTCAGGTGCGAGACGGTGCCATTGCCGGTCGAGGCGTAGGTCACCTGGCCGGGCTTGGCCTTGGCGTCGCGCAGCACGTCGGCCAGCGTCTTGTAGGGGCTTTCGGTGCGCACGGACACCGTCATGGGCGTGTCGCCGACCAGGGCCACCGGCACGAGGTCGTGCACCGGGTCATAGGGTAGCTTGGCCTGCAGATGGGGCGCGATGGTGATGGCGCCACCCGTGGCAAGCAGCACGGTGGCCCCGTCGGTCGCCTTGGCCACCGCGTCGGCGGCCACGATGCCGCCGGCGCCGGCCTTGTTGTCGATGATCACGGGCGCACCCAGCTTGTCGGTGAGCTTGGCGCCCAGGTAACGGGCGATCACGTCCTGTGCGCCGCCGGAGGCGAAGGGCACGACGATGCGCAGGGGCTTGTCGTTGTGCTGGGCCCATAGGGGCGTGGCGGCGAGGCCGGCGGCGGCCGCAAGGCCCAGGGCGAGGTGTTTCAGGCGCAGTTTCATGGCGTTCCAGGCGGTGCGAAAACCTGCCCAGGGGCAGGCGGTTACCCGCGCAACATGCAGGTTACGTGCCCCGAGTCTAGAGTCGGCGGCCCGGGGCTTCGCCCGGGCGCGATAATCCGCCTTCCCCGGCCACCCCGCGCCGGGCCTTGCCGAGCCGACATGAACCCCAGCTACAAACCCAGCGACGTCGAGTCCGCTGCCCAGGCGCAATGGAGCGCCGCCGATGCCTACCGCGTCACCGAAGACGCGAGCCGCAAGAAGTACTACGCCTGCTCGATGCTGCCGTACCCCAGCGGCAAGCTGCACATGGGCCATGTGCGCAACTACACGATCAACGACATGCTCACGCGCTACCTGCGCATGAGCGGCTACAACGTCCTGATGCCCATGGGCTGGGACGCCTTCGGCCTGCCGGCCGAGAACGCGGCGCTCAAGAACGGCGTGCCCCCGGCCAAGTGGACCTACGAGAACATCGCCTACATGAAGGGCCAGCTCCAGGCCATGGGCCTGGCCATCGACTGGAGCCGCGAGATCGCCACCTGCGATCCGAGCTACTACAAGTGGAACCAGTGGCTGTTCCTGAAGATGCTCGAAAAGGGCATTGCCTACCGCAAGACCCAGGTCGTCAACTGGGACCCGGTCGACCAGACCGTGCTGGCCAATGAGCAGGTGATCGACGGCAAGGGCTGGCGCACCGGCGCCACGGTCGAGCGCCGCGAAATTCCTGGCTACTACCTGAAGATCAGCGACTACGCCGAAGAGCTGCTCGAGTTCACGCAGCACAAGCTGCCGGGTTGGCCCGAGCGCGTCAAGCTGATGCAGGAAAACTGGATCGGCAAGAGCGAAGGCCTGCGCTTCGCCTTCACTCATGACATCAAGGACGCCAGCGGCAAGCTGATCCAGGACGGCCGCATGTACGTGTTCACCACGCGCGCCGACACCATCATGGGCGTGACCTTCTGCGCCGTGGCCCCCGAGCATCCGCTGGCTGCGCACGCCGCCACGCGCGACCCCAAGGTCGCGGCCTTCATCGAGGAATGCAAGAACGGCGGCACCACCGAGGCCGAGCTCGCCACGCAGGAAAAGAAGGGCGTGCCCACGGGCCTGACCGTCAAGCACCCGATCACCGAGGAGCAGGTGCCGGTGTGGGTCGGCAACTACGTGCTGATCGGCTACGGCGATGGCGCCGTGATGGGCGTGCCCGCGCACGACGAGCGCGACTTCGCCTTCGCCAACAAGTACGGCATCGAGATCATCCAGGTCGTGCTGGTCGACGACGAGCCGCACTTCGACTATCACAAGTGGCAGGACTGGTACGGCGACAAGCAGCGCGGCGTGACCATCAACTCCGACAACTTCAGCGGCATGGGCTACAAGGAGGCCGTGGCCGCCGTGGCGCATGCACTGGGCCAGAAGGGCCTGGGCGAGCTGCAGACCACCTGGCGCCTGCGCGACTGGGGCGTGAGTCGCCAGCGCTACTGGGGCACGCCGATCCCGATCATCCATTGCGATGAACACGGCGCGGTGCCGGTGCCCGAGAAGGACCTGCCCGTGGTGCTGCCCACCGACTGCGTGCCCGACGGTTCCGGCAATCCGCTGAACAAGCACGAAGGCTTCCACGCCGGCGTGGTCTGCCCCGTCTGCGGCAAGCCCGCGCGGCGTGAGACCGACACCATGGACACCTTCGTGGATTCGTCGTGGTACTTCATGCGCTATTGCGATCCGAAGAACGACGACGCCATGGTGGCCGAGGGCGCCAACTACTGGATGCCGATGGACCAGTACATCGGCGGCATCGAGCATGCCATCCTGCATTTGCTCTATGCGCGCTTCTGGATCAAGGTGATGCGCGACATCGGCCTCGTGAAGGCCGACGAGCCCTTCGCCAAGCTGCTGACGCAGGGCATGGTGCTCAACCAGATCTTCTACAAGCGCAACGAGAAGGGCGGAAAGGACTACTTCCCGCCGTCCGAAGTCACGCCGGTGCTCGATGCGCAGGGCCGCATCACCGGCGGTACCACGGCCGACGGCACGCAGGTCGAGTACGGCGGCGTCGGCAAGATGGGCAAGAGCGAGCGCAACGGCGTCGACCCGCAAGACCTGATCGAGAAGTACGGCGCCGACACCGCGCGCCTGTACACGATGTTCACCGCGCCGCCCGAAGCCACGCTCGAATGGAACGACGCGGCCGTCGAAGGCAGCTATCGCTTCCTGCGCCGGGTCTGGAATTTCGGCGCCGCGCAGGCGGACGTGCAGCCCGTGGCGGCCAGCGGCCAGACCTTCGGCAAATCCGCCCAGGCGCTGCGCCGCGAGGTGCACACGGTGCTGCGCCAGGTCGACTACGACTACCAGCGCATGCAATACAACACGGTGGTGTCGGGCGCGATGAAGCTGCTCAACGCGCTCGAAGGCTTCAAGCCCGACGGCAGCGCTGGCGATGCGGCCGCGGTGCGCGAAGGCTTCGGCATCCTGCTGCGCTGCCTGTACCCGGCCACACCGCACATTGCCCAGCAACTCTGGAACGAGCTCGGCTACGACAAGGACCTGGGCGGCCTGCTCGACGCGGCCTGGCCGACGGTCGACGTCAGCGCGCTGGTGCAGGACGAGATCGAGCTGATGCTGCAGGTCAACGGCAAGCTGCGCGGCAAGCTGCTCGTGCCCGCCGGCGCCTCCAAGGACGAGATCGAGAAGCTGGCGATCGCCTGCGACGACTTCGTCAACTTCGCCGAAGGCGCGCAGCCCAAGCGCGTGATCGTGGTTCCCGGCCGCCTGGTCAACGTGGTCCTTTGAACGACTCAAGCATGAACACACGCAATGTCTCGCTGCCGCGCCGCGGCTTTCTTCTCGGACTCACGGCGGCGAGCGCTTCGCTGGGGCTGGCCGGTTGCGGTTTCGAGCTGCGCAAGGCACCGGTCTTCGCGTTCAAGACGCTGTCGATATCGGGCAACACCGCGATGATCAACCAGCTGCGGCGCGAGATCCGGGCCACCGGCACCGTGACGCTGGTGCCGTCGGAAGAGTCGAAGACGGCCGATGCGGTGCTCGAAATCGTCGGTGAAGACCGCGACCGCCTGATCATCTCGACCAACTCGCAGGGCCAGTTGCGCGAGCTGCAACTGCGCCTGCGCGTTCGCTTCCGGCTGCACACGCCGGGCGGCAAGGACCTGCTGCCGGTCTCCGAGGTCTCGCAGACGCGCGACCTGAGCTACAACGAAACCAATGCGCTGGCCAAGGAAGGCGAAGCCGAGCTGCTGTTCCGCGACATGCAGTCCGACATCGCGCAGCAGGTGATGCGCCGCCTGGCGGCCGTGAAAACGCTGTAGGCCAGGGCCGTCGCGATTCCATGCAACTTGCCAGTGCCCAACTCGGTGCCCACCTGCAGAAGGGCCTGAAGCCGCTCTACACGATCCACGGCGACGAACCCCTGCTCGCGCAGGAAGCGGCCGATGCCATTCGCGCCGCCGCGCGCACGCAGGGCTACTCCGAGCGCAGCTCGTACACCGTGGCCGGCGCGCATTTCGACTGGAGCGCGGTGCTCGCGGCCGGCGGCTCGCTCTCGCTGTTCGCCGACAAGCAGATCGTCGAGATCCGCATTCCATCGGGCAAGCCCGGCAAGGACGGCAGCACCGCCCTGCAGCAACTGGCCGAGGGGGCGCCCGGCAACGACAGCACGCTCACGCTGGTGATGCTGCCGCGCCTGGACAAGGCCACGCGCACCGGCGCCTGGTTCTCGGCACTCGAGAACAACGGCGTGAGCATCCAGGTCGACCCCATCGAACGCGCCGCGCTGCCGCAATGGATCGCGCAGCGCCTCGGGCTGCAGGGCCAGCGCGTGATGCCCGGCGACGAAGGCCAACGCACGCTGCAGTTCTTTGCCGACCGGGTCGAAGGCAACCTGCTGGCCGCGCACCAGGAAATACAGAAGCTCGCGCTGCTGCATCCGGCCGGCGAACTGAGCTGGGAGCAGGTCGAAGGCGCAGTCAACAACGTGGCGCGCTACGACGTCTTCAAGCTCTCCGAAGCCGTGCTGGCCGGCAACCCGCAGCGCGTGGCGCGCATGCTCGACGGCCTGCAGGCCGAGGGCGAGGCCGAGGTGCTGGTGCACTACACGCTGGCCGAGGACATCCGCGCCCTCAAGCGCGTGAAAGACGCGATGGCTTCCGGCCGGCCGCTGCCGATGGCGTTGCGCGAAAACCGCATCTGGGGCCCGCGCGAGCGCGCCTTCGAGCGGGTGCTGCCGCGCCTGGACGATCGCATGCTGACCCGGCTGTTGCGTTCGGCCCACGTGGTGGACGGCATCGTGAAGGGCCTGAAGCAGCCCGACTGGCCGGCCAGCGGCTGGCAGGCCCTGCAACGGTTGGCGCTGATGCTGTGCCGCGCCTGCAGCAGCAGCGCGACCGCCGCTCCGCGTCGCGCCTGAGTCCGCGTGATGGCTTCAGGCGTCAAAAAACCTCTGTAAGCCGGGCCACAGGTCGGCGTGGGAAAATGCCGACATGAACGCGTTTAACGTCAGCGAGCACATGCAAACCCTGGGTTTGCAAGCAAAAGCCGCAGCATTCCTCATGGCCCGTGCGGATGCAGCTACCAAAAACATAGCATTGAAGGCGCTGGCCCGCCGCCTGCGCGAAGCCGGTCCGGTGCTGGTGACAGCCAACCAGAAGGACCTGGAGCGCGCCACGGCCGCCGGCCTCTCGGCCCCGATGGTCGACCGCCTCAAGCTCACGCCCAAGGTCATCGAGACCGTCGCCCTCGGCTGCGAGCAACTCGCCGGCATGGCCGACGTGATCGGTGAAATCATCGGCATGAAGCAGCAACCCAGCGGTATCCGCGTGGGCCAGATGCGCGTGCCGATCGGCGTCTTCGGCATGATCTACGAGAGCCGTCCCAACGTGACCATCGAGGCCGCGAGCCTGGCGATCAAGAGCGGCAATGCGGCCATCCTGCGTGGCGGCTCCGAAGCCATCGAATCGAACAAGGCGCTGGCGCTGCTGGTGTCCGAGGCGCTGGCCGAAGCCGGCCTGCCGGTCGAGGCCGTGCAACTGGTGCAGACCACCGACCGCGAGGCCGTGGGCCAGCTGATCGCCATGCCCGAGTTCGTCGACGTGATCATTCCGCGCGGCGGCAAGGGCCTGATCGAGCGCATCAGCCGCGACGCCAAGGTGCCGGTCATCAAGCACCTGGATGGCAACTGCCACGTGTACGTGGACGACACGGCCGAGTTCGACATGGCGCTGCGCATCGTCGACAACGCCAAGACCCAGAAATACAGCCCCTGCAACGCGGCCGAAGGCCTGCTGGTGTCGGCCACGGTGGCAGAAGACTTCCTGCCTGAAATCGCCGCCATCTTCGCGGCCAAGGGCGTGGAAATGCGCTGCGACCCCGTGGCCGCCCGCATCCTGCGGGCCGATGGTGCGGTCGGTGCCCAGGCAAAGATCGTCGATGCGGTCGAATCCGACTGGTCCGAGGAATACCTGGCCGCGGTGATCAGCATCAAGGTCGTGGCCGGTGTCGACGAGGCCATCGCGCACATCAACCGCTATTCGAGCCACCACACCGACGCCATCGTCACGCGCGACCACGTGCACGCACAGCGCTTCTTGCGCGAGGTCGATTCGGCCAGCGTCATGGTCAATGCGAGCACCCGCTTCGCGGATGGTTTCGAGTTTGGCCTGGGTGCCGAAATCGGCATCAGCACCGACAAGTTCCACGCGCGCGGGCCAGTCGGCATCGAGGGGCTGACCTCGCTGAAGTACGTGGTGCTCGGTCAAGGCGAAGTGCGGACCTGATGCACGCCCCTTCGGTCTTGTCATCGGGGCGGACATCCCCAAATCCTACAATTCCGCTCCACCTTTAAGCACAAAACCAACAAGGCCGCCGCATGGTTCCGCATCTCGTCACTGCCCTGACCGGCCCGATCAACGAACTGGAGCAGCGGGTACTCGACTCGATGCCCGCCATCGAGCGCTGGTTCCGGCTCGAATGGATGGAGCACACGCCGCCGTTCTACAGCGCTGTCGACATCCGCAATGCGGGCTTCAAGCTGGCGCCCGTGGACACCAACCTGTTTCCCGGTGGCTGGAACAACCTCACCAAGGAAATGCTGCCGCTGGCGGTGCAGGCTGCGCAGGCAGCCATCGAGAAGATCTGTCCGGAAGCGCGCAACCTGCTCGTCATTCCGGAAAACCACTCGAAAAACACCTTTTATCTCGCCAACGTCGCACAACTGGTGCGCATCTTCCATATGGCGGGGCTCAACGTGCGCATCGGCTCGATCGATCCGGCGATCAAGTCGCCCAAGAAGATCGAGTTGCCGAACGGTGACACCGTGACGCTGGAGCCGGTGGTGCGCAGCAAGCGCCGCCTGGGGCTCAAGAACTTCGATCCCTGCACAATTCTTCTCAACAACGAGCTTTCTGCAGGAACACCGGGCATCCTCGAAGACCTGCATGAGCAGTATCTGCTGCCGCCGCTGCATGCAGGCTGGTCGGTGCGCCGCAAGAGCAACCACCTGCACAGCTACGAAGAGCTGTCCAAGCGCTTCGGCAAGCTGCTGGGCATCGACCCCTGGCTCATCAACCCGATCTATGCGCGCGCCGAAGGCGTCGACGTGGCCGAGGGCCGCGGCATCGACGTGCTGACCAGCCATGTCGACGCGGTGCTGACCAAGGTGCGCCGCAAGTACAAGGAATACGGCATCAACGAGAAGCCGTTCGTGGTCGTCAAGGGCGGCCACAGCGGCAGCGGCAGCCCGGGCGTGATCACCGTGCGCGACGCCAAGGATGTCGAGACGCTGATCGGCAAGTCGCGCACCAGCACGTCTTCGGCCGCCAAGACCAGCGCCGGCAGGGACCTGCGCGAACCCACCGAGCTGATCGTCCAGGAAGGCGTGCTGACCAACGAGCGCGTGCACAACGGCGTGGCCGAGCCGGTCGTCTACATGATGGACCGCTACGTGGTGGGCGGCTTCTACCGGGTGCACGCCGAGCAGGCGGCCGACGAAAACCTCAAGCTGCCGGGCGCGAGCTTCGTGCCGCTGGCCTTTTCCGAAAGTGCGCACTTGCCGCAGCCCGGCGCCAAGCCGGGCGCGAGCGCGCCGAACCGCTTCTACATGTATGGCGTGGTCGGCCGGCTGGCCATGGTGGCGGCCAGCTACGAGATGGAAGCAACCGATCCGGACGCCGAAATCTACGAATGATTGAAGGGGCGGGTTGCGGCAGCGGCGCGCAACGGCAAAATAGCGGCCCCACATCAACGGAAACAAAAGGGCGGAGGGGATGCGTGGCGGGCGAGAGCCTGCTGCCATGGGTCCCCGGTGTGTCTGACGCATCGATCAAGCTGCAAGCCCTTTTCCCATCGACTTCGTGTCAGCCCCCAAATCCCTCTCAGCCGGCCTGATCGTCGGCGCCATCGGCGTTGTCTATGGCGACATCGGCACCAGCGTGCTGTATGCGGTCAAGGAAGTGTTCGGCCACGGCCACGTGCCGTTCACCGTCGAGAACGTCTACGGCATCCTCTCGATGTTCTTCTGGACGCTGACCGTCATCGTCTCCATCAAGTACGTGGTGCTGGTGCTGCGGGCCGACAACGAAGGCGAGGGCGGGCTGGTCGCGATGCTCGCGCTGGCCTCGCGCGCGGTGGCCGACAACCCCAGGCTGCGCCACCTGCTCCTGGTGGTCGGCATCTTCGGGACCTCGCTCTTCTATGGCGACGGGGTCATCACCCCGGCCATCTCGGTGCTGTCGGCGGTCGAGGGCCTCGAGGTGGTGTCGCCGCACTTCACTCACTATGTGATCCCGATCACGCTGGTCGTGCTGTTCTGCCTGTTCGCGGTGCAAAAGCGCGGTACGGCGGGCATCGGCAAGTTCTTCGGGCCGATCACGCTGACATGGTTCATCGCGATCGCGGTGCTGGGCGTGTGGCAGATCCTGCACCACCCTGAAATCATCAAGGCGCTGAACCCCTGGTATGCGCTGAGGTTCATCTGGAGCAACCCGGGAACGAGCTTCATCCTGCTCGGCGCCATGGTGCTGTGCGTGACCGGTGCCGAGGCGCTGTACGCCGACCTGGGTCACTTCGGCAAGCAGCCGATCCGCATCGCGTGGTTCTCGGTGGTCATGCCGGCGCTGACGCTCAACTACCTCGGCCAGGGCGCGCTGCTGCTGGAGAACCCCGAGGCCGTGAAGAACCCCTTCTTCATGATGGCGCCCGAATGGGCGCTCATCCCGCTGGTGATGCTGGCCACGGCGTCCACGGTGATCGCGTCGCAGGCGCTCATCACCGGGGCGTTCAGCGTCACGCGGCAGGTCATCCAACTGGGCTACCTGCCGCGCCTGAACATCGAGCACACCAGCGTGCGCACGGCGGGGCAGATCTACATTCCGCTGGTCAACTGGGGCCTGTTCGTGGCCATCGTGCTGGCGGTCGTGATGTTCCGCACTTCGAGCAGCCTGGCGGCGGCCTACGGCATCGCGGTGACGACCGACATGCTGATCACCACGATCCTGACCTTCTTCGTGATCCGCTACGCATGGAAGCTGCCGCTGGCGCTGTGCATCGCCTCGACCGCCGTCTTCTTCGTGGTCGACTTCCTGTTCTTCGCGTCGAACCTGCTCAAGCTGTTCGAAGGCGGCTGGTTCCCGCTGATGATCGGCGGCTTCGTGTTCACGCTGATGATCACCTGGAAGGAAGGCCGGCGCCTGATGGGCGAGGCACAGCACGCCGACGCGATCGACCTGAAGTCCTTTCTTGCCTCGGTGTTCGTGAGCCCGCCGGCGCGCGTCGACGGCACCGCTGTGTTTCTCACAGCCGAGCCGGGTGTCGTGCCCAATGCGCTGCTGCACAACCTGAAGCACAACAAGGTGCTGCACGAGCAGAACATGTTCGTCACCGTGCGCAATCACGAGGTGCCCTGGATTCCCATGGACAAGCGCATCGAGATCGAGGCGCTCGGCAACCATTGCTGGCAGGTGATCGTGCACTACGGCTTCAAGAACGACATCGACCTGCCGCGCGCGCTCGACAACGCACGCCTGCGCGGCTGCCAGCTGGAGCCGATGGCCACCAGCTACTTCCTGTCGCGCGACGTCGTGATCCCCACGCTCGGCAGCGGCATGGCGCCGTGGCGCGAGAAGCTCTTCGCGCAGATGCACCACAACGCGAGCGGTGCGGCCGCGTTCCTGGGGTTGCCGAACAACGCGGTCGTCGAGCTGGGGTCGAAGATCGAGATATAGGCAAACCCCCAGGCTTGCCCACTTCGTGTGGCCTCCTTCCCCCTTGCAGGGGGCAACACCTGCGGCCCGGCAAAGCCGGTTCCGCGGTGTTTCTGGAAGGGGCTGCAGCCCGCAAAATCGAGACATGCGATTCTTCAAAGACCTGAGCCTTTCGGCTTTCACCGCGGGTTTCGTCGCCGTGCTCGTGGGTTTCACGAGTTCGGTGGCCATCGTGTTCCAGGCCGCGCAGGCCTTCGGCGCCACGCCGGAGATGGCGGCTTCGTGGATGTGGGCACTGGGCATCGGCATGGGGCTGGCCTCGGCGCTGCCCTCGCTCTGGTGGAAGAAGCCCGTGATGATTGCCTGGAGCACGCCCGGCGCGGCGGTGCTGGCGGTTGCCGGCATGGGCTACGGCATGGGCGAGGCGGTGGGCGCCTTCATCGTGTGCGCAGTGCTGATCGTGCTTGCAGGCGCCACCGGGTGGTTCGAGCGGGTGATGAACAAGATCCCGATGGCGATTGCTTCCGCCCTGCTCGCGGGCGTGCTGGCGCGCTTCGGCCTGTCGGCCTTCATTGCGGCGCAAACCGCGTTGCCCCTGGTGCTGTTGATGCTCGGCACATACCTCGTCACCAAGCGGCTACTGCCGCGCTACGCGGTGCCGCTGACCTTGCTCGTGGCGATCGTCTTCGTCGCGGTGCGCGGGCAGCTGGCATGGTCTTCCGTGCATTTCACATTCACCTGGCCGGTGTTCACGATGCCGGTCTTCAGCTGGCAGGCCATCGTCAGCCTGTCGCTGCCGCTGTTCGTCGTGACCATGGCTTCGCAGAACCTGCCCGGCGTGGCTGCGATCCGCGCGAGCGGGTACAGCGACCTGCCGGTCAGCAAGCTCATCACCATCAGCGGCCTTGCGACGCTGGTGCTCGCGCCTTTCGGTGCGTTTGCGCTGAACCTGAGCGCGATCACGGCCGCCATGTGCATGGGCCGCGAGGCGCATGAAGACCCGGCGCGCCGCTACACGGCGGCCGTGAGTTGCGGCGCCATCTACGTGGTGATCGGGCTGTTCGGCGCGGCGGTCACGGGGCTGCTCACGGCCTTTCCGAAGGAACTGGTGGCATGCATCGCAGGGCTGGCATTGCTCGGCACCATCGGCGGCGGGCTGGCCGCAGCGGTGCGCGACGAACCGCACCGCGAGGCGGCGCTGATCACCTTCCTGGTCACGCTGTCCGGCGTCACGCTCGCGGGCATCGGCTCGGCGTTCTGGGGCGTGGTGGCCGGTGCCGTCGCGCTCGCCGTGCAGCAGATCGGGCGCGCATCCCCGACGGAAAAGGCCCCGGCCGGCAAGGACATCGCCGCTTCCGGCAACATCGCGCCAGACACCTCAGTGGCCGCCGCTCCCGGCGCCGGAAAGAACGCCTGATGAAAAACATCCTCTTCGTCGCCGACCCGCTCGATCATTTCAAGATCTACAAGGACACGACCTTCTCGATGATGCGCGAGGCGCAGCGGCGCGGCCACCGCATCGCGGCCTGCCTGCCGCAGGACATCCAGTGGAAGTCGGGCGGCCTGGTCACGGCCACGGTGCAGCAGATCACGCTGACCGGCGACAGCAAGGACTGGTACCGCATCGACATCACCGAGTCGAAGGCGCTGAAAGATTTCGACGCCGTGCTGATGCGCAAGGACCCGCCCTTCGACGCCGAGTACATCTACGCGACGCACCTGCTGCAGCAGGCCGAGCGCGAAGGCGCGCACGTGGTCAATTCGCCGCGTGCGCTGCGCGATCATCCCGAGAAGCTCGCGATCATGGAGTTTCCGCAGTTCGTCACACCGACGCTGGTCACGCGCAGCGCGCAGGCCGTGCGCGACTTTCATGCGGAGCACGGCGACATCATCCTGAAGCCGCTCGACGGCATGGGCGGCATGGGCATCTTCCGCGTCAAGCAGGACGCGCTGAACCTGGGCTCCATCGTCGAGACACTCAACAAGGACGGCGCTGAAACGATCATGGTGCAGCGCTTCGTGCCCGAGGTCGTCCAGGGCGACAAGCGCATCCTGATCATCGCGGGCGAGCCGGCGCCTTTCGTGCTGGCGCGCATTCCGCAAGGCACCGAAGTGCGCGGCAACCTTGCCGCCGGTGGCAAGGGCGTGGCGCAGCCGCTGACCGCGCGCAACCGCGAGATCGCCGAGGCCGTGGGCCGGGCGCTCGCGCCGCGTGGGCTGTTGCTGATCGGGCTCGACGTGATCGGCGATTCGGTCACCGAGATCAATGTGACCAGCCCGACCTGCTTCCAGGAGATCACCGAACAGACCGGCTTCGATGTGCCGGCCATGTTCATCGATGCGCTGGAGAAAACCCTACGTCCAGCCTGAGTTCGGAGGCGGCTGCGAAGGCGCGCATCAGAAGTCGATGGTGCCGCTCACTGCGAAGGTGCGCGGTGCGCCCATCACCAAGTAGTTGGAGCCCTGCGTACCACCCACCGAAGCCCAGTACGACTTGTTGAACAGGTTGTCGATGCGCGCGCGCAGTGTGAGCGCGCGGCCGTTGCCCAGATCGACCAGGTAGCGCGCGCCGATGTCGAAGCGTGTCCACCCCGGGATCTGCTGGGTGTTGGTCGCGTTCGCGTATTGCTTGGACGTGTATAGCAGGCGCGCATTCAGCGACAGGTTGCGCACGCCGGGCACGTCCCACTCGGCGCCGAGGTTGGCCTGCTGCTTGGCCACGCCGATGGCGGTGAGACCGTCGGTGGCACCTCCTTGCGTACTCTTCTGCTTGGCGTCCAGCAGCGTCAGGCCACCGAGCAGGCGCAGGCCCTTGGTGGGCTGGCCGAACACCGAGAATTCGAGGCCCTGGTTGCGCTGCTTGCCGTAGGGACCAAAGGTGACAGCGCCAGAGGGTTGGGGGTCGTAGAAGTAAACCGGCTGATCGATGCTGAAGAACACAGCACTGGCGCCGAGGGTGCCGCCGTCGTACTTGACGCCGATTTCCTTCTGTTTGGCTTGATACGGCTCGAACACCTGACCGGAATTCGTGACCTGGCGGCCGTTGTCGGTCGGGCTCGCTACCTTGCCTTGGACCAGACCTTCGATGTAGTTGGCGTAGGCCGACACGGTCGGCGTGATCTTGAATACGACACCGGCCATTGGTGTGGTCTTGCCCTTGTCGTAGGTGCTCGCCTGCTTGAGCGTGTTGTAGGCGAAGGTGGTTTGTTCGATGGTTTGGCGGCGCACGCCGAGAGTGACGAGCAAGCGGTTGTCCAGGAAGGACATGGTGTCGGCGATAGCCACGCTCGATGTGGTGATCTTGTCGGTCAGGCGCGGATCTTCCAAACGGTTGCCCGTAAGGCTGTTGGCGATGGGGTACGCCGACGCGTAGGGTGCATAGATGTTGTTGAGTACCCTGCCGGAGGAGAAGGTGTAGGCATTGTCGCGATCATTGCTGTACTTGACCGCCGAAGCCACTATCGTGTGCTTCATCGGGCCAGTGACGAAGTTGCCGCGCACGCCGATCTCGGCGGTGCCGATGCGGTCCTTGCGAGTGTTGCTGAAGCGCGTGTTGCTGGTGTTGCCGAACGAGTCGGTGAGGGTTGGGTTCGACAGCACGTTGTCTTCGTTGCTGCGGCGCACGCCGCCAGCGGCCCAGGCCGTGATGTTGTCGGTGATGTCGACCTCGCCGCGGAAGGTGGCGAACTTGTCCTTTTCCTTCGAGTAGGTCCAGGGCTGGGCGAAGTTGCTCTTGGCGTCGGGTGCGCGCGGGATCGGCAGCGTCGAGGAGGGCGTGAGGCTCGGGCGGCCGCCCTTCAGGTCGTAGTCCTGGTAGCCGAAGTCGGCCGACAGGCGCACGTTGCGGTTGCGCCAGTCGAGGCCGACACTGAAGGCGCTGAGCTGCTGGCTTTCGTTCTTGACGCCTGTGCCGCCGTCGCGGTGCACGGCGTTCACGCGAACGCCCAGGCTGTCGTCGGGACCGAAGCGGCGTGCCAGGTCGAGGTTCACAAAGCCCTGGCCGCCGGACTGCACGCCGAAACCAACATTGGTGAGCGGCTCGTTGGATGCGCGCTTGGGCAGCAGGTTGATCGCACCGCCGATGCCGCTGCCGCCGGGCGCGGCACCGTTCAGGAAGCTGTTGGCACCGCGAAACACTTCCACGCGCTCGAAGAATTCGGAGGCGATGTACTGGCGAGGCAGCATGCCGTAGAGGCCGTTGTACGCCACGTCGTCGGAGTACACGGGGAAGCCGCGCACCACATACAGCTCCTGGAAGTTGCCGAAGCCGCGCGCCTGGCGCACCGACGGGTCGTTGAGCAGCACGTCAGCGACGCTCTTGGCCTGCTGGTCCTGGATCAACTCATTGGTGTAGTTGGTGCTCGAGAACGGCGTGCTCATCATGTCCTGGTTGCCCAGGATGCCGACCCGGCCGCCGCGCGCCACCTGGCCGCCGGCATAAGGCTTGGTCAGGCCCTCGACCGAGGCGTCGGCGCTGGCTTCCACGGTGACGGTGGACAGCGTGCCGATCGACGCCGCCGCAGGGGCCGGCGCCGTCTGCGGGGTTCCCGAGGTTTGCGCCACGGCCGTCAGGGCGTTCAGTACGAGCAGCGACGCGGCCACGGTGGGCCGGAGATGGAAGAAGGGGGCGGACATGGACGGTTCGAAATTTGCAAATGAGAACCATTATTGTTCTCTGTTTGCATCGAACCACTGATACTTTATTGCGCTGTTGCAAAAATGTATCAGTCAAAAATACTACTTTCGACCCTCAGAGCGCGGATCGCTGCCCATCCACGAACACGTGCAATTCGCCCGGCGCGAAGGGCGTCCAGGTCTCGTTGGTCGTCAGCGGCGCGGTCACGACCACGGCCACGCGGTCGGTGGGCGTGGTGTGCTGCGCGAAGTCGATGGCAAGGTCTTCGTCCGACAGCTGCGCGGTCACGAAGGGGTGGCGGCGCTCCACGTACCAGAGGTTGGTCGAGGCATGCGCCCACAGCGCCTGTCCGTTGGACAGCATGAAGTTGAAGGTGCCGTGGCTCGCCAGCTGCGGCGCCAGTTCGCGCAGCGTGAGCGTCAATTCCTCGACGCTGGGCACGCCCGCATGCGACTTGGCCAGTTCCTGCATCAGCCAGCAGAAGGCATGCTCGCTGTCGGTGTTGCCCACCGGATGAAAGTTGCCGTGCAGCCGCGGCCGAAAGTCTTTCAGGTCGCCGTTGTGGGCGAACACCCAGTAGCGCCCCCACAGCTCGCGCACGAAGGGGTGGCAGTTCTGCAGGTTGATCTCGCCCTGCGTCGCCTTGCGGATGTGCGCAATGACGTTGCGGCTTTGAATGGGGTAGCGCCGGATCAGCTCCGCCACCGGCGATTCGCATGCCGGCTGGTGATCGACGAAGTGGCGCAGTCCACGGTCTTCGAAGAACGCGATGCCCCAGCCATCGGCGTGATGGTCGGTGCGGCCGCCGCGTTGCGCGAACCCCGTGAAGCTAAAGGTCACGTCGGTCGGCGTGTTGCAGTTCATCCCTAGCAATTGGCACATGGCGTCGATTAGACCGCGATTTGCCAGGCGCCGCGGCGGCCGTGGCTCAGAGTCCGTGCAGCGCCGCCATCTCGTCGATCAGCCCGCGCTGGAACGCATCGAAGCGCGCCGAAGGCTGCTGCAGTCCGAAGAACTCGCTGAACGGGTCTTCCACCTCGGTCCGGTGCCCCGACAGCTCTTCCACCACCGCGAGTCCGCAGAACGGCACGCAGGCTTCCGAGTAGCCGCCTTCGTGCACCACCACCACGCGCCCGTCGCAATGCTTCGCGGCCAGCGCGTTGACCTGCCGCATCATCTGGCGGAACGACTCGGGGTGCAGCTGCATGCGCGCCAGCGGGTCCACGCCGTTGGCATCCAGCCCGCTCGCCACCACGATCAGATCGGGCCGGTAGCGGTCGATCGCCGGCGCCACGATGCGCTCGAAGGCGTGCATGTAGGCCGCGTGCCCGCCGCCGGGCTGCAGCGGGACGTTGACGTTGAAGCCCAGCCCCGCGCCCGTGCCGCGGTCCTCGGCGCCGCTGTAGCCGGGCGGGAAGCAGTTCTCCTGATGCAGCGAGAGCGTGAGCACGTCGGGACGGTCGTAGAAGATCTCCTGCGTGCCGTTGCCGTGGTGCACGTCCCAGTCGATCACGGCCACGCGGCCCAGGCCGTGGCGCGCCTTCATGGTCTCGATGGCGACCGCGATGTTGTTGAACAGGCAAAAGCCCATGCTGTGCTCGCGCAGGCAGTGGTGGCCCGGCGGGCGCGTGAGCGCGAAGGCGTTGCGATGGCGGCCCTGCAGCACGCTGTCCATCGCGGCGATGGCCAGGCCGGTCGAGAGCTTCGCGATCTCGTAGCTGCCCGGGCCGAAGGGCGCGACCTCGCCCAGGTCGCCGCCGCCGGCGTCGCTGGCGGCCTTGAACTTCTGCAGGTAGCTCGCGGGATGCACGCGCTGCAGGTCGTCTTCGCTGGCCATGGGTGCGCTCAGCACGTCGAGCTGCGCGCTCAGGCCCGACACGTCCATCAGCGACTTGATGCGCCGCTTGGAGTCGGGCGACTCGGCCATGCCGCTGCCCGCCATCGGCTGGACCCAGCCGCCCACCGGCAGGAACAGGGCATGCAGCCCGCCGGGCACGTGCCAGAAAGTGCGTTCGTCGTGAAAGAAGGCGGTGGTCTTCATGCGGTGCGTCCTCGCGTGGATGAGGGTGTGGGTGAAGGAAGGGAAGAAGAAGGCGCCGCGGCAACGGTGCCGCCTGGCGGATGGCGCTGCACGCTCAGGCCGCGCCAGCCCCAGCGCTCGCGCGCCAGGCCCCACAGTCCGCGCGGTGCCAGCAGCATGACGGCAATGGCGATGCAGCCCATGGCGATCAGGTACCAGCCGCCCGACATCGCGAACCAGGTGTTGAACAGCTCGCGCAGCCCGAAGTAGATGACGGTGCCGATCAGCGGCCCCTCGATGGTGCCGATGCCGCCGATGATCACGATGAACATCGCCGTCACCACCCAGTTGATGTCGAAGGCCGAGTCGGGCGAGACGAACATCGTGCCCATGAAGTGCGCCGCGCCGGCCAGCCCGAAGCCCAGCCCCGACAGCACGAAGGCGATGAAGCGGTTGCGCCACACGTTCACGCCGATGCTGGTGGCGGCCAGTTCGTTGTCGCGCACCGCCATCAGCCCGAGGCCGAAGGGCGAGCGCATCAGCAGGTACACGCCGGCCACCGCCGCCAGCCCGATGGCGCCCGAGATCCAGAACGCGTTCTGCTGAAAGCTCTCGGGCTCCACCAGCCGCACCGCCTGCAGCGGCACGCCCGATTCGCCGCCGAACAGCGGGAACTTGGCGACCAGCAGGCGCACGATCTCGGCCAGCACCCACATGCCGATCGAGAAGTAGGCATCGCGCAGGCGGAACATCAGCGGCGCCACCACGGCGGCCAGCAGCGCGCCGCCCAGGCCGGCCACCGGCACCATCCAGTAGGGCGAAATGCCGAGCCGGTCGGAGGCCACGAACAGCAGGTAGGCGCCGATGCCGGCAAAGGCCTGGTGGCCCATCGACACCAGCCCGGTGTAGCCGGCCAGCAGGTTCCACATCTGGGCCATGGCCAGGGTGATCAGCACTTCGCTGAGCAGGCGCAGCAGGCCGCCGTCGGCCACGGTGGGCGCGAAGGCGATGGCCCCCGTCGCGGCGGCGAAACCGAGCCAGGGAGCAAGGGACGGGTTGCGCGTCGAAGTCATCTCGGTGCCTCAGGTGCGTGCGCCGGCGATGCCGTTGGGGCGCACCATCAACACGACAAAGAACAACAGGTGGGCATACAGCGCGCCCGCATTGGAATCGAGCCGCTGGCCCGCGAGCTGCGCCACGCCCAGCGCGATGCCGCCGACCAGCGCCCACCGGAACGAACCCATGCCGCCGATGATCACGACCTCGAAGGCGCCCAGAAGCCGCTCCACGCCCGAGAAGGGCGTGAACGACGTGCGCAGCGCCAGCAGCAGCCCCGCCACCGAAGCGAAGGCCAGCGATAGCCCCATCACCACCGCATACACATGGCGCGGGCGCACGCCCATCGTGCGCACGATCTCGCGGTGGTCCGACGTGGCGCGCACGATCAGGCCGAAGCGCGAGTGCTGCAGCAGCCACTGCAGCGCACCGAAGGCCAGCACCGCGAGCACCAGCACCAGCACCGGGTACCAGCCGATGCGCAGCCCGCCGATGTCGAAGCCGGCCGTGGCCAGCGCGCCGCCCTCGAGCGCGCGCGGGTCGGCGCCGAACAACTCGGCCATCAGGTTGCGCAGCACCACCGCGATGCCGAAGGTGACCAGCACCGGCGTGAGCGGATCGTCGGTGTCCACCGCGCGGTTCAGCAGCAGCCGCTGCAGCACATAGCCGACGCCGAAGGCCGCCAGCGCCACCGGGCCGATGAAGAGCAGCGGCGACACATCGGGAAATTGCGCGGCCAGAAAGACCGCGAAGTACGCCGACAGCACCACGAACTCGCCATGCGCGAGGTTGACCATGCGCATCACGCCGAAGACCAGCGCCAGCCCGAGGCCGAAGAGCGCGTAGAGGCCGCCGAGCAGCACGCCGTTGATGAGAGTCTCGATCCAGGCCATGGGTGCGTTCAGTGTCCGAAGTAGGCGTTGGCGATCTGCGCGGCGCTGAAGTCCGTGGCGCGGCCCGCCAGCGTGACGCGCCCCTTGAGCAGGCAGTACACGCGCTGCGCGATGCGGCAGGCGCGCGTCACGTCCTGCTCCACCACCAGCAGCGCCGTGCCTTGCGCGCGGATGTCGCCGAAGGCGCGGTAGATCTGTTCGATCACCACCGGCGCAAGGCCCAGCGAAATTTCGTCGCACAGCATCAGGCGCGGATTGGCCATCAGCGCGCGGCCGATGCTCACCATCTGTTGCTGCCCGCCCGACAGCTGCGTGGCCGGCCGGTGGCGAAACTCCTGCAGGATCGGGAACAGCGCATACACGGTGGCCAGCGTCCAGTGGCCCGTGCGGCCGCACAGCGCGCCCATGCGCAGGTTCTCTTCGACGGTGAGCGAAGGGAACAGCATCCGTCCCTCGGGCACCAGCGCGATGCCGCGGCGCGCAATGCGCTCGGCCGGTTCGGCTTCGATGGCCTGGCCGTCGAAGCGGATGGTGCCGCGGCTGCGCTTCCCCAGCCCCGCGATGGCGCGGATCAGCGTCGACTTGCCGGCGCCGTTGGCGCCGATCAGCGCGGTGGCCTCGCCTTCCGCCACGTCGAGCGACAGGTCGAACAGCGCCTGCAGGTCGCCGTAGTGGCTGCACAGGTCGCGCACTTCAAGCAGCGGCATGTGCGTGCTCCTCCAATGCGTCTTCATCGCCCACGCCCATGTAGACCTCGCGCACCTCGCGGCTGGCCATCGCGGCGGCGGGCGTGTCTTCCAGCAGCTTGCGGCCGAAGTTCAGCACCATGATGCGATCGGCCACGGCCATCAGCGCCTGCGCGATGTGCTCGATCCAGATCATCGCCACGTCCTGCTTCAGCTCGAGCACCAGCGCGACCAGCACCTGCACCTCGGCCTCGGTCAGGCCGCCCGCGATCTCGTCGAGCAGCAGCAGGTGCGGCCGCGACGCCAGGCCCTTGGCCAGCTCCAGCCGCTTGCGGTCCAGCAGCGGCAGGCGGCCGGCCGGCACGTCGGCGCGGTCGGCCAGCCCGGTGCGTTCCAGCACGGCCCAGGCCTGGCGCTCGGCCTGCACGCGCGGCAGCCGCGCGGCAAAGGTGGCGGCGGCCAGCGCGTTCTCATAAGCGGTCAGGTGCGCGAACGGCTGCGGAATCTGGAAGGCGCGCGCCACGCCCAGGCGCGCACGCGCATCGGCGCGCAGGCCGACCAGCTCGCGGCCTTCGAGGCGGATGCTGCCGCCGTCGGGCACGGCCACGCCGGTGATCAGGTTGAACAGCGAGCTCTTGCCGGCGCCGTTCGGCCCGACCACGCCCAGGCACTGGCCGCGCGCGAGCGAGAGCGACACCTGGTCGGCCACGACGATCTCGCCGTAGCGCTTGCACAGGCCGTCGATGACGAGGCAGTCGGTCATGCGGATGCGGTCGCGTTCATCGCGTTCAGGCCGGCTTCAGCTGCGACAGCAGCTTGAGCTCGTCTTCCACCGCGATCTGCTTCGCGGTGCTGTTATGCGTGATGACCAGCTCGTACGGAAACTTGCTGCCCGCCTTGGTCTTGCGCCACTGGCCCGCCACCATCGGCGTGACGGCCACGCTCTTGATCGGGCTTCCCTTGAAGTCGATGCGCCCCACCACCGAATCGAGCTGCAGGTTGGCCAGTGCGTCGCGCACGGCCTTCTTGTCCTTCGGGTTGCTCGCGTTCTTCAGTGCCGCGATGCCGACCTCGAACAGCGCATGGCCGTAGCCGATGGGCTGCGTCCACTGCTTGCCGGTGGTGGCCTCCCAGTCGGCGGCCAGCGCCTTGGCGCTCTGGCCGGTCAGCGAAGACTTGAACGGAAAGCTGGGCGTCCACCAGATCTCGGTCGACATGCCGTTGCCCGCCGCGCCCAGCGACTCCACCGCGCTCGGGAACAGGAACGACGCGGCCATCGTCACCACCTCGGGCCGGTACCCCGCCTGCTGCGCCTGCTTCCAGAAGGTGGCGAAGTGGTTGGCGTAGGCAAAGCCCGAAACGATGTTTGCGTGCGCCGCCTTGAAGCTGGAGACCTGGTTGCTGAAGTCGTCGGTCGCGATCTTGAAGAAGCCGCCGTTGGTCTCCTTGTAGCCGCGCTGCTTCGCGCCGTTCGGGATGCCCGTGGCCGGATCGGCGAAGGCATGGCCCGGGCCATTGTCGATGTACAGCGTGCCCAGCGTGCGTTCCACCTTCAGCGGCTCCCACATGCCGAAGAAGTTCTTCAGCACGTCGTCGGCGCCCCAGAAGAAGTGGAAGGAAAACGGAAAGCCCTTCTGCGGCGTGGAGCCACGCCCGAAGGTGATGGCCTGCCACGGCCCCATGGTCGACACCATCGGCACGCCGTTGACGTCGCACAGCTGGCCGGCGGCCAGCGCGGCGTCGCTGTCCTGCACCAGCAGCAGGTCGACCTTCTCGCGCAGCAGCAGCTCGCTGGACATGGTGGCGCCGCGGTTCGCATCGGACTGGGTGTCGCGCACCACGATCTCGACCTTGTAGGTCGTGCCGCCGATGGTCAGGCCGTCCTTGAGCGTGGCGCGGATGCGTTCCAGGCTCCAGGGGTCGGCCTCGCCGAAGTTGGCGCGAATGCCCGACAGCGTGGTGAGGTAGCCGATCTTGATCGTCTTGGACTGCGCATTCGCCAGCGCGGGCATGCCGGCCAGCGCGGCCGCGCCGCCGCCGATGACGAGTTGGCGGCGCGTGAGCGCGCCGGAGGCTGCACGGAAAAGGTCGGCGGACATGATGGAGGTTCTCCTTGGCGGATGAAGGATGGACGGGTCTGCATCCTCTCTCCGGGCGCCATGGCGGCGTTATCGAAAACTGGCAAAACGCGGGCCGCGAACCACGGCCTCTTTTCGCATCGATGCCTTCACTCGGGCCGCAGGTTCACTGACCTGGCGATCGCGCGGTAGCGCTCCACGTCGGCCAGGTAGCCGCGGCGCAGCTCGGCCAGCGACTGCTCGGGTGCCACCTTGCTGCCGCCGAGTTCGATGGAGCGGCGGATCTCGGGCTTCTGCATCATCTCGTTGAAGGCCGTGTGCAGCCGCTGCTGCGCTTCTTCCGGGACGCGCTGCGACACCTGCACGCCCGACCACAGGCTGTAGACGAAGTCCTCCAGCCCCTTGCTGTTGCGCATCAGCGGAACGGCCGCAAAGCGCTCGTGCGGCGCCGAGGCCGCGATGCCCAGCGCCTTCACCTTGCCGGCCTCCAGCAGGTCGGGCACGTTGCCGGCCAGCGGCATGAAGACCAGGTCGATCTGCCCGCCCAGCAGGTCGTTGACCACCGGCGCCATGCCCTTGTAGGGCACGTGCAGCATCTTCGTGCCCGTCTGCTGCGTGAAGCGTTCGCCCAGCAGGTGGTAGAGCGAGCCGGGGCCGATGCTGCCGTAGCTCAGCTCTTTCGCGCCGGGGCGGCGCAGCAGCGCGATCAGCTCGTCGACGCTGCCGGCGCCCAGGTCCTTGCGCGCCAGCAGCACCATCGAGGTGACGGACATCACGCCGATGGGCCGGAAGTCTTCCGCCTTGTAGCGCGCGCTGTTGAGCGTGAGCGGCGTGAGCATCAGCTCCATGGGCGAGCCCAGCAGCAGCGCCGAGCCGTCGGCGGGTGCGTTGGCCGCCCGCATCACGCCGAGCGAGCCGCTGGCGCCGGGCACGTTGTCGACGATGGCGGGCTGGCCCAGCAGCCGCGACAGCTCGGGCGCGGCCAGCCGCGCGTTGATGTCGGAGCCGCCGCCCGCGGGGTAGGGAACGATCAGGTTCAGCGTCTTGCCCGCGAGACCCTGGGCCATGGCGGACAAGCTGGGGACCAGGCCGGCAGCCAGGCTGGCGCCGATGAGTGAACGTCTGCGCATGGTTTTTTTCTCCTCGGGCTGTGTGATGTGTGTGGATGCGGAATTCAGTGCGCCTGACGCAGCAGCGGCGCTTGCACGTTCGCGAAGGGCACGGCCTGGTGCCAGCCGTGCGCCATGCGCAGCACGTCGAGGTCGGCACCGGGGCGGCCGATGAGCTGCAGGCCCATCGGCAAGCCCTGCAAGCCGCGCGTGCCGTCGGCTTGCGAGAACCCGGCTGGAATCGCCATCGCGGGCAGCCCGGCGAGCGAAGGGCCGATGGTCACTTCCATCCAGCGGTGGTAGGTGTCCATCGCGCGGCCGCCGACCTCGCGCGGCCAGTGCACGTCGACCGGCAGCGGGAACACCTGCGCGGCCGGCAGTACCAGGAAGTCGAAGCGCTCGAAGAGCTGCAGCAGCACGCCGTGCCACTGCGTGCGCGTGACGGCAGCCTGGTGCAGCGCGGTGGTGCTCAGGCGTTCGCCCTGTTCGATTTCCCAACGCGCCTCGGGCTTGAGCAGGGCGCGCGTGGCCGGGTCGGCATGCAGCCCGCGCAGCGCACCGGCGACGATGAAGCCGCGAAGGCCCAGCCAGGCGCTCCACAGCGCATGGAAGTCGAAGGCGGGCAACGCGGGCTCGACGCTGCAGCCCAGCGTGTCGAAGTGCCGCAGCGCCGATTCGCACAGCGCCATCACGCCCGGGTCCATCGGCAGGTGGCCGCCGAGGTCGCCGAGCCACGCGATGCGCTTGCCGCGCAATTCCGAATCCAGCGGCTGCGCAAAAGCCTCGCCGTCGCCGGCCAGGCTCAATGGCGAGCGCGCGTCATGTCCCGCTTGCACCGACAGCAGCCATGCCACATCTTCGGGCGTGCGGCCCATCGGCCCTTCGCAGCCCAGTTGCTGGAAGAACAGCTCCGGCCCCGGCCCGGTCGGCACGCGGCCCAGCGAGGGGCGCAGGCCGTAGACGTGGTTCCAGGCCGCGGGGTTGCGCAGCGATCCCATCATGTCGCTGCCGTCGGCCACCGGCAGCATGTGCAGCGCGAGTGCCACCGCAGCGCCGCCGCTGCTGCCGCCGGCCGCGTGGTCGGGGCTCCATGCGTTGCGCGTGGTGCCGAACACCGTGTTGTAGGTGTGCGAGCCGAGGCCGAACTCGGGCGTGTTGCTGCGCCCCACGAAGAGGGCGCCGGCCCGGCGCAGGCGCTCGACCATGATCGCGTCGTGCGCCGTGACCTGCCGCGCGAACACCGGGCTGCCCATCGTGGTCGGCAGGCCGGCAGTGGCCACGAAGTCCTTCGGCGCCATCGGGAAGCCGTGCAGCCGGCCCACCGGCTCGCCGCGTGCGAGCCGCGCGTCGCAGGCATCGGCCTGGCGCAGCATCTCGTCGGGCGGCTGCAGCGAGACCAGTGCGTTGACTTGCGGATTGAAGCGGTCGATGCGTGCCAGGCAGGCCTGCATCAGCTCGCGGCACGAGAGCTCGCGGCGTTGCAGGGCGGCGGCGAGTGCGCGGGCACCCGGAAGGAGCGGAAGGGGCTGCAGAGTGGGCGGGGGCGCTGACATATGGCGGTCAACGATAGCGACCGCCTCCGCAAGCAGGTATCGAAAAACGGCAAAACTGGAGCACCGAAAACCGAGGGATTCCCCTCGGCCAGTGCGTGGGATCGACGTCCGATCAGCGCCGCTTCAGTGCCGTGTGAGCGCCGCGCCGCGCAACGTCTGCGAGGGCAGCTCGCCGAACTGGCGCCGGTAGTCCGTCGCGAACTGGCTCAGGTGCCAGAAGCCCCAGTGCGCCGCGATGTCCTGCACCGAGCGCGACTCGGGCTGCTTGAGTGCGCGGCGCACGCCGTTCAGGCGCAGCGCCCGCAGGTAGCGGGCCGGGCTCAGGCCCAGCGTTTCCTGGAAGCAGTAGTTCAGCTTGCGCTGGCTCGCGCCGATGCGGCTGCACACCTGGAGCATCGACAGCGGCTCGTCGGGCCGCGACATCATCAGCTCGCACGCACGGCGCACTACGCGGCGGTGCGCCTCGGTGGAGCGCAGCTCGCGCAGATCGACGTCTTCGGGCAGCGCGTTCAGCCAGGCCAGCAGCACGTCGTCGCGCAACTGCTCCGTGGCGATGGGGTCGTCGAGCAGGCCGGGCAATGCGTCGAGCGCGGTGAAGGCGCCGCGCAGCGTGCCGCGCAGCGACTGCATGGTGGTGTCGTCGAAGTGCAGCACCACGCGCCGTTCGAGCCAGGCCGGCGGCTCGCGGTCGTTCAGGCGCTCGGTGAGCGACTGCAGCAGCGCGTTGTCGACCACGATGCCCGTCAGCTCGAAGCCCGGCGGGCTGCACAGGTCGAGCTCGTCGCAGCGCCCCACCATCACCGACCCGGTGTCCAGCCGCTGGCCCGAGAAGCGCGCCTCGCCGTCCTGCCGGCAGGTGAGCGCGAAGCCGCAGCAGTCGGGGTTCATCTCGCCGTGCTGGCGCAGCGCGCGGTTGGTGGTCTCGCGCACCAGCCGCAGGCCGGGCAATTGCACGTGGTCGAGAAAGCCGGCGAAGCTGCCACCGGAGAGCATGTCGCACGCCAGGTGCCAGCCGTTCTGGCCGCTGGCATAGGCGTCGATGTCGTGCGTGGAGAGGGTCCAGCGCGTCGCAACGGTGGGGGCAGGGGCAGAAAGAACGGAGGCGGTCTGGCTATTCATGGCGGTCCGGCGAAGCGGCGGCAAGGGCGTGAAGACCCGTGCCGGAAGCAATCTCCAGACCAGATTGTTTCGTTGACAACGATCTCAAAGTGACAGGACAAACCCCTAAGCCACCCGATCGCCCTCTGTCTTCAGGTCTATTCGAGCTCGCCGCTGGGCTCGAAGCCGGTGGTGCTGTCGAACAGCTTCTGCACGATGGTCTGCAGCACGTGGCGCTCGTCCGCGGTGAGCTGCGCGAACAGGCGCTGCGCGGTGTCGTGGGCCAGCGGCACCATGTCGCGGTACAGCGCCAGTCCTTCTTCTTCGAGCGAGACGATGACCTTGCGGCGGTCGTCGGCCGAAGGGTGCATGTTGGCCAGGCCCAGGTCCACCAGCCGATGCTGCGCGCGGCTCACGCGGGCCTTGTCCATGCTCGTCTTCTGTGCAATTTCGAGCGCCGACAGCGCACCGTACTTGCCCAGCACCACGACGATGCGCCACTCCGGAATCTGCAGCGAGAAGCGGCTGGCAATCGACTGGCCCACCGTCTGGCTCACGCGGTTGGCGACCACCGAAAGCTGGAAGGGCAGGAAGGTCTCGAGGTCGAAGGCCTTCACGCCGGCTGCGCTGTTGCGTGCCTTGGCGTTGGCCTTGGCGGCCGGCCGGGAAGGAGTGCGTAAACGGGGCACGGTGAGGTCGTGGCGTGTGTGCGTCGTGAAAGAAGGAAGGGCGCGGACAGTATAGGAAGCCCATCGCGTGCAGCGCACGAAGCCGCGCGAGGTTTGCCAGTTTTCGATAACGCGGCAAGGGGCTCGCTCCCTATCGTGCGGGCATGGACTACCCCGAACTCGCATTGCACATCGCCGGCCAATGGCGCACGCAGACCACCGGCGGCCACCGTGCGGTCGTCAACCCCGCCACCGAAGAAACGATCGCGCAGCTGCCGCTGGCCGGCCGCGATGAACTCGCCGAAGCGGCCGAGGCCGCGCGCCGTGGCTTCGTGCAGTGGCGCGCCAGGAGCGCGCTCGAGCGCTGCAACATCCTGCGCACCGCCGCGCAGAAGATCCGCGAACAGGCCCAGACCATTGCGCACGTGCTCACGCTCGAACAGGGCAAGCCGCTTGCCGAATCGCTGCGCGAGGTCACGCTCTCGGCCGACATCGTCGACTTCCAGGCCGAAGAGGCCAAGCGCCTCTATGGTCGCCTCGTGCCGCCACGCGTCGAGGGCATTCTTTCGCAGTCGGTCATGCGTCAGCCGGTCGGGCCTGTGGCGGCCTTCACGCCGTGGAACTTTCCCGCCAACCTGCCGGCGCGCAAGCTCGCCAGTGCACTGGCCGCAGGCTGCAGCGTGGTCATCAAGCCGGCGGAAGAAACGCCGGGCACCTGCATGCTGCTGGTGCGCGCCTTTCTCGATGCCGGCGTGCCGCCCGATGCGTTGAACATGGTGTGCGGCGATCCGGCCGAGGTGTCGTCGTTTCTCATCGACCATCCGGCCATCGCCAAGGTGTCGTTCACCGGTTCGGTGGCCGTGGGCAAGCTGCTTGGCGAACAGGCGGCGCGGCACGTGAAGCGCTTCACCGGCGAGCTGGGCGGCCATGCGCCGGTGATCGTCTGCGACGACGCCGACTTTCCGTTCGCGCTCAAGCAGTCGCTGGCCGCCAAGTTCCGCAACGCGGGCCAGGTCTGCGCGTCGCCGATCCGTTTCTATGTGCCGCGCGCGCGCTTCAGCGAATGGAGCGAGGCCTTCGTGCAGGCCGCGCGTGCGCTGCGCCTGGGCGCCGGCACCGATGCGGCCACGCAGATGGGCCCGCTCGCGCACGCGCGCCGCATCGAGGACATGCAGCGCTTCGTCGACGACGCCGTGGCGCGCGGCGCGCAGCTGCTGTGCGGCGGCCACCGCGTGCAGCGGCCCGGCTTCTTCTTCGAGCCGACCGTGATCGCCAACGCGCCCGCCGACAGCCGCGTGATGCGCCAGGAGCCCTTCGGCCCCATCGCCGTGCTGCAGCCCTACGACACGCTCGACGAAGCCATCGCACAGGCCAATGCCTTGCCTTACGGCCTGGGTGCCTACGCCTTCACGCGCGACCTGCAGACCGCGCATCGCCTGGGCGAGGCGCTCGAGGCCGGCATGGTCGGCATCAACCACTTCGGTGTCTCGCAGCCCGAGATGCCTTTCGGTGGCTGGAAGGAAAGCGGCATCGGCCAGGAGATGGGCGCCGAGGGCCTGCTGCACTACACCGAGGTCAAGACCCTCACCGTCGGCGTGCCTGCCTGAGCACATCCATCGAATACTTCCGGAGACCCGCATGACAACGACCGATGCCGCCGCCGTGGCGGCGCTCAAGCAAGACAACGCCCAGTACCTGTGGCACCCCATGGCGCATCCGCAGGCGATGCTCAAGAGCAAGCCCGACATCATTGCGCGCGGCCAGGGCTGCTGGATCTGGGACGTCGACGGCCACAAGATGCTCGACGGCGTCGGTGGCCTGTGGGCCGCGAACCTGGGCCACAGCAACAAGCTGGTGCGCGATGCCATCGTCGCGCAGCTCGACGAGCTGCCCTTCTACAACGTGTTCCGTGGCACCACGCACCCGCGCGCCATCGAGCTGTCGGCGCGCCTCGTGCAGACGATGGAACCCGATGGCGTGGCCGCGGTGTTCTTCAGCAACGGAGGCTCCGACGCGGTCGAGGGCGCGCTCAAGCTCGCGCGCCAGTACTGGAAGCTCAAGGGCCAGGCCGACCGCTTCAAGTTCATCGCGCTGCGGCAGGGCTACCACGGCGTGCACTTCGGCGGCATGAGCGTCAACGGCAACCTGAACTTTCGCCGCGCCTACGAGCCGCTGCTGCCCGGCTGCTTTCATGTCGACACGCCCTGGCTGTATCGCAACCCCTACACGCAAGACCCGGAAGAACTCGGCGAGATCTGCGCCACGCTGCTGGAGCGCGAGATCCAGTTCCAGGGCCCCGACACCGTGGCCGCCTTCATCGCCGAGCCGATCCAGGGCGCGGGCGGCGTGATCGTGCCGCCGCCCAACTACTGGCCGCGCGTGCGCGAGATCTGCGACAGGTACGGCGTGCTGCTCATCGCCGACGAGGTCGTCACCGGCTTCGGCCGCGGCGGCGCGATGTTCGGCACGCGGCTGTGGAACGTGAAGGCCGACCTGTGGTGCCTGGCCAAGGGCATCTCGTCGGGCTACGTGCCGCTGGGTGCCACCGCCATCGGCGGCAAGGTGGCCGAGGTCTTCCTGAACGACGCCTCGGGGCAGGCCGCGGTGGGCCACGGCTACACCTACAGCGCACACCCGGTGGCGGCCGCCGCCGCGCTGGCCACGCTGGACCAGATCGAGGCGCTCGACGTGCCCGGCAACGCCGCGCGCGTGGGCGCGCATTTCCAGGCGCGCGTGCGGCCCTTCGTCGACAGGTTCAGCTTCGTCGGCGATGTGCGCGGCATGGGCCTGATGCTGGGCATCGAGATGGTGGCCGACAAGGCCACGCGCACCACGCTGCCGCGCGGCAACCCGATCGCCGCGAAGGTGGCGCAGGCGGCCTATCGGCGCGGACTGATGGTGCGCATCTCGGGGCCGAACCTCATCCTCTCGCCGCCGCTGGTCATCACGCGCGAAGAGGTGGACTTCATGGTCGATGCGCTCGAAGGCGCGTTCTCCGACGTGGAAGCGACGCTGTGAGCCGACCCCCGACCATCTTGCTGATCGGCACCGCCGACACCAAGAGCGCCGAGCTGTTGTTCATGCGCGCGTGCATCGAGGCCGGCGGCGGTCGCGTCGTCGTGATGGACGTGGGCGTGCTCGACGGCGCACCCTTCGCGCCCGATATTCCCAACACCGAAGTGGCCGCGGCCGCCGGCAAGACCGTCGCCGAGGTGGCGCAGAGCGGCGACGAGAACAGCGCCATGACGCTGATGGCGCGCGGCGCCGCGAAGCTCGCCGCGCGCTGGCAGGCCGAGGGCCGCATCGACGGCCTGCTCGCGCTGGGCGGCACCATGGGCACCGACCTGGCGCTCGACGTGGCGCAGGCGCTGCCGCTGGGCGTGCCGAAGGTGCTGGTCTCGACCATCGCCTACTCGCACCTGCTGCCGCCCGAGCGCATTCCGCCCGACCTCATCATGGTGCTGTGGGCCGGCGGGCTCTACGGGCTCAACAGCCTGTGCCGCTCGGCGTTGAGCCAGGCCGCGGGCGCGGTGCTCGGCGCCTGCCGCCAGGCGTGCGTGCCGGCCTTCGAGAAGCCGCTGGTGGGCATGACCTCGCTGGGCTCCAGCGCGCTCACCTACATGAAGACGCTCAAGCCCGCGCTCGAAGCGCGCGGCTACGAAGTCGCGGTGTTCCACACCACCGGCATGGGCGGGCGCGCCTTCGAGGCGCTGGCCGCCGAGGGCCGCTTCTGCGCGGTGATGGACTTCAGCCTGCAGGAGCTGGCCAACCAGCTTGGCGGTTCGTGCGTCACCGCCGGCCCCGACCGGCTGCTCGGCGCAGGCCGCGCGGGCACGCCGCAGATCGTTGCGCCCGGTGCCATCGACATGCTCGACTACCCGGCCTGGCAGCCCACGCCCGAGGGCCTCGAAGGCCGGCCCGCGCACATCCACAACCGGCTGCTGGCCTCGGCGCTCAGCGCACCGGCGTTCCGTCGCGGCGTGGCCACCGAGATCGCGCGCCGCCTCGCGCGCGCCGAAGGCGCCACCTGCGTGTTGATGCCCCTGCACGGCATCGAAGGCTGGGACCGCCCCGGCGAGCCGCTGCACGATCCGGAAGGCCTTGTGGCCTTCACCGAAGCGCTGCGCGGCAGCGTCGAGCCTGCGCGGCTGGTCGAGCTGGACGCGCACATCAACGACGCCGCCTTCTGCGATGCCGCGCTGCGCGTGTTCGACGCCTGGGTGGCCGACGGCACGGTGCCTGCAGGGAGGCCCGAATGACCCACGACACGCAAGCCCTCGTGCTCGACTTCGGCGGTGTCATCAGCCGCACCCTGTTCGAGACCCACGCACTGACCGAAGAGGCGCTGTCGCTGCCGCGCGGCACGCTCACCTGGCGCGGCCCCTTCGACCTCGCGAGCGATCCGCTGTGGCGCGACATGCAGGCCGACAAGCTTTCGGAGCGCGACTACTGGATGGCGCGTACCCGCGAAGTGGGCGCGCTGGTCGGCGAACGCTGGGACCGCATGGAGACCTTCGTGCAGCGCGCGCGCGGCGCCGACCCCGAGGCGGCGATCCGGCCCGAAGCCCTCGCGGCCATCGAGGCGGCGCGCCGTGCCGGCTGCCGGCTCGCCATCTTGTCGAACGAGCTCGACCTGTTCTACGGCACCGGCTTCCGCAAGCGGCTGCCCTTCATGAGCGCCTTCGACGTGGTGGTGGACGCCACGCACACCGGCATCCTCAAGCCCGATGCGCGCGCCTACCAGCAGTGTCTGGACCAGCTCGGCCTGCCTGCCGAAGCCTGCGTCTTCGTCGACGACCAGTTGCGCAACATCGCCGGCGCGCAGCGCGTGGGCCTGCGCACCGTGCACTTCGACGTGATGCACCCGGGCGCGAGCTACGCGCAGGCCCTCGCGCTGCTGGGTGTTTCTCCTCCTTCCTCTTCTTCTTCCCTTTGACCGGGCTTGCCATGACGCCGACCTTCGAACCCACCGTGCCGCGCGAGCGCGTGCAGGCCCTGATGCAGGCCGAACAGGACCGCTATGCGCGCACCCACGCACGCTCCGGCGAACTCTTTGCCCAGGGCCAGCAGGCCTGGCTCTACGGCGCGCCCTCGCACTGGATGCGCCGCTGGATTGGCGGCTGGCCGCTGTACGTGCAGGACGCACAGCTGCCCTACGGCGCGCGCTTCGTCGACGTGGACGGCAACGGCTACGCCGACTTCTGCCTTGGCGACACCGGCGGCATGTGCGGCCACGGCCACCCGGCGGTGGTCGAGGCGCTGACGCGGCAGGCGCGCGTCGGCAGCTCGTTGATGCTGCCCACCGACGATGCGGCCTGGGTCGGCGAGGAGCTGTCGCGCCGCTTCGGCTTGCCGTACTGGAACCTCACGACCTCGGCCTCGGACGCCAACCGCGCCTGCATCCGGCTGGCGCGCATGGTCACCGGCCGGCCGCGTGTGCTGGTGTTCTCGGGCTGCTACCACGGCTCGGTGGAAGAGGCGCATGTCGAGCTGCGCGACGGCGCCGTCGCGATGCGCAACAACATCCACCCCAACGGCTTTCCGCACGACCAGCTGTCGGCCGTGGTCGAGTTCAACGACGTGCCCGCGCTGGAACGCGCGCTGCGCGCCGGCGACGTGGCCTGCGTGCTGGCCGAGCCGGCCATGACCAACTACGGAATGATCGCACCCGAGCCCGGCTTTCACGACGCGCTGCGCCGCCTCACGCGCGAGACCGGCACGCTGCTCGTCATCGACGAGACGCACACCCTCTCCAGCGGGCCGGGCGGCTACACCCGAAAGCACGGGCTCGACCCCGACATGTTCGTGGTCGGCAAGGCGATTGCCGGCGGCATTCCCGCCGCCGCCTTCGGGCTGAGCGCCGAAACCGCCGAACGCGTCTGGCAGGTGCTGCCCAAGCTGCATCCCACCCAGCGCCAGTCGGCGCATGCCGGCTTCGGCGGCACGCTGGCGGGCAACGCGCTCACCGTGGCGGTGATGCGCGCGGTGCTCTCGCAGGTGCTCACGCCCGAGGCCTTCGAACGCATGCTGGTGCTCGCGCAGCGCCTGGCCGATGGTGTGAACGCCAGCATTGCCGAGGCGGGCCTGCCGTGGCACGCGACGCAGGTCGGCGCGCGGGTCGAGACGCTGTTCTGCGCCGATGCGCCGCGCAACGCGAGCGACGTGCGCCGCACGCGCGACGGCGAGCTCGAAGCGCTGCTGCACCTGTACCTCATGAACCGCGGCGTGCTCATCACGCCCTTCCACAACATGATGCTGTGCTGCCCCGGCACCACCGCGCGCGAGGTGGACGAGCACAACGCGGCCTTTGCCGCGTTCGTGCGGGAGTGCAGGGGATGAGCACCGCCGATCCTTTCGGCCTGCAGGGCAAGGTCGCGCTGGTCACGGGCGGCGGGCGTGGCATCGGCGCGGCCATTGCGCAGGTGTTTGCACAGGCCGGTGCCTCGGTGGTGATCGCCAACCGCACCGGCAGTGCCGGCGAGGCCGTGGCGGCAGAGCTGCGGGCGCGCGGCTTCGCGGCGCATGCCTTGGCCTGCGACATCGGCCGGCGCGACGAAGCCGAGCGCGCGGTGGCCCAGGCGGTGCGGGCTTTCGGCGCGCTCGACATCGTGGTCCACAACGCGGCCGTCAACCCCTGGGCCGCCATCGACGCGATGACCGACGAACAGCTGGAGCACACGCTGGCCGTCAACCTCAAGGCCTGCTTCTGGCTCGCGCAGGCGGCAGTGCCGCACCTGCGCGCGCGCGGCGGCGGGCGGCTGCTCGTCACCTCGTCGGTGACCGGGCCGCGCGTGGCCATGCCGGGCAGCGCGCACTACGCGGCCAGCAAGGCGGGGGTGAACGGCTTCATCCGCACGGCGGCGCTGGAGTACGCGCGCGAGGGCATCACCGTCAACGGCGTGGAGCCGGGCTACATCGCCAAGCAGGGCGGCTCGCTGCTGTCCGATCCGGCCAAGGCCGCGCGCATCGCGCGCCACATCCCGGTCGGCGAACTGGGCCGGCCCGAGGACATCGCCTACGCGATGCGCTTCCTGGCAAGCCCGGCGGCGCGCTACATCACCGGGCAGACGATCGTGGTCGATGGTGGCTCGACGCTGCCCGAGAGCCCGTTCTTTGCGGAGCAGCTGGAATGAGCGCAGCGCCGGGCCGCCCCAAGCAAGCTCGCACCGCGGTGCGAAGCACGGAGGTATTTCGATGAGCACACGCCTGCATGGCAAGGCCTGCCTCGTGGTCGGCGCGGCGACCGGCATCGGTGCCGCCGTGGCCGCGCGCTTCGCGGCCGAGGGCGCACGCGTCGCCGTGGCCGGGTGGCCGCGCCCGCAGCCGGTGGGCGACGGCCCGGCCTTCGACTGCGACGTGACCGACGACGCGGCCGTGCGCGCCACCGTGGCCGCGGTGCAGACCGCCTTCGGCCGCATCGACGTGCTGGTGAACTGCGCCGGCATCGTGCGCAACGACGACGCGGCCGACATCGACGACGGCGACTGGCAGCGCTTGCACGAGGTCAACCTCGGCGGCACCATGCGCTGCCAGCGCGCGGTGCTGCCCGGCATGGTGGCGCAGGGCGGCGGTGCCATCGTCAACATCGCATCGGTCGCGGCCTTCAACGCGGGGGCCGGCATGGCCAGCTATGCGGCCAGCAAGGCCGGCGTGGTCGCGCTCACACGCTCCGCCGCGCAGGCCTACGGCCCGAAGGGCGTGCGCGTGAATGCGTTGTGCCCCGGTTGGGTCGACACGCCGATGAGCCGCCAGGAGATGCGCGACCTCGCCGCCGAACGCGGCATCGATGAAGAGGCCGCACGCGCCCAGACCGTGGCGCGCATCGCGCTGGGCCGCATGGCCACGCCCGAGGAGATGGCCGCCGCCTGCCTGTTCCTGGCCAGCGACGAGGCCTCGTTCGTGACCGGTGCGGCGCTGGTGGCCGACGGTGGGGCGCGGGTGCCGGCTGCGGCGCGCGCGGCTTGAGCGCGGTGTGAGCGCATTCGCCAGCGGCGGCTTGCGCTGCCGCGGCCTCGCCTAGCGCAGGAACTTGCCTTCCTTCGTCACGCGCACCATCTCGATGAAGCGCGAGCCCGTGTTGCTGGCCCCGGTGAAGTCGATCTCCATGTTGCCCACGCGCAGCTTCATGGTCTTGAGCGTGGCGTGCAGCTTCGCGCGCGTCAGCTCGCGGCCGGTGCGGCGCAGCGCCTCGATCATCACCAGCGCGTTGACGTAGCCCTCGTAGCTCAGGTAGCCCACGTCCACCTTGGCGCGCTCGGCCAGCTGCCGGTAGTCGCGCGCCACCGCATCGACCTCGCTCCACGGGTATGGAACGATCTGCGAGATGGCCAGCCCGCTGGTCTTGTCGCCCACCAGCTTCGCCGTGACGTCGCCCGGCACGATCGACATGCCGTAGAACATCTGGCGTCCGCCCGCGGTCCATGCGCTCTTCATGACCTCGCCGCCGATGCCGCCGCCCAGGTACATGATGACGGCCTGCGCCTTGCTGTCCGCGAGCGCCTTGCCGGCCGCTTCGTTGCCCGAGCCGTCGCCCTTGACGGCCACGGCCACCGCCGGTTGCAGCTTCAACGCGTTCAACGCCGCCTCGACGAGCTTGGCCACTTCGGCGCCGCCGGGGTTGTCGAGGTACGCCACGCCGATGCGCGACACGCCGATGGTCGTCAGGTGCTGCACCAGCGCCTGCGCTTCACGCGCGAAGGTGGCGCGCACGAAGTACCCCGAGCCGTTGACCTTGTCGCGCGCCGAGTCCGACACCGCATAGCCGCCCACCATCGGCGCGCCGCTCTGGTTCAGCACCTTGGCCGCCGCGGCGGTGGTGCCCGAACCCACGCAGCCGAAGAAGGCAAACGCGTGGTGCTCGCCCAGCAGCTTCTCGTAGTTGGCAACGGCCTTCTCGGGCACCAGTTCGTCGTCGAGCGAGATCAGCTTGATCTTGCGGCCCGACAGCCCGCCTTGCGCGTTGACCGCATCGAAGGCCAGTCCCGCACCGGCCATCACGACCTTGATCGGCACCCCGAGCGGGCCGCTCAGGATGCCGGTGTGGCCGAGCACGATCTCGCCATCGCTCACGCCGCTTTCAGCGGTGTTGGCGGCAATGGCTGGCGACAGGGGGCCGAGCGCGGCCATGGCCGCAGCCGAGGCGGCAAGAAAGCTTCTGCGATGCATGGGGAACCGTTTCGCGATTTGGATACAACTGATAACAATTGAATGCGAAAGCGGCGCTCCCCAGCGCCGGGGTTTACCCCGTGTTGCGTGCCGTCCTCCTGGCACCTTCGCGCAGCTGCCACGCGGCGCAAACGGCCAGCGCGCACAGCCCCGCGAGCATCGCGAACACCTCGTCGAAGGCGGCCAGCCGCGCCGGGCTGCTCATCGGGTTGGCGAGCGAATCGTCGTGCGCCGCAAGGCGCCACTCCAGCACGATGGCGCACAGGCTCACACCGGCCGCGCCGCCCAGCATGCGCACGAAGTTGATGGCGCTCGCGCCCTGCGGAATCAGCGGCTTGGCCAGTGGCCGCATCGATCCGAGGTTGAGCGAGGGCAGGATGAAGCCCAGCCCGATGCGCCCGATGATCGCGAAGGCCACCAGCAGCCACAGCGCGCTGTCGAGCCGCAGCAGCATCATCAGCGCGAACGAGGTGGCCAGCAGCGCAAGGCCGATGCTCACCAGCACCCAGGTCGGGTGCCGGTCGGCCAGCCGGCCCACGCCGGCGATGGTCACCGCCAGCACGATGCCCGCCGGCAGCAGGATCGTGCCCACGTGCGAGGCCGACAGATGCAGCCCCACCTGCATGTACACCGGCAGCAGGTAGGTCGAGCCGAACAGCGCCGTGCCGTAGATGAACGCCACCACGCTGCCCATCGCGAATTGCCGGTACTGGAACAGCGCAAGGTTCATCAGCGGCGTGCCGCCCGAGGCCGCGAGCCGCCGCTGCCACCACACGAAGGCCGCGAAAGCCGCCAGCGCACCGGCCAGCAGCAGCGCGGCCTGCAGCGGCGAATCGCCGCGCAGCTCGACCAGCCCGTTCAGCAGGCACAGCGTGCCGACCGTGCCCAGCGCCAGCCCGCGCCCGTCGAGCCCGCCGCCGCGTACGGCCGCCACGCCACCGGGCGCCGTGGTCGGCACGAACTTGTAGGCCAGCCACAGCGACGCCAGGCAGAACGGCACCACCATGAAGAAGATCGAGCGCCAGCCGAACAGGTCGACCAGTACGCCGCCGATGCTCGGCCCGATGGCCGGCGCCAGCACCACGCCCATGCCGAAGATGCCGCTCGCGCGCCCCTGCTCGTGCGGCTCGAAGGCGCGCAGGATGATGATGGCCGGAATGGGCTGCACCACGCCCGCCGCGAGCCCTTCGGCCACGCGCGCGAACAGCACCAGCGAGAAGTTGTTGGCCAGCCCGCCCACGATGCCGCCGAGCAGCAGCAACAACATCGTGCCCACGTAGGTGCGCCGGTAGCCGTAGCGCGACAGCAGCCACGGCGTGGTGAGCATCGACACCGTCATCGCCACCATGAAGCCGGAGCTCACCCACTGCGCGCGCTCCTGCCCGAGCGAGAAGTGATGGCTCATGCCGGGGATCGCCACGTTGACGATGGTCGAGGACATGATCGATGCCATCGTCCCCACCATCACCGACAGCAGCAGGTACCAGCGGTAGTGTTCGCCATAGCGCTGGCGCATCGTGCCGATGGAAGGCGGGGCCGGCGTGGTCGCGGCTTCGGATGTCTGTGGGGAGGTCATGGGGCGGCGGAATGTCTCGGGGTCCGTCGTCCTACAAGCATATCGGTGTTTGCGCGGCCAAGGGCGCGCCGGGCGGTCGCACAATGCAGCGGCTGTCCCCTTCGCGTCAAGCGCCGCACAACGACATGGACTCTCCACTGAACGAACAAGCCAACGGCCAGCCCGACGACGTCGCGGCCTTCGCCCCGGTCGAGCCCGGGGCCGTGCCCACGCTGGCGGCCGAGCTTGCCGCGCCGACCCTCAGTCGTGCCTACCGCTGCCAGTGCGGGCGCCCCGTGTTCCTGCGCAACAGCGAATGCCTGGCCTGCCACACGCCGCTCGGCTACGTCATCGACCGCCTGGGCGTCATGCCGCTCGCCCCGGCCGTTGATGGGGGCGCGCTGCCCGACACCTTCACCGTCTTCGGCGATCCGCACGGCCCCACCTACCGGCGCTGCGCCAACCTCATGACGCCCGCGGCCTGCAACTGGATGGTGTCGGTGCCGCGCGAGGGCGAAACCCTTCCCGCCGACACGCACGGCCTGGCGCCAGGCTACTGCCTGGCCTGCAGCGTCACCCGCACCATTCCCGATCTCTCGGTGGAGGCCAATGGCGAACTCTGGCGCAAGCTCGAAACCGCCAAGCGCCGCTTGATCTCGCAACTGCTCGCGCTCGGCCTGCCGGTGGTGAGCCGCCATGCCGACGCGGTGCACGGCCTGGCCTTCGACTTCCTCAGCAACGTGCCGGGCGGCCCGCACGTGATGACGGGCCACGAGCACGGCGTGATCACCCTCAACGCGGAAGAGGCTGAAGACGCCGTGCGCGAACGCATCCGCGCCGAGATGCGCGAGCCCTACCGCACACTGCTCGGCCACTTTCGCCACGAGATCGGCCACTACTACTGGGACCTGCTGGTATTGCCCACGCCGTGGATCGACGACTTCCGCGCGCTCTTCGGCGACGACCGCGCCGACTACGCGGCCGCACTGCAGACCCACTACGAACAGGGCCCGCCGCCCGACTGGGCCGACCGCTTCGTGAGCAGCTACGCCAGCACCCACCCGTGGGAAGACTGGGCCGAGACCTGGGCTCACTACCTGCACATGGCCGACACGGCGGACACCGCGATGAGCTTCGGCGTCGACGCCACCAACGTCGAGCTGGCGAGCGACCTCTTCACCGTCGATGACCTCTGGCAGCCCGCGCATCCCGATGCCGCGAAGTTTCTCGACTTCATCAACGGCTGGGTGCTGCTCACCAACGTGCTGAACGAGCTGTCGCGCAGCATGGGCCAGCCCGACTACTACCCCTTCGTGCTGCCGCGCGCGGCGGTGGGCAAGCTGCAGTTCATCCACGGGGTGATCACCGGGCAGCGGCATGGCTCGGCGCCGACGATGGTGATGGCCAGCGACGTGGCGGCGCCTGCGCCCGAGCCTATCGTCGAGCTGCAACTGGCACCCGAGCCGCAAGTGCAGGCCCAGTCACAGGCCTTGGTACAGACTCCGTCGCAAGCGCCCGGTCAGTCCTGAGCGGGCGCGTCACCCGCGGCACAGCGGGCGCAGATGCACGACAGGCCCCGCATCGCTTCCGGCAGGTTCGTCAACGGCGCATGGCTGAAGTCGGCCTGCATGCACCAGCAGGGCGGTTGCGCCTGGCCCGTTTCGCGTTCGATCTCCATCGCGCAGCGATTCAACTCGCCGCACAGCGGGCAGCGCGTGGGGTCGATGACCGCTGTAGCTGTTGCCATCACGCGATCTCGAAGGGCGGCAGCTTCTTCGCCACCGCCACGTTCTGCAGCGTCACATAAACCGGCAGGCCGTCGCGGTAGGCCGGATAGTCCTCGCCCTCGATCAGCGGCAGCAGGTAGCGCCTGCATTTTTCGGTGATGCCGTAGCCATCGTCCGAAATGAAATCGCGCGGCATCGGCTTCTCGACGTTCGCCACCGATTCGAGCGGAGCGCTGCCCAGGCGGTAGGCATACGGCACGTCGGAGATGCGCTCGATGGTCGGCATCACCGCGTTGCGCCCTTCGAGCGCCAGCTCCACCGCGCGCTGGCCCAGCTCGTAAGCCTGCTTCACGTCAGTCGCCGAGGCGATGTGCCGGGCCGCGCGCTGAAGGTAGTCGGCCACGGCCCAGTGGAACTTGTGGCCCAGCGCGTCCTTCACCATCTGCGCCACCACCGGCGCGGCGCCGCCGAGCTGCGCATGGCCGAAGGCATCGCGCGTGCCTTGCTCGGCCAGGAAGGTGCCGTCGGGGTGATGGCAGCCTTCGGACACCACCACCGAGCAGTAGCCGTGTTGCTTCACCAGTTCATCGACGCGCGCAAGAAAGCGCGGCTTGTCGAACTCGATCTCGGGGAACAGCACCACCACCGGAATGCCATGGTCCGCCGCGAGCCCGCCGGCTGCGGCGATCCAGCCCGCGTGCCGCCCCATCACCTCGAGCACGAACACCTTGGTCGATGTCGCCGCCATCGAGCGCACGTCGAACGAGGCTTCCAGCGTCGACACCGCCACGTACTTCGCGACCGAGCCGAAGCCGGGGCAGCAGTCGGTCAGCGGCAGGTCGTTGTCGATGGTCTTGGGCACGTGGATCGCCTGCAGCGGATAGCCGAGCGACTGCGACAGCTGGCTCACCTTGAAGCAGGTGTCGGCCGAATCGCCGCCGCCGTTGTAGAAGAAATAGCCGATGCCGTGCGCCTTGAACACCTCGATCAGCCGCTCGTACTCGCGCCGGTTCTTCTCGAGCGACTTGAGCTTGTAGCGGCAGGAGCCGAAGGCCCCCGAGGGCGTGCTGCGCAGGGCCGCGATGGCCTCGGCCGGTTCGGCGCCGGTGTCGATCAGCTCTTCGGTCAGCGCGCCGATGATGCCGTTGCGCCCGGCATAGAGCTTGCCGATGCGGTCCGGGTGCCGGCGCGCCGTTTCGATCACGCCGCAGGCCGACGCATTGATGACCGAGGTGACGCCGCCCGACTGGGCGTAGAAGGCATTGAGGGTGGCGGTGCTCATGGGGCAATCTCCGTGCTGTGACGCGACGGTCATCGCCCTGGGGGTGTCCAGGGCGCATGGCGGCAACGCTTCGCGGGAGGGCCATTCTGGCGCAATCGCCGGCCGCAGGCCAATGGCCGATCAACCTACATCTCGCGCGATTACAGTTCGTTTCCGCACGCTGCGCACGAGGGCGTGCGCACGTGGCGCGCCACCGGGTCCGCGCCGTTCCCTGGGCAGCAGACACACAACTTTTCAGGAGTCCGCGCGTGAGCATTTTTTCCCGTTTCTTCGGCCGCAAGGACGAGCCGGCCGATGCCGGTGCGCTGGTGGCCAACCCCGATGCCGGCGACACCGTCGCGCTGACGGTCGTGTTCGCCGATGCGCTGAACATCGACGTCGCCGCGCTCGCGGAGGCATTGCGCGCCTACCACCGCTCCACCGGCGACGCGCGCTGCGAGATCACGGAAGAGCCCGGTACTTTTCTGGCGCTGGCGGGCTGGAAGAAACACGTGGTCCGGATGGTCGGCTTCGACGCACCGATGCCAAGCGAATCGGTCGAGGCCTGCGTCGCGCCGGCGCACTATCCGCAGGAACTCAAGGCCCGGGTTCGCGCACACCGCAGCCACGTCATCCTCTACTACGCAGGCTACGAGGCCTCGGTGCTCGAGCAGTACGTGGCCCTCGCGACCGTGGCCGGCGCCATGGCCCGCCTGGGTGCGCTGGCGGTGCTGAACGAATCGGCCCGCACCTCGCTGCCGGCGGGCGTGTTCGATGCCGAGAACGAAGGCGACAGCATCGAGCTGCTGCGGCACCTCGACCTGCCGGCCCTGTACTGCGGCTTCGTCAAGTACGAGGTCGAAGGCGTGCAGGGCGTCTGGATGCGCACCTATGGCGCGCATCACTTCGGCCACCCCGATTTCGCGGCGCTGGCCGAAGGCCATCACGAAGGCCGGAAGTACTTCGACCTGTTCGGCAATGTCCTGCGCTACCTGATCGAGAGCGGGGCCGAGATGGGCGCGGGCCACACCATGCAGGTCGGCGAAGACAAGTTCCTGCGCCTGCGCGCGCCGCTCGAGACGGAATACTTTCTCGATGGCCCCGATGCCGTGCTGGTGGCCGAAATGATCGGTGCCGACGAGATCGAGGCGCGCCTGCACTGACAGGCCGCACCGGCTGAGCGGCCCCGCGTGGCGCTCAGCGCCCCTCGAAGACGGGTGGCCGCTTCTGCAGGAAGGCGCTCACGCCTTCGCGAAAGCTCGGGCGGTCGATCAGCTCGCGCTGGCGCTCGCTTTCGTAGTGCAGCTGCTCCTTCAGCGTGTGGTGCTCCGAGGCCTCGAAGGCTTCGCGCGCCTCCACCACCGCATGCGCGGGCAGGCTGGCCAGGCGTTGTGCAATGCGGCGGGCTTCTTCGAGCAATTGCTCGTCGTCCACGCAGGCCCAGATCAGCCCCCATTGCACGGCGCGCCCGGCGCCCACGCGCTCGTCGAGCAATGCCATGCCCATGGCACGCGCCCTGCCGGCGCGGCGCGGAATGGCCCAGGTGCAGCCCAGGTCGGGCACGATGCCCAGCTTGGGCAGGAAGGGCAGGTAGAAGTAGGCGCTGCGTGCCGCGATGGTCACGTCGGCCGCCAGCGCCAGTCCCACGCCCGCACCGGCCGCCGGGCCATTGACGGCCGCGACCACCGGAATCGGCAGCGTGCGCAGCGTCTCGATCAGCGGGTTGCTCAGCGACTGCATCCACTCTGCGGTCTGCGCGCCGAGCGACTTGCCCGCTTCATTGGGTGCCATCGCGCTCAGGTCGGCGCCCACGCAGAAGGCCTTGCCGGCGCCCGTCAGGATCACGGCGCGCACCGAGCGGTCGTCGCGGATGCGCTCCAGCGTTTCCTTCAGCTCGACCTGCAGCCCGTGCGCGATCGGGTTGAGCTTGGCCGGCAGGTTCAGCGTGAGCGTGGCGATGCCGTCGGCCACTTCGCAAAGGATGAAGGATGGTGCGGTCATCCGAGCTGCTCCGCCACCGTGTGTGCTTGTGCCATGTTCATGTCCTTTTCAAAAAAAGAAAACAGCGTGAATCGTGCGCCCAAAACAAAAAGCCGCCCGTCGCGGCGGCGGCATTCGGTGCGCTGGAAGTCCATGGCATCGAGGGTCGATGCCGGTGGCAATCAGGTCAAGCCGGGGACAACCCGTGGGACAGAAGTCGCCAAGGCGACCGCTGGCGCGCCGGTGCGGGCAGGGGCATTGCAGCCGGTTGCGCATCGGTCACCGTGATGCACGACGACTGCAGCGCCGACACCAGCACGCGCCGGTGCTCGGTGCCTTCGAAGCGCTCGCCCGGTGCGAGCACGATGTCGCGCGTATCGCGATCCAGCGTGACCCAGACCGAGCCGCTGCGGCATTCGATGCCGACGCCGGCGCCATCGGGCACCGAGAAAACGGCGCGATGCGGCAGGCTCACGTCGAAGCGTGAAGAAGGCGCGGACGAAGAAGACGGGTAGGTGCTCATGGCTAACTCCATTGCATTCGGGATACGAATGAATATAGTGAGCCGGTCTCCCTCTTACACGCGGTCATTCGGAACTCGTTGCATGCTTGCAGAGAATGCGAAACCCCCTGGCGCCTTGAGCGGCGAGCTCCCGCCGCTCGAGCTGCTGCGCAGTTTCGAAGCCGCCGCGCGCCGGCTCAGCTTCACGCTGGCGGCCGGTGAACTGCACCTGACCCAGTCGGCCGTGAGCCGGCAGATCCAGCAGCTCGAAGCCAGCCTGGGCGTGCTGCTCTTCGAGCGCCGCCACCGCGCGCTGGCGCTCACCGAGGCCGGCGGCGTGCTGCAGCGCGCCGTCACCGACAGCCTGGAGCGGCTGCGCGACGCCACCGCCCGCGTGCGCGCCAGCGCCGCGCCGCGGCAGGTGGCGATCACCACCACGCCGGGCTTTGCATCGCTCTGGCTCATTCCCAAGCTGGCGCGCTTCACCGGCACGCATCCGCAGGTCGACGTGCGCGTGTCGGCCACGCTCGATGCGCTCGACCTCGACGTCAGCCGCCTCGACCTGGCCGTGCGCTTCTCTCCCATCGATCGGGGTGTCGGCCCGGCGCTGTTCGAGGAGTCGATCATTCCGCTGTGCTCGCCGCAACTGGCCGCGTCGCTGCGCAAACTGTCGGACTTTGCCGGCGTCACGCTGCTGACCGTCGAATACCCCGACCACAGCAAGGCCCCGACCGCCGAGTGGGAGCCGTGGCTCAAGGTGATGGGGCTCGAAGACCTGCGCATGAAGAGCACGCTGCGCTTCACGCAGTACGCCGATGCCGTGGCGGCCGCGGTGGCGGGGCAGGGCGTGGTGATCGGCCGCTTGCCGCTGCTGCGCGAGTTGGTGCGCGATGGCCGGCTGGTGGCGCCGCTCGGCGAGGGCGCCGTGTCGCACCGCGGCTACTTCATCGAGATGTCGAAGCGCGCCGCGGGCAACCGCGACGCGCAGGACTTCGCGCAGTGGCTGCGCGACGAAGCGGAAGCGGCGCAGCGAACCTGACGAAGGCCCGCCGCGCCATTGCCGCGTCGAAGAAGAAGGATCAACCCGGCAGCAGCACCTTGTTGATCACGTGGATCACGCCGTTCGACTGGTACACGTTGGCAATCGTCACCATCGCGGTGCCGCCCTTGGCATCGGTCACCCACACGTTGCCGCCGCTCATCGTCGCGGTCAGCGTGCCGCCGCTGGCGGTCTTCAGCACGGCCTTGCCGCCGCCTGCGTTGATCGCGCTCATCAGCGCCGGGCCGTCCATGCGGCCGGGCACCACGTGGTACGTCAGCACCTTGGTCAGCGTCGGCTTGTTCTCGGGCTTGAGCAGCGTGTCGACCGTGCCGGCCGGCAGTGCGGCGAAGGCGTCGTTGGTCGGTGCGAACACGGTGAACGGGCCCGGGCTCTTGAGCGTATCGACCAGGCCCGCGGCCTTCACGGCAGCGACCAGCGTGGTGTGGTCCTTCGAATTCACGGCGTTGTCGACGATGTCCTTCGTGGGGTACATCGCGGCACCGCCGACCATCGGGTTCGACGACATGCCGCCACTGCCGCTCATGCCCATGCCGCCCGCGCAAGCGCCGAGCAGGACCGAAACGCCGACTGCAATCATGAGTTTTTTCATTGAAGGCTCCTGGAAAGAATGGTTCTTGAGGTGTCTGTGGAAACCGCCAACAGCTCGGGGGCGCGATGCGCTTGGATCGAATACGCCGCGTGTTCGCGTTTGGATTCGCACCCGTTCATCGATTTGTTGCGCGTCGGCTTTGCGCCACAGCAGCCGGCGCGGTGCTTGCGCATCGCATGCGCGCTCGCCACAATCCGCCCTTCGTTTTTCAGCCAACAGTTTTCTCTCCGCGCCTGGCGACGACCAACCTCCCGGGCGACAACACACATCAATGAACCGTTTTCTGAACACCTGACCCGCACACCGACCGCCCCGGCCGGATGTGCATCCATGCATCCGCCGAGGCCCATCGACAAAGGCCCCGCGCAGCCATTCGCCGGGGCCTTTTTGTTTTTGGAGTGTGCGCACATGAGTGCTCAACGAAAGGCCCGCGACGACGAGAAGCGTCTGGGCCGGTTTTATTTTTCGGTGCCGGCAACGGCACCGCGCAACCCCGTGGTGGCCGCGATGGCGCGCCGCGAATCGAGCCAGGGCGCGGGGCGCCATCTGCGCACGCACCGTGCGGAACGGCGTGCGCAGAAGGTGGCATTGCAGAAGGCTGCGCGCAGCCTCGTGGGGAGGGGCGACGATGCGTGACGACATGGACAAGGTCATCGTCGAGCGGCCGCGTCGCGGTGGTGGCGTGCAAGGCGACGGGCGCGCATGGCGCAACAGCAAGGAGCGTGGTTCGCACCTGGGCATGAAGCGCGGCTACGGTCGCACGAAGTGGCTCAACGAGAACCTCGCGCCGCTCAAGCGCTGGCTGCACAAGCAGGTGCATCGGCCGTGGGACAAGGTGTACGCCGAGCTGTGCAGTGGCATCGACCGCCGCAGCACGGTGCAGGCGCACATCTTCGAGCACATCGACGACTTCGTCGTGCGCGATGCGGTGATGCGTGACGGCGAGGTGCGGGTACGCTCGCATCGCTGGGGCGGCAATCTGCATGTGCCGCTGCGCGATGCATTGCGCGTGGAGCTGTTCGTGCATCCGGTCACCGGCATCCTGCTTCCGAATCGGGCTCGGCTCAAGGCGCGGCAGAACCGGGCTGCGAACAAACCGAAGGCTGTGATCGCCCGTATCGTGATCGACGACGCCATCGAATGGCATCTTGTCGATGGCTGCTGGTTCGAAGTCCGGCTGGCGCCTTTCCCGGAAAGCAAGGGGGCCGGTGCGAAGGACGAGAAGCGTTATGACGTGCTGCGCGGCTGCCTGGTGACACGACGCGGCGTGTGCCACGCGCCGGTGGGCACGGCATGCCGTCAGGTCACGTACGCGCAGGACTTTGTCTACGCCGTGGCCAAGCGGCAGTTGAGTCGCCGTGAAGTGCGGGCGCGTCTCGGCGACGGGGCCTGAGGCGGCGTGCGCTCGACCGTCAGGCGTGAACCCGCGTCGCCACCGGCGCGCGCGGCAGCACGAAGAACGCGAGCGTCCCCGCCGCCAGCATGCCCGCCACCGTGAGGAACACCGCTCGGAACGGCTCCACGCCGTGCGCCACCGCCCACGACGCGGCCACGCCCGTTGTCCATTGCATCAGCGACACGCCCAGGAACATCGCCATGTTCATCAGCGCCATCGCGCGCCCCGTCATGGCGGCCGGGTAGCCATTCTTGGTGTACGCGTACTGCAGCACGCTGTAGCCGGAAAGAAGGCCATAGAGGATCGGCAGGCCGATGTCGATCGCGCGCGAATGCGTGAGCGCCATCGCCGTGAACATCAGCGCGCCGGCGCAGGCGCAGCCCATCATCCAGAGGGGGCGCCGCGCGGCGCCCGGGTCGAGGCGGCCGAACAGCGCCGGGCTGATCATGCCGGTGACGGTCATCACCAGCGCGACATTGCCGCTCGCAACGAGCGACAGGCCGTGCCGCTCGTGCAGCACCGGCCCGAGCCACAGGCCGCGCAGCGTGATGAAGGCCGCATACGACACGCAGGCAAAACACAGCAGGCCGAGCGTGTGCGGCATCGCGAACAGCGGCAGCAACTCGCGCACGGCCTTGCGCAGCGACTGGCGCTCGGCCGGTGCCGACTGCGGCGCGAGGTCGGCTGCGCGCGCCGGTTCGCGCACGCGCCAGAAGATGACGGCCCACGAGAGCACCGCGAACGCGGCCAGCACCGCATAGCCGGCGCGCCACGAGGCGGCCTCGATCAGCAGGGCCAGCGGCGTGCCGGTGAACACGATGCCCAGGCCGGCCATGCTCATCACCAGCCCCGACATCGCCGTGAAGCGCGAGGCGTCGAAGTGCCGCGCGATGAACACCGTGCAGGCCAGGAACGCCGGCGCACAGCCGACGCCGATCAGCGCCTGCCCCAGCAGCAGCATGTGAAAGCTCGATGCCACCGCGCACAGCGCCGCGCCCGCGATGGCCAGCGGAAACGCGGTGAGCACCGTGCGCCGCACGCCGAACATGTCGATCGACACGCCCATCGCGAGCTGCATGATCCCGAACATGAAGTGGAAAGTGCCGGCCCATGTGCCGAGCTGCTGCGGCGACAGGCCGAAGTGGCTGCTGAGCGGCGTGGCCATCATGGCGCCGACGGTGCGAAAGGCCTGGCTCAGGGCGAAGGCACTGGCGAGTGCCACGAGCATGGCGGCCGCGGAGGTCGACCAGCGCGGCGGGGGCGGCGATGCCGCGTTCGTGTTCATCGGGAGGGGAGGGAGCTGAAAGAAGAAGGGAGCGGCACGAATGCTACTGGCATGCCGCCCTTCATGCAGAACGGCGCCCTCGGGCGCCGTTCGTTCGCTCAAGCCCGGCGCAGTGCCGGGAAGGTGCGGGTCAGGCTTCGCCCTTGACCTTCAGGCGCCATGCGTGCAGCAGCGGCTCGGTGTAGCCGCTCGGCTGCTCGATGCCCTTGAACACCAGGTCTTGCGCGGCCTTGTACGCGGCCGAGGTCGCGAAGTGGCCGGCCATCGGCTGGTACAGCGGATCGCCCGCGTTCTGCTCGTCCACCACCTTGGCCATGCGCTGGAAGGTCTCGTCGACCTGCGCCTTGGTCACCACGCCGTGCAGCAGCCAGTTGGCGATGTGCTGGCTCGAGATGCGCAGCGTCGCGCGGTCTTCCATCAGGCCGACGTTGTGGATGTCGGGCACCTTGGAGCAGCCCACGCCCTGGTCGATCCAGCGCACCACGTAGCCCAGGATGCCCTGCACGTTGTTGTCGATTTCCTGCTGGCGCTCTTCGGCGCTCCACTTGGCTTCGGCTGCGATCGGCGCCTGCAGCAGCGCATTGAGGATGTTGTCGCGCTCGGCATCGGCGTCGATCTTTTCCAGCTCTTGCTGCACCGCGGTCACGCTGACCTGGTGGTAGTGCAGCGCGTGCAGCGTGGCGGCGGTGGGCGAGGGCACCCAGGCGGTGTTGGCGCCGGCCTTGGGGTGGCCGATCTTCTGTTCGAGCATCGCAGCCATCAGGTCGGGCATGGCCCACATGCCCTTGCCGATCTGCGCCTTGCCGCGCAGGCCGCACGAGAGGCCGACCAGCACGTTGTTCTTTTCGTAAGCGCCGATCCACGCGCTGGACTTCATGTCGCCCTTGCGGATCATCGGGCCGCCCTGCATGGCGGTGTGCATCTCGTCGCCGGTGCGGTCCAGGAAGCCGGTGTTGATGAAGGCCACGCGCGCGGCGGCCTCGGCGATGCAGGCCTTCAGGTTGACGCTGGTGCGGCGCTCTTCGTCCATGATGCCGAGCTTCACGGTGTTGGCGGGCAGGCCGAGCAGTTGCTCGACGCGGCCGAACAGCTCGCTTGCGAAGGCCACTTCGGCCGGGCCGTGCATCTTCGGCTTGACGATGTAGATGCTGCCGGTGCGCGAGTTGCCCTTGCGCTTGAGGTCGATGGTGGCGATGGTGGTGGTCACCACGGCATCGAGGATGCCTTCGGGGATCTCCTTGCCGCCTGCATACAGGATGGCCGGGTTGGTCATCAGGTGGCCCACATTGCGCAGGAACATCAGCGAGCGGCCATGCAGCTTGACGGGCTGGCCGTTGGCGCCGGTGTATTCGCGGTCGGCGTTCAGGCCGCGCGTGAAGGTCTTGCCGCCCTTGGCGACTTCTTCGGTGAGCGTGCCTTGCACGATGCCGAGCCAGTTCGAGTACGCGACCACCTTGTCGGCCGCATCGACCACGGCCACCGAGTCTTCGAGGTCGAGGATGGTCGAGAGCGCGGCTTCGAGCACGAGGTCGCTCACGCCGGCTGCATCGCTCTTGCCGATGGCGGTGCTGCGGTCGATGCGGATGTCCAGGTGGATGCCGTTGTGCTTGAGCAGCACCGACGACGGCGATGCGGCATCGCCCTGGTAGCCGATGAATTGCGAGGCATCGGCCAGGCCGGTGCTGCCGCCTTGCAGCGCGACGACCAGCTGGCCGTCTTTCACGCTGTAGCCGGTGGCGTTCTTGTGCGAGCCGTTGGCCAGCGGTGCGGCCTGGTCGAGCACGTTGCGTGCGAACTCGATGACCTTGGCGCCGCGCACGGGGTTGTAGCCCTTGCCCTTTTCGGCGCCGCCGGTTTCGGGAATGGCATCGGTGCCGTAGAGCGCGTCGTACAGCGAACCCCAGCGTGCGTTGGCGGCGTTCAGTGCATAGCGTGCGTTGAGGATGGGCACCACCAGCTGCGGGCCGGCCTGCAGCGCGAGTTCGGAGTCGACGTTGGCGGTCGTGGCCTTCGTGCCCTTGGGCTGCGGCAGCAGGTAGCCGATCTTTTCGAGGAAGGCGCGGTAGGCCGGCATGTCGGCGATGGGGCCGGGGTGGGCCTTGTGCCAGGTGTCGAGTTCGGCCTGCAGGCGGTCGCGCTCGGCGAGCAGCGCGATGTTCTTCGGTGCGAGGTCGCTGACGATGGCGTCGAAGCCCTTCCAGAAGACGTCGCTGGCCACGCCGCTGGCGGGCAGGACCTTGTCTTCGATGAAACGGTAGAGCTCGGTCGCGACCTGGAGTCCGTGGGAGGGGGTGCGGGCAGTCATGTTTTTTCTCCTGGAGAACGCAATGCTGAAACTTGAAAACGGAGGATGGTTGAACTTTATTCGATACCTTACTGGAGAGTAAGAGCCGAAAGCGGGATTTATCAGTGACAAAAATGAAGGTAATTGGCGCAAAGACGCCTGTGAGTTCAAAGGGTAGGCACTGATAGGGAGGCTTTCAACGCGGGATATATTTAACTTCTTAAATAAATCGACCTCCGCCGCAATGATCCTCCTGGCCTCCAACGAAAACCCCCTCGGCATGCCCGAATCGGCCCGCCGCGCGGCGGCTTCCGCGCTCGAAGGCGCGGGCAACTACCCCGACGCCAACGGCACCGCGCTCAAGAACGCGCTGGCCGCCAAGCTCGATGTGCCGGCCGAATGGCTCACGCTCGGCAGCGGGTCGAGCGAGATCCTCGAACTCGCGGCGCAGGTGAGCCTGAAGCCGGGCGAGGGCGTCGTCTATTCGCAGTACGGCTTCATCGTCTACGCGGCCGCCACGGCGCACGCCCATGCGCACGCCACCGTCGTGCCCTCGCGCGATTTTGGGCACGACCTGGACGCCATGCGCGCAGCCATCGGCGACGACACCAGGCTGGTGTTCGTCGCCAACCCCAACAACCCGACCGGCACCTTCATCGACGCTGCACCGCTGCTGGCCTTTCTGCAGTCGGTGCCCGCGCATGTGACGGTGCTGCTCGACGAGGCCTACACCGAGTACCTGTCGCCGGCGCAGCGCTACAACAGCGTCGAGTGGGTGCGGCGCCTGCCCAACCTGATCGTGACGCGCACCTTTTCCAAGGCCTTCGGGTTGGCGGGGCTGCGCATCGGCTACGGCGTGTCGCAGCCGGCGCTGACGGCACGCATGAACGCGCAACGCCCGCGCTTCAACGTGACGACGCCGGCCCAGGCCGCCGCCGTGGCCGCGCTGGGCGACGCCGAATTTCTTGCGCGCACTTATGAAGTCAACACCGCCGGGCGCGACCAGCTCGCGGCGGGCTTCACCGAACTGGGCCTGACGTACATCCCTTCGTCCGGCAATTTCCTGGCCGTGCAGGTCGGCGACGGCCAGGCGGTGCATGCGCGTCTGCTGGCCGCCGGCATCGAGGTCTCGCTGCTCGCCAATTACGGCCTGCCGCAATGGCTGCGCATCAGCATCGGCCTGCCGGAGCAGAACAAGGCCGTGCTGGCCGCGCTGCGCTGACCGACGCCTTCGCCATTGCTGCCCGGTCCCGAGCCCTGAGCCCCCAAGCCATTACCACCCGAGGAGACAAAGCCCATGAAACGCCGCCAGTTCGCAGCGCAGGCCGCTGCCGTCATCGCCACCGGGGCCATCGCGCCGATGGCTTTCGCGCAGCAGGACCGCACGATCCGCATCCTGGTCGGCTTTCCGCCGGGGGGCTCGGCGGACGTGGTGGCGCGTGTGCTTGCCGACAAGATGCGCGTGTCGCTGGGGCAGAACGTCATCATCGACAACAAGCCGGGCGCGGCCGGCCGCCTTGCGCTCGGTGAGCTGCGGCGCGCGGCACCGGACGGCAACACGCTCGCCTTCTCGCCCAGTGGCGCGATGGTGATCCACCCGTGGCTGTACCCGAACCTCGGCTACGACCCGGCGAAGGACTTCACGCCGATCTCGCTCGGCGGCACCTTCGACTTCGCGGTGACAGCCGGGCCCGGTGCGCCGCCCGGCGACCTCAAGGCCGTGCTCGCCTGGATGAAGGCCAACCCCGCCAAGGCCAACTACGCGACCTCGGGCGCGGGCACGGTGCCGCACTTCGCGGGCCAGTTGATCGCGCAGGCGGCCGGCGTGCCGATGATGCACGTGGCCTATCGCGGTGGCGCACCCGCCGCACAAGACCTGATCGGCGGGCAGGTGCCGCTGATGGTCGACACCGCCTCCGAAACCATCGAGCACCACCGCGCCGGCAAGGTGCGCATCCTTGCGGTGACGGGCGACCAGCGCAATCGCGCGCTGCCCGATGTACCGACGCTGAAGGAGGCGGGCCTCAATGTGACGGCCGATGCCTTCTTCGGCCTCTACGGCCCGCCGGGCATGTCGCCCGCACTGGTCGCGCGCATCGACAAGGCGGTGGCCGACGCGATGCGGATGCCCGATGTGCAGGAAAAGATCTACGCGCTGGGGCTGGTGCCCACGCATGCCGGGCCGGCTGAACTGGCGGCTACCCAGGCGGCGCATCTGAAGCGCTGGGAAATGCCGATCAAGAACTCGGGCTTCAAGGCGGACGCCTGAGATCTATTCGGATGTTGTTCAGGGCGGCGCTCACGCCGACGGGGTGCCTTGCTCCGCGAATGTCCCCCGGCCTGCGGCCTCCTCCTTTATTTCGCTGCGCAAGGCACCCCGCCAGCGTGAGCGTTGAGCAGTGCGGTGATTGATCGGCGAGCACAACGACAGCGCCTCTTGTGCGCAGGGCATCGGGTGCTCCCCGCAGCGAAATAAAGGAGGAGGCCGCAGGCCGGGGGACATTCGCGGAGGGGAGTACCCGGTGTCCTGTGCACACGCCCCGAATCGCCTAAATCAAACCTGCCCGCCGAGTTCCTTCGCCGCAGCACGCACAGGCTCGATATAGCGCTCGTCATAGCGATGCGTCGGCATCGTCAACGTGACCGCCGCGGCAAGGCTGCCATCGGCACGAAACACCGGCGCCGAAATGCCCGCCAGTTCGGCCGTGCGGTCGCCCACCAGCGCGCAGTAGCCCTGCGCACGAATGGTGTCGTACAGCTTGCGTTCCTTGGTGCCGCGCGGCCGCTCGGCCTCGGGCCCGAAGGCGATCAGCACGCGCGCGCCCGCGCCCCGGTCGTTGGGTAGCAGGTCACCCGCGCGCACGTGGTCGCGCACCACATGCGATGAGTCGACCCGGAACTGGCACAGGCGCACCCAGCTGTCGCCCGGGTCTTGCCGCACGTGGTATGCCGCGCTTTCGCCCGTTGCGGCGGCCAGCGAACGCAGCACGGGCAACACGATGCGGTCGAGCGACTGCGAGGCTGCATAGAGCCCGTGCAGTCGCGCGATTTCAGTGCCCAGGGCATAGCGCCCGTCGTCCTGCCGGCGGATGAGCCGCGCATGCTCGAGCGAAGCCAGCAGCCGCAGCGCCGTGCTCTTGTAGAGCTGCGTGCGCTCGGCGAACTGCGCAAGCGACAGCGCCTCGTCGCCCGGCTGGAAGGCCGAGAGCAGGCTCAACGCACGGTCGACCGCGGCCGCGCCGCCGGGGGCGGCATTGAGGTCGGAAACCGATTCGGTCTGGGCTTTGCGGGGCATGGCTTGGGCTTGACAGGGAAAGTCGAACGGCAGTCTAATTCTGTTTAACGGAATTTAGTTCTGCAGGACAGAACTGTCAAGCGATCAACACCAGATCGCTTCAAGGAGACAAAGTCGATGACACCCCCCGACGTCCTCATCAGCGAGGTCGGTCCGCGCGATGGCCTGCAATCGGTCAAGGCCACCATGCCCACGGCCGACAAGCTGCGCTGGATCGACGCGCTCCACGCGGCCGGCGTGCGCGAGATCGAGGTCGCTTCCTTCGTGCCCGCGAAGCTGCTGCCGCAGATGGCCGATGCGGCCGAGGTGGTGCGCCACGCCATCACGCTTCCCGGCCTGGTCGTGATGGCGCTGGTGCCCAACCGCAAGGGCGCACAGGCCGCGCTCGAAGCGGGCGTGCACAAGCTCACGATGCCGGTGTCGGCCAGCGTGGCGCATTCGCTGGCCAACGTGCGCAAGACGCCGACCGAGATGGTCGAGGAGGTGCGCGCCATCGCCGAGCTGCGCCGCGCCATCGCGCCGCATGTGAAGCTCGAAGCCGGCATCTCCACCGCCTTCGGTTGCACGCTGCAGGGGCTGGTGCCGGAAGACGATGTGATCCGCCTTGCAGCGCAATGCATCGAGGCCGGTGCCGACGAGTCGGGCCTTTCCGACACCGTGGGCTATGCCAACCCCGCGCAGGTGCGCCGGCTCTTCAAGCGCCTGCGCGCAGAGATCGGCGTGCATGCCGGTGCGGCCCACATGCACAACACGCGCGGCCTCGGCCTGGCGAACTGCCTGGCCGCGTGGGACGAGGGCGTGCGCACTTTCGACGCCTCGCTCGGCGGGCTCGGCGGCTGCCCCTATGCGCCCGGCGCCTCGGGCAATGCCGTGACCGAAGACCTCGTCTTCATGTTCGAGGCCATGGGCGTGCGCACCGGCATCGACATCCAGAAACTCATCGCGGCGCGCGCGCCGCTCATGGCCGGCCTGCCCGGCGAACCGGTCTACGGCATGACGCCCGAGGCCGGCCTGCCCAAGGGTTTTGTCCAGGAACACAACGCACATGTCTGAAGCGAATCCTCTTCCCTACGCCGGCGTCCGCGTCGTCGAGTTCACCCACATGGTGATGGGCCCGACCTGCGGGCTGCTGCTGGCCGACCTCGGTGCCGAGGTCATCAAGGTCGAGCCCATCGAGGGCGACAACACGCGCCGGTTGCTCGGTTCGGGCTCGGGCTTTTTCCCGACCTTCAACCGCAACAAGAAGAGCATCGCGCTCGACCTGAAAAAGCCCGAAGGCGTGGAAGCGGCGCTGCGCCTGATCGCCACCGCCGACATCGTGAGCGAGAACTTCAAGCCCGGCACGATGAAGAAGCTGGGGCTCGACTACGACACGCTTTCCAAGCTCAACCCGCGCCTCATCTACGTGAGCCACAAGGGCTTTCTGCCGGGCCCGTACGACCACCGCACTGCGCTCGACGAAGTGGTGCAGATGATGGGCGGCCTGGCCTACATGACCGGCCGCTCGGGCGATCCGCTGCGAGCGGGCACCAGCGTGAACGACATCATGGGCGGCATGTTCGGCGCCATCGGCGCGATGGCCGCGCTGCGCCAGCGCGACCTTACCGGCAAGGGCTGCGAGGTGCAGTCGGCGCTGTTCGAGAACAACGTGTTCCTCGTCGCGCAGCACATGATGCAGTTCGCCGCCACCGGCAAGGCGGCCGACCCGATGCCCAGCCGCATCTCGGCCTGGGCCGTGTACGACGTGTTCACCGTGAAGGACGGCGAGCAGATCTTTCTTGCCGCCGTGAGCGACAAGCAGTGGGCCATCTTCTGCAAGGCCTTCGGCCTCGAAGAGATGCTGGCCGATCCGCGCCTGAAGACCAACAACGACCGGGTGCTGGCGCGCGACTGGATGATGCCGATCCTGCGCTCGCACCTGGCGAACCGCAACGCGGCCGAACTGGCCGCCGTGTTCGAGCAGAACGAGCTGCCCTTCGCGCCGATCACGCGGCCGCAGGAGCTGTTCGACGACCCGCACCTCAATGCCACCGGCGGCCTTGCGCCGGTGCGCATGAACGACGGCAGCACCGCCAAGGTGCCGCTCATGCCGTTCACGCTCGACGGCGAGCGGCCCGGCATCCGGCTGCAGCCGCCGCACATCGGCGAGCACAGCCGCGAGCTGCTGAAAGAAGTGGGCTACAGCGATGAAGAGATCGCCGCCCTCGAGACACACCACATCACCCTCGGAGACTGACCCCATGTTTTCAACCACACGGCGCGCCTTGCTGGCGTGCGCCGCGGCCGCCGCATGCCTGAACGCCGCCCCCGCCCTTGCCGACACCGCCTGGCCCGAGAAGCCGGTGCGCCTCGTCGTGCCCTACACACCGGGCGGTGCCACCGACATCGTGGCGCGCCTGATCGCGCAGAAGCTCATCGACGACACCAGGTGGACCTTCATCGTCGACAACCGCGCGGGCGGCAACGGCAACATCGGCATGGACGTGGTGGCCAAGTCCAAGCCCGATGGCTACACCGTCGGCCTGGGGCAGACCGCCAACCTGGCGATCAACCCGACGCTGTTTCCCAAGATGCCGTACGACGCGCTGAAGGACCTGGTGGCGGTGTCGATCGTTGCCTCGCAGCCCGTGGTGCTGGTGGTGCGGGCAGACGCGCCGTTCAAGTCGCTGGCCGACCTCGTGGCTGCCGCCAAGGCCAAGCCGGGCGAGATCAAGCAGGCGCTTGCCGGCACCGGCACGCTGGGCCACATGGCCGGCGAGGTGCTCGCCAGGCGCGCGGGCTTCAAGGTGCTCAACGTGCCGTACAAGGGCGCCGCGCCGGCCATCACCGACCTGCTCGGCGGCCAGACCGACTACATGTTCGCCACGCCGCAGGGCGCGCTGGCCATGGTCAAGGGCGGCAAGCTGCGCGCGCTGGCCGTCACCTCGGCCAAGCGGCTGCCGGTGATGCCCGAGGTGCCGACCGTGGCCGAAAGCTACAAGGGCTTCGAGGCGGTGGACTGGAAGGCCATCGTGGTGCCCGCCGGCACGCCCGCCGACATCGTGAAGAAGCTCAACGCCGCGATCGACAAGGCGCTGGCCAAGCCCGCCACCATCTCGCAACTGCTGGCCGAGGGCAGCACGCCCGGCGGCGGCAGCCCGGAGCAGGCGGCGCAATACATCCGCTCGGAGCACGCGCGCTGGGGCGCGGCGGTGCGCGAGGCGGGTGTGCAGCCCGAATAAGAGCGGGCGCCGTTGCGGCGGGCGATATAGTTTCCGCCCCATGGACCGCCTGAAGCAACTCGAATCCTTCGTCTCGGTCGCGACCCGTGGCGGCCTTACCGCCGCGGCCAAGGCCGAAGGCGTGGCGCCCGCGATCATGGGCCGCCGCCTCGACGCGCTCGAAGAACGGCTGGGCGTCAAGCTGCTGGTGCGCACCACGCGCCGCATCACGCTCACGCACGAGGGCAGCGCCTTTCTCGAAGACTGCCAGCGCCTGCTGGCCGAGTTCGCGAATGCCGAAGCCAGCGTGAGCGCCGGTGGCATCAAGGCCAGCGGGCATCTGCGCGTGACGGCGCCGGCGGGCTTCGGGCGCCGCCACGTCGCGCCGCTGGTGCCGCGCTTTCATGCGTTGCATCCGGAAGTGACGATCTCGCTGAACCTCAGCGACCGCGTGGTCGACGTGACTGGCGAGAGCTTCGATTGCGCGGTGCGCGTGGGCGACCTGCCCGATTCGTCGCTGGTGAGCGTGCGGCTGGCCGACAACCGCCGGCGCTGCGTGGCGACGCCTGAATTCATCCGGCGGCACGGCATGCCGAAGCATCCCGGCGAGCTTTCGCGCTTTGCTTGCCTGACGCTGTCGAGCGACGCTTCGCAGACGCGCGGCTGGGCCTTTCGCATTACCGCCGAGGGCGGCGCACAAGAGCTGATTCACCTGCGCCCGAGCGGCCCGCTCGACTGCTCCGACGGGCAGGTGCTGCACGACTGGTGCCTGGCCGGCCACGGCATCGCCTGGCGCAGCACCTGGGAGGTCGAGGCCGAGATCGACGCCGGCCTGCTGGTGCCGCTGCTCGACGACTTCGCCGCGCCGCCCAACGGCATCTACGCGGTGTTCGCAGGCGCCAAGCACCTGCCGCTGCGGGTGCGACTGTGGCTTGATTTCCTCAAGGAGCAGTACGGAAACCCGGAATTCTGGGGAGGCAGGGCGTAGGGCGTTCGAGCGGCGGCACAATCTGTTTGCATTTGCAACCCACTGAGAAGAAAGCCATCGATGACGCTCGAAGCCATCCTCGCCTACCTGCACTTGCTGGCCATCCTGACGATGGTCGTCTTCATCTCCAGCGAGGCGGCGCTGTGCCGGGTCCAGTGGCTGAATGCCGCGGTGGTGGAGCGGCTGGCCAAGATCGACATGGTCTACGGCATTGCCGCCATCGCGGTGCTCGTGACCGGCATCGCACGCACCTGGTGGGGCGTGAAGGGCACGGCCTGGTACTGGACCAACCCGCTGCTGCACGTGAAGCTGGGGCTGTTCATCATCGTGGGCGTGCTGTCGATCTTCCCGACGCTCACGTATTTCCGCTGGCGCAAGACGCTGCGCGCCAGCGGCAAGCTGCCGGCCGAGGCCGAGATCAAGAAAACCCGCAAGCTGGTGATGGTGCAGGCGCACATCATTGCGGTGATCCCGCTGGTGGCGGTGTTCTTCGCGCGCGGCTTCGGCAAGTAGGCGGGCGGCCCCATGAAAAAGGCCCGCACGCGGCGGGCCTTTTTCTTGCGCCAGCTTCAGCGCGGCGCTGTATCAGCCCTTGGCTGCATCCGCTTCGCACTTCTTCATGAAGCTGTTCTTGGCGGCGCCGGCCAGGGCCTTGCCGTTCTTGTCGACGGCCTTGGCCGCGCAGGCGGGAGCCGCTGCAGCCTTGGCTTCTTTCTCGCACTTCTTGATCGAGCTGGCCTTGGCGGCACCGGCCAGGGCCTTGCCGTTCTTGTCGACAGCCTTGGCGTCGCAGCTTGCGCCAGCGGCGGGGGCGGCGGCCGCGGCAGGTGCTGCAGCTGGCGCGGCGGCCTTGTCTTGGGCCTGTGCGGCACCGAAGGAAAGGCATGCGCCCAGAACGACCAGGGAAAGGAGCTTCTTCATGATGGGATGTGTCCTTGCAAGGTTGGGTTGTGACAGGTGCCCCGCCCCGGGGCTGACCATCGTAACGGGCCAGGACAACGATCGGATGACGAACGTTAACGGTCCCCGGGTTTGCCCCCGGTAAAATTCGCAGATGCTATTGGTCAAACAGGAGCTGCTCGCGGCGCTCGCGAACACGCTCGAATCCCTCTCGCCCGGCGCTGGCTCCAAAGCCGCGTTCGAGTCGCCCAAGGTGGCAGCGCATGGCGATTTCGCCAGCACGGCCGCGATGCAGCTCGCCAAGCCGCTGGGGCGCAAGCCCCGCGAACTGGCCGAGCAATTGAGCGCTGCGCTGCTCGCCACCCCCGCTTTCGGCCAATGGGTCGAGGCGATCGAGATCGCCGGCCCCGGCTTTCTCAACATCCGCCTGAAGACGGCGGCCAAGCAGCAGATCGTGCGCGAGGTGCTGTCGGCCGGCGATACCTTTGGCCAGCAGCCCGCCACCGGCGAGAAGGTGCTGGTCGAGTTCGTCTCGGCCAACCCGACCGGCCCGCTGCACGTCGGCCACGGCCGCCAGGCCGCGCTGGGCGACGCCATCTGCAACCTGCGCGCCTCGCAGGGCGAGAGCGTGTGGCGCGAGTACTACTACAACGACGCCGGCGTGCAGATCCAGACGCTGGCCAACAGCACGCAGCTGCGTGCGCGCGGCTTCAAGCCCGGCGACGCCGAGTGGCCGAGCGGCGAGAAGGCCCCGGCCTACAACGGCGACTACATCGCCGAGATCGCCGAAGACTTCAAGGCGAAGAAGACCGTCAAGTCGGAAGACCGTGAAGTCACCGCCACCGGCGACATCGAGGACATCGACGCGATCCGCGAGTTCGCCGTGGCCTACCTGCGCCGCGAGCAAGACCTCGATCTGCAGGCCTTCCGCGTGCACTTCGACCAGTACTACCTGGAGTCGAGCCTCTACACCAGCGGCCGTGTCGAGGCCGCCGTGCAAAAGCTCGTGGCCGCCGGCAAGACCTACGAACAAGACGGCGCGCTGTGGCTGAAGTCGACCGACTACGGCGATGACAAAGACCGCGTCATGAAAAAGCAGGACGGCACGTACACCTACTTCGTACCCGACGTGGCGTACCACATCGCCAAGTGGGAGCGCGGCTTCCACAAGGTCATCAACATCCAGGGCACCGACCACCACGGCACCATCGCGCGCGTGCGCGCCGGCCTGCAGGCGGCGGGCGAGGGCATCCCCGAGGGCTACCCCGACTACGTGCTGCACACCATGGTGCGCGTGATGAAGGGTGGCGAAGAGGTCAAGATCAGCAAGCGCGCCGGCAGCTACGTCACGCTGCGCGACCTGATCGAGTGGACCAGCACCGACGCCATCCGCTTCTTCCTGCTCAGCCGCAAGCCCGACACCGAATACACCTTCGACGTCGACCTTGCCGTGACGAAGAACAACGACAACCCGGTGTACTACGTGCAGTACGCGCATGCGCGCATCTGCTCGGTGCTGGCCGGCTGGGGCGGCGACCGCGCCACGCTGGCGGGCGTCGACCTGTCGCCGCTCGAAAGCCCGGCGGCCCAGGCGCTGATGCTGCTGCTGGCCAAGTACCCGGCCATGCTCACCGCCGCGGCCAAGGATTTCGCACCCCACGACGTCACCTTCTACCTGCGCGAACTGGCCGCCTGCTACCACAGTTATTACGACGCCGAGCGCATTCTGGTCGACGACGAAGCGGTCAAGCTGGCCCGGCTGGCGCTGGTCGCCGCGACCGCGCAGGTGCTGCACAATGGCCTCGCGATTCTTGGCGTCAGTGCGCCGAGCAAGATGTAAACCTCACCATGAAGAAGACAACCAGACAACGCGGCAACATCGTCATCGGCCTGATCATCGGGCTGGTGCTCGGCCTGGGCGTCGCGCTGGGCATCGCGGTCTACGTGACCAAGGTGCCGATCCCGTTCGTGACCAAGACGCAGAAGGGCGGCGCCGAGCAGGACGAAGCCGAAGCCCGCAAGAACCGCGACTGGGACCCGAATGCGCCGCTGGCCGGCAAGGCCGGGGCGCCCAAGCCCGCGCCTGCCGCCACCGGCCCGGTCAACCCCGTCACCGGCGAGCCGGCGACGACCGCCGTGGCCCCGGCCACCATCCCGCCCACGACGACCGCGCCGCCGGTGCCCGTGGTGGTGGCACCCACCACCAAGCCGCCGCGCACCGCGCCCGTGCCGGCCGAAGCCAACGCGCTGCCGCCGTCGAACGATCCGCTGGGCGATCTCGCCCGCGCGCGTTCGGGTGGCGGTTCGGGCAGCAGCACGACCACGGCCTCGGCCGCCCCGAGCAGCCGCGCCAACAGTGCCGGCGGCACCGCCGCTTCGCCGGCGCCGGCCTCGGGTGCCGATCCGTTCATGTACTTCGTGCAGGCCGGCGCCTTCCGCACCACCGACGACGCCGAAGCCCAGCGCGCCAAGCTGTCGCTGATGGGCGTCGAAGCCAAGGTCACCGAGCGCGAGCAGGCGGGCCGCACGGTCTACCGCGTGCGCGCCGGCCCGTTCAACAAGAAGGACGACGCCGACCGGCTCAAGGAGCGGCTCGACGGCGGCGGCCTGGAATCGGCCTTGGTTCGCGTCCAACGCTGACAAGGTGCGAATAAACCTGCTGCGCCCCCCGATCTCGCACCTGCGGTCCTCACCGTACAAAGTACGGCTCCGGTCCTCGATGCAAGCTCGGCGCGCTCGCTACGGTTTCTTCACACCTTGTGGGTGAGGCGCTGCCACAAATAGCCCTTAAGCTTCGCCGCGCGGCGTTTGCCGCCACCATCCATGGCCTTGGGCGCGCCGGGAGCGGGGGAACTCCCCGCCGCGCGCCGGCTCAGTCTGCCGTACCAACAGGAGAACCCTTTCAATGAAACGTCGTGACTTTTCGCTGGCCGCCACTTCGCTCGGGCTGCTGTCCCTGGCCGCCAACCCGGCCTATGCCCAGGCGCGCGCGCCCAAGGCCGGCTCCGAGTACCTGGTGCTCGACAAGCGCGTGCCGGTCGATGCGCCGGCCGGCAAGATCGAGGTGGTCGAGTTCTTCTCGTACAACTGCCCGCATTGCAACGATTTCGAGCCGTCGCTCGAAGCCTGGATCAAGACCGTGCCGAAGGAAGTGGCCTTCCGCCGCATTCCGGTGCCTTTCGTGGGCAACGACGTCGAGGCCAAGCAGCGCCTGTACTACGCGCTCGAAGCCATGGGCAAGGTCGACGAATACCAGCCGAAGGTATTCAATGCGATCCACGCACAGCGCCAGAACGTGAACGGCGACGCCAACATCATTGCCTGGGCAGCGGCCAACGGCCTCGACGGCGCCAAGTTCAAGGAAGTCTTCACCTCGTTCGGCGTGGCCAGCAAGGCCAAGCGCGCCTCGCAGATGACCGACGCCTACAAGGTGGCCGGCGTGCCGGCGATGGCCGTGGCCGGCCGCTGGTATGTGGATGGCGAAACCGCCGGCAACATGACCAAGGTGCTGCAGGTCGTCAACTACCTGATCGGCGAAGCAAAGAAGGGCTGAGCCTTACTCACCTCGGGCTGCGCGCACTTTGCGGCGCAGCGCCGAGCCCCTCGAAGGGGCAACACCTGCGGTCCGGCGAGCCGGTTCCGCGGTGTTCCTGGAGACGATCCAGGAAGGAAAGTCAAGCCCGCTTCGGCGGGCTTTTTCATCTGAGCGTGCGGGGCTGACGCAATCAGCCGCATACAATGCCGAGCAAGTTTCGTGCCTCTATGACATTGCACTCTTACCCCACCACCCCCTTCCTTCTCCGTCGCATCGGCCGCCTGGCCCTCGGCGCGCTGTTGCTGGCCGGCCTCGCCTCGGGCGTGCAGGCCGAGACCGCCGACCGCTCCAAGCCGATGAACATCGAGTCCGACTCGATGCGCTACGACGACCTGAAGCAGACGAGCGTGTTCACCGGCAACGTGCTGGTAACAAAGGGCACCATCATCATCCGCGGTGCGCGTCTCGATGTGCGCCAGGACCCGGAGGGTTACCAGTACGGCGTGGTCACGGCAGCCCCGGGCAAGCGTGCTTATTACAAGCAGAAGCGCAATGCGCCCGACGAGTGGATCGAGGGCGAGTCCGAAGTCATCGAGTACGACAGCCGCGCCGACAACGTCAAGTTCATCCGCAATGCCGAGATGCGCCGCCTGCTCGGCTCGACGCCGAACGACGAGAGCCACGGCGCCCTGATCGTCTACGACCAGAGCAACGACACCTACACGGTCAACGGTTCCACCGTGCCGCCGAACACGGCGGTCAACGCGTCGTCCCCGACCGGCCGCGTCAAGACCATCCTCACCCCCAAGGCCGCCCCGGCGCCCGCGGCCGGCGCCTCCGCCCCGGCCGGCGCGAAACCCGCGGCTCCGGCGCCCACCCCGGCACCGGGCAAGGGCCTGCGTTCGACCACCACGCTCGGTGGCGAGGGAGAAACCCGCAAGTGATCGAAACCGCTGGAACACAGGACGCCAACGGCACGCCGGGCAGCCGCTTGGTCGCGCGCGGCCTGAAGAAGACCTACGGCAGCCGCACGGTGGTCAAGGACGTCTCGCTCGACGTGCAGAAGGGCGAAGTCGTCGGACTGCTGGGGCCGAACGGTGCCGGCAAGACCACCTCGTTTTACATGATCGTGGGCCTGGTGCGTGCCGACGCCGGCGACATCACGATCGACGGCGAGCCGATCGCCCACATGCCGATCCACCGCCGCGCCCGCATGGGCCTGAGCTACCTGCCGCAGGAGGCCTCGATCTTCCGCAAGCTCACGGTCGAGGAAAACGTGCGCGCCGTGCTGGAGCTTCAGAGCGAGCCCGACGAAAACGGCAAGCTCGTGTCGCTGTCGAAGGCGCACATCGAAGAGCGCCTGTCCGAACTGCTGGCCGACCTGCGGGTCGACCACCTGCGCGATTCGCCGGCGCTTGCGCTGTCGGGCGGCGAGCGCCGTCGCGTCGAGATCGCGCGCGCGCTGGCGACCCAGCCGCGCTTCATCCTGCTGGACGAGCCCTTCGCCGGTATCGACCCGATCGCGGTCATCGAGATCCAGCGGATCATCAGCTTCCTGAAGGAACGCGGCATCGGCGTGCTCATCACCGACCACAACGTGCGTGAAACGCTGGGCATCTGCGATCACGCGTTCATCATCAGCGACGGGCATGTGCTGGCACAAGGCACACCCTCGGAGATCGTCGACAACGCCGAAGTACGCAGGGTGTACCTGGGCGAACACTTCCGGATGTGATCGTGCGGCGAGGGTCAAGGATGAACGTGGCCGTCATCCGAGCGGAGCTCCTGCGCGGAGGGTGTCGCGCACGGCCGCCCGAAGCGGCTTGCCCGCTACCGGCAGGGGAGTGGCATGGCGCAAAGCGCGCAGCCTGGGGGGGAGCCGTTTCCTCATGAAGCAAGGGCTGTCCCTTCGCGTCTCGCAGCATCTCGCGCTCACCCCCCAGTTGCAGCAGTCGATCCGGCTGCTGCAGCTCTCCACGCTCGAACTGAGCCAGGAGGTGGAGCAGATGCTCGACGAGAACCCGTTCCTCGAACGCACCGCGGAAGAAGCGGCGCGCGAGGAATTCGGGCTCGACGCCGTCGACACGCCGGTCCCGCGCGATGAAGCGGGCGAGGCCGGCGAAGGCGACTTCTCCTCCGCGCCCAGCGCCAGCGCAACGACCGCGTCCACCGACACCGCCTCGGCAGCCGACACCGACGGCCCCGCCGCCGAGATCGCCGAGCGCGAGCCCGACTGGGAGGGCGACGGCACTGTCGACATGGCACCGGACGACAGCGAGTGGGGCAGCGACGCACCCGCGCGCCAGAACAACCTGGGCGACGACGAACGCGCCGACGCCACCGAGCTCGCGCGCAGCCAGGAGTCGCTGCAGTCGTTCCTGCACCGCCAGGCCCTGAGCCTGCGCCTGGGCGAGAACGACAGCGCCGCGCTGCGCTTTTTGATCGAATCGCTCAACGACGACGGCTACCTCGAAGACTCGCTGCCGGCCCTGGCTTCGGGCCTGGCGGGCGACGACAACGACCAGTTCGACGACCTCGTGCACCACTTCCAGGTGGCGCTCGGCCTGCTGCAGAGCCTGGAGCCCGTGGGCGTGGGCGCGCGCGACCTGGGCGAGTGCCTGTGCATCCAGCTGCGCGCGCTGGCCGCCGAAGACGCGGGCGAAGACGAAGAACTGGCGCAGGTCTACAAGATCGCCGTTGCCATCTGCAAGCAGCCGATGGAGCTGCTCGCGCGGCGCGACTTCAAGCGTCTGGCCACGCTCACCCGCAGCAGCGAAGAGCTGGTGCGCTCGGCGCTGCAGGTCATTGCGCGGCTCGAACCCAAGCCGGGGCGCCGCTTCGTCGACGTCGAGCGCAACATCGTCATTCCCGACGTGATCGTCACCAAGACCGGGCGCGGCACCAACGTCAAGTTCCGCGTCATGCTGAACCCCGAGGTCATGCCGCGCCTGCGGGTGCACGACATCTACGCCGGCGCGCTGAAGTCGCACAAGGGCGAAGGCAGCCAGGCGCTGTCGCAGCGGCTGCAGGAGGCGCGCTGGTTCATCAAGAACATCCAGCAGCGCTTCGACACCATCCTTCGCGTGAGCAACGCCATCGTCGAGCGGCAGAAGAGCTACTTCGTGCACGGCGAGCTGGCCATGCGGCCGCTGGTGCTGCGCGAGATCGCCGACGAGCTGGGCCTGCACGAATCGACCATCTCGCGCGTGACTACCGCCAAGTACATGGCCACGCCGTTCGGCACGGTCGAGCTCAAGTACTTCTTCGGCTCGGCGCTCGGCACCGAGACCGGCGGCAATGCGTCGAGCACCGCGGTGCGCGCGCTCATCAAGCAGTTCGTGAGTTCCGAGAGCATCAAGAAGCCACTGTCGGACAGCCAGATCTCCGAGATGCTGAAAGAGCAGGGCATCGAATGCGCGCGGCGCACGGTGGCCAAGTACCGCGAGGCGCTGCGCATCGCGCCCGCGAACCTGCGCAAGGCTTTGTAGAAAGCCGCCGATGGCTCGTCGCCTGCTGTCGCGTTGTGGGCACTGGGTTTTCGCCATGGCGGCCGTGCTCCTGTTTGCTGGCTGCGCCACCTTGCCCGACGAGGCCCCGCGCCCGCCCACCAAGGCCATGGCCGTCTCGGCCGACACCGCGCTCGGCAAGATCGCGCTGGCGTCGCAGCCCGACCCCGACCTGAGCGGCTTTCGCCTGATGCCCGGCGGCGACTTCGCCTTCGACACGCGCATCCAGCTCGCGCGCCGCGCCCAGCGCTCGCTCGACGTGCAGTACTACCAGATCGAGAACGACGAGACCGGCCGCTACCTGCTGCGCACCCTGCGCGATGCGGCCCAGCGCGGCGTGCGCGTGCGCCTGCTGATGGACGATCTCTACACCTCGGGCGAAGACGAACTGCTGCTCGGCCTGGCCGCCACGCCCAACGTGGAGCTGCGCCTGTTCAACCCGTTCCCGGCCGGGCGCGGCAGCCTGCTCAAGCGCTTTACCGCCTCGCTGTTCGACTTCGAGCGGGTCAACCGCCGCATGCACAACAAGCTGTTCATTGCCGACGGCGCGATGGCGGTGGCGGGGGGGCGCAACATCGGCAACCAGTACTTCACGCGCACTTCGGGCGAGAACTTTCTCGACCTCGACACCTTCGTCACCGGTGCGCTGATTCCGCGCCTTGGCGTGCTCTTCGACCAGTACTGGAACAGCGTCTATGTGCGGCCGATCCAGTCGGTGGTGACCAGCGGGCTGTCGCGCGAAGAACTGCAGAAGCGCTTCGACGCCGCCACTGGCCCCGACACCACGCCGCCGCCGCCCAAGCCCGCGCCCAACGACGTGCTCGGCTACAGCCCGATGGTCGAAGACCTCGACGCCGGCAAGCTGGGCCTGATCTGGACCACCGCCGAGGCCTACGCCGACTCGCCCGACCGCGTGATCGGCAAGACCGCGTCGTACGGCGGCGTGCCGCTGCTGGACGTCGACAGCGTGCGCTACAACGTGGTCGAGCAGATGCGCCGCGCGCGCTCCGAGGTGACCATCGTCTCGCCCTACCTGATCCCCGGCGCCACGGGGCTGGAGGTGATGCGCGAGATCCGGGGGCGCAACGTGAAGATCAGCGTCGTCACCAATTCGCTGGCTGCAACCGACGAGCCGCTGGTCCACACCGCCTACCGGCGCTACCGGCCGGACATGCTCCGGCTGGGCGCCGATCTTTATGAACTGAGTTCGACGCGCACGCGGCGCAGCGTGCGGCTGGGGCTGTTCGGCACCTCGGTCGGGCGGCTGCATGCCAAGTCGGCGGTGATCGACCAGCGCATCCTGTTCGTCGGCTCGATGAATTTCGACCCGCGCTCCGAGTCGCACAACACCGAGATCGGGCTGTTCATCCGCAGCCCCGAAATGGCGCAACAGACGCTCAAGCTGATCGATGTGCTCAAGCAGCAGGGCGCCTACCGGCTGCGCTTTGCCGAAGGCAGCGATGGCTCGCGCATCGAGTGGGTCAGCGAAGAGGCCGGCAAGACCACCGTGCTGCACGAGGAGCCCGATTCGGGCTTCTGGGACCGCACGATGCTCGAACTGCTGGCGCCGCTCACGCCCGAGAGCCTGCTTTAGCCGCGCGGGCGCCGCCGGGTCGGCTTCTCTTCAGTTGCCGCCGCGCACGGCCGACCACACCAGCCGCAGGCCCAGGAGGCCCATCACGCCGCCGGCGGCCCGGTCGATCCAGGCCTTGTAGCGCAGGTAGGCGGAACGCGGCGCCGCCGATGAGAGCGTCAGCGCGACGATGGTGTACCAGCCCGTCTCGATGCAGAAGATGACCGCGGGCACCGCCAGCGCCAGCACCAGCGGCACCTCGCGCGGCAGGAAGGCCGCGAAGATGCTCGCGTACACCACCGCCGTCTTCGGGTTGCTGACCTGCGTTGCCAGGCCCAGCAGGAAGGTGCGTCCGCCCCGGCGGTGCTGGCGCGGGGAGTCGCCGGCGTCTGCCGCCACGTTCAGCGGTTGCCGCGCCCCGCGCCAGATCCGGATGCCCAGGTAGATCAGGTAGGCGCCGCCGAAACCCTTGATCGCCAGGTAAAGGCCGGGCACCGCCAGGAACGCGGCCTGCAGGCCGGCCAGCGCGGCGATCGCGAAGACCAGGCCGCCGGCGCCCATGCCCAGCGCCGCCGCCAGCCCGTCACCGCGCGAGGCCACGGCCGTGCGCGCCACCATGACGAAACTGGGGCCGGGGCTCATCGCGCCCACGGCCATCGCGCCGGCGATACCTAGCAGGGAAAGGGTGTTGTTCATGGGTTCTGGCTCCTGGTAGTGCTTTGAAATGCGAGAACAACGTGCAGAAATGCACGCTCATCGGGGCATGAAAAGTAAACTGTAAGTAGTACTTTGGTTTCTTTTCATTTACATTTTCTCCATCGGACCCCGCGATGCGCAAAATGAAAAACCTTCTACTTCTCGCCGTCTGGGCCGTGGTCCTGTCGTTTCTGCTCGGTTTTTTCTACTGGAGCGACGCGCCGGTTTCCGAGCAACTGATCTTCGGCGCGGTGATGACCCTCGTCACGGGCGCCTGGATGCTCGCGCTGCTCAACCTCCCGCGTGCCGCCGCTGCCGTTCGCCAGCGCTTGAAGTCGTCCAGGGCTTCGGGCGGCCGCCTGGGGCAGAACGCCCGCAAGAGCGTCGCCAGGTAAGAAGCCCGCCCGGGTGCGCCGCACTGGCCGGCTTACGGCTGGACGTTGACCGCCTCCACCTGCACCAGCAGCTTCACCTTGTTCTCGAAGCCGAAGTTCAGGCCCCAGGTGATGCCCCAGTCGCTGCGCTCCACCGTGGTCTCGAAATCGCCGCCGCACACCTGGCGGTTGATCAGCGGGCTCAGGTAGCAGTTGAAACGCACGGCCTTCAGCGTCACCGGCCGTGTCTGCCCCATCAGGGTGAGCGTGCCTGGCACGTCGACCACCTTGTCGCCGCTGAAGTCGATGCGGTCGGCCACGAAGCGGCCGGTCGGAAATTCCGCGACGTTGAAGAAGTCCTTGCTCTGCACATGCCGGTTGAGCAGGTCGACGCCGGTGTTGATGGAACTGATGTCCATCGTGATGTCGACCTTGCCGCTGGTGCCGGTGTCGTCGATCCGCACCGAGCCGTCCTTGGTGCTGAAGCGCCCCCGGTTGGTGGTGGTGCCGTAGTGGCCCATCTCGTACATCACGAAGGTGTGCGTGGGGTCGATCACGTAGTTGGCGTTCTTCACCGGCCCGCCCGAGGGCTTGGCGGCCACCGCCGGCGCGGTGTATTCCTGTGCCGTCGCCAGCGTGGCGGCCGTGGCCGACAACGCGGCGGCAAGGAGGATAAGCTTTTTCATGGCGGTGGATGTGAGTGTCATGAAAGTGTTCTGCTGAATGAAAGGGGGCGACCCGTCGGCGCGGCGCTTCACAGCGGCCCCAGGCCGGCGAGCGTGAACTTGAAGCGCACCAGCACCTCGTTGGCGACCACCGAGGTGTCGGTCCATTCGCCGTCGCCCACCCTGTAGTCGAGCCGCTGGATCGTAAAGCTTCCGGTGGCCACCGCGTAGTTGCCGCCGGCCGCCACGATGCCGACCGGCACCGTCACGGCGCGCGCCACGCCCTTGATGGTGAGCTTGCCCGTCATCTCGAACTTGCCGTCGCCCAGCGCACGGATGGCGCTCGACTGGAAGCTTGCCTGCGGAAAGTGCGCGGCATCGAACCACGGCTGCTTGGGCAGTTCGGCATCGCTCATGGGCACGCCGAAGCCGGCGCTGGCCGTGTCGATCTGCAGCGCGACGCTGCCGCCCTCGGGCTTCTTCGGATCGAAGGCGACCTGCGCATCGAACTTCTTGAAGCTGCCTTCCACCGGCACGCCCATCTGCTTGCTGACGAAGGTGACCTGGCTTTTGTCGGCCACCAGCCGCGTGGCCGCGGGTTCGGCGCCGGCGGGCGTGGCCGCGGCGCACGCGAATGCGAGCGCCACGAAGGGCGGGAGATGGAAGAGGCGCTTCATCCGGCGGATTCCTTGCGTGGCGCGGGCCACATGCGTTTCAACAGACCGTCGCGGTCGATCCAGTGGTGCTTGAGTGCCGCCGCTACGTGCAGCAGCGTGATGCCGGCCAGCGTGAACGCGCTGCCCTTGTGCAGCGGCTTGAGCACGGCTTCGGCGAAATCCTTGTCGAGCGGCACGAAGTCGGGCAGCGGCAGCACGCCGAACCACACGACCGGCACGCCGAGCGCCGAGGTGTAGGCCCAGCCGAGCAGCGGCACCGCGAAGAACAGCAGGTACATCAGCACATGGCTGGCCCGGTGGCCCGCGACCTGCCAGCCCGGCATGGCCGCCGCCACGGGCGCGGGCAAGGCCGGCGGCCGATGGCCCAGCCGCCACAGCAGCCGCAGCGCCGACAGCAGCAGGATGGCGATGCCGGCCCATTTGTGCCAGCTGTAGAGCTTCAGCCGAAGCGGCGAAAACGGCAGGTCCGTCATGTAGATCCCCACGCCGAGCGAGCCCACGATCATGGCCGCCAGCAGCCAGTGCAGCACGATCGCGACCATGCCATAGCGTTGGCCGGGCGCATCGGCGGCGGGGAGTGGGGCGGGTGTGTCGACGGACATCGGGGGCAGGGCAGGCGGCCTGTGCGCGGAGCATATCCCGGAAGTTTCGACGCCATCGCACGGCTGTGCCATCGCCGCGTCATGGGCATGCGGCCGTTCGTGCTCCGGTCAGCCTCGCTGCTGTGCCTTCAGCAGCACGCCACGCAGTTCGTCCGGCTGCACCGGCTTGCGCAGCGCGTGCCAGCCGCGCTCGGTGGCCAGCCGCAGGGTCGCTTCGTTGATGTCGGCCGAAATCAGCGCGATGGTCAGCGAGGGCTTTTGCCGCTGCAGCTTCTCGGCCAGCGCGATGCCGTCGAGCACGCCTGGCAGCCGGATGTCGCACAGCGCCGCATCGAGCGCGTGCAGGTCGGCCAGTGCCAGCGCCTCGGCGGCGCTGGTGTAGACGCGCGGCGCCACCTCCCACTGGCGCAGCAGCGCGGACAGGCTGTCGGCCACCACCGCGTTGTCTTCCACCACCAGCACGGCGAGCCCGGGGCGCAGCGCGGGAGGCGCGTCGGCGTCGGTGTGCGGCAGGGCGGCGGGCCGCACAGGCACCACCGCATCGTCCGCCGCCGCCGGCAGCTCGAAGCTGAAGACCGAGCCGCGCCCCGGCGCTGAGCGCAACCCGACCTCGATGCCCAGTTGCGCCGCCAGCCGCCGCACGATCGCCAGGCCCAGCCCATGGCCGTGCTGCAGGTTGCGCTCGACATTGCCGATCTGCTCGAAGTCGTTGAACACCCGTTGCTGCGCCTCCGCCGCGATGCCGATGCCGCTGTCGCGCACCTCGATGCGCCAGGCCCGCTGGCCGCCGCGCCGGCGCGCCCGCACCGCCAGCAGCACGCGGCCGCGCGGTGTGAACTTGACGGCGTTGTCGACCAGGTTGGCGAGCACGCGGCGCAGCGACACCGCATCGCTCCAGACGACGGCGTCCGCCGGGCAGCGCACCACCACCCGGCCGTCGCCGGCCTGGCGCGCCAGTTCGTGCAGCAGCGGCGCCAGCGCCACCGCCACCGGCCGCAGCGGATCGACGGCGGCCTCGATGCGGCCGATTTCGAGCAACTGGTTGGTCAGGCCTTCCAGCGCCTGCTGCGCCCGCGCGAGCGACGCGACCGTGTACTGCACGGCCGGCATGTCCGCGCCGTTGTCCAATTGCTGGCGCAGCACCTCGGCCTGCAGGCCGATGGCCATGACGGGCTGGCGCAGGTCGTGGTTGGCTGCGGAAAAAAAGCGCAGCCGCTCGGCCTGCGCCTGCTCCGAGGCGCGCAGGCCGGCCAGCGCCTGCTCGCGCAGCGTGCGCTCGTTGAGCCGCAGGCCGATGTTTTCCTCGAGCTGGCGCGAGCGCTCGGCCACCAGCTTCCACATCATCGCGGTGAGGCCGATGCCGATCACCGCGACGGCCATCATGGTCGGCGCGCCCATCCAGAGCCCGGTGACGATCACCGGCGCCAGCAGCAGCGTGATCGCCAACTGGGTGGCCGGCGTGTAGAAAGACACCGAGAACGCAGACGACAGCGTCATGCCCATCAGGATCAGGCCGAGCAGCAACTGCTGGTCGGCGCGCTCCGGGTTGAACAGCAGCACGCCCGCCAGCCCGTGCGCCAGCTCCCAGATGCCGGTGCGCAGCGTGTGGGTGCGCTGCGCCGCGCGCAGGTTTTCGGGCGTGAAAGGGTCGGGCAGCCGCTGCGGGAAGAACCCCCGCAGCACCGTCACCATGGTGATCAGCGCGATCCACACCAGCGCATAGGCCAGCGAGTACTGCCAGGCAAAGAGCGCCGCCACGCTGCAGTTGAGCAGGTACTGCACCAGCAGCACCGGCCCGATGGGCCGCACGGACAGCCGCAGCACCTCGCATTGGATCGCAAAGCCGTCGCTGCCGGAAGCAGCCGGGGCAACCATGGGCGCGGGGGTGGGATTCATGGGCGAATCGACTATATAGAGAAGCGCCGTGACGCGGCGACAATGGAGACCCCTAGTCGGGCTTCCCGATGGCCAACTTTCCGTGAACGATCTTTCCTTTTTCCTGCCTTGCGCCGCCGGCGTCGAGGAATTCCTCGCTCAAGAGGTGCACGCCCTGACCGGCCGCGTCGGGCAAGACCTGCTCACCTTGCGCGGCGGCGTGCGGGTGCGCGCCGACTGGCGCGACGCCCTCAAGCTCAACCTGCACAGCCGCCTGGCGCAGCGCGTGCTGGTCGAGCTGGCCCATGCGCCCTACCGCAACGAGAACGACCTCTACGCCATCGCCAGCGGCGTGGCCTGGGAGATCTGGTTCACCCCGAAGCAGACCTTCAAGATCGAGACCACCGCCCAGCACAGCCCGCTGCAGAGCCTGAACTTCGCCACCCTGCGCATCAAGGACGCCATTGCCGACCGCTTCCGCGCCAAGGCCCACGGCGTGCGTCCCAGCATCGAGACCCAGTGGCCCGACTGCCGCGTGTTCGCCCACCTGACCACCGACAGCTGCACGCTCTACATCGACACCTCGGGCGAGCCGTTGTTCAAGCGCGGCTGGCGCCAGGACAAGGGCGACGCCCCGCTGAAGGAAACCCTGGCCGCCGCCATGCTGGCCGCCAGCGGCTGGTGGAACCCCGAGACCGGCGCCGTGGCCGCGCAGCCGCTGTACGACCCCTGCTGCGGCAGCGGCACCATCGCCATCGAGGCGGCACAGATCGCGCGCGGCATCGCGGCCGGCTCGCTGCGGCAGTTCGGCTTCGAGAAGCTGCTGCCGTTCCAGACACATGTCTGGTCCGCCATCAGGAAAGAAGCCGAATCGCAGGTGACCACGGGCGATGTCGCGATCTTCGGATCGGACGTGTCGCACCGCATGGTCGACTTTTCCGAGCGCAACGCCGAGCGTGCCGGCGTGGCCGAGGCCATCGAATTCCGCGGCGGCGACGCATTGCAGCGCATGCCGCCGGCCGAAGGCGGCGTGATCATGCTCAACCCGCCGTATGGCGAGCGGATCGAGGTCGGTGGCGTGGCCCGTTTCGGCGCCCGCGAAGCCGCCCAGACTTCCGGCGACGCGCCGGAGGGCGACGGCGGCGATTTCTTCCCGCAGCTCGCCACGCACTGGAAGAAGAACTACGCCGGCTGGACCGCCTGGGTGCTCACGCCCGACCTGAAGCTGCCCAGGCACATGCGGCTGAAGGAATCGCGCCGCGTGCCGATGTGGAACGGGCCCATCGAATGCCGCCTGTTCCGCTTCGAGCTGGTGCGGGGCTCCAACCGCGCGCCGCAGGACAACGCGGCCGGGCAGGCCTGAGCAGTCACTGCGCGGTGGTGCGGCCGCCGACGCTGCACGCCGCATTGACCGTGCGGGTGGCCAGCTCGCCCGGTGCGCCCGCGAACGTCATCGGGCGCACGTCGTCTTCCTCGAAGGTCTTCACCGCGACCGGCTCGCCGACGAAGTTCGGGTGGCCGAAGTAGGTCGCGCTCACGTAGCGTGCGCTGCGGGCTTCGCAATCGACGTTCGCGCGGGCCACGAAGGAGCGGAACCGCACGCCGTCCTTGCTGGTGCGGTCTTCCGCGAGGCTCATGCGCAGCGTCACGTTGCGGTGCGAGCCGTCGACCTCGACGCTGGTCGGATCGACCTGCACATAGCTGTTGCCGGCGTCGCCCGGCGAGCCGTTCAGCGTCAGCCATTCCGCTCGGACACCCGCGCCGGCGAGCAGGACAAGGCAAAGCAGCGGAAGTCGTTTCATGAAAGAAGAAGGGCGTGTTGGAAGGAGCAGCACGGTGCGCAATGCGCGAACGGCGCCGCGCGCATTGTGGGGCGTCGAACCCACTCGGGGCTGACGCCGGCCCCGCATGGTGCAACATCGGCGATAGTCCTCACGCACCCATGACTTCCACCGCCGTACCCGACCCCGTCGTCATCGACACCAACATCGCGCTCGACCTGCTGGTCTTCGAAGACCCGTCATGGGAGCCGCTGACCGAAAGGCTCGCGGCAGGCGCGCTGCGCTGGATCGTGACCGACGCGATGCGTACCGAGCTTGCGCGCGTGCTCGGCTACCCGCTCATCGCCCGGCGCATGGCGCAGCGGGGGCTCGAAGTGCCCGCCGTGCTGGCCGACTTCGATGCGCGCGTGCAGATGCTCGCCGGCACACCGCCGCGAGCACCCTGCGTCTGCAGCGACCCCGATGACCAGGTCTTCATCGACCTGGCCGTGGCGCACGGCGCGCTGCTGCTGAGCAAGGACCGGGCGGTGCTGTCGATGAAGAAGCGGCTGGCGCTGCGCGGCGTGGCGGTGCAGGACGCCTTCGCGCCCTGACGGACTGACCGGCTAACTAGCTGGCAGGCGTGTGGGTGGGCGGCACGCCGTGCCACCGCCCCAGCAGCCGCGCCACCGCCCGCACGCGCTGCGTGTCGCGTCCCCAGCGCCGGCTGGCCGGCAGCTTCTGCGCCCACTTCATGCGTCGCGCCGCGTTGGCGATGCGCTCGCGCACCTCTTCGTTCACGCCCGCCAGTGCCGCGTGCCAGTGCTGCCCCGCGGCTTGCGGGGCGGCGGCTTCCAGCATCATGGCCGTCGAATGCAGGTAGCTGAGCCAGTCGCGCGCCTGGCACTCGGCCAGCGTCATGACTTCGGCGGGGTCGTCCTCGAAGTCGATGTAGCCGATCACGCCATCGGGGCATTGCACGAGGTTGCGGTCGAAGGCCTGGCTCAGGTGCTGGCCGCGCACATGCACGGCCGCGATGGCCACGAGGCCTTCGCGCCACACCGCGAGCAGCGCGGCGGGGCCGGCGGCGGCGGCCTGGTCGAGCCGCTCCTGCAGCACGACGGTGGCACGGCCGCTTTCGCCGAGGTCGGAGATCAGCAGGCCGTCCGCCTGCTGCGCCAGCACCGTGGGCACGCGCAGGCCGGCGGCCGCCAGTTGCTTCAGGCGCCGCGCCTCGGTGGCAATGGCTGCTTCGCCGCCCGGGTTGGGCACGGGCTTGATGATGTCCAGCCGCGCCATCCGCGCGACCGCCGCCATCACGCGGTAGCCCCACTTGCCGTGGCGCGGGCCGGCCTTCTTGAGCCACACGCGCTCGCTGCCGAAGCGGTGGCTGGCCACGTTCTTCTCCTGGCGCGGCAGGGTGGCGCGCAGGAATTCCGCGTAGTCGCCGGGCGCCGGCGGATTCGGCAGGGCATCAAGGGGCGCGGGCGCCGAAGCCGCGCCCTTGCGCGCCTGCAGGCGCGTCGGGGCGCCTCGTCTCAGTGGATTCATCAGGTCAATACGTTCGCGCTTCGCGCCGCGTTCATGCGGCCATGGCGAGGCCCGTTGCCATCAACCCTTGCGGGCCCTTCGTCACGGGCTGGAAGCTCTCTGCGCTGGCCAGCGGCCAGTAGGTTCTGAAAACATTGTGCTGCTCGTCGAGCGCGCCGAGCAGGGCGCCCGGCTGCACCTGCATCACCAGGTTGCTCAATAGGCGCACTTCGGTGTCGGAGATGCGGCGCACGATGTGGTGCGCGGTGATCTGCTGCGGATGGTCGAGGCCGGCGGCCTGCACCAGCTCCTGCAGCGCATGCAGCGTGCTGCGGTGGAAGTTGCGCACGCGGTCGGCCTTGGTCGGCACCACCAGCGCCTGCTGGCGCACCGGGTCCTGCGTGGTCACGCCGGTGGGGCAGTGGCCGGTGTGGCAGCTCTGCGCCTGGATGCAGCCCAGCGCCATCATGAAACCGCGCGCCGCGTTGCACCAGTCGGCACCCAGCGCCATCATGCGGGCCACGTCGAAGGCGGTGATCACCTTGGCGGCGCAGCCGATCTTGATGCGGTGGCGCAAATTGACGCCGATCAGCGTGTTGTGCACCAGCAGAAGGCCTTCCTGCAGCGGCGCGCCCACGTGGTCGCTGAACTCGACCGGCGCCGCGCCCGTGCCGCCCTCGGCGCCGTCGACCACGATGAAGTCGGGCGTGATGCCGGTGGCCTGCATCGCCTTGACGATGCCGAACCATTCCCACGGATGGCCCAGGCAGAACTTGAAGCCGGTCGGCTTGCCGCCCGACAGCTCGCGCAGCCTGGCGACGAAATGCATCATCTCGGTCGGGTTGGAGAACGCGCTGTGCGACGAGGGCGAGATGCAGTCCACGCCCACCGGCACGCCGCGCGCGGCGGCGATCTCGGGCGTGACCTTCGGCGCCGGCAGCACGCCGCCGTGGCCGGGCTTGGCGCCCTGGCTCAGCTTGATCTCGATCATCTTCACCTGCGGGTCGCGCGCGTTGGCGGTGAAGCGTTCTTCGCTGAACGTGCCGTCGTCGTTGCGGCAGCCGAAGTAGCCCGAGCCGATTTCCCAGATCAGGTCGCCGCCGTGCACCCGGTGGTGCTGCGAGATCGAGCCCTCGCCGGTGTCGTGCGCAAAGCCGCCCATCTTGGCGCCCTGGTTGAGCGCCAGGATCGCGTTGGCCGACAGCGCGCCGAAGCTCATCGCTGAAATATTGAACACGCTCGCGCTGTACGGCTGCGTGCAGACCTGCGCCGGGTTGGCATCGGCCGGCTGCGGCGTGCCGCCGATCACGATGCGGAAATCGTGGTTCTCGAGCTTGGTCGGCTGCATCGAATGGTTGATCCACTCGTAGCCCGCGATGGTCACGTTGAGCTGCGTGCCGAAGGGCCGGTTGTCGGGGTCGCCCTTGGCGCGCTGGTAGACCAGCGAGCGCTGCGCGCGCGAGAAGGGCGCGGCCTCGGAGTCGCTCTCGATGAAGTACTGCCGCATCTCGGGGCGGATGTACTCCAGCAGAAAGCGGATATGGCCGATCACCGGGTAATTGCGCAGGATGGCATGTCGGGTCTGGCGCAGGTCGTGCACGCCGGTGCCGCTGAGCACCGCGAAAACGACCACGCCGATCCAGGCGAGCCAGAGGTGAGGGGACACCAGAACAAAGGCGAGGCAGGCGACCAGGCCGACCACGCACAGGGCAAAGGCGCTGTAACGCGTTGGAAACGGAATAATCGTGGGCATAGAAATGAGATGACTGCCAGAGCCTGCTGCATCATAGAGGGCTGCCCGGAACTTGCCATGACGACCTCCCCCGATACCCCCCAGACCCCTTCGCCCGCCCAGGAACCCCTCGGCCCCGACGATTTCGACGCCCTCGACCATGCACTCGACGCCATGCGCGAGCACGACGAGGAAATTCCCCAGTGGGAGTTCTGCGAAGGCTTCATGGCCGCGCTGATCTGCACCCGCCGGCCGATTCCGCCCGCCGAATACTGGCCGGTGCTGCTGGGCGACAGCTTTTCGCCCGCGCAGCAGATGGAGTTCGTCTGGAACTGGAAGCGCCGCTGGCGCGAGATCGAAGAGGGTCTGGACGCCCCCGTCGAGACGCTGGACGACGAACGCAGCTGGCAGCCCGAGGTGCTCGACACCCGTGGCGCCATCGCCTCGCTGCCCGAGGAAGAACGTGCCGAAGTGGCCGGCGAAGAGATCCCTTCGTTCGCGCAGGTCTGGGCGCTGGGCTTCATGTACGCGGTCGAGAACTGGCCCGAAGAGTGGGCCGCGCCGCGCGACAAGGAAGCCGCCCAGATGCTCGATGACGCGCTCGACAACATCGTGGCCCTGACCGAGGACGACACCGCCAAGCCCACCGTCTCGATGTACAGCGACGACGGCCCACCCAGCGTGAGCCAGCAGCGGCTCGACGACTTCGGCGCCGCCATCTGGGCGGTGTACGACCTGCGCCAGCTCTGGAAGAGCCTCGGGCCGAAGGTCGAGACGATCCGCAAGGAAGCCACGCCCGGCCGCAACGATCCGTGCCCCTGCGGCAGCGGCAAGAAGTACAAGAAGTGCCACGGCGAGTGACCGGGCTCGCCCCCAGGCTTCGCGCATGCCGTGCGCGCCTTCCCCCTTGCAGGGGGCAATGCCTCGGTTCCGCTGTACTCCTGAAATGAGCTCCATCCCGGCGCAGCGCCTTGCCGCAGAACCCCTGACGCCCCGTGCGGCCTGGGTCATGGTCCTAGCGCTGTGTGCCGGGGTTGCGCTGAGCCAGGCCTTCCGCACGGTCGGCGCCATCATGGCGAGCCCGCTGCAGGCCGACTTCAAACTCTCGGCCCAGGCCCTCGGGATCTTCTCGGGGGCCTTTCATTTCGCGTTCGGCGCCATGCAGCTCTTCATGGGCATCGGCATCGACCTGCACGGCGTGCGGCGCACGGTGCTGGTGGCCTTTCCCATCGCCATCGCGGGTGCGCTGCTGTCGGCCGTGTCGTCCAGCTACCTCGTGCTGGTGGCGGGGCAGGCGTTGATCGGTGTCGGCTGCGCGCCGGCGTTCCTCGTGTGCACCGTGTTCATCGCGCGGCACTTTCCGGCGGCGCGCTTCGCCACCGTCTCGGGCATGGTGCTGGCCATCGGCGGCCTGGGCATGCTGGCCACGGGCACGCCGCTGGCGTGGCTGGTGCAGGCCTATTCATGGCGCGCGGGCTTCCTGGTGCTGGCCGTGGCCGCCGCGCTGGCCTGGCTCGCGATCTGGCACTGGGTGCACGAACCCGCATCGGCCGTGCCGCAGGTGAAGGAATCGATCCCCGAGGCCATCCGCCAGTTCGGCGCGCTGTTCGCGATGCCGCACACGCTCGGCATCATCGTGCTCGGCGCGGTGACCTATGCGGCCTTCATCTCGCTGCGCGGGCTCTGGCTCGGGCCGCTCATGATGCAGCGCCACGGCTACTCGCTGGTGCAGAGCGGCAACGTGGCGCTGGTGGTGTCGGTGATCTCGCTGTTCGGTGCGCCCCTCTTCGGCAAGCTCGACCGAGACGGTGCCGCCGCGCGCCGCCGCTGGATCGTGGCCTGCGGATTCGTCTACGCGGCGCTGTTCGCGCTCATCGCCTTCCTGCATTCGGCGTGGCTCGACATCGGCGGCATGGTGCTGATCGGCGTGCTCTCGGGCTTCATCGTCTGGCAGTACGCCGACGTGCGCGGCGCCTACCCGGCCGCGCTGACCGGGCGCGCGATGGCCGTCTTCACGATGGCGATGTTCCTCGGCGTGGCGTTCATGCAGTGGGGAACGGGCGTGGCCGCCTCGGTGGCCTCGGCGCATGGTACCGACCCGCTGACGGCCGTGCTGGCGACCATCGCCGCGCTGCTGGTGCTGGGCATCGTGGCCTTCGCGTGGCTGCCCGCGCCGAAGGCCGGCCCGCTCAGATCTTGAAGGCGCGCTGAATGTCCGGCCGCACGAGGTCGGCATATTCGCGGTGCTTGCGGATGTAGCCCGCGATGAACTGGCACACCGGAATCACATGCAGCCCCTTCGCGCGGGCCTCGTCGAGCACGTGCCGCGCAATGCCCGAGCCCACGCCCTTGCCTTCGTGCTCGGGCAGCACTTCGGTGTGGGTGAACATGATCGCGTCGGTCAGCAGGTTGTACTCGGCATAGGCCGCGAGCTTGCCGTCGAGCGCGGCCTCGTAGCGGTGCAGGGCTTCGTTGTTGGTGAAGGCGAGATCGGTCGTGCTCATTCAAGAATCTCCGTGCGCCGCACTGCGGTGCGAGCTGGTTGGGGGGGGCCCGGCGTGGCGCTCAGGGTTGGCGTGCCAGGAAGGCGGCGAGGTTGGTGGCAGCGGTGGCGCGCACCTTCTTGCGCAGCATCGGTGTCCAGCCGAGCAGCAGGCCCGGCGTGCCCAGGGCCTGGCGCGACCATGTCCAGAACGGAAAGCTGTCGCGGTGCGTGGCGATCAGTCCCTCGGGCGTGAAGGTGAAGCGCGCGTCGATGCTGTTGTCGACCAGTCGGCCGGTGGCGCTGAAGCGGTAGTGCGCATCCCAGTGGGCGCTGCCCGTGGTCTCGTCGGCCTGCACGTCGCGCCATTTCAGGCGCCACACATCGGCCCCCTTGGCGCGCGTGGCCAGGGCCAGCATGCGCCACATGCCGCCGACCTCGCGGCGGCCACGCAGCGAAAACGCCTCGTCGTCGAACTCCGCGTCGGGCGCATAGCAGGCGGCCATGGTAGCGGCGTCGAGTTTCTCGAACGCGCTGTAGAAGCGCTCGATGGTCTGGGCATTGGTGGCTGCGGTCATGGGGCCTTTGGGTTGGGGGCGGGTCGCGTCACCGGGGATGGCGCGCGAGGAAATCATAGATCGCGTGGATGCAACGAACGGCCCGTCGGCGGTTTCATGAACGCCTGCGCCCCGGCAAGGCGCGCGCCGCCGCGCCACTGCTCGCCGTTACCGCGCGAGCAGCTCGACCATCGTCTGCAGCGCGTAGTGCACCGTGGCCGCGCGCACCGTGGCGCGGTCGCCGTCGAAGCGGCGGCGCTCGGTGCGCACTTCGCCATCGACCGACCAGCCGAACCAGACGGTGCCCACCGGCTTGTCGGGCGTGCCGCCGGTCGGGCCCGCCACGCCGGTGACAGCCAGCGCCGCGCGCGACGGCGGCGAGTGCGCGATCGCGCCCGTGACCATGGCGCGCACCACCGGCTCGCTGACGGCGCCGTTCGCCTCGATGACAGCGGCGTCCACGCCCAGCAGCTCGGTCTTGGCGCCGTTCGAATACGTGATGAAGCCGCGCTCGAACCATGCGCTCGAGCCCGCAAGCTCGGTGCAGGCGGCGGCGATCAGCCCGCCCGTGCAGCTCTCGGCGGTGGCCAGCATCCAGCCCTTTTTCTGCAGCAGCCCGGCCACGGCCACGACCAGCGCGGGCGTGTCCTGGTCGGCGAGCGTCGGCTGCGCGGGCAGCGTCGAAGAAGAATCCATCATCGGTCTTGTCACCATGCGCGCCAGAGCGCAATGACCAGCAGCGTACAGAAAGCCGCCACCAGGTCGTCGAGGATGATGCCGAAGCCCGCGCCCCACCAGCGCACCTGCGCCGCATCGCGCTGCTTGAACAGCGCGTCGGCCCAGGCCACCGGTCCGGGCTTGGCGGCATCGAAGTAACGGAACAGCGCAAACGCAACGGCCTGCGCGAGCAGCCCGGCCGGCGTGACCAGCCAGAGCACGATCCAGAAGGCGACCACCTCGTCCCACACCACGGCGCCGGGGTCGGCAATGTTCATGTCGCGCGCCGTCACCGTGCAGGCCCACCAGCCGATGGGCAGCGATGCCAGGATGATCCAGCCGATGGTGGCGGGCGCAAACCACAGCTGCATCACCGAGAAGGCGACCCAGGCCCACAGCGTGCCCACGGTGCCGGGCGCCAGGCGCGGCAGCCCCGAGCCGAAACCCAGCGCGATGGCATGCGCGGGGTGCGAGAACAGGAAGCGGACAGTGGGGCGGGGCAGCGTGGGCGTCGGCATGGGGCCGGTGGCGTCGGGGATGTCGCGGGTGTCGAAGGAAGAAACGGCTTGCATCAGGGGCAGAAGTGTCGCGCATCTGCGCCCCGGCTCGCGCGCCGAAGTTTCTATTTATCAAAGCAATAGCTTGTTTAATTAATCGGGCCCACCTAGTATTCGGGCCTTCTTTCCGCTCTTCGTGTCTGCCATGTCGTCTTCTTCCTCCGCCGATTCCGCCGCCTTGCAAGCCCCGTCTCCCACCGCGGCATGGAGCGAACTGTTCACCGGCCGCAACGGCTGGCGCGCGCTCGCCCTTACCGGCGGCGTCGCACTGCATGCCATCAACGTGCACATCGTGACCACCGTGCTGCCGTCGGTGGTGCGCGAGATCGGCGGGCTCGACTGGTACGCCTGGAGCACCACGCTGTTCGTGGTCGGCTCGATCCTCGGGGCCACGCTGTCGGTGCGGCTGCTCGCGGTGCTCGGGCCGCGCGGCGCCTGCCTGACCGCGCTGGCGGTCTTTACCGCCGGTTCGATGGGCTGCGCGCTGGCGTCGGCCATGCCATGGATGCTCGCGGGCCGCACGGTGCAGGGGCTCGGCGGCGGCATGCTCGCCGCGTTGAGCTATGGGCTGATCCAGCTGGTGTTCGCGCCGCGGCTCTGGCCGCGCGCGGTGGCGCTGGTGTCGGGCATGTGGGGCGTTGCCACGCTGTGCGGGCCGGCCGTGGGCGGGCTGTTCGCGCAGGCCGGGCACTGGCGCTGGGCCTTCTGGTTCCTGCTGCCGGTGGCGGCGGCGCAGGCACTGCTGGTGCTGGTGCAACTGCGGCCCTCGGCCGGCGTGAAGCATGAACGCCCCGCAACCTTGCCGCGCGTGCCGGCCCTGCAGATCGGCCTGCTCGCGGCCTCGGTGCTGGTGATTGCGGCGAGCGGCTTCCTGTCCGACCTGCCCTGGCAGGCCGCCGGCGTGGTGCTCGGGCTGGCCATCGGCTTCGCCGCCACGCGCATCGACCGCAGCGCCAGCGTGCGCGTGCTGCCCACCGGCGCCTATGCCGTGCGCACGCCGCTCGGCGCCATCTACGCCAGCGTGGCGCTGCTGCTGATCGGCACCACCACCGAAATCTTCGTGCCGTACTTCCTGCAGCTGCTGCACGGCCATTCGCCGCTCATGGCGGGCTACCTCACGGCGGCGATGGCCGGCGGCTGGAGCGCGGGCTCGCTGCTGTCGTCGGGCCGCAGCGGTGCCGGAGCCGATCGCATTCTGCGCACCGGGCCGGTGGTCTGCACGCTGGGTCTGGTTGCGCTGGTGGTGTTGCTGCCGGCACCGGGCCTGCTCGGCGCGGGCTTCGAGACTGTGCTGGTGGCCATCGCGCTCGCGGCGGTCGGCCTGGGCGTGGGCATCGGCTGGCCGCACCTGGTGACGCGGGTGATGTCGCTGGCCCCCAAGGGCGAGGAAGGCCGGGCTTCGGCCTCGATCACCACGGTGCAGCTCTACGGCATGGCCGTGGGCGCGGCGGTGGCGGGGCTGGTCGCCAACGCGGCGGGCCTGACTGTGCCGGGCGGCATCGAAGGTGGGCGCTCGGCAGCCATCTGGCTGTTCGCGAGCTTTGCGTTGGCTCCCGCGCTGGCGGCGTGGCTGGCGTATCGCACCGTGGCGCGGCGGTCCCGGTGAGCGGGCCCCGCCAGGCTCAGGCGACCACGCCTTCCCAGGCCAGCGCCCGCTTGCGTGCCAGCACGCGCCTGGCTTCGCCGCGCAGCGTCGCCACCAGGTCGTAGACCTCGGCCGGAAGGTGCGCACCACGCCAGGCCACGTGCTGGTCGGCGCGGCACAGCACCAGGCGGTGCGCGTAGGCCTTGGGCACGTCTTCGGTTTCGATATCGAGCACCGTGAGCGGCATTCTGTAGGCACGTGCCGCATGCTCGATCGGCTTCACGTCCACGCTGCGGTCGAAGCGCAGCAGCGTGTAGCCGGGGCCGAAGGCGTCGTAGAGCGAGCGGCCATCGGCCAGCCAGAAATGCGGCGCGCGGCAGCCGGGCACGGTGGAGGGCGTGAAGTCGCCCATCGAATAGGGCGGCGCCGTGTGCTCGCCGTCCGCGATGATGATCGGCGAGCCGCTGTAGAAGTAGCCGAAGTTCAGGCCGCCACAGCAGAACTGCTGCACATTGAGCTCGTAGGCCTCGCGCCCGATGTCGGCCCGCAGCGCGTCGCCGGCCGGGCCCGGCTCTTCGATGTTCGGCGGCACCGCGCGGCGCGCGCGGATCATCTTCTGCGCATGGTCCATCGCGAAGTTCGACACCTGCTCGGTGATCGGCTGGCGCTCGGCCTCGTAGGCATCGAGCATGGCCTCGTCGCCCCAGCCCTGCACCACGGCGCCCAGCAGCCACGAGAGATTGAGCGCATCGGCAATGCCCGCGTTCATGCCGTAGCCCGCATAGGGCACCCACAGGTGCGCCGCATCGCCCGCCAGGAACACGCGGCCTTCGCGGAAGCGGTTGGCCACGAGGCGGCGGCCGACCCAGTCTTCCTTGCTGATGACCTCGTATTCGAAGTCCGGCCCCACGCCGAGGATGTCGCGCAACGACTGGTCGCGGTCGACCGAATCGAACTCGGGTTCTTCGGCGTTCAGGTGGTTGTGCACCAGCCAGGTCTCGTGGCCGTCGATGGCGAACATCGTGCCGCAGCGGCGCGGGTTCATCGCGTAGTAAGACCACGCCGGCTTGCCCGGGATCATGGCGCGCAATTTCGGCGCGCGGATGAAGGTCGACTGCACGCGCTGGATGACGGCCGTGCCTTCGAGCTTGGCGCCGATCTGCTTGCGCACGGCGGAGCTGCCGCCGTCGCAGCCCACCATGTAGCGGCATCGAATGCTGCGCGTCACGCCGCTGTCCATGTCGGTGGCAATGGTGGTCACGCCGTCGTCGTCCTGCGTGAAGCCCGCGAACTGCGTGCGGTTGAGCAGCTGCACGCCCGGCAGCGCGGCCGTGTGCTTCAGCAAAATCGGCTCCAGGTAGATCTGGTTGATGCGATGCGGCGGCTCCGGCGTGGGCCACCACGCGTCGGGGCCCTCGGTCTCGGTGTAGCGGTCGCGCCGGCACGGAATGGGAATGCGCGTGAGCTCGGTGCCCGTCACGCTGGTGCGGAACACCACGTCGTTCGGATGGTCCGCGGGCAGCCCCGCATCGCGCAGCTTCTGCGCCACGCCCAGGCGGCGGAACTGCTCCATGGTGCGCGAGGCCACGTGGTTGCACTTCACGTTCGGCGGCTCGGCGAAATGGCGCGTTTCACAGATGACCACCGTGACGCCGCGCGAGGCGAGGTCCATCGCCAGCGTGAGTCCCACGGGGCCGGCGCCGACGATCATCACGTCGGCAGTCAGTGCGGTGTTGTCTGTCATGTCTTGCAAGAGATAAGAGATCCTGTCGGTTCGTGTCAGTCGAGCCGGATGTTGGCGGCCTGGATGACCTTCGCCCACTTCTTCGTTTCGGAGCGGATGTAGGCCTCGAAGGCTTCGCTCGAACCCGGCGCCGGCTCCGCGCCGAGGTTGCGTATCGAGGCCTTGATCTGTTCGTCGCCGAGCGCGGCGTTGATCTCCGCGTTCAGCCGCGTCACGATGGGCGCGGGCGTGCCGGCCGGCGCCACCACGCCGAACCAGCCCGTCGAGTCGTAGCCCGGCAGCCCGGCCTCGGCCACCGTGGGCACGTCAGGCAGCATCGGCACGCGCTGCGCGCTGGTGACCGAAAAGGCGATCAGCTTGCCGGCCCGGATCTGCTGCAGCGAGGCCGGCAGGTCGACCAGCGCAAGCGGGATCTGCCCCGCCATGGCGTCGAGCGCCGCCGGACCCGAGCCGCGATAGGGCACTTCGACCAGCTTCACATCGGCCATCTGCGCGAACAGCGCCGCCGACAGGTGCATTGCCGTGCCGTTGCCGCCATGCCCGATCGACAGGCCGCCCGGCTTCGACTTCGCGAGCGCGATCAGCTCGCGCTGCGTGCGCGCCGCGATCGAGGGATGGCCGACGATCACGAAGGGCGTGGCCGCGACCATGCCCACCGGCTTGAAGTCCTTCACCGGATCGAAGGGCATCTGCGGATACAGGCTCACGTTGGCGGTCAGCGCGCCCGCTGCGCCCAGGCCCAGCGTGTAGCCGTCGGCCGGCGTCTTGGCCACCAGCGAAAGCCCCACGTTGCCGCCGGCACCGGGCCGGTTGTCCACCACCACCGGCTGGCCCAGCTTCTCGTTGAGCCGCGGCACCAGCATGCGAACCACCGCGTCGGCGCTGCCGCCCGGCGGGAACGTCACGACCATGCGGATGGGTTTGTTCGGAAAGTCGCCGGCCGGAGCCTGTGCGAACGCCGCGCCGCCGAAGACAGTGCAAGCCGTCGCCAGCATCAGCTGCCGACGCCGTGCGCTCGTCCCGCGGGCGAGGGGAACCGTCATCGAGACTCCTTGAATATGGGTATGGTCCGAATGCGCATTGAACGATGGCCGGATTCATTCGTAAATCAAGAAATTCCGAATCAAATATCATCTTTCCTGATGAATGCGAACTTCAGTCCTACGATCCGCCAGCTGCGCGCTTTCCTGGCCGTTTACCAGCTGCGCAAGCTCAGCACGGCGGCGCAAAGGCTGTTCGTCACGCAGTCGGCGGTGAGCATGCTGATCCGCCAGCTCGAAGAGGGGCTCGACACGCGCCTGTTCGACCGCACCACGCGTTCGCTCAAACCCACGGCGGCAGCCGAACAGATGATGGTGACGGTCGAGCGCATCCTGCGCGACGTCGATTCGCTGTCGAACGATTTCCGCGAACTGGCCACGCTGGAGCGCGGCCGCGTCACGCTGGCCATCACGCCCACGCTCGCGGCCTTCCTGCTGCCCGATGCCATGCGCGCCTTCAGCGAGCAGCACCCCAAGGTGCGCGTGCTGGTGAACGACTGCGCGCCCGACCAGTTCATCTCACGCATCATCGGCGAGCACGTGGACTTCGGCATCGGCACGCCCGAGCGCCCCGGCGCCGAGGTCGAGGTGCAGCGGCTGATGCGCGATCACCTTGCGCTGGTGTGCCGCAGCGACCATCCGCTGGCCAAGGCGCGCGTCGTGCGCTGGAGCGACCTGGGCCGCCACCCCGTCATCACCGTGCGGCCCGGCTACGGGGTGCGCCCGCTCATCGACGGCACCGCGGCCGAGGCCGGCGTGACGCTCGACGTGGTGAACGAAGTCTCTTTTCTTTCCACCGCGATCTGGATGACCGCGGCCGGCATGGGCGCGTCGATCATGCCCTCGGCCTTTGCGCGGGCCGAGGCCGATCCGTCGCTGGTCGTCAAGGTGCTCAGCGCGCCGCGCGTGGCGCGCGACATCTCGGTCGTCATCAAGCGCGGCCATTCGCTCTCGGCCGCGGCGCGCGCCTTCATCGAGGCGCTGAAGCGCTCCCTATAATTTTTTGCATCCGCAGCAACCACGGGAGGGCCTGGCCCATGAGAACCTTCGTCCAACGTCTCGGAGCCCTGTCGCTCCTGCTGGCCTTCAGCGTCGTGCTGGTGGCCTGTGGCAACAAGGAGGCCGACCAGCGCGCCGCCTTCATCGCCTTCCTGCAGACCCGCGTGCTCGACAAGCCGGGCCTGCGCGTGCCGACCCCGACCGCCGAAGAAAAAGCCTCGTTCGGCGACTACGCGCAGCACTACGCGGTGATCACCGATTTCAACGAGGGCATGAACCAGTCGGTCAGCAAGCCGATGAACGAGGTCATGGCCAAGGGTGCGCCGCGCTCGATCACCGACCTGGCCTCGCGCCACGACGACCTCAAGGCCGCCAAGGAAGGCTTGGGCGGCCTGCGCACCGCGCTCGACCAGCAGGTGGCCAAGGCCGATGCCGCGCACGCGCAGCTCAAGCAGCCCGACGACCTGAAGCAGGTCTACGACAAGGCCTACGAAAAGACGGTGACGGCGCCCGCCACCACGTTCAAGGAAGTGTTCCCCGCGCTCGACACCGTGTTCGCCAGCGCGCTGTCCATCGGCGACTTCCTGCAGCAGAACAAATCGAAGATCCAGGTCTCCGGCAGCTCGGTCACCGTGTCCGATCCGGCCGTGCAGGCCGAACTCAACAAGATGCTGCAGCAGCTGAACAGCCAGTCGGCCGCCATCAATGCGGCTCAACAAAAGATGCAGGCGATGGTGCGTGGAGGCTGATCAGACGAAGTGGTCGAACGAGCCGAAGCGCTGCGCCACCGGCGCACCGTTGGCATCGACGATGCGCAGGCCGGCTTCGGCATCGATGCGGCCGATGCGCGTGACGCGCGTTGAACTGTCCTTGCCGGCCTGTTCGACCGCACCGCGTGCCGATGGCGGTGCGGTGAAAACCAGTTCGTAGTCATCGCCGCCCGACAGCGCGCAGGTGCGCAGGATTTCCTTGCCGAGGCCGGGGGCCTCGACCGAAATCAGCGCGGTCGCTGCGTCGGCATCGAGCGTCGCGCCCACGCCGCTCGATCCGAGGATGTGGCTCAGGTCGCCGATCAGCCCGTCGCTCACATCCACCGCCGACGTGGCCGTGCCACGCAGCGCCTGCCCCAGCGTCACGCGCGGCGTCGGTTGCTCCATGCGCGCGCGTGCCGACTCGAAGGCATCGGCCGACAGCGCGACCGTGCCGCGAAACACCTCCAGTGCCAGCCGTGCGTCGCCCAGCGTGCCGCTGACCCAGATGTCGTCGCCGGCCCGTGCGCCTGAACGCAGCAGCGCCGCGCCGGCCGGCACTTCGCCGAACACCGTGATGCAGATGTTGAGCGGCCCGCGCGTGGTGTCGCCGCCCACCAGTTCGCAGCCATGCGTATCGGCCAGCGCGAAGAGGCCGCGCGAGAAGCCTTCGAGCCAGCCTTCGTCCACGCCCGGCAACGCCAGCGCGAGCGTAAAGGCCAGCGGCTTCGCGCCGCAGGCCGCGAGGTCGCTGAGGTTCACCGCCAGCGCCTTGTGGCCGAGGCGCACCGGATCGACGGTCGAGAGAAAGTGCCGGCCCTCGACCAGCATGTCGGAAGAAACCGCGAGCTGCATGCCCGCGGCCGGCGCGAGCAAGGCGCAGTCGTCGCCCACGCCGAGCGGGGAGCGCGTGGCGGGGCGCTTGAAGTAGCGTGTGATCAGGTCAAATTCACCCATGGGGTGGGAGCATAAGGGGTGGGGCACTGCTACAAACCTCCCATGCCCGAATCAGGACTTCTTTGATGCGATCCATTGAAAACATGCTTGGCCTGTGGGCTTCGGGTCTTCGGTCTTCAGAGGCGCTTGTCGAGTGGGCCGGTGTCGCCATTGCGCGAACCGATGAGTTCCGGCAGGAGCTTTTCGATCTTGTGACCTACGGGCCCGAGCAGTGTCTGAAGTGGGCACAACATGATTTTCCGCCGCGCCCGACGCCGATGAGCTATCTCCAGCAGTTCTGCGTCCGCGCGATCGAAACCGGGCTCGACTCGACGGCTTCGGCGCTGGCGTTCGCAAGCTGGGCTGCACGGTTCTGCATGGGCGAGGATTTGTCCGAACCTGCTGTGTCGTTCGGCTATCAGATCGATCACCTCCTCTTCGACTGTGAAGACGAAGAGGCTGCACTTGCATTCGTTCGAAGCGAGCTCCCGGCGATGTTGCCGCGGTGCCGTGCCGTGGCTGTACCGTTCCTCGACGACGAAGCCTGACCGGCCCTAGGACAGGCGCGGCCTTGCTTGTCGGTGGCCTTGTGGCGCCTCAGGCCGCGCCGCGAAACCTCAACGCCGCCTGCCGCACCACCTCGGCCAGCAGCCGCTCTTTCCCCTGCTTCTCTCGCAGCCAGCGCGCATCGTTGCGGTTGGCCTCGACGCTGGTGCGCAGCTCGCCCAGCGCCTGCGTGGCGTTGAGCGCCTCGCTGTGCCATTCGAGCTGGGTCATCGTCATCAGGATGTGGTCGCGCAGCGGCATGTGCTGGCCGGTGGCCGGGTCGACATACACCGCGTCGAGGCCGAAGCGGCAGGCCTGAAAACGGTTGTAGGTGTAGACGAGGTAGTCGTCTTCGGTCGGCTCGAAGGGCTGCTCCTGCAGGAACCAGGCGGCCAGCGATTGCACGTAGCCTGCGAGCGCGGCGGCGCGCTCGACGGTGAGCGGGGTGTCGAACACGCGGATCTCGATGGTGCCGAACTCGGGCTTGGGGCGGATGTCCCAGTAGAAGTCCTTCATGCTGCGCACGACGCCGGTACGGGTCATGCGCTCGAAGTACGCCTCGAATTCCTTCCAGCTCAGCGTGAAGGGCGCGCGGCCCGACAGCGGAAACGCGAACACCGAGTTGAGCCGGGCCGAGTCGAACTGCGTGTCCTGCCCCTGCACGAAGGGCGAAGACGCCGACAGCGCAATGAAGTGCGGGATGTAGCGCGACATGCGGTGCAGCATCAGCAAGGCCGCATCGGCATCGGGGCAGCCGATGTGCACGTGCTGGCCGAAGATGGTGAACTGCTTGCTCAGGTAGCCGTACAGCTCCGACAGTTCGCGAAAGCGCGGCTTGTCGTAGATGCGGCGTTCGTGCCACTGCTGGAAGGCATGCGTGCCGCCACCGACCACCGCGATGTTGAGCTTGTCGGCATTGCGGATCAGCGCCTCGCGAATGGGCGACAACTGCGTGATCACGTCCTGCGCCGAGTGGCAGATGTCGGTCGAGATCTCGATCATGCTCGAGGTCATCTCGGGCACCACGCTGCCGGGCAGCGGCGTCTGCGCCATCAGCCGCAGCATGTCTTCGGCATACGGCGCGAGGTCGTAGTCGTGCGTGTTGACGAGCTGCAGTTCCAGCTCGACGCCGAGCGACAGCGCTTCCGACTTGTTGAACGGCTCCAGCTTGACAGCGCGGCTCGCGGGATCGGCCGCCAGCGGCGCCGAGCGCACGTCGTCGCTGTCCGGGTCGATGGGGTTGACCGTGGTGGTGGTGCTCATCGCTGCGTGTCCTCCGTGGTGCTGAAGGCCTGGGGTGCCCAGGGCACCGAGCTTTCGCCCACCGCATGAATGGCGACGGTGGCAAGCACCGCGCCCACCACCTCCATCAAGAGAATCGAAGGCAGGGCGACCTGCGTGATCATGGTGCCGAGCAGGGGCGAGGCGCTGGCGAAGTTCGAGGCGATCAGCAAGGCGATCGACGACAGCGGCGACATCGCGCAGCCGACCCAGAAGGCCTGCTTCCAGCTGGCGCCGCTGCCCGGGTTGGCAATGGCCACGCCGGCGATCTTGGTGACCAGGCGCACGCCGATCACGGCGAGCACCACGCTGGCCACGGGCAATGTCCAGTCGGCCTGCGCCGCCACGATGGACACCAGCACGAACATCAGCATGGTCAGCAGCGATGCCGCCGTGCCCAGCTGCCGTTGCCAGGCCCAGGGCTTGGGGTTGAGCGTTTTCAGCAGCACGCCGCCGATCAGCGCCGCCAGCGGCGCCGAGCCGCCGACGTGCGCCGTGAGCGCGGCGCCCGCGGCGATGAGCGCGAGCAGCAGGATCGACGTGTTCTCACTTGTCGGGCTCATCACCCGCAGCGCCGAGCGCAGGGCCAGCGCCATGATCGCGCCGACCACGAACGACAGCCCCAGCACCACCGCCACCGGGTAGAGCTTTTGCAGCAGCGTCTGCGGCGCGCGTTCGATCAGGCCGGCCTGCGCATAGCCGAGCGCCAGTGCATAGAAGGTGTTGAGCGTGGCCAGCGTCATCGCGCGCTCGGTCACCGGGCCGGCGGCGCGGGTGTCGATGATCACGCGGCTCAGCACGGCTGGCGAAGCGACGATGGCCATCAGCGCGATCGGGTTGGCCACCGGCTCGGGCAGGCCCAGCAGCATCAGCACCCAGAACACGCCGAAGTAGGTGAGCGTGGCTTCGAGCAGGCTCTGCACCAGCACCATCGGGTTGTGGCGGAACCAGCGCAGCGGCAGCCGCCCGCCGGCCTCGAACAGCACGATGGCCACACCCAGCTCCAGCAAGAAGAGGCTGATGCCGCGCAGCGGCCAGATCGCGCCCTCGAAGCCTGCAAAGCCCACCACCGCGCCCACCAGCGAATAGCCGATCACCTTGGGCAGCCCCAGGTAGCGGCGCACCAGGTGGCCCGAGACCGCGGCCGCGGCCAGCAACAGGGACCACAGCACGGTGGGCAGGCCGGCCGAGGGGCGCACCCACTCGGACCAGAAACCCAGCAGATCGTTGATGAAGCTCGTCAAATTCATGCAGGTAGGAAGAAGCTGATGGGCCGGCTGCGCCAGCGGGCCCAGATCGCACTGCGGATGCGTGCGCGGTCTCCCAGGCTCACGCTGTGCGCGCGCAGCGCCAGCCGGAAGGCGAAATAGAAACTCACGCTCACATTGAGCGCACCGATGACCGGAATCGCCGCCACCGCCCACCACAGCGCAGGCTGCTGCAACACCGACAGCCCCGTGGACGCGGCGGCCGCGGCGATCTGCCCGGCCGAGAGCGTCACATGGCGCACGTCCAGCCCGAGCCCGAAGAAACCCGCGAACGCGGGCAGCAGGCCGAGCATGAGGCCGAGCGAGATGTTGGAGGCAAAGCCTGAGATGTGTGTGCGCATGAAGGTGGCCCAGCGGCGGGCCCGTGCGGCGCCCAGAAAAGCACCGATGCGTGGGTTGTAACGCATGGCGGAGTCCATGCGATGCAGGACAAAGGCGTTTTCTGTCCATCCGGCGATGATGCTGGCCGAAAACAGCAGGATGCCGGTGATTGCCGCATAAAGCGCGGTCGGCCCGGCCAGCGACAGCGAATGCAGCGTGGCCGCGGCATGCGCCGCGTCGAGGAGCGGCCGGCCCAGGGCGTATTGCACCAAGAGCGCCAGCGCGAGCATGGCCGGCACCACCACCAGCACATTGCCCAGCACGGCCGCCACCTGCGAGCGCACGAGGTTGGCCACCTCGTCGACGAAGTCGTCGACGGCGGCATCCGACTTGATGTCGCGCAGCCGCGCCGCCAGCGCAGGCGCCGTCATCGCGGGCTGCTTGGTGGCCAGCGTCAGGTGCAACAACTGGATCGCGACGAAGCTCGCCGCATACATCAGGCCCGAGCTCAGGCCCGCCCAGAAGGCCGACAGGCCCAGCGCATAGATGCTGAACTTCAGCAGCACCGTGATGGCGGTGAGCGCGCCGCCACCGGCGGCCTTCTTCACCATCTGCGCGTAGCTGGCGCGGTCGCGGGTGATGTAGTGCTCGCCGGTCTCGGCGCTGCGCTCGGTCACCTTGGCCGCGAGCATCGACGAGTTCGACGCGATCAGCGCGCGGATGCTGTTGCGCTCGCCGCCCGCCAGCACCAGCCGGCCCATCAGCCGCGCCACGCTGGGCGCGGGGTTGGGCGACATCAGGCAGTCGAGCAGTTCGCGGATGCGCAGCACGCGCTCGCGCAGCTGGCGCAGCCGGAACACGAGGCCGACCGAGATGCCGTTGTCTTCGAGGTGCGTGTAGACCGAGGAGGCGCCGGCGCGGCAGGCGTCGAGCCGGTCGCGGAACGCCACGAAGGCGGCCTGCAGTGCTTCTTCGCTTTCTTCGCCGGGCGGCTGTCCGAACATCTGTTCGCGCAGCGCGTCGAGGTCGGCCATCAAGGCATGGAAGGGGCGCGACGCGGCCTGCTCGGTGCTCATGCGCAGCCGCAGCTCGGGCGAGAAGCCCGCCGCGACCACCTGGCTGGCGCAGTAGGTGACGGCGTCCATCACGGTGTGGCGCCAGCGGGGCGCGCCGTCTGCATCGAGCGCGGCATCGGCCAGCAGCGCGCCGATGCGCCCGAGCTGGGTTTCGTCGAGCAGCGCGATCCAGCCCGCATCGAACACGCCCGGCAGCACCATGCGGAACAGGTCCGACGCATCGGTGGTCTCGGGCGTGCCGGGCAGGATCTTGCGGCGCAGCCGTTCGCCCAGCTCGCTGGCGAAGGCGGTGCGCGGCGCGAAGCCGTAGTCGGCCAGCAGCGTCGTCAGGTCGACCGTCTGCGTGAACGCGCGCCACCACGCGCGCAGGCGTTCGCGCAGCTCGGGCCGCGCTTCGATGGCATCGAGCAGCAGCTGCACGCGGCCCGTGGCCGCCTGCGGCGAGGCGCGGTCACCGCGCAGCCAGTCGAAGAGATTGATGAGCCAGATGTGGCGTTGCGCCACATCGGCCGTGGGGTCGAGGCCGGCAAGCAGCCCCTGCAAGTCGCGAGATGCAGCAGCCATGAAAGTAGGGCTCCATTGCGGGGAACACCGCGGAACCGGCTTTGCCGGGCCGCTGGTGTTGCCCCCGGCGAGGGGGAAGGAGAAGCGACAAAAAGTGCGCGCAGCCTGGGGGAGTACCTAGTGAAGGACGCGTGAAACCGGGGTGCCGCCGATGTCGGCTTCGAGCACGAACATGGGCACCGGCACGTCGAAGCGTTCGCCTTCTTCCGTCACCACGAAGAAGCTGCCGTGCATCGTGCCGCTCGCGGCCTGCAGGCGGCAGCCGCTGGTGTAGCGGAAGGATTCGCCGGGCGCCAGCAGCGGCTGCTGGCCGATCACGCCGAGGCCCTTGACCTCCTGCGGGTGGCCCGAGGCGTCGTTGATGAGCCAGTGGCGGGCGATGAGCTGCGCGGCCACCGAACCCGTGTTCGTGACGGTGATCGTGTACGAAAAGGTATAGATGTTGTCCTTGGGGGAGGACTGGTCGGCCAGGTAGCGTGGTTCGACTTGTACGCTGAAGGGGCTGTGTGACATGGGCGCGATGGTAACTGCAGGCCCCGGTACCCCTACGGGGTTCAGATGGTTTCGCCCTTCGGCGTAGCCTCGGGGGCGGCGGTCGGAACGGTCTGGAACAACTGGTCGCGCAACGCCGCGGTGGCGGCCGTGTCCGGGTCGCGGTCCGACGTGCCCACCACCACCATCCGCCAGACCTGGCCGCCGCTTTTGAGCAGCGTGGCATCGACGTGCCGCGAGGCATCGGAGGTCATGGCGCCCTTCATCTGCAGGCCGAAGCGCCCCTTGACGCTGATCGGGCGGGCGCGCGAGTCCAGTTCCATCGCCGCCCGCACCGCGTGCACCCACACCCGCTGGTACTCGTCGAGGCTCACGTGGTCCAGGCCGCTTTCCACGGCGAAGACCGCGACCACGCTGTCGGACACGAAGGTATGAACCACGTCCCCCGAAGTGTTGGATTGCTCGCGGTATTGCCAGCCGCGCGGGATGTCCGCGCGCAGCTTCGTGACAGGGTTCGTCCATGCAAAGCCGGCGTAGTAGCGGATGTTTCTTTCCGTCTCGCGGTGATGGATGAAGACCACCCCGGCCACCAGGCCCACCAGCGCGGTCGTGGCGATGCCCGTGCGCAGCGCGCCGGTTCCCGTCGCGTGCACGAGGTAGCGCTTCTGGTCGTAGGAGGCCGGGCGGCCCTCCTTCACCTCGAAGAACTGGCGGCCCATGGTGATCAGCGTGACGAAGGGAATGCCCAGCCCGAGGCCGGACAGGTAGACCCACGCCACGCGCCCCAGGTACTGCACGAAGGTCGGCCGCCCGCCGTCGTGCAGCGTGACGCGGATGCCGAACAGCAGCTTGCCCAGCGTGGTGCCGAACAGGCCGAAGACGATGGCCTCGAAGAACAGCGCCACCGGCACGATGATGAGCCCCAGCGCGGGTGTGGACGAAGGGTTCTCCATCCACAAGCCGAACGCCGGCCAGATGCGGCCGACGACCGCGCCCAGGAAAAAGCCGGCGGGCACGCACAGCGTCCAGACGTCGAAGATGCGCGCGAAAAAGCGCCGCCACGGGCCGGCCGGCGGCAGGCCGGGGGCGCGCATTCGCGGTGTCGGCGCCTCCACGGGGCCGTCCGACAGCCATGGCTCCGGCTCTGCGTCCGCACGCGCGAACTGCGGCGCGGGTGTCGGGGCGGAAGCCGATGGCTCGGGCAGGGGCGGCGTCTCGCGCATGGCGGTGGATTCGAATTCCGGCAGCAGCACGGGCTCCATGCGCATGCCGGGCAGCACCAGTTCCTCGACCTGGTGCAGGGGCTTCCAGGCCAGCCGCCCCGGACGCCACACCAGCGTCTGTGCGCCGATGGCTCCCGTGCGGATGCGCTCATGGATCTGCGCGACCGACAGCGGACCCTGCCTGTCTTCGCCCTCTGCGTACCACCAGCCCTCGTCCATAGGACCCCCCATTTGTTGTACCCGCGCGCCTGCGGCAGGCCAAATGTATCGGGAAGTATGCAAGCCTCCAAGGACAACGGCCAGGGGCTGAAGCGACAATCGGGGGCATGAGCACCCCGTTCCGCATTGCGCCTTCCATCCTGTCCGCCGACTTCGCGCACCTCGGCCAAGAACTGACCGACGTGATCGCGGCCGGTGCTGACTGGATCCACTTCGACGTGATGGACAACCATTACGTGCCGAACCTGACCTTCGGGCCGATGATCTGCCAGGCACTCAAGCCCTACGCCAAGAAGGCGGACGGCACGCCGGTGCCGGTCGACGTGCACCTGATGATCCAGCCAGTCGACGCATTGGCGGCCTCGTTCGCGCAAGCAGGCGCTGACTACATCAGCTTCCACCCCGACGCATCGCCGCACACGCACCGCAGCATCCAGGCCATCAAGCACGCCGGCTGCAAGGCCGGGCTGGTGTTCAACCCCGGCCTCGGGCTCGAGGCGCTGGACTGGGCCATCGACGACATCGACCTGATCCTCATCATGAGCGTCAACCCCGGCTTCGGCGGCCAGAGCTTCATCGACTCGGCCCTGCGCAAGATCGAACTCGCGCGCAAGCGCATCGAGCAGAGCGGGCGCGACATCCGCCTCGAAGTCGATGGCGGCATCAAGGCAGACAACATCGCGCGCGTGGCCTCGGCCGGCGCCGACACCTTCGTGGCGGGCAGCGCGATCTTCAATGCCAAGGACTACGGCGCCGTGATCGCCGACATGCGCAAGCAGCTGGCCGGCATCAGCGCCTAGGTTCGGGCGCTGCCTGAGGCGGGGCGCGTGCACCTGTTCCTGACAAGAGGCCTTCGTTGCAGCCCATCCCTTTTTGCCCGCTGCCAGGCCAATGGCGTCTTTGCGCGCAGGGAGAGGGCTCCGCAATAATCCCCGCATGTCCTCCGATCCTTTTGCCGGCGCGGCCACCGACAGCCTGCGCATCCACACCTTCGCCTCGCTGAACCCCGGCCCGCGCCTGCTCGTGATCGGCGGCGTACACGGCGACGAAACCTGCGGCACCGAAGGCATCGCGCGCATCCTGGCCGAATTCGACGCCGGCACGCTGCAACTGCAACGCGGCGAACTGACGTTGGTGCCCATCGCCAACCCGCTTGCACGCAGGCGCCTGCAGCGCGAGGGCGAACGCAACCTCAATCGCCTGTTTCGCCCGAGCGACGAACCCGCCGACTACGAAGCCCGCGTCACCAACCGCCTGGCCCCGGTGATCGCGCGCCACGAAGTGCTGCTCGACCTGCACTCCTTCCAGAGCGAGGGCGAGGCCTTCGCGATGATCGGCCCGCGCGACAACACCGGCACGCTGGAGCCCTTTGCCCGTTCGTACGAAGAAGGCCAGCTCGCGCTGCACATCGGCACGCCCATCGTGGTGGAAGGCTGGCTCGACATCTACGCGGCCGGCCTCGCGCAGCGCGCGGGCGGTGCGCCGGCCGACGAGGCGGCGATCGACTTCGGCCGCGGCACCAACGAATACATCCGCAGCTGCGGCGGCTACGGCGTCACGCTCGAATGCGGCCAGCACCAGGACCCCGAGGCGCCCGAAGTCGCGTGGCGTGCCATCCGCCGCACGCTCGCGCTGCTCGGCATGGCCCCGCTGCCACCGGGCCTGGCGGGCGCGCCGGCCCAGCCGCCCAAGCTGCTGCGCCTGGCCAGCGTGACCGACCGGCTGCATGAAGACGACAGCTTCGTGCGCGACTGGGCCACCTTCGACGAAGTGCTGCGCGGCGAACCCATCGGCATGCGCCACGACGGCACGATGCTGAACGCGCCCGACGACGGCTTCATCGTGTTCCCGAACGCGATGGCGCTGCCGGGGGCCGAGTGGTTCTACTTCGCGCATCCGAGCGAGCGCGAGCTGGGGCCGGTGGCTGGCGCGGCTTGAAGCCGGGCCGCTGCAACGCAACAAACAGAGCGCCCGTATGGCTCCCTCCCCCACTGGGGGAGGGTTTGGGTGGGGGCACGACGGCCTCCACAAAAAAGCGCGGCGCCTGATCGAAGGCCTGCCCCCATCCCAGCCTTCCCCCAGCGGGGGAAGGAGAAACTCCCGCTACTGCAGCACTTCTTCCGTCGTCACATCGAAACGCTGCAGCGTGTTCGCACCGAACACCATCGTGATCGGCACGTCGGCCGCGTCGCGGCCGCGCGCCAGCACCACGCGGCCGATGCGTGGCGTGTTGTGGCGCGCATCGAAGGTGTGCCAGCGGTTGCCCAGGTACACCTCGAACCACGCGCTGAAGTCCATCGGATAGCGCACCGGCGGAATGCCGATGTCGCCGAGGTAGCCGGTCACGTAGCGCGCCGGGATGTTCATGCAGCGGCACAGCGTGATCGCCAGGTGCGCGAAGTCGCGGCACACGCCCGTGCCCTCGCGAAAGCCTTCGAGTGCCGTGCGCGTGGCGCGCGCCTTCTGGTAGTCGAAGCGCAGGTGCCGGTGCACGAAGTCGCAGATCGCCTGCACGCGCGGCCAGCCCGGCGTGACGTTCGAGAAATTGGCCCAGGCGAACTGCAGCAGCTCGCTGTCGACCTCGCAATAGCGGCTGGGCAGCACGAAGGGCAGGGTCGATGCCGGCAGGTCGGCCGCCGCGTGCTCGATGGCGCCCAGGTCCACCGGGTCGGGCCAGCCGGTGTCGTACACCACCGCATGGTTGCGCAGCCGCACGCTGCTCACGCCCGCGGGCACGTGCACGCGGGCGCACTGGTTGTCGAAGGCGTCCTTGTAGTGGTCGGTCACCAGCGGCGGGCTGATGGTGATGTGCTCGCCGCCCTGCAGGTCGGCGGTGCGCGAGGGATGCACCTGCAGCATGTAGATCAACGCTGTGGGGGCGGTGACGCCGAGCTCGATATCGAAGCCGATCCTGATCTGCATTGCGTTCTTTCTTTCTTTGTTCCCTGGGGTGGTCCGGGTGATTGCGCCCGGTGCGCGAGACACGGTGAAGACAGCAAGCACGATGGGTGCCATCTTGCGGCCCATGCTATGCGCGTGCCCGGTGCCACCGGCGCGGCCAGGATGCCCGAAGCCGCGTAGGCCGTCGCGATGCGCTGTCGGCGCGTTCCTACCGCGCGCCCGCTTGTTCTCCCACGCAGGGGGGAGGGCGGCCACTACGGATGGCGGCCCGCGCGAAACATAACCTTGCATTTCGCTTGCAGCCTTGCACCCACCCTGCACCCGCGAGCGAAACCCGAGACATCGCGACACCCGCGACAGCCCATCTGCCTGCTTGCCTGCCCGTCTGTCTGCTTCCTAGGAGGGAACCATGGAGATTTCATCGCTTTTCGACTCGCTCACCACCGCATGGGGCGACGAGATCCTCGTCTGGGCCGTTGCCGCCGTCGCGGGGTGCATCTGCCTGATCGCGCTGGTGAACGTGCTCGACCTGTTCCTCGACGGCAACGAAGCGGGCTGAGTGCCCACCCCATGAAAGATTCCAGGTCCACGATGACGCCACAGAACAAGGCCGCCGCAGGCCGCCGCGCCGGCACCAAGGCGGGCGACGGCAGCAACGCCAAGCAGCAGCAGCTCGAAGGCTTCACCGTCGAGCATCCGCCGACCCTGACCACCAACCAGGGCCTGCAGATCCCGGACAACCACAACTCGCTGAAGGCCGGCGTGCGCGGGCCCACGCTGCTCGAAGACTTCATCCTGCGCGAGAAGATCACGCACTTCGACCACGAGCGCATTCCCGAGCGCGCCGTGCATGCGCGCGGCTCGGCGGCGCATGGCTACTTCCAGGTCTACAAGTCGATGTCGCAGTTCACCTGCGCCGACTTTCTTCAGGACCCGGACGCGAAGACGCCCGTTTTCGTGCGCTTCTCGACCGTGGCCGGCTCGCGCGGGTCGGCCGACACGGTGCGCGACGTGCGCGGCTTCGCCGTCAAGTTCTACACCCGCGAAGGCAACTACGACCTCGTGGGCAACAACATCCCGGTGTTCTTCATCCAGGACGCGATGAAGTTCCCCGACCTCATCCACGCCGTCAAGCCCGAGCCGCACCACGAGATGCCGCAGGCCGCGAGCGCGCACGACACCTTCTGGGACTTCGCCTCGCTCATGCCCGAGAGCACCCACATGCTGATGTGGGCCATGAGCGACCGCGCCATTCCGCGCAGCCTTCGCATGATGGAAGGCTTTGGTGTCCATACCTTCCGCTTCATCAACAGCCGCGGCGAGAGCCACTTCGTGAAGTTCCACTGGAAGCCCAGGCTCGGCGTCCACGGCCTGCTGTGGGACGAAGCACAGAAGATCGCCGGCAAGGACGCCGACTTTCATCGCCGCGACCTGTGGGAAGCCATCGAGAACGGCGACTTTCCCGAGTGGGAGCTGGGCGTGCAGATCATTCCGCAAGACAAGGAGCATTCGCTCGGCTTCGACCTGCTCGACCCCACCAAGCTCATTCCCGAAGAAATGGTGCCCGTGCAGAAGATCGGCAAGCTGGTGCTCAACCGCAACCCCGACAACTTCTTCGCCGAGACCGAGCAGGTGGCCTTTCATCCGGGCCACGTGGTGCCCGGCATCGACTTCAGCAACGACCCGCTGCTGCAGGGGCGCCTGTTCTCGTACACCGACACGCAGATCTCGCGCCTGGGCGGCGCCAACTTTCATGAGTTGCCGATCAACAAGGCCGTGTGCCCGTTCCACAACATGCAGCGCGACGGCATGCACCGCCAGACCATCGCGCGCGGCCAGGTGGCTTACGAGCCCAACACGCTGGGCAGCGGCGGCGCCGAGTTCCGTGTCGATGGCGGCAGCAACGGCTTCCAGTCGTTCCCCGAAGAGATCGATCCGCCGAAGGTGCGCAGGCGCAGCCCGTCCTTCGACGATCACTTCACGCAGGCGCGCCTGTTCTTCAACAGCCAGAGCGCTGCGGAGAAGGAACACATCGTCGCCGCCTTCCGCTTCGAGTTGTCGAAGCTCGAAGTGCCGGCCATTCGCCAGCGCATGGTCGACAACCTCGCGCACGTCGACGAGAAGCTCGCGCGCCGCGTGGCCGAGCCGCTCGGCATCGGCGAGCCCGATGCCAAGGCAGCAGCTGGCCGCGCGGGCTTTCGCGACCATCGCATCGCGCTGCCGATCGACGAGTCGCCGGCGCTGAGCATGGCCGACACCGGCGACGGCTCCATCCGCACGCGCAAGATCGCGATCCTCGTGGCCGATGGCGTCGACTCGGCCTCGCTCAAGCCGATTCGCGATGCGCTCGAACAGGCGGGCGCGCAATGCAAGGTGGTGGGCCCCAGGCTCGGCACTGTGGCCAGCGCGTCCAGGCGGCAGATCGATGTCGACATGACCTTTGCCAACACACCCTCGGTGATGTTCGACGCGGTGCTGGTGCCGGCCGGCAGCGACAGCGCCGCCGCGCTCGCGGCCATCGGCGACGCAGTGCACTTCGTGCTGGAGGCCTACAAGCACTGCAAGGCGATCTGCACGGTGGGCGAGGGCGTGCAGTTGTTGTCCACGCTGGGCATCGTGGCGGATTCCGATGCGCCCGCGGGCGTCGTCGTCGCGGCCACGCCGGTGACCAACCTGGGCGATGCAACCGCGGCAACGCAGATCGCGCACGACTTCATCGCAGCGATCGCAAAGCACCGCCACTGGGACCGCGCCAACATCGATGCGGTGCCGGCGTAAGCACGGGCGCAAGGGCTCCACCGGAACCCGGTAGTCCTTTTGCGCTAGACCGTATTGCGAATAGGCGCGGCCAGAGCCCGCTCCTAGACTTTCCCCACGAGGCCTGAACGGCGCGCACTTTCGACGCGCCGGCCGCCCGCTTCCGGCGGGCGCACGGGCCGCGCGCGGGGGTCCAATGGCGTGGTTATCGAGATGGGGATGGGAACGCCCTGCGCGTGATCGTGCGGGGGTCGCAAGAGCTCTCGGTCTTGCAGGCATTCTTCTCCTGGGCTTCGGCCCTTCGGCAATGGCACAGCCGCAGCAGGGGACGAGCGCCGAGGCCGCCGCCGACCGCATGGAGCAGGCGCGGCTGGCCGACACCGACACCTTGCTGGCACTGACCAGCGAGGGCGCCGTGCTCTATGGGCAGGACACGGTCAAGCTCTCGGGCTACCAGTACTGCAGCCAGGCCGTCGCACTGGCCGAGGCCGGCGAGTTTCGCCAGAGCGTGCGCGCCGCCAGCAAGGCGCTGCACCTGGCCAACGCCACCAACGATCCGAACCTGATGGCGATGGCCAATCGCGACCTCGCCATCGTCTACAGCTACTCGGGCCAGCTCGAGAAAGCGGAAGAGTTCGCCCGCGAAGCGCTCAAGCATCCGGCACGCGACCCCAAGCTGGTCGTCGGCCCGGTGCAGAAGGTGATCGGCGACGTGCGCACGCGGCGCGGCGATTTCTCGGGTGCGGTGCTCAGCTATGACGAAGCGCTGGCCAACAGCTCGCCGCGCTATGCACCGCTGGTGCAGGCCTCGCTGGTCAATGCGCTGATCGAATCGGGCGATGCGGTGCGGGCGCGCGAAGTGCTCGGCACCATGGCACCGCCCAAGGACGCACCGCTCACCGCGCAGCTCGACCGCACCCGGGCGCGCCTGCTGCTGGCCGAGAACAAGCCGGCCGAGGCACGCGACGCCTATCGCGCGCTCACCGCGCGGCAGGTCGGCGTCGACACCGAGTACTACCGCCTCTGGGCCTGGGACGGTGTGGCGCGCAGCGAACTCGCGCTTGGCGAGAAACAGGCCGCGGCCGAAGCCGTGGGCCGTGCGCTCGGCGACGTGGACCACGTGCGCGCCAAGTTCCGCAGCGAAGAATTCAAGATGGGCCTGTTCTCGGACCTGCAGACCGTGTTCGAGCGCGGCGTGTCGATCTACAGCGACGCGGGCGATGCGCGCCAGGCCTTCGAGGTCAGCGAGCACAGCCGCTCGCGCGCGCTGCTCGATGCGGTGCGCGGCCGCGCGAAGATCAACGACCAGGCCGCCAACACCGTCGACCTCGCCACGCTGCAACGCACGCTGGCGCCCGATGAGCGCGTGGTGCAGTTCCATTCGCTGCCCGACCGGCTGGTGGTGTGGGTCGTGAGCGCGGGCGACATCACCGAGAAGACGGTGGCGGTGAAGCGCGACGACCTCAACGAGCTGGTCGAGACCTTCCGCAACTCCATCGTGCGTGGCCGCCGCACGGCCATCACCAACGCCGACAAGCTGGGCGCCGCGCTGCTCGGGCCGCTCGGTCTGGCACCGGGGCAGCGGCTGATCGTCGTGCCGCACGGGCCGCTGCACTACCTGCCGTTCCAGGCGCTGCGCCTGGACGGCCGCTACGTGATCGAGACGCACCCGGTGTCGGTGGCGCCTTCGATCAGCATCGCCGTGCAGCTGGCGCAGCGCACGCCGCGCGTGAACGCATCGCTGGTGGCCTTCGGCAATCCGCGCATCGAAGACAAGTACGACCTGCCCGGCGCCGAGTCCGAGGTGAAGCAGCTCGCGCAGATCTTTCCGCGCAACAGCGTGTACATGGGCGCGGCCGCCACCAAGACGCAGTTCCGCGACGTGGCCTCGCGCTCGCCGCTGATGCACGTCGCGGCGCATGCGGAGGCCGATGCGGTCGACCCGCTCTACTCGCGCATCCTGCTGGCCAACGAGGGCGGCAAGCAGAACTTCCTGGAGGCGCACGAGATCCTCGGGCTGCCGATGGACGGCACCGCACTCGTGACCTTGTCGGCCTGCGAGTCGGGGCTGGGGCGCATCGCGCAGGGCGACGAGGTGCTGGGCTTCACGCGCTCCTTTCTGTCGGCCGGCAGCTCCAGCCTGATCGCGTCGTTGTGGCCGGTGTCGGACGACGCAACGGCCGTGCTGATGAGCACGCTCTATGGCGAGCTGGCCAAGGGCCGCGACATCCAGAAGGCCATGCAGGCCGGGCAACTCGCCGTGTTGAAGGACCCCAAGATGTCCCATCCCTTCTTCTGGGCGCCGTTCAACCTGATCGGCAACTGGCGTCTCACGGTCGGGAGCTGACATGCAAGCCCGCCAACGCCCCACGCCGATCGCCTTCGCGGTCACCGCACTGGTCGGTGCAGCCTTGTTCGTCGCAGCACAACGCACGCACGCGGGCGAGGCTGAAGCCGGTGCCACCGCGCTCCTGCCGACCGCCGACCCCTGCGGCACCTGCGACCGGCCGCTGGCGCAGGCCACCGGCACGGTCGCGCCGCAGAGCCTGCCCGCACCGCCGCAACCCGCTGCAGCGGCAGCCGGCTCCTTCAAGCTCAACGACCTGCGCCTCAATGGCGTCAAGGCACTGAGCAACGAAGAACTGCAGGCGATCACCACGCCCTACATCGGCCGCAACGTCACGCTCGGCGACCTCGAAGAACTCGCCAAGGCCATCACCGCCCGCTACAAGGAGCGCGGCTACTTCCTCGCGCAAGCCGTGGTGCCGGTGCAGACCGTGCGCGACGGCATCGTCGAGATCAGCGTCATCGAAGGCCGGCTCGGCAAGGTCGACGTGGTGGTCGCGCCCGATGCGCCCATCAGCGAGGCGCGCGTGCGCGGCTTTCTCGCGCCCCTGCAGCCCGGCGAAGCCGTGAGCGCGCCCGACTACGAACGCGCGATGCTGCTGCTGTCGGACCAGCCCGGCGTCAAGGTGTCGTCGGGCCTGCAGGAAGGCACGCAGGCCGGCACCACCGACCTGTCGGTCGAAGTGGCGGCCGCGCCGCGCTGGGCCTTCACGGCCGAGGCCGACAACCACGGCACCAAGGAATCGGGGCGCTACCGCGCAGGCGGCACGGCGCGCTGGCTCAGCCCCTTCGGCATCGGCGACAACCTCGACATGCGCCTGATGGTGTCCAACGGCAATGCGCTGCAGTTCGGCCGCGTTTCGTACGAGGCGCCGATTGGCACCAGCGGCCTGCGCGCGGGCATCGGCCTGTCGCGCGTGAGTTATGAACTCGGTGGCCAGTTCTCCGAACTCGATGCACGCGGCCGCGCCAACGTGCTCGACTTTTCGCTCAACTACCCGCTGATCCGGCAGCGGCAGCAGAACCTGTTCCTGCGCCTGGGCATCGACGTGAAAGACCTGACCGACGAACTGCGCGCGGTCGACTTCACCTCGAAGAAGCGCGTGAACGGCCTGAGCCTGGGCTGGACGTGGGAGCGCCGCGACGAACTGCTGGGCGGCGGCTACTGGGCCAGCTCGGGCACGCTGTACCACGGCAACCTCTCGATCAAGGACGGCGAGAGCCGCGAGTTCGACCAGAGCATCACGGGCCACCACACCGCGGGCGGCTTCACCAAACTCAGCTTCCAGCTCTCGCGCCTGCAGGCCATCGTGCCGCGCCATTCGCTGTACCTCTCGCTCGGCGGCCAGTGGGCCAGCAAGAACCTCGACGCGTCGGAAAAACTCGCGCTCGGCGGCGCGCGCGCCGTGCGTGCCTACCCCTCGGGCGAACTGCTGGTCGACCAGGGCCTGATCGGCACGGTCGAATGGCGCTGGTCGGTCAACGACGAGCTCACGCCCTTCCTGTTCTACGACGCGGCGTGCGGAAAGATCGTGCGCAACCCCACGCCCTTCGATGGCGTCAACAGCCACAGCCTGCGCGGCTATGGCATCGGCCTGAGCTGGTCACGGCCGGGCAATTTCTCGATCAACGCGACGCTCGCCTGGCGCGCCGGCACGCCGGCCGCGCAGACCGATGGCGGCGGCCGCAACCCGAGGCTGTACGTGCAGCTCGTCAAGGCGTTCTGACCATGAAGCAACGCAACAAGCTCCTGCCGCTGCGCCCCCTGGCGCTGTCGTTGATCTGCGCGGGCCTGGCACCGGCCATGGCCCAGGTGCTGCCGGTCATTTCTCCGCTCCCGGGCGCCATCCTCGGCAACGTGACGGTCATGCAGAACGGCGGCGTGATGACCATCAACCAGCCGCTGCAGCGCGGCATCGTCAACTGGCAGACCTTTTCCATCGGCCCCGGCGGTGTGGTCAACATCGCGCAGCCGAGCACCGCGGCCGTGCTGCTCAACCGGGTGGTGGGCGATGGCTTGAGCATCCAGGCGTCCCGCATCGACGGCACGCTGCGGACCTACCTTGCGAGCAACCCGAACCTGCCGGGCGGCAGCGTGTTCCTCATCAACCCGAGCGGCATCGTGTTCGGCAATGGCGCGTCGGTGAACGTGGGCGGGCTGGTGGCGTCGACCCTGAAGATCACCGACGACAACTTCATGCCCGCCGGATCGGAGAACAAGGCCTTCGGCAAGAACGATCAACTGATCTTCGTGGGCGACACCGCGAACAGCGTGGCGCAGGTGAAGCTGGAGGCCGGTGCGACGATCACCGCCTCGCCGGGCGGCACCGTGGCGCTGCTCGGCGGCTCGGTGCGCAACGAGGGCAACATCAACGTCGCGCGCGGCTCGGTGGGCCTGGTGTCGGCCAGCAAGGTCACGATGAACCTGGACTTCGACGGCGACGGGCTCACGACCTTCAAGGTGCCGGTGGACGGGCAGACCACCTTCAAGCTCGCCGACCTGCAGGCCAGCGACCCGACGGCAACGGCACAGCTCATGAACGTCGGGAGCACCGACAAGAGCAACAAGCAGTGGGGCGTCGTCTCGGCCGATGGCGGCCGCGTGGTGCTGATGGCCGCGGCGGCGGACACCGATGCGCGGCAACTGGTCGTGAGCCAGACCGGCGTGGTCCGCGCACGTTCGCTGTCCACGCGCAACGGCGAGATCGTGCTCGACGCGGGCCAGTCGAAGGTGGGCTCCAACGAGATGCTGCTCGGCGGAACGCTGGATGCCAGCGGCACCGACGCAGGCGTGGCCGGCGGCAGCATCACGGCGCAGGCCGACTATGTGCGCCTGACCGGCATCGCCGATGCCGGCGGCAGCCAGGGCGGCAACATCCAGGTGACGGGCGTCAATGCGGTGAGCATGTCGCCCGATGCCCTGTGGAGCGCGAACGCAACGGGCGCGAACGGTGCCGGCGGCACGGTCGGGTTCAGTGCCGACTTCGTGCACGTCTCGGGCCAGGTCCAGGCGCGCGGCGCGGGCAGCGGCGCCGGCGGCACCGTCACCACGAGTGCCCGGCAGCTGGAGATCAGCGACCAGGCGAAGATCGACGCGGCAGGCGGCGCCACGGGCGCCAACGGCGTCTGGGTCGCCAATTCCAACAGCACGCTCAACGTGGACAGCACCACGCCGGCCTACGACCCGTCGAGCTACGCGCAGAACACGGCGGACACGCGCGTGAGCACCAGCGCCATCGGCTACACGCTGGGCCGCTCGACCGACGTCACCTTGCGCAACAGCGCCAGCGCCATCGAAGGCAGCGCGCCCGACGTGATCTTCGTGGGCGGCACCAGCATCGTGAAGTCCGAAGGCCGCGACGCGCGGCTGACGGTCGATTCGCAGCGCAACATCGAGATGTTCTCGGGGTCGTCGATCCAGTCGAATTTCGGCGCGCTGCATGTGGACTTCGACGCCAATGCGGACAAAGGCACGTCGGGTGGCGCGATCGTTCTTTCGGGCGCCAACATCGCCACCAACGGCGGCAACATCCGCTTCTATGGGCAGCGCGATCCGGTTGCGGGGTATGCGGTCGGCGGCACGGCGGATTCAGACGGCGGCCCGCACGTCGCGCTGGCGGGCGTCACGCTGTCCGACAGCCAGCTCTCGACCTGCGCGATGGCATCGGGCACCTGCGGCGGCACGGGCGCCATCAGCCTGCGCGGGCAGGGCACCAGCAACTCCGCTGGCGGCGACCCCAACTACTACGTGAGCGCGGGCGGCGTGCTCATGGCGGGCGGCAGCCTGACCACCGGTGCCGGCAACATCGCCATCGTGGGGCAGGGCGCCATCGGCGCGGCCGGCGTGGAAATGCGCGTCACCGATGGCGGCAGCCCGGTGCTGCGCACGGGCACGGGCGACGTGTCGATAGTCGGCAGCTCGCGCAGCTGGACGGCGACCGATCCGGCCGTGGTCTACGCCAGCGAAATCACCCCCAACGACAGCAGCGGCGCGCCCACCGTGGTGACGGGGCTCAACACCGGCGTGTCGCTGAGCGGCACGGTCATCGTGGCGGGCGGGCGCGTCGGCATCGACGGCACGGGCGGCAACCTGCAGGATCTTTCCGCCGACCCCGGCTTCGTTCGCGCGGCGAGCGTCGCCAACAACGGCAACGGCGTGAGCTACGGCTCGGGCGACGGGGTGGCCATCTCGGGCGGCAGCATCGTGGCCGGCAAGGGCCAGCAGGTGTCGGTCGCGGGCACGGCGGGCGGCAAGAGCTTCCAGGTCGATGGCCAGGGTGTCGTGACGATGGGGGCCGACCCCAGCGCCGTGACGATCAGCGTCGGGGGCAGCGGAGGCATCTTTGCCGAGGGCGGCCGGATCGCCATCGACGGCCGTGGCGGCGACGTGTCCGTGACGCGCGGTTTCGGCAACAGCGACCTGCCGCTGCCGGTGAGCACCGCGATGCTCGACGTATCGAGCAGTACCGGGGCAGGCGGCACGGTCGCGATCACCGGGCGCAACGTGCTGGTCGACGACGTCTATACCGTTCCCACCATCGACGCGAGCGGCGCGGGCAAGGCCGGCAGCATCGACATCGAGGCCACCAACGTGATCGCCATCGGCGCCAAGGCAGGCCTGGCCGCCAATGCCAGCTCGGCCACGGGCGACGGCGGCTCGGTGCGCGTGATTGCCGGCGACACGCTGCGCGCCTACGGCAGCCTCGCGGCGCGCGGGGGCAGCGCGGGCGGCAATGGCGGCACCGTCGAAACCTCGGCGCCGCACTTCGACCTGTCGGGTGTGCGCGTCGATGCATCGGCGCCGGTGGGCACCGCGGGCACCTGGCTGATCGACCCCTTCGACGTCACCATCGCGCATGGCAACGGGCCGGGTTCGTTACCCACCAACCCCTTTGTTCCGGTGATGAACTCGACCATCCAGGACGGCGACATCAACGCGGCGCTCGACAAGGGCACCAGCGTGACCATCACCACCGGCACCGCGGGCACGAGCCCGGGCAACATCAACTTCGACAGCGGCGTCGTGGTCGAGCGCACCGCCGGCACCACGCCGATCACGTTCCGGCTCGATGCCAACAACGGCATCGGCCAGAACCCGCCGCCGTGCCCCAGCTTCCCCTGCAGCCCGTTCGTGCCGACGGTCATCCGGTCGACCACCGGGCCGCTCGACGTGGTCTTCAACGCCAAGGGCGTCGGCGGTGGCTTCAGCAACGGCATCGTGTACAGCGGGCAGATCCTGACCGACGGGGGCAACGTCACGATGAATGCCGACGCCACCAGCACGGGCAACCGCGCCATCCAGCTGAACAACACGACGATCGACACGCGCATCACGGCGCTGGGCGACGCGGGCCCCGGCGGCTTCGTGCAGATCACCGGCAAGCGCGAGGCGCCCACCTTCTCGACCACCGGCGCGACTGTCGAGTTCAACGGCGTCAACATCCAGAGCAGCACGGGCAACGTGGCCATCTCGGGCATCGGCGTGCAGGGAGCGGGCGTGCGCATTGCCGACGGCACGGCACCGAGCCAGATCCTCACGACCAGCGGCGACATCCAGATCGTCGGTGTCGGCAGCGCGCCGACGACCAGCTTCGGCACGACGACCGTGCAGAGCGTGGAGCTGAACGACGCGCTGGTGCGCAGCGTCGACGGCAACATCGCCATTCGCGGACTGGCAACGGCCGGCCCGGCCGGCGACACCTCGGGCGGCGTGCTGATCGCCAACAACGCATTGGTCACGACGCTCGGCGTGGGCAACATCGACATCGCCGGCGAATCGCAGTCGGGCGGCGCGGGCCTCACCATCGCGCCGACGGGGCGTGTCGACGGCAACCGCAACGTGGTGCTGCGCGCGAGCAATGGCGGTGCGGTCGATGCACTGGTGATCGGCGGCACGGTGCGCGCGGGCAACGTGCTCGACCTGCGGCCCGGCGGTGTGGATGCCACGGGCAATGCGGTGGACCGCACGGCGAACCCCATCACGCTGGGCGGCACGGCGGCCACGGGCTTCGCGGTGTCGGCGGACGAGTTCACGCGGCTCAATGCGCCCACCATCGTGGCCGGCAGCAACGCGCACGCGGCGGACATCAACGTGGTCGGGCCGTTGTCGCTGTCTTCGGCGCTCACGCTGGAGAACGGTGGCGGCGGCAACATCCACCTGGGTGGCGCGGTCACGGTGCCGACGCTCGGGTTGCTGTCGCGCGGCGACATCACGCAGGCCGCCAATGCACCCATTACCGCCACCACGCTGATGGCGCGCTCGACCGGTGGCAACGTGCTGCTCGACCAGGCGCCGAACAACGTCAGCGCGGCCACGGTCGGTGGTGGCGCGGCGGGGGCCTTCCGCTATGTCGATGTCGACACGGTGCAACTCGGGTCGGTCTCGGTCGTCGGCTTCGATGCCGCGAGCAATGCGCCGCAGGTCGAGGCGGCCACCTCGATGGCGGCCGACACGGTGTTCGTGCGCACGCTGACCGGCGACCTGCTGCTGGGCACCAACGTGAGCAGCACGAACGGCACCGACCTCGTGGCGGGTTCGCGATTCCAGAACCTCGGTGCGTACTCGATCGGCGGCGCGCCATGGCGCGTGTGGGCCGACACGTGGGTCGGCGAAACGCGCGGCGGGCTGCTGGGCTCGGGGCTGTACCCGAACCTGTACCACTGCGCGTACCTGGGCCTGTGCTCGGTGAACATTCCCGCGGGCGCCAACCACTTCATCTATGCGCAGCAGCCAACGGCCACGGTGCTGATCGGCAGCGTGAGCCGGCCGTTCGGTTATCCGAACCCGCTGTTCAGCTACACCATCGGCGGGTTGATCCTCGGCGACACGGGGGCGGGCTTCGCGGGCGTCGTCGGTTCACCGGCGGTGCCGTCGAGTCCGCTGGGCGCGTACCCGATCAACGGCACCTTCACCTCGGCGGAAGGCTATGCGGTCAACGTGGTGCCGGGCACGCTGCTGGTTTCGGGGTTGCCGAACCTGCCGCGCCCCGATGTGCTGCGCGACCTGCCGAGCACCTGGCTGTACGACCGCAACATCGGGCCGGCACCGATCTGCTACGCAACCGGGCCGCTGGAAGGCGACCGCGCGGCGCAGGGGGGAGACGTGTTGGCGCGCGAGTGGTCGCGTGTGCGGTCTCGGCCCAATCTTTCGAGTTGCGTGGATACGGAGAAGCGGAACGGGTGTTCGGACTTCTGAGGAAGTTTGCTGTTTGTCCTGAGCTTTGTTCGGGGCGCGTGCACAGGACATCGGGTACTCCCCTCCGCGAATGTCCCCCGCTTCGCTCCTCCTTTATTTCGCTGCGGGGAGCACCCGATGCCCTGTGCACAGTGGACGCTGCTCTGGTACTCGCCGATCAACAGCTGCACTGTCCAACGCTCACGCTGGCGGGGTGCCTTGCGCAGCGAAATAAAGGAGGAGGGGCGAAGCCCCGGGGGACATTCGCGGAGCAAGGCACCCCGTCGGCGTGGGCGTCGCCCTGAACAACGCGCCCCCGAAAAACTCAAACTCCGCGAGCACGCCGGTTGGACATCACCACGTTGTCCTTCGCAATGACCTGCCCTTCCTGCATCGCTGCGATCCAGGCAGCAGTCGATGTCACCGCCGCGAAATTGCTGTGGAACACGACGCTGAAGACGCGATGGATTTCTTCCGCAGTGACCTTGCCCGCCGCATTCTCGTAAGGCAGCGCGCCGCTGGCGTCCGCCAGGAACTCCACGCTCAGGCCACGGTGCATCGCCTCGTAGACGGTAGAGGCATCGCAGTTTTGCGTCATGTAGCCGGCCACGCTCAGCGTGTCGATCTTGTTCGTGGCGATCCACTCGGCGAAGTCGGTGCCGGTGAACACGCTCGGGAAGGTCTTGGTGATCAGGTGGTCGTGCGGCCGCTTCGCGATCTCGGGATGCAACTGCCCGTTGTGCGTGTCGGCCTGGAACACCGGCGCGCCCTTGGGCGCGTGGTGGCGCACCACCACCACCGGCGTGCCGGCGGCGCGTGCGGCGTCCATGGCGCGCGTCACGTTGGGCAGCGTGTCTTCGATGGGCGGGTATTCGATCGGCAGGCCACCGCCTTCGAAGTATTCGTTCTGCACGTCGATCACGACGAGGGCGCGGCGCGGTGCGGTGTTGCTCATGAAGATGCTCCTTCTTGTGTGTGGATGGGATGGCCTGATTCTTCGCGTTGATGTCCTTTCCCGAAAGTGGCCCGAAAGCCATTCATCGATAAGATCGGGCCATGACCCGTCCTGCCGTCGAAACCATCGCCGTCGTAGCCTTCGACGGCATCAGCCCGTTTCACCTGTCCGTGCCTTGCATGGTCTTCGGCGAAGACCGCACCGAAGACGGCGCGCCGCGCTTTCGCATGCGCGTGTGCGCGCCCGAGCCGGGGCCGCTGCAGACCAACGCAGGCTTCACGCTCGGCGTGACGCACGGGCTGGAGGCCATCCGCCGTGCGCAGATCGTGGTGGTGCCTTCTTGGCGCGACGACGGCAGTGCCGCGCCGCCCGCGCTCATTCGTGCGCTGCAGGCGGCGCACCGCCGGGGCGCCACCGTGGTGGGGCTGTGCCTGGGCGCTTTCGTGCTGGCCGAGGCCGGCCTGCTCGACGGCCGCCCGGCCACCACGCACTGGAAGCTGGCGCCGGCTTTCGCAAAGCAATATCCGAAGGTGCAACTGCAACCGGAGGTGCTGTACGTGGACGACGGCAACGTGCTCACGTCGGCCGGCACCGCTGCAGGCATCGATTGCTGCCTGCATCTGCTGCGCGTGCGCTACGGCGCCGAAACGGCGAACCGCGCCGCGCGGCGCATGGTGGTCGCGCCGCACCGGCAGGGCGGGCAGGCGCAGTACATCCAGCAGCCCATGCCCGCGACCGGCGAGCGCGACCGCCTCGCGCCGCTGCTGGAGTGGCTCGGCAGGCACCTCGATGTGCCGCACGCGCTGGACGACCTGGCCCGGCGCGCGCTGATGAGCCGCCGCACCTTCACGCGGCGCTTTCGCGAATCCACCGGCACCACCGTCGGCCAGTGGGTGCAGAACCAGCGGCTGGCACTGGCGCAGCGGCTGCTGGAGACGACGGACCATCCGGTCGAGCAGGTGGCGACCGGCGCCGGCTTCGGGTCGGCGGTATCGCTGCGCAAGCATTTCCTGTCGGCGTTCAAGGTGTCGCCGACGGTGTACCGCCGGCAGTTCTCGCGGGCCGAAGCGATGGCCTGAACAGGCAGGCCGCAGGGCTCAGGCCGCGTGCGCGTGGCGCCGCGTCGTCAGCAGCGCGCGCAGCTTGGCCGGCGCGACCGGCTTGGTCAGCAGCATCACGCCGCCGTGGCGCAGGCGTTGCAGCACCTCGGGCCCGGTGGCGCCCGACACCAGCACCGCGAGCGCGTCGGGCTGCAGGTGCTTGGCGGCGTCGATCACGTCCACGCCGTCGCCATCGCCGGCCAGTTGCAGGTCGCACAGTACGGCGTCGTAGTGGATGTCGCCGGTGCCCAGCCGCGCGATGGCCTCGGGGCCGGTGGTCACGCATTCGACCTGGCAGCCCCATTGCTCCAGCAGCGTGCGGCTGCCGTCGAGGATGGCCGGGTCGTCGTCCACCACCAGGCAGCGCAGGCCGGCCAGGGGCGCGGGCGCGAGCGGCGGCGGTTCGGCCGGCACGGCATCGGTGATGCGCGCCGCGGGCAGGGTGAAGGCGAAGGTGCTGCCGGCCTGCAGCGCGGAGCGCACGGTGATGCGGGTGCCCAGCAGCGTGGCGATGCGCGCGCAGATCGCCAGCCCCAGCCCGAAGCCGCGGCGCCGGTCGCGCTCGGTGTTGGCCACCTGGTAGAACTCCTCGAAGATGCGGCCCTGGTGGATCGGCGCGATGCCCACGCCGTTGTCGCGCACCTCGATGCGCACGCCGGCCGGGCTGCGCCGCGCAGCCACCAGCACCGTGCCGCCATCGGGCGCATGGCGCAGCGCATTGGTGACCAGGTTGCCGACGATGCGCTGCAGCATCGCCGCGTCGGTGCGCACCGCCAGGCCGCGGTCGCTCCAGCGCAGGCGGATGTGCCCTTCGACGGCGGTGGCGGCGTGCTGCGCATCGAGCTGGTCGAACAGCGCGGCGAGCGAGACCTTGGTGATTGCCGGCGTCAGCACCTGCGCATCGAGCCGCGAGATTTCGAGCAGGTCGTCGAGCAGCACGCCCATGAACTCGGTGCTCTCCTGCAGCCGCATCACGGCCGGGCGTTGCGTGGGCGAGGCGCCCGGCAGCAGCCCGTCGATGAACAGGCCCATGGCATGCAGCGGTTGGCGCAGGTCGTGGCTCGCGGCTGCCAGAAAGCGCGCGCGCGACAGCGCGGCCTGCTCGGCCTCGGCCATGCGCTGCAAGGCCACGGCGGTGGCTTCGCGCACGCGCTCTTCGCTGATCTGGCGGTTGCGCTGCAGGCGTTCGGCCAGCCGGTCGATGTCGTGCGCCAGCACCGCCAGCTCGTGCGTGCCGCGCGTGCCGCCTTCGACCACGTCGCAGCGCATCTCGAAATGGCCGGCCTCCAGCGCGGCCACGGTGCGCGACACGCGCCGCAGCGGCCGCGCCACGGTGCGCGCCATGTGGCGCACCGACGCCCACGCCGCCAGCAGCGCGACCAGCGCGATGCCGATGCCGGCAATCAGCGAGCGGCTGCGCTCGCGCGTGTAGGCCGTGGTGTCGCGAAAGGTCTGCACCAGCCCGATGGGCGCATCGCCCACCGCGGTCGACCCGGCGGGCGCGAAGGCGCTGGCACGCGAAGCCTCGCGCAGCGTGACCGGCGAGGTGAACATGCGCAGCTGTGCGAGCGACGCGGTCTTGGGCCCGGCCGTGACGTACACGCCGGCGCTGTTGCTGATCTCGACGCGCGTCACCTGCCCGCCGCGCAGTGCCGCGTTGGCCACGTTCTGCAGCGCGGGCACGTCGCCCGCGTACAGGCTCAGGTCGGACATGGCCGCCACCTGGCGCGCGACGGCCTGGCCTTCGGCGTCGAAGGCGGCTTCGAGCGTCTGCAGCCGGTTGTGCGTGAACCAGCCGGTGAGCGCGAGCGCCACTGCCGCGCAGGGCACCACGCCAAGGCGGAACAGGTCGCGCTGCAGGTTGCCGCGCACCACCAGCGTGTTCGCCGAAGCGTGGTGCACCGGTGCCGCATCGGCCGGCGCGTGTTCGTTCGCCGCGCCGGTGGGCACCGAGCCTTCGGGCAGGCGTTCGGTGCTCATCGCGGCGCCGCGAGCCGTTCGGTCAGTTCCCGTTCCTCCGGCAGACGCAGGCCGAGTCCGCGTGCCACGGTGGCGTTGACGCGCACGGTGGCCGGCGTTGCCGCTTCCACCCACGGTGCGTTGCTGTTGTTGCTGCTGCCGGCGCTGCTTGCACTGGCGACTTTCTGGCCCAGCAGGCGGGCCTGCTGCGCAAGCTGCGAGGGCGTCGACACCGCGGCGGCCAGGCCGCCCGAGCGCACCAGGCCTTCGCTCGCGCCGAACACCGGCAGGCCCGCGCTGGCGCCGGCGCGCAGCACCGTGAGCGTGGCCGCCTGGTTGTCGCCGATGAGGTCGGGCAGCACCATGAGCGCGTCGCTCTGCGGCACCACGACGCGCAGCGCGGCGGCCAGCGAGCGGGCGTCGGGCGCGTACTCGACGTGCAGGTCCCACGCGGGGTTGGCACCTTGCGCCGCGCGCTGCAGTTCGCGCACCAGCGGTTCGGACTCGGGCGTGGCGACCACGCCCACGCGGTGCTTCTGCGGCAGCACGGCGTTGATGAGCGCGAGCTGGTCGGCCATGGCCGGGTCGCGCAGCAGCACGCCCACGCGCCGGTCACCGCGCTTCAAGGCCGGGTTGCTGGCCTTGAGGGCTTCGTAGTCGAGCCGGCTCAGCATGGTCAGCACCAGCGGCTCCTGGCCCGGGCGCTCGATGGCGGCGCGGGCCGCGGTCGGGCCGACCGCCATGGTCAGGGGCGTGTCGGCGGCGGCGGGGCGCAGGCTGCGCGTGCGCACG